>NZ_CAUQLJ010000004.1:0-249199 GCF_963519125.1 uncultured Stenotrophomonas sp. | reverse complement strand
GGACCTGTACGACCTGCCGCCGGAAGAAGAGAAGCTGATCCCGCAGGTCTGCTCCAGCCTCGACCAGGCACTGGAAGCGCTGGACAAGGACCGCGAGTTCCTCAAGGCCGGCGGCGTGATGACCGACGACTTCATCGACGGCTACATCGCGCTGAAGATGCAGGAAGTGACCCGCTTCCGCGCCGCAACCCATCCGCTGGAATACCAGATGTACTACGCGGTCTGAGCAACAGGTGGCGATGCCGAAGGACTTCCCTCCCACCTTCTGCATCGCCACCGCTTTTCGTACCACCGCACACCGGCTGGGGAGCCATGCGCGGGCACCACGCAGCAACGTTGTACAGGGGCAAGAGAGACCGGACGCGCAGCATGGGCCTTCCTCCCTCCCGCGTCATCGCGGTCCATGCAGTCCGGCGCAAACGACCCGGTGGCCATGTGCAAGTGGCTGCCGGCTCCATCCATCTTCGGGGCATGCGCATGAAATTGATCTCCGCCATCATCCGGCCGTTCAAACTCGACGAGGTCCGCGAGGCCCTCTCCGACGCGGGCGTGTCGGGCATTACCGTGACTGAGGTAAAAGGCTTCGGCCGCCAGAAGGGCCATACCGAGTTGTATCGCGGCGCCGAGTACGTCGTGGATTTCCTGCCCAAGATCAAGATCGAAACCGTGGTCACCGACGAACGCCTGGACGCCGTGGTTGAAGCGATCCAGACCGCCGCCGGCACCGGCAAGATCGGCGACGGCAAGATCTTCGTCACCGCCGTCGAACAGGTCATCCGGATCCGCACCGGCGAATTCGGCGCAGACGCGCTCTAACCCCACTCGGAGTCCACAATGAAGACGTCCTTGTTCACCGGGTGGCAAGCCCGGTTCCATGCCGTGTGCCTGTTGATGCTGTTCAGTGCGTTGGCCGTGGGTGCGTTCTCCGGCACCGCGCATGCGCAGGCCCAGGTCTCGCCCGCGCCGTCGGAAACCGTTGCGGTCGAGCCGTTGCCGTCTCCCGAAGCTGCGCCGGCGCCCGCCGCCGAAGCCGAAGCCGCACCCGCCTATGACCGTGGCGACGTCGCCTGGATGCTCACCTCCACCCTGCTGGTGCTGCTGATGGTGGTACCCGGCCTCGCGCTGTTCTACGGCGGCCTGGTGCGCTCCAAGAACGTGCTTTCGGTGCTCAGCCAGATCCTGGTGGTGTTCTCGCTGGTGCTGATGCTGTGGGTGGCCTATGGCTACAGCGCGGTGTTCAGCGAAGGCAACCAGTTCTTCGGATCATTCACCCAGTTCGCCTTCCTCAAGGGCTTCACGCCCGACTCGGTCGGCAACACGCCGATCAAGGGCCTGCCGGACTATCTGTTCGTCGCGTTCCAGTCGACCTTCGCCGGCATCACCACCGCGCTGATCGTCGGTGCGTTCGCCGAGCGCATCAAGTTCAAGGCCGTGCTGCTGTTCTCGGCGTTGTGGTTCACCCTCAGCTACATCCCGATGGCGCACATCGTGTGGGGTGGTGGCTACCTGGGTGCGATGGGCGCGATCGACTTTGCCGGTGGCACCGTGGTGCACATCAATGCCGGCGTGGCCGGTCTCGTCGCCGCGTACTTCGTCGGCAAGCGCATCGGCTACGGCCAGACCGCGCTGAAGCCGCACAACGTGCCGTTCACATACATCGGCGCGATGCTGCTGTGGGTGGGCTGGTTCGGCTTCAACGCCGGCTCGGCCGCTGCCGCCGACACCGTGGCCTCGCTGGCCTTCATCAACACCATCCTCGCCACCGCCGCTGCGGTGCTGGGCTGGACCCTGGTGGAAGCGGTCAGCAAGGGCAAGCCTTCCGCACTGGGTGCGGCCTCCGGCGCCGTCGCCGGCCTGGTCGGCATCACCCCGGCGTGCGGTACCGTCGGCCCGCTGGGTGCGATCGTGATCGGCCTGGTCACCGGCGTGGTCTGCGTGTGGGGCGTTACCGGCCTGAAGCGCCTGCTCAAGGTCGACGACACCGCTGACGTGTTCGGCGTGCACGGCGTGGGCGGCATCGTCGGTGCGCTGCTCACCGGTGTGTTCAGTGCACAGTCGCTGGGCGGCACCAAGGCCGACCTCGACATCGGCCACCAGGTCTGGGTCCAGTTCGTCAGTGTCGGCTTCACCATCGTCTGGTGCGCCGTGGTCACCGTGGCGATCCTGCTGGTAGTGCGCATGGTGTTCGGCCTGCGCGTGACCGAGGAAGCAGAACGCACCGGTCTCGACGTCACCTCGCATGGCGAGTCGGCCTACGAGGTCTGACCGCGCGACATCACAGTATCTTCGGGGCAATACCTTTGCGTTGATCGACGTTACCTCTTGACGTCACCGCCGGCGGTCTTCGGACCGCCGGCTTTTTCATGCCTGAAGGCTTCACCGCGATGTCTCACTTTCGCTAAGAATGGGGATTCTCCTACTTTATCCGGCCCCTTCGCGCTGATCCCGTCTCAGGACTCAGGGCGGTCTATATCATGAAGAACGGAGAAACTACCGTGATAAAAGGTGGCCAATGAGTCTCACGATGTGGATTGAGATCGAGACAGGCGCGAGCATGCGAGGCGTCTCGGATACCTTGATGGCGATGGACATCCAGATGGAACCTGTAGAGGGTGCTGCCTCAGGCTTCTTCAATCGGTCGCATTGCCAGTTCCTGTTCCGGTATGACTCCTCACCAGAAGAAGTACTAGGCGATCCCTTGCAAGTGGATTGGTGCGTTGGCGTCCGTGGATCCTTTCACTACCGAGCGGATAATCTTAATGAAAGCTTGGCGGACATCATGGAATTCGTACTCTCCTATGCGGCGTCGCAGCCGTTCAACTTTGTACTGTCGTTCCAGTTGGAGACTCTCTACGCGGTCAGGGACAACTCCGGATTGCGGATCATAGTGCCAATGCCTTGAATGTTGAGATCGGTCTCGACAGCATACGTAGTCGGCGGCCACTCGATGATCCCGCAGGAGGATGTGTGACGCTTAAGCGTGCTTATGAGGTTTCGTGGATGTTCTGCCTCTTGAGCTGGATCGGTGTGCTCGTCAACTATGAGCTCAAATTCAGCTTTATGGGTTGCACGGAAAGGGGTCTTTTCGAGGCCGGGCTGTGCAGCCTCGTCAAGCCGATCATCCATCAGCTATTCGCAACGGCGCTGATATCGTTGCCGTTACTGACAGTCGTTCTTCTTGTGCGAATGGTGAAGTTGCGTCGCTTTCCCCCGCTGGAGTGGTTGCTCGCCGTTGGGTCATGGCTGCTTCTTGCGGCATCTGCCACGCATATCCCCTCCTCTTGAACGAACGTGATGGATGCTTTTGCCAGTTCGTAATGCATCTGGGATGCTCATGTGTCAGATGAAGGATCTAACATGTGAGTGCGTTGCCTTCTCCGATAAGCGTCCTGTCGCGAACTGGCAATGTGATTTTTCGAAGAGGCTGGAGACGACAGTGTGAGCGAGATGTACGACCGATACGTCGCCGAGATTGCCAGTCGGATTTCGTTGTTGCCACCAGACGCCGGTATCGCTGTGATGCTGGCGGCTTGCGAGCGCATGTTCTTCGTCCTCTCCCGCCCTGACGCCCGTCAGGCGTGTGATCGGTCCAGGCTGAGGAGGGAGCTTGACTCCATGTGGGTGGCGAGTGCTGATGAAGGCGGACCGATGTCTGTCCCTGATGAGTTTGAGATTGAGTCTGTATCCGACGAGCTTGTGCTCATGGCGACGGACGCGATCCTGATGACGCGGGACGCGATGGTGAAGGGAGTAGCATTGGACGGCAGGATTCTGTTGATCGCAGTCGAGCTGGCTAACGCGGTCGACGCGGCTCAGGATCCCGAGGGAGCGACCGATCGTGGTTCCTTGGACGCATTCCTTGTGGATGCTGGTTCGTGCGCCTCCATTGAAGCCTCGCGCCAGCTCCAGGACCTTGCCTACATGGTAGAGGCCGAAGCGGGCATTCACCGGTGTGCAAATCTCCGCGCAAGGGCCGCCCTACAAGACATCACCTGTGGGTTACCTTTGTGATGCAGGCTGGAGCCTGATTTGAAGAATTCTGGGGGCGAAATGGGTGGGGCCAAACGAACGCTTCTGGAGTGGCTGTACCATTCCCTATGGTTGCTCTGCCTTCTGGTGGAGTCAGTCTCAGCCTATTCCCATTGGAATCGACGCTCGAGACTGGCGGCGGAACTACTATCCGCTCCGTACGGCGACTGGGTTCGACTGGCGGGCGTAGTTGCCACACTGTCACTGCCTGTGCTGGTTTGCATCCTGATAGCGCGCATGAGGAGTTTGAAATGGGCACGCGCATGGGAAGTCGCCTTGGCACTCATTGTCATTCCCATGTTCCTATACAACGTTTCATTCGTCAGGTCGTGAGGTTGCAGGCTGCGCTGCGGGCGGCCACACAGGGCGCAGCCCACGCATCGGCGCCCGTTATGACGCACAATCAAGCCATGCGCCGATTCCGCCTCCCGCTCGTGCTGCTCGCCACCGCCCTGCTCGCCGGGTGCGCCACCAGTACCGATGTTCGCAGCCCGTTGGCGACCTGGGTGCCTTCGCCCAACCATAACGTGCGCAGCCCGGTCATCATCGTGCTGCACCACACCGACCAGGACAACGTGCAGCAGAGCCTGCACACCCTGCGCACCGCCAACAGCGGCGGCCGGGTCAGCTCGCACTATCTTGTGGGTTCCGATGGCCATATCTACCAGCTGGTGGCCGACAACCTGCGTGCCTGGCATGCCGGCGGCGGCCGTTGGGGCAGCATCACCGACCTCAATTCGGCCTCGATCGGCATCGAGATCGACAATGATGGCAACAGCCCGTTCGCGCCCGACCAGATCGCGGCGTTGATCCGCCTGCTCACTGACCTGTGCACCCGCCTGGACATCCCGCGCAGCCAGATCATCGCCCACGCCGACCTTGCCCCCGCCCGCAAGCAGGACCCCAGCCGCTACTTCCCCTGGCAGCAGCTGGCGGAAGCCGGCTTCGGGGTGTGGCCGCGCGCCAGCGATGGCCCCGCGCCCGAGGGTTTCGATCCGTGGCTGGGCCTGCAGGCCTTCGGTTACGCACTCGACGACCGCGCTGCTACCGTAGGCGCGTTCCACCGCCGCTTCCGCGGCCGTGACGACCTGCCGCCCACCCTCGACGCGGAAGACGCCCGCATCCTGCATTCGCTGCTGCTACAGACCCGGTGACATGACCAAGCATTCTGCCTTCGCCCTTCTGGGCCTGACCCTTCTCACCGCCTGCAGCACCGTTCCTACGACCAAGCCAGCCGCCGCTCCGCCCACCAGCACGTATGCCAAGGCCGACTGGAAGGCGCTTCCGGACGTTGCCGACGCAGATCTGCAGGCCGGCTTCGCCGCGTGGCGCAGCGCCTGCCCGCGCTTGAAGAGCGATGCGGTCTGGTCCTCTACCTGCGCATCCGCCGCGAACGTATCGAACACCCCAACGGCGATCCGCCAGTTCCTGCAGGACAACCTGCAGGTGTACGCTCTGCGCGCAGGCGGCCACCGGACCGACGGCCTGATCACCGGCTACTACGAACCGGTCTACAGCGGCAGCCTGACCCGCACCGCCAAGGCCACCGTACCGGTCTACGGCGTGCCCAGCGATATGGTCAGCGTGCAGCTTGATGAGCTGTACCCCGAACTCAAGGGCGAGCGCCTGCGCGGCCGCGTGGAAGGGCGCGTGCTGCGGCCCTATGACGACGCGGCGAAGATCAACGCACAAGGTGCCAACGCACCCGTACTGGCCTGGCTGACCAACCCAATGGACCTGCAGTTCCTGCAGATCCAGGGCTCGGGCCGCATCCGCCTGGACGACGGCCGCCAGCTGCGCATCGCCTACGCCGACCAGAACGGCCACCCGTACCGCCCGATCGGCCGCTGGCTGGTGGAGCAAGGCGAGCTGAAGAAGGAAGACGTCACCATGGACGCCATCCGTACCTGGGCCAACGCGCATCCGGCGCGCGTACCCGAGCTGCTGGCGAGCAATCCCAGCTATGTGTTCTTCACCAAGGGCCCGGACGGCGACGAAGGCCCGCGCGGCTCCTTGAACGTGCCGCTCACCGCCGGTTACAGCGTGGCGGTGGATCGCACTGTGGTGCCGCTGGGTAGCCTGCTGTGGCTGTCCACCACCCGCCCGGACGGCACCCCGGTGGTGCGCCCGGTAGCTGCGCAGGACACCGGCGGCGCCATCGCCGGCGAAGTGCGCGCGGATCTGTACTGGGGCACGGGAGACGCCGCCGGCAAGCTGGCGGGCGACATGAAGCAGAAGGGCAACCTGTGGCTGCTATGGCCGAAGGGTGCGGCGCTACCCACTTCCACTGCTGTCGAGTAAGGACGCGAGCATGGTCTTCTTCTACGCAATGGTTGCGGTGATGGTGGTGGAGATCGTGCTCATGCTTGCGTGGAACCCGCTCTACTTCGGGCTGGGCATCCGGTTGTTCAGCGAGCGCATTCCTGCCACGGCGGAGATGCGTGAGCGGCTGGTGCTGAACTGCCTGGAGCGCGACGTGGCTACACAGGAGTGGATTCCACTGGTGTTCCGCGCATTGCCCGATGGCCGCATGGCGTTCCGCGAGAGCTTCTTCCTGGCCGTCAGCGGGCGCTACTACCCGGTCATGCGCGGACTCGTGGTGGTGGACGCCAAGCGCAACCAGGTTCGCGTGGAAGGCATCTGCAACTGGATGACCCTGGGCTTCACGGTGCTGTGCGTGGCGATGCCGATGGTGGCAACGTCCACATGGCCGATGCTGCTGATCCTCGGGTTGTTCGTGTATTGCTACTTCATCCAACGCCGCCGTTACCACGAAGTGGCCGAAGCGCTGCGCGAGCAGATGCGCACTGAGTTGCCCGAAGCGATCATGCAGTTGCGTCGCCGGGTGGGGTGATGACACGCATGGCGTGTCACTACGCGTAGAACCCAACGCGAAGCGTGCAACCGCGTAGAGACACGCCATGCGTGTCCCGCGCAATCCCAAAGAACAACGACGGTAGTGCCACGCCCTGCGTGGCAAACCGAAGCCAGTAAATCTACTGCCCCCCAATCAGTGATTACTCGCAGGCCCCCATCCCGCCCCAGCGCTAGCATTTCCCCACCAAGAACTGCCGCGAACCCACCATGCACGAAGGCCTCCTAAAAAGCTGGAACACCGGCCCCGCCCGCCAGGCCATCATTGCGTTCGTAGCCCGAGTCACCCAAGAGGGCGGTCCGGAATTCGTACCCCCAGCCGCCCGCATCGCCGTATTCGACAACGACGGCTGCCTCTGGTGCGAAAAGCCCATGCCGATCCAGGTCGACTTCCTGCTCCGCCGCATCGCCGAGCAGGCCGAAGCCGACCCCGCCCTGCGCGAAAAGCAACCCTGGAAGGCGGTATACGGCAAAGACCAGGCGTGGCTGGGCAGCATCATCACCCGCCACTACGAAGGCGACGATTCCCTGCTCAAACAGGCCGCCGAAGGCCTGCTGTCCGCCTATGTAGACGATGAAGTAGAGGCCTTCTCGGCAAAGGCCCTGCAGTTCCTGCTCAATGCCCATAACCCGGCACTCGACCGGCCGTACCTGAAAACCGCCTACGCACCGATGCGCGAGCTGCTCAGCTACCTCGAAGCCAACCGCTTCACCAGCTACATCGTCTCCGGCGGCGGGCGCGATTTCATGCGGCCCATCACCCAGTCGCTGTACGGCATTCCCCCCGAGCGCGTGGTTGGCACTTCGGTGGTGCTGGAGTACCGCGAGAAGGACGGCATTGGCACGCTGGTCCACACCTCCAAGCTCGAGGTATTCGACGACGGCCCCAACAAGGTCGTACGCATCTGGAGTCGCATCGGCGCCCGCCCTATCTTCGCTGCCGGCAACTCCAATGGCGACATCCCGATGCTGCAGTTCGCCACCCAGGGTGAGGGCGCCTCACTGGCCCTGCTGGTTACGCATGACGACGACGTCCGCGACATCGCCTACACCTCCGGTGCCCAGAAGGCGGTCGCCCTGGCCGCTGAACGCGGTTGGCCGGTGGTAAGCGTGCGGGATGACTGGTCGCGGGTGTTCGTGGATTAGGGGCGAACCCGATATCATCGCCAGCTGACATCTGGAGATGATGACGAGTGAAGACGTCCATGGAAGGCCTGGTTCGACCCTTGGGTCGCGTAGTTCTGCTCGTCGGTATGGCGGTGTTCGCCTGCAGCGCCCATGCGCTCGGCGATGACGAGGCAGCCCTGTTGAAAAGCATCCAGGCCGCTGCGAAGGCAGGTGATGCAAAGGCGGAGTACCAGCTCGCGAACCTGTATCTCAGCGGCGCGGGTGTCCGCAGAGACGCTGAGAAGGCGGCCGCCTGGTATCGCAAGGCGGCTGACCAGGGCTACGGCCCCGCGCAATCCGAACTGGGGGCAATGTATCTGCGCGGAAACGGCGTGCCCAAGGACGAGGCTCAGGCCATCGTCTGGGTGCGCAAGGCGGCAGAGCAGGGCGAGGTGCTGGCCCAGTCCGACCTCGGCATGATGTATCTGAACGGCATGGGCGCGGAGAAAGACGATGCCCAGGCCGTGGCGTGGCTGCGCAAGGCGGCCGAGCAGGGATCTGCCGCCGGACAGCACAACCTTGCCAGCCTGTACGAGCGGGGCGGTGCCGGCCTCACCAAAGACGAGGCCGAAGCCAAGCGGTGGTATACGAAGGCAGCCCTGCAGGACGTATCGCAACTTGGGGTCAGCCAGTCCCGTATGGCGCTCTGCCTGTATCGCGGCGAATACGAAGCGTGGTGCACCGAAGCCCAGAGCCCGGGGATCTTCGGCCCAGTGGAGGATCTGCTGGCAGCAGGCGAGGGCGGCGACACCAAAGCCCAGACCCGGCTCGGTGATATCTACGGCAATGGGATCGGCGTGCAGAAGGACGAGGTGCAGTCGTTCAACTGGTACCGCAAGGCGGCCACGGCAGGGTACGCCCCAGCGCAGACCCAGGTGGGATACCTCTATTCCACCGGAAAAGGCATACCCAAAGACGAGAACGCAAGCATCGCCTGGTACTGCGAAGCGGCCGCGCAGGGATATCGGGGAGCACTCGTCAATCTCGAGATCATGCGCATCTACGGCAGCTTTGATCCGAAGGAGTGCCCGGATCGGCGGGCGCTGCGGTAACCGCTCAAGCCGCGCGAGACCACTGGCGTTGCGCAAGATAGCCAAAAGTGACTCGCTTGCGTTTCTTGATTGCACATCGCGGAAGGCGGATACAAGCGTGGGCGGATGCGCTGCGCGTCGGGCCGGCGGGTGCAACTACCGCACGCGTTAGCATGGAGCGAGCCTAAGCACAGGATGGCCCTCAGGGAGCACGTTGAGTAGATACTTCAGCCCTTTGAGGGTCGGTGGCCAGCTTGTCGATTTGTCTCACCTGGAACCCTTCACGATCATCATCCAAAGCGAGAAGGTTGATAAGCCTCTACGAATTGCGATCACCTTCAGCAATCACTGCTTCAGCGCCTCGCACGGAGACATTCCGCATCCTCCAGGCGATGAGGTGATCTGGGATGGCAGGAAGATGAGAACGTTCTGCCCGACGCGCTATCGGCTCTCGCATGGCTTGCCAGACGTAATCCGGTCATTGGAGGAGCGAAAAGTGATACTCGCGGCGCACGGCGCCTCTTGGATTCACACGCTGACAATTGAGAACCCGGATGGGCCTTACCATCTGTTCCTGACGGTCAAGCGCAGCTCCAATGAAAAGCGTGCCTGGCAGGACATCGATGTGATCGTGGAAAGTGCGTATCCCGAGACGCGCAACGCCCCTACGACGACAGGTCATTGGCGCCCCTTCGTGCTTGTCTGCGGGGAGGCCTGGTTGTCCAACCCGCAAAAGCCAAAGAAGAAGCGGCGGAGATAGCAGACAAAAGAAAAGGGCGCCGAAGCGCCCTTTTCCGTGTTCAGACCCCGGGGACCACTTGCGAGGCATCGTGGATGCCTACGGCCGAAGCCGCTGGGAAGCGCTCTATTTCACCGGGTCAGTCGCTTCGTCTTACGCCCGTAGTATACAGCGGGTCGGACCCTCGGACCAACGGGCGGATCCCCGTGGCACCAGGCCGTTCATCAACACCCTTACGGCACAGGCAAACAGTTCCGGACGGTCCGTTTTGCACTACATTGGTGCAATGACCGCCGCAGCACCGTCCCCGTCCCTTGATGTCCTTGGCACCCCGGTGGCCTGGGCCGATGCCGAAGGCCGCGTGACCGGCTGCAATCCCGCGTTCGCCCGCTGGCTGGGCGTAAGCGTCCGGCGCCTGCTGGGCCAGCCCTTGGCCTCGCTGGAAGTGCAGGGCGAAGCCCTGGCCCACTTCCTCGCCCGCAACGAACGCGACACCCTGCGCCTGCACCGGTTGGCCCTTGCCCTGCCGGGCGAGGCGCCGCGCTTTGCCGAAGGCTGGGTCAGCCGCCACGACGATGACGGCTGGCTGCTGGAGGCGCACCCGGTGGACGAGTTCCCCGGGCTGGACCCGACCCAGGCCCTGCCTAGTGCGCTGAGCGCGGCGCTCAAGGGTCTGGCCCACGAGCTGCGCAATCCGCTGGCCGGCCTGAAGGGTGCGGCCCAGCTGCTGGCCCGGCGCAGCACCCAGCGCGATCCGGAAGAGCGCGAACTGATCGAGCTGATCGGCTCGGAGATCGAGCGCCTCAACGGGCTGCTGGAACAGCTGCTGTCGCCGGCACCCGCCGCGCCGCACGCGCCGCTCAACATCCACGCCTCGCTGGAACGCGTGCTGCGCCTGGCCGAAAGCGAAGGCGGCTGGGCGGTGCGGCTGCAGCGCGACTACGACCCCAGCATTCCCGAATTCGATGGCGACGCCGACCGCCTCACCCAGGCGGTCTGGAACCTGGTGCGCAATGCGATCCAGGCCGGTGCTGGCACCGTCACCCTGCGCACGCGGGTGGAACATGGCGTGCGCATCGGCGACCAGCTGCAGGCGATGGCGCTGCGGCTGGAAATCGCCGACGACGGCCGTGGCGTGCCCGAAGCGCTGGCCGAACACCTGTTCCTGCCACTGGTCAGTGGCCGCGCCGAAGGCACCGGGCTCGGCTTGGCGCTGGCCCAGCAGGTCGCACGCGAACACCGCGGCACGCTGACCTACCGTTCGCGGCCGGGCCATACCGTATTTACCGTGCAGCTGCCGATCGGGCAGGGCACGCCCGCAACCGAGGAGACCGCGCATGGCGGCTGACAGCCAGGCCCAGCGCGTCTGGGTCGTCGACGACGACCGCGCCGTGCGCTTCGTACTGAGCACGGCGTTGCGCGACGCCGGTTACGCGGTGGAAGGCTTCGACGGCGCCGCCGCCGCGCTGGACATGCTGGCCAGCCAGCCGCCGCCGGACCTGCTGTTCACCGATGTGCGCATGCCGGGCGACGACGGCCTGGTGCTGCTGGACAAGCTCAAGGCCGCGCACCCGCAGCTGCCGGTGATCGTGATGTCGGCCTATACCGACGTGGCCAGCACCGCCGGTGCGTTCCGCGGCGGTGCGCAGGAATTCCTGTCCAAGCCGTTCGACCTGGACGATGCGGTGGCGCTGGCCCAGCGTGTGCTGCCGGCGCCGGACATCGCCGTGGCCGAGCGTAGTGTGCCGACCGTTGAAGCCACGCCCGACCAGCGCCCGCAGCTGGTCGGCGACACCCCGGCCATGCGTGCGTTGTTCCGTGCCATCGGCAGGCTGGCGCAGGCGCCTTTGTCGGTGTTGATCAACGGCGAAACCGGCACCGGCAAGGAACTGGTAGCGCACGCGCTGCACCACGAGTCGCCGCGCGTGCAGGGCCCGTTCGTGGCGCTCAATACCGCTGCCATTCCCTCCGAACTGCTGGAAAGCGAACTGTTCGGCCACGAGGCGGGCGCCTTTACCGGGGCGCAGCGCCGCCACGTCGGGCGTTTCGAGCAGGCCGATGGCGGCACGCTGTTCCTGGACGAAATCGGCGACATGCCGCTGCCGTTGCAGACCCGCCTGCTGCGCGTGCTGGCCGAAGGCGAATTCTTCCGCGTCGGTGGCCGCGAGCTGATCCGGGTCGATGTGCGGGTCATCGCCGCCACCCACCAGGACCTGGAGTCGCTGGTGGCGCAGGGACGGTTCCGCGCCGACCTGCTGCACCGGCTGGACGTGGTGCGCCTGCGGTTGCCGCCGCTGCGCGAGCGCCGCGAAGACATCGTGCAACTGGCCGACACCTTCCTGGCCGCCGCCGCGCGCAAGCTGGACACGCCACCCAAGCGCCTCACTGCCGCCGCGCTGCAGGCGCTGCGCGAGCACGACTGGCCGGGCAACGTGCGCGAGCTGGAGAACGTGTGCTGGCGGATGGCCGCGCTGGCTGCTTCCGACACCATCGGCGTGGCCGACGTGGACAGTGCGCTGCATCGCGGTGCCGCACCCCGCAGCCGCGCGCAGGGCGATCCCGGCCAATGGGAAGCGCTGCTCTCGGCCTGGGCCCGGCAGCGCCTGGCCGAAGGGGCGGAAGGCCTGCATGCGCAGGTGCGCGAGCGGGTCGACCAGGCCCTGCTGGAAGCCGCCCTGCAGATCACCCACGGCCGCCGTGCCGAGGCTGCCGCGCGCCTGGGCATGGGCCGCAACACGCTCACCCGCAAGCTCGGCGCCGGTCGTCGGCGCGGTAGCTGAATGCCTGTTCATGCCATGTAAGCGGCGCGTCGCTACGTCTTTCATGATGCGTGGACGAGCCAGACGTTAGTTTGCCTATCAAGGAGTTACCCGATGCGTCGTTCCCAACTCGCCCTGCTGATGCCCTCACTGCTGGTGCTTGCCGCCTGCGGCACTGCGCCCGAGCAACGCACTGCGCCGGCGCCTGCGGTGCCGGTGGTGAGCCTGGCCAAGCAGGCCGAAGCGAATCTGGCGCCGGCCTCGGCCAGCATCGTCAGTGGTCGCCTGGTGCTGGTGCCCGACGCGCGCGGCGTGCATATCACCGGCACCATCGGTGGGTTGCAGCCGATGCAGACCGCTGCCTTCCACGTGCATGAGCGCGGCGACTGCAGTGCCGTTGACGCCAGCAGCGCGGGCGCGCACTTCAATCCGGCCAACCAGCCGCACGGCCGCAACAGCGCCGGTGCGCACCACGCCGGCGACATGGACAACCTGCGTGCCGATGCGCAGGGCCGGGTAAGCGTCGATGTGCGCCTGCCGGCGGTTACCCTCGGTGGCGGTGCCGCCACCGATATCGTCGGCCGCGCCTTTGTCGTACATGCCAACGCTGACGATTACCGCAGCCAGCCCGCCGGCAACGCCGGTGCCCGTATCGCCTGTGGCGTCATCCGGGTCACGCGCTGATCGCGATGCCCGGAAACGCTGCTTTTTCCGTAGTTACCCGCAAGGAGATCCACATGCGTCTGATCCATACCGCGTTGTTCGCCGCCGTTGCCGCCGTCGGCCTGACCGCCTGCAACAAGCCGGCCGAGACCACCCCGGAGCCGACCCCGGCCGCCGACACCGCACAGGCCGCCGATGCGTCCGCTGCCGCCAATGACGCGCCGCCGGCCATGACCAGCGAAGCGCACGCCAACCACACCGCCGTGGCCGAACTGGCGCCGACCCAGGGCAACAACGTCAAGGGCAACGTCACCTTCAGCGTCGTCGACGGCAAGGTCCACGTGAAGGGCCAGGTCAGCGGCCTGAAGCCGGACAGCGAGCACGGCTTCCACATCCACGAGAAGGGCGACTGCAGCGCGCCGAACGGCGACAGCGCCGGCGGCCACTTCAATCCGGCCAAGGAAGACCACGGCAACGTGGCCACCACCCCGCACCACGGTGGCGACATTCCGAACATCAAGGCCGACGCGCAGGGTAATGCGATGGTCGATGCCGACGTCTCCACCAACGTCAATATCGGCGAAGGCAATGATTTCGACATCATCGGCCGTGGTTTGATCGTTCATGCTGATCCGGACGACTACAAGACCCAGCCGACCGGTAACGCCGGTGCGCGCCTGGCGTGTGCGGTGATCAAGGCTGCGCCGTAATCGATCGGCGGTTCAGCCACGCAGGGCGTGGCTCTACCGGGTGGTTGATGCAAACGAAAAACGCCGGCATTGCCGGCGTTTTTCATGGGTAGAGCCACGCCCTGCGTGGCTGCTCCGGATCACCGCGTCAACAATTCCCGCGCGTCCTGACCGGCTTCGCAATGCACGAACAGCACCGGCAGCCCGTGGGCCTCGAGCACGGCGGCCATCTGCCGCTGGCGCATCAGGTACTGGTCGTAGATGCCCTGCAGGCGCTCGCAGTTGCCCTTGTCGTGGTTGTAGAACGCGCACCAGCCGGCCGGGTCGAACAGCGCCATACGCACTTCGCCGTCAGCGTATCGAAGCAGCGGCTCCGGCGATTCATCCAGCCACTGCTCGCTCTGCGGGGCCATCAGCGCCGTTTCAACCAGCGGCCACAGCGCAGCCAGGCCCTGGTTGTCGTACTGCATCGACATCATCGCGGCCAGGTCATTGACCGTGAAATACCGCGCATGCTCGATCTGCGCGCCAAACGCGTTCTGCGCCAGCAGCGCGGTGTCGGCCTGGGCCATGCCCTGTGCCAGCAGCACTTCTTCCAGCGCGTCGGCCACGGCCTGGGTCTGGGCCACTTCGGTGCCGGTCAGCAGGAACGGCACCACCCGCAGGCCGCCGCCGGTCAGGCTGGCATCGGCCTGGAACGGCAACGGTACCTCACCGTCGGCGCCGGCCCCGAACGCCAGCAGGCGCGGGCCTTCATTGCGGCCGGGCGCGCGCATCTGCAGCTCTTCCAGGCGGCGGTGGATCGGCCAGCCCGGGCGAAGCACCTCGGCCGGGTCGAAATGGGCGCCGGCGAACACGAAGTCCAGCCCGCTCACGCCGGGCACCAGCTTGGCCAGGTCGCGACCAACGCGGTCGGCCAGTTCACCGGCCTGTTCAGAGCTCAGGGCGGCGTTGCGGGGGGCGTCTCCTCCAGCCAGTTCCAATGCCAGTACGCCAAGGGCATTCATGCCGGGGTCGGGTTTGCTCATGGGATCACAGTTGGCCCATCACAGGGCGGCAGCTACACTTGCCCCCATTATGCCTGCTCCTTCGTGCAGGCCATGTTGCAGACACCCTTCCCATGCCAGGTATCTCCATGCCCAACGCTCGTCCCGTCGCCATCCTTGGTGGCGTCCGTATCCCGTTCTGCCGCCAGAACACCGCCTATTCGGATGTTGGCAACCTGGGCATGTCGGTGCGCACGCTGGGTGCACTGGTCGAACGCTTCGGCCTGCACGGCCAGCAGCTGGGCGAAGTGGCCATGGGCGCGGTGATCAAGCATTCCAGCGACTGGAACCTGGGCCGTGAAGCCACGCTGTCGTCTGGCCTGTCCCCGCTTACCCCGGGCATCACCATGCAGCGCGCCTGCGGCACCTCGCTGGACACCATCATCAACGTGGCCAACAAGATCGCGCTGGGCCAGATCGAGTCGGGCATCGGCGGCGGTTCGGACACCACCTCCGACGTGCCGATCGTGTACGGCAAGAAGCTGCGCGCGCGCCTGCTGGCGGCCAACCGCGCCAAGAGCACCGGCGACAAGATCAAGGCGATCCTGAGCGGCTTCAAGCTGAGCGAGCTCAAGCCGGAATTCCCGGGCGTGGCCGAGCCGCGCACCGGCAAGAGCATGGGCGACCACTGCGAAGACATGGCCAAGGAATGGAACATCTCGCGCGACTCGCAGGACGAGTGGGCGGTGTCTTCGCACAAGAAGCTGGCCGCCGCCTATGAGCGCGGCTTCTTCAACGACCTGATCGCGCCGTTCCGTGGCGTGGAGCGCGACAACATCCTGCGCCCGGACACCTCGCTGGAAAAGCTGGCCACCTTGAAGCCGGCCTTCGACAAGGTTTCCGGCCGTGGCACGCTCACCGCCGCCAATTCCACCCCGCTCACCGACGGCGCCTCGGCGGTGCTGCTGGCCAGCGAGGAATGGGCGCGCGCGCACGGCCACGAGCCGCTGGCGTACCTGCGTGATTCGCAGGTGGCTGCCGTGGACTTCGTGCATGGCGAAGGCCTGCTGATGGCGCCGACCATCGCGGTGCCGGAAATGCTCAAGCGCAACGGCCTGACCCTGCAGGATTTCGACATCTACGAAATCCACGAAGCGTTCGCCGCTCAGGTGCTGTGCACCCTGCGCGCGTGGGAAAGCGAAGACTACTGCCGCAACCGCCTGGGCCTGGACGCACCGCTCGGCAAGATCGACCCGGCGAAGATCAACCCGCTGGGCTCGTCGCTGGCCACCGGCCACCCGTTCGCCGCCACGGGCGCGCGCGTGATTGCCACTGCCGCCAAGCAGTTGGCGGAGCGTGGCGGTGGCCGCGCGCTGGTCTCGATCTGCACCGCCGGCGGCATGGGCGTGGTGGCGATCGTCGAGCGTTGAGTCGCACGACGTTGAAATGAAAAATGGCCACCCTTGGGTGGCCATTTTTTTTACATTGCGGGGATCCGGCCGGCGGCCGGCTACGGGATCCGCGGGTTTCCGAATGCGTCGCGGTCCACCGGATGATCCACCACCGGCGCCGGTTCGCTCATCAACGATTGCTCTTCAACGGTTGCGCGCTCCGGAACCACCGTCGCCAACGGCGCCGTGCTCCGCACCAGCACCACACGCTCCTCACCGCGCTGCTGGCGCAGCGCATTGCCATAGCACTGCGCGGCCAACGCCGGTTCGCCGCGCGCGGTGAATACCTCGCCCAACGTTTCCCACGCATCCGGGCCCGCACCGGCGGCGATCGCACGGTGCAGGTAATCTTCGGCCTGCACATGCTCGCCCTGGCGCGCCGCAATGCGCCCGAGGGCCAGCAGCAGCGCCGGGCTCGAAGGCTGCTGGCCCAACCAGCGCTTCAGGTTGGCCTGGCGGGTGGCCAGCTTCTCCACCGGCATCTGCCCATACAGAGTCACCAGCGACTCATCCCAGCGCGAATCCAGCGCCTGCTCCAGGTTGAGCAGGGCCGGCTCGTCCCAGTCCAGCGCCACCGCGCGCAGGGCATAGGCGGACACCACGTCCGGATCATTGCGCAGCGCCTTCGGGGTCGCTTCCCACTGCGCGGCCAGCGCATTCACGTCGCCCGCTTCCAGCAGCGACTGCGCGGCCAGGCGCACTTCCAGTTCGGACACCGCCTCGTCCGGCAGCACCTTCTGCTTGCGCAGCGCGCCGAGCTGGCCATAGGCCTCGTGCGCACGATCCGCACGCGCCAGCGCTTCGGTGCGCAGCCACAGGCCGCGCGGCGGCAGCGGCTGGATGCCGGGTGCATCCAGCGCGTTGATCGCATCCACCGGGCGCTCCTGGCGCAGCAGGCGCTCGGCCTGCAGCAGTGCATGGGACGTCGCATCGGCGGTGGAAAGGCGCTGCAGGTACTGGTCCACCGCAGCCTGGTCGCCACGCGCTTCGGCGCTGCGCACCGCGGTGACATACGCCACTGCGGTCACCTCGTCGTCTTCGGCAGCGGTGCCCAGCAGCTTTTCCGCACGCTGCCAGTGGCCGTACTCATGCGCCTGCAGGCCTTCGATCAGGCGGGCCCGACCCTGCTTGCGGCGGTAGCGACCCCACGCACGGAACGGCGACGCCACCAGGCTCCACAGCAGCCACAGCAGCAACAGGGCGACCAGCGCCATCAGCGCCACCTGCGGCACGGTGGAGCGGTAATCGTTGCCGCCCGAGCGGTAGATCACCTCACCGTACTGGCGCAGCGACTCGGTACCCAGCCACTGCGCGGCCACCACGCCCAGCACCACGGCCAACAGCAGCACCACCACGGAATGAATCGGCTTCATCTATCAACTCCCATCGCGCATGGAGCGCAGTTGCTGCAGGGTGCTGCCCAGTTCGGGCAGCGGCGGGCGTAGCACTTGGGCGCGCAACTGCTGCAGTTCAGCACGTCGCTCGCGCAGGCTGGGTGAATCCGGCCACAGGCGCGGCATCCACAGCGCCACGCGGTCCAGCGATTGTTCAAATTCCGACTGATTGCCGCGTTCGACCGCTGCACGAGCCAGTGTGAGTTCCAACTGCAGCGAGTCCCACGCGGCGGTGCGCTCGGCGCCGCTGAGCGGTCCCTGCGCGGCGGTGGGCGTAATGGTCACGAACGGCGCCAGTACCTGATGCCACCACGGCGTCGATGCGCTGCCGACCGCCGGCACGATCTGCTCGGGCAGCGCACCTACCGACTGCGCGAAACGGGTCAGGCGCTGGTTGATCTCGGCGCGCGGGCCCGGACCCAGGGCGTCCACCGCATTGCGTTCCTGCATCAGCGCCTGGCGCAGGTTGAGGTACTCGGCGCCCTGCACCTCATCCAGCGCGGCCGCAGCCAACGCGTACAGGCGGCGTGCACCCTCCACGTCGTCGGCAAAGGCCAGCCGCTGGCCGGCCTGGCTGAGCAGCAGCTCGGCTTCCTCCAGCTGCAGCGCCTGCGCGTTGTGGCGGGTGCTGTCGGCCAGCCGCGCCAGGTTCTCTTCCAGCAGCGCGTTGCGCTGGCTCAGGCCCAGCATTTCATCGCGCAGCACGCGGTTGGTGGCGGCCGCATCCTGTACCCGCTGCGAGGTGGAGCGCTGGTCGCGGCGCAGTGCGTCCACCCTGCCGGCCAGGCCCTGCACCAGCACGTTGGCCTCGGCCTCGCGCTGGGCGGCGCGTGCCTGCTGCGCCTGCCATTGGGTCCAGCCCCAGCCGGCGCCGCCAACGACCACCGCCACCGCGGCAAGCGGCAGGATCCAGCGCAGCGGTGAACGGGTTGGGGGCGGAGCGATGTCGTTCATGCAGTCATCCTTGTCGCCCGCGCCGGTGCATTCACGAGCTGGCGGGCGCTCTGGCGTACAGCATCGCCCGCCTCCCAAGCAGCCCGCAAGGCCGGAAACGACCCCTGTTCAGCTACGTTCGCCGGTCGTGACCGCGGCATGTGCGGCGGCGGCCAGCTGGGCCGGCAGGGGACCTTCGGCGAGGCTTACCCGGGAGAAGCCCTGCTGCCCTGCCAGAGCCACAAGGCGAGGGCTGGCGGCCACCACGTGCTGGCTGCGCAGGCGTGGCAGCAGGTCTGCGGGAAGCTGCTCCAGCAGCAGGCCGAAGGCCTCGGCACTGCTGAGCGCCAGCACCCAGGGCGTGGCTTGCCTGCGCAGCCGGTTCACCTGGCGCGGCGGCAGCCGCAGTGGCTGGCGCCGGTAAACATCCACGCGCTGCAGCTCGGCCCCACGGTCCTGCAGGGTCTGCGCGATGATCCCGCGCCCGCCCGGGGCGGTCACCAGCGCCGCGCGAAGACCCTGCAGCTGCGCCAGCGGGGGCAGGTCGAGCAGGCCCTCGCTGTCCATCTGCCGTGGCGCCTGCACCCCAGTGGCGCCCTGCGCGCGCAGCGCCGCAGCGGTACCTTCGCCCACGGCCAGCCAGCTGCCGGGGTGCGGCGCATTCAGCGGCAGCAGTCGCGCGGCTGCGTGCACGGCGGCCGGGCTGCTGAACACCACCCGGTCGGCGCCCAGTGCCTGGGCCAGCGCGGCGCGTGTGGCGTCATCCCGCTGCGCCACCAGGGCCCACGGCGACAGGCCGAGCACCTGCGCGCCCAGCGGTGCGGCCGCGCGGCGCAGTGCTGCGTGCTGGCCGCGCGGGCGCAGCGAGAGCAGGGTCCATTCCGGCACATGTGCGGGGCGGTTCATTGCGGGCATTATGCGAGGCCTTCGCCGTAACGTCGCCGTACCGATGTCCGATTCCGAATCCCCCGCGGTGCACCTGGCCGCCCTCCAGCAGATCCTGGAGCGCATGCCGCCGGTGGCCGCCATGCAGATCCAGGTGGCCGGCTACGCCGGCGGCGTGCTGTCCCTGCGCGCTCCGCTGGCCGCCAACGTCAACGACAAGGGCAACGCGTTCGGCGGCAGCCTTTCCTCGGTCATGACCCTGAGCGGCTGGGCGCTTGTCACCCTGCGCCTGCGCCTGGCCGGCTTCGACGCCGACGTCTACGTGGCCGACAGCCACGTGCGCTACCTGGCGCCGGTCTACGAGGACCTGCAGGCCCAGGCCCAGGCCGCCGACGAGGCCGACTGGGCGGTGTTCCTGTCCACCTTCGCCCAGCGTGGCAAGGCCCGCATCGACGTGGTCGCCCGCCAGCCCGGCGATGCGGGAAAACCCGCAGCTGAACTGAGCGGACGTTTCGTTGCCTTCGCAAGGCGGTAGGATGGGCGCCTTGCCGATTGGGGAATTCGCATGCGTCGTACCTTCCAGATCCTGCTGTTGAGCCTGCTGGCGCTGACCAGCGTGTCCGTGCTGGCCGCCGACCCAAAGAAGATCACCAAGGGCCAGCGCAAGCAGCTGGAAGAGACCCAGATCAAGTACGACTCCACCATGCGCTGGGGCACCGTCGAAGACGCGCTGCCCTACCTGGACCCGGAGAAGGCCAAGGAGCATCCGCTCACCGACCTGGAGCTGAGCCGCTTCGAGCAGGTGAAGATCTCCAGCTATCGCGCTGGCGAGAACGTCCCGCTGCCGGATGGCACCATCGGCCGCAATGCGGAAGTCCGGGTCATCAATCTCAACACCCAGTCCGAGCGCACCGCACGGGTCCGGGAGATCTGGCGCTGGGACGCCGAGGACAAGCGCTGGTTGCAGGCCAACGGCCTGCCGGACCTCTGGCAGGACCGCTGAATCAGCCGTTCCCGCCCCGCAGGGCGCCGATTCGCCCGCATGTGCGACAATCGGCGCCCGCTTATCGACCCGTGATCTGAGTGAATTACGAAGAGCTGCTGGCCTTTGCCGGCCGAAACCCGATGTTGTCGATGGCCTTCGTGGGCCTGACCGTAGCCATCCTCGTCACCGAGGTGCGCCGCCTGATGCGCGGCTATAAATCGATCAAGCCGGCCGAGCTGACCCAGCTGATGAATGCCGGTGGCGCGGTCGTGGTCGACCTGTCCCCGGGCACCGATTTCGAAAAGGGCCACATTGCCGGCAGCCGCAACGCGCAGCCTGCCCAGTTCGGTCCGGAGCACAAGCTGGTGGCCAACGCCAGGCAGAAGCCGGTGGTGCTGGTCTGCCGTACCGGTACCGCCTCTGAAACCGCCGCCAAGGCGCTGAAGAAGGCCGGTTTCGAGCAGGTCCATGTGCTCGACGGTGGCCTGCCTGCCTGGCAGCAGGCCGAGCTGCCGCTGGTCAAGGGCCGCAACTAATTTGACGGATTTGGCCGGCACGCCTTGTGCGCGCCGCCACACGCCCCCATCGCAGGGCATGTAACAATCCATTACTACTGCATTTATTTTTGGAGCATCAGGAAATGTCCGAAGACAACATCACCAACGGCGCCGTCGCGCCGGCCGACGCCGCCAACGGCCCCGCGTTCACCGTCGAGAAGATCTACGTCAAGGACGTCTCCTTCGAATCGCCGAACGCCCCGGGCGTGTTCAACGAAGCCGTCCAGCCGGAACTGCAGCTCAACCTCAACCAGCGCGTGCAGCGTCTGGGCGAGAGCGCCTTCGAAGTGGTGCTGGCTGTCACCCTGACCTGCAAGGCCGGCGACAAGACCGCCTATGTGGCCGAAGTGCAGCAGGCCGGCGTGTTTGGCCTGGTCGGCCTGGACCCGCAGTCCATCGACGTGCTGCTCGGCACCCAGTGCCCGAACATCCTGTTCCCGTACGTGCGTTCGCTGGTGAGCGAGCTGATCCAGGCCGGCGGCTTCCCGCCGTTCTTCCTGCAGCCGATCAACTTTGAAGGCCTGTACGCCGAAACCCTGCGCCAGCGCCAGGAACAGGGCGAAACCTCGCTCGCCGATTCCGAGCCGGCCGGCAACGCCTGATCGGCGCTGCAGTGGTACCGATGAACGACACCGCAGACAAGATCGCCGTTCTCGGCGCAGGCTCCTGGGGCACCGCCCTGGCGAGCCTGCTGGCGCGGCACGGTAAACAGACCGTGCTGTGGGGGCGCGACGCGGCGATGGTGGACGCCATCGACCAGCGCCACGAGAACACCCGTTACCTGCCGGGCATTCCGCTGCCGGAATCGCTGCGTGCCACAACCGACCTGGCTGCGGCCGTCGAAGGTGCCACCTGGATTCTCGTAGTAGTGCCGTCGCACGCCTTCGGTGAAACCGTGCGCGCGCTGGCGCCGCTGCGTCCGGCCAATGCCGGCGTGGCGTGGGCGACCAAGGGCTTCGAGCCCGGTTCCGGCCGTTTCCTGCACGAAGTCGCGCGCGAGGTCCTAGGACCGGACGTGCCGCTCGCAGTAGTGACCGGCCCGTCGTTCGCCAAGGAAGTCACCCAGGGCCTGCCGACCGCGATCACCGTTCACGGTGATGATGCGGAGTTCGCCCAGCAGGTGGCCGAAGCCATGCACGGCCCGGCGTTCCGCGCCTACACCGGCGACGACATGGTCGGTGCCGAGCTCGGTGGCGCCATGAAGAACGTGTTGGCCGTGGCGACCGGCGTGGCCGATGGCATGCAGCTGGGCCTCAACGCCCGTGCCGGGCTGATCACGCGTGGTTTGAATGAAATGCTGCGCCTGGCGGCCGCGATCGGCGCCAAGCCGGAAACCCTGATGGGCCTGGCGGGCCTGGGCGACCTGGTGCTCACCTGCACCGGCGACCTCTCGCGCAACCGTCGTCTTGGCCTCGCGCTGGGACGTGGCCAGAGCCTGCAGGACGCCGTACGCGAAATCGGCCAGGTGGTGGAATCGGTGCAGACCGCAGATGAGGTCATGCGCCAGGCCCGCCGCCACGGCATCGACCTGCCGATCTCCGACCGGGTCCGCGCCGTACTGCACGGCGAACAGACCCCGGAAGAAGGCCTGCGCGCGCTGCTGGCGCGAGAGCAGAAGCCGGAATACCCGGACACGCTGTTCAAATGATGCAAACGAAAAACCCCGGCGAAAGCCGGGGTTTTTTTTTGCAAACGCCCTCCCCAAAAAAGCGAAGCCCGGCGGAGGGCCGGGCTTCTTGACGCGTGGGAGAGAGATCACACGCCATACAACAACGTACCGTTGTTCTGTTGCATTACCAGGTGAAGCGCGGGCCCACGAACCATTCCTTGTCGCCGCCCTTGGCCAACTTCACTTCGCCGCTCAGGCCCCAGTTCTGGTTGAACTTGGCCTGGGCGCCGACACGGCCGTAGAACTCGCCGTCCGGGTTGATGCCGTGCTTCTTGCTGAAATCTTCGTAGCCGGCCAGCGCGTAGCCTTCGATCATCGGGGTGAACGCGGTGCGCACGCCCACTTCAGTGGCATAGCCGTTGAAGTCCAGGCCGTGCTTCGGATCGAACTTCTGGTACGCGACGCGGGCCACCAGGTCGGTGGTCGGCGCGATGCCGTAGTTGTAGCCGACGCCCACGCGCCACTGGTCAACATCCGCGTTGCCGCGCTTGGTTTCCTGCGAGTTGTAATCGCCAAAGACATGGAAGTTCGGCGCAATGGCAACAGAGCCCTTCGCGGCCCAACCATCAGCGTCGCCACCCTTGGCGTCCGTGTTCACGTAGCCGCCTTCAACGTAGTTGTAAGACAGGCCATCGGCGGCCGAAGCAGCGAACGGCAGTGCAGCGACCAGACCCAGGGCAAGCAGGGAAGACTTCATCATCGGGAACACACCTTTTTTTATTTTGGTTTTGCCGACCGCCCCCTCGGGGGAGGGGAGAGAGAAGGGCGGTCGACAGGTGTAAATTATCCGTTAGGCGACCTAATCAACCCTGAATATTGAACTGACCGGTACATGAATAAGGTGCGCGTTCAGGAAACTATTCCGCCGCTTTCGGAGCTACATGGCAGAGTGCACACGCCAAGGTTGGCGATGAAGAATCAAGGGATGAATCAATGAGTTGGACACGCAGGGAATCAGTAGCGAAATCCGTGGGGACGGATACGGGCAACCGCATCATCAAGGTCAATCACGCGGGCGAGCATGGCGCGGTAAACATCTACACCGGTCAGATTCTCCTCGCCCGGCTGACCGCGCCTCACATGGTGGCCGAGCTTCGGGAGTTCCGTTCCCACGAACAGCGACACCGCGCGATCTTCCGCGCAGAGCTGGAGCGACGCGGGCGCCCTCGCTGCCGAAGCTATCCGCTATGCGGACTCGGTGGCCTGGTGCTCGGGCTCGTGACTGGACTGTTCGGCAGTTCGGCCATTGCGGCAACGACCACAGCCGTTGAAAGCGTTGTACTGCGTCACCTTGAGCACCAGCTTGAGGTTCTGCGCGACAGCGACCCTGCGGCGGTCATCGCCATTGCTTCCATCGTTGCCGAAGAACAGCAGCACCATGACCAGTCACTGGCGCATGGCCAGACAGATTCGTTCTGGGCAAGGCTGCTCAATCCCGTCGTGACCAACTCGACCGAAGCCGTCATCTGGCTCGGAATGCGGCTGTAGCCCGCATCCACACTGAACGCGAGTCGGCCGCAGGAAGTGTCAGTAACAATACTTAGCGCCCCGCACATACCTTACCGATGACCGGCGCTTCCCAAGCTCGCAGACTCCCATGACCTTCCACTGACTGGACCGCGCCATGGCAACTGCGAAGAAGCCCAATATCCTCGTGATCTTTGGTGATGACATCGGAGTTCCCCAGATCAGTGCGTACACGCGCGGCTTGATGGGGTACCAGACACCGAACATTGACCGCATCGCCAATGAAGGAGCCCTGTTCACGGACTCCTACGGTCAGCAGAGCTGCACTGCCGGGCGTGCGTCGTTCATTCTGGGCCAGGAGCCGTTCCGCACCGGCCTCTTGACCATCGGAATGCCGGGTGATCCGCATGGCATCGCCGACTGGATGCCGACGATTGCTGATGTCCTCAAAACGGGCGGCTACGCGACCGGCCAGTTCGGCAAGAACCACCTGGGCGACCAGGACCAGCATCTGCCGACGAACCATGGTTTTGACGAATTCTTCGGCAACCTCTACCACCTCAATGCGGAAGAAGAGCCGGAAGGGTACTTCTATCCCAAGGATCCGGCCTTCAAGAAGAAGTTCGGCCCCCGCGGCGTGATCCATTCGAAAGCAGGCGGCAAGATCGAAGATACCGGGCCGTTGAACAAGGCGCGCATGCCGACCGTGGACGAAGAGTTCCTGGATGCCGCGCAGTCCTTCATCAAGAACAGCGTAAAGGCAAAGGATCCGTTCTTCGTCTGGTTCAACACCACGCGCATGCACGTGTTCACCCACCTGAAGCCGGAGTCCGACGGCAAGACCGGCAAGGGTCTCCACGCGGATGGCATGGTCGAGCATGACGGACACGTGGGTCAGTTGCTGGACCTGCTCGACGAGCTGGGCGTGGCCGATGACACCATCGTGCTGTACACCACCGATAACGGCGCGGAGCTGGCGCTCTGGCCGGATGGCGCCATGACCCCGTTCCGCGGCGAGAAGGGAACCACCTGGGAAGGCGGCATGCGCATTCCGATGATGGTGCGCTGGCCGGGCGTGATCGAGCCGGGCACCGCGTACAACGACATCATCTCGCTGATCGATTGGTTCCCCACCCTGTGTGCTGCCGCCGGCATCGACGATGTTGCGGGCAAGATGAAGAAGGGCTTCAAGGCGGGCGACAAGACCTTCAAGGTGCATCTGGACGGCTACGACTTCACGCCGTACTTCAAAGGAACGGCGGACGCCGGCCCGCGCCAGGCGCTCTACTACTTCGACCAGGGCGGCAACCTCAATGCGGTTCGCTACGCCGACTGGAAAGTGAGCTTCGCCGTCGCGAGCCACGGCAACATTGCAACGGCACGGCGCGAAGTCACCTCGTGGGCGTCCATCACGAACCTGCGCATGGACCCGTATGAGCGCGGCATCGAAGAGGGTGGCGGTGCCATGCAGTTCATTGGCCAGCAGATGTGGCTGCTGGTGCCGATCCAGGCACAGATCAAAGCCTTCTTCCATGACTTCGCCGACTACCCGTACCAGACCGGCAGCTCCTTGAACCCGAGCGGCATCAACTACTCCCTGCTGCAGCAGCAGGACGCGATGAAGCGGCTCAAAGAGCTGGAAACGATGAGGACCAACTAGCTACCGCATGGGCTGAGGCCGCAGCTAGCTATAGCCCGCAACTGGCTGGCGGCACCTCGCCATCCACACTGACGATGGCATCCAACCGAACCCGGGTGCCATCGTCCAGCAGCATGTATTCCTCGCCGTTGCGGGCCTGCAGGTCCGTGATGCGCGCCTGCACGGTCTGCGGAAGGCCGGATTCCTCCAGATACACGATCGCCACGCGACGGCCGGTAGTGGCGGTCGCCTCGAGCACGTCGTGGAACTCGCAGTCGATGGGAACGTAGGTGGAGTTCATTGCCGCACTCTCCTCATGTGAACGGAATTGCACTGCGGTCGACTGGCCGGAAACTCCGGCCAGCCCGCCGCACTCGCTTCAACGCAACTTCACGCCCGGGAAGTCCACCGGCACCGCGAACGCCACGTTGACGTAGTTGGTGAACAGGTTCAACGCCACGTGCGCCAGGATCTCCACGATCTCCTCGTCGTTGAAGCCCACGCTGCGCAGCTGCGCCACGTCGCTGTCGTCGATCTAGCCGCGTCCTTCCACGACGCGCAGCGCGAAGTGCAGTGCAGCCGCCGTCTTCGGGTCGTCGGACTCACCGCCCTGCGCGGCACTCATTTCCTGGCTGCTGGCGCCGGCCTTGCGGCCCAGTGCGGTGTGCGCGGCCAGGCAGTACTCGCAGGCGTTGCGGTTGGCGATGGCCACGGCGATCTTTTCGCCCATCGCGGCCGGAATGACGCCGCCGCCGAGGGCGCCGAACGAACCCCACATGCTCTTCAGCGCGGCGGTGGAATTGGCCACGGCGCGGAACATGTTCGGGGTGGCACCGAAGGCGCCGTGGATCTGGCCGAGCAGGGCCTGGCGTTCACCGGTGGTGTCCTGGGGGGTAACAAGGGGGATACGGGACATGGCTTGGATTCCTTCTGGATGCCGGCGCGAAGTGGCCGGTTGATGGGCATAATAGGAACCAAATCGGGACGTTTGGTGTCTGTATGTCGCTGATAGATGTCAATTCGTCCAGCAGCTCCATCGACCGGCTGAGCCCGGTGCTGGAGCGCTTCCGGGTCGACGCCACCCTGTTCCACGCCGGCCCGCTGTGCGGCCACCAGACATTCGACGCCCAGCCGGGGCGCGGCTTCCTGCACGTGCTGCGTCGGGGCGAAATGGACCTGCTGTACCGAGACGGCAAGCAGCTCGCACGTACGCACCTGTGCGAACCCACCCTGCTGCTATTCCCGCGCGCGGTGCACCACGAGTTCATCAACCCCCCGGTGGACGGCTCGGACTTCACCTGCGCCACGCTCGACTTCGATGGCGGCCTGCGCAACCCGATCGTGCAGTCGCTGCCCGATGTGATCCTGCTGCCACTGCAGGCCATCGACGGATTGCAGGCCACGCTGGACCTGCTGTTCGCCGAATCCGACCGCACCCGTTGCGGTTCGCGCCTGCTCGCCAACCGCCTGTTCGAAGTGGTGCTGATCCAGGTACTGCGCTGGATCATCGACCACCCCGAGCAGGCGCACGTCTCGCCCGGCATGATGCGGGGCCTGTCCGACCCGCGCCTGGCCAAGGCCTTGATGGCGGTGCACGCCGCACCCGATGCGGACTGGACGCTGGAACGCATGGCCACACTGGCCGGCATGTCGCGCAGCGCGTTCGCGGCCGCATTCAAGAACGCCACCGGCACCACACCGGCGGCGTACTCGCTGGACTGGAAACTCAACGTCGCTACTTCACTGCTGCGTGCAGGGCGTCCAGTGAAGCAGGTCGCGCTGGAGCTTGGGTTCGCGGATGCGCCCACTTTCTCGCGCGCATTCCGCCGCCGTAACGGCGCCTCACCGCGCGAGTGGTTGAACACGCGCGGCGAGGTGGAGTGACGCGCGTTACTTGTTGAGGAACGCCACCAGCGCGGGCATGGTCTGCTCCGGCGCTTCTTCCATCAGCCAATGGCCGGAGCCCTTCACCAGCACGCCTTCCACGTTGGTATCCACCAGCTTGGCCTGGTCGATCAGGAACTGTCCGCCAGCTTTCTCGCCGGACAGCACCAGCATGGGCATGTGCAGCGGCGTTCTTGCGAAGCCCGCGAAGTCCTTGGCATCCTGCTCGAACGCCTTGAAGTACTCGAACCCGGCACGCATGCCACCCGGGCGTGCGTACTCGCTGGCATAGAACTGGCGATCCGCCTCCGGCACCGAATGATTGCGGTCGGCCGCGAAGTCATTCCAGAAGTGCTCGAAGTACGTACGCTCGCGCCCATCCACCAGCTTCAGCGGTGTCTCGCCGTAGAAGTGGAAGTGCCACAGATCGCGCAGCAGCCACACATGGGTCCAGTCGCCCACGCCGGGCAGGAACGCGTCCATCAGCACGATGCTGTCCACTTCATCCGGATACTGCGCCGCGTACGCGTAGGCCACCATCAGCCCGATGTCGTGGCCCACGATCTTCACCTTCGGGTAGCCCAGCGACTTCACCAGCGCGTGGATGTCCTGCGCCAGCGTTTTCTTGTCGTAGCCGCTGTCCGGCTTGGACGACTGGCCGGCGCCACGCAGGTCCGGCGCGATCACCACATGGTTGCCGGCCAGCTGCGGCATCAACGGTCGCCACATGTGGCTGGTTTCGGCGTAGCCGTGCAGCAGCACCACCGGCGAGGTGTCGCCCTTCCCGGCCTGCAGGTAGTGCAGGGTGACGCCGTTGACCTCGGCGTTGTGGCTCTGGATGGTGCCGGCGCCAGCGGCGTGTGCAGTGCCCTGTACGGCCAGCAGCACCAGCAGGGCACCGGCGGCGCGGCGGAACGAACGGGAAAGCAGGTTCATGACAGTCTCCGGGGAATGGACAGGGTTACAGCTGGCTCATGCCGCCGTCGGCGATGATTTCGGTGCCGACGATGTAGGCCGACTCAGGCGAGGACAGATGCAGCACGGTGGCCGCGATCTCTTCCGGCGTGCCGAAGCGGCCCAGCGGAATCTGGCTCTGGATCTGCGCGGCGGTGGCGTCCAGCGTCGCCTTGTCCAGGCCCAGCTTTCCGTAGATCGGCGTGGACACCGGGCCCGGGCTGAGCACGTTGACCCGTACGCCGCGCGGGAGCAGCTCGGCAGACAGGGTTTTGGCGAGCGAAATCACCGCCGCCTTGCTCGCCGCATATACCGAGCTGTTGGGCATGCCGATGCGTGCGTTGATCGAGCCGTTGATGAGCACCGACGCGCCGCTGTTGAGCAGCGGCAGCAGCGCCTGCAGTTGGAAGTACGGGCCCTTGATGTTGGTGTTGAAGGTCAGGTCCCACAGCGCTTCGTCCACGTCCGGATAGGCGGCGAACTTGGCCGCACCGGCGTTGAGGAACACCGCGTCCAGCCGCACCTGCTGCTCGGCCAGGGTGGCGGCCAGGGCACGCGCGGCGGCCAGGTCGCCGGCGTCGTTCACAACCGCGATGGCGTTGGCGCCGAGCGCGGCCCGAGCCTGTTCCAATGCGGCCGCATCACGGCCGGTAATGACCACCCGGGCGCCCTCGGCGATGAAGGCGTGGGCGGCGGCCAGGCCGATACCGCTGCTGCCGCCGGTGACGAGGACGGTCTTGTTGTTGAAACGGTTCATGCTGATCTCCTTCGATGGTGGCGTTGTGCCGTGAGCCCATACTGCGCGGGCGTTTCCCTGTTTCCGTGCCACAATCGCGACGAACTCGTTCGAAAGGATCGAACATGTTGTCTGCCGACGAACTGGCCCTGCTCGACGCCATCCGCGAGACCGGCAGCCTCTCGCGCGCGGCCGCCCGGCTCGGCAAGGCGCCTTCCACGGTCTCGCACGCCGCCCGGCAGCTGGAGGCGCGCTTCGATGCGCTGTTGTTCGACCGCCGCCGCTACCGCCTACAGCTCACCCC
The DNA here is from genome assembly GCF_963519125.1 of uncultured Stenotrophomonas sp. Taxonomy (GTDB): domain Bacteria; phylum Pseudomonadota; class Gammaproteobacteria; order Xanthomonadales; family Xanthomonadaceae; genus Stenotrophomonas. Next base: position 219,404 of record NZ_CAUQLJ010000004.1, on the reverse strand, counting down.
AGCCGGCCAGCTGCTGGCCCAGGAAGCGGCGCGGCTGATGCTGGACGTCTCCCGCGTCACCCGCCGGGTCAAGCAGGTAGCCGGTGGCTGGGAAGACCGGCTGTGGATCGTCACCGACGAGATCCTGGAGTTCGACACCCTGCTGCCGGTGATCCAGGCCTTCGACGCGCTCAACGTGGGGGTCACCCTGCGCATCACCCACGAAGTGCTCACCGGCACCTGGGACGCGCTGCGCGACGGCCGTGCCGATCTGGTGGTGGGGGCCACCAACGAGCCGCCGGTGATTCCCGGCCTGCGCTGGTTCGAGCTTGGGGTGATGGAGTGGGTGTTCGCAGTGGCGCCGCATCACCCACTGGCCAAGGCCGAAGAGCCGATCGATGCGGCCAGCCTGCTGCAGCATCGCGCCGTGGTCGTGGCCGACACCTCGCGCAGGATCGACGTGCGCAGCTACGGTCTGCTGGGCGGCCAGCCGTCACTGGCGGTGCCCAGCATGCAGGCCAAGGTCCGCGCGCAGTGCGCCGGGCTGGGCGTGGGCTGGCTGCCGCGCGAACGCGTCGCCGGCCTGCTCGCGCGTGGCGAGCTGGTCGAAAAGCGCATGGCCAACCCGCGTGAACCGAACCTGCTGTACGTCGGCTGGCGCGGTGACCACCAGGGCAAGGCGCTGGATTGGTGGCTGGCGCAGTTGAAGCAGGAACGGCTTGCGGCACGGTTGGTGAAGGGCATCGAGATCAGCTGACACGGCGTTGCCCCGCGCATGCGACGTTCATGCGCTGCGCTCTTCTTCAACCACGGCACCGGCCGGCAGGTGCCGCTCTATCCACTGCTTGAAATCACGCACCACGCCTTCGCGGCCGACATCGTTCAGCAGGTCGTGCGCGTGGTCCTTGTACATCAGCAGGGTCTTGTCGGCCGACCCCGCGTTGTCTTCGAACACCTGGCTGCCGGCCGGCACGGTGACCTTGTCGGCGGTGCCATGCGCGATCAGGACCGGCAGGCGCAGGGTAGGGAAGCCGCGCTTCAGCCGGTCGATGCCGACGAGCATCTGCGCCACGGTCAACGCGGTCTGCTTCTCGTTGGCGATCAGCGGGTCGGCATTGAGCGCACTCACGACCTCGGGGATGCGTGAGAATTCCTTGTTCGGCAGCTTCAGCACGCGCAGGGTCGGGAATGGGCCGCTCAACCAGCGCACCAGCGACAGCACCGCGTCCGGTGCGGGCACCTGGAACGCGTAGCTTTCGCAGATCAATCCGGCCAGCTCGTCCTGGTGCGCCAACGTGTACGCCGAAGCGATCACGCCGCCCGCGCTGTGCCCGAGCAGGAACACCGGTAGCCCCGGTTCGCGCGAGCGCGCCACGTCCAGCAGCGACTGCACGTCGGCCAGGTAGTCGTCGAAGTGCTCCACATGGAAGCGCGGGCCCGTCGACTTGCCGCGCCCGCGCAGGTCCACCGCATACACCGCCAGCCCCATCGCGGTGAACTGCGCGGCCGCCCACTGGTAATGCCCGCTGTGCGAATTGAAGCCGGGCACGATCGCCAGCACCGCGCGCACCGGCCCACTGGGCCGCCAGCTGCGGATGAACAGCTGGCGCTCGCCACCGCTGATGAACTCCTCGGTGCGCGACGGCGCGGAACCACGCGGCTCGGACGGCACCGCATGCAGGGCTGCAGGGGGAACAGTGTTCATGGCAGATCCTCGAAACGTGGGGGGAGTCGGTTCAGCTCTGCAGGAACGCCAGCAGGTCCTGGTTGAGCTGGTCTTTCGCGGTGTCGCCCAGGCTGTGGCCGCCGCCCGGGTAGATCTTCAGCTGCGCGCCCTTGATCAGCTTCGCAGAGCGCAACGCAGCAGCCTTGATCGGTACGATCTGGTCGTCGTCGCCGTGGATGATCAGCGTGGGCACGTCGAACCGGCCCAGGTCGTCGGTGAAGTCGGTTTCCGAAAACGCCTTGATGCAGTCGTACGCGTTCTTGTGGCCGGACTGCATGCCCTGGTTCCACCACGAGCGGATCAGCCCCTCCGACACCTTCGCGCCGGGCCGGTTGAAGCCGAAGAACGGGCCGGTGGCCACGTCCAGGAAGAACTGCGCACGGTCGGCAAGATAGGCCGCGCGGAAGCCGTCGAACACCTCGATGGGCAGGCCTTCCGGGTTATCGGCGGTCTTCAGCATGATCGGCGGCACCGCGCCCATCAGCACCGCCCTGGCCACGCGCGCGGTGCCGTGCCGGCCTATGTAACGGGCCACTTCGCCGCCGCCGGTGGAGTGGCCGACCATGGTCACGTCGCGCACGTCCAGGTGCTCGAACAGCTGGGCCAGATCGTCGGCGTAGGTGTCCATGTCGTTGCCGTGCCACGGCTGGCTGGAGCGGCCATGGCCACGCCGGTCGTGCGCGATGCAGCGATAGCCGTTGCTGGCCAGGAAGAACATCTGCGCTTCCCAGGCGTCTGCGTTGAGCGGCCAGCCATGGCTGAAGGACACCACGGGCCCAGTGCCCCAGTCCTTGTAGTAGAGGGAGGTGCCGTCTTGGGTGGTGAACAGGCTCATGGCGTGTCTCGGCGGGGGAGTGGGCAGTCTGCGCAGACTCACATGCAGGCACGGGGCCAGCATCTGTCGTTCGGGCGCGCGGGTTGTCCCCCATCCGGGGGCAGCGGCAGCGGTGCCCCACATGGGGGAGTTACGGATAACCCGGGAAGCGGCGGCCAGGCGTCACGCGCCGCGCTATCCTTGCGTCGTGCAGGCCTCCGGCGCCGGGCACCGGAGACTCCCATGCTCGACCGACTGGCGGTGCTGGACGAGATCCTCGAAGCGCACGCAGGGGTGCTGGGGCGCGACTTCCACCCCTACCGCAACCACACCTACCGCGTGGCCAACTTCCACTGGTGCATGCAGCCAGGCTCGCTGGAAGACCTGTACATCCTGTCGGTGGCGGTGGCCTTCCACGACCTGGGCATCTGGACGGCAGGCACCTTCGACTACCTGGAGCCCTCCGAAGCGCTGGCGCGCGATTACCTGATGGAGCGGGCGCAGCCCGAGCGGGTGCCGCTGGTGCTGGCGATGATCCGCGAACACCACCGCATCTCGCGCGTTCCCCGTGACCAGGACCCGCGTATCGAAGCCTTTCGCCGGGCCGACTGGATCGATGTGTCGCTGGGCGTGCTGCGTTTCGACCTGCACCCGGATGACTTCACCCGCATCGTGCAGCGCTTCCCACGCCTCGGCTTCCACCTGCGTCTGGTGCAGTTCTCACTGAAGCACGGCCTGCGCCATCCGCTCAAACCGCTGCCGATGTTGAAACGCTAGTGCGGCGTGCTCACTCTTCGAGCCGCACCAGTCCTCGACGCAGTGCGATGTTGATCGCTTCGGTGCGATTGCGCGCACCGATCTTCTCGAAGATCCGGGCCAGGTGGGACTTCACCGTCTCCGCCGAAATGCCCAGTCCATTGGCGATGCGCTTGTTCTCCCAGCCTTGCGCCAGCGCTGAAAGAATGGACAGCTCGCGACCGGTCAGGGACTCTTCGCCCACATGCTGGGCAATGTCTTCGGAGATTTCGGCCGACAGGCAGCGCTTGCCTTGTGCCACCCGACGCAGGCCCTCGATCAGCTCGCCGCGCAGCGAACTCTTGAGCATGTAGCCGCAGGCACCGGCCGCCAGCGCATCCCGGGCATTGGCGTCGCCACGGTAGGTGGTGAGGATCACCACGCGGGCATGCGGGTACTCCTCGCGCAGCCGACGGGCGAGCTCGATGCCGCCCAAGCCGGGCATCTGCAGGTCGACCAGCGCGATGTCCGGCAGCAGTCGCCGGAACTGTTCCAGGCCGCCCAAAGCATCGGCAGCCTCGCCGACCAGCTCCAGGTCCGGTTCGACCTCCAGCATGGACGCTATGCCTTGGCGGATGAGGGGGTGGTCGTCGACGGTCAGGATGCGGATGGTCATGGGCTGGCCCCGGTCAGATGTGAACCGTGCATCGTTCCCGCGCGCAACGCAAGCGCCCCCGAATGGGGGGCGCGCACATGGCCGGAACACGCCATGACAGCCGTCTTAGCGTGGGCGACGCTGGCGTTGAAGGATCGTCCCTCGGAACGGGAGCCGCCGCATCATGAGCGCCAGCACACCTGACTATCCCAGCAGGCACACCGCCCTGCTGCTCGTGGACCCCTACAACGACTTTCTGGCGGAGGGCGGCAAGCTCTGGCCGGCGGTGGCGGAGGTGGCAACCGCGGTGGACCTGCACGCCAACCTGCGCCGCATCCGCGACGCCGTGCGCTGCGCGCGCTGGCCGCTGTTCATCGTGCCGCACCACCGTGCCACGCCGGGCGACCTGGACCGCTGGGACCACGCTACGCCGTATCAGCAGGGCGCGTCGCAGGCGCAGGTCTTCGCGGTGGGCAGCTGGGGCGGCGAGTGGCATCCCGACCATGCACCGGCGTCCACGGACATCCTGGTCAAAGAACACTGGGGCGGTAGCGGCTTCGCCAATACCGACCTTGACCTGCTTCTCAAACAGCATCGCGTGAGCCACGTGATCGTGGTCGGGTTGATCGCCAACACCTGCATCGAAACCACCGCGCGCTTCGCCAGCGAGCTGGGCTACCACGTCACCCTCGTGCGCGATGCCACCGCCGCCTTCAGCCACGCTGCCATGCATGCCGCGCACGAGATCAACGGGCCCACCTATGCCCACGCCATCGTGACCACCCGCGAGCTGCTGGCGCGTATTCCCTTCAGTGCCGATCCATGAAAAGGATAGAAAGATGAAGCATCTTGTTTCCGCCCTTGCGCTGCTGGGCAGCAGTGCTGCCACCGCCGCACACGAAGCCAGTCCGCACAGCGGTGGCATCGCCGCTGCACCCGCATCGGCCGTGGTGGCCGACTTCGACATCGTGCACGCCAAGTTGAGCACGGAGAAGAACGTGGCCATCTTCCACATGGCCGTTTCGGGCAAGGCAGGCAGGACCCAGCCTGCCGCCACCGGCAAGCTCGCCGGCAGCGACGTGTTCTCCTACGTGTGGCCGACCACGATCGATCCGTACGAGGTGGGCTTCGAAAAGGGCGCAGGGATCCTTGCGATGGCGGTGACGTCCCATCCCGATTTCGACGACACGCCCCTGTACGACGAAAACGGTGATGGCCGGCTCGACAACGATGGCAACCTCTGGCACAGCCATTGGGTGGTGCTGCAGCCGAACGAAGCCTGCGGCAAGGGCGCCCTGGCCGTGGTGGACATCCCCGAGGGCACCAAACCCCGCCTGCCCAAAACCTGGCCGGGCTTCCCGATCCTCCTGGACAGCCCCGGCTGGAGCCCCACGCTGAATGCCGACGCGGTGGAGGTGCGGGTGCCGTTCGACGATATCGGCGTGGTCGAGAAGAGCAGCTTCGATGGCGTGACCGCCGGGTTGCGCGTAAACGCCAGCGTGCACGCGCCGCTGCTGTGCGTGGCCGACGTGTTCAAGGTGGCCTCCGGCAACTTGAGCCTGCCGGGCAAGCCCAACCGGTAGGGCGCTAGGTCAGGACGCCGCCTGGCTGCGCGTCACCCGCCAGCGCGGCAGGCGCAGCTGTACCCGCGTGCCGCGTTCGGGCAGCGCCTGCACCGAGAGCGTGCCGCCACACAGCGCGGCGCGCTCGCGCATGCCGGGCAGGCCCCAGTGGCCCTCGCTGCTGCCGCGAGCCATCACGTCCTCCTGGATGCCGCAGCCGTCGTCTTCGATCTCTACCGTGGTGTGCAGCAGCGCGTAAGTGATGCGCACGGTGATGTGCGATGCGTTGGCGTGCCGGTTGGCATTGGCGAACGCCTCGCGCACGATCCGGTACACCTCGCCCAGCTCCGGCTGGCGCCAGAGGCGTGGTCGGCCGTGCACTTCCAGCTTGAATTCCACCTGCTGCGGGAGTTCCAGCAGCGCCGGCAAGGCGTTCACTGCGGCCTCCAGGTCGTCGAAGCTGGCCTCGTCGCGGCGCAGCTCGCGGATGCGGTCGCGCCCCTCCACCAGGCCGGACTCGGCTTCCTCCAAGGCACGCGCCAGCCCAGCTTCGGCCGCTGCCGCGTCGCCCGAGGCCAAGCGCCGCCGTGAGGATTCAATGCGCATCATAAGCGCCTGCACCGACTGCAGCAGGGTGTCGTGCAGATCGCGGGCAATGCGCTCGCGCTCGCCCACCCGCGCGCGGTACACGCGCTGCACCCGCTGTCGCGCTACTGCCACCCGCCAGCGCACGAACAGCCACACCAGCACGGTGCACAGCGCCAGCATCGCCAGTGCGAACCACAGGGTTTGCCAGAACGCCGGCAGCACGGTCACGTTGAACGAGGCTTCCTGCTTCGACCACGCCCCGGTGTCGTCGCTGGCGATCACCCGGAACCGGTAGCTGCCTGGCGCCAATCGGCTGTACAACGCCTGGCGGCGGGTACCGGCGTCGCGCCAGTCGTCGTCCACCCCATCCAGCCGGTAGCGGAAGCGCACCCGCTCCGGCACGCGAAGGGCCGGTGCGGTGTAGTCCACGCGCAGGTCGCGGCTGCCGGCGGGCAGACGCAGGTACGGCGAGAGTGGCACCGCGCGATCGTCCACCTGCACGCCCAGCAACGTGGGCGCCAACGGCGCCGCGGAAGGATTGCGCGCGATGTGGCGCGGGTCGATCCAGTGCACGGCCCGGTTGGTGGCGAACCAGATTCGGCCCTGCGCATCGGCCATGATCGAAGGCAGGCTTCCGCTCTGTTCCGAGCTCCCGCGCAACCCATCAAGTACGCCGAAGCGTTCGAAGGCTACCGCATGCGAAGGATCCCTGCGCCACTGCTGCACTTCCGCAGCCGGTACGCGGGTCAAACCGTTGCGGCCGCCCAGCCACAGTTCGCCATCGGGCAGCAGCACGATGCCGTTGGTCTTCTCGAAGGTCTCGCCATCGCGCCCGAGCAGCCGGTGGAAGTTCTCGTTGGCACGCATCGAAACGCCGCGTGCGCCACCTACCCACAGCGTGTCGCCGTAGCTCTGCAATGCGGAGATGCGGCCGATCTCCGGTCCGCCCTGGTTGTAGTCGTGCTTGCGGCCGTGTTCGAACACGCGGATGGTCTGCCCGGCATCGCTCCAGATCCGCCCCTGCGAATCTTCGGCGAGAGCACGCGGCGTAGAACCCGCCTGCATGCCGTACTTTTCGTTCTGCGCTTCCCAGCGACCATTGAACAGGCGAAGCAGGCCGCCGTGCAGGCGGCTCACCCACAGCCCACCGGCGCGGTCGCTGGCGATCATGGTCACCACGCTGTCGCCGGCCAGTTCGGGTGGCAGCGGCACGCGTTCCAGGCCGGTGCCGGTCACCTTCGATATGGAGCCTGTCGCGCTGCCCATCCACAGCGTGCCGTTGGCATCGCGATGCAGCGCGCTCACCTTCTCCATCGCCGGGCCGCCCAGCTCCTGCACCTGGCCACCACCGGCCGCATCAGGGTCCGGCGTCACCCACATCGGCCCGCGGTCCGCATTGCCCACCAGCATGCGGCCGCCGTCGCCCGGCGCCATCACGAACGACTGGTCGCGGCGCGGCAATGCAACGGCCGCCAGCGCGTTGTCGCGAAAGCGGTCCAGGCCATTGGCCGTGCCGGCCCAGACGTTGCCTTCGCGGTCCTCGAACAGCGTCCACACCACTTCCGACGTCAGCCCCTGCGCAGGCCCGAAGTACTCCGGCTTGGGCAACGTCATCCCGCCGCCGGGCGCACGCAGTGCCTGGGGGTTACGCACCCGCCCGATGCCACCTTCGGTGCTGAGCCACATGCCGCCATCGCGGTCGAAGCGCACGCCGCCGCCCTTGAACCCAGGGTCCAGCCAGCTCAGTGTGGCCCGTTCGTGGCGCGGGTCCCGCTCGGCGTGCGCCAGTGGCCGCGCGCCCCAATAGTCCACCGCCCACAACGTGCCGTCGGGGGCCTGGTCGAAGTAGGGAATCTGCACTGCCTTGGGGTAGGGCGCAAAGCGCGCCGCATGCGGCGCCAGGTAGGCGATGCCGAAGCTGTCCTTGTGCGTGTATCCGATCCACAGCCCGCCATCGCGGTCGGCGTACATCCGTTCCGGCTGCCACGCCGGATCAAAGCCCATCGCCTCCCCGGTCTTCCAGGTATCGCTGTCCGGGTCCAGCCACACCAGCGCAGCCGGCGTGATCGCCCAGAGTCGTTTGTCCGCATCGCGCGCGAAGGCCATCACCGAGCCGAGCGGCACATCGTCGCGCTGGTATTCGTACTGGTCGGGTTTGGAGCCACCGAGCCGGCTCATGCCGCCGCTGAAGTAGCCCGCCCAGACCGAGCCATCGGGCTCGGCCAACAGGCTGAGCACGTCGTCGTCGATCAGCGGTTTGCCCCCGGCCTGGGTGATGCGCTCGAAGCGCACGCCGTCGAAGCGGAACAGGCCCTGGCGGGAGCCGATCCAGAGCAGGCCATCGGGGGTCTGGGCGATGGAGAAGATCTGGGCGGGTGCGCCGTCCTCAGCGGTCCAGCGGTCGTGGCGGAGCTGGGAGAGGGCGCGGTCTGGGGAGAGGGCCAGGGCTGGGAGAGCGCTTAGTGCCAGTGCCAGGCAAAGCAGGACCCGAACGGCGCCGCGCAGGGGCCGGTTCGCAACGTGCACGGGAGCAGGACGAACCGGAAGCCAGGGCATGGTGGCGGAACCAGTGGGGTGGGTGGTGCGGGATCGGCGGAGTATGGCATGGGGGAAAAGGCGAGACGGCACCCGAAGGTAGCAAGGCCGCACCAATGCCCAACTGCCAGGCGCCGCAGAGAGGTTGACGCACGGACGCACGGACGCAAGGCTACGTGGACGCATGGCTGCACGGCCAGGCCAGGGTAGGGTCGATTCCCAAACGACCGCAGATAACAATCATCGGCGCGGCTGACGCATGACCCTGGCCGGAGCCGTGCTCAACGAAATGGAACACTAGACGCCCTGGTACCGATGACAACCATCGGCCACCCCTTGCTGCACATCCGCCTGCTTGTTGGCCGTCCGCGGCGCGTCTAAGATCGGCCGGTACTGAAGGGGCGCGCCGGATCAAGATATCCAGCTGCGAAGCAGTCAAATCCGAAAGGAATCACCATGAAATTGCCAAGAGCCGCAGTAGTCTGCATCCTGCTACTGGCAGGCTGCACGGGCCACTCTTCAGCGGGATCGGATTCAGTCGAAGACCTGGGAGGCACCTACATAAATCGAACACCGGATGGAAACAACTACCTTCTGTTGTCCGCTGACGGACGCGGCGTGACTGTGACCCAGGCGTCGAAAGGCCGCTTTCGAATGTTGATGACATTCGACTGGACCGTAGATGGAAGTAGATTCCATCAAACGCGAGTGAGATGGACCGCCGATGGCCGGACCTCGTACCTCTCCCACGACGAAAGCACCCGGTACAGACTCAACGGCAATGCTTTTGAGACCCAAGCCACTGCGACTGGTAACTGGATCAGGTGGGAGCCAACAGATGGCGAGGTATTCAAGGATGTCACGGAGGCGGTCGCAGCGAAATTTTCCCAGAACGAAGAGAGTTGAGCATGCCGGTTCAACAAAGCCGGCCAACCAGTGAAGGGTAAGTTCAATGGGACGCGGAGCCACGGCGCCGGGTCCCGCCGTATTTTAAGCCGAGCAGGCTCGACTTTGGCGTGAGAAATTCAGGGGAAACAATGGCAACGGAACAAAATGCGCAGGGCGATTTCGTGGCAACACTGATTCACGATTCCGATTACGCAAGGCAAACGGGTCAAGTTGCCACCGTGTGGACTGGGCAGATCAGATTCGTTCGGCGTAAAGAGCTCGCCATGCAGCCGTACGCGCTGGAAATCATCCCCATGGCAAAGATCCAAGCCATCACCTACAAAGCTACATATGCTTTGGTACCTGCGATCCTTGGTGTCCTTTGCATCGCAGCATTCTTGACAGTCATGTTCGCGCCCATGGCAGCGGGAACCAGGGTGCCGATTGGTGCCCTGATGCTGGCAGCGGGTGCGGGATTCCTTTGGCTGCGTGGAATCAAGAGGCACGTCATCGAGTTCTCGCTTGGCGACACATCCGTTCGCTGGCGTTCGAGAGCGGGAGAGTTCAAGGATCGCGATGTTGTTGTTAAGAAGGTGCTTGCGTTTGCCAGGGACGCAGGCCTGCTACGGTAGTTGTTACCTCACCTGAGATCCAAGCGGCGGCGCCGCAATCGCGAAGGGGGCTACATGTTCGTGCGGACGCTGATGGTTGGAGCGGTACTCGGCGCTGCAGCCGCAGGCTGCCAGCGCGCCGCCGCGGAGCCCGTCGGCGATGCGGTGGAAACGCAGGTGAAAGTCGAGGGCGTGGTGGAGATCTTCTCCGGTGGCCATGGCCTGGGCTACGTCACACTGGATGACGGCAAGTGCTATGACCTTGCACTTCCTGCCAGCGTTCTGAAGAACAGCCAGCGCTGGGACACGAAGCGCGTGTTGATTAAAGGCTCACTTCAGTTCCGGCCCCGAATGGACGAAATGATGCGGTTCGACATAAAGGATCGAAAGATCGAAGGGTTTGGCTGCTCGGAGGATGTGATCTACGTGGAATCCATCAAGATGCTCTAGTGCCATTGCGGGAAAGTCTGCAGGGATGCTTGGATGTGCAAGAAAGTCACGTGTTTGACAGCGTGGGGCGAGAGGGGTTGGACGCGTGTGTTCCAGGCTTCCGATTAGGGGGCGATTCGTGGAGTCCCATGGATCTCTGCAAAGCCGCGAAGAGTCGGCGCGAAGGGTAGCCCCGACGAGGAAGCCATCACGAGCTCCCTCTACTGCCGCTGAGATGGTTCCGCTCATCGCGGCGGGGTATCATCCTCCCGCTCAAGAAATCGCCAAGGATGGACCTGTGGAAAACCCCTATGAGTCGTCGAATGCACATGTCCCCAAGAGCCCAAGGCGGTGGAAGGACACAGCACATACTGTCATCTCGGCGCTGATCGCCACATTCTGTTCGCTGCAGTTTTTCGCGATGCTTCTGTTCCTCATCGCGCAAGTGGGTTCCCGTTACGCCGATGCACTTCCCACCTCGCAGCTTGCATTCGCCGCGTTCGTATCATCGTCTTTATTGCTGGGCGGCATTGCGCTTTTGCTGCGCCGACGGATCTGCGTTTTCTTCTTCGCAGCATTCATTGTCAGCTATGTCATGAAGAACGGGACCACCGAAGCGTTCAGCCCAAGCTCCATGGCGGTTTGCTTTGCGTTTCTGGCTTACGCCTCCTGGCGTTGGAAGCTGGGGCACCTCAAAGGCTGGCCAGGCGGCTGAGATCTGCAGGGCGCAAAGCGACCTCTCGACGGGCCCTTCCCGATCATGCGCCGCCCAATAGTAGGGACGCTAAGGCTCACCATGGAATGACCGCTCCTGGCCGGAAGCAGACACTTGGGATGTGCGCTTAAGCGGGTGCTAACATCCGCTTCAGACCCATAACGGCCACCGGTCGGGATGTCAGGCATGCGTGATCGCAGCGAATCTGGTGCATCCGGGAGCCGTTCCAAGCGGTCTCCCCTTGGGCGGATGAGTGCCATGAAAGGGTATCTATCCTTGATGGCGGTATGTCTGCTGGCAGGCTGTACTACGTTGCCGCCGGTCTCCGAGGGCGTCATCCTTTCTGTTCGCTCCTACGACCGTGCTACGGGGGACTACGTGCTGGAACTTCGCAACGAGACGACGCGGCCGGTGCTGTATCTTAATCCGTATCTCAATCTAGACGCCATTCGCCGGCCAGACCCGGAGCTTTTCCCGGAAGTGCTGGCAGGAATGGGATTTATGGTCCACAGCACAAAGCTTGCCCCAGGCGGGTCTGTGTTCCTTTCGGGCAAGTGCACCGCGGGTGGCCTGTGTTCCAGCCCGGAAACCTACGTGGCCGTCCGCGCCTGTTGGTTCGTGAAGGCTTGGAATTGCGAGCAGTATTTCCCGATCTGGTCGAAGACGCCGTTGAGCCGCCGCTAGCCGGTTGCGCCGTATGTCAGCTTATGGCCGAATGCGGACGCCAAGAAGGAGGCTCGACAGCGAGGTGTTCGATGCCGAGTATCCCTTACTCCGACTCCTGCCCAGCAAGCTTCATAACCCAGCCAGGCACCACAGGCTCTCCTTGGTAGAACGTCTTGGGCATGTTCTCAGCCATCGCCCATCGCTGTACCCAACTGATCCCCGCACCCCCGTTGTAACCCTCGGGACGCAGGTAAGCCGGATCCTCCATCGCAGTCTCAAGGGTGATGAAGCGGTACCCTCGTCGGCGCGTGGCGGCGACCAGTTCTTCAACCGTATGCGCATTGAGCGCGTTGGCATGCATCAGCCATATCTGCGCAGGCAACCTGCCCAGCAGCTGCTGGGAGCGCTGCTCGTAGTAGTCCTGCTTGTTGAGCATGTAGGGGACGTAGCCACGGCGCAGCTGGCGCAGTCGCGCTTCACGCGCTGCCGGGTCCGTCTCGGTATCGCGCACCTGGTCATACGCGAACGCCCAGATCCACTCCGCGTTGTCCACGGTAACCGGCGCGATGCGATAGTTGTGCTGCTGCAGGAACGCGGCCAGCTCGACGCGCGCCTCCGGCGAGCGCCCCGCCTGCAGGTACGGATGCCGGAACCAGCGCAGCGTCTGCCCGTGCTCGGCGAGCAGCGGTCGCAGGATGACTTCGCCACGCAGGACGTCCTGCTCGCACTCCTGCAGCGGCACCGCATGCATGGAGACATGGCTGTAGGTGTGGTTGCCCAGCTCGAAGCCGGAGTCCAGCCAGTCGTGGAGCATCTGCACCCGTGCAGGCTGCACCTGTCCGTTGACCTCCAGCCTGCCTTCATTGACAAAGCCCGTGACGGGCACGCAGGTCTGCTTGAGGGCCGCGATCAATCGAGCGTGCTGGGCATCAAGCTCCGGCTCGGCGCGCTCACCGAGCCGCTGCCAAGGGAGATCATCGATGGTGAGCGCAATGCGGCGGTCAGGCTCGGCGGCGTGGGCGAAGCCTGCAATGTAAAGGAGCGCCAAGGCGCCACTTCGAAGGAATCCACTACGCACGATCTGCCCCCATCACGATGAACGCGGAGTATGGCGTCGGGGACCGCGAGCTAAGTGTCACCGCAGCCAGGCAGGCGAGGGATACTCTACGGCACGCTGGCTCGCTCTCTGAACCACCTTCCAGACTTTCCGTTGTGAGTGAAGCGGCGCAGCTCAAACTGACCAGACTCGTGAACGGCTTGGCGCCACGTGGAGCACCCGTACTTTTTCGGAGTCTGCTCCGGCTCACGCTCGGCCACCCAATGTGCCGCGGCCTCCAAATTCGCCCAGCCCTCGACCGACAGCTCCCGGCAAGCTCGCCTGAGTGCGTAGACAATTCCGGCTCCTGGCCAATGGACCTGCCCATCAGGCAGGATTCCGTTGATCATCATTTCCGCGACCTCGGGTGACTGCATCAACTCGGCTGCCGCTCTCCGCGCCTCGTTCAGGTGGTCGGCGAGGGTACGCAATTGTTCGAATTGTCGGTCTATGTCTGCGTATGAGCGATGAAGTGCTTCCTGGGCGAGCAAGCATCCATCGACAGTCGAGATGTCATGCAGCTCGATGAAGTGATGTACAAGTCTGTTCCGCAGCGCCACCAGCGCACTTGTATCCTCCTCCAGCGCTACATGGCTTTCTTCTGGCAGATGGAGACAAGACCGGAAACTGAAAAAAAAAGGTTCGCTGTCCTTGTCCGACGTTTCATTGGGAAAGTTACTTCCATCCTTCCGAATGTATTCCCCAAACAGACGGCGGGTAAGGATGCCGAGTGTCTTTCCGCCAGCCTCAGCCTTCCGAAGTTCCATGGTGCGTTGGATCGTATCCGGTGTGCCCGAGAAAGCACTCGACGCCATTACGGACTTCAGAAGAATTTCGTACTGCTGCAAACGCAGAACGCACTTCCCCAGAAGCAGCTGGACTTCCCGTTGAGGGACAGCAATGAGGGTTTGATCGGGAGCGCTCATCGGCGGCCATGATTGAAGGATTAAAGTACCTTGTCACCTGCGCAAGCCTCAAGCGAACCATATGGCGGCTTAGGCGACATATGAACGCCCGGCTCTTGGAAGCCTTCCAGATCTTCAAGGCGAGCCCTAGACATGATTGATCCGGACTCCCTCCGCAATGGCCCTGACCGATACAGCTTGGGCCAAGTCGTTATCCTCGATGATCAGCACCTCTCCGGTGAGTTCATTCCTGGGGAGATATCCAGAGGCATCCTCGGATGTCATCTCAATCCAGAGACCCCTCTCTGTGAAGGTCTCAACGATCTTCTCAGCCTCAAGGCAATCAAAGCGGCCCACTGGAACACGCGCCTGCCCCTTCAGCGCAGCATGGCACTGTGCCGCAGGGAGCTCGGAGAGCGCGGGGACAAGGCTACGAACTTCCGCGACTTCGCGCACGGTGGGACCACTTGGAGCAAACAGAAGCGCCAGATGCACATGGTGCTCTTCGATTCGGAGCATCGTCCAACCGGGCTGGCTGCCGTCCCACATGTACGCGTACCTTTCGATGTCATGGGCTTTCATCGGACGACCTTCAGCCCCAAGGCTTCCACCACGGGCGGCGCCTGTCTTTGGAGTCGTCCGATGCCTGGGCGTCCACAGCAATTCTGCCTTCGCGCTTCCGCTTCTCCTCCAGCGTCTCAGCCAGGTAGCGAACGTACACATCCCGATGCTCGGGGAACCGCTGCATCCCCTCCTCAAACACCAGGTGAGCTTCTTCCAATCTGCCCAACCTCAACAAACACTCCCCGCGAGAGAAGAACGCAGTATTCCCATCCGGGTTGACCCGCAGCGAGTCCTCGAAGCCCATCAATGCAGTGGCGTAATCGCCAAATTCCCAATGCAGAAGCGCACGGTTGTCGATGGCCTCGAAGAGCATCGGCAACAGGTCGATGGCTTGGCTATAGGTGTCAATCGCCTCCAGCTTCTTGCCTTCGTCGTCCAGCGCTGACGCGGCCCGGTAGTACGCATTCGCCTGTGCTACAACCGTTTCCACGCTCTGCCCTGTCACCTCCAGATACCGTCCGAAGTCGGTCATTTTCAGGTACTGGGTGAAGCCGGCCAGATCGTCTTCCTCGATGGGCGAGGTGCACAGGATTTCCCAGCCCTCGGCGAACCCGGCCGCGCTGATGGGTCCGTGGTAGCCCGGGTCGTCCGCCGAGCGGAATGACTCCACTGTGGGGGTATGGGAAATGGGCCGGAAAACAAGACACTGCAGGGTGTCGCTCTCGTCCGGCCAGGAATCCACGGCCAGAACTTTTACCGCCATCCAGTCGCCATCCTCACGGCGCGAGACCAGCACGTCGCCCACCGCGAAACTGCGCTTCACTTCCATGCCCGTTGCCCCTGGTACCCGCCCCCCGGCGGAGGTCCCTAGCGTGCGGCCTGCCCCTGCCGCCGGTCAATACAGGTCCGAGCCCTGCGTCTCGGGGAGGAAGCCACGGCCCGAAACCAGCTAAGATTCAAACACGCAGTGCAGCGGCATTAACCGATCAAGCAGTCCGTTCATCAGGTCGCACAAGGAGTGCTCCCAAGTGAAGAAGTCCCAAGTCGACGCAGTGGCTGACGCCATCCTGGAGCCACATTTTCGTAGGCAACAGGCAAGGAGTGAAGAACTCCGTGCCAGGCAGGCCGCGAGTGAAGCGCTGCAAGCGCGGAAGCGCCGGTATGCGCAGTTCGCGTTGGTCGGTGCAGGTATCGGTGGTGGACTTGCGTACTTCGGCGGATCTCAGATGGCCCAGGGATTTGTTTGGGGCGGTGTTGCGGCCAGCGTCGTCGGTTGGCTCGTTGGTCTTCATCGAACCTGACTCGGGGTCGGAAACGGTGTTGCAGACGGGGTCACCGGCATCATGAGGGCTTCTGGCCGTCAGCGGATCCCATCGCTGCATGCTCAGTAAGGTTGCCAGAG
The DNA here is from genome assembly GCF_963519125.1 of uncultured Stenotrophomonas sp. GTDB lineage: Bacteria > Pseudomonadota > Gammaproteobacteria > Xanthomonadales > Xanthomonadaceae > Stenotrophomonas. The sequence goes on along the minus strand of NZ_CAUQLJ010000004.1, from coordinate 203,534 downwards.
CCAAACGTGCAAGCAGACACCTGATAGTGCTTCTTACCCACGCCGGCTGGCGATCATGCGTGCCGCATCCTGCGAAGGTGGCAGGCCAAACGCACGCGCGTACTCGCGGGTGAACTGCGTGGGACTCTCATAGCCGACATCGAGTGCGGCTGCGGTAACGCTTGTTCCTCGCGTCGCCAGAATCTGGCGTGCCTGCAGCAAGCGCAGCTGCTTCTGGTACTGCAGCGGACTCAGTGCGGTGGCGGACTTGAAGTGACGATGGAAGGCCGACTCGCTCATTGCCACCTGTTCGGCCAAGGCGGCGATGCGCAGCGGTTTGGCATAGTCGCTGCGTATGCGCTGAATGGCGCTGCTGATTCGCGCGAGGGCCGAATCCGGCGTGGCCAGCTGCCGCAGCATGCAACCGTGCGGTCCCTGCAGCACGCGGTACAGGATTTCGCGCTCGTAGGCCGGGGCCAGCGCAGGTATCTCGTCGGGGCGCTCCATCAGGCGTAGCATCCGCACCCAGGCGTCCATGAGCTCGGGGGTTACCGCTGCGACATTGAACGCCTCGGTCTGTGACGACGACACGCCGCGTCCGCTGGCCTCGTCAGTAGTGTCGCAGAGCAGTTGGGAGAGGATGCCGGCATCCAGCGTGAGGCTCACTGCCAGGTAGGGCTCGCCCGTTTGGGCGGGATGCACCGCGCCCACCGCCGGCAGGTCGACCGACATGATGAAGTAGGTTGCCGGGTCGTAGTGGAGGGTCTTCTCGCCCACCGTCATCGACTTGCTGCCCTGCAGGATCAGGTTGATCATCGGCTCGTACACGGCGGCCAGCGCATGCTCGGGAATCTCGCCCTGCACCATGGCCACGCGCGGAATCCCGGTGTCGGTACGGCGGTTCTCCGCCTTCGCCGCCAAGCGGCGCAGCTCTTCCAGTGCGTTGTCCATGCAGGCATTGGACACCCCCGGAATCGACCTGACAAGGCGGAAAGCAGGAATAGGCAGGAAACAGGGAGGATCTGGACGGCGTCCCCAGGCGCACCGTCCTAGCCTGTGCATCCACCCTCACCGCACAGGATTCCAGCATGAAGCACGTACTCATCACCGGCGGCAGCCGTGGCATCGGAGCCAGCATCGCCCACAACTGCGCGGAGCAAGGCATGGGTGTCATCCTCACCTACAACGCCCAAGCGGAGGCTGCCCAGCAGGTGGTGGCGCGCATCCAGGAACAAGGCGGCAGCGCGGTTGCACTGCAGCTGGACGTGGGCAGGTGCGACGGGTTCGCGGCATTTGCCAAGCAGCTGGCTGGGACGCTGCAGGATACCTGGGGCGCCAACACGCTCGCCGGGCTGGTCAACAACGCAGGCTTCGGGCTGTTCAATCCCATCGAAACCGTAACCGAGGACCAGTTCGACAGGCTGTACAACGTGCACCTCAAGGGGCCGTTCTTCCTCACCCAGGCGTTGCTGCCATTGCTGGCCACGGGTGCCAGCATCGTCAACATCACCAGCGCTACCGCGCGTGTGGCGACCGCAGGTGTGGCGCCATACGCTGCGTTCAAGGGCGGGCTGGACGTGCTCACCCGCTACATGGCCAAGGAATTCGGCGACAGGCGCATCCGCGTCAATGCAGTAGCACCGGGCGCGATCCGTACCGAGCTCGGTGGCGGACTCAATGATGAGTTCGAAGCACTGCTGGCCTCACAGACTGCATTGGGCAGGGTGGGGGAGCCGGACGACGTCGGCCGCGTCGTAGCGGGGCTTCTGGGCGATGCGTACGGCTGGGTGAATGCGCAGACACTCGAAGTGGCCGGCGGCTACTCCATCTGAACCTCAACGGGAGACCGACATGCTGGACCACATCTTTCTGACAGTCACAGACACCACGCGGTCGATCGACTTCTACACCGCGGCCTTGGCGCCGCTGGGGATCGTCAACCGGCTCGACTACGATGGCCGCGAAGGTCCCCCTGGCCACCCGGACTTGAAGGGCTTCGGTGCGAGGGGGCGGGTGTTCTTCTGGCTGCGGCAGGGCGTGGCGGCAGCACAGGCTGTGCATGTCGGCTTTGTGGCCGACTCCACCGCAATGGTGGATGCCGCCCACGCCGCCGCCATGGCCGCTGGTGCAACCGAAATCCATCCCCCCGGCCCCCAGCTGCATTACGACCCCCGCTACTACGCCGCGCAGGTGCGCGATCCGGATGGCTACAGCCTGGAGTTCGTCTACAAGAGCTGGCAGCACGGGCATGAATGAGGCCGCCGCGTCGCACCCCGTGCAAGCCACGGTGGTGGTCTTATCTCCCGCATTGACGCCGAACTTGAATAGGGCGGCGAGGAACACGCCATGAAAACATTGATGATCTACGGCGCATCCGGCTACACCGGGCGCATGGCTGCAGCGAACGCGAAAGAAGCTGGGCTGAAGCTGGTGGTGGCGGGGCGCGACGAAGCTCCGCTGCAGGCCCTGGCCAAGCGCCTTGGCGTGGAGTACCGCGTGTTCGCGCTGGATGACGCTGGCGATGTGGACAACGGGCTGCGGGACATCACTGTGCTGCTCAACTGCGCTGGTCCGTTCGCGCACACCGCGGGTGCGCTGATGGAGGCCTGCCTGCGTGCGGCCGTCCACTATCTGGATATTGCCGCCGAGCTGGACAGCTACCAGCTGGCTGAGCGCCATGACCTGAGCGCAACCGAGGCCGGGGTGATGTTGATGCCGGGTAGCGGCGGCAGCGTGGCGATGCTTGGCAGCTTGGCCGCGCGTGCCGTTGAACGTGTGCGGTCACCGGTTTCCATCCGTATCGCCCTGCATGTAGCGGGTTCGATGTCGCGCGGATCGGCGCTTAGTGCCAGCCAACACGTAACGGCCCAGTGCCTGATGCGAAAGGATGATGTGCTCACGGAGCATGCGCCGGACGCGCTACGCGACCTCGATTTCGGCACGGGCCCGTTGAGCTGCTTCCCGGTGACACTGCCTGACCTGATCACCATCGCCAAGCAGACCGGGGTTGGCGATATCGAAACCTACGTACACGTATCGGGCAGTGCTTTCCCCGAAGGCGGCATCGATGCACTGCCGGATGGGCCCACCGCGCAGGAGCGCGCCGACAACCGGTACCAGGCAGCAGTAGAGGTGGTCGGCGTAGACGGTGCCATGACTCGTGCGGTGCTGGATACCGTGAACGGCTACATTTTCACGCCCCTGGCCGCGGTCGTGGCCGCTCGCCGTGTGCTGGCAGGAGAGGCGCGCCCAGGATTCCAGACGCCTGTAGGTGTATTCGGCAGCGGCTTTGCGGAGACCATTGCCGACACCCGTATGACCTTCATTGACCCAGCAACCCCCACTCCCCGCTAAGGAATCAACCGATGTCACTGCACGTCAATAGCCCCGACTCCCTTCACGACACACTGGCCGTGGTCGATACGCTTTACCGCTTCGCCGCGGGGATCGACCTGCGCGACCGTGCGCTGCTCTCGTCGGCCTTTACAGAGGACGCCATCTCCGATTTCCGCCCCGCCGGCGCAAAGGCCGGCTTCGAGTACCCGGTGCTGCAGGGGCGGAAAACCATCGTCGAGGCGCTGTCCACGTCACTCAGCGGGCTCGATACCTCCCACTCGTTCAGCAACCCGAGGGTGGTGGTGGACGGCGATACGGCGAGGGTGGATGTGTTGGTTGAAGCGCAGCACGTATCGAGCGTCGACGCAGCACGCCACTACCTGATGAAGAACCGCTATGACGTTGTGTTGGCCCGCCGTAACGCGGGGTGGGAAATCAAGCATGTGATTGTAGACAACGTCTGGAGGACGGGTGATCCCAGCGTGCTTGAGGGAATCTGAGCGAATTGGGCGTTCAATAGTCCGCTTCTGGCCGGACGCGGACGCCGTGAAGGAGGCTGAAGGTGGACCACTCCATGCGGGTGATCCTTACTCCGACTCCTGCCCCGCAAGCTGCATCACCCAGCCAGGCACCATCGGCTCGCCCTGATAGAACGCCTTGGGCATCTTGTCCGCCATGGCCCAGCGCTGGATCCAGGTGATTCCCGCGCCGCCGTTGTACCCCTCGGGGCGCAGGTAGGCCGGATCTTCCATCGCAGTTTCAAGCGTGATGAACCGATACCCGCGTCGCCGCGTGGCGGCGATCAGCTCTTCAATGCTGTCTGCATTGAGCGCATTGGCGTGCATCAGCCATACCTGTGCGGGCAGCCTGCCCAGCAGTTCCTGGGAGCGCTGCTCGTAGTAGTCCAGCTTCCTGAGCATGTAGGGAACATAGCCACGGCGCAGCTGGCGCAGGCGCGCCTCGCGCGCCACCGGATCGGTTTCGGTATCGCGCACCTGGTCATACGCAAACGCCCAGATCCACTCAGCGTTGTCGATGGTGACCGGGGCGATGCGATAGTTGTGCTGCTTCAGGAACTCGGCCAGCTCGGCGCGCGCCTCCGGGGATCTGCCGGCCTGCAGGTACGGGTGACGGAACCAGCGAAGCGTCTGCCCGTTCTCGGCGAGCAGCGGACGCAGGATGACTTCGCCGCGGAGGATGTCCTGCTCGTACACGTCCAGCGGTACCGCGTGCATGGAGACGTGGCTGTAGGTGTGATTGCCCAGCTCGAAGCCGGCGGTGAGCCAGTCGCGAAGCATCTGCATGCGTGCCGGCTGCACCTGTCCATCGATCTCGAGCTTGCTTTCGTTGACGAAGCCCGTAACAGGCACGGCGGTCTGCTTGAGGGCGGCGACCAGGCGGGCGTGCTGGGCGTCGAGCTCCGCCTCGGCGCGTTCACCGAGCCGCTGCCAGGGGAGATCATCGATGGTGAGCGCGATGCGGCGATTGGGCTCTGCAGCGTAACCCAGGCCAGCGATGGCAAGAAGCGCGAAGGCACCACATCGAATCAAACCATTACGCACGCACTACCCCCATAGTCATGTTCGGGGAGTATAGCGTCGAGTAGCTCAGCCCGTGCATCAGGTGCCCAACCCTCGCTGAAGGGGGCGGAATGCCTAGGACTCCTCTTATGTGCCTCGTGGAGGCTACGTCCTAGAGTTCAAACCCGACGGGCGCCAGCCCGACTGTTCTCGCGTCGATACGCGCTCAGGTTGCGAACCCCCATGAAGATGAAAAGATCCATTCTGGCAATGGCGATGCTGACCTCGAGTCAGGCCCACGCCGGCTACTACGAAGTCCCCGGGAACGACACCAGCGATGGTGTCACCAGGCCTAACGCGTTCAGCCTGTATCCCTCAGGTACCCACACTCGACTCACCATAACTAACAATGCTCAAGTGTTTGCGGTGGGGTCCTGCGGTATTCAGTGTCCGCTCGAAGATGATGGGGAAATCAACTACACATGGTCGACGTTCGTCGACACCACCGTCGAGAACGGTGGTCAGATGTTTGTGAACTCCATTGCCAAGGGCAGCACAATCAACAGCGGCGGTTTGCAGGTGGTCAGCGGAGTTCCCATCTTCGTGTCCCACAATCCACCAGGGATTCCGGGCATCACATACGCCAGCACCGTCAACAGCGGTGGCGTGCAGATACTCGAAGATGGTGGTCGAAGTGAGGGAACCACCATCAACGCCGGTGGAAGGCAGTTCGTCGAGAGCGGTAGTCGAAGTCAGGGAACCATCATCAACTCCGGTGGCTTCTCGGACGTCCGGTACGGCGGGCAAGCGTTCGACAGCACCGTCAATGACGGTGGGTATCAGATCGTCGCTAACGATGCTCAGAGTTGGGGCACCATCATCAACGCCGGTGGCATTGAGTACGTTCAAGGTGGGAGCACTTCACACGGTGCGAGCGCCGGTGCGGGTGGGATGCAGTGGGTGTACACAGGCGGAATGACCGAAGCTACCGTCGTGGCTGCCGACGGCCTGCTGCGCGTGGAAGACCAGGGCTCGGTTGCTAGCGACAGCGTCGTTGAGGCTGGCGGTACTTTGGAAGCGCGTCGGGCCGGCCAAACGCTCAACACGTTCGTTGATGGCATTGATGCATTGGAAGTGGTCTCTACCAATGCATCTGCAACGGGTACCACACTGCAGAATGGTGGACTCCAGCACGTCAAGGCAGGAGGTCTGGCAAACAGCTCGGTGGTACTTGCCGGCGGCATGCTCGACGTGAGCGAGGACGGCACGGTGGTCGATGCCACCGTAATGTCAGGTGGACAGGCCCGTTTCGACAATGGAGCATTCGCAGCCGGTTCAACCACGGTCAGTGGCGATGGACGGGTGACTATGCTGGCAGGTGCGCAGGTTGAAGCCCTGCGCCTGCAGGACGCCAACAGCACGCTCACAGCGGAGATCGGTTCTGATCCGCAGCACCGCCTCTTTGCCCTCGACAGTCTGCATAACGACGGGCGTGTCCAATTCAACAACGCGATCGACACCAACGGCTACGGAACGCTTGAAGTGCGCAGCCTCACCGGCTCGGGCACGTTTGCAATGCGCGTGGCTGGAATGGATGGCGACTTCCTGTCCGTCACCGATCGCGTAGAGGGCAATTTCAGCGTGCAGGTGCAGGACAGTGGCCACGACCTGCAGGGCGCAGCCAGCGACGGCTACCATCTTATCCATGCCGCAGGCAGCTCGGCGGACAGCTTCGCCCTGGTCAATGGTGCGGTCGACCTGGGCGCCTATAAGTACCACCTGGTGCAGGAAGGCGGCGACGACTGGGTCCTCTCGGTGATGTCGGCGGAGGTCGTGCCGGAGCCGGAGCCCGAGGTCACGCCGGAGCCGGCACCCGAGGTCACTCCGGAGCCGGAGCCCGAAACGACACCGGAGCCGGAACCCGAGATCCCGACGGAGCCGGAAATGCTGCCTGAGCCGCAGCCCGAACCCGTCCCTACGCCCAAGCCGGAACTGTCCAACAGTGCAAAGGCCGTGGTTTCGATGGCAAATGCGCTTCCCAGCGTGTGGGACGCTGAGCTGTCCACCTTGAAAACCAGAATGGGAGAACTGCGCGGTGCAGACGCCCGCGATGGCGTCTGGGGCAAGTATGTGAGCAGCCGCTATGACGTGGATAACGCGACGGTGAACTACCGTCAACGCATGGATGGCGTCGTTGTCGGCGGCGACCGCGTCATCGAGAGCGGTGATGCGCGCTGGCATCTGGGCGTGCTGGGCTCCTACACCCAATCGGACCTGGATCATGCGAGCAGCGGCGGTGGCAGCATCGACAGCTATTCGGCAGGCGCTTACGCCACGTACCTCAACCCGCAAGGCTATTACGTAGATGCGGTGCTGAAGGCGTACCGATTCAAGGGTGAGAACGATGTCCGCAGCCAGGATGGCAGCGCCGTGTTCGGTGACTTGCGGACTTCCGGCCGTGCGCTGTCGGTCGAACTGGGCCGACGTATTGAAAAGGGGACATGGTTCGTGGAGCCGTACGCGATGCTGTCCACGTTCGAGGCCGCCGGGACAACCTACTCGCTGTCCAATGGTCTGAAGGCACGCCAAGGGTCTGCTGCGTCGCTGCAAGGCGAAGTCGGCGCGACGTATGGACGTCGTATCGCGCTGAAGAACGACATGCAGATCAGCCCGTACCTGCGATTGGCGGTTGGCCACGAGTTCGAGGACGACAACATCGTAACGATCAACGATGGCGCGGTGTTCACCAACAACATGTCGGGCACAAAGGCCAGGGTCGGCGCCGGCATGACAGCGCGCTTGAGCGGGAAGCTTGATGCGTTCGCTGAGGTGACGTACGTCAACGGAAAGCAGGTTGAGGTGCCCTACAACGCCAACGTTGGCGTGCGCCTGCGCTTCTAGGCTTCGCATTGTAGTGAATCACTACGGCCAGCTCGTCCTCCTGGATGAGTGCGGGCTGGATGGCGGCGGGCTGATGCAGGTGCCAGCGGCGCTGTAGAAGTTGAAGGACGGACGCGTGGGACAGGAATCCCGGAAATGCACTGAATACCATCGATGGAGGACTTTCATGTCTGCTTGCAATTGCAGTTCCAATGGCGACGCCGGCCGTCGCCTGTTTTTGAAGACCGGATTGAGCCTTGCAGCGCTGGGTGGCGTTGCATTTTCTGGCGCATCAAGTGCTCTCTCTCTCGGTGCGATCAGTTTGACACGGCAGACCCGCGACAGCCTGACGCCAGATCAGATTGTCGATCTGTTGATGAAGGGCAATGAGCGGTTCCGGCTCGGCAAGCCCAAGGGTCACCAATACCTGGAGCAGAAGAAGGCCACCGCGGCAGGTCAGTATCCCGCCGCGATGATCCTGAGTTGCATTGATTCACGTGCGCCCGCAGAGATCATTCTTGATGCGGGTATCGGCGAAGTCTTCAACGCGCGCGTCGCAGGGAACATCATCAACGAAGACATGCTCGGAAGCATGGAGTTCGCGTGTGAGCTGGCGGGAGCCAAGGTGGTGCTTGTACTGGGCCACACCGCTTGCGGAGCCGTCAAGGGCGCCATCGATGGCGCCGAGCTCGAGAATCTTACGGGCCTCCTGCAGAAGATCGAGCCTGCGGTCGCGGCGACGCGTTACGAAGGCGAAAGGACGAGCCGAAACGCAGCGTTCGTGGATGAAGTGGCGCGGACGAATGTTCGGATGACGATCAACGATATTCGTCAATCCAGTCGCACGCTCTCGGCACTGGAGGAACGCGGTTCCATCAAGCTCGTAGGCGGTCTCTACCATTTGGCGGGTGGCCGGGTCGAGCTCCTGGACTAGCCCGGACTCTAAGACCGCTGCCCGCTGAGAGACCGGCTGTTACGGCCGGTCTCCGCCAGTGGTGTTCGCCAGGTCCGGTCCGTAGGTCATGATCAGGACAGGGTCCGCCACACCTCGTCGGCCGGGTCACCCTTCACGGCCAAGCGCGTCGCTGCCGCCGGCGGCCTGATAGCCGCAGCCAGATCCCCCAGCGTATAAGGCTTCCGCAGCAGCGCGAAGCCATGGTCGGTCTCACGCGCCAGCAGCTCGCTGTAGCCGCTGGTCAGCACCACATGCAGATCGGGGTAAAGCGCGCGCAGTGTCTTGGCCAGCTCCAGACCGCTGATGCCCGGCATCACCACATCGGAGAACACCACGTGGTAGCGCGCATGGTTCCGTTCCAGCTCAGCCAGCGCATCGTCCCCGTTGCGCGCCAGGCACACACCACATCCCAGTTCCCGCAGTGCGGACACCGCGAACTCGGCAACGTCCACGTTGTCCTCCACGACCAGCACGTTCAATCCCCGGGCGTCCTGTAGCGATTGCGTTCCCGAAGCGCCGTCGGAAGCGATCTCCTGGTTCGTCAGCGGCAGGTAAAGCACGAACGTGCTGCCTTCGCCCACGGTGCTGGTCACATCCACCTCGCCTTCCGACTGCTTGACGAAGCCGAATACCTGGCTCAGGCCCAGCCCGGTCCCTTGGCCCACGCCTTTGGTGGTGAAAAAGGGATCGAAGACCTGGCTCATCACTCCCTCTTCGATGCCACACCCGTCGTCGCTGACCGACACCGCAGCGAAAGCGCCTTTCAACGGCGCGGCGAACCGCACCGAAGGCATCGCCTCGACCCTGCGCACGCAGATGCGGATGGTGCCGTGCTGCGGGATGGCGTCGCGCGCATTCACCGCGAGGTTGATCAGCGCCGTGTCCAGCTGTGTCTTGTCCAGCAGGACATGCAGTGGTTCGTCCGGAAGATCCAGCTCCAGCCCGACCCGGCCGCCCAGCAGGGTGCGGATGATATCGCCCAACCCCTGCACGCCCTTGCCGAGGTCGAACACTTCCGGTGAAAGCGTCTGCCTGCGCGAGAATGAAAGCAGGTGCGACACCAGGCTGGTCGCGCGGTCGGCCGCCGCACCGATGGCCTCGATGTGCCCTCGCTGCCGCTCGTCGCGCGGTATCCCATGGCGAAGCATGTCCACCGAGCCGCTGATGACCTGCAGCAGGTTGTTGAAATCGTGCGCCACCCCTCCGGTCAACTGGCCGATCGCCTCCAGCTTCTGCGACTGGCGCAGCTGCTCGCGCGCCCTGACCAGTTCGGCATGGGCCTGCCGCGCTTCCTCGCTGATGGCCTCCACCTGCCGCGAATGCTCGTTGCGCTCGGAGACGAACTCGGTCTGGTCGCTGACCACGCACAGGATGCCGCCCACGCTGCCATCGGCGACGCGGATGGGCGAGTATGAGAAGGTCCAGAAGGTCTCGCGGCGGGTGCCGTCACGGTCCATGAAGACGCGCAGGTTGCGGAAGCTGCGGTGGGTACCGGCCATGGCGTCGGCGATGGCCCCGCCCAGTTCGTCCCATACGTCGTGCCAGACGATCCTGACCGGGGTGCCCATCGCGCCGGACAGCTTGTTGCCCATCCAGGGCACGAAGGCATCGTTGAAGTAGAACAGGTTGTCCGGACCCCACGAGATCCAGAGGGGCTCGGGACAGTCCAGCATCATCGTCAGTACGGTACGAAGCTCGGGCGGCGCCGCCTCGGCCAAACCTGCATGGACCCAGTCACTGTCCTGCAGAAGACGATAGGCCTGGGAGTCGGGTGAGGACACCGGTAAATCGCAATGCCGCATGTGAAAGCCTGTTGATCGCGTCCTCACAGGGTAAGCGGAACAGGTGGAGATTGCGTGACGGGGACCGTGCTTCGCTGCATGTTGCTATTGCTGCAGTCCCACAGTCCGCTCAACCGACTCCGCTAGACCAGTTCTGCCCTGGGCATCTGGAATGTGAACATCGTTCCCAGGCTCTCGCTGGACGCCACGTCCAACGTCCCGCCGTGAGACCGCGCGATCTCCGCCGCGATGTAGATGCCCAGCCCGAGACCGGGACGCGGGCGCTCCCCCTTCTCGCGCGAGAACGGGCTGAAGATGGCGTCCAACCTGCTCGATGGAATGTGTCCCGCGTTGTGTACATCCAGCACAAGCCGCTCGGCGCCGGAGTGAACGTTCAGCGTGACCGGCGTTGAGCGTTCGCCGTGCTCGGCTGCATTGGTCAGCAGGTTGGCCAGGAGCTGTGCCAGCCGGATCGGGTCGCATACCACGCCGCCTTCAATCTGCATCTGAACACTGATGTCCTGACGACCAGTGGCAATCGCGACCTCCTCTACCACCCGTCGCAGGTCAGCTTCCAGCGCATTGGTGGCCTGCAGCGAAATGGGAATCCCGCCACCCAGCCGACCCCGGGCGAAATCAAGCACATCGTTGATCAACCCATCCATTCGGGTTACGCCAGAGGCGATATGCGAAAGCATGCGCTGCTGGCGTTCGGAATTCGAGTCAAGCTCCAGCGTATCCGCTGCGATGCTGATCGCCTGCAGCGGGCTGCGCAGGTCGTGCCCCAGCACGGCAATGAACTGATCGCGCAGGTCGGCGACGCGCTGCGCATCGGAGAGCGCTGTCTCTGCTTCCTGCAGGCGATCTTCCTTGTCGAGGTAGTTTCCGACCAGCTCGGCAAGCAGCTCCATCGAGCGTTGAATGTGGGCCACGTCGAAGTCGGCCGGGGCCGAGTCGATGGCGCACAGGGTGCCGAAAAAGCTGCCGTCGGGCCGATGGATGGGAACGGACGCGTAGCTCTCCAGACCGTAGATCCGTGGCGTGTGATGCGTGGCATACAGCGGGTGCTGGCTCGCATGCGCAAACACGACCGACGTCGCCGACTGCCTGATCTCATCGCAGATGGTCGTCTCGAGCACCAGCTGGCCGCCGGGAACGAGCCCGAACCCCAACGTGTCGAAGGTGGCGCACGCCGTCCAGGTGGTCTCGGTCACACGGGCAATGGCGGTGAATCGCGAGCCGGTGATGTGGGCAACGGTTTCGAGGATTCGCGGCACTGCCTGGATTCGACCAATCTCAGCGATGTCGTTCAGTAGATCGGGGTCGGTCAGGGTCTGCATGCGTCAGGGGTCAAGGCGGTGGCGCATCATCCCATGGAACGCGTGTGAAGGTCGGGTTCCATCCAGTCCCTGCCAACTGTCGTCTGGGTGACCGACCCCGCCGCAGCGGGGCCGGGCTGCCAGGTTATCCGGCGCTCCCGCACGAACCGCATGCCACGCAGAGGTCTATCGACTTGGGATCGTCGGCCATCGAGATGTAGCTGCTGATCATCTGCCGCAGCAGCAGGGATGGGTTCTGGTTCAAACGCCACGCGGCGAGGCGGAACTGATAGAGCACTACCGGGCTCAGCTCCACCTTGATCGCAACGCGCCGGTTCACCGCGCACAGGATGCCTTCGAGGTTCACATCAGGCTCCCGTTCGGGCAGATGGGTAGCCGGTCCGCTTCCACCATGGTGTGGTGGATCTGGCGTTCGAGGGTGCGGGGTACGCCCGGGCATCGGTAGGGTCGGTCGACAGACGACCGCCGATAACAATGAGCGGCGCGGCGAACGCATGAACCTGCAACGAAGACATGAATTGGTGGCGGCAGGTTCTCGGTTTTGGATTAGAACGGTTCACCGAATCAGAAGCCAGGTACCTCATCCGGCGCTCGAATGCTGACCGAGTCCGAGCAGAAATCCTTGCGCGACTTTGCGAAGAGAACGTTGGATGCGCTTAAGCAAAAGCGTGCGGAAGATCGTCTGTCCAGCTCTGGTAGTTCGAAGAAGTAGGTTGCTCGAACAGTGCCAGCCCAGTTGGGGTCATGCGTCCCAGCATCGATCACATGTATCGGCAGTCGTCTGTCGACCGACTCTACCGGCGTAGCGCGTCGGTTGTCCTTGGCAGTTCACCCTTCAGCCTGGCTTCGTCGCCGTTGACGCTCACTTTCGTTACATCTGCAGGCACGCCTGACACCAGAAACCGCGCGCGGTATTCGCAGATGCAGGCGGCCATGTCGCCGCCGCTGCTGCTCAGGGTGTAGTCCAGCTCCAGCGTGTTGCCGTCCACGTGGGCCTTGCCGTTGCTGCCCTGGTCGTAGCCGCAGCTGCCGGGATTTCGGACCAGGAAGGTGGCGGCGTCGCGGGTGCCGCTGGACGTAACCTCTGGTTCGTATCTGTCCTCGTTCCAGTCGCCTGCGCAGCCGAGGTACTCGAATTCGGTGAGCAGGCCGGTACCTGTCTCGGTGCCGTAGCCGCACCCGGTGACAGCCAGGGCGAGAGCGATTCCGAGGACTTCGGGAGCTGGCCGTTTCATGAGGGCAGGTACCTTTCCATGCGCGCGTCCTTGCAAACCTGTTCCATTCAGGTGGAAGCGAGCGTGCCTTGCGCGGCGGACCGGCGTCAACACAAGCGTGCCCCGGTTTGGAACCGCTGCCCCGGTTGCATCCCCCAACCTAACACTGTTAGATTCGCCCCCTAACAACGTTAGGTATCCCCCCCAGTGCGCCAACCCATCGCCCGGGACAACATCGTCGCGGCCGCCTTCAAGCTTCTCGACGAAGCTGGCATGGAGGGCGTGACCCTGCGCAAGGTGGCCTGCACCCTCGGTATCCGGGCGCCGTCGCTGTACTGGCACTTCAAGAGCAAGCAGGCGCTGGTGGATGCCATGGCCGACGCGATGATCGTGGACGTGGCCCGGGACATTCCCGAGGGCCAGCCCTGGCGGCAGACCCTGCTGCAGATCGCGCGCGAGTTCCGCACCGCGTTCAAGGCCCGCCGCGATGGCGCTCGGGTCTACGCCGGCACGTTCCTGGCCACCGAGAACGTGCTGCGGGTGGGCGAAGCCAGCATTGCCGCGCTGGTCGGTGCCGGGGCTTCGGTCCGGCTGGCCGCGACCGCGCCGATGGACCTGGTGTACTACACGATGGGCTTTGTCATCGAAGAACAGTCGTGGCCGGGCGACGGCAGCATGGAGGCGCTCGGCGAGTCCTTCATGGCGCTGGCCGAGGCGCGCTTCCCGCATTGCTGGAGCGCGCGCGAGGTCTGGAGCGAGGTCGACTTCGACACGCGCTTCGAACAGGGCCTGGGCCTGCTGCTGGACGGCATCGAACAGCGCCTGGCCCGCGCCGCCTGACATTTTTCCCTAGTAACGCAGTTCCGACACGGAAGCTCACTGATGCGCGCCTCTCTTTTCCGCTGCACTTCCCTCCTGCTGGTGGCCGCGTTGCTCGCCGCCTGCGGCAACAAAGACGACAAGGCCGCCGCCGACGCCGCTGCCAGCTCTGCCCTGCCGGTATCCCTGGCCGCTGTGCAGCAGCAGACCATGGCGCGCACGGTGCTGGTCTCCGGCCCGGTCTCCGCCTACGAGGAAATGCAGCTGGGCGTGGAAATCAGCGGCCAGCGCGTGACCGCGCTGCCGGTGGACGTGGGCCAATGGGTGAAGAAGGGCCAGGTCCTGCTGCAGCTGGACCACCGCACCTTGGACAGCGAACTGGCACAGGCCGATGCCTCGCTCAAGCAGGCGCAGGCGGCCCAGGAACTGGCGCGCCTGAACTACCAGCGCAGCGAGAAGCTGGCGGCGCAGAAGCTGATCAGCGAAAGCAGCCTGGATGAGCTGCGCGCCAACCGCATCAATGCCGAAGCGCAGACCGCCACCGCCCGCGCTTCGCGTGACGCGGCGCAGCTGCGCCGCGACTTCGCCGACCTGCGTGCGCCGGCCGATGGACTGATCTCCAAGCGCCTGGTGCAGCCCGGCCAGGTGGTCCAGGCCGGTACCGAACTGCTGCGCCTGATCCGCGACGGTCGCCTGGAATGGCGCGCCGAGCTGCCCGAAGACCAGCTCACCGGCGTGGCCGTGGGCAACACGGTGGAGCTGCCCTACGCGGACGCCGTGGTCACCGGCCGCATCCGTGCGGTCACCCCGGGCGTGGACGCACAGACCCGCACCGGGACGATCTTCGCCGACCTGCCCGAGCCGGGCACGCTCAAGCCGGGCGTGTACGTGGAAGGCCGTATCGTCATCGGCGAAGGTCCGGCGCTGACCGTGCCGACCGCCGCCATCGTGCAGCGCGATGGCCACAGCTACGTGTTCACGGTGAACGACAAGCAGCAGGCCGCGCGCCTGCGCGTGCGCACCGGCCAGGCCGTGCAGGGCCGCACCGCGATCCTGGAAGGGCTCAAGGCGGGCGACCGCGTGGTGGTGGAAGGCGCCGGCTTCCTCGGCGAGGGCGACCGCGTGCGCGTGGTGGCTGACGCGAAGGCCAGCGCCAAATGAATATCTCCGCCTGGGCGATCAAGCGCCCGTTGCCTGCGCTGCTGATCTTCTTCGTGTTGTGCGTGGCCGGCCTGTGGGGTTTCTACCAGCTGCCGGTGGCGCGCTTCCCGGACATCGCCTTCCCGATGACCACGGTCACCGTGACCCAGCCGGGCGCTTCGCCCAGCCAGCTGGAAGCGGAAGTCACCCGCAAGGTGGAGGACTCGGTCGCCACGGTGAACAACGTCAAGCGCGTGATCTCCTCGGTCAGCGAAGGCGTCAGCACCACCACCATCGAATTCCAGCTGGAAGCGGATCTTGCCACCGCGCTGGATGACACGCGCGACGCGGTCACCCGCATCCGCACCGACCTGCCGCAGGACATCCAGGAACCGGTGATCTCAAAGGTGGACATCGGCGGCTCGCTGATGACCTATGCGCTGGTCGCGCCCCACATGACCCCCGACGAAGCCAGCTGGTTCGTCGACCGCGACATCTCGCGCGCGATGTACGGCGTGCCGGGCGTGGCGCGGGTTACCCGGGTCGGTGGCGTGCAGCGCCAGGTGCGCGTGGACCTCGACCCGAACGCGTTGATCGCGATGGGTATTACCGCTGGCGATGTCTCGCAGCAGCTGGCGCGCATCCAGGTCGAGCGTGCCGGTGGCAAGGCCGAGATCGAAGGCGCGCAGCAGACCATCCGCACGCTGGGAACGGTCGGTGATGCGCAGCAGCTGCGCGACTACTCCATTGCACTGCCGGATGGCCGCGCGGTGCGCCTGTCCACGCTGGCCACGATCACCGACGCCGCCGCCGACCCGACCGAAGCGGCGCTGCTGGACGGCGAAAAGGTCGTGGCGTTCTCGATGTCGCGCACGCGCGGCTCCAGTGAAGTGAAGGTGGAAGCCGGCGTGCATGCCGCGCTGGACAAGATCAAGGCCGAGCACCCGGGCATCGACTTCCGGCTGGTCACCACCGCCATCGATGAAACCCACCGCTCCTACGACTCGTCGATGACGATGCTGTGGGAGGGCGCATTGCTGGCGCTGCTGGTGGTGTGGCTGTTCCTGCGCGACTGGCGCGCGACCTGGGTGTCCGCGCTGGCGTTGCCGCTGTCGATCATTCCCACGTTCGCGGTGATGTACTTCTTCGGCTTTACGCTGAACATCATCACGCTGCTGGCGTTGTCGGTGGTGGTCGGCATCCTGGTCGACGATGCCATCGTGGAAATCGAAAACATCGTGCGCCACCTGCGCATGGGCAAGCCGCCGCTGGAAGCCGCACGTGAGGCGGCCGGTGAGATCGGCAACGCGGTGATCGCCACCTCGCTGACCCTGGCGGCAGTGTTCGTGCCGGTGGCATTCATGCCCGGCATCGCCGGCAAGTTCTTCCGCGAGTTCGGCTGGACCGCGGCTACGGCCGTGCTGTTCTCACTGCTGGTGGCGCGCCTGCTTACCCCGATGATGGCGGCGTACCTGCTCAAGCCGCATGGCGAAGAGAAGCCCGAGTCGAAGTTGATGACCTGGTATCTCGGCTGGGTAGACAGGGCGCTGCGCTACCGGGGCCGCACGTTGTGGCTCGCTACCGGCCTGTTCGTGGCCTCGCTGGCGCTGGTGCCGCTGATCCCGGCCACCTTCATTCCGCAGTCGGACCTGGGCCGCAGCAACCTCAACCTGGAACTGCCGCCGGGCACCCGCCTGCAGGAAACCGTGGACGTGGCCGAGCGTGCGCGCGCGCTGCTCAAGGACATGCCGGAGTTGAAGCAGGTCTATACCGCCGTGGGCGCCGTACTCGACCTGGGCGACCCCAGCGCCACCGGCGTGGGCGAACCGCGCAAGGCCACGCTGATCCTCGACTGGGGCGTGGCCGATGACCGCGACCGCGACCAGCGCGCGCTGGAACGCGACGCGCGCGCGCGGCTGGCCAACCTGCCCGGCGTGCGCGTGAGCTATGTGAGCTCCGAACCGGGCAACCTGCTGCAGCTGGTGCTGTCCGGCGATGACCCGCAGCGCCTGCAGGAGGCCTCCACCGCACTGGAGCGCGACCTGCGCGGCATCCAGGGCCTGGGCAGCGTGACCTCTACCGCCTCGCTGCTGCGCCCGGAACTGCAGATCGTGCCGAACGCGGCGCGTGCAGCGGACCTGGGCGTGGCGACGCAGGACATTGCCGAAGCGGCGCGCATCGCCACGGCCGGCGACTACGAACAGCGCCTGGCCAAGCTCAACCTGCCAGACCGTCAGGTGCCGATCCGCGTGGGCTTTGCCGAAGCCGACCTGGCCAACCCGGCGCTGATCGGCCAGCTGCGCGTGCCCGGCCGCGATGGCCCGGTGCCGCTTGCGGCCGTGGCCGAGATCCGCCAGGGCAGTGGCCCGTCGCAGATCTCGCGCTACCAGCGCCAGCGCAACGTGACCCTCACCGCCGAGCTCAACGGTCGCCCGCTGGGCGATGTGATGACCGAAGTGCAGGCGCTGCCCAGCGTGAAGCAGTTGCCACCGGGCGTGACCTTCCTCAACACTGGCGACGCCGAAGTGTTCGTGGAGTTGTTCATCGGTTTCATGCTGGCGATGGCTGCGGGGTTGATCTGCATCTACATGGTGCTGTTGCTGCTGTTCAACCATGCCCTGATGCCGGTGACCATCCTGGCGGCGGTGCCGCTGTGTGCGGGTGGTGCGTTCGGTGCGCTGCTGATCACCCAGAACATGCTTTCGCTGCCGGCGTTGATCGGGTTGCTGATGCTGATCGGCATCGCCACCAAGAACTCCATCCTGCTGGTGGACTACGCGGTGATGGCGGAGGACGAGCAGGGTATGAGCCAGCACGACGCACTGATTGACGCGTGCCGCAAGCGTGCCCAGCCGATCATCATGACCACGCTCGCCATGGGCGCGGGCATGATGCCCATCGCGCTGGGCTTCGCCGGCGACTCCAGCTTCCGCGCCCCGATGGCGATTGCGGTGATCGGCGGCCTGATCACCTCCACCCTGCTCAGCCTGATCGTGATCCCGGCCGCGTTTACCGTGATGGATGACCTGGGCGAATGGATGTCGAAGAAGTTCCGCCACAAGTCCACGCACAAGACCGCGTAACCCGCGGTCGGCGTGGCGCGAGACGCGGCGCCGGTGCGCGGTGCATGGTGCACGGCGCGCCACGCACCGCCGACCGTCCACGGCACGCGCGACGCCGCGGTAGGGTCGGTTCCCAAACGACCGCCGATAGCGGTGCGACGTTCTGTAACGCATGACCATCGGCGGAACAAAAGCCGTCTCCGGCAGAGGTCATGCCCCACCGCACGCGGGCAACCCGCGTGCGGTCGATCGGATGCGACCCTACCGCCGGTGACGGTAACCGTTGCGCGCGTCGTCGGCACCGCCGACATCCTGGATCTCACCGCGCCGCGCGCTGGATCAACTTCCACCCATTACCGGACGGATCCCGGAACCCCGCATCCACCGTCCCGTAACGCTCGGTCGGCTCCTGGTTGAACTCCACCCCGGCCGCCGACCAGCGCTCATACGTGGCCTGGCAGTCGTCAACAGTAAGCACCAGCGGCGGCATCGCACCCTTGGCAACCAAGGCATTCAACGCCTGCGCCGTAGCCGCGTCATGCACCGGCGGGCCCGGGCGGAACAGACCCAGCTGGAACCCCGGCTGGTCCGGGTGCTGCACGGTCAGCCAGCGGTAGTCGCCATTTCCGGCGTCGGTGTGCACGCTGAAACCCAGCTTGCCTACGTAGAACGCCAGCGCTTCTTCCTGGTCGCGTACATACAGGCCGACCACTTCAATGCCCTGCTTCATGGAACCTCCGGTGTTGTGGGTAGGCCCTTTTTACGCCCCCCGCCGCCCGACCGCTTCTCCAAAACTGAGGTATTGAGGTCCGGCCGGCTGGCGGCGCGGGCGATGCACTCCGGCGCCGGCGCGGCAGTACCCGGCAGCAGGCTGGCACGCAGCTCGCCAGGGCTCTGCCCGGTGATGTCGCGGAAGATCCGGCCAAAGGTGCCCAGGCTGCTCCAGCCGGTCTGCAGCGCGATCTCGGTGATCGGCAGGTCGGTGTCGCGGCACAGCGCCACCGCGCGTTCGATGCGCCGGGTGAGCAGGTAGCGGTGCGGCGGCAGCCCGAACGCCTGCCGGAACTGCCGCGCGAAATAGGCCTCGGATACCGCGCTGACCTGCGCCAGCCGCGCCACCGGCCACGCCTCATGCGGGGCGCGGTCCATGTGGTCCTTGGCCCGGAGCAGCCGGCGCAGCAGTTCGGGGGTCGGGTTCATGCCGCCAAGGCTAGCGCGGTTTCAGTTCCGCACCTTCATGGCTGGCGGCGGTCCACGCGCGCAGGCCCATCACGGCCAGGCCGATGAACACCAGGTACAGGCCGGCGGTGACGTCCAGCGACTTGACCAGGTACATGCCCACGTACACCACATCCACCACGATCCACAGCCACCAGGTGGCCACGTGGCGACGTGCCTGCCACCACTGCGCGACCAGGCTCAGCGCGGCCAGCATGGCGTCCAGCCAGGGCAGCGCGGCGTCGGTCCAGGTGTGCATGGCAAAGCCGAGCGCGATGCCGAACAGCACGCCCACCCCCAGGTCACGCAGCAGCTGCTGGCGCGGCAACGGCACGATCACGATCGCGCCGTCCTGTTCGGCATGCCGGTGCCAGCTCAGCCAGCCGTACAGCAGGAACCCACCGAAGGCGACCTGCAGCAGGCTGTCCGAATACAGCCGCGCTTCGATGAACACCGTGGCGTACAGCCCCACCGCAACCAGCCCCACCGGCCAGGCCAGCATGCGCCGCCCGGCCATCAGCCAGACGCCGAGCAGGCTGGCCACCACCGCCGACCATTCGAGCACGGCCGCGCTCATAGCCCGAACGTGACCGACAGGCGCGCCTGGCGCGGTGCACCGGGGAACAGGTAGTAGTCACCGGCGGTGCTGCCAGTGTCGCGCCAGTAGAAGCGATCGAACAGGTTGTCCACCGACAGGCTCCAGGTCACCGGGTGCTCGCGCAGCTGATGCTGGAAGCGTACGCCCGCGTCGAATACGGAATAGGAAGGTGCCTTCACGCTGCCGTCCACGGTGGCGGCATTCGAGGAGGCGTAACGCCAGCCGCCAGTTACCGCCAACCCATCAACGAAGGGCAGGGCGTAGTCCACGTGCACGGCGGTGCGCACCTTGGGCACGTTGACCAGCTGCTGGCCGTCGAAATACGCGGTGCCGGCATCGCGCGCGCGCGCCTGCAGCAGGCTGGCGCTGGCATTCACGGTCATCCGTTCGGTGACCTGGCCGTTGGCGGTCAGCTCCAGCCCGGTGTGGGCCTGGGTGCCTTCCTGCACGAAGGTGAAGCCCGCATCGCTGTCGTCCGGCTTGGCGTACTGGAATGGCTGGGTGATGCGGAACACCGCTGCGCCCAGCATCAGGCCATCGGCTGCGGCGTACTTGATGCCGACTTCGCGCTGGCGCGACTGCATCGCCGGCAGGAAGGTGCTGCCGTTGCTGGTCCAGAACGGCGCTTCCTGGCCCAGCGAAAGGCCTTCCACGTAGCTCGCGTACACGTTGATGCGCTCGCTGGCCTGCCAGATCAGCGCGGTCTGCGGCAGGAACTGCGACATGCGGCTGTGACGCTCCGGAACGCCGCGCTTGTCGTAGGCACGCTCGTCCAGGCGCACGTAACGGCCACCGGCCAGCCACTGCCAGTTGTCGCCGAAGTGCATGCGGTCCAGTGCGAACACCGCGCGCTGCCAGCTGTCCAGTCGCCGCGCGGACGGGCCCGGCTGCAGCGGCGAGGGGTCGAACACCGGCACCTGCGCGTCGGCGATGTTGGCGGTGCCCACGTATTCGTTGACGTTCTGGCGCTTGTCCACGGTGCGGTGGAACGCGCTCAGCCCGAACGAGAGTTCATGCCGCACCGAGCCGGTGGCGAAGCGGCCGCGCAGTTCGCCACGGGCTTCGTCGTTGACGCGGGTGTCGTCGGGGCTGCGGTAATCGTAGATGTCGTAGTCGCCATTGGGGGCGAAGTAATTGCCAGGCACGCTGCCGTCGGCACACCCTGCGGCGTAGTAGCAGCCGTAGGCGAAGGCGACGTTGTCGTCGATCACCGAACGGCTGTGGCCGACCGATACGCGCGACTGCCAGTCCGGGCTGAAGTCGTAGGTGTGCAGTGCGGTGATGTTGGTGCTGGCGATGCCGACCGGCTGCTGCCACGGCTGGTGGCCCAGCATGCGGCTGCGGTCCACGCCGCGCGGCAGCACGCTGCCACCGAGCAGCTGGTAGCCGCTGGCCGAGCGTTGTGCGCTGGTCTGGTAGTTGGCGTCCAGTTCCAGTTTGCCCTTTTCGCCGATCAGCCAATCGGCCGCCACCGAATAGAAGTTGCGGCGGCCGTCGGCGTGGTCGATGTAGGAGGCGGTGTCGTCCCAGGCCGCGTTTACGCGCACGCCGAACTGCGGGGTGATCCAGGTGCCCACGTCGGCGGCGACATAGCGCGAGCCTTCCTGATCGGTCGCGAGGGTGACGTTGCGCACCTCAGCGGGGCGCTTGCCCACGTAGTTGATGATGCCGCCCGGCGCCATCACGCCGGCGGCCAGGCCGGCCTCGCCCTTGAGGATTTCCACCTGCTGCACGTTCTCCAGCGCCAGGCGCTGTTCGCCGGCGATGGACAGCCCGTTGAAGCGGTAGCCGGTGGCCGGGTCCAGCGCGAAACCGCGGATGGCGATGTTCTGGTAGTACCCCACCGGCGCGTAGCTGTCGCCCAGCGAGGCGTCGTGCCGCGCCACTTCGGACAGCGTGCGCACCTGCAGCTGGTCGAGCAGCGCGCGGTCGAGCACGTTGACCGAGGCCGGGGTGTTCTTCCAGTCGGCGCTGCCGAAGCTGCTGCTCGGCGCGGTGGTCGCGGCCGGTTTGTTGGCCTGCACGCGCACGCCGGCCAGGTCGGTGGGCGACCGTTCGGCGGCGTGCAGGGGCAGGGCGGCGCAGAGGGCGGCGGTCAGCAGCGTGAGGCGGTAGCAGCGGTTCATTCGATTCGTCATCAGCCAGAGGAGACGAAGCGAAGGCACGCGCGCGCACCGGCCCGGAACGGGGGTGCGCCTGCTGCTCAAAGCTCCCTACGCCGGTGCAAACCGGATCAGGTTCCAAGGGACTCTCTCAGCCTGGCAGATCCAGGCACCCCCGCTTCAGTGGTCATTTTCACACCAATCGGCCGCCGTGGCGAGCCCGCTGGCTCAGGCGGCGGTGTGCAGGGTGTCCAGCAGGGCCCACCCGGCGTCGCTGGAGAACCAGTCGGCATGGCCGAGCAGGAAGGTGTGGTAGGCCACGTCGGCATTGCCCGGGGAGCGGGTAACCCCTTGGAAATACTCGACTTCCGACAGTGCGAAGTCGAAATGCACCAGCGGCAGCAGGTCGGCCAGCAGGTGCACCTGGGCGGCGGACAACGGTCGCACCTGCCGGTAGCCGGCCAGCAGCGCCAGGGCGATGTCCGCGTGGGCGACCGGGCCGGCGCCGCCGGCGTCCAGCCAGGCCACGGCATTGCGCTCGATCGCGGTGGCCAGGTCGAACAGCGCGCTGGCCGGTGAGGCCAGCCCGAAGTCGAACACGGTGGCGACCGTCGCTTCCGAACCCTGGCCGTGCCAGAGCAGGTTGGAGACGTGCCAGTCGTTGTGGCCCCACAGCACCGGCTGGGCCTGCAGGCGCTCGCCCAGTGCCGCGTGCCACGGCAGCACGGCGCGCTGCAGGTCGCGTTCCCATGACTGCTGCGAAAGATACGCGGCCAACCCCGGTCGCGCCGGCAGTTCGCTTCGCAGCAACGCCAGCGGATCGCGCGCGCGGATCAGGTCATCGCGCGCGACCAGCAGGTGGGTACTGCGCTGGGGTGCGTGGTAGTCGCTGGCGGCCAGGTGCAGGCGGGCGAGCATGGCGCCCGCTGCATGCGCATGCGCGGGTTCGTGCGGAGGCGTCCACGAGGGGATGTCGCGGTACAGGTCATGGCCTTCGCCCTGCGCATGCAGTTCGTAGGTCCAGCTGTCGCGTTCGAGCGCGCTGGCGCCGTCACGCGTGTGCAGTACCTGCACCACCGGCAGCCCGGCAGCGGCCAGGTGTGCGATGAAGCGGTGTTCTTCGCCCAGCTGTGCGGCCGTGCGCACGCTGGCGTGGTGGCGTTTGATGAAACAGCGTCGCGCGCCACACTGCAGCAGCGCCGCGGCGGAAAATGGCCGCGGGCTGTGCCAGATCACCTCGCAGGCGCTTTCCAGCGCGGGGTAATGGCTGCGCAGCCACGCCAGTTCGGCGTCGCTGATCGCGGGCCAGTCGGCGGCTACCTGGTCGTTGTCCAGGCCCTGAACATGGTGGTGGTCGTGCATCACGCGATGAAAAATGGCCTAGAGCTTGTTGTCACGCATGAAGTCGAACAGTTCCGCATCGCTGCGCAGGCCGAGCTTGAGCATGGCATCGCCTTTCTGGCGGCTGATGGTGCTCATGCTCTTGTGCAGTTTCTGCGCGATCGCCTTGACGGTGAGGCCACTGCTCAGCAGGCGCAGCACTTCCACTTCGCGCGGCGACAACACCCGGGTGCGATCGTCGCCGATGGCCTGGGTGCCGACCCGGTCGATCACTTCGCGGAGCTTGCGGCTGACGTACGGCTGGCCGCGCGAAACGGCCTGGATCGCCAGCGGCAGTTCGTCCACCAGCGAGCCTTTGTCGAACAGGCCCAGTACGCCGCTCTGGGCGACCATGCGCAGGATGGCAATGTTCTCGGTCACGCTCATCTGCAGCACGCGCAGGTCCGGATAGAGGCGCCGGATTTTTTCGATCATGCCTATTCCGTCAGCCTTGTCGGAGGTCGGCATCGAGTAGTCGGTGATCAGCAGGTCGCACTCGTGCCCGGCCAGTGCGGCAAAGAGTTCTTCCACGGTGGCGGCTTCGGCGACGACGGTGCCCACGCCGCTGGATTCGATTACCGATCTGGCGCCGAGCCGAACCACCTGGTGGTCGTCAGCGATGATTATGCGCAAGGTCATGGACTAGTATTGCCTTGAAGGCAGCGGCCCCATCGGGGCACGTCGCGTGGGCGGATCACTCCTGGGAGAACAGACAGCATGCGTACCTCGGTTGTCCGCTGGCTGGCCGTGCTGGGGCTGTGTTGGGCGCTGGGCGGTGCGGTCGCCGTCGCGGCGCCTGCACCGGCCCCCTCGCTCTCACCGCGCCAGGCCGACTGGATCGAACGGAACCCTACCATCCTTTTGGGCCTGTACAACAGCGGATGGCCACCATTCGAAATGATGCAGAACGGCCGACCCGACGGGCTTGGCTATGACTACCTGATGCTGCTGACCCGGCAGCTCGGCGTGCAGGTGAAGGTGCGGGTGTACCGCGACTGGGCAGATGTGCTGGATGCGGCATGCCGGGGCGAGGTCGACGTGGTGATGAACATCACCCTGACCCCCGACCGGACCCGCTGCATGGTTTACACGGGGTCCTATGCCGACGCCCCGCTGGCCCTGGTCGGCCGGGTGGGCGATACCCGCACTTCGACCGACCCCGACCTGGCCGGTCTACGGGTAGTGACAGAGCAGGAGTTCCTGACCAGCGGCCAGGTCCGCGCCCGCTTCCCGGCTGCCCGCCAGGTGACTGCGGCCAACACCCGGGCGGCGCTTTCCATGGTGGCCAAGGGCGATGCCGACGTGTACATCGGCAATGCGCACGTGGCCAATACCCTGATCCGGCAGGAAGGGCTCGACGGAATTGCCCTGCTGCGGCCCAGCGACCTGCCGCCCGAGCGGCTGCACTTCGGAGTGCCCAATGCGCGCCAGCCACTGGCCGAAGCGCTGGACAGCGCCCTGTCCACGGTCACCGTCGCCCAGCGCGAGGCCCTGTACAAGCGCTGGCTGCCACCGCTGCAGTGGTCGTCGCAGTCGCGCCTGATCCTCGGCGAGGCCGAACGCCGCGTGCTGGCCACGCCGTTGCGCATGGGCTATGCGCCGAGTGGCGCGCCGTTGTCATTCATCGACGCGGCCGGCGAGCCGAGCGGCGTGGCCGGGGACTACCTGCGGCAGCTGCGCATGGTCGGCGCGCAGTTGAACCGGGTGCCTGCACACGACTGGTTCGAAGTGCGCGAACAGATGCGTCGGGGCGAGGTGGACGTGGTGATGGGCATGCCCAATGACGCGCATTACCTGGGGGATGACTGGGTGTTCAGCCAGCCCTTCATCAGCGTGCCCAACGTCATCGTCACCCCCAACGACAGCCGTTCGGTGCTCGGCCTGGGCGACCTGGACGGACGCAGCATCCTGCTGTCCGACCCCGAGCGGTTGCGCGGCTACATCCTGCAGTACGCGCCCCGTGCGCGGATCGTGCCGGCGCGCAGCGTGGACCAGGCGTTGTCGCGATTGGCCAGTGGCGACGCCGACGCCTACGTGGGCAACCTGGCCATGGTCGACCGTGTGGTGCGCGAGGTGTACCCGGCCAAGCTGCACGTGGCTGCCCCTGCCGGCTTCAGCGACCAGCTCTCGCTCGCGGTGAAACGCCAGTACGCGGCGCTGGCCACCACCTTCGACCGGGTGCTGGCGAACATTACCCCGCGCGAACACGCGGCGATCCGTGGCGACTGGCTGCTGGCCGAATACCGCACCGGGCTGGACTGGCGTTCGGTGGCGCGCTGGGCGGTGCCGCTGTCGCTGGTGCTGCTCACCGGCATCATCGTGCACGGCTGGGGCTACTGGCGGTTGCGCCGCGAAGTGAGCATGCGACGGCGGCTGGAACAGCGGCTGGTGGAAGTGACCGACAACCTGCCGGCGATCGTCTACCAGGCCCGCCGCGACAGCGATGGCCGGGTCACCTTCCCTTACATCACCGGCGACCTGCAGTCGATGTTCGGGGTCAGTACGCAGGAGGTGATTGCCGATGAAACCCGCCTGGCCGACAAGATCGACCCGCGCGACCGCGAGGCGGTGCACGCGGCGCTGACCGAGGCCGCGCGCGATTTCTCCGCGCTGGACCTGGAGTTCCGCACCAGTCCGCACGGGGTGGTGCGCTGGGTGCGCACGCGCGCGCTGCCGTACGCGGCCGCCGACGGTGCGGTGCTGTGGAGCGGCTACTGGGTGGATGTGACCGAAGCGCGCGCGCAGGCCGATGCACTGGCCGCGGCCAAGTCCGCTGCCGAACGCGCCACGGCCGCCAAGTCGAACTTCCTGGCCACCATGAGCCACGAGATCCGCACGCCGATGAGCGGGGTGCTGGGCATGGTGGAGGCGCTCTCGCACACCGGGCTGGACGGCGAACAGCGGCGCATCATCAGCGTGATCGAAGACTCGGCGCAGATGCTGCGCCAGATCCTCGACGACATCCTCGACTATTCGCGCATCGAGGCCGGCGCGCTGCCGCTGGAACCGCAGCCGGTGGCGCTGCGCAACCTGCTCGACAACGTCCAGCAGCTGCTGTCGCCACAGGCATCCAGCAAGGGTCTGGCGTTGAGCCTGGAGGTTGACCCGGCGGTGGGGCCCCAGCATCTGGCCGACGGCATGCGCCTGCGCCAGATCGTGTTCAACCTGCTCAGCAACGCCATCAAGTTCACCAATGAGGGGTCGGTCAGCATCGCGCTGTCGGTGGACCGCGCCGACGACATTGCACAAACCTGCGCCTGACCGTGACCGACACCGGCATCGGCATCTCAGCGGAACAGCGCGAACGCCTGTTCAAGCCGTTCGCGCAGGCCGACGTGGCCATTACCCGTCACTACGGCGGCACCGGGCTGGGCCTGAGCATCTGCCAGCGGCTGGTGGGGCTGATGCGCGGAAAGCTGGAGATGCAGAGCGAGCCCGGCAAGGGCACGCGCGTGGACGTGGTGGTGAGCCTGCCGCTGGTGCCGGGCGAAGGCGGGGTGCGCAATGAACAGCGCCCCGGCGGCGACGTGGAGCCGCTGCCGGCCGGCCAGGCGCGGCGGCGCGTGCTGGTGGTGGAAGACCATCCCACCAACCAGGCGCTGATGCGATGGCGGCTGCAGCAGCTGGGCCTGCAGCACGAACTGGCGGTGGATGGCGAAGCGGCGCTGGCCATGCTGGACGACGCACACTTCGACCTGGTGATCACCGATTGCCGGATGCCGGTGATGGACGGTTACACGCTCACCCGGCACATCCGCGAGCGCGAACGCGGCAGTGGCCAGCGCATGCCGGTGCTGGCACTGACCGCCAGTGCGCTGGTGGAAGATGTGCAGCGCTGCCGCGAAGCGGGCATGGACGACCTGCTGGCCAAGCCGGTGGCGCTGGCCACCCTGCGCCAGGCACTGCGCCGCTGGTTGCCCTCCGACGAGGGCGATGCCGACAGGGAACAGGAGCTGCCACCGGCGGCGGTACCGGCAGCGCCGCCCACGCGCGCGGCGATCGTGCGCCGGTTCGGCTCCGAGCATGTGGCGACGGTGCTGATCGACAGCATGCGCGAAGCCACCGTGGACGACCTGCAGCGCGGTCGGGAAGCGCGCGCGCAGCAGGACATCAACACGGCGGTGGAAGTCCTGCACCGCATCGTGGGCGGGCTTGGCACGCTGGGTGCCGAAGCGCTGGCCGAGCAGGCACGCGCGCTGATGCAGCAGATTCCTGGGCAGGGGATTGCGGCGAGCGCCGGCGAGATTGATGCGTTTGAGCGGGCGTTGCAGGAGTATCTGGATAGTCTTTGATACGCATGCGTGTCCCACGCAATGCCTGGTTACCGCTGCTGCATCAGATACTCGATTACCTGCCGCCGCCGCTCGGGATCCACCGTGGAATTCACCATCCGCGATCCGGGCACCACCGCCGCCGGCGAGCGCAGGAACGCGTCCAGGGTTTCCTCGGTCCAGACCAGGTCGGCCTTCTGCATCGCCGGCGAATACGGGTAATTGCCCACGCTGCCAGCGCGGCGCCCGACCACCCCATGCAGGTTCGGCCCGAACCGGTGCACGCCACCGGCATTGACCGTGTGGCAGCCACCGCAGATTGCGAACGCGCGCTGCAGTTCCTGCTGGTGGCGCTGTTCGGGCGTGGCTGGCGTGCGCGCGCACGCGCCCAGCAGCAGGCAGCACCCGAACAGACCGACCTGCAGCAACCGCATCGCCGCGTTACATCCCCGAATAGTTCGGACCACCGCCGCCCTGCGGGGTGACCCACACGATGTTCTGGGTCGGGTCCTTGATGTCGCAGGTCTTGCAGTGCACGCAGTTCTGCGCGTTGATCTGCAGCTGTTCCTGGCCCTCGCCACCAACGAATTCATACACCCCGGCCGGGCAGTAACGCGCTTCCGGGCCGGCGTATTCGGACAGGTTGATCCGCACCGGCACGCTGGCGTCTTTCAGCGTGAGGTGCGACGGCTGGTCTTCTTCGTGGTTGGTGCTGCTCAGGAACACCGAGCTCAGCCGGTCGAAGGTGAGCACGTTGTCCGGCTTGGGGTAGGCGATCTTCGTGTGCTGCGACGCCGGCTCCAGGCAGGCGTGGTCCGGCGTGCTGTGGCGCAGGGTCCACGGCGGGTTGCGGATGCCCAGCTTGGGCAGCAGCCACTGTTCGATGCCGGTCATCAGGGTGGCGACGTTGCGGCCCTTCTTGAACCACTGCTTGAAGTTCTTCGACTGCTTCAGCTCATCGTTCAACCAGCTGCCTTCGAACGCGGCCGGGTAGGCGCTGAGTTCGTCGCGCTGGCGGTCGGCTGCCAGTGCGTCGAACGCGGCGTCGGCGGCCAGCATGCCGGTCTTGATCGCGGCGTGGCTGCCCTTGATCCGGCTGGCGTTGAGATAACCGGCTTCGCAGCCGACCAGCGCGCCGCCCGGGAACACGGTCTTGGGCAGCGACAGCAGGCCACCGGCGGTGATCGCACGCGCGCCGTAGCCGATACGCTTGCCGCCTTCCAGATGCTTGCGGATCGACGGGTGCGTCTTGAAGCGCTGGAATTCCTCGAACGGGCTCATCCACGGGTTGCGGTAGTCCAAGCCGACCACAAAGCCCACTGCAACCTTGCCGCCGTCGGCGTGGTACAGGAACGAGCCGCCGTAGGTGTCGCTGTCCAGCGGCCAGCCGGCGGTGTGCACCACCAGGCCAGGCTCATGCTTGGCGGGGTCGATCTGCCACAGCTCCTTGATGCCGATGCCGTACGCCTGCGGGTCCTTGCCGGCATCCAGCTGGAAGCGGGCGATCAGCTGGCGGCCGAGGTGGCCGCGCGAGCCTTCGGCGAAGACCGTGTACTTGGCATGCAGTTCCATGCCGCGTTCGAAATTGGGGCCGTGCGAGCCGTCCTTGCGGATGCCCATGTCGCCGGTGGCCACGCCCATCACCGCGCCGTTCTCGTCGTACAGCACTTCGGCGGCGGCAAAGCCGGGGAAAATGGCCACTTCCAGCGCTTCGGCCTGCTGCGCCAGCCAGCGGGTGACCTCGCCCAGGCTGATGATGTAGTTGCCTTCGTTGTGGAAGCACTCCGGCAGCAGCGCATGCGGGGTGCTGCGCGCGCCGTCTTCGGACAGGAACAGGAACTCGTCGCGGGTGACCTTCTGCTTCAGAGGCGCGCCGCGTTCGGCCCAGTCCGGGAACAGTTCGGTCAGCGCGCGGGTGTCCATGATCGCCCCGGACAGGATGTGGGCGCCGGGTTCGGAACCCTTTTCCAGCACGCACACCGACAGCTCGCGCCCGGCTTCGATGGCGCGCTGGCGCAGGCGGATCGCGGTGGCCAGGCCGGCCGGGCCGGCCCCGACGACAACCACGTCGAACTCCATGGCTTCACGCGGGGGCAGGGCAGTGGTCTCTTCGCTCATGGTGATGCGTAACTCGTGGGTAGTGCCGTCCCGGCCAAAGCCGGCGGCGGTTGCCTGGGAATCGCGCGCGACAGGTCACTGCGCAACTGCTGGATCAAGGCATCAGGGTACCGGTACGAGCCGTTTCCGCCTAGATCGCCGACGTTCACGTGTGATGGTGCAGTGCATCAATTTTCGAAGGCCTTGTGGTACGCGACCTCGGCGTCCGGCCATTCCCCGCGCAACAAGCGCGCCTGGAAATACTCCGCAGGTATCCCGGCCGGACGCAGGCGCGGCACAGCCTCGAACCCGAACCGCCCGTAATACGCGGGATCGCCGAGCAGCACACACCCGGCCGCGCCCATCGCCTCAAGCGCATCCATTGCCGCCCGCATCAACGCACTGCCCACCCTCTGCCCCTGCCTCTCCGGCGCCACCGAGATCGGCCCCAGCCCATACCAGCCTTCACTGCCATCACTCAGCTGTACCGGCGAAACCGCCACGTGCCCGACGATGCCGCCTGCGTCTTCCGCCACCAGCGACACCGCCAGCGCGCCGGCATTGCGCAGCGCATCGACGATGTGCTGTTCGGTGTGGCTGCTGTGCGGGGCGTGCTCGAACGCATTGCGGGTGAGGGCGTGGATGGCGTCGGCGTCGCCGGGACGCTCGTTGCGGATCTGCATGGGCAGGCCTTCTGTGCGGTGACCGGCCACCAGTGTAGGCGCGTGCTGCGGCGTGCCTTGGCTGCGCGCGCGGGCAGGCAGCACAATAAGGGCCCTGTTGCCGCCTGCGATGCCGCCACCCATGGCCCTCAATCCATACGATCTGTTCGATGTCCGCTCGCTGCTCAGCGAAGAGGAACGTGCCGTGCAGGCCAGCGTGGCGCGCTTCACCGACGAAAAAGTGCTGCCGATCATCGGCGACGCCTTCGACCAGGGCCGGTTCCCGGATGAATTGATCCCGGAGATCGCGTCGCTGGGCCTGCTCGGCTCCAGCCTGCCCGAGCAGTACGGCGGTGGCGGCTTGAACGCGGTGAGCTACGGCTTGATCTGCCAGGAACTGGAACGCGGCGACTCGGGCCTGCGCAGCTTTGTCTCGGTGCAGAGCTCGCTGTGCATGTACCCCATCTTCGCCTACGGCAGCGAAGAACAGCGCCTGCGCTGGCTGCCGGACATGGCCGCCGGCCGGGTGATCGGCTGCTTCGGCCTGACCGAGGCGCATGGCGGCTCGGACCCGGCCGCGATGAAGACGCGTGCGGTGAAGGACGGCGGCGACTGGCTGATCAACGGCAGCAAGATGTGGATCACCAGCGGCCCGGTGGCCGACATCGCCATTGTCTGGGCGCATACCGAAGACGGCATCCAGGGCTTCGTGCTGGAGAAGGGCATGCCCGGCTTCACCACCCAGGAGATCAAGCACAAGATGAGCCTGCGCGCGTCGCTGACCGGGGCGCTGTTCTTCGACAACGTGCGCGTGCCCGAGCGCAACCGGCTGCCGAACGTGCAGGGATTGAAGGGGCCGCTGGGCTGCCTCAACCAGGCCCGTTACGGGATCAGCTGGGGGCCGATCGGCGCGGCGGTGGCCTGCCTGGACGAGGCGCTGGGCTACACCAAGGAGCGCGTGCTGTTCGGGCGCCCGGTGGCGGCCACGCAGAGCGCGCAGATCAAGCTGGCCGACATGGCCCGCCGCATCACCACCGCGCAGCTGCTGTCGTTGCAGCTGGGGCGGTTGAAGGATGCGGGGCAGCTGCAGCCGCAGCAGGTCAGCCTGGCCAAGTGGAACAACTGCCGCATGGCGATCGACATCGCGCGGGAGTGCCGTGATCTGCTGGGCGGGGCGGGCATCACCACCGAGCACGTGGCGATCCGGCATGCGTTGAACCTGGAGTCGGTGATCACCTATGAAGGCACCGAGACCGTGCACCAGCTCGTGATCGGACGCGAGCTTACGGGTATCAACGCGTTCTAGGCGCTTACGCGCCGCCAACGAACCCGTTCTGGCGCCAGGCTTCAAACATGACCACCGCCACGGTGTTGGACAGGTTCAAACTGCGGTTGTCCGGCTGCATCGGCAACCGCAACCGCCGCCCATCGGGCAGCGCATCCAGCACGTCCTGCGGCAGGCCGCGGGTTTCCGGGCCGAACAGGAAGGCGTCGCCGTCTTCGAACTGCTGGGTGTCGTAACGCACGCTGCCGCGGGTGCTCAGGGCGAACAGGCGCTTGGGCGCGATCTCCTGCAGGAAGGTGTCCAGGTTCGGATGCACCTGCAGTCTTGCGTATTCGTGGTAATCCAGGCCGGCGCGCTTGAGCTGCTTGTCGCTCAGGTCGAAACCGAGCGGCTCGATCAGGTGCAGTCGCGCGCCGGTGTTGGCGCAGAGCCGGATCACATTGCCGGTATTCGGGGGAATTTCCGGCTGGAACAACACAACATGGAACGTCGGGGTGGCGGTCATTCCTGCATTTTACGCCGCCAATCCCCTCTTACGGACGGACCAGCACCGAGGCGGTTTCAACCGCGAAGGCCTGCAGGTCGTTCGGCGACGGACGCACCTGCAGGGCCGGCAGGTTGATGATCACGTCGCGGGCCAGTACGCCGGCGGCCGATGCCAGGGCACCCATGTAGTCGGTGCTGCGGTCGGCCTGCTCGGCGGCCAGCGCTTCGCGCTGTTCGGCGGTCGGGCGGACCTCAACGGCGGCCAGGGTGGTGACGCGGCGGCTGTCGGCCAGCTCGGCGCGGTATTCGGCGATCTGCCCGGCGGTCGGACGCACTTCCACCAGCGCCAGGGTCGGGATGCTGCTGGTGCGCTCGACTTCGGCCTGGGCCAGCTGGTCGGCGGAGGGACGGACCTGGACGGTCTGCAGGGTGGTGATGGCGGAAGCGGCATGCACGTTCGAAACAAACGCGGAGCCGGCAGCGAGGGCGATGGCGATTGCGATGGTCTTGGTGTTCATGACGGGGCCTGTTTAGTGTTGGTGAGCAGTGGTGTGGTAGTAAGGTAGTACACCGAATCTGGGGATGCAAGAACAATTTCAAGATTCCGTGTTTTGTTCAGCGATCAGTCATGTTCCGTTTGATCGCTTCCTTTCCGCATGTAGACCAATGCATGCTCCGTGCCAACTTTTAGTTGTTGATTTCAAACGGGTTTATGGGTTGTCAAAAGTGTCCGCTGTCCGGACACCTGTCCGATCCCACCCCTGGAACCTGTCCGGACAACGGTTCAGGCAGCCGCTCGCGCCGCCGTCGAGGTACCCCGATGGCGCGGAAAGTTCCCCTACAAGGGCAATGACTGTTGGCGGATGCCCCAACCGGTCGTCCCGGGCTAGCATCCCCCCTTCACTTTCATGACCAAGGACCCGGAATGACCGTCCAACTTCGACCGCGTGCCGCACTGCTGGCTGTTGCGCTTTCCGCCGCACTGGGCAGCCTTGCCCCGGCACCGTTGATGGCCAAGCCGGCCCAGGTCGCCAAGGTCGACATTCCGTTCGAGGAGTTCACCCTGCCCAATGGCCTGCGCGTGGTGGTGCACACCGACCGCAAGGCGCCGATCGTGGCGGTGAACATCTGGTACCACGTGGGCAGCAAGGACGAACCGGCCGGCCGCACCGGCTTTGCGCACCTGTTCGAACACCTGATGTTCCAGGGCAGCGAAAACCACAACGGCGAATACTTCGAACCGTTCAAGCAGGTCGGCGTGACCGGCCAGAACGGCACCACCAACACCGACCGCACCAACTACTTCGAGAACGTGCCCACCACCGCGCTGGACATGGCGCTGTGGATGGAGTCCGACCGCATGGGCCACCTGCTCGGCGCGATCGACCAGGCGGCGCTCGATGAACAGCGCGGCGTGGTCCAGAACGAAAAGCGCCAGGGCGAGAACCAGCCGTATGGCCAGGTGTGGGACAAGCTCAGCCGTTCGATGTACCCCGAAGGCCACCCGTACCACCACGGCGTGATCGGCTCGATGAACGACCTCAACGCGGCCTCGCTGGAAGACGTCAAGAACTGGTTCCGCACCTGGTACGGCCCGAACAACGCGGTGCTGGTGCTGGCCGGCGACATCGACGTGGCCACCGCGAAGGAAAAGGTCGCGCGCTACTTCGGCGACATCCCGGCCGGCCCGAGCATGGCGCAGCCCAAGGTCAACGTGGCCAAGCGCGAAAAATCCACCCGCGAGACCATGACCGACAAGGTCCCGCAGGCCCGGATCTACCGCGTGTGGAACGTTGCCCAGACCGGTACCTCCGACATCGACCAGCTGCAGCTGTTCGCGCAGGTACTGGGCGGTGCCAAGTCCTCGCGCCTGGACCAGCGCCTGCTGCACCAGGACAAGCTGGTGGACAACATCAGCGCCGGTGCCTACACCTCGCAGCTGGGCTCCAACTTCGTGATCATGGCCACGGTGAAGCAGGGCGTGGACCCGGCCAAGGTCGAAGCGGTCATCGATGAGGAAGTGCGCCGCCTGGTGGCCGACGGCCCCACCGCCGATGAACTGAGCCGCGGCAAGACCGCATTCCGCGCCGGCTTCATCCGTGGCATCGAGCGCATCGGCGGGTTCGGCGGCAAGGCCGACGCGCTGGCCGAATGCACCGTGTTCGAAGGCGACCCGGGCTGCTTCCGCCGCTCGCTGGCCACCATCGACGCCGCCAGCGCGGCAGACGTGCGTGCCGCCGGTGCCAAGTGGCTGGGCGTGGGCGACCACACCCTGGTGGTGGAACCGGGCGCGCGCGTGGCGCTGCCGGAGCTGCCCTCGGCGACCCCGAAGCCGTTCACCGTGCCGGCCGTGGACCCGAAGTTCACCAGTACGGCCAGCCAGGTCGACCGCAGCACCGGCGTGCCGCAGACCAGGACCTTCCCCGAACTGAAGTTCCCGCAGCTGCACCGCGCCACGCTGAAGAACGGCACCCAGGTGATCCTGGCCGAACGCCACGACATCCCGGTGGTGCAGTTCAGCTATGAGTTCCCCGGTGGCTTCACCGCCGACCAGGGCCGCAAGTCCGGCACCGCCAACTTCACCATGGACCTGATGGGCGAAGGCGCCGGCAAGCTCGGCGCGCTGCCGTTCGCCGACGCGGCCGATGCCCTGGGTGCCAACATGGGCGCCTCGGCGTCGCTGGACAGCGCCAGCGTCTACCTCTCGGCGCTGAAGGAAAACCTGGCGCCGTCGCTGGCCCTGTATGCCGACATGCTGCGCCAGCCGCGCTTCGACCAGAGCGAGATCGACCGGGTCAAGGCGACCTGGATCGCCGGCATCCAGCAGGAGAAGGTCAACCCCAGCGCCGCCGCCATGCGCGTGCTGCCGCCGCTGCTGTACGGCGCCGGCCACCCGTATGCCATTCCGTTCACCGGCAGCGGCAATGAAGCGGACATCCAGTCGCTGACCCGCGAAGACCTGGTCGCCTTCCACCGGGACGCGCTGCGTCCGGAACAGGGCACCCTGATCGTGGTGGGCGACACCACCCTGAAGGAAATCGTGCCGCTGCTGGAGCGCCAGTTCGGCAACTGGAAGAGCACCGGCCCGGCCCCGCAGCTCAAGCCGCTGGTGGATGTGGCCCGCCCGGCCAAGGCCCGCGTGTACCTGATCGACCAGCCCGGTGCCGTGCAGGCCAACCTGTACGCCGGCCAGGTGGTGCCCTCCACCATGGACCCGGGCGCCACCCGCTTCGACATCGCCAACGGCGTGCTCGGCGGCGACTTCACCTCGCGCCTGAACATGAACCTGCGCGAGGAGAAGCACTGGTCCTACGGCGCCCGCACCATGGCCAGCAGCACCCTGGGCCAGCGCCCGTGGATGGGCATGGCGCCGGTGCAGATCGACAAGACCGCCGATGCGATGAAGGAAATGCAGAAGGAGATCGCCGACTTCGCCTCCGGTGCCGAAGCGATCACCCCGGCCGAAGTCACCCGCATCCGCAACATCCAGAACCTGAGCCTGCCGGGCGCGTATGAAACCGCCAGCGCGGTGATGGGGACCATCAGCGGCATCGTCCGTTACCAGCGCCCGGATGATTACGTGTTCAAGCGCAAGGCCGAGATCGAGGCGATGACCCCGGCCCAGGTGCAGCAGGCCGCGGCCACCCTGGACCCGAAGACGATGACCTGGGTGGTGGTGGGCGACCTGAAGCAGACCGAAGCCCCGGTGCGCGCGCTGAACCTGGGCGAGGTGATGGTCATTGATGCGGATGGGAAGCCGGTGAAGTAACCGGCACGGGCGCCGGCCGTCGGCCGGCGCCCGTCCACCCGCCATTCATTCCATTCAGGCAGAATCC
Organism: uncultured Stenotrophomonas sp.; assembly: GCF_963519125.1. Taxonomy (GTDB): domain Bacteria; phylum Pseudomonadota; class Gammaproteobacteria; order Xanthomonadales; family Xanthomonadaceae; genus Stenotrophomonas. The sequence goes on along the minus strand of NZ_CAUQLJ010000004.1, from coordinate 167,573 downwards.
CTGCATGACCTATCCGAGCGTCCCCGCCATGCGCCTTCTGCTTCTTTCCGCCGCAATCCTCGCCACCTCCGCCTGCACCTGGGTGCCGATCGAACCGGTGGGCAAGTCGGTGCGGGTGCTGCCGGCCGGGCCGGTGCCGACCGGCTGCATCGACAAGGGCGAGGTGGTGGTCACCGTGAAGAGCAAGGTGGGCTTCTACAACCGCAACCCGCTGCGCGTGCAGGAAGAACTGGAAACCCTGGCCCGCAATGAGGCCCCCAGCGCGTCGGCCAATGCGGTCCAGGCCTCGGGCCTGCCGGCCGACGGCAGCCAGCGTTTCAAGGCCTTCCAGTGCCCGCCGCGCTGAACCGGTCACGTTCAATTGCGACACCATACGCCTGAACGTGAATTCGTAAAGGTGCGGTGAAGGCCCGGGGGGCTTACAATAGCGCCCCCTTTGCCTGAGCCTTGGCGCTAACTGATGCTCTTCAAGAATGTATCGATCGCCGGCCTGGCGCACATCGACGCGCCGCACACGCTGACGTCGAAGGAAATCAACGAACGCCTGCAGCCGACGCTGGACCGCCTGGGTATCCGTACCGACGTGCTCGGCGATATCGCCGGCATCCATGCCCGTCGCCTCTGGGACGCGGACATGCTCGCCTCCGACGCCGCGACCCTGGCCGCCCGCAAGGCGCTGGAAGACGCCGGCATCGGCGCCGACAAGATCGGCCTGCTGGTCAACACCTCGGTCAGCCGCGACTACCTGGAGCCGTCCACCGCCTCCATCGTCTCGGGCAACCTGGGCGTAGGCGACGAGTGCATGACCTTCGACGTCGCCAATGCCTGCCTGGCCTTCATCAACGGCATGGACATCGCCGCCCGCATGCTGGAACGCGGCGAGATCGACTACGCCCTGATCGTCGATGGCGAAACCGCCAACCTGGTGTACGAGAAGACCCTCGAGCGCATGGCCCAGCCGGGCGTGACCGCTGACGACTTCCGCAACGAGATGGCCGCCCTGACCCTGGGTTGTGGCGCCGCCGCCATGGTCATGGCCCGCACCGAACTGGTGCCGGACGCGCCGCGCTACCGCGGTGGCGTGACCCGCTCGGCCACCGAGTGGAACCAGCTGTGCCTGGGCAACCTGGACCGCATGGTCACCGATACCCGCCTGCTGCTGATCGAAGGCATCAAGCTGGCGCAGAAGACCTTCAGCGCCGCCAAGATTGCACTCGGCTGGGCCGTGGAAGAGCTGGACCAGTTCGTGATCCACCAGGTCAGCCAGCCGCACACGGCCGCGTTCATCAAGAACTTCGGCATCGACCCGAAGAAGGTCATGACCATCTTCGGCGAGCACGGCAACATCGGCCCGGCCTCGGTGCCGATCGTGCTGAGCAAGCTCAAGCAGCTGGGCAAGCTGAAGAAGGGCGACCGCATCGCGCTTCTGGGCATCGGCTCCGGCCTGAACTGCTCCATGGCCGAAGTGGTCTGGTAAGCGGTCCACTGCGTTGATTCCAAGGGCCGGTCTTACCGGCCCTTTTTACAGGTGCCATCCGATGTCCAAGCTTCCCGGTTACCCCGCCCATCCGCAGCGTTTCGAGGTCCGCCCCGGTCTGTCGATGAGCTATCTCGACGAAGGTCCGCGCGACGGCGAGGTGGTGGTGATGGTCCACGGCAATCCGTCGTGGAGCTATTACTGGCGCACGCTGGTTGCCGGGTTGTCGGACCGTTACCGCTGCATCGTGCCCGACCACATCGGCATGGGCCTGTCGGACAAGCCGGATGACGCGCACTACGAATACACCCTGCAGTCGCGCGTGGACGACCTGGATGCACTGCTGGCGCACCTGGGCATCACCGGTCCGGTGACCCTGGCCGTGCACGACTGGGGCGGCATGATCGGTTTCGGCTGGGCACTGTCGCACCACGCCCAGGTGAAGCGCCTGGTGGTGCTCAACACCGCCGCCTTCCCGATGCCGGCGGCCAAGCAGATGCCGTGGCAGATCGCGCTGGGCCGCCACTGGAAGATTGGCGAGTGGATCATCCGCAGCTTCAATGCGTTCTCGTCCGGCGCCTCGTGGCTGGGCGTGGAGCGGAAGATGCCGGCGGACGTGCGCCGCGCCTATGTGTCGCCGTACAACAGCTACGCCAACCGGATCAGCACCATCCGCTTCATGCAGGACATTCCGCTGAGCCCGGCCGACAAGGCCTGGTCGCTGCTGGAGCGCGCCGGCAAGGCGCTGCCCTCGTTCGCCGACCGCCCGGCCTTCATCGGCTGGGGCCTGCGCGACTTCGTGTTCGACCACCATTTCCTGGAGGGCTTCCAGGCCGCGCTGCCGCAGGCGCAGGTGCACGCGTTCGAGGACGCCGGGCACTACGTCCTGGAAGACAAGCACGAAGTGCTGGTGCCGGAGATCCGGGCCTTCCTGGACGCGAACCCGCTGTAACGCGGACGGGTTGCGGGCAGCCGGGCAGGGCCCGGCGCTACCGGGTCAGGCTGCGTCCGGGGTGTCGCGCCACGCCCAGCTTTCCAGGCTCAGCGCCGGCAGCCCATGGATCGCCCGCGCCTTGTCGCACTGCGGGCTGGCCTTGCCGTACTCCCACGATGCGTCCACCTCGCGGCACACGCTGGGCCGGTTGGGGTGGATGCTGCAGCGTGAATACACCCCGATCTCCGCGTCCAGCGCCACGCAGCGCACCGGCTTGGACAGGGTGCCGCGCATGCACAGGCGGTGGGGATCGAGCGGTTCGGTGAGCTGGTGCGGCACGCCGCCCGGGGTGACCTCGTCCGATTCCATCCAATGGAAGGCCACGCGGTACTGGGTACAGCAGGCGCCACAGGTCATGCAGGGATGGGACATGGGGTGCCGGCCTTGGGCGGCTGCGTGCTGGGGGGAAGGGCGCGAATTTTCCACGCTACGGGCCGCCGCGCAAGAAATTTCTGCAGCGGCGACAATGAACGGATGAACAGCCCGACCAACATCGCCGCGCGCCTGCCCGAACTGGCCCGTGAACGCCCCGACCAGATCGCCATCCGCTGCCCCGGCAAACCCGGCCCGGACGGCATGGCGCGCTACGACGTGACCCTGGATTACCGCACCCTGGACGCCCGCAGCGACGCCATGGCCGCCGGCCTGGCCGCCTACGGGATCGGCCGCGGGGTGCGTGCGGTGGTGATGGTGCGGCCCTCGCCGGAGTTCTTCCTGCTGATGTTCGCGCTGTTCAAGAACGGCGCCGTGCCGGTGCTGGTCGACCCGGGCATCGACAAGCGCGCGCTGAAGCAGTGCCTGGACGAAGCCCAGCCTGAAGCCTTCATCGGCATTGGCCTGGCCCACGTGGCGCGGCTGGTCCTGCGCTGGTGCCCGGGCGCCAAGCGCTTGGTCACGGTCGGTCGCCGCTGGGGCTGGGGCGGCACCACCCTGGCCCAGCTCGAAGCCGAGGGCGCGCGTAACCCGCAGCCGATGGCCGCCACCGACGGCGAGGACGTGGCCGCGCTGCTGTTCACCAGCGGCTCGACCGGCGTGCCCAAGGGCGTGGTCTACCGGCACCGCCACTTCGTCGGCCAGGTCGAGCTGCTGCGCTCGGCGTTCGGCATGGAACCGGGCGGCATCGACCTGCCCACCTTCCCACCGTTCGCCCTGTTCGACCCGGCGCTGGGCCTCACCTCGGTCATTCCCGACATGGACCCAACGCGCCCGGCCAAGGCCGACCCGCGCAAGCTGCATGACGCGATCAAACGCTTCGGGGTGACCCAGCTGTTCGGCTCGCCGGCGCTGATGCGGGTGCTGGCCGACCATGGCCAGCCGCTGCACGGCGTACGCCGGGTGACCTCGGCCGGCGCGCCGGTGCCGCCGGATGTGGTGGCACGGATCCGCAAGCTGCTGCCGGAAGACGCCCAGTTCTGGACCCCCTACGGCGCCACCGAGTGCCTGCCGGTGGCGGTGATCGAAGGCCGCGCGCTGGAAAGCACGCGCCAGGCCACCGAAGCCGGCGCCGGCACCTGCGTCGGCCGGGTAGTGCCGCCCAATGAAGTGCGCATCATCGCCATCGACGATGCGCCGCTGCCGGCGTGGACCCAGGTGCGCGAAGTGGCCACCGGCGTGGTCGGCGAAATCACCGTGGCCGGCCCGACCGCCACCGACAGCTACTTCAACCGCCCGCAGGCCACCGCCGCAGCCAAGATCACTGAAACCCTGGCCGATGGCAGCACCCGCGTGGTGCACCGCATGGGCGACGTCGGCTACTTCGATTGCGACGGCCGCCTGTGGTTCTGCGGGCGCAAGACCCAGCGCCTGGAAACCGCGCATGGCCCGCTGTACACCGAACAGGTGGAACCGGTGTTCAACGCGCTGGACGGCATCGCCCGCACCGCGCTGGTCGGGATCGGCGCCACCGGTGCGCAGCTGCCGGTGCTCTGCTATGAACTGCAGCCGGGCACCGCCGACTCGCCCGCCCTGCAGCAGCGCCTGCGCGACGAAGCGGCCGCGCATCCGGGCACCGTGCGCATCGAACGCTTCCTGTTGCACCCGGGCTTCCCGGTCGACATCCGCCACAATGCCAAGATCGGCCGCGAGAAACTCGCGGTCTGGGCCGCAACCCGAATGGAACAACACGCATGAAGATCCTCGTCACCGGCGGTGGTGGTTTCCTTGGCCAGGCGCTGTGCCGTGGCCTGGTCGAGCGCGGCCACGAAGTGCTCAGCTTCAACCGTGGCGACTACCCGCCGCTGGCCGCGCTGGGCGTGGGCCAGATCCGCGGCGACCTCGCCGACGCCGACGCCGTGCGGCATGCGGTGGCCGGGGTCGACGCGGTATTCCACAACGGCGCCAAGGCCGGCGCGTGGGGCAGCTACGAGAGCTACCACCTGGCCAACGTGGTCGGCACCGACAACGTGATCGCCGCCTGCCGCACGCATGGCGTGCGCACGCTGGTGTATACCTCCACGCCCAGCGTCACCCACCGCGCCACCCACCCGGTCGAAGGCCTGGGTGCCGATGAAGTGCCCTACGGCGAAGACTTCCAGGCCCCCTACGCGGCCACCAAGACCATCGCCGAACAGCACGTACTGGCCGCCAACGATGCAACCCTCGCCACGGTCGCGCTGCGTCCCCGCCTGATCTGGGGCCCCGGCGACCAGCAGCTGGTGCCGCGCCTGGCCGAACGCGCGCGCGCCGGGCGCCTGCGCTTCGTCGGCGACGGCACCAACCTGGTGGACACTACCTACATCGACAACGCCGCGCTGGCGCACTTCCTCGCCTTCGAACACCTCGCCCCGGGCGCCGCCTGCGCGGGAAAGGCGTACTTCATTTCCAACGGCGAGCCGCTGCCGATGCGCGAGCTGCTCAACAAGCTGCTCGCCGCGGTGGGCGCACCGGGCGTGGAGAAGTCGATCAGCTTCAAGACCGCCTACCGCATCGGTGCGGTGGCCGAACGGTTGTGGCCGCTGCTGCGCCTGAAGGGCGAGCCGCCGATGACCCGCTTCCTGGCCGAGCAGCTGTGCACCCCGCACTGGTACAGCATGGAGCCGGCGCGGCGCGACTTCGGCTACGTGCCGCAGGTCAGCATTGACGAGGGTCTCACGAGGCTGAAGGCTTCATCGCATATCCAGATTCCCATCACTTCCTGAACACCGAAGCTTGGTGAAGATGGCAGCACGCCAATCCGGCACGCCCGACGCGAGGATCGACATGCTGCACTACGCCGTAATTTTCTTTGTCATCGCCCTTATTGCGGCAGTGCTCGGTTTCTCCGGCATTGCTGGTGCCGCCAGCAACATTGCCTGGATCCTGTTCGTTGTCTTCCTGATCCTGGCGATCATCTCGATGTTCCGCAAGCGAGGTTAGTAGCGCGCCGGATCCTGCGGGCCCCCCTCTCTCCGGGCCCGTAGGTTCCAGCGCGAACCGCTGAGGGTCTGGCGCTTCCAAGGGCGCCAGGCCCTTTTTGTTTGGGCGGACGACCGACCCGGTCCCTGTAGAATGTGCGTATGCCCCGCTCTTTGCTCTCCTCCCTCAAGCCCCTGGCCGGCAATGCGCTGCAGCTCGCGCTCAACCGCACCCTGGCGCTGGACCCCGACACCCGCCGCGCGCTGGTCGCACTGGATGGCCGCCACATCGCGCTGACCCTGGAGTCGCCCGCGCTGGCGATGCGGATCGGCGTAGACGGCGAGCGTCTCACCGTGGGCCCGGTCGACCCGCAGGCCGAACCGGACCTGGCCGTGCGCAGCACGCTGGGGGGAGTGCTGGCGCAGCTGCCATTCCTGGCCAACGCACGCCGTGGCGGTGACGCGCCGGCCGGGCGGGTCAAGGTCTCCGGCGATGCCGAACTGGCGCGCCGGCTGCAGCAGCTGGCCACCCGCTTCGACCCGGACTGGCAGCTGCCGTTCGTAAAAGTATTTGGCGAAATCCTGGGCGTGCAGGTAGCGAATGCGCTGCGCTCGGCCCTGCAGCATGCGCGCCGTGGCGCGTCCGACCTGGCGCACAGTGCCGCCGAATTTGTCACCGAGGAGTCGCGCGACGTGGTACCCCGAGCCGAACTGGATGCCTTCCATGACGATGTGGACGTGATGCGCGACGACGTGGAACGCATGGCTGCCCGTGTGCAGCGCCTGGCCCAGGTGCGCGCATGAAGGCGGTGTTCCGGGCAAGCCGGATTGGTCGCGTGATCCTGCGCTACCGCCTGGACGATCTGCTGGATGGCACCCCGCTGGAAGGCTGGCTGCGCATTGCCAAGCCGTTCGTGCCGCGCGCCTCGGCCGACATCGCCGCGCAGTCGCGGGGCGCGCGCCTGCGCCTGGCGCTGCAGGACCTGGGCCCGATCTTCGTCAAGTTCGGGCAGATCCTCTCCACCCGCCGCGACCTCATCCCGGCCGACATCGCCAACGAACTCACCCTGCTGCAGGACCGGGTCAAGCCGTTCGACGGCGCCACCGCGCAGCGCATTGTCGAACAGGCGCTGGGCCGGCCGGTGGCCGAGGCGTTCGCCACGTTCGACCTGCAGCCGCTGGCCTCGGCCTCGATCGCCCAGGTCCACGCCGCCACCCTGGCCGATGGCCGCCAGGTGGTGGTCAAGGTGCTGCGCCCGGACATCGAGAAGCAGATCGACGCCGACATCGCGCTGCTGAAATCCGCCGCCGCGCTGGTCGAGCGCGCGCACCCGCGCGCCGACAAGATCCGTCCGCGCGAAGTGGTGGCCGAAGTCGAAAACACGCTTGCGGCCGAGCTCGACCTGCAGCGCGAGGGCGCCAATGCCAGCGTCCTGCGCCGCAACTGGGTGGACTCGGACGACCTGTACGTGCCCGAGGTTATCTGGAGCCACACCGCCGAGCGTGCGCTCACCCTGGAGCGGGTGTGGGGCATTCCCTCGGACGACATCGCCGCATTGGACAAGGCCGGCATCGACCGCAAGGCACTGGCCGCCAAGGGCGTGCGCGTGTTCTACACGCAGGTGTTCCGCGACAACTTCTTCCATGCCGACGCGCACGCCGGCAACATCTGGGTCGACACCGATCCGATGCGCCGCGACAACCCGCGCTTCATCGCGCTGGATTTCGGCATCATGGGCCAGCTGTCCGAAGAAGATCAGTACTACCTGGCCGAAAACTTCATGGCCATCTTCAACAAGGACTACCGGCGCATGGCCGAGCTCCACGTTGAAGCCGGCTGGATGCCGAACAACGTGCGCATCGACGAGCTCGAAGCGGCCGCGCGTTCGGTGTGCGAACCGTACTTTACCCGCCCGCTGTCGCAGATCTCGCTGGCCGAAGTGCTGATCAAGCTGTTCCGCGTGGCGCAGCGTTATGAGCTGACCCTGCAGCCGCAGCTGATCCTGCTGCAGAAGACCCTGCTCAACATCGAAGGCGTGGGTCGCCAGCTGGATCCGGAACTGGACATCTGGGCGGTGGCGCGGCCGGTGCTGGAACGCATCCTGCGCGAACGCTACAGCCCGCGCCGGGTGCTGAAGGAGATGCGCAAGCGCCTGCCGGAAATCATGACCCACGCGCCGGACATGCCGCGCCTGGTGCATGCCTGGCTGCGGCAGCAGGTGGAAGGCGGGCATGAATTGTCGATGCGCTCGCGCGACCTGGAAGCGCTCAACGTCAACCTGCAGAAACTGCAGAAGCGCGCGGTGGCGGCCATCGCCGGTGTCGGCCTGCTGATCGTCGCGGCGGTGCTGTACGGCATGCAGCCCGGTGGCTGGTACGTCGGTGACGTGCCGATGCTGAGCTGGGTGAGTGGTGTGGCCGGGTTGTTCTCGCTGGGCGCAGCGTGGTGGCGGCGATGAGTGACGTCGACGCGCCGGCCGAAGCGCCGGTCGCGCTGCCGCCGTTGCAGCTGCTGCATGTGGACGACCGCCTGGCGGTGGTCAACAAACCTGCGGGCCTGATGGTCCACGACAGCAAGCTGGCGCGTGGCGAAGATGATTTCCTCGCCGACCGCCTGCGCGAACAGCTGGGCAAGCCGATCTTCCTGGTGCACCGGCTGGACCGGGCCACCAGCGGTTGCCTGCTGCTGGCCTTCGACCGCGAAAGCGCCAGCGTGCTGGGCAAGTCGCTGATGGGCGGCGACGTCATCAAGGACTATCTGGCGATCTGCCGTGGCTGGCCGGCCGAAGAAACGTTCACCGTCGACCACGACCTGGACGGCGGCCCCGGCAAGCCGGTGAAGAAGCAGGCCATCACCCATTTCCAGCGGGTGGCGGTGGGTGAGATTCCGGTACCGGTGGGCGAATTCGAGACCTCGCGTTACGCGCTGCTGCGCTGCCAGCCGCAGACCGGGCGTTTCCGCCAGATCCGCCGGCATCTGAAGCACCTCTCGCATCACCTGATCGGCGACACCAGCCACGGCGACGGCCGCCACAACCGCAGTTTCCGCATGCAGGGCATCCACCGCATGCTGCTGCACGCCGAACGCCTGCGCTTCCCGCACCCGGACGGCACGCCGATGGATGTCAGCGCGCCGACGGAAGGGGAGTTCCGCAAGGCGATGGATTTATTTGGCTGGTGATGCCGGCTGCGCCGGCGCTTCATTCACGATCGCCTCCAGGTCCTTCTGCAGGTCCACAAACAATGGCTGCATCCGGTCCTGGATCGCCACCATCGCGTTCTGCATCAGCGCCGGGGTCTTGTCGAGCAGGCTCTGCCCGGCCGAGCTCTCGTAGAACTCGGCCATGGCCAGCACGTCTTCCTTGCTGAAGGTCTTCTTGTAGAGGTCCACATACATCGGCCGCAGCTGCTGCCACGACAGCGCCTGGCGGATGGTCTCCTTGCTGCGCTGTTCAATCCGCTGCAGCTGCACCTTCTGGGCGTCGTCCAGCTTGCGCTGTTGCGCAATCTGCAGGAACTGCTGGCGCTGCATCTCCTCCATCCGCGGCACCATCGAGTCGAGCATGTTCTGCGCGCGCGAGGCGGCCAGCAGGCGGTTGATGTCCGCATCCGACGGCGGTGCCGCCAGCGCCGGGGCAATGGCCGCCAGGCCCAAGGCAAGGGTCAGGCCGAGGCGGGTCAGGGTCGAAATCATGAAGTGCGTCCTGCGGTGCATGGAAGCCCGAGCATACCTGCGCCACCGTCAAGCCGTCGTGGCGCACGGCAGCATCGCCGGGGCGACGGGTCCGCGAGCCGACGGTTCCGGCCCATACGTGACTTTTGGCCCCCGTTTCGACGGCATTGGTGCACATTGCGGTCACCTAAGGTGCGGGTCCTGCCTTTACAATGCGCCCCATGGGAAATGGGCCTGTCACCATCAACGCGCAGTTGGCGATTCCGGACACGGAACTCGTCGAGCGGTTCGTGCGCGCCAGCGGCGCCGGCGGGCAGAACGTGAACAAGGTCTCCACCGCCGTCGAGCTGCGGTTCGACGTGGCCGGCTCGCCCTCCCTGCCCGAACCGTTGCGTGCCCGCCTGCTGGCGCGGCGCGACCGGCGCATGACCGGCGAAGGCGTGCTGGTCATCGACGCGCAGCGTTTCCGTACCCAGGACCGTAACCGCGAGGACGCGCGCGAACGCCTGGCCGCCTTCATCCAGGCCAGCCTCAGCGTGCCCAAGGCGCGCGTGGCGACCAAGCCCACCTATGGCGCCAAGATGCGCCGGCTGGATGAAAAGAAAGGCCGCGCCCAGATCAAGCGCGGCCGCACCACACGCAATTGGGAGTGATTGCTTGAACAACCGTAGTCCGCTGCTGCCGGCCGTGCCCCCGCAGATGCCGCAGGTCAAACCGAACCGTTTCCTGCGCTGGCTGGCGCGCTGCACGCTGCGCCTGGGTGGCTGGAAGGTCACCGGTACCTTCCCCAACGTGCCCAAGCTGGTCTTCATCGTCGCCCCGCACTCGTCCAACTGGGACGGCTTCTGGGGCATGGCGGCCAAGATCGCGCTGGGCATGCAGGTGAAGGTGCTGGGCAAGGCCTCGCTGTTCTGGTGGCCGCTGTCGCCGCTGCTGCACACCCTGGGCGTGATTCCGCTGGACCGCAGCTCGCCGCAGGGTACGGTGGAGCAGGCGGTCAGCCTGCTGCGCAACTCGGACAAGCTCTGGTACGCGATCACCCCGGAAGGCACCCGCAAGGCGGTCACCCACTGGAAGGCCGGGTTCCTGAAGATCGCCCGCATGGCCGACGTGCCGGTGCTGGCCTGCTATTTCCATTACCCGGAAAAGACCATCGGCATCGGCCCGTTGTTCTATTCCACCGGTGACGACGTGGCCGACATGGCCGCCATCCGCGCCTACTACGAGCCCTGGAAGGGCAAGAACCGCGGTACCGTGTGAAGGAAGGCGCCACGTCCGGCACATGCCGGGCGCAGGCAATGGGAGTAGGGTGATCGGCTGCGGTTACAGGCCGCTTCACCTCATTCCAGGAGCCCGTTTCATGTCGCGTACCGTTATCTTGGCCGCCGCCATCAGCCTTGCGCTGGCGGTCTGTTCCGGCAAGGAGTCCACCCCCGTGTCCGACACCCAGACCCCCGCCGCGCAGCAGCCGGCCGACGCCTCCACCAACCCCCTGTTGAGCGCCAGCACGCTGCCGTTCCAGGCCCCGCCGTTCGACCGCATCAAGGACAGCGACTACCTGCCGGCCTTCAACGAAGGCATGAAGCAGCACCTGGCCGAAGTGCGCAAGATCGCCGACAACAGCGAGCCGGCCACGTTCGACAACACCATCGAAGCGCTTGAGCGCAGCGGCGAGACCCTCACCCGCGTCTCGCGCGTGTTCTTCGGCATCGTCCAGGCCGACACCAACGACGCGCGCCAGAAGATCCAGGAAGAAGTCGCGCCCAAGCTGGCCGAGCACCAGGACGAAATCAGCCTGGACCCGAAGCTGTTCGCGCGCATCAAGAGCATCTACGACCAGCGCGATTCGCTGGGCCTGGACCCGGTGCAGAAGCGCCTGGTCGAGCGTGATTACCAGGAATTCGTGCGTGCCGGCGCGCAGCTCAATGACGCCGACAAGGCCAGCCTGCGCAAGCTCAACGTGGAAGAGACCACGCTGGCCACCAAGTTCCACACCCGCCTGGTGGCCGCTACTGCCGCCGCTGCGGTGGTGGTGGACGACAAGGCCAAGCTGGCCGGCCTGAGCGAAGAGGAGATCAACACCGCCGCCGCCGACGCCAAGGCGCGCAACCTGGAAGGCAAGTTCCTGCTGCCGCTGCAGAACACCACCCAGCAGCCGGTGCTGGCCTCGCTGACCGACCGCGACCAGCGCGCAGCGGTGCTGAAGGCTTCGGAAACCCGCGCGGAGCGTGGCGACGCCAACGACACCCGCGAAACCGTGCAGCGCCTGGCCCAGCTGCGTGCGCAGAAGGCCAAGCTGCTTGGCTTCGAGAACTACGCCGCCTACAGCCTGGCCGACCAGATGGCCAAGACCCCGGCGGCGGCGACGAAGCTGCTCACCGACACGGTGCCGGCCGCCACCAACAAGGCGCGCGGTGAAATAGCCGAGATGCAGAAGGTGATCGACGCGCAGAAGGGTGGCTTCCAGCTGGCCGCGTCCGATTGGGACTTCTACGCCGAACAGGTGCGCAAGGCGCAGTACGACCTGGACGAGTCGCAGATCAAGCCGTACTTCGAGCTCGACAACGTGCTGCAGAACGGCGTCTTCTATGCCGCCACCCAGCTGTACGGCATCACCTTCAAGCCGCGTACCGACATTCCGACCTACAACCCGGACATGAAGGTGTACGAAGTGTTCGACAAGGACGGCACCTCGCTGGCGCTGTTCTACACCGACTACTTCAAGCGTGACAGCAAGTCCGGTGGCGCCTGGATGGACGTGTTCGTCGAACAGGATGGCCTGACCGGTGCCAAGCCGGTGGTCTACAACGTCTGCAACTTCACCAAGCCGGCCGCCGGCCAGCCTGCGCTGATCAGCTTCGACGACGTCACCACCATGTTCCATGAGTTCGGCCATGCGCTGCACGGCATGTTCTCGAACGTGAAGTACCCGTCGATTGCCGGCACCGCCACCTCGCGTGATTTCGTCGAGTTCCCGTCGCAGTTCAACGAGCACTGGGCGCTGGACCCGAAGGTGTTCGCCAACTACGCCAAGAACTACAAGACCGGCGAGCCGATGCCGCAGGCGCTGGTGGACAAGATCCTGAAGGCCCGCACCTTCAACCAGGGCTACGCGACCACCGAGTACCTGTCTGCCGCACTGCTCGACCTGGCCTGGCACACCCAGCCGGCCGACGCCAAGCTGCAGGACGTGGCGCCGTTTGAAGCGGCTGCGCTGAAGAAGTTCAAGGTCGACCTGCCGCAGGTGCCGCCGCGTTACCGCACCACCTACTTCGACCACATCTGGGGCGGCGGCTACTCGGCCGGTTACTACGCTTACTTCTGGGCCGAAGTGCTGGACCACGACTCGTTCGAGTGGTTCAAGGAACACGGTGGCCTGACCGCTGAAAACGGCCAGGTATTCCGCGACAAGATCCTCTCGCGCGGCAACAGCGTGGAGCTGGCCGACCTGTACCGCGAATTCCGCGGCAAGGACCCGTCGGTGGAACCGCTGCTGGTGAACCGCGGGTTGAAGTGATCGCGTAGCGATCACGGTAGGTACCGATCTTGGTCGGTACGGAACCGGTAGTACACGAACGGCAGGGGAAACCCTGCCGTTCTTGCGTGTGGAGGATGTGCGCGTTCGCCATCGTGCGTCGGGGCGTTGGGGTGTCCTCGCATGAAATCACCGTTCGCAATCATGGTGCCCACGGGGCATTCGCAGGTAGGGTCGGTTCCCAAACGACCGCACGCAGACGTTCAACGTTCTGTAACGCATGGACCGCGAACGAAGGCGCCTCTCCGTTCGCGGTCATGCGTCCCAGGCCCGATCACCGTCATCGGCGGTCGTTCGGGAACCGACCCTACCAATGCGGGTCCCACGCGGTGGTTACTGCCGCGCGCAGCGGCCGGCATCACGTACCTACCCTGCACCCCACCTCACTACACCCCAGGTGATCCAGCGCGATCTCCAGCGCATGCATGTAACTTTGCGCGCAATACCCGTGCGCCACGCCGATGCGCTGGCCTACATGCTCCGGCAGGCACGCTTCTGGCGTCGCGCTGTCATCGTCATGCACTTCCACATACACGTTGTGCAGGTGCGGCAGCAGCTTCTGCAACCGCAGGCTGCCCACGCACGCGCCGGGATCCAGCAGCGTCACTTCGCCACGGCTGTGGTCGGCCACGCGCAATGCATCCAGCAGTTCCTGTTCCGAACCACAGGCACGGATCGCCACCGTGGTACCCGCATCGATCGCACGATGCACCAGCGCCTTCAGCAGCGGCGCCGGCAACGGCTGCGCGGTACGGATCAACTGCCCGGCCGCTTCCGGCCCGCGAATGATGAAAATCGACACGGCTCACGCCCTCCCGGCTGCAGACAACAACCGGCGCTCGGCAATCGCCAGCGACAACCGGCACGCATCCGCGCGCCCACTGCTGCACACCACCGTGGCCGCTGGCGCATGCTGCGGGTGCAGGTGCGCGTCCAGACCATCGTCATCGTTGGCCGCCATCTCGATGTACGGCGTCGGCAGCGCATCCAGTGCGGCGCGCAGCGCCTGCCCGTGCGCCACCCACTGCGCCGGTTCGGCCGAAGCAGTCTCGATCAGCACCCACGCCGGTGCGCTGTGCGTTGCCTCGCGCAGGCATGCCACCAGCGCGGGCAGGGTGGCACAGTGCTGGCACTGCACAGGATGCCCGGCCAGCTGGTCTGGCACCGGCAGCGGGTCTGGCGAAGGCTGCCGGATCAACAGGATGGTCATGGAACATCTCTACAAAGCGCCCGGAGGCGCGGTGTGGCCACGATGCGCGCCCCGGCCATAAAGCAGCCATGCGCCGGCGGCCGTCCCTGCGTAAAGCCTGCGTAGCTTTTGCAGGGAACTTGGGTCCACACTCCGGGTCACATCTTTCTCTCGCCGCAAGGATTGCCCCATGTCCCAGGTCGCCCCCGCCGTTGATGCCCCCAAAGGGGTCCTGCACTGGCTGAAGAAGGAAGCGCTGCCGCTGCTGGTCATGCTCGGCCTGCTCGCTGCCGCACGCGACAGCCTGGCCAACCACTACCAGGTGCCCAGCGGCTCCATGCAGCACACCCTGATGCCCGGCGACCGCGTGGTGGTGGACATGCGTGCGTACGGGCTGCGCCTGCCGTTCACCAACGTGGAACTGCTGCACACCGGCGTACCGCAGCGCGGGGAAGTGGCGGTATTCGATTCGCCGCAGGACGGCACCCGCCTTATCAAGCGGATTGCCGCCGTCGGCGGGGATCGGGTGGACCTGCACGAGGGCCACCTGAGCATCAACGGGCAGCCGCTCGCGCAGGCGGGTACCGATGAAGTGGAAGACTTCGGGCGCACGCTGGCGCAGCTGGACCTGGGGCAGGGTGGGGGCCCGGATATCGCCGGCCTGACCGTGCCGGCGGGGAAGGTGTTGATGCTGGGCGACCATCGCGGGAACAGTGCGGATGGGCGGTATTTCGGGCTGGTGGACGCCAGTTCGCTGTATGGCAAAGCGGCGCGCGTGTATTACCGGCGTGGGGAAGGGTTTACCTGGCAGGCGTTGTAACGGTCGACCGGGCATCGCGCGCAGCCGGGCAGGGCCCGGCTCTACCCCCGGCCGGATCGCCGTTCGATATCCCAAACGTCTCAATCAAGACCGCTCAGGTTATCGATCGACCGATAACCTCGGCCTATCCTGAGCGCTGACTCTTACGCACCGGCCCGCCCCCACGGGCCAGAACGCAATGAACGGCGACACCGCAGCGCTGCCCGAACGCAGCCCCTCCACCCACCCGCCCACGCCCTCCCAGCACATCGAGCAGGGCACCCCGGCCTTCCGCCGCACGGCGGTCGCCCTGTTCCTGGCCGGGTTCTCCACCTTCGGCCTGCTCTACACCGTGCAGCCGCTGCTGCCTGAGTTCAGCCGCCACTTCGGCGTCTCCGCCGCCAACAGCGCCATGGCGCTCTCCCTCAGCACCGGCCTGCTCGCGGTATCGATGCTGGTGGCCGGGTTGATCTCCGACCGCGTCGGCCGCCGCGGCCTGATGATCGCCGCGCTGCTCGCCTCCACCGTGCTCTCCGCCGCCAGCGCGATGGTCGACGACTGGAGCACGCTGCTGGTGCTGCGCGCCCTGCTCGGCCTGACCCTCAGCGGTGTGCCGGCCGTGGCCATGACCTACCTGGTCGAAGAAATGGACCCGCGCGCGCTCGGGCTGGCCATGGGCCTGTACATCGGCGGCAATGCCGTCGGCGGCATGAGCGGGCGCCTGATCGCCGGCATCGTCGCCGACCACTGGGGCTGGCGCTGGGGCATCGGCGCGGTTTCGCTGATCGCGGTGCTCAGCACCGTGCTGCTGTGGGTGCAGCTGCCACCCTCGCGGCACTTCCAGAGCCGTCGCGGCGGCCTGCGCGAACTGCCCACGCGCTGGCGCCAGCTGTTCGCCGACCCCGGCCTGCCTTCGCTGTTTGCCACCGCGTTCGTGCTGATGGGCGTGTTCGTCACCCTCTACAACTACCTCGGCTACCACCTGCTCGCACCGCCGTACCAGCTCAGCCAGACCGTGGTCGGCCTGATCTTCAGCGTGTACCTGGTCGGCACCTTCAGCTCGGCCTGGATGGGCCAGCAGGCCACCAGGCATGGCCGTGGCCGCGTGCTCGGCATCTGCTACGCACTCATCGCACTCGGCATCGTCATGCTCGCGCTGCCGTGGCTGGGCTGCATGGCGGTGGGCATCGCGCTGGTCACCTTCGGCTTCTTCGGCGGGCACTCGGTGGCCAGCAGTTGGGTCGGCAGCCGTGCAGGTGTGATGCGCGCCGAAGCCTCGGCGCTGTACCTGTTCGCTTACTACCTGGGCTCCAGCCTGGCCGGTGCCGCCGGCGGCGTGTTCTACACCCGCTGGGACTGGTGGGGCGTGTGCGCGTTCACCGCCGTGCTCACCGTGATCGGCGCGACCATCGCGTGGCGGCTTGGCCGTCGCGCGCAGCCGATGCAGGCCGCGCTTGCCGTCAGTCGCTGAGCCCGCCCTGCAGCAGTTTGGTGAAGTGGGTGATCAGCGGTGACGGGCTGCCGCGCCGGTAGGCCACATGCACTTCCGAACTCGCCGCGCGGTCGCTCAACGGTACGAAACGCGCCCCTTCCACATGGATGTGGCTGCACGACGCCGGCAGCACCGTAACACCCAGCCCCGAAGCGGCCAGGCTGATCAGCGTCGACGCTTCACCGGCTTCCTGGATGATGCGCGGAGTGAACCCGGCATTGCGGCACAGCGCGATGAAGTGGTCATGGATGCCCGCACCCACTTCGCGCAGGAACCCCACGAACGGCTCATGCGCGAACTGCCGCAGCGCCAGCGGCGCGCCTTCAGGCAACCCACGCAGCAACGGGTGCTGGTCATGCACCACCAGCGCCAGCGGATCGCTGAACAATTTGCGCGAGGTCAGTGGCGCCGGCAGCGCCCGCTTGCGGATCAATCCAACATCCAATTCGTTCGCCACCAGCGCATCGATCTGCTGCAGCGTATTCATCTCGCGCAGCTTCAACTGCACCTGCGGGAACTGCTGGCGGTAGGCAAAAATCGCGCGCGGGATCTGCGTGGACAGCGGCGTCGCCCGGGTCAGGCCGATCCGCAGTTCGCCGGTTTCGCCGCGCTGCGCGCGCTGGGTCAGTTCGATCGCCTGGTCGACCCGCGCCAATGCCTCGGTGGCCTGCGCCTGCAGCACCCGTCCGGCCTCGGTGAGTTCCACCCGCCGGTTGCTGCGCAGGAACAACCGCGCGCCCAGCAGTGTTTCCAGCTGGCGGATCTGCTGGCTCAGCGGCGGCTGGGACATGCCCAGGCGTTCGGCGGCGCGGCCGAAGTGCAGGGTGTCGGCCACCGCCAGGAAATAGCGCAGGTGGCGCAGTTCGATCGACATGGCAGCGCGTCAGCGTTCGGAATGACCGCTTTCATCATAGCTGCGCGGACTGAACAGGTCCGGCTGGATCAGCTCGATGAAGGCGCGCGCCTGCGGCGACAGGAAGCGCCCCCGGCGCACGATCACCCCGTAGCTGCGCTCGGGGAACCACGCGCTCATCGAACGCGTCACCAGCCGGTCGCGGTCGGCGTCGTTGAGGCACAGCGCCGGCACGATGGAAATGCCCATGCCCATTGCCACGTACTGCTTGATCACCTCCCAGCCGCCCACCTCCAGCGCCACCGTGTACGGCACGCGTTGGCGCTGGAATACCTGGTCGACCAACCGGTAGGTGATCTGGCGCTTGGGCGGCAGCACCAGCGGGTAGGCGGAGATCGCCTGCAGGGTCAGCTCCGGCGCGGTGGCCAGCGGATGGTCGGGCGGGGCGATCAGCACCTGCTCGAAGCGGTAGGCCGGGGCGTAGCTCAGGTCGGACGGCACCTCGGTCATCGAGCCCACCGCCAGGTCGGCTGCGTCGCTGCGCAGCAGGTCGGTGCCGTCGGCGCTGATCGCGTTGTGCAGGGTCAGGCGCACGTCCGGATGATGCAGGCGGAAGCGTTCGACGATCTTCGGCAGCAGGTACAGGATGGTCGAGCTGTTGGCGGCGATGTTCAGCTCGCCCGCGTCCAGCCCGCGCACCTTGTCGCGGAAGCGCGCCTCCAGCCCGTCCAGGTTTTCCACCAGCGGCTGCGCCATTTCATACAGCAGCTGGCCCTCGCGGCTGGGCACCAGGCGCCGCCCGCTGCGCTCGAACAACGGCACCCCCAGCTCCCGTTCCAGCGCCTGCAACTGCAGGCTGATGGCCGGCTGGCTGACGAACAATGCCTCAGCCGCCCGTGAGACCGAGCCCAGGCGCACCGTCTGGCAGAACGCGCGCAGCGGCTTCAACCGGTCGGATTTGTAGGAAAAACGCGGACTTGGCGAGGGGCGCGTGGTCATGGCGTTACAAGTATTAGCACAAATTATGTAGAGCATTGCAAAAACTGTTTTGCCAAATACTCGGCCCGGGCGGCACCGTGGAGGCGTTCCCCCACCGCTGGAGTTGCCCCATGTCCGCCGTCGCTTCCGCTGTTCCCACCCCTGCCAGCAAGGCCACCCCCGGCATCGCCCTGGCGACCCGCGTGGCCGGCCAGGACACCGTGCTGCCGGCGCCGCTGCTGGCCCTGCTGGTGTCGCTGCACCGTGCGGTGGAACCGGGCCGGCAGGCACGGCTGCAGGCCCGCCGCGAGCGCCAGGCGTTCTTCGACCAGGGCGGCCTGCCGGACTTCCGTGAAGACACCCTCGCGATCCGTAGCGGCGATTGGACCGTCGCGCCGCTGCCGGCCGCGCTGCAGGACCGCCGCGTCGAGATCACCGGCCCGACCGACCCGAAGATGGTCATCAACGCGCTGAACTCGGGCGCCAAGGTGTTCATGGCCGACTTCGAGGATTCCACCGCCCCGGCCTGGCGCAACCTGCTGGCCGGGCAGCAGGCGCTGATCGGCGCAGTGCGCGGCGACCTGACCCATACCGGGCCGAGCGTGGACGGCAAGCCGGGCAAGCAGTACGCACTGCGCCCGCTGGCCGAGCAGGCGGTGCTGATCGTGCGCCCGCGCGGCTGGCACCTGGACGAGAAGCACGTGCGCATCGACGGCCAGCCGCTGGCCGGCGGCCTGTTCGACGCGGCGGTGTTCGCCTTCCACAACGCGCGCACCCTGATGTGCCGCCAGCGCGGCCCGTACTTCTACCTGCCCAAGCTTCAGTCGATGGAAGAGGCCGCGCTGTGGGAGACCGCGCTGTCGCACATCGAAGGCATGCTCGGCCTGCCGCACGGGCAGATCAAGGTCACCGTGCTGATCGAAACGCTGCCGGCGGCGTTCGAGATGGACGAGATCCTGCACGCGCTGCGCGACCGCATCGTCGGCCTGAACTGCGGTCGCTGGGACTACATCTTTTCGTACATCAAGACCTTCCGTAAGCACGCCGACAAGGTGCTGCCGGAGCGTGGCCAGGTGACCATGACCCAGCCGTTCCTGAAGGCCTATTCGGAACTGCTGATCCAGACCTGCCACCGCCGTGGCGCACATGCGATGGGCGGCATGGCCGCGCAGATTCCGATCAACCATGACGCCGCCGCCAATGAACAGGCCATGGCGCGGGTGCGTGCCGACAAGCTGCGCGAAGTGACCGCCGGCCATGACGGCACCTGGGTGGCGCACCCGGCGCTGATTCCGGTGGCGCAGGCGATCTTCGACGCGCACATGCCCGGCCCGAACCAGCACGCGGTGCTGCGCCGGGACGTGCGGGTTGGCCGCGATGAGTTGATCGCCGCACCCACCGGCACCATCACCTGCGCCGGTTTCGAAGGGAACGTGGAAGTGTGCGTGCGCTACCTGGCCGCCTGGCTGGACGGCAACGGCTGCGTGCCGATCCATCACCTGATGGAAGACGCGGCCACCGCCGAGATCAGCCGCAGCCAGCTGTGGCAGTGGCTGCACGTGCCCGGCCAGCACCTGGACGACGGCACCGCCATCGACCTGCCGCTGCTGGACGCCACCCTGGCCGCGCTGCCGGCAAAGCTGGGCGACAGCAGCGCGCTGCCGGGTGGGGCGCGGATTGACGAGGCGATCGGTCTGCTGGCCGAGCTGAGCCGCCGTGACGAGTTGACCGATTTTTTGACCCTGCCGGCCTACGACCGCCTGGCCTGATCCGCGAACGATCTGACACATGCAGCCGGGCAGGGCCCGGCTCTACCCCCGCCGCCGACCCATCCGGAGAACACCATGACCAAGCTGCCGACCGCCGAACAGATCCAGCACGAATGGAACACCGACCCGCGCTGGGCCGGGATCCAGCGCAACTACAGCGCCGCCGACGTGGTGCGCCTGCGCGGCACCGTGCACGTGGAGCATTCGCTGGCCCGGCTGGGCGCGGAGAAGCTGTGGAAGTACCTGCATGAAAAGGACTTCGTCAACGCACTCGGCGCCCTGACCGGCAACCAGGCCATGCAGCAGGTCAAGGCCGGCCTCAACGCCATCTACCTGTCCGGCTGGCAGGTCGCCGCCGACGCCAACCTGGCCGGCCAGATGTACCCCGACCAGTCGCTGTACCCGGCCGACTCGGTGCCGGCGGTGGTCAAGCGCATCAACAACACCCTGCTGCGCGCCGACCAGCTGCACCACGCCGAAGGCAAGGACGAGATCGACTTCCTGCAGCCGATCGTGGCCGACGCCGAAGCCGGCTTCGGCGGCGTGCTCAACGCCTTCGAACTGATGAAGGCGATGATCGAAGCGGGCGCGGCCGGCGTGCACTTCGAAGACCAGCTGGCCTCGGTGAAGAAGTGCGGCCACATGGGCGGCAAGGTGCTGGTGCCCACCCGCGAGGCCATCGAAAAGTTAAACGCCGCGCGCCTGGCCGCCGACGTGCTGGGCGTGCCGACCCTGCTGGTGGCGCGCACCGACGCCGAAGCCGCCGACCTGCTGACCAGCGACATCGACCCCAACGACCAGCCCTTCGCCAGCGGCGAGCGCACCCCGGAAGGCTTCTACCGCACCCGCAACGGACTGGACCAGGCGATCAGCCGCGGCCTGGCCTACGCCCCCTACGCCGACCTGGTCTGGTGCGAAACCGGTAAGCCGGACCTGGAGTTCGCCCGCAAGTTTGCCGAAGCCATCCACGCGAAGTACCCGGGCAAGCTGCTGGCCTACAACTGCTCGCCCAGCTTCAACTGGAAGAAGAACCTGGACGACGCCACCATCGCGAAGTTCCAGAAGGAGATCGCCAGCTACGGCTACAAGTTCCAGTTCATCACCCTGGCCGGCTTCCACGCCCTGAACTACTCCATGTTCAACCTGGCCCACGGCTACGCCCGCCGCCAGATGAGCGCCTTCGTCGAGCTGCAGGAGGCCGAATTCGCCGCCGCCGACCGTGGCTTCACCGCCGTGAAGCACCAGCGCGAGGTCGGCACCGGGTACTTCGATGCGGTCACCCAGGCCATCCAGCAGGGCCAGTCCTCCACCACCGCCCTGACCGGCTCCACCGAAGAAGAACAATTCCGGGCGGCTTGACGCCCGGAACCATCCCCACAAGGCCGCCCCCTGTAGGGGCGGCCCCGCTTTTATCTGCAACCGCCAGATGCTACGGTCCGCAGAAGACGCCATGCGGCAGAGGATGGCCGGTTTGAACCGGTTGCCGCGTTGGGGGGAGGGGTCGGTGCGTCGGGAGGGATTACGGGCGCCCGGGCTTAAAACTGCGATGAGGCGCACACTTTTAAGGGGTGCTATCCTCCATCGCTCACCGGGGAACGCTAGGAAGCGGGTGTACGGTATGAGCGGCAAGCTGGCCACGAACGTGTGCGAACGGGAACCAGGCATCGCGCAGACCGCGATGGCTGACATCGTGCATGCCGTTCTCAGCGCCGGCGAATTCGCCCTGTTCGCCGAGTTCGGCCGGCACCGCCCGCTGCGCGCCGGCGAACACCTGTTCCTGCGCAACCAGTCCGGCAGCACCATGTACGTCATCGTCACCGGTGGCATCGAGCTCGATTTCGGCGAAGACCTGGTGGTTAAAACGCTGGGCCCGCACGAATTCTTCGGCGAACTCGGCCTGCTGATCGGCGACCACCCGCGCAGCGCCGACGCCCGCGCCACCACCGACGCGCTGGTGCTCGAACTGGACAATGCCGATTTCCAGCGCCTGGTCGACCGCGATCCGGGCCTGGTCGCCTACTTCCTGCGCCGCACCATCATGCGCGTGGTCAGCAACGAACAGGTCCTGATCCGCCAGCTGCGCCGGCGCAACCACGACCTCGAAACCGCGCTCGACAATCTGTATGTCACCACCCACCAGCTCACCCACACCCGTGAGCTGGTGCGTACCGACGAACTCACCGGCCTGCACAACCGCCGCGGGCTGGCGCTGTACCTGCAGGAATGCCGCAGCCACGAAGGCGACGCCCCGCAGGGCCTGCTGCTGATCGACTGCGACCACTTCAAGCAGGTCAACGACGAGCACGGCCACCAGGCCGGCGACCGCGTCCTGCAGAGCATTGCCAACATCCTGCGCTCGGTGGCCAATGAACAGGACCGCGCCTGCCGGCTCGGCGGCGACGAGTTCTGCCTGCTGCTGCGCGTGGCCGACGCCGACAGCCTGCAGCACGCTGCCGAATTCATCCTGGGCGCGGTGCACGGCCTGATGGGTCGCGCCAACCTGCAGCCGCACGTCTGCCCGGTGAGCATCGGGGTCTGCCTGATCGACCCGCTTGGCGACTGGAGCGACTGGTACGCCCGTGCCGACAACGCGCTGTACCAGGCCAAGCGCCTGGGCGGCAATCGACTTCATTGGTCGCGTTCCGCGACGTCCTTGACCTGAGCGCATGCAGCCATGAACGGCGACAACGGAACGTCGACCCAGTCCCCCCAGCTGCGCGCGCTGCTGTTCACTGATCTGTGCGATTCGCTGGTGCTGGTTGAACGCATTGGTGACAGCGCGGCCGCTGAGCTGTTCCAGCAGCATGACCGGCTCGTGCTGGGCCTGCAGCAGCAGTGGCGTGGCCAGCAGATCGATCGCTCCGATGGGCTGTTCCTGCTGTTCGAGCGCGCCATTGATGGACTGGGGTTTGCCTTGGACTATCAGCGCGAACTGCGCACGTTGGGCCAAGACCAGAAGCTTGAGCTGCGCGCCCGTGCCGGATTGCATGTGGGCGAAGTACTCACTTGGGAAAACAGCGCCGAAGCGGTGAAGGCCGGAGCAAAGTCAGTCGAGGTCGAGGGTCTGGCAAAGCCGATGGCCGCGCGCTTGATGATGCTGGCACGGCCGGGGCAAATCCTGCTTTCAGCCGTTGCGGAATCTCTGACGCATCGCGCGACCTCCAGTTTGGGCGAGCGCGCTGAGCGTCTGGTCTGGAAGTCACACGGACGCTGGCGCTTCAAAGGAATACCCACGACGCAGGAAGTCTACGAAGTGGGGGAGATCGGCTCTGCGCCACTCCGCATGCCGCGCGGATCGGGCAAGGCCCGCCGCGATATTCCGCTGTGGCGCCAACCTGCGGCCCTGGCGGCCGAAGCGTTGCTGGTCGCCAGCGTGGTCGTGGGAGGCTGGTTGCTGCTGCGACCGGCGCCTGCCATTGCATTTGCAGAACGGGACTGGGTGGTCGTCGGGGAAGTACGCAACCTGACCGGCGAGCCCTTGCTGGACGACAGCCTGGATCAGGCATTCCGGATCAGCCTGGGGCAATCCCGCCACGTCAACGTGCTCAGCGACATCAAGGTCCGCGAAACACTGACGTTGATGCGCCAACCCGCGGAGTCCCTGCTGGACCGGCGAACCGCGATCGAGGTTGCCATGCGAGACGGTGCTCGTGCCGTGGTCATGCCTTCGGTCCTGGAGGTCAACGGCAAGTTGCGGGTGATCGTGGAAGTCATCGACCCCGCCACCAGCAACACCGTCTACTCGCACTCGGCAGATGGACGTGGATTGGAGTCTGTGCTGACATCTGCCGATCAGGTCGTCGCGGCGTTGCGCGAAGACCTCGGCGAAGCAATGCAGAGCATTTCGCGCGACTCGGCACCGCTACCCAAAGTAGCGACTTCCAGCATCGACGCCCTACATGCCTACGCAAAGGGGTTGGCGGCGATTTCGAGCCAGGACTACGACAGTGCCCTTCTGTTCTTCAACCAGGCCGCTACTGTCGACCCGGACTTCGCGTTCGCCTATCTCGGCATGATGCGCATCCGGGACGCGCAGGGAAACCTGGAGGAGGCGCGCCGTCTTTACGACCGCGCCTACGCGCTTCGTGATCGGCTTACGCCGCGCGAACAGCTCTATCTGCAGGGTTGGGGCACCCAGTTGGGTGGCGCAGCGCTTCCTGCCATCGCTGAACAGTGGCGGATGATGACGGAGCTCTATCCGGACGACCAGGCCGGGCACATGAATTACGCAAGCGCTCTCTACATAGCGGGGAAATACGAGGCCGCGCTGGCCGCTTCGCGCCCACTTCTGCTGGCCCAGTATTCCCAACGCGCCCTTGCGCAGAACTTCATAGGCCGCATCCACCTTGCATTGGGGGAAGTGGAACAGGCACAGCAGATGTTCAAGGAGGCCTCCGCACTCGACCGCGGCGCAAGCGACGTCTGGTTGGCGCTGAGCCTGGCGGTGGCGCGGGACTATGAGGCGTCGGAAGCGACTTTTGCGCGCAGGCCGTTGCGCGACGTAGGTGAGCAGATCGAGCGCGCAAGTGCACTGGTGGACCAGCGCAAGCTGATTGAGGCAAGCGCCCTGATCGAACGTGCCCAGGCAGATTGCGGGGGCGTGTCCGACGTCTGCCGCGCGCTTGACGTGCTGGCGCTGCACCAGCGCAGGCTGAGCGGGAATCCGGCCCCCAGGGCCTCCTACGCGGCCATACTGGACGCATGGCTGAGAAAGGCGGAGCAACAGGATCCGGCGGCGCGGCGGGAAACGGCGATGTTCGTGCTGGCGACTGCGTACCACACTGTGCGCGCGGGCCATGCAGGAACAGTGAAGGCCCGCGCAGATGCATTGAAGGCGCTGGTGCAGAAGGAAGACGAGCCCCGGGTGCATCAGTTATGGACGCTGGTACAGGCCGCTATCGAGGTCGACGATGGGCAGCCCAAGCGGGCGCTGGCGTCGTTGGACCCGTTGGTCAACGGCAGTGAGCTGTATCAGGTCCACGTTGTACTTCAGGATGCGTACGCGGCGCTTGATGACGCCGGTGGCCAGGCGAACCAGCGGGACTGGCTGGAGAAACAGCGGGGCCGCGCCTACGCCGAAGAGGTAAGCATGTATGTACTGCAGTCGCTCAATCTGGACGATGCAGCGCGGTTGAGAAGCAGCGGCACGCAAGGTGCCGCTGCTCCCTAGCCTTCATCAGGCGTCATCGTCCAGCGACTTGGCGGGGCCGCCAGCCTCGAAACAGAACACAACGCGGAACGGCCCGTTCACCTGCAGCTGTCGGGCCAGTTTTTCGCGCATTTCCCCGAACTCTTCTTTCGAAGCAAGGCTGGCGACCGGATCGCAGCAAAGCACGGTTGCCTCCGGATCGACCCCAAGGGTCTCCAACGCTTTCGAGGGGTTGGCGGCAAACTCTTTACGGAATGCATCATCCTTGCTCAGCAGGTCAAGAAGCTGCTGCACGGTATCTTCCGGGAGCGGGGTATTCGTCGAAGTCATCTGAAGGGCCTGCAGTTGGAGGAAATCAGGACGTTATCGGCGGCCGCGGCGATACATTGAGTCCCGGTGGATGGAACATCGTGGCCAGCCAGTGACGGGTTCCGGCCCCCCAGCCGGTGCGGCTATATTGGCGGGAACCCGGGTGGATCATAGACCTTTGCGATGAAGTTTCGCCGTTGCCAGATGCTGTTCGTGGAGCCGCGCGAGCAGGCCGAGTTCCGTCTTGAGGACATTCTTGCCGGTGGCAAAGGCCTGCACTATCGGCAGACCGTGGTGGCGTTGGCCGCCCATCTCGACGAGCCGGTCTTCCTGACCGCGGAAGAGGCAACCCTGTTGCTGTCCTGTAGCGCAGAGCGCTGGCAGGACCTGTTGGAGGTGCCTGCGGACAGTGATCGGATCAGGAGACTTGCGGCGAGCGGGGTCCTGCTGAGCGACCTGCCGGAGCATGCGCACCACGCTGCCGCCGACGCCCTACTGCGTGCCTCGCACTGGTGGCCGCTGGGCGCCCTGTTCCACCGGCTTTCCCGTTGGGCCGGGGTGGACAGCGTTGCGGAAATGGAGCACAACCAACTCGTCACGGCCCACGACCTGATCCGGCGTCTGGGCGCACCTCCCGCAGAGACGCTGCCACGCGCTGCGGGCGCGGTTGCCCTGCCGCGACGGGAAGCTTCGCAGCTTGACGACCTGCTCGCCGCCCGAACCACGTGCAGGAACTTCGACACCACCAGACCGCTGCCCTTGGCACTTCTCGCGGGCACGCTCGAGCATGTGTTGATGGCGAGGTCGCACGTGGAGCCGGAGCCTGGCGCGCGTTTCCTGAAGAAAAACGTCCCTTCTGCGGGAGGCCTGCATCCTGTCGAGGCGTATGTGGTCGCCCAGTCTGTGGACGGGCTTGAGCCGGGCCTGTACCACTACCATCCCGTAGCGCATGAATTGGCCAGGACACCTTCACAGCCTGACGCTCTCCCGTCCTTCGTCCTTCGCCTGCTGGCGGGCCAGCGCTGGTTCGCCGATGCGCACGTCCTGGTGATCCTGGTCTGCCGCTTTGAGCGCAACTTCTGGAAGTACCAGAACCACGTCAAAGCCTATCGCGCGATAACGCTGGACGCCGGGCACATTTCGCAGGCTATTTACACCGAGGCGACAGCCAACGGGCTGGGGGCCTTCGTTACCGCCGCCATCAACGAGAGCGAGGTGGAGAATCTCCTTGGGCTGGAGCCCATGGCTGACGGTCCGGTCGCAGTATGCGGTGTAGGCTGGCGCTCGGCGCAGATGGAGACCTCGGAGATGGATCCAGGCGGCCGCGTCTGGAAGGTGGGCGTTTGATGTCGGCCCAGCTCCATGTACTCCGCGCTTGGCGGCGCGCGGCAGCGGTCGTCGCACTGGTCGCCCTGCTGGGATTCGCTGCCTGGGTGCTGCTGCGCCCGGAGCCGGCCATCGCTTTCGCCGAGCGTGACTGGGTGGTGCTGGCCGATGTCGACAATGCCACCGGCGAGTCGCTGTTCGACGCCTCGTTGCAACGCGCGTTGCTGATGAGCCTGGAGCAGTCGCGCTACGTCAACGTGCTCTCCAGCAGCAAGGTCACTGAATCGCGCGCCCTGCTGCGGGTGCCCTCCGGGCGCGGCTTGGACCGCGAGCTGGCCGTCGACGTGGCCGCGCGCGAAGGCGCACGCATGGTGCTCGCACCCTCCATCCGCCAGTCGGGCGGGAAGTACCTGGTTAGCGTGGACCTGCTCGACCCGGCCAGTCGCGCGGTGGTGCGCAGCTACCGCGCCAAGGCCGACACCTCGACCGACGTGATGGCCGCGGTGGACGACGTGGTCGGTCAGCTGCGTGCCGGCCTCGGCGAGTCGGTGGCGTCGGTGCAGCAGTCGGTGCCGTTGCCGCAGGCCTCCACCGCCAACCTGCAGGCGCTCAAGTCGTTCGCGCTGGCCGAGAACGCACTGGGCCGGCGCCGCTTTTCCGAGTCGGCCAAGCTGTACGAAGCGGCCATCGACGCCGACCCGGACTTCGCCATGGCCCATATCGGCCTGGCCAAGCTGCTGGTGCGGTTGGAGCAGCGCGCCGAAGCGCAGCCGCACCTGGCCCGCGCGCTGGCCGTCAACCAGCGCCTGCCGCACCGCGAACGCCTGTACCTGAAGGCCTGGAGCAACGAACTCAGCGCCGACTCCTGGCCACTGGACGATTGGCGCGTGCTCGCCGATGTCTATCCCGATTCCTTCGCCGGTCTGTCCAATACCTCGTGGTACCTGCTCACCGACAACCGCTTCGATGATGCCGAACCCTACGCGCGCGCCGCCGCCGTGCCGCAGGATCCGATGCGTGCCTACCCCATCGCCCACCTGGGCTGGATCCAGCTCGGCACCAACCGCTACGACGAGGCGCTGCGCAGCTTCAAGCTGTCCGAGCAGCTCACCGGCCGAGCGGCCAGCGATCCCCGTGCCGACGTGCTGATCGCGATGCGCCGCTACAAGGAAGCGCAGGACCTGCTGGCCCAGCTGAGCAAGCCGCGCGACGAACTGCAGGCGATGATGAACGTGCGGGTGCGGGTGTTGTTGGCGGCCGACCAGGACGACTGCACCGGCATGAGCGAGGCGCTGGCCTCCGAGCCGACACCGACCGAGTCGGCCGACTTCCGCGTGCATGCGGAGCTGATGCGCGCGGTGGTGGACACCGCGTGCCAGCAGGGCAGTGCGGAAACGCTGGTCGGCATCGCCACGCAACTGCGCCCGCTGCTGGCGGCCAGTACCCACCCCAGTCTGCCGGACCGCACGCTGCGCCTGCTTTCGCTGGTGTATCTGGCGCAGCGCCAGGGCGACCACGCGCTGGCCGACCGCCTGCTGGCCGAGTACGACCCGCTGCTGTTGAAACAGAAGAACCCGATGATCGGCAAATGGCGCACCGTGGTGCTGGCCATGCAGAAGGTCGGGCACGGCGCACCGGCCCAGGGCGTGGCCCTGCTGCAGCCGTTGATGGACGGCACCGAGCCGGTACAGGCGCGCGTGGCGCTGCGCGAAGCCTATCGCCAGCTCGGCGACGTGCCCGAGTTCCACAAGCAGAACGAATGGCTGTTCGAAAACCGGGGCAGGGCGATCGCGGAAATCGCCAACACCCAGTTGATGCAGGCTTTGAACGTGCACGACACGGTGTCGGACGCGACGTTGCGGTAACAACGTCCGCATGGGGCGCGACGTTGCGGAGATAACTCCCGCCGGTAGAGCCACGCCCTGGCGGTTACGTGGCTTCGAAATCCACCAACACCGCACCATCTCCCACCTGGTCGCCGGCTTTGACCCGATACCCCTGCACCGTGCCATCCGCCGGTGCCTGCAGCGTGTGCTCCATCTTCATCGCTTCCAGCACCAGCAGCGGCGTACCACGCACCACCTGCGTGCCCGGTGCCAGCAGCGTCGCCACGATCCGACCCGGCATCGGCGCGACCAGGCTGCCCGCATCGGCGACGGTCTGGTCGGCTTCGCTGACCGGATCATGCAGGGTGAAACGCTGCACGCCGTCAGCGCCGAACAGGTACAGCTCGCCGCCATCGCGCACGATCCGCGCGCGGTGCAAGGTATCGCCCACCTGCAGTGCCAACTGCCCGTGACCCACGCGCCCCTGCGCCTGCACTTCAACGCCATCCACGCGCAACGACCACGCGTCATTCCCGCCTTCCACCGCCACCACACGCTGGCTGCCGCGATGCTCCAATGTCACCCGCCGCGCCGCACGCTGCCCAAGCCGCCAGCCATCACTGGCCTGCCACGGCGAATGCGGGTCGCGCGCATCGGTACTGGCCGGCGCATCCGTGGCCACCGCAGCTACCGCCGCCAGCGCCCACCGCGAAGCATCGGTATCGCCGTCCACCAACGTCAGTGCCGCCTGTTCGCGCTCGATCAGCGCGGTATCCAGCTTCGCGTTCGCGAACGAATCGGTCATCACCAGCCGACGCAGGAACGCTGCATTGGTGGTCACACCGACCACTTCGCACTCGGCCAATGCCTGCTGCATGCGGCGCAATGCCGCGTTGCGGTCCACGTCCCACACGATCAGCTTGGCGATCATCGGGTCGTAGAACGGCGTGATCGCATCGCCCTGTTCCACACCGGCGTCAACGCGCACGTGCGCGTTGCCGGCGGGCAGGCGGAGGTGACGCAGCGTGCCGGTGGAGGGCAGGAAACCCTTGTCCGCATCCTCGGCATACAACCGGGCTTCCAGCGCATGCCCGCGGATCTGCAGCTGTTCCTGCTGCAGCGGCAGCGGCAAACCACTGGCCACGCGCAGCTGCCATTCCACCAGGTCGGTACCGGTGATGCACTCGGTGACCGGGTGCTCCACCTGCAGGCGGGTGTTCATTTCCATGAAGTAGAAGTCACCACCCGGCCCGGCAATGAATTCCACCGTGCCTGCGCCTACATAGTTCACCGCACGCGCGGCATCCACTGCGGCCTTGCCCATCGCGGCGCGGCGCTCGGGAGTCATGCCCGGTGCGGGCGCTTCTTCCAGCACCTTCTGGTGGCGGCGCTGCACCGAGCAGTCGCGCTCGAACAGGTACACCGCATCACCGTGGGAATCGCCGAACACCTGGATCTCGATATGGCGCGGGCGCTCGACATACTTCTCGACCAGCACGTGGTCATTGCCGAACGCCGAGGCCGCCTCGCGCTGGCAGCTGGCCAGCGCATCGACGAAGTCCTCGCTGCGCTCGACCTTGCGCATGCCCTTGCCACCGCCACCGGCGCTGGCCTTGATCAGCACCGGGTAACCGATGGCGTCGGCCTGTTCGCGCAGGAAGGACGGTTCCTGCTGGTCGCCGTGGTAGCCCGGAGTCAGCGGCACGCCGGCTTTCGCCATCAATGCCTTGGCCGCGCTCTTGTCGCCCATCGCGCGGATGGCGCTGGCCGGCGGCCCGATGAAGGTGATGCCGGCGGCGGCGCAGGCATCGGCGAAGTCGGCATTCTCGGAGAGGAAGCCGTAGCCGGGGTGGATGGCCTGCGCGCCGGTCGCGCGTGCGGCGTCGAGCAGGGCATCGCCGCGCAGGTAACTCTCACGTGCGGCGGCCGGGCCGATGTGGATGGCTTCGTCGGCCAGCCGGACGTGACGCGCGTTGCGGTCGGCATCGGAGTACACCGCCACGGTGGCGATGCCGAGGCGGCGGCAGGTGGCGATGACGCGGCAGGCGATTTCGCCGCGATTGGCGATCAGGACTTTGGTGAACATGGCAACGGGCTTCATGGGAGCGTGCTCGGTCATGGCATGGGTTACATGCGGAACACGCCGAAGCGCGTCTGCTGCGGGGCGGCGTTGAGGCTGGCCGACAGCGCCAGGGCCAGTACGCGGCGGGTGTCGGCCGGATCGATCACGCCGTCGTCCCACAGGCGCGCGCTGGCGTAGTACGGGTGGCCCTGCTGCTCGAACTGCTCGCGGATCGGTGCCTTGAACGCATCCTCCTCCGCTGCCGGCCACTGGCCGCCCTTGGCTTCGATGCCATCGCGCTTGACCGTGGCCAGCACGCTGGCGGCCTGTTCGCCACCCATCACGCCGATGCGCGCGTTGGGCCACATCCACAGGAAGTTCGGCGAGTACGCGCGGCCGCACATACCGTAGTTGCCGGCCCCGAACGAGCCACCGATCACCACGGTGAACTTGGGCACCTTGGCGCAGGCCACCGCCATCACCAGCTTGGCACCGTCCTTGGCGATGCCACCCTGTTCGTACTTGCGGCCGACCATGAAGCCGGTGATGTTCTGCAGGAACACCAGCGGGATGTTGCGCTGGATGCACAGCTCGATGAAGTGCGCGCCTTTCAGTGCCGACTCGGAGAACAGGATGCCGTTGTTGGCGATGATGCCGATCGGGTAGCCGTTCAGATGGGCAAAGCCGGTGACCAGCGTTGCGCCGTAGCGCGGCTTGAACTCATCGAAACGCGAGCCATCGACCAGGCGTGCGATTACTTCGCGCACGTCGTAGGGCTTGCGCGTATCGGCGGGGATCACGCCGTACAGCTCGTGCGCCGGCAGTAGTGGTTCCTCGGAAGGCTGTACCGCCATCGCCGGCTCCGGCTTGCGCCAGTTGAGCTGGGCGATGATC
This sequence comes from uncultured Stenotrophomonas sp., assembly GCF_963519125.1. Taxonomy (GTDB): domain Bacteria; phylum Pseudomonadota; class Gammaproteobacteria; order Xanthomonadales; family Xanthomonadaceae; genus Stenotrophomonas. Next base: position 135,916 of record NZ_CAUQLJ010000004.1, on the reverse strand, counting down.
GCGCGTACCCGTGCCAGTGCCTGCAGGTCGTTGTCGGCCATGTGGTCGGCCACGCCGGAAATGCGCGTGTGCACGTCGGCACCGCCCAGTTCTTCGGCCGTGACCACTTCACCGGTCGCGGCCTTCACCAGCGGCGGGCCGCCGAGGAAGATCGTGCCCTGTTCGCGCACGATCACCGTCTCGTCGCTCATCGCCGGCACGTAGGCGCCACCGGCGGTGCAGCTGCCCATCACGCAGGCGATCTGCGGAATGCCCTGCGCGGACAGGTTGGCCTGGTTGTAGAAGATGCGGCCGAAATGATCGCGGTCGGGGAAGACTTCGTCCTGCAGCGGCAGGAAGGCGCCGCCGGAATCGACCAGGTAGATGCACGGCAGGTGGTTCTGCTCGGCGATCTCCTGCGCGCGCAGGTGCTTCTTCACCGTCATCGGGTAGTAGGTGCCGCCCTTGACCGTGGCATCGTTGGCCACGATCACGCATTCCACGCCGCTCACGCGGCCGATGCCGGCCACCACGCCGGCGGCAGGCACGGCGTCTTCGTACATGCCATGCGCGGCCAGCGGTGCGATTTCCAGGAAGGCACTGCCGGGGTCGAGCAGGGCGTCGATGCGGTCGCGCACCAGCAGCTTGCCGCGTGCGGTGTGCTTGGCGCGTGCCGCCTCGCTTCCGCCCAGTGTGGTGCGGGAAAGCGTGGCATGCAGGTCGTCAACCACGGCCTGCATGGCCGCGCGGTTGCTTTCAAACGTTTCGCTGCCCGGTTGCAGCTGGCTGTTCAGGACGGTCATCGCGGTGGCCTTACAGGGTGCGCTGGAACAGTTCGCGGCCGATCAGCATGCGGCGGATCTCCGAGGTGCCGGCGCCGATTTCATACAGCTTGGCGTCGCGCCACAAACGGCCGGTCGGGTATTCGTTGATGTAGCCGTTGCCGCCGAGGATCTGGATCGCCTGGCCGGTCAGCCAGGTCGCCTTCTCGGCGGCGTACAGGATGGCACCGGCCGCGTCCTGGCGGGTGGTGCGGCCCTGGTCGCAGGCGCGCGCCACGGCATAGACATACGCACGGCAGGCGCCCAGGCCCACGTACATGTCGGCGATCTTGCCCTGGATCAGCTGGAAGCTGCCGATCGCCTCGCCGAACTGGTGGCGCTCATGCACGTACGGCATCACCACGTCCATCGCCGCGGCCATCAGGCCCAGCGGGCCGCCGGACAGCACCACGCGCTCGTAGTCCAGGCCGGACATCAGCACGCGCACGCCGCCACCGATCTGGCCCAGCACGTTTTCTTCCGGTACTTCGCAGTCCTGGAACACCAGCTCGCAGGTGGGCGACGAACGCATGCCCAGCTTGTCCAGCTTCTGCGCGGTGGAGAAGCCCTTCATGCCCTTCTCGACCAGGAACGCGGTAATGCCCTTGGCGCCGGCGTCCATGTCGGTCTTTGCATAGACCACCAGCACGTCGGCATCCGGGCCGTTGGTGATCCACATCTTGTTGCCGTTGAGCACGTAGCGGTCACCACGCTTGTCGGCGCGCAGTTTCATCGACACCACGTCCGAACCGGCACCCGGCTCGCTCATCGCCAGCGCGCCGACCAGGCTGCCGTTGCACAGCCCCGGCAGGAAGCGCTGTTTCTGTTCTTCGTTGCCGTTCTTGCGCAGCTGGTTCACGCACAGGTTGGAGTGCGCGCCGTAGGACAGGCCGATGGCGCCGGAGGCGCGCGAGATCTCTTCCATCGCCACCACGTGGGCAAGGTAGCCCATGCCGCTGCCGCCGTATTCTTCTTCCACGGTCAGCCCGAGCAGGCCCTGCTCGCCCAGCTTGCGCCACAGCGCATGCGGGAACAGATTCTCTTCGTCAGCCTTGGCCGCCAGCGGCGCGATCTCGGCCGAGGCAAAATGGGCCACGCTCTGGCGCAGCAGGTCGATTTCTTCGCCGAGGTCGAAGTTCATGGTGGGGACGTGCATGAGGCAGCTCCGAGCGGCAGAAGGGGACGGTAAGGTTCCAGCCTAGTCCTCCCGGCGCTAAAAGTGAATACAAATTCAAAAATTGAACATAGAATCAGCAAATGGCCTATAAACGCTCCGCACTGATGGAAGAACGCCTGGCCGGGGCCCGTGAGCGGATCCTGCTGGCGACCCGTCGCCTGGTCGCCGCCGGCGGCTACCGCAACGCCCCGGTGACCGCCGTGGCGGCCGAGGCCGGGGTCTCCACCGGGTTGATCTACCGGCACTTCCCGTCCAAGGCCGAACTGTTCGTAGAGGTGCTGACCGACGCGGTCGAGCACGAGCTGCGCATCTTCGAAGGCATTGCCGCCGAACCGCTGCCCGCCCCGGAGCGCCTGCGCCGGGCGATCACCGCGTTCGTGCGCCGCGCGCTGGCCGGTCCCGGCTTGGCCTACGCCTTCATCGCCGAGCCGGTGGACCCGGAGGTGGAAGCCGAGCGCATCCGCTGCCGCCGCCTGTTCGGTGACGTTTTCCGCCGCATCGTGGACGACGGCGTGGCTGCCGGCAGCTTCCCCGCGCAGGACACCGAGGTGGCCGCGGCCTGCATCGTCGGGGCGTTTACCGAAGCGCTGGTGGGCCCGACCGCGCCCAGCCGCGACGGTCATGGCGACCAGACCGCACTGGTGGAATCGATCTGCGTTTTCTGCCTGCGCGCCGCGGGCGGTTGATGCTGCAATGCATCACCTGGCGGCGGCTTGCAGAGCGCCGCCGACGCTGGTCATACTCGGCGGACAAGCCGTAGTCCAACGACTGCCAGCCAGGGGTGAAAGAGAGTGCGGAATTACGACCTCGAGTTCCTGAAACGCTTTTCGATGCTGATTGCTTTCCTGATGGTCCTGACGCTTGGACTGATCGTCTTCGCTGCATACCTGCACACCCGTGTTCCCCCTGAGATCTCGCCCCAGGCCGTCAAGCGCACCGAACTGCGCATTGCCCCGGCCGGCGCGGTGTATGCCGGCGCCACCGGTGTGGCCGACCAGGCTGCCGCCAAGGCCGCAGCACTGGCCAAGGCCGCTTCGCAGGTCGCCTATGGCGGCACCACCGATGGCAAGGTAATCTTCGACAACCTGTGCACCGCCTGCCACACCACCGGCGTAGGCCAGGCACCGACCCTGGATCACGCGCACTGGGATGGTCGCCTGGGCCAGGGCAAGGACACGCTCTATAAGCATGCGATCGAGGGCTACACCGGCCCTGACGGCGGCATCATGCCGCCGAAGGGTGGCAACCCGGCGCTGACGGAAGAGCAGATCCACGCGACCGTGGATTGGATGCTGGCGAATTTGAAATAACGGGTGGGGCGGGGTGATTCCCCGCGTTCGGGACCGCGATGACACGCATGGCGTGTCACTACCAGGTTCGGCCGCTGTCCGCGTAGCGACACGCCATGCGTGTCCCACGGAAACCTGACCCAGGCGGCTTTGCCCAACCCGCCCAATCCCCACCCGTGCCTGCTTCCCGCCACAATTCGGCGTTAGTCTGTGCACCCGCACCCCATGACCACCCCGCCGATGCGCCGTCGCTCCCTTGCTCTTGCCCTGTCGCTGCTGCTGCCCGCCACCGCGTTCGCCCAGGCCCAGCCACAGGCACATCCGACTGCATCGCCGGCGGCGGCTCCTGCTTCCGCCACCGTCACCCTCACCGCCGCCCCCGCCGACTGGCGCGCGCTCGACGGCCAGCGCGTGCGCATCGCCGCGCCGCTGACCCTGGCCGGCACCGACGGCCTCACCCGCTTCGGCGAACTCACCGTGTCCTTCGACGGCCGCCTCTGGCAGCCCAGCGAAGTGGCCGCGCCCGGCACCGACGCCCACGCCAAGGTGATCGCCGACAACCAGCGCCGCCGTCTGCTGCTCGATGACGGCAGCACCGCGCGCGACCCCGGCCCGGTCGCCTACCTGCCGCCCAACGCCACCCTGCGCACCGGTACCGTGCTGCGCAACGTGGAAGGCATCGTCCACGTGGACGACAAGGGCATTCCGCGCCTGCAGGTGACCACCCCGCTGCAGCTGCCCGCGCTGGCCCGCCCGGACACCGCACCCGTGGTGCCCGGCGCACTCAAGGTGGCCGCGTTCAACCTGGAAAACTTCTTCAACGGCGACGGCCAGGGCGGCGGTTATCCCACCCTGCGCGGCGCCCGTACCCCGGCCGAACACCAGGCGCAGACCGCCAAGCTGGTCGCTACCGTCAACGCGCTCGGCGCCGACGTGGCCGCGCTGATGGAACTGGAGAACGACGGCTACGGCCCGCAGTCGGCCATCGCCGAACTGGTCGCCGCGCTCAACGCCAACCGCGGCAAAGGCGCTGACTGGCGCTACATCGACGCCGGCAAGGGCCCGGGCGACAACCCGATCCGGGTCGGCATCATCTACCGCAGCTCGAGGGTGACCCCGGTCGGTGCCCCGGCCGTACTCGAAACCGCCCCGTTCGGCCCGCACAGCCGCGTGCCACTGGCGCAGGCGTTCCGCGCCGGCAAGGGCGCGCCGTTCGTGGTGGTGGCCAACCACTTCAAGTCCAAGGGCTGCACCGAAGCCAGCGGCGCCGACGCCGACCAGAAGGACGGGCAGGGCTGCTGGAACGAAACCCGCGTGGAATCGGCGCGCCTGCTCAACCAGTGGCTGGGCACCGACCCCACCGGCGCCGGTACGTCAGACGCCATCCTGCTCGGCGACTTCAACGCCTACGCGATGGAAGCGCCGATCCGCACCCTGCATGACGCCGGCTGGCGCGACGCCTTTGCCGTGGCCAAGGTCGAACGCCCCTACAGCTACGTCTACAGCGGCATGACCGGCCGCCTCGACCACGCCCTGCTCAGCCCGGGCATGGCCAAGCGCCTGCGCGGCGCCGCCGAGTGGCATATCAATGCCGACGAAGCCGACGACGTGGGTTACCAGGGCCGCAACGAAGCCGGCCCGTGGCGCAGTTCGGACCACGACCCGTTGATCCTCGGTTTCGACCGGTAATCGGGTAGGGCGGTAGAGCCACGCCCTGCGTGGCTGCGCCCATCACCCCCACGCAATAAACCCGATCGCCACGATGGCCAACGCCAACCCCGCGCGGTTCCACCGCGTGGTCGGCTCGCCGAACGCGAACACCCCCACCAGCGCCCCCAGCACCACCACGCCGATGTTCATCCCGGCAAACACCGTGGCCGGGCTGTCCGGCAACGCCTGGTGCGCGTGCACATAAAAAAGAATGTTGCCGCCGTTGAGCAGCCCCAGCAGCGCACCGGCCCCGGCATTGCGCAGGTTCAACCGGCTGCGGCTACTAACATGCCGCCACAGCTGCACCGCCAGCATGAGCACGAACGCAATGCTGAAACAGGCCAGCAAAGCCGCCATCGAAGGCGTGCCCGACAGCGCCACCTGCTTCAACAGCACATCCACCACCGCAAAACCGACCCACACCGCCAGCAGCCAGCGCCAGCTGCCCGCCTCACCGGTCACCGCCGGCCCGCGCGGACGCAGGCTGATGCCCACCATCGCCACCAGCCCCAGACCCAGCCCGAGCAGCTTGAGCGGGGTCGCGGTCTGCCCGAAGAACAAAAAAGCAGCCAACAGCGACAGCAACAGCGACAACCGCTGCGCCACATCGGTGCGCACGATCCCGGCCACCGCCACCGCGCGGCCCAGCACCAGGAACAGCGACGGCAGCACCACCGCAAGCACCAGCAGCGCCGGCCACGGCGCATGCGTGCTCTGCAGCGCCTGCAGCGGCGGCTGCAGCACCACGGCCGTAAGCCCGGCGGCCACCAGGTAATTCCAGGTCACCATCTGCGCCACATCCAGGCCGCGCCGGGCGGCCAGCTTCAGCAGCACCGAGACCAACACGCTGCAGACCACGCTGAAAAGCAGATAGAACATGGGGTTCCAGGCAGGCGCGGCGGTGAAGGCCGCAGGGGAGCGGTATTATGACGCCATGCACAATCCCACTTTCCCCACTGAAAGCGGCACCCTGCAGCTGGCCGGTCCGGTCGGCGCGCTGGACGTGGCCGTCGATCTGCCCAAGGCCGATGTGCCCGCCCAGCCCGTCGTGGCGATCATCTGCCACCCGCTCTCCACCGAAGGCGGCAGCCTGCACAACAAGGTGGTGACCATGGTCGGCACCACCCTGCGCGAGCTGGGCGTCACCACGGTGCGCTTCAACTTCCGCAGCGTTGGCGGCTCGGCCGGCAGCTTCGACCACGGCAATGGCGAGCAGGACGACCTCAAGGCCGTCGCCGCCTGGGTGCGCGAACAGCGCCCGGACGCCACCCTGTGGCTGGCCGGTTTCAGCTTCGGCGCCTTCGTTTCGCTGCGCGCCGCCGCCGAACTGCAGCCCGACGTGCTGGTCTCGATCGCCCCGCCGGCCGGTCGCTGGGACTTCGACGGCGTGCAGCCGCCGACCCGCTGGCTGGTCATCCAGGGCGAAGAGGATGAAATCGTCGACCCGCAGGCCGTCTACAACTGGCTGGACAGCCTGCAGGCCCCGCACGAACTGGTGCGGATGCCTGAAACCAGCCACTTCTTCCATCGCAAGCTGATCGACCTGCGCGGCGCCATCACCCACGGCGTCAAGCACTGGCTGCCCACTGCGGACAGCGCCAGCGCATGAGCGACACCCAGATGACCCCCTCCCAGCGCTACGCCGACGGCGTGGCCAAGGGCGAATGGCAGAACGACCCCGCCCAGCACGCCGCACTGGCCGAGCTGGACCGCATCCACCTGGCCCTGCTCGACAGCGCCCAGGACGGCTGGCTGGACCGCCTTTCCGCCTTCTGGAAGAAGCCCGAGCCGGTCAAGGGCCTGTATTTCTGGGGCGGGGTGGGGCGCGGCAAGACCTTCCTGGTCGACCTGTTCTATGACGGCCTGCCGATCGAACAGAAGTACCGCACCCATTTCCATCGCTTCATGCGCGGCATCCATGAGCGCCTGCGCGAGCACCAGGGACAGAGCGACCCGCTGGCCAGGATCGCCCAGGAATGGCGGACCAAGCTGCGCGTGCTGGTGCTGGACGAATTCTTCGTCACCGACATCGGCGACGCCATGCTGCTGGCGCGCCTGCTCGAACGCATGTTCGCCGAAGGCGTCACCCTGGTCACCACGTCTAATACGGCGGTGGAGAACCTGTACCTGAATGGCCTGCAGCGCGACAGCTTCCTGCCCGCGATCAGCCTGCTGCAGACCTACTGCGTGGAGCTGTACGCCGAAGGCACCGAAGACTACCGGATGCGCGCGCTGACCCACTCGCCGGTGTACCAGGCGCCGCGCGATGCTGAAAGCGACGCCTGGCTGGCCAGCCGCTGGGCCGCCCTGAGCGGCGGGCAGCCGCCCAAGCCCGGCAACATCGAGATCGAGGCGCGCAAGATCCCGGTCCGTGCACGCGGCAAGAGCATCGTCTGGTTCGACTTCAAAGCCCTGTGCGAAGGCCCGCGCGGCCCCTCGGACTACATCGAGATCGCCCGCGAGTTCAACACCCTGCTGCTCGGCGATATCCCGCACTTCGACCGCGTGAATGAAGACGCCGCCCGGCGATTCGTGAACCTGATCGACGAGCTGTACGACCGCCACGTCAACCTGGTCTGTACCGCCACCGACGCCCCGGTCGCCCTGTACACCGGCACCCGCCTGCAGGGCGCCTTCGAGCGCACCGCCTCGCGCCTGATCGAAATGCAGAGCGCCGAATACCTGGGCACCCCGCACCGCGCGTAACGCGGTCGGATATTCCCCGGCGTCTCTCGTCGGTAGAGCCGGGGTCTGCCCGGCTGCGCGGTCTCCGGTTCGCGCGAAATTGTTACGCCCCCGTGACGCCATCGTTCCGTTTTTTAAACCCCGTCGTCACACCAAAAAGTCGCCCCTGACGCTTGACTGCGCACTCCATTTCCACAGGTCGGGACCGTTCGTCGGACGCCCTTATCGGCCAATCCTTGCGCCACAAGGGATTGACCAGATTCCCTACATTTGGCGTTGACGCACCCCCGCACCCCCACTATCTTGTGGCTGGACCTGCCGCTGACCACTAGGGCGGGCCACCGACGAGCCAGTCGCAACCATCTCCGGGGGGAGGGATGACCGGCGTCGCCAGGGGAGCTGCAGTCGCGCCTCCTGAGACGCCCTCGTGCCACCCTGAAGACCTGTGCGCACGGGTCCGTTGCTTTCCCAGCAGCAGCCCCTGTGCCACCCCAAATCACGCCAAGAGGAAAACGCCGTGAGCACCGAAACCAGCGCAGCCACCACTCAGGAAAGCGAATTCCTGCTGACTTCGCCGCCGACCAATACGGCGATGAGCGTCACCAAGCGCAACGGCACGACCGAGCTGGTGGATCTGAACAAGATCGTGCGCGCGGTGCAGCGTTCGGCGGAAGGCCTGCATGCGGTCGACCCGATGCGCGTGGCTACCCGTACCATTTCCGGCCTGTACAACGGTGCCACCACCCAGGAGCTGGACGAGCTGTCCATCCGCACCGCCGCCCTGCTGATCGGTGAAGAGCCCGAGTACGGCCGCCTGGCTGCGCGCCTGCTGGCCAACTACATCGCCAAGGAAGTGTCCGGCCAGGAAATCCACGCCTTCTCGCAGTCGATCGGCCGTGGCCACGAAGTGGGCCTGATCAACGACCGCCTGCTGAACTTCGTGCAGACCAACGCACGCAAGCTCAACGATGCCATCGACATCGGCCTGGACCTGAACTTCGACTACTTCGGCCTGCGTACCCTGTACGACCGCTACCTGCTGCGTCACCCGCACACCCGCAAGGTGATCGAGACCCCGCAGCAGTTCTTCCTGCGCATCGCCAGCGCGCTGAGCGAGGACGTGTCCGAGACCCTGGCGCTGTACAAGCGCATGGGCAACCTGGACTACCTGCCGTCCAGCCCGACCCTGTTCAACTCCGGCACCACCCACGAGCAGCTGTCCTCGTGCTTCCTGCTGGACTCGCCGCAGGACTCGCTGGAGTCGATCTATTCCAAGTACGGCGACATCGCCCAGCTGTCGAAGTTCTCCGGCGGCATCGGCGTCAGCTACACCCGCGTGCGTTCGCGGGGTTCGCTGATCAAGTCGACCAACGGCCACTCCAACGGCATCGTGCCGTGGCTGAAGACCATGGATTCGTCCGTGGCCGCGGTGAACCAGGGCGGCAAGCGCAAGGGCGCGGCCTGCGTGTACCTGGAAACCTGGCACGCCGACGTCGAGGACTTCCTCGAACTGCGTGACAACACCGGTGACGAAGCCCGCCGTGCGCACAACCTGAACCTGGCCAACTGGGTGCCGGATCTGTTCATGAAGCGCGTCGAAGCCGACCAGGAATGGTCGCTGTTCGATCCGCGCGTCGTGCCGGAGTTCACCGATCTGTTCGGCGAAGCCTTCGAAGCCGCCTACCTGCAGGCCGAAGCGCAGGGCAAGGCCAACCGCACCATCTCCGCGCGCAAGCTGTACGCCCGCATGATGCGTACGCTGGCCGAGACCGGCAACGGCTGGATGACCTTCAAGGACAAGTGCAACCGCGCCAGCAACCAGACCCTGCGTCCGGGCAACGTGATCCACCTGTCCAACCTGTGCACGGAAATCCTGGAAGTCACTTCCAACGATGAAACCGCAGTGTGCAACCTGGGTTCGATCAACCTGGGCAACCACTTCGACGAGCACAACGAGTTCGACTTCGAGAAGCTGGCCGAGACCGTGCGCCTGGCCGTGCGCCAGCTCGACCGCGTCATCGACCTGAACTTCTACCCGATCGAAACCGCGCGCCGCGCCAACCTGCGCTGGCGTCCGGTCGGCCTGGGCTGCATGGGCCTGCAGGACGTGTTCTTCCGCAAGCGCCTGCCGTTCGACAGCGCCGAAGCCCGCGCCCTGTCGAAGAAGATCGCCGAAGCGATCTACTTCCACGCGCTGGAAACCTCCTGCGAGCTGGCCCAGGAACGCGGCAAGCACCCGTCGTTCAACGACACCCGTGCCGCCAGCGGCGAACTGCAGTTCGACGCCTGGAACGTGGTGCCGGAAGACACCGCGCGCTGGGATGCCCTGCGTGAGCGCATCAAGGAACACGGCCTGCGCAACTCGCTGATGATCGCGATCGCCCCGACCGCGACCATCGCCTCGATCGCCGGCTGCTACGAGTGCGTCGAGCCGCAGGTGTCCAACCTGTTCAAGCGCGAGACCCTGTCCGGTGACTTCCTGCAGGTCAACCGCTACCTGGTGAACGAGCTGAAGAAGCTGGGCCTGTGGACCGCCGACATGCGCGATGCCATCAAGCTGGCCGAAGGTTCCATCGCCGGCGTGGCGCAGATTCCGGAAACGCTGCGCGAGGTCTACCGCACCGCGTGGGAACTGCCGATGCGTTCGCTGATCGACATGGCCGCCGAGCGTGGCGCCTTCATCGACCAGTCGGCCTCGCTCAACCTGTTCATGGAAAGCCCGAACATCGGCGCGATGTCCTCCATGTACATGTACGCCTGGAAGCAGGGCATCAAGACCACCTACTACCTGCGCTCGCGCCCGGCCACCAAGATCGCCAAGACCACGGTGAGCAGCGCGGCCCCGGCCAAGGTGTTCAGCCCGGACGAAGCCATCGCCTGCTCGCTGGAAAACCCGGAAGCCTGCGAGGCCTGCCAGTAACACCGCGCGGTGGGTGCCGACCCTTGGTCGGCACTCGAACACCTCGCACCTGTAGAGCCGAGCCATGCTCGGCTGCAGCACGGAAACACCAAGGTAGCGCCGGGCCACGCCCGGCGTTTTGACCCGAGAATTCAAGGAAACACCCATGGCCGACAAGCCCAAGCAGATGCTGCTCGATCCCGGTTTTGAACTGACCCTGCGCCCGATGCGCTACCCGCAGTTCTATGACATGTACCGGAATGCGATCAAGAACACCTGGACGGTGGAAGAGATCAACTTCCAGATCGACATCACCGACCTGCACAGCAAGATGTCGCCGGGTGAGCGCCACCTGATCCACCGACTGGTCGCGTTCTTCGCCACCGGCGACTCGATCGTGTCCAACAACCTGGTGCTGAACCTGTACCAGCACCTCAATGCGCCGGAAGCGCGCATGTACCTGTCGCGCCAGCTGTATGAAGAAGCGCTGCACGTGCAGTTCTACCTGACCCTGCTCGACAACTACCTGCCGGACCCGGAGGAGCGCGTCAAAGCCTTCGCCGCGGTGGAGAACATCGACTCGATCAAGAAGAAGGCCGATTTCTGCTTCAAGTGGATCGACTCGATCCAGGACCTGAAGCGCATCGAGACCCGTGCCGAGCGCCGCCAGTTCCTGCTCAACCAGATCTGCTTCGCTGCCTGCATCGAAGGCCTGTTCTTCTTCGCAGCGTTCGCCTACGTGTACTACTTCCGTTCGCGCGGCCTGCTGCCGGGCCTGGCCTCGGGCACCAACTGGGTGTTCCGCGACGAGAGCGCGCACATGGAGTTCGCGTTCGAGTCGGTGCGTGTTGTTCGCGAAGAAGAACCGGACCTGTTCGACGATGAAATGAAGCAGCAGGTCTACGACATGCTGGCCGAAGCGATCGAGTGCGAAGTGCAGTTCGCCGAGGACGTGCTGTCCGGTGGCGTGGCTGGCATTTCCACCCGCGACATGCGCCAGTACCTGCAGCACTGCGCCGACCAGCATTTCGCCAAGCTGGGCATGGAAAAGAAGTACAACGTGCGCAACCCGCTGCCGTTCATGGAACTGCAGGACGTGCAGGAACTGACCAACTTCTTCGAACGCCGCCCCTCGGCCTACCAGGTGGGCGTGCAGGGCGAAGTCGCCTTCGACATGAACTTCTGAGTCCATCCAGATCGTGTCCCGAAAGACCCCGGCGCTGCCGGGGTTTTTTCGTAGTACGCCACCGCCTCACCGCCGCTGCCGTATCATCCGCGCGACACCCCTTCACACGGCCGCCCCCATGACCGCCACCGCCGACATCGTCCCGCCCATTGAAGTGCGCATGGCCGAGATCGTCTTCCCCAACCACACCAACCACATGGGCACCCTGTTCGGTGGCCAGGCCCTGGCCTGGATGGATAAGGCCGCCTTCCTGGCCGCCGCGCGCTACTCGCGCCGCACCGTGGTTACCGCCCGCTCCGACCAGGTCGATTTCAAGCTGCCGATCAGCGTCGGCCAGATGGTGGAAACCGTGGGCCGCATCGTGGAAGTGGGCCGCAGCTCGATGAAGGTGGAAGTGGAGCTGATCGCCGAAGACCTGCACACCGGCGAGCGCAAGCTGTGCACGCGCGGCCACTTCGTGATGATCGCGCTGGACGAAAACCACCACCCCACCGCCGTGCCCGCCCTGCCGGCCGACATCGCCGGACCCTGAACAGGCCAGGGCGATTGCGAAGCCTGCAATCGCCCCCATCTAGCTGGCATGCCCACGCCCCTGGCCGACTTCATCCATAGCGCGCGTCGCCTGTTCGTCCTGACCGGCGCCGGCTGCAGCACCGACTCCGGCATTCCCGACTACCGCGACGCCGACGGCCAGTGGAAGCGCACCCCGCCGGTGAACTACCAGGACTTCATGGGCGGCGAGCCGACCCGCCAGCGGTACTGGGCACGCAGCCTGATTGGCTGGCCGCGCTTCGGCCAGGCCCAGCCGAACGGCACCCACGCCGCCCTGGCCGCCTTGGAAGCGCGCGGGCAGGTGGAAGTACTGCTCACCCAGAACGTGGACTGCCTGCACCAGCGCGCCGGCAGCGAAGCGGTGATCGACCTGCACGGCCGCCTCGACCAGGTGCGCTGCATGGGCTGCGAAACCCGCAGCAGCCGTGTGGATTTCCAGCACACCCTGCTGGCCGCCAATCCCGGCTGGGACACGCTGGAGGCGGGTATCGCGCCGGACGGCGACGCCGATCTGGAAAACGTGGATTTCAGCGCATTCAACGTCCCGGCCTGCCCACACTGCGGCGGCATCCTCAAGCCCGACGTCGTGTTCTTCGGCGAAAACGTCCCACGCGCGCGGGTAGACGCCGTGCACGCCCACCTGCAGAACGCCGACGCCGTACTCGTAGTCGGCTCCTCGCTGATGGTCTATTCCGGCTTCCGCTTCGTCCAGGCCGCCGCCAAGGCCGGCCTGCCAGTAGCCGCCCTAAACCTCGGCCGCACCCGCGCAGACGACCTGCTGACTCTCAAGGTAGAGCAACCCTGCGCGCCTGCGTTGTCGTTCCTGCTGCCAGCGACCGCGTAGGGCCGCTAGCCTCACCGTTCCACACATACGGTTGCCCGCATCCCCACTTCGCGGTGCAATACCCACCTGTTTTGATCTCCCCCGAGTCGCCCGCCCGTGAGCCAGCTCTTCTCCCCTGTATCCTTCGGACCGCTCCAACTGTCCAACCGCATCGTCATCGCCCCGATGTGCCAGTACTCCTGCACCGACGGCCTGGCCAACGACTGGCACCGCCAGCACCTCGGCCAGCTCGCCCAGTCCGGCGCCGGCCTGCTGATCCTCGAAGCCACCGCCGTCCTGCCCGAAGGCCGCATCAGCTGGGCCGACCTCGGCCTGTGGGATGACGCCACCGAAGCCGCCCTCACCTCGGTGATCGCCTCGGTGAAGCAATGGTCGCCGATGCCGCTGGGCGTGCAGCTCGCCCACGCCGGCCGCAAAGCCTCCTCGGCACGTCCGTGGGACGGCGGCGGCCAGATCCCGGCCTCCGACCCGAACGGCTGGACCCCGGTCGCACCCTCGGCGCTGCCCTTCAACAAGGCCGACCCCGCGCCCACCGAACTGGACACCGCCGGCATCGATGCCGTTGTCGAAGCCTTCGTCACCGCCGCCCGCCGCGCCGAACGCGCTGGTCTGGACCTGATCGAACTGCACGCCGCGCACGGCTACCTGCTGCACCAGTTCCTGTCGCCGCTCAGCAACCAGCGCCAGGACGAGTACGGCGGCTCGCTCGAAAACCGCATGCGGCTGCTGGTACGCGTGTTCGACGCCGTGCGCGAAGCCGTCTCCGACCGTATCAGCGTCGGCGTGCGCATCTCCGCCAGCGACTGGGTGGCCGGCGGTTGGGATATCGAACAGAGCAGCACCCTTGCGCAGATCCTGGACATGCGCGGCTGCCAGTTCCTGCATGTCTCCAGCGGCGGGCTCGACCCGCGCCAGAAGATCACGCTGGAGCCGGGCTACCAGGTGCCTTTCGCTGCGGCCCTCAAGGCCAAGGTGCGCATGCCGGTGATCGCCGTGGGCCTGATCACCGACCCGGCCCAGGCCGAGTCGATCCTGCGCCACAACCACGCCGACGCCGTCGCGCTGGCCCGCGGCATCCTTTACGAACCGCGCTGGCCGTGGCACGCCGCCGCTGCGCTGGGTGACTCCATCACCCCCGCGCCGCAGTACCTGCGCTGCGAACCGCGCGAAGCACGCGGCGTGTTCAATGCGCCTGCTGCGTAACTGACTCGGTAGCGCCCGACCGTTGGTCGGGCGTTGCCCGCGCGCACGCAGGAAGGTTTCAACTGACAGCAACGCTGCTCCTTGCGGCGCAGGTCCACTAGACTCGACCCATGCGCCCCGATTCCATCCTCACCCTCTCATGCCCGGACCGTACCGGGATCGTCTACCGCGTCTCCGGCCTGCTGTTTGAGCAGGGCTGCAACATCCTCGATGCGCAGCAGTTCGGTGATGACGAGAGCGGCCGATTCTTCCTGCGCGTGCATTTCGACCGCGATCCCGGCCAGCCCATCGAAACCATCCAGAACCGGATGGCAGGCCTGGCCTCTGACTTCAACATGGACTGGCAACTGCACGACGCCCGCCGCCGTGCCCGCCTGCTGGTGCTGGTGAGCAAGCAGGGACATTGCCTCAATGACCTGCTGTTCCGCGCGCACAGCCGCCAGCTGCACGTAGACATCGCTGCCGTCGCCTCCAACCACGAAGACTTCGGCGCCCTGGCAGGCTCCTATGGCATCCCGTTCCACCACCTGCCGGTCAATGCCGACAACCGTGCCGTGCAGGAACAGCAGATCATCGACCTGGTCGAGCGCGAGCAGATCGACTTGGTGGTCCTCGCCCGCTATATGCAGATCCTGTCACCGCAGCTGTGCCAAGCGCTGGCCGGCCGTGCCATCAACATCCACCACAGCTTCCTGCCCAGCTTCAAAGGCGCCCAGCCGTATCACCAGGCGCACGCACGCGGGGTCAAGATCATCGGCGCGACGGCACATTACGTCACCTCGGATCTCGACGAAGGCCCGATCATCGAGCAGGACGTCGCGCGGGTCGATCACGCCATGACCCCACGCGATCTGGTGCGCCTGGGCAGCGACACCGAATCGCAGGTGCTCGCTCGCGCCGTACGCCGCCACGTAGAGCACCGCATCATCCTCAACGGCCACCGCACCGTCGTATTCCGCTAAACAGCCTGATCCGACACTGTCCTGAGAACCGCCATCCGGTAGCGCCGGCCGTTGGCCGGCCCTCACGATGTCCGAACGTCACGCGACAACACACACCACCCAAAATTCACCGAGAATCCCCCGGTAGTGCCGGCCGCCGGCCGGCTCCCAGCAACAACAGGCCCACCCGGACCAAACGGACCACCTCGTGCTCGCACCCTACTGGGCAGAATTCCTAAGCCTCGCCGTCATCCACTTCCTCGCCGTAGTAGCCCCCGGCCCGGACTTCGCCGTAGCCGTCCGCCAAAGCGTCCGCTTCGGCCGCAAGGCCGGTATCTACACCTCCCTCGGCATCGGTGCGGGCATCTCGGTCCACGTGATCTACACCCTGATCGGCGTAGGCGCCCTGTTGCACACAACGCCATGGCTGATGACCGCAGCCAAATGGCTCGGCGCCGCGTACATCTTCTACCTGGGCGTGAAGTTCCTCGCCAGCAAACCGGGCAGTGCGGGTGCTGCTGTCACCGACGGAAAGCCCGAGGCAGCGCAAAGCCCAAGGCAGGCATTCGTCATCGGCTTCATGACCAATGCGACGAACCCCAAGGCAACCTTGTTCTTCCTCGCGGTGTTCACCACGATCGTCAGCGCGCAGACGCCATTGCCCATTCAGCTGCTCTACGGCGCATGGATGTGCCTGGTCAACGCCGCTTGGTTTGTGCTGGTCAGCGTCGCATTCTCAACCGCAGCCGTGCGGCAGAAGTTCCTGAGTACCAGCCACTGGTTCGAGCGGGTGATGGGCGTGCTGCTGATCGGATTCGCGCTGCGGTTGGTGTTCATGGCGTAGAAGCGGCCGGGCAGAGCCCGGCGCTACGTGGGGCCAGCCGGGCAGGGCCCGGCTCTACCGTTCCTGATCCGCTTTGCGTGAGCGCTTCTTCTTTGGCTCGTGCTTGCGATAGCGGTAGGGGAGCGGTACTGGTGTTTCATCCAGGATGAGAGTTACGCGGCCGGGAGAGGTTTCCACCATTACGCGGTGGCCGGTCTTCAGGCCCAGTCGTTCGAGCCAGACCCCGCACAGCTGCAAGCGGGGAATGAAGAGTCCTGGTGGCAGGATGTTGCCCGCCGGGTGCTGCAGGGCGGAAACACGAATGCTCTTGGGCTGATACCAGCCGATGCCTACTTGTTGAGTGGGATCGGTGGTTGGATCCATCGTTGAACGGCTCATGCGGCTACTCCATCGGAAGTGCCCCCTCGTCGGCGACGAGGGAGTCGGGAGGTTGATATCCGCTAAACCATCGGCGTGACTTATTCCCAGGAGGTGTTGTATTCGCCACCCTCCCGACGCAGAACTTCGCATTTGCAGTGGTTTAGCTAGGGGATATCAAGCCCGAGACCACACGATGCACAGCTGCTCAATGACAGAGAAGTTGGCATTTCCTAAGGATAGCGAGGTATCGATTCGCTGGGTCTATGGTGCGTCGCAAGTGAGCCAGATCTTGGGTGGAGATGCGCTTCTAGCGATACACAGTTCGCAGAATCAACGGTTCAACGCCCATTGGATTTCTGAAGAATTCTGATGAGTGCGTATCGGATAGTGTCGTTAACGGCCGACAGTGCGCTTGCTTCGGTCCGGCACCGCGATGACACGCGTGGCGTGTCACTACGCGGGATGCATGCGCCGCGCGTCGCCGGACCACGCGCGCGATGCATGCCGCCGCGTCACGCGCACGACGCGTAGCGACACGCCATGCGTGTCCCACGCCTCGCTGGGTCACACGTGCCAGTCAGGCAATCGCAATCTTCGCCTTGGCCAGCGCCTCACGCACCATCCCGTCATTGGCATCGGTCACCGGCCGGGTCAGGTCCCACAGAAACTTCACCCGGAACCCGGACTTCACCGCATCCTGTGCACTCCACAGCACGCAATAGTCGCGAGCCAACCCACACACATGCACCTCGCGGATGCCGCGCTCGTGCAGCCACCCGGCCAAACCAGTGGGCGGGCGATTACCGTCTGGCCCATGGTTCTCGCGGAACGCGCTGTACGAGTCCACCTCGCGCCGCATGCCCTTGCGCAGGATCAGGTCTGCAGGGGTCCAGTCCACTCCCGGATGCAGCACCGCGCCCGGCGTGCCCTGCACGCAATGGTCCGGCCACAGCGTCTGCGGCTGCGCGTGCAGCAGAATGGTTTCGAACGGCAGCTGGCCCGGTTGCTGGCTGGCATACGAGGCGTGATCCGCCGGGTGCCAGTCCTGCGTTGCCACCACCGTGCGGTACTGGCGCTGGGCCAGCACCGCGGCAATGCCCGGCACGATCTCGTCGCCGTCCACGCAGGGCAACGCGCCGCCTGGCATGAAGTCGGGCTGCAGATCGATCACGACCAGGGCAACGTCAGCGGGGAATTGGCTCATGTCAGGCGTCATGCGGGGTGGGGTGTCCCAGTGTAGCGGACACCCCTGAACCGGACTCCGCGTCAGGCCGCGTTCGCGTCCGCCGTCTCATCCCGCAACTGCCGCGCGGCAGCCACCAGCGCTTCCAGCGCAGCCCGGGTTTCCTTCCAGCCACGGGTCTTCAACCCGCAGTCCGGATTCACCCAGATCTGCTCCGGCCGCAGCACCTCGGCGGCCTTGCGCAGCAGCGACAGCATTTCTTCCTTGTCCGGCACGCGCGGGGAATGGATGTCGTACACGCCCGGCCCGATCTCGTTGGGATACTGGAACTTCACGAACGCATCCAGCAGCTCCATGCGCGAGCGCGAGGTTTCGATGGAGATCACATCGGCGTCCATCGCCGCCACCGAGAGGATGATGTCGTTGAACTCGGAGTAGCACATGTGGGTGTGGATCTGGGTCGCATCACGCACGCCACTGGCACTGATCCGGAACGCTTCCACCGCCCAGTCCAGGTACTCGCGCCACTGCGCGCGCCGCAGCGGCAGGCCTTCGCGGATCGCCGGTTCGTCGATCTGGATCACGCCGATACCAGCCGCTTCCAGGTCCAGCACCTCATCGCGAAGTGCCAGCGCGATCTGTCGGCACGTATCAGCACGCGCCTGGTCGTCGCGCACGAACGACCACTGCAGCACCGTCACCGGACCGGTCAGCATGCCCTTCATCGGGCGGTCGGTCAGGGACTGCGCGTATTGCGACCAGCGCACCGTCATCGGCTGCGGGCGGCTCACGTCGCCATAGATCACCGGCGGCTTCACGCAGCGCGAGCCATAGCTCTGCACCCAGCCATTCTTGGTGAACGCGAAGCCTTCCAGCTGCTCGCCGAAATACTCCACCATGTCGTTGCGCTCGAACTCGCCATGCACCAGCACGTCCAAGCCGATCTGTTCCTGGATGCGCACACAGTGCTCGGTCTGGCTTGCGAGGAAGGCATCGTAGTCTGCATCGGAAAGCGTGCCGGACTTGTTGCGTGCCCGCGCCTCCCGCACTTCAAGCGTCTGCGGGAATGAGCCAATCGTGGTGGTGGGGTAGCGCGGCAGCTTGAGTGCAGCCGCCTGCGCCAGATGGCGCTGCGGATAGCGGCTGTGGCGTTGCGCATCTGCCGCAGTCAGTGCGGAAAGTCGTGCGCCTACCGCGGGGTTGTGCACGCGCGGCGAGCGCCGGCGCGAATCAATGCGCTCGCGCGACAACGTCAGCGCGGCCTCGGCGCGCGCCGGGGCGTCGATGGCGTCGGCCAGCACGCGCAGTTCGCCGAGCTTCTGCTTCGAGAACGCCAGCCAGCCACGCAGTTCGTCGTCGAGCTTCTTCTCGTGGTCCAGATCCACGGGGGTGTGCAGCAGCGAACACGACGGCGCCAGCCACAGGCAGTCACTGCCCAGCTGCCCATGCGCGTAGCGCGCGAGCACCAGCGCGTTGTCCAGGTGGGTGCGCCAGATGTTGCGGCCATTGACCAGCCCGGCCGAGAGCACGCGCCCGACCGGCAGCGCCTTGATCACCACGTCCAGCTGTTCGGGTGCACGCACCAGGTCCACGTGCAGGCCATCCACCGGTAGCGAGGCGGCCAGTTTCAGGTTGTCGTCCAGCGCACCAAAGTAGGTGGCAACCAGCACCTTGGGGCGCTTGGCTTCGGCCAGCACCGCATAGGCGTGGGTGAACGCGGCGCGCGCTTCAGCACTGAGATCCTGCACCAGTGCGGGCTCGTCCAGCTGCACCCACTGCGCACCGGCCGCGTGCAGCTGGCCCAGCAGCTCCACATACACCGGCAGCAGCGCGTCCAGCAGTTCCAGCGCCGGGCTGCCATCCACGGTCTTGGACAGCAGCAGGAAGGTCACCGGGCCAATCAGCACGGGGCGGGTTTCGATGCCCAGCGCCTTGGCCTGGCGGTACTCGGCCAGAGGCTTGTCGCCCCGCAGCGCGAAGCCCTGGCCGGCCTGCAGCTCAGGGACCAGGTAGTGATAGTTGGTATCGAACCACTTGGTCATTTCCAGCGCGTGCAGGTCCACGCCATCGCGCTGCAGGCCGCGCGCCATCGCGAAGTACCCGGTGAGCGGGTCGGCGTCGGCCAGCGCGCGGTAGCGGGCGGGAATGGCGTCGAACAGGAACGCGGCATCCAGCACCTGGTCGTAAAGGCTGAAGTCGTTGCTGGGTGGCACATCCACCCCGGCTTCGCGCTGCAGTTGCCAGTGCGTGGCCCGCAGGCCGGCGGCGGTGTCCAACAGTGAAGCAGTGCTGCTTTGGCCCGACCAGAACGCTTCCAGCGCGCGCTTGAGCTCGCGTTTGGCGCCGATGCGGGGGAAGCCCAGATTGGTAACAGTGGTCATGAAACGTATCCTCATTGCGTAGGCATTGAGGAACGAAGGAACTGCGCGGCCCGCACGCCATTGCTGCCGTGCCCGCCCCGCCAGCGACCTTCGCCCCCGCGGGCGAACCGGATGCCACGAAGCGGACGCACGGGGGCAGGGCCCTGCACTATGCAAGGCGTCAGGCCCCGGCAACCTCCCCGCGGACGTTCCAGGTCGAATCAGAGGACGGTCGTGTCCTCCGGCCGGGGCCGGTATTCGGGCTGATGGACACGGGCGCGAACGCCCACCTACTCCCTGCCGCTTCCCAGGCCGTAAAGCCCAGTGCTGTTGGCAGGTGTCGTTTCCATTCACCGCTGCGGGGCAGCTCCGGAATGGGTGCGCAAGGCACCGTCACCGGATTCCCGTTTAAACCCATCCCTTCATCTGCATGAAGAGATGGATACCTTCGGCGAGCACAAGGTAGGCCGATTGGGGGATGGGGTCAAGGTCTGGCGTCTAGAGCCGCGTGACATCGGCCCGATGGCGGATCGCAGTGAGGTTGTCATCCTGGATCAGACGGCCGTTCTCCCAGACCGTGACCATCGCGTCCTCGAAGCCGAGTGGCAGGCTGACGTCTTCCGTCGCGCCCGCCTCGGCCGGCACCGATACCGTGCGGAACTGCCCGTACTCGCGGTGGCGCAGCAGACGCAGGCGGCCACGCTTGCTCTGCTTGCCGCTATCGGTCACCGGGTCCTTGTAGACGTCGATCCAGCGACCGTCCACCCGGGCAGCCGAGCACTTCAGTGCGAACTTCTGTGTGTCGCGGTCCAGCCGCTGCAGCAGCGCACCGCCCATGCCGAAGGCAACATTGTCGGCCGCGTAACCGGCAGCGGTGATGTGCTCAAGAATGGCGCGGATACTGTCCGGGTTCACACCGTCGCCCTGGATCACCCGCACATGGTTCAGCACCTTGTAGCCCTTTGCGCTCGTCGTGTGCCCGAACGCCTCATCCAGCAGTTCCAGGCACTGCAGGACGACGGTAACCGGATCGCCCGAGTCCGGGCGGATGACCACCATGGCCCCCGAATCGATCACCTGCTGGCGCAGGGTGCTGCCCCAGTGCTGGCGGATGGCGTGGTAGATGTCATAGCTGTCCGATACCACTGCGACAAGAGCCCCCGGCTTGGCGAACTTCGACAGCATGTTTCGGTATGCCTCCACCTCATTCTCGCGGCCCCAGCTGGTAATCGTGCTGTGCTCGGCGGCGGGGATGGAATACCCCGCCATGGGATCGTGATAGAACGCCTTGGCGAACAGCAGGGCCGATACGGTGTCGGTACCCTGGAAGTTCACCAGGTGCGCTGCACCACCAATGGCGGCGGATTCGACACTCGAAACCCCACGGCTGCCGAAATCGTGCAGTTTGAATGGCAACTGGCTCTCCGGATCGTCACTGGTAAGGTCCAGGAAGCGGCGGATGGTCTGCTTGGCATGCCAGCTGGTGGTTGCCACCGTGACGGGGTACCAGATGCGAAGCAGCATCGTTTCCAGGTACGACGGCACCCAGAACGCCTGCGGGTCCGTGGATTCGATCGTCATCAAGGCGTTGTGCACCGGAACCACGGTGCCTTCGGGTACGGCCCGGATGCGGATCGGCATGAGACCGTGGTGCTGGTCGACGATGTAGCGCCAGCCTTCCTCGTTGAAAGGGAGTCCATGGGCGAGGAAGAGGTCGCGCGCCGCGTCGACCTCGGCATGGGTGATCGGCTTGGACAGGTACTGCTTCAGAATCGCCTGCAGGCCGAAGAAGACGGTGCGGTCGTAAAGGCCGCCCCGCGATTCCACGTAGAAGAAGGTGGCATCGGTTCCCGGCGGATACTGCAGCCAATGACTGGCCTTGTAGCTGTCGGTATTCAGGAGAAGATTATCGAGGTAATGCATGACGGAAGCTCCTTCGCGTCGGGTGGCGCCTGCGGTCTATCCGCTGGCGATGGAACGGGTCGGGTTCAGCCCCGGCCCAGGAAGAACTCCAGGATGTGCAGGTGGTCTTCGTACAGCTGCGGGCCCATGTCCAGCGCCTCGCTTACCGGGATCCAGCGTGCCTTGTCGGCGTCATCGCCACCGCGTACGGGCGGCAGTTCCCCGGCGGCAAACTCGAAGTGGAAGGCGTGGGTGATGGTGCGGCCGCGCTGGCTGCGATCGGGATGGTCGAAGACCTGTTGGCCCTTCAATGAACCCTTCAGCACCGGCAGCGGGATCTTGAGGCGGGTCTCTTCGCGCAGCTCACGCAGGCAGCTGTCGAGCAACGTCTGTTGCTGGCCGACGAAGCCGCCCGGCAAGGCCCAGAGCCCCTTGCCTGGCTCCGAGCGACGACGCACCAGCAGAACGTGGCCGGAGTGCACGACCACCGCATCGGTAGTGACAAAGGTGGGCGCATAAGGCGCATCCTTCCAGGCGGCCCGGTACTGCTCGATGAAACGGTACTCGGCTACCAGCTGGCCGTACGCCGGAGCGCTCTTCCGGAACGCTTCCAGCATTTCGTACACCGGTGCAGGGACGTTGCCGCGCAACATCAGCAGTGCGCCGTGGAAGTCCAGGTCACCGGACTCGAACAGGTAGCGGCGCAGCTCCGTGGCCGACAGCGTCTCGGTGTGCTGCACATCCACCAGCGGCCATTGCGGGAACTCGCGCAGGTAGTAGCTCGAGGCATCCTTGTCCATGCCCACCAGCCCGACCTTGGCATCCGCCGTCGCACCATCGGCACGCAGCGCGTCGGCCACGGCCCGCTGTACGCCGGCAATCCAGTGCGCCTCGTTATACAGGTGATCGCGAAGCGGACGGATGATCAGCCGTGCGGCGTCGCCCTCAAGGGCGGCCTGGATCATCACGGCGCGCTCGGCCACGGTCCAGGGATTGCGGAGGCTGCGGGGGGTATCGGCAGAACCGACCAGGAAGATCAGCTTGCGGGCCCGGCTCAGGGCCAGGCGGGCAACGGCGGCATGGCCGTTGTGGAAGGGCTCGAAACGCCCAATGAAGACGAGGTAGTCGTATTCCATGAGAATCCCTCATGTCGTTGTGGCTGCCGCGGGTCTGTCCCTTGGCTTGCTACAGATGCTACGCCTCCTGTTCAGGCCGTCAAGCCCGCGTTCGTGGTCACGGGCCGTTGAGTTCATCCAGCGCCTGGACTACCCGCGACACGCGCGCTTCAACCGAACCCGCCAGGAGGGTGAACGGCATTCCCCGTGCCGACAGCGCCGCCACGTAGGCACGTTGCTGCGCCAGCCTGAAGCTTTCGTCGCGGCGGGTGCCGTCCTGCACGAACGGGAAATCAGCCGCGCAAAGGAACAGCATGTCGTAGTGTCGCTGCGCATGGGCGTGCAGTGCCGGCTCGGCGCGGCCGAACATGTCCTCGCAGTAGAGGAGTGTGGTCAGCGGGGTGGTGTCGCACACAAGCCAGCGGTTGGCATGGCAGGCCATCGCGTCTTCGCGGGCTACCTGTACGTCGGCGATGTGCAGGAGGTCGTCGTAACCCAGCGCTCCCTGGCATGCCTCCCAATGCTCGCGCCCGAACTCCGGTACCCACTGGGTCTGCAGATGCGCGGCCAATGCAGCGGCAAGCGTGCTCTTGCCAGTGGATTCTCCACCCAGAAGGCCAATCCTGCCGACGAAGCCCGCGTACACACGTGGATCGAGAAATCCGCGCAACGCGTGCGGATCGCGCCGAAGTGCGGTGCCCGAAATAGGAATGAGGGAGCGCGTCAGGTCCAGGCACACGTGCGCCACAGGCCAGTGCTCGCCGGTCTCGGCACTGAACGTCTCCTGCAGGGCCGCAGCAAAGCCGTCGCCGTAAGACTCGCTGGTGAACACCGCATCCACCCGCAGGCCCCATAGGTCGATGCACACCCACGCCACGAACGCGCGCTGTGCCGCGTCATCGTCCAGGTTCGTGGGCAGTTGGCGCACCGGCAGGTTGCGCTGCAGACACTCGGCGGCCAGCCGTGCATCGTCCAGTACCAGCCGCTCAAGAGTTGGGTACAGCGCGTGCAGCCACGCATCACGCTGTGCGGCGTGGCAGCCGTCGAATTCCGGCTCACTCCAGCTCAGCACCAGCACACGCTCGCAGCGTGCCACGGCATGGTCGATCAGTGCCTGGTGGCCACGATGCAACGGGCTGAACTTGCCAACCACCAATCCCGCGCCGAAGCGTTCAGCCATGCGCGTCGTTCCCTTCAGCCGGCGCTGACTGTTCGCGCATCAACCGCCGCCAGTGTCGCAGTGACACCACTGCGTTGATCCAGAACACCACGTAGAGCAGTGCGGTCAGGTGCAGTCCGCGGGTGGCATACAGCGGCACGGCCACGCTGTTGACCATCAACCAGAACCACCACGAGTGCAGCTTGCGGCGCATCATCAACAGCTGCGCGACAACGCTGAGCACGAGGATCGCTGAATCCAGGAACGGCGCGTAGGCATCGGTCCAGGTGTGCAGCAGCCACCCGTAGCCGATGCTTGCCAGCACCGCTGCCGGCAGTATCCAGGCGAGCGTCGGCAGGCGCACGTTGGTAATGGGCAGGGCATGCCCATGATCGCCGCGCAGCCACTGCCACCAGCCGATCACGCTTGTGACCACGAACACACCCTGCAGCACCACGTCCGCGTACAGCCGGGCTTCGTAGAACACCAAGGCAAAGAGGCTGCAGCCGATGATGCCCGTCCACCAGGTGTGGACGCTGTTGCGGCCGGCAAGCAGGATGGACGCGGCCACGGTAACGTTGGCGGCGATCTCCAAGGCCGTGGTCACGCCAAGGCTCCCAGAAGGTCCAGAGCGTCGTACGCAGTCAAACTGATTGGTGCCCGCGAACGGTACTGGAACACGTTGAACGGCAGCATCAGGTCTCTTGGGTCGCGGGGGGCCGGGAGAGTCTACCCGGCCACTGCATCCGCCGCGCCTCTTCCCCCGTATCTCTCCACGACCTCCCTCTGGAAACGGGCATGCGCCGCTCATTCACAGTTCCTGCCGGGCTGCTTCTGCTGCCGTGTCCGCTGTTCGCCGGTGCCGAAGCCATCCAGCGCCAGGAAGGGCGCGCGTTCGCGGCCGAAGGGAACACGCTGCTCTACCGCGAAACCCACTGGCTGCAGGGCCCGCCCTCCGCGCAGTCGCGTCTGGTGCTGTACCGCTGTGCCGATGGGCGGCCGTTCGCGCGCAAATGGATGACCCCTCAGGGGAGCGCGCAGACGCCGGACTTCAGCCTGGAAGATGGGCGTGACGGTTATCAGGAAGGGGTGCGTGGCAGCGGCGCGGCGCGCACGGTGTACCTGCGTAGCTCGGCGACAGCCGTGCCTGTCAGCCGCACGCTGACGGTCCCACCCGATGCCGTGGTCGACGCCGGTTTCGACGCAGCCGTACGCGGCCACTGGGCCGCCCTGCGTGAGGGCAAGCCAGTCGCGTTCCAGTTCGTGCTGCCAAGCCGCCAGCGCCTGGTGCCGCTGAAACTGCAGCGCACCGGCGCAACCACCTGGCAGGGCCAGCCCGCCCAGCAACTACAGATGAAACTGGACGCCTGGTTCGGCTTTGCAGTACCCGCGGTCACCTTGGTCTACGCCAACGCCGACCAACGCCTTCTGCAGTTCACCGGCACCGGCAACGTCCGCGACGCCAAGGGCCGCTATCCGCAGGTCCGCGTGGAGTTCCCCAGTGCGCCTGCCGCCGCCACTGCGGCCGAGCTTGCCACGGCCAGGGGGCAGGATCTGGTGAAGACATGCGACAGCTGAATACCCTCTTGCAGCCAGTCAAAAGAGCAACGACCATGCAGGCACGCTCCCTGCCGACACCGAGTTTTCGATGCCTGAGTTGGACGCTTCCGATACCGCCGCAGCCGCACGCCTCAACGGGCTGCTGGTCCAGGTGGCCCGTGGTGACCGCCAGGCGTTCGAGCAGGTCTACCAGCTCGCGTCCGGCCGCCTGTTCGCGATCTGCCTGCAGCTGCTGCGCGACCGCAACGACGCCGAAGACGTGCTGCAGGAAGTCTTCACCTCGGTCTGGAACAAGGCAGGGCAGTTCGATCCTGCCAAGGCCTCGGCCATGACCTGGCTTTCCATGACCGCCCGCCATCGAGCAATCGACCGCCTGCGCGCCGCACCGCCGCGCGCGATGGACGACCTCTCGGTGATCGAGGACCTGCCCGATGGCGATGCCCAGCCACCGCAGGCGGCCGAGCAGTCTTCGGACCGCGCGCGCCTGGCGCAGTGCCTTGAAACGCTTGAGAGCAAGCGCCGCGCGCTGATCCGCGCGGCGTTCCTGGACGGCTCCAGCTATGAAGAGCTGGCCCGCCGCATCGGTTCGCCGCTGGGCTCGGTCAAGAGCTGGATCCGGCGCGGCCTTGGCCAACTGCGGGTGTGCCTGGAACGATGAACATCCGCGACCTTCACGACGAATTCGACGACGAACAGCCGCCCAGCGCCGACATCCTGGCGGGCGAGTATGTGCTGGGCGTGCAGGACGCCGCCGAGCGCCGCCAGCTGGAACAGCGCATCGCCCAGGACCCGGGGTTCGCCCGCCTGGTCGAACAGTGGCAGAGCCGGCTGGCGCCGCTGCTGGACGCGTTCGGCAGCGAAGCAGTGCCGGCGCATGTATGGCCGCGCATCCGCACCGCGCTCGGGTGGCCGGCAGCAGTGGTGGCCCCCAAGCTCTGGCAGCGCACCGGGTTCTGGCAGGGCATGACCGCCCTGGCCGCAGCCCTGGCGCTGGTGGCAGTGTTCAACCGCCAGCCGCTGCAGCCGCCCGCACCGGTTACCCCGGTGGCCGTCACCCCGGCACCGACCCCGGCCGAGCCGGAGCAGGCGACCAAGCCGGTCACCCCGCTGCTGCACGACGACGGCACGCCTGGCTGGCTGGCCTCGGTCGACAAGGCCCAGGGCAAGGTGTTGATGGTGCCGGTGCCCGCGCCCGCCGATGCTGCAGGGCGTGCGCCGGAGCTGTGGCTGATCCCGGCCGGCGGCACGCCGCGCTCGCTGGGCCTGGTCTCGATCAACCGCGCCCACACCGTGGCGGTGCCCGAGGCGCTGCGTGATGTGCTGGTGAACGGCTCGATGCTGGCCATCACCCTGGAACCGGCAGGCGGCGCGCCGCAGGGCATTCCGACCGGCCCGATCATCGCCAAGGGCGACATCGCCAACCTGTAAGCCACACCCTTCCGGATTTAATTTCGGAAGGGGTGCATCCAAACGCGGCGGGCCTGCGTATCTCCTGATGAACCAGTCAGGAGACGCGCGACATGCAGTCCCGTTCCACCCCCGACACACCCGCCCGCGCCCCGCGCGGCCGCTGGGCCACCGTGCTGCGCTGGTTCGATACCGGCGCGGAGCAACCGGTGGCGGGCACTGGCGGCAATCGCGTGGACTGGCTGCGTGCGATCCCGTTCGTGGCCATGCACCTGGCGTGCCTCGCGGTGATCTGGGTGGGGGTGTCCTGGGTCGCGGTGGGCGTGGCGCTGGCGCTGTATGCCGTGCGCATGTTCGCGATCACCGCGTTCTACCACCGCTACTTCGCCCATCGCACCTTCCGCACCTCGCGCGGGGTGCAGTTCGTGTTCGCGGTGATCGGCGCCTCCAGCGTGCAGCGCGGCCCGCTGTGGTGGGCCGCTCATCACCGCAACCATCACCGCCATACCGAAACCGCGGCCGACCCGCATTCCCCGACCGTGCACGGCTTCTGGTGGAGCCACATGGGGTGGTTCCTCACTGCTGAAGGCTTCCGCACCGACTGGGCGCGCATTCCTGATCTGGTGCGCTACCCGGAACTGCGCTGGCTGGACCGCTTCGACACGCTGGTACCGGTGGCACTGGCCGCCGCCCTGTTCGGGCTGGGCGCGCTGCTGGAGCGGGTAGCGCCGGGGCTGGGCACCAGCGGCGGCCAGATGCTGGTCTGGGGCTTCTTCATTTCCACGGTGGTGCTGTTCCACGCCACGGTGACGATCAACTCGCTGGCGCACCGCTTCGGGCGCCGGCGCTTCGCCACCGGCGACGACAGTCGCAACAACCTGTGGCTGGCCCTGCTGACCTTCGGCGAAGGCTGGCACAACAACCACCACTTTTTCCCGGGCACGGCTCGGCAGGGCTTCTACTGGTGGGAAGTGGACATCACCTGGTACGGGTTGCGCGCAATGGCCGCGCTGCGCCTGGTGCGCGACCTGAAACCCGTGCCGGCCTGCGTGCTGGCCAAGGCGGAGCACTGACATGCGCATCGCAGTGATCGGATCGGGCATCGCCGGGTTGGCCAGCGCATGGTGGCTGGGCCGGCGCCATGAAGTAACGCTGTTCGAAGCAAACGATTACCTCGGTGGTCACACCCACACCCATCTGGTGCAGGTGGATGGGCGCCTGCAGTCGGTGGATACGGGCTTCATCGTGTTCAACCCGCAGAACTACCCGCTGCTGACCGCGCTGTTCGACGACCTGGGCGTGGCTTCACAACCCACCACGATGAGCTTTTCGGTGCACAGCGAGCGTAGCGGCGTGGAGTACAACGCCACCTCGCTGGACACCCTGTTCTGCCAGCGGCGCAACCTGGCCTCACTGCGCTTCTGGGGCATGCTGCGCGACCTGCGCCGCTTCTACCGCGAGGCGCCGAAGCTGCTGCACAGTGGCGCCGAAGGGCCTTCGCTGGGCGAGTTCCTCGACGCAGGCCGCTATGGCGGCGCCTTCATCCAGGAACACCTGCTGCCGATGGCCTCGGCCCTGTGGTCCGCACCGATCGCGAGCCTGGCGCACTTCCCGGCGCGCTATCTGGTGCAGTTCATGGCCAACCACCAGATGCTCCAGATGAGCGGACGGCCGGAATGGCG
Organism: uncultured Stenotrophomonas sp.; assembly: GCF_963519125.1. Classification (GTDB taxonomy): domain Bacteria; phylum Pseudomonadota; class Gammaproteobacteria; order Xanthomonadales; family Xanthomonadaceae; genus Stenotrophomonas. The sequence goes on along the minus strand of NZ_CAUQLJ010000004.1, from coordinate 107,058 downwards.
GGTGGTCACGGGTGGTTCGGCGCGTTACGTGGACGCGATGCGTCGGCGCTGGCGGGTACGTGAGCGACTGGAATCGCGGGTGCTGGGGATAGAACGGCACGAACACGGCGTGCGCGTGCTCACCGCAGAGGGCCTGGAAGGCTTCGACCAGGTGGTGCTGGCCTGCCACAGCGACCAGGCGCTGGCGCTGTTGTCCGACGCCGACCCCATCGAGCGCAGCGTGCTCGGCGCGATTCGCTACCAGCCCAACGAAGTAGTGCTGCATACCGACGCCAGCCTGCTGCCGCGCAACCGCAAGGCCTGGGCGGCCTGGAATGCGCACGTGCCGCGCGATCCGATGGCGCCGTGTTCGGTCAGCTACTACATGAACGACCTGCAGGGCATCGACACCCCCAGCCCGCTGGTGGTCACGCTCAACCGCACCGCCGCGATCGCGCCGGACAAGATCCTGCGCACCCTGCACTACTCACATCCGGTACACGACCATGAAATGGTGCGTGCACAGGCGCGCTGGTCTGAAGTGCAGGGGCGTCGTCGTACCTGGTTCGCCGGTGCGTACTGGGGCTGGGGCTTTCACGAAGACGGCATCCGCAGCGCGTGCCGGGTGGCGGACGCGCTGCACCTGCTCGATGCCGAAGCCTATTGGCCGTTGTCGCAGGGCCTGCCCGCATGAGTGCCAGCGCCCTCTACCGTGGTCGCATGCAGCACCGTCGGCATGCGCCGCAGGCGCATGCATTCGACTACCCGGTGGCGCAGCTGCTGCTGGACCTGGATGAGATCGATGAGGTGTTCAAGCACCGCTGGTTCTGGTCGGTCGGGCGCCGCAACCTGGCCGAGTTCCGCCGCAGTGACTACCTTGGAAATCCCGAACAGCCGCTGGCTGACGCGGTGCGTGCGCGGATCACCGATGCACTGGGCCGCGCACCGGCCGGACCGATCCGGCTGCTGACCCACCTTCGCTACGGCGGTCACGTATTCAACCCGGTCAGTTTCTATTACTGCTATGACACCGACGGCAGCACGCTGGACTGCATCGTGGCCGAGATCACCAACACGCCGTGGAAGGAGCGCCACGCCTACGTGTTGCCGGTGAGCAAGGCCGACGTACACGGCCGCGCGCTGGCCTGGACCTTCGACAAGCGCTTCCACGTCTCCCCATTCATGCAGATGGACTGCGAATACCGCTGGCGCTTCACCGCCCCCGGCACCGACCTGCACGTGCACATGCAGGTGTGGCGCGACGGCGAGCGCCAGTTCGACGCCGACCTGGCGCTGCAGCGCCATCCGCTCGACGGCCCCGGCCTGGCCCGCGTGCTGCTGCGCTACCCGCTGATGACCGTGCAGGTGGTGGCTGCCATCCACTGGCAGGCGCTGCGCCTGTGGCTCAAGCGCAACCCGGTACACGACCATCCTTCCATTGCTGGAAAGACCCCATGAACGACATGACCCAACCGCTGGCGCTGCCCCAGCCCAGCGCACTGGAAGCCTTCCTGCGCCGTCGCCTGCTCGCGCAGCTGGCACCCCTGCAGGGCGGGCGGCTGCACCTGCGCGACGCGCTCGGCGATGTCTCCCTGGGTGATGTCGAGGCTCCGCTGCAGGTCACCGTATGGGTGGACAACCCGGCGTTCTACCGCGCAGTGGCGGCGCAGGGCAGCGTGGGCGCGGGCGAGGCGTACATCGCCGGGCACTGGCGCTGCGACAACCTGGTCGCGCTGGTGCAGCTGCTGGTGGGCAATCGCGCGCTGCTGGATGGGATGGAGCGGGGCCCGGCGCGGTTCGGTGGCTGGCTGCTGCAGGGCTGGAACCATCTGCGTCGCAACACCCGCGAAGGCAGCCGCCGCAACATCGCCGCGCATTACGACCTGGGCAACGCGTTCTTCTCGCTGTTCCTCTCCAGTGACCTGATGTATTCCTCGGCGCTGTATTCCGAACCCGGCGACACGCTCGAAGCCGCCTCGCGACGCAAGCTGGCCCGCATCTGCGAACAGCTGCAGCTCAAGCCCGGCGACCGCGTGATCGAAATCGGCACTGGGTGGGGCGGATTCGCGGTGTATGCCGCCCTTCACCATGGTTGCCACGTCACCACCACCACCATCTCCAGGGAGCAGTACGCCCTGGCCACCGAGCGGGTGGCCAGGGCGGGACTGCAGGACAAGGTGGCCGTGCTGCTGAAGGACTACCGCGACCTGGACGGCCAGTACGACAAGCTGGTCTCCATCGAGATGATCGAAGCGATCGGCGCGCAGTACCTGGACACCTACTTCGCCACGCTCGGCCGCCTGCTGAAGCCCGAAGGGCTGGCCCTGCTGCAGGCCATCACCATCGAAGACCATCGCTACCAGCAGGCGCTGGGCAGCGTGGACTACATCAAGCGCTTCGTGTTTCCCGGCAGCTTCATTCCTTCGCTGCAGGCGATGATGACCGCCAAAACCCGCAGCAGCGACCTGCAGTTGATCGGCCAGCACGACTTCGGCCAGTCCTACGCGCTCACCCTGCGTGCATGGCGTCGCCGGTTCCTGTCGCAGCTGCCGGCGGTGCGCGCACAGGGGTTCGACGAGCGTTTCATCCGCCTGTGGGAGTTCTACCTGGCGTACTGCGAAGGCGGCTTCCTGGAGCGCTCCATCGGCGTCTCGCAGCTGCTGTTCGCCCGCCCCGGCTACCGTCCGGCCGACATCCCGGGAACGCACTGACATGCGCAACTTCTGGGCCAACGTCATCGGCAACCAGCTGGTCTGGCTGTGCGCGGTGATCGGCGCCGGGCACGGGCTGCGTTGGCCGGCACTGTTGGCCGCAGTCGCTTACATAGCCAGCCAGCTGGCGATGTCGGCGCGGCCCGGGGTCGATCTGAAGGTGCTGCTGATGGCGGTGCTCTGTGGGCTGGTCGTTGACGGCATTGCCGGCGCCTCGGGGCGGGTGGTGTATGCCGCGGCATGGCCCGCCGCAGCCGTGGCGCCGGTATGGATCCTGGCACTGTGGGCCGCGTTCGCCATGACCCTTACCGTTTCGCTGCAGGTTCTGCAGCGCCGCGTATGGCTGGCAGCCGTACTGGGCCTGCTGGCACCGCTGGCGTATCTGTCAGCGGCCCGCGGCTGGTCATCCGTGAGTTTCCCCGCGCCGTCGTGGCACGGCGTGGCGCTGCTCGCGGCAGGCTGGGCAGTGGCACTGCCGCTGCTGGCGGTCTGCGCGCGGCACTGGCAGCGCACCGCGTCACCCGTCACCGGCAACAGCAACGGAGCACACGCATGATCAACCTCCTTTGGGTCTGGCTGTATGCCGCCGTCATCATGAGCTGGGGCTGGTGGTGGCAGCGCCGTCACCAGAACATCGGCGTGGTCGACGTGCTCTGGGCCAAGGGCGTAGGCGCGTCGGCACTGCTGCTTGCACTGCTGGGCGAAGGCGCACCGGCACCACGCATCGCATTGGCCGTGCTGGGCGGGCTGTGGGGATCCCGCTTGGCCCTGCACCTGTGGGCGCGCGTGCGCAGCGAAGACGAGGACGGCCGTTACCAGCACCTGCGTAAGCACTGGCACGGACACCAGGGCAAGATCTTCGGCTTCTTCCAGTTCCAGGCGCTGCTGATCGTCCTGTTCGCGCTGCCGTTCGTGGCCGTGTCGCAAAGCGCGGCGCTTCCCCTGGGCTGGATCATCGCGGCAGTCGCGATGTGGCTGATCAGCGTCGGCGGCGAATCGCTTGCCGACCGCCAGCTGGCGCGCTTCCGGGCCAACCCGGCCAACAAGGGCAAGACCTGCCGTGACGGTCTGTGGCGGTATTCGCGCCACCCCAACTACTTCTTCGAGTGGCTGCACTGGTTCACCTACGTGCTGCTGGCGGTGCATTCGCCGCTGTGGTGGCTGGCCTGGTCCGGGCCGCTGGTGATGTACGTGTTCCTGCGCTGGGTGAGCGGCATTCCGTTCACCGAGGCGCAGGCGCTGCGCAGCCGTGGCGAGGATTACCGCGCCTATCAGCGCAGCACCCCGATGCTGTTCCCCTGGTTTCCCAAGGAGTCCAACCCGTGAATGTCGCCCGTGAATCACTGCCGCTGCCGGACTACGCACCCGGGCTGACCGGCCTGGCCGAGCGTGGCCTGCTGCCGGACGCATTGCTGCGGCTGGGCATTCGCCGCCAGTGCGAAGCGCGCCTGCGCGAGGAAAGCGCGGGTAGCGTGGAGGCGCAAGCGCAACGCTTTTCCGAACGCATCGTCGGCTTGTCACGCAGCCCGGTGGCATTGCACGTAGACGCTGCCAACCGCCAGCATTACGAGGTTCCGGCCGCGTTCTTCCAGGACTGTCTGGGCGCCCGCCTCAAGTACAGCAGTTGCTACTACCCCACCGGCCGCGAAACCCTGGACCAGGCGGAAGAAGCGATGTTGTCGCTGTACGGCGAACGCGCCCAGCTCGCCGACGGCCAGGACATCCTGGAACTGGGCTGCGGCTGGGGCTCGCTGACACTGTGGATGGCTGAGCGCCTGCCCGGCGCGCGCATCACCGCCGTGTCCAACTCCAACAGCCAGCGCGAATACATCATGGCGCAGTGCCGCGCGCGCGGACTGAAGAACGTCACCGTGCTGACCCGCGACGTGAACCAGCTGGTGCTGGACCCGGGCAGCTTCGACCGTTGCGTGTCGATCGAGATGTTCGAGCACATGCGCAACTACGCACGGCTGATGCAACGCATCCAGCAGTGGCTGCGCCCGGACGGCAAGCTGTTCGTGCACATCTTCGTCCACCGCACCCTGATGTACCCGTTCGAAACCGAAGGCGACGACAACTGGATGGGGCGCCACTTCTTCACCGGCGGCCTGATGCCGGCGGCCGACACCCTGCTGCACTTCCAGCAGCACCTGCGCCTGCAGCAGCGCTGGCTGGTCGATGGCACCCACTACGAGCGCACCGCCAACCACTGGCTTGAGCGCCAGGACCAGAACCGCGACGCGGTGATGGCGGTGCTGCGCGCCGGCTACGGCGATGCTGCCGCCGCGCTGTGGTTCCAGCGCTGGCGCATGTTCTGGATGGCCTGCGCCGAACTGTTCGGCTACCAGCAGGGACAGCAATGGATGGTCGCCCACTACCTGTTCGACCGCGCCTGAGCCCTACGAGGAGAACGCCATGTCACTACGCTCCCTGCTTCCCCTGTTCACCGCCGGCATGCTGCTCAGTGGCTGCGGTGGCAACACCCGCCCCATTCCGCCAGTGGCGCACGTGGACGTGCCGCGCTTCATGGGCGACTGGTACGTGATCGCGCATATCCCCAGCCGCCCCGAGCGCGAAGCGTTCGACGCGGTGGAGTCCTATGCGCTGCGTCCTGACGGCCGCATCCAGACCACTTTCAGCTTCCGCAAGGGCAGCTTCCAGGCGCCGGTGAAGCAGATGCACCCGATCGGCACCGTCAAGGAGGGCACCAATGGCGCGGAGTGGGGCATGCAGTTCGTGTGGCCGATCAAGGCCGAGTACGTGATCGTCTATCTGGACGACGACTACCAGCAGACGATTGTGGGACGTAGCAAGCGCGACTACGTGTGGCTGATGTCGCGCAGCCCGCAGATGTCCGAGCAGGACTACCAGAAGGCCATGGCCCGCATTGCCGCGCTGGGCTACGACCTCTCGCAGGTACGCCGGGTGCCGCAGTCAGCCGCCACCGCCCCGCCAAAGCAATAACTGCGGCGCCGTTCTCAGGCCCTGAGAGGGGGCTGGGGGATACTGGTCCCCTGGCGAGCGGCGGAGGACGGCGACGTGGCGGACAAGTACTGCGATCTGGTCATGAAGGGCGGTATCACCAGCGGCATCGTGTATCCCAATGCGGTGCTGTCGCTGGCCCGCGAATACCGCTTCAAGAACATCGGCGGCACCTCGGCCGGTGCGATCGCCGCAGCGGTGGCGGCCGCCGCCGCACTGGGTGACCGGCGCTGCCGGGCGGGTGAGGCGTTGGGCCCGCAGGCCGGTTTCCCCGGGCTGGCAGACGTTTCCACCCAGCTGTCGCGGCGCGGCTTCATCTACAGCCTGTTCCAGCCCGCCTACGGGGCCCGCACCGCTTACCGGCTGCTGGTGATGCTCACCGGCAAGGCCGGGCTGCCGCGCAAGATCCTGTGCCTGCTCGCAGCGGTGTTCGCCATCGCGCCGTTGGAACTGCTGGCTGCGCTGGTAGGGCTGCTGGGGATCGGTTGGTTGGCGGCCGGGGTGGAGGGCATGTGGGCCACGCTGCTGCCTTCGCTGCTGTGTGCGTATGGAGCCGGGGTGTTGGCGTCGGCGCTGCGCATTGCACGGGTGGCGCGGCGCAACCTGCTCGGGCTGTGTTCGGGGACCACCCAGTCCGGGTCCAGCACTCCTGCGTTGACCGACTGGCTGCACACACACCTGCAGGCGCTGTCGGGCAAGCCGCTGGACGAGCCACTGACGTTCGCCGACCTGCACGCCGCGCCGCGCTACCCGGGCGAGCTGGGCGGGGCGCATGCGATCAGCCTGCAGATGATCACCACCTGCGTCTCCCACACCGAGCCGCGCACGCTGCCGTTCAGTGGCTCGCAGTTCTGGTTCTGCCGTGAGCAGTTCGAGCAGCTGTTCCCGGCCAGTGTGGTGGCGTGGCTGCTGGCCCGTGCCGGCGCGCCGCAGCGGGTGGAAGGCGTGGACTACTACCGCCTGCCCGAAGGCGAGCAGCTGCCGGTGCTGGTGGCGACGCGCATGAGCCTGAGCTTCCCGCTGCTGATCAGCGCGGTGCCGCTGCACGAACCGGCCCGGCGTGAACGCCCCTGCGAAGCGGCGGCCGATCCTGTGCCGTCGCATGGCACCCGTACCGTGGCCGACAGCACCGAAGGCCTGACCAGCGGCGGGCACTCCACCGGACCGTTGATCACCGCGTTCCGCGTGTGCTGGTTCTCGGACGGTGGCATCAGCAGCAACTTCCCCATCCACCTGTTCGACGCGGCGCTGCCGCGCTGGCCGACCTTCGGCATCAACCTGGTGTATCCGCACGCGGCCGAGCCGCTGCGCGCAGCGCCGGGTTCACCGGATGCGATCAATGCGGCGGTCTTCCTGCCCACTGAAAACCGCCATGGGTGGCAGCGCAGCTACCAGTCCATCGCACGGCCGCTGGCAGCCGCGGAAATGTCCGGCTTCCTGTTCTCCATCGTCTCCACCATGCAGAACTGGCGCGACGTGCTGCAGGCGAGGGCGCCGGGGTATCGCGACCGCATCGTGCACGTGTCGCTGCAGGGCGACGAGGGCGGCATGAACCTGGACATGCCGCAGGAGGTGCTGAGCCGGATTGCCGCGAAAGGCAGCGTGGCCGGTGAGCGCTTCTGCGATTTTTCCTTCGCCAACCACTACTGGATCCGGTGGCGGAACCTTGCCTCCGCCTATCAGCGTTACACGCTGGAGGTGGCGCGCACCGACGATCCCAGCCAGCGGGTAGACGCGTGGGGGGACGCCTACGAATCGGTGTCGCGCGGTAAACCGAATCCGCCGTCCTACCGCTTCGGTTCCGAAGAGAAGCGACGTGCCTCGCAGCAGTTGTGGCGGTTGATGGTGGACCAGGGGCAGGCGTGGGAAGACCTGGGGCCGAATCTGACCGATGGCGCCCCAAGGCCGTTGCCGCAGATGAAGGTCACGCCAAGCTACTGACCGCAACGCGGTTGGCCACGCGCGCTACGCCCGTCCCGGCAACTGTGCAAAGGCACGCTGCATGCAATCCTCGCGCGGGCATACCCGGCAACCGGGACCGATCGACACCGAATTGCCAGGGCTCTGGATATCCAGCCCGCGCGAGTAGATCAACCGCTCCGCATGCTGCAGGTCGCAACCCAACGCCACCGCAAACGTCTTGCGCGGCTGCCCATGCCCCACCGGCCCGCTGCTCACCTGCCGCGCCAGCCAGAAATGCCTGCGCCCATCCGGCATGCGGGCGGTTTGGGTCAACACACGGCCCGGCTGGTTGAACGCCTCATACACGATCCACAGCGGGCACGAACCGCCCACCTGCGAGAAGTGGAAGTCCGTCGCCGAATGCCGCTTTGAAACATTGCCGGCGCGGTCCACGCGGATGAAGAAGAACGGCAGCCCCGGCGCGCTGCGCCGCGCCAGCGTGCTCAGCCGGTGGCACACCGCTTCAAAGCCCACCCCGAACCGATGCGCCAGTGCATCGATGTCGTACGCACTGTGCTCGGCCGCGCGCAGGAACTGCGCATACGGCATTACCAGCGCGCCGGCAAAATAGTTCGACATGCCGATGCGCGCCTGCGCAATCTGCTCAGGTTCGCGGAAGCCGGCCCGGGCGATCACTGCATCGATCTGCGCCCCGTATCCCAGCAGCGCCAATTCGGCTGCCATCTGGAACGCCTGCTGCCCCGCCTCCAGGTAGTCCGGCAGCCATAGCGTGCGGCTGCCACCGTCGTACACCCGCTTCTCGCGCCCGGCCTGCAGCGGCCCCACTTCCACCAGCACGCCGTGGCGGTCGGCCAGCAGCTGGCGCAGCCGCGGCGCCACATGCCCGGCCACCAGCCCCCATTCGCTGAACAGCTGCTCGGCCAGGTCGTCCAGTTCGGGAATGTGGTTGTGCATGCGGTTGAAGAAGTCGCGCACCTGGTCGCCGGCGGGCAGCGCCTGCCCGGCCGCCGGGTCGCCCAGCTGGAACTCCAGCGCGGCGGCGTGTTCGCGCAGCAGCAGATGGCGCCGATGCAGGTCGAGCAGGGCGCGGCTGATCTGCGGCAGGTTGCCGGCCATGGCGCGCAGGTCGGTGCTGCTCACCTCGTCCAGGCCCAGGTCGCGCAGGGTCTGGCCCAGCGCTTCCTGCAGCGCACCGGGCTCATCCACGTCGAACAGGTCGGTAACGTCGCCCAACACCTCGCGCAGCTTGTGCTGCACCGCCGGCGTCAGCGGGCGCTTGTTCCGCTCGATCTGGTTCAGGTAGCTCGCAGACAGCCCGAGCGCCCGGGCGAGCTCCGCCTGGCTGTAGCCGCGCTGCTCGCGCAGCCGCAGCAGGCGCAGGCCGATCTGGCGTGGGGGGAGCTGGCTATTCACAGAATTAACAGAAATCGTAGCGGGCATTGGCCAGATTAAGCGCAGACAGCCCGGAAAGCGAGTGACCGTATGTGAATAATGCCAATCACCTTTCGCACCCCGCCGGTATTGCCATGACTGTTGCAGCGCCCCGTATCCGCATGTTGATCGATGGCCAGTTCATCGAATCGGCCAGCTCGCACTGGCAGAACGTGGTCAATCCGGCCACCCAGGACGTCCTGGCCCAGGTTCCGTTCGCCACCATGAGCGAAGTGGACGCCGCCGTGGCTTCGGCCAAGGAAGCCTTCAAGACCTGGCGCAAGACCCCGATCGGCACCCGCGCGCGCATCTTCCTGAAGTACCAGCAGCTGATCCGCGAGCACATGGGCGAACTGGCCCACATCCTCAGCGCCGAGCAGGGCAAGACCGTGCCCGACGCCGAAGGCGACGTGTTCCGCGGCCTGGAAGTGGTCGAACATGCTGCCGCCATCGGCAACCTGCAGCTCGGCGAACTGGCCAACAACGTGGCCAACGGTGTGGACACCTACACCCTGCTGCAGCCGCTGGGCGTGTGCGCCGGCATCACCCCGTTCAACTTCCCGGCGATGATCCCGCTGTGGATGTTCCCGATGGCCATCGCCACCGGCAACACCTTCATCCTCAAGCCGTCCGAGCAGGACCCGATGGTCACCATGCGCCTGGTCGAACTGGCGCTGGAAGCCGGCATTCCGAAGGGCGTGCTGAACGTCGTCCACGGTGGCGAGGAAGTGGTCAACGCGATCTGCGACCACCCGGACATCAAGGCCGTGTCGTTCGTCGGTTCCACCCGTGTCGGCACCCACGTCTACAACCGTGCCTCGCTGGCCGGCAAGCGCGTGCAGTGCATGATGGGCGCCAAGAACCACGCCGTGGTGCTGCCGGACGCCAACAAGGAACAGACCCTCAACGCGATGGTCGGCGCCGCCTTCGGTGCCGCTGGCCAGCGCTGCATGGCCGCCTCCACCCTGGTGCTGGTCGGTGACGCACGCAACTGGGTGCAGGACCTGGTGACCAAGGCCAAGACCCTGAAGGTCAGCGGCGGCACCGTGTCCGGCACCGATGTCGGCCCGGTCATTTCCTGCAGCGCCCGCGAGCGCGTGGAAGGCCTGATCGCCTCGGGCGTGGAGCAGGGCGCGCAGCTGGTGCTCGATGGCCGCAAGCCGCAGGTCGATGGCTTCGAGAAGGGCAACTTCGTCGGCCCGACCATCTTTGCCGGTGTCACCACCGACATGCGCATCTACCAGGAAGAAATCTTCGGGCCGGTGCTGGTCATCCTCGAAGCGGAAACGCTGGAAGACGCCATCGCGATGGTCAACAGCAACCCGAACGGCAACGGCACCGCGCTGTTCACCCAGTCCGGCGCGGCTGCACGCAAGTTCCAGGAAGACATCGACGTCGGCCAGGTCGGCATCAACGTGCCGATCCCGGTGCCGGTGCCGCTGTTCTCGTTCACCGGTTCGCGCGCGTCCAAGCTGGGCGATCTGGGCCCGTACGGCAAGCAGGTGGTGCTGTTCTACACCCAGACCAAGACGGTCACCGCACGCTGGTTCGATGATGAAACGCTGAGCCACGGCGTCAACACCACGATCAGCCTGAAGTAACGGCAGGAGCAGCCATGAGCCACTCGATGACGACGGAACTGGAAGAAGCACAGCAGGCGTACCGCGAGGCTGCGCGCGACTTCGCACAGGCCGAACTGGCGCCGCACGCCGCGCGATGGGATGCGGAGGGCATCTTTCCGCGCGAGGCGATCGCCAAGGCCGGTGAACTGGGCTTCTGCGGTCTGTACATGGACCCGGAAGTGGGTGGTAGCGGCCTGAGCCGACTGGACGCCGCCGTCGTCATCGAGGAGCTCGCCAACGTCGATCCGTCGACCGCGGCCTACATCAGCATCCACAACATGGCCTCGTGGATGGTCTCCAAGTGGGGCCAGCCGGCACTCCGCGATGCGTGGGGCACCGACCTGTCTTCGGGCAACAAGCTGGCCTCGTACTGCCTGACCGAGCCGGGTGCAGGCTCCGATGCGGCCTCGCTGAAGACCACCGCCGTGCGCGACGGCGATCACTACGTGCTGAACGGCTCCAAGGCCTTCATCTCCGGCGCCGGTGCCACCGAACTGCTGGTGGTGATGGCGCGTACCGGCGGTGCCGGTGCAGGTGGCGTCAGCGCCATTGCAGTGCCGGCCGACCTGCCGGGCATCAGCTTCGGCCGCAAGGAAGAAAAGATGGGCTGGAACAGCCAGCCCACCCGTGGCATCACCTTCGAGAACGTCCGCGTGCCGGTCAGCCACCTTCTGGGAGAGGAAGGCGGCGGCTTCAAGCTGGCGATGAAGGGGCTCGATGGCGGCCGCATCAACATCGCTGCCTGCTCGCTGGGTGCCGCACAGGGGGCACTGGATGCTGCGCGCCGCTACATGGGCGAGCGCCGCCAGTTCGGCAAGGCGCTGGCCGAATTCCAGGCGCTGCAGTTCAAGCTGGCCGACATGGTCACCCAGCTGGTGGCTGCACGGCAGATGGTGCACACCGCTGCGCGCAAGCTCGATGCCGGTGCCAGTGATGCCAACGTGTGGTGCGCGATGGCCAAGCGCTTCGCCACAGATGCCGGTTTCAACGTCTGCAACGAAGCGCTGCAGATCCACGGTGGCTACGGCTACATCCGCGAGTACCCGATCGAGCGTCTGCTGCGTGACTGCCGCGTGCACCAGATCCTGGAAGGCACCAACGAGATCATGCGGGTGATCGTTGCCCGTCACCTGCTCAACACCGAAGAGGAACTGCGATGAAGGATTGGCGTACCCAGGAGCACGTGGGTCTGAAGGTCGAGGTGGATGGCCACATCGCCGTGGTCACCCTGCACAACCCGCCGGCGCATACCTGGACCGTGCACAGCCTGTCGGCGCTGCGCGATCTGGTCGGCGCGCTCAACGCAGACCGCGACATCTACGCGCTGGTGATCACCGGTGACGGCGAGAAGTTCTTCTCCGCCGGTGCCGACCTCAACCAGTTCGCCTCCGGTGACAAGGCCGCTGCACGTGAAGCCGCGCGCCGCTTCGGTGAAGCCTTCGAAGCGCTGTCCGGTTTCCGTGGCGTGTCCATCGCCGCGATCAACGGCTATGCGATGGGTGGCGGCCTGGAATGTGCGCTGGCCTGCGACCTACGCATCATCGAAGACCATGCCCAGGTCGCGCTGCCGGAGGCCACCGTCGGCCTGCTGCCGTGCGCCGGCGGCACCCAGAACCTGCCGCGCCTGGTCGGCGAGGGCTGGGCCAAGCGCATGATCCTGCTGGGCGAGCGCATCAACGCCGACACCGCACTGCGCATTGGCCTGGCCGAAGAAAAGGTCGGCAAGGGCGAAGCCAAGGCACTGGCGCTGGAATGGGCGAAGAAGGCCGGCAAGCAGAGCCCGACCAGCATCGCCGCCTGCAAGACCCTGGTGCAGTCCACCCGCACCGGCACCCACGCCTCGGCGCTGGTGGCCGAGCGCGAGGCCTTCGTCGATCTGTTCGACACCGCTGACCAGGTCGAGGGCGTAACCGCCTTCCTGGAAAAGCGCGCCGCGCAGTGGAAGAACGCATGAGCACCGACACCGCTGCCGACGACGCACCGGTGCTGTTCGAAGAGCGCGTGGCCGGCAACGGCGCGCGCATCGGCATCGCCACGCTCAACGCGCCGCGTACGCTCAACGGATTCTCGCTTCCGATGGCGCACCTGCTGCTGAAGCAGCTCAATGCCTGGGTCGACGACGACGGCATCGCCATGGTGGTGCTGCAGGGTGCCGGTGAGAAGGCGTTCTGCGCCGGCGGCGACCTGCACAGCCTGTACAAGGCCATGGTCGCCTTCCGCGAAGAAGGCCGCAGCGATATCCGCGAAAACGACTACGCCGCTGAATTCTTTGACGTCGAGTACCGCGTCGATTACCTGATCCACACCTACGCCAAGCCGATCCTGTGCTGGGGCCATGGCATCGTGATGGGCGGCGGCATCGGCCTGATGTCCGGTGCCAGCCACCGCGTGGTCAGCGAGCGTTCCAAGCTGGCCTTCCCGGAAATCACCGTCGGCCTGTTCCCCGATGTCGGTGGCAGCTGGCTGCTGCCGCGGGTGCCGGGCAAGGGCGGCCTGTTCCTGGCCCTGACCGGCGCACTGCTCAATCCGGGCGATGCCATCTATGCCGGCCTGGCCGATGTGCACGTGGCCGAAGAACGCCGCAGCGCGGTGTTCGACGCGCTGTTGCAGGTGGCTTGGTCCAGCGATGCCGCACACAACCACGAACGTCTCAGCCATCTGTTGCAGTCGCACGCCAGCGATGCAGCCACCGGCCCACTGCTGGCCCATGCGGCGCAGGTCGATGCGCTGTGCGAGGGCGATGACCTGCCCGCGATCATCAACCGCATCAGCTCGCTGCAGACCGATGATGCCTGGCTGCAGGCGGCACAGAAGACCCTCGCCGCCGGTGCGCCCGGCTCGGCGCGGCTGGCCTTCGAGCTGCAGCGTCGCAGCGCCGGCCAGGACCTGGCCAGCGTCTATCGGCTGGAGTACATCACCGCGCTGCACTGCGCCGCCCACGGCGATTTCGCCGAAGGCATCCGCGCGCTGCTGATCGACAAGGACCGCACCCCGCGCTGGCAGCCGGCCACCCTGGCCGACGCCACCCCGCAGTGGGCACAGACCTTCTTCGTTTCGCCCTGGAGCGAGGCCGCGCATCCGCTGGCCGACCTGGGCGCCACCGTTCCTGAAAGGAGCCTTGCATGAGCCGTATTGCATTCATCGGGTTGGGCAACATGGGCGGCCCGATGGCCGCGAACCTGGCCAAGGCCGGTCACGCCGTGCGCGTGTTCGACCTGGTGCCGGCCGCCGTGCAGGCCGCCGTCGACGCAGGCGCGACCGCCGCCAGCTCCGCGCTGGACACCCTGACCGACGCCGAAGTCGTCATCTCGATGCTGCCGGCCAGCCGCCACGTCGAAGGCGTGTACCTGGGCGACGACGGCCTGCTGGCCGACATCCCGGGTGGCGCGCTGGTGATCGACTGCAGCACCATTGCCCCGGCCACCGCGCGCAAGGTCTCTGAAGCGGCCGCCGCACGCGGCCTGCAGATGCTCGACGCCCCGGTCTCCGGCGGCACCGCCGGCGCCCAGGCCGGCACGCTCACCTTCATCGTCGGCGGTGAAACCGACGCGCTGGAACGCGCCCGCCCGCTGCTGCAGGCGATGGGCAAGAACATCTTCCACGTGGGTGCCAGCGGCGCCGGCCAGGTCGCCAAGCTGTGCAACAACATGGCGCTGGGCGTGATCATGGCGGTCACCGGCGAATCCATCGCGCTCGGCGTGGCGCATGGCCTGGACCCCAAGGTGCTGTCGCAGATGATGGCGGTCAGCACCGCCCGCAGCTGGGCCACCGAAGTGTGCAACCCGTGGCCGGGCGTACTGGAAAACGCGCCGGCATCGCGCGGCTACAGCGGCGGCTTCGGCAGCGACCTCATGCTCAAGGACATGGGCCTGGCGGTGGAAGCGGCGATGAGCGTAGGTGCCTCGATCCCGCTGGGCGAACTCGCCCGCAACCTGTACTCGATGAACCACCAGGCAGGCCGCGGCAAGCTCGACTTCTCCAGCGTCGTGCAGCTGGTGACGCCGGAAAAATAACTGGAACAATGCAAATGCATCCCTGAAACGGGATCCACCGCGGTGGGATGGGCGGATGCCAAGCGATCAAGCCAGGCACCCGCCCATTTTTTTTAGACGATGGTCAACGTCACATCGATGTTGCCGCGGGTAGCGTTCGAATACGGGCACACGATGTGCGCCTTCTGCACCAGCTCCTCGACCTGTGCACGCTCCAGGCCCGGCACGCTGATCTGCAGTTCCACTTCAATGCCAAAGCCGGTCGGAATCTGACCGATACCCACATTGCCGGTAATGCTGGTCTCAGCCGGCAGCGCAACCTTTGCCTGACCCGCCACGAACTTCAGCGCGCCCAGGAAGCAGGCCGAGTAACCAGCAGCAAACAGCTGTTCCGGATTGGTGCCCGGGCCGCCAGCGCCGCCCAGCTCGCGCGGGGTGGACAGCTGCACGTCCAGCACCTTGTCCGACGAGGTGGCGTGGCCTTCGCGGCCGCCGGTGGCGGTGGCGTGCGCGGTGTAAAGAACCTTTTCAATCGACATGGGAATCTCCTGGCTGTGAACGGGATGGACCGGTTGGTGAGGTGTACTTTGCGCCTCCCGGGCGGACGTGTGGCAACATAAGGTCCAGAAAACTTGATCTGGAGTCCGAAATGGTCGATCGCCTGCAATCCCTGCTCGGCCGGTTCGCGGTCAACGCCGAGGTCTTCCACGCCGGCGCCCTGTGCGGCATCACCGACCTGCCGGCCGAAGGCGAGCGTGGACAGCTGCACCTGATCCGCAACGGCCACGTGCGGGTCGAGCACCCCGACGGCAGCGTGCTCGAGATTACCCAGCCCAGCGTGCTGGTCTACCCACGGCCCATGGCGCACCGCTTCGTCACCGACCCTGACGCCGGTGCCGACTTTGCCTGTGCCCACCTGCAGTTCGAAGGCGGCGGCAACAGCCCGGTGGCCGCCGCACTGCCGCCGGTGATCTGCCTGCCGCTGGAGGAACTCTACGGCGGCCAGCCGATCCTCTCGGTCCTGTTCGACGAAGCCTTCGCCCAGCGCTGCGGCCGCCAGGCATTGCTCGACCGCTTGTTCGAAGTCGTGCTGATCCAGATCCTGCGCGCGCTGATGGAAAGCGGCCAACTCCGCGTAGGCCTGCTCGCCGGCATGGCCCACCCACGCCTGCGCCACGCGCTCGTCGCCATGCATGAGGAGCCCGCCCAGGACTGGACCCTCGAACTGCTCGCCCAACGCGCCGGCATGTCGCGCAGCGCCTTCGCCGACAGCTTCCGCGACACCATCGGCAGCACCCCAGGTCACTACCTGCAGGGCTGGCGCACAAGGCTGGTGCAACAGGCGCTGCGTAAGGGCCAACCGCTCAAGCGGATTGCGATTGATGTGGGCTATGGAAGTGAGGCGGCGCTGTCGCGCGCGTTCAAGTCGCAGACGGGGCAGTCGCCGAGGCTGTGGAAGCGGGGCGGCGCCCAAGGTACATAAATGCAGCTAACCCGATCCGGTGGTACTGTTCCTCCCAAACCCAAGGCGGCGCAGCCCTGGGACGTCCAAATTGTACTATTTGCTGGGATGAAACAGTGGCCAGTGATTTCTACCGTCTGAGGTTTCGGACATCGGTCAGCGCACCATTGGCCAAATGTGCGGACCCGTCTCGAGTTGTGAGATCCGGTAACCCTAACGTACTTGGCGAGAACCGCATGGAAGCAGGTAAACAGGAAAGCTCAGATAAGAACGCTTGGTACAGGAACGTGAAATTGTTAACGGTAATCGTGACCATGCTGCTTTTGCTGGTCGGGTGTTCCAAGCCGATATATCACTATCTCGAGAGATCGCAACTCCAGAGGTGGGAGCGAGCAGTTGCAGAAGAGCAGAGGCAACTGAGAGCTCAAGATGCAACGTCTATCCAGCCGAAAAGCGATGCCGTCGACTTCGGCAGAGAGCTGGATACACTCACGGGGTTTTATGAAGTAGTCATCAGCATTCTTCTAGGCGTTCTTGCTCTTATTGCCGGCCTTGCTTTTTGGACTATAAAGGTCGTTACAAAGGCTCAGGCTGAAGAGACGGCGCTCGAAGCCGCCAAATCAATCCTAGGTGGTCACGACAGTTTTAAACGCCGCCTCGAAGAAGTTGTATCCGAAGTGGTCGGCCTGAGGATGGAAGAGGTCAATGCAAAGTTGGAGGAGTTTTCAGTCCCAATTTCCATGGTTGTGACCAATCCTAATCAAGATGTGTCAAAACCGAAGCCGCATGCAGCGCAAAAGAGGGCTCGAAAAAAGCCCGTTGCTAAATGAAGTTATGGATTACGAAGGTGTATAGATGGCAGTCGTAAAGAAGAGGCCTGAGCCCACGCCAATTGTCGACTTGATTTCGGATATCGAGTCCACGCGAGCTGTGCTTGAGAGGGCAGGTCTGTCCGGAGTGCCTATGGACGTTAACCGAGCCGCAGCGGCGCTAGGGCTCAAGATTCAGTATGAGCAAATGGCGGACGAAATGTCCGGTTACCTGGAGCGTCGCGGTGATACTTGGTACGTGGGTGTCAATTCCCTACATAGCGGCGTGCGTCAAAGGTTCACAGTGGCGCATGAGATCGCGCATTTTGTACTGCATCGTGGTCAGCAAGAGAACTTTCGTGATCTGATTTTTACGCGCCGTTCAATGGAGCGGAACAGCATGGAGAGAGAGGCCGATACGTTTGCTGCGCAACTACTGATGCCAAAGGAAAGTTTGGTTGGGGACGTTCGTGGAGGCATGACAAACGTCAATGAGTTGGCTGCCCGCTACCAAGTTTCCGGGCTTGCAATGAAGTATCGTCTAATGAACATTGGATATAAGGTGGCTTGAAAATGGTCGAGATGCAAGGACGTGTCTATGTTCCGGCTTTGAGGACTAGAGACTCTGAGCTCAAGGGCTACGAGAATCTTGAGGGCGAAATCAAGGATTTGCTGCTTCCCGTTTTCGAGCTTACAAAATCAAGACGTACTAAGACTAACCCGGAAGGTGCGATTTCCAAAACAGTTGATCGTTTGGTGTCCATGCTTGACGGGCGACCATTTATCGCAGATGTGACTTCGCTTGAATCTCAGGGGAACGCAGAGACAGAATCTCTTCTTGATCCGACCGGAGCATTCAAGAACTGGAGGGAGTTCGTTCGAAATCTCCCGCGCTCGTGCATACCAGTTGTTCACCTGAGCGATCCGTTTGATCGTGATGAGGTCGTATCCCAAATCAACGACCTTTGGACACACTCCTCGGCCATCGCGCTGAGAGTGCCAACCGATTACGCATACGCGCTCGAACTATCGCAGACCCTCTTGCCAGCGGCGAGCAGAGGAGGGGCGGTCATTCTGATTGCGGACGATGGATTCGTACCTCAGCGAGATGCCGATCATTCTGCGGCTCGCTGTCATGAGGTCTTCAGCCACTTTGCTGGCAAGGTCGACGTCGCAGTGACACTTGCGAGTAGTTTTCCCAGTAGCGTAATGCTGCCGGCCTTCGGTGGCGGCGATGCTTATGGTGAATTTAGGCTGGAAGAAGTTTTGGTGTCGCAAGCAGTCAAAGCAATCGGACTGGGCTCAGCAACTGTACTTCACGGCGACTATGGTTTGATCCACCCTCACGACTTCGATGGTGTAGTCACCAACTGGGTACCGCGGATTGATGTGCCGTTGAGTTTTGACGGCTACTATCACCGGTATCGCCGCGAAGCGGGCGGATACGGACTTGCAGCGCGACTCGCAGTTCAAAATAACAGATATGTCAAGCTTCGCTGCTGGGCTGATGATTGTATAAATGAGGCCGCGAGCGGAAATCCGCCCGGCAGAAGTCCCGCTTTTTGGATTGCGGCCAGAGTTAACTACCACATCACTCGGCAGGCGTTGAGGTTAGCGTCTGATGCGCTGCTGTAGCGATAGCATTTGCACGTCATCTAGATTTATGTTTGCGCCACGCTCTAGTTGGAACGCTGCGTATCTCGTTTGATTTCGTAACGCTGCTGCGTATAAGGCCAGTTCCGAGAGAGACCGAGAAGAGTGCGTTTCTGAGGCAATGGTGCGCAACTCCTCGATCGACATCGATCTGGCCTTTGAACTGCCCATAAGTGAGGCGAGGTCGCCCTTGTTTAGCCATCGGACGGCTGCGGCTGCTGAAAGCCGTGTCTTTCGGACAGGTTTCCTAACAAGTTCAACGCTCGATTTACCCAGGAGAATAATCCCTACGGCTCTCGGAACTAGCTCGCGAGTTCGCGCGAGGTGCTTCGGCGCGACTGCTACGCTGACGTCAAGAAACATGTCTTGGTAGTCCTTTATCTGCATGGGCAGCTTCTGAATGTTGTCGCGTGCGCCCTTTATTTCTATTGCGGAAAGGCGTTGATTGGAAAGGACTGCGAGGTCCGCCTTTCTCCTTGCGTTTAAGAAGGGGAGTTCCAGGCAGATGGTCTCTTCACCGTGTAAGTTTTTGAGAGCCCACTCAACCAGCCGCACTGCTTCGTCGCGCGCATATGTCATGGTCGCCGTCCGCGAAGGGTCACCCGTTTCCGAGGTTGCTTGGTCGCATGCTCAAATGGTACTTGAGTTGCCCCGTCTAAGTCGGGTGTCCCATTGTGGGTGGTCATCGCGTCACGGTCCTTCATCATCCTCGCTTTAGGTGACTCTATGATCTGGTTTCGGCCTATCCGTGATCAATGTACTAAATGGTCCACTCTCGATCGGTAGTGAACATGATCGTCAGCCAGCGATCAGTCGACTCCTCGCCAAGCGCCTCGCCAATCTCATCGCGCAGCTGGTCCCATTCGACCAGTTGTCGCGGTGGATCGTTCGCCGGCACAACAAAGAAAAGTTCGATCTGGTCGCCGCGCCCAACCTTGGCCACGTAGCTGCGGTGCTCAATGAAACCGTACTTGGCGACGATACTGCGAGCCACCTCATCCACATGCGCCTGCAGATCGACCGGGGTAATCAGCAGGATGTCCGACAGCGCCTGCCGCACCGTGCCCAACGGTGCCACTACTACAAACAGGCAGACCACGAGCAGGATGGCCGGATCGATGTAAGGAACCAGCCACGCCCACTCGGTGCCGCGCAGCAGCCAGCCGCCGCCGAATGCCACCAGGTACGCCGCCGACATGCTTGCGGCGACCACCCAGTTCTTCGCGTCCAGCGCAATGAACTCCGATCCGATCGAGCGATTGGCGCGTCGTACGAACAATGCCAAGCCACTCTCGACGATGATCGAGATCACCGCAAACACAATGGCCGGCCCCAGCGCGATCTCGCGGCCTCCGGACATCAGCGCATCCACTGCATTGACCGCCGCATACAGCGCCGCACCGATCATCAGCGTGCCGCTCACCCCAAGCACGATGGGTTCCAGGTGCCAGAAGCCCATGGTGAAACGCTGGTTCAAGCGCGACTGCAGCGCATCCACGTTGGTGGACATGCTGATAAGCCGCACCACCAGCAACGACAGCCAGGTCATCACCACATCGATCAGGCCATAGATGCCGTCAAAGATGATCAGCGACGAGTTGGCGTAAAGGCCAAAGGCCACGGCGATGGCTGCAACGCCGAATGAGGCCGCGATCGACAGGCGAAGTACGCCCTGTTCCGTGCTGCTGTCGAATGTGGAGGGGTGCAGAAAGCGCATGGTGAAATCGAAAGCGTCCCGGCAGGAGCCGCAGCGACCATGGACGAAGAGGGCGGCCTTGGCCAGTAGATTGCCCGTCTTTGACTGGACACTCCAACGCTGAGTTCGACGGTCGCTGCTTCTGGGGTCTTCCGCGCCATTCCCGGCCCGGTTCAGGCCTCCGGTGTAAACTATTGATCGCGCTGGCAAACCCAGCGATCCCACCCGATCAAACGCCCATGACCCTGCCTGCCGCCCCCGCAGACCGCTACGCCGCTTCCCTGCGCCTATCCGTTGCTCCAATGATGGATTGGACGGACCGCCATTGCCGCGTGTTCCACCGGATCCTGGCCCCGGGCGCGCGTCTGTACACGGAAATGGTCCACGCCAACGCCGTGATCCACGGCGACCGCGAGCGCCTGCTCGGCTACGACGGCAGCGAGCACCCGCTCGCGCTGCAGCTCGGCGGCAGCGCCCCGGCCTTGCTTGCGCAGGCGGCGGAAATCGCACAGGACTGGGGCTACGACGAGGTCAATCTCAACTGTGGCTGTCCCTCCGACCGGGTCCAGGCCGGCCGTTTCGGTGCCTGCCTGATGCGCGAACCCGCCTTGGTCGCCGAGTGCGTGGCGGCCATGGTCCAGGCGGTCAATATCCCGGTCACGGTGAAATGCCGCTTGGGCGTGGATGAAGACAACGACTACGAAACCTTCGTGAACTTCGTCGATCAGTCCGCCAACGCCGGTAGCGCGATGTTCATCGTGCACGCCCGCAACGCGTGGCTGAAGGGCCTGTCTCCGAAGGAAAACCGCGAAGTGCCGCCGCTGCGTTACGACTGGGCACACCGGCTCAAGGCCGACCGCCCGAACCTGCAGATCGTGCTCAATGGCGGCCTGGCCACGGTGGAAGCCTCCCAGGCCCAGCTGCCGGCGCTGGACGGCGTGATGCTGGGCCGCGCGGCCTACCACGACCCCTACGTGCTGCATCAGCTGGAGGCGGCGCAGACCGGCACCGCCCTGCAGCCGCGCGAGGCGCTGCTGCGCGCCATGCGCCCCTACATCGAGGCCCAGCTCGAGCGCGGCATGGCCCTCAAGCACATCACCCGCCACCTGCTGGGCCTGTTCCATGGGCAGCCGGGCGGCCGCGCATTCCGCCAGGTGCTCAGCGAGGGCGCACACCGCCCGGGCGCCGATTGGGCCCTGATCGAGCAGGCGCTCACCATCACCCGCGACCAGGCCGAACGCGTCGCGGCTTGACACCGCACAGCAAGACCCGGCAAGGTTCACTTAGATGAACGAAGCGAGGCGGGGGTCGGAAAAGTTCAGACCGGATTCACTGCGTAAAACCAAGAATTTGCAAAAGATTCGTAAAGCGCCGGCCCAGGCCGACGGTTGCCGATTCACAACTTTTGAACGTTTTGACGCGCTCCGCTAGGATCAGACCCGATGTTCTCCGTGACCCGCCACCGCCGAATTGCCGTTGCCGCCGTGCTGGCGACCTGTGCCGTTGCTGCCATTGGCAGCGCGGGCGCGCAGGCCCCGCAGCCGGATCCGGCCCGCGGCGAGATGGTACGGGCGTCTCGTGGTGCCCCGCAGGAGCGGTCCCTGTCCGACGCGGTGCGTCGGGTCCAGCGCACCACCGGCGGTCACATCCTGGGCGCCGAGCGGGTGCCCTTCGATGGGCGGGACATCAACCGGGTGAAATACATGGATGACCGGGGCCGGGTCCGCTACATGGACGACCCTGCCCAGCCGCGTTCACAGCCCCGCACGCCGCGTTCGGATATGTCATCACTACGCGGCGATAACCCCTGAACGGGGATAGTTGTCCGCAGTCATCTGTTAGCCACTGGCCCCAGGCCACACCCAGGACACTAGGGAGAGTTCATGCGTATCCTTCTGGTCGAAGACGAAGCCCCGCTGCGGGAAACCCTTGCAGCCCGGCTCAAGCGCGAAGGCTTTGCCGTCGATGCCGCACAGGACGGTGAGGAAGGTCTGTACATGGGCCGCGAAGTGCCGTTCGACGTAGGCATCATCGATCTGGGCCTGCCCAAGATGTCGGGCATGGAACTGATCAAGGCGCTGCGCGACGAGGGCAAGAAGTTCCCGGTGCTGATCCTTACCGCCCGCTCGAGCTGGCAGGACAAGGTCGAAGGGCTCAAGCAGGGCGCCGACGATTACCTCGTCAAGCCGTTCCACGTCGAAGAGCTGCTGGCACGCGTCAACGCGCTGCTGCGCCGCGCTGCCGGCTGGAGCAAGCCCACCCTCGAATGCGGTCCGGTCGCGCTGGATCTTGCCGCGCAGACCGTCAGCGTTGCAGGCAGCAACGTGGACCTCACCAGCTACGAGTACAAGGTGCTCGAATACCTGATGATGCATGCCGGTGAACTGGTCTCCAAGGCCGACCTCACCGAACACATCTACCAGCAGGATTTCGACCGCGACTCGAACGTGCTGGAGGTGTTCATCGGCCGCCTGCGCAAGAAGCTGGACCCGGACGGCGAGCTCAAGCCGATCGAAACCGTGCGTGGTCGCGGCTACCGTTTCGCGATTCCGCGCAATCACGAGGGCTGAGCCGCTAGTGCGGTGACGGGATGATGTCAGGCCGTCTGTGGTTCTTTAAACGCTGGCGGCCGCGCTCCCTTCAGGCGCGCCAGCTGCTGGCCGCCAGTGTGAGCCTGATCGCCTTCCTGGCGATCGCCGGCTACGCGCTGGACGCGGCATTCGCCGACACCGCGCGCGCGAACCTGCGCGAGCGGTTGAAGAACTACGCCACCGCGTATGCGGCCGGCATCGACTTCACCCGCGACCGCTCGCTGTATATCCGCGAGCAGCCGCCGGATCCACGCTTCGACGTGCCCGGCAGCGGGCTGTACCTGCAGGTGGTGATGCCGGACGGCAAGGGCAACTCGATGTCCGCCGAAGGTCCGATGCTGCCCACCGTGGGCGGTGGGCTGCTGGCCCCGCGCCAGGAAGTATTCGAAGGCCCACTGCCGATGATCCAGATCGACGGCAGCCAGGGCTCGGTGTACCGCTACGGCCTGGGACTGGTGTGGGATGCCGACGCCGACCCTGCCACTGAATTCCCGTACACCATCTACGTGATGGAAGACTCGCGCGCGCTCGGTGCGCAGCTGCGCGTGTTCCGTGGCCGTGTGTGGTTCTGGATGGGCGGCGCCGGCCTGATCCTGCTGCTGCTGCAGACGGTGATCCTGCAGTGGAGCCTGCGCCCGATGCGACGCGTGATCACCGAGTTGACCAAGGTCCAGCGCGGCGAAACCGAGCGCATGAGCGAACGCCACCCGCGCGAGCTGGAACCGCTCACCGACAGCATCAATGCCTTCATCGAGAGTGAGCGCGAGAACCTTGAGCGCCAGCGCAACACCCTGGCCGACCTGGCGCACAGCCTGAAAACCCCGCTGGCGGTGCTGCGCACGCAGCTGGACAGCGGTGCCCAGGACCAGGACCTGCGCGAAGAGTTCGACGTGCAGCTGCGGCGCATGAACAACCTGGTGGGCTACCAGTTGGCGCGCGCGGCCTCGTCCGGCCACAAGCTGTTCTCGGCGCCGCTGCCGATCGAATCCAACGCCGAGGAAATCGTGCGTGGGCTGGAGAAGGTGTACGCCTCCAAGGGCGTGCTGTGCGAGTTCGACATCGACGAGGCGGCGCGCTTCCACGGTGAGCCGGGTGATCTGCAGGAACTGCTGGGCAACCTGCTGGAGAACGCCTTCAAGTGGGCCAACCGTCGCGTGCTGCTTACCGCCAAGCCGCTTACCGAGCGTGGCGTGCGCCGCGCCGGGTTGCTGCTCTCGGTGGATGACGACGGCCCGGGCATCGCGCCGGAAGACATCGCCAAGGTGCTGCAGCGTGGCGTGCGCGGCGACGAACGCGTGCAGGGCCACGGCATCGGCCTGTCGATCGTGCAGGACCTGATCAAGGACTATCGCGGCGAACTGCAGGTGAAGCGTTCGCCCGAGCTGGGTGGCGCGCGGTTTGAAGTGAAGCTGCCGCCCGGCCCCTGATCAGGGGCTCAGAAGGAAGGCGGCGCCCCGTAGAACCTGCGCAGATGCGCAGCCACCACCGGCATTTCCTGCTCCAGCAGGTCCGGCGCGGAAAAGTGGTACTCGGTCGCCACCGTGAAGAACTCATCGGGCGCTTCGGCCGCATACGGATCGATCACCGTCTCCTGCCCGTCATCCACCTGCGCGCACAGCGCATCGAATGCCTGCTGGAAATCGGCCGCCCACTGCTTCTGCCATTCGCGCGGCAACGGCGGGGTGCCATCGAGCACGCCGTCCAGCACATCGATCCGATGGGCCATTTCATGCACCACCACGCAGGCGCCTTCATGCGGGTGCTTCAGCTCGGCCTGCACGTCGTGCCAGGACAGCAGCAGCGGCCCGTTGTGCGAGACCTGGCCGATCGCCTCTTCCTCCCATTCGTGCAGCACCCCGTCTTCGTCCATCTCGCTCTGCGGCACGATGAAGCCTTCGGGGTAGACCAGCACCTGCGACCAGCCGCGCAGCCCCACTTCGCCCAGTTCCAGCAACGGCAGACAGCACAGGGCGGCGATCAGCACTGCATCGTCATCGCCCAGGTGCAGCCCGCCGATGGGCGTTATGGTCTTGTCGTGCAGGAACGCGGCGGCCAGTTCGCGCAGGCGCTGCTGGCGATCAGGCGGCAAGCCTCGCAGCCACGCGCTGCGCTGGCAGGTGCGCTGCCAGGACGTTTCGGGAATCGGACGCGGTGAAGACCGCAGCCAGCGCAACAACGACTGGATCAGCGGAACATGCCCGGCAGGAAGCTGTGCCATTTCGGTGCACGCAGGCGCGGCAGCACGTCATCGTCGCCGCCACCGCCGGTGCTGATCGGTGCGGCCGCGCTGGGTTTGACCGTGGCCGGCGCCGGAGTTGCGGGTGCCGAAGCCGGGGCCGGACGCTCGCTTTCCGCTGCCGAATACACGCAACCGCCCCGGCCCGAGCTGGCCAGCGCATCGGACGCGTGCGCGGCAAGGGGAGCCAACAGCAGGATCAGGCAATGGGCGTGGCGCATCGTCAAATTCCGTGAAGGGGCTGAAACGGTCAATCTTCGATTCTAGCCCGATTCACGGCCTCGATTGGAAGCCCCCGGAAAAGCGCGTCCGGTCGCTTTCCCGCATACTTTTCCCCATCAACCGATGGAAGCTGCCGTGGACGACCGCCAACTGCTGGCCAAACTGGGCGCCGGGCGACTGTCCGGCGACGCGCTGGCGCGCGAGCTGGGTCAGACCCGCGCTGCCATTTGGAAGCGGATTCAAGGACTTAGAGCGGCCGGCATCGAAGTGGATGGGCGTGCTGGCGACGGCTACCAGCTGCAGCAGCGGCTGGACCTGCTGGACGCGGCCGCCATCCTGAATACGCTGGGCCCCGCGCAGCAGGGCGCTTTGGAAAGCCTGGACGTGTCCTGGACGGTTGGGTCGACCAACACAGAATTGTTGCGGTGCAGCGCGCCCGAGCGCGGCGCGCGGGTGCTGCTGGCCGAGCGCCAGACCGGCGGCCGCGGCCGTCGCGGGCGGGCGTGGGCCTCGCCGCTGGCAGCCCATGTGTATCTATCGGTGCTGCGCGGTTTTGCTGGCGGCCTGTCGCGGCTGGGCGGCCTGAGCCTGGTCGCCGGCGTGGCGGTGGCCGAGGCGCTGCGCGCGCACGGCGTGGCCAACGTGGGCCTGAAGTGGCCCAACGACATCGTGGTCGACGGCCACAAGCTCGGGGGCCTGCTGGTGGAGGGCGGTGGCGAATTCGCCGGTCCGGCACGCGCGGTGATCGGGCTGGGCATCAATGTGCGGATGCCGGCCGCGTTCGCAGCGGAAATCACCCAGCCGTGGACCGACCTGGCCACGTTGCTCGGCGACGAGGTGAGCCGCAATGACGTCGTGGCGTGGCTGCTGACCGCACTGTTGCCGGCGCTGGATGCATTCGAGCGCGACGGCCTTGCGCCGTTCCTGCCGCGTTACGCTGCGCTGGACAGTCTCGCCGGACGCAAGGTGCGGGTGGACGACGGCGGCGTGCTGCATGAAGGACAGGCACTGGGGCTGGCCGACGATGGCGCGTTGCGGGTGCGCATCGACGGCAACGAACGGGTGTTCCATGCAGGGGAAGTCAGCGTGAGGGCGCAATGAGCGACTGGTTGTTCGACCTGGGGAATTCGCGGTTCAAGTTCGCACCGTTGCAGGGCAACCGCGCCGGCGACGTGCAGGCGTGGCCGCACGGGGCCGAAGCGATGCCTGCCGATGCGCTGGCGCTGCTGCCCAGCGGCGACACTGCACATGTGGCCAGCGTGGCCGCCGCGTCGCTCACGGCCAGCATGCTCGAGGTGCTGCGCGCACGCTTCAGGCAAGTACTGGTAGCGCGCACCGAGGCCAGTTGCGCCGGCGTACGCATCGCCTACGCGGATCCTGCGAAGTTCGGCGTCGATCGGTACCTGGCGCTGATCGCCGCGGCCGAACGCGGCCAGGCCGTGTTGGTGGCCGGGGTCGGCACCGCGCTCACCATCGACCTGCTCGACGCCGACGGCCAGCACCATGGCGGGCGCATCGCGGCCTCGCCCACCACCATGCGCGAAGCGCTGCATGCGCGTGCGGTGCAGCTGCCTGCACAGGGCGGCGTCTACAGCGAATTCGCCAACGACACGGCCGATGCGCTGGCGTCGGGCTGCGATGGCGCCGCCGTGGCGCTGATCGAACGCAGCCGCATGCAGGCGGCTACCACGCTGGGCGTGCTGCCGACGCTGCTGGTGCATGGCGGCGGCGCACCGGCGTTGCTGCCGTTGCTGGGCGACGCGCAGTTCCAACCGGCGCTGGTGCTGGATGGTCTCGCGCGCTGGGCGGTGCATCAGCCGCCGGCGGCGCGGTAGGATCGCCAAATGCTTACCCGTGCCCTGATCGTCGTACTGGCCATCCTCAACGTAGGCGTCGCGCTGTGGTGGATGCTGCGCGGCGATCCCGCGCCAGCGCCGCCTGCCACCCCGCCCACCGGCGTGGCCCAGCTGCAGCTGCTCGACACGCCGAAGGCGCCCGCACCGGCAACGACGCCGGTCGCCGCAGGCGCGCCCCTGGCTGACACTACCCCCGAAGTAGCGCCGGGCTCTGCCCGGCCGCCTGCATCGCCCGCACCCGCGCCCGCTGCGGCACAAACTGCCGCCGTGGCGTCTGCTCCCACGACCGCCCCGGCTGCGCCCGCAACCGCGCCTGCACCGTCGGCCCCGGCGCCCGCCCCCGGCCCGCTCCAATGCATCAGCCTCGGCCCGTTTGCCGATCGCGACACCGCCATGGCTGCCCAGTCCAAGGCCGGCGCCCTGGTCCAGCGCTCCCGCCTGCGTGAGACGGCCAAGCCCGGCGCCAGCAGCACCTACCGGGTGATGATGCCGGCCGCCGCCAGCCGCGAAGAGGCGCAGGCCACGGTCAAGCGCATCGCCGCCGCCGGTATCAGCGATTACTACATCATGGCCCAGGGCGAAGACGCCAACGCCATCGCGCTGGGC
This sequence comes from uncultured Stenotrophomonas sp., assembly GCF_963519125.1. Taxonomy (GTDB): domain Bacteria; phylum Pseudomonadota; class Gammaproteobacteria; order Xanthomonadales; family Xanthomonadaceae; genus Stenotrophomonas. Next base: position 79,287 of record NZ_CAUQLJ010000004.1, on the reverse strand, counting down.
CAGTACCGCAACCGTGAAGGCGCCGAACGCCGCCTCGCCGCCCTGAGCGCGGCCGGCTTCAGCGCCCGTCTGGTGGGCGGCAGCGAAGGCAGCGCGCAATGGTGGGTCGACGCGGCCCTGGCCGACCAGGCCACCCCCAGCGCCGCGCGTCAGCGCAGCGGCGCCGCCCAGCAACGCTCGCTGGAATGCGCAGGCTTGCGCTAGAATCGCCCTCCGCGCCGGCCACGCCGCCGCGATGCCTTTGCCGGCATAGCTCAGTTGGTAGAGCAACCGCCTTGTAAGCGGTAGGTCCCCAGTTCGAATCCGGGTGTCGGCACCATCAATTCGTTTCCGCGTACCGATACGACAGCAGTGACTTCACCAGGAACGTCACCTGCGTGGCCGAGCGCGCGTCTACGCGCATGACCGGCAGCCGGTGCCCGGCGTCGAACAGTGCATTGCGGAATTCGGGAATGAGCAGGGCGGGGTGTTCGTCGGTGCGGGTCACGCCCACCGCCAGGCTGGCGTCCGGCGCGATGCGCGAGAACTCCTGCAGCAGCTCCACCGTGGAAGCCACCGGGTCGGGATGACCGGCGCTGACCAGCACGATCACGCCGAGCGCGCCTTCGCAGACCATCGGCCACATGAAGTCCAGGTAGCGCTGGCCGGGTACGCCGTACACGTGCAGCAGTTCGCCGTCGTCCAGTTCGATCGAGCTGTAGTCGAGTGCGACCGTGGTTTCCACCTTGTCGCCCATGGCGTCTTCGCTCATCGGCATTTCAGTGCTGACCGGCTCCACGTCGGAGATGGCGCGCACCGCCGTGGTCTTGCCGGCACCCATGCTGCCGACGAACACCAGCTTGTTGGCGGGAAGGCTCATGCCGAATTCCCCTGGAACAGGTTCAGCCCGAAGCGGCGCGCCACCCACGAGAAGAAGCGCGAATCGCCAGCATCACGGCGGCGGGGAGGAGGGGTCACGGCAGGCTCCTGGTTCAGTGCGAGGCCACTGGCAACAGCAGCGCAGAAGAGGGATTGCACCGTGTGGCGCGGGATCTGGCAAGCGGCGGCGAGCGCGTTGGCCTGCCAGGGACGTGCGTGCAGGCAGGCGATGGCGAGCAGCCAGGTGCTGGGCACATCCTCAGGGTTGAGGTCAGGCCATTGGCGCAGCTTGAGCGGCGTGTGCTCGGCCACCTGCGGCAGCAGCTCGGGACGGTGCCGCGCGATGCAGAAGTACAGCGCTTCGAACGAATGGCGCTGCGGCAACCGGTAGGCGTACTGATGCTGGAAGGTGTCGGCGTCGAGGGGGCTGGCCGACCATGCCACGTCGTCCAGCTGCGTGACTACGTCCGACAGCGTGGTGGAAGGCGCCAGCGCAATGCTGCGCGTTGCGGTATCCACCAGCACGGTGATGCCGCCGCGTTGCAGCAGGTGCAATGCCGCCCCGCCGGAAGCCGCCAGTTGCAGCAGCAACGGCACACCCTGCACCGGACGCTCCACACTGGGCGCGGCCAGCAGCAGGCTGGAAAGCTGTTCGTTGATGGCGCGCACGGTGGCACCGTGCGGCAGCCGGCCGGGCGCCGGGTCGGCAAAGCGGCGTGCGATGGAGAGCACCGGGACGTTCGCCGCGTGCGCTTCGCTGAGCGCGCGCGCCGAATCGGCATGGTCAAGGCCGATCACCAGCAGATCGCAGCTGTCGCCGGACCACGGCTGCAGCACCACCTCCATGCGCTCGGCGAGCAGCATCGAACTGGCCAGCTTCAGGCGGGTCTGGTGCAGCACGTCCAGCCCGACGGCGGCAATGCGGAAGGAACGGGTGGGGGTATTCATGGGGGTGGGGCGCGGAACGGATGCAACGGCCGCAGCGCGGCCGTTGCAGCGTCGATCAGCTGAAGTCCAGGGTCTTTTCGAAGGCCTTCAGTTCGTGGCGCGACATGGCCAGGTTGGCCTTGCTGCGATCCATCACCACGTACAGGAACAGCAGCGGGTTGCTTTCCAGCGGACGGATCAGGTGGTACTGCGTGGTCAGTGTGATCAGCAGGTCTTCCAGCGTGTCCGACAGGCCCAGCGATTCGGCCACGCGGCGCTTGGCACGCACCACTTCGGTGTTGCCGGCGGCGGCCAGTTCCAGGTTGATGTTGCCGCCGCCGACCATGGCCAGGGCCATGCCGCTGTCGCCGTCGACCAGTGCGGCGCCGACGAAGCCGGCGAGCGAATTGAGCTTTTCCAGATTGAGATTGGGCACGTAAATCCTTTTTACTTCAGGCAGTGGGAGGGGCAGGCCAAGGCCTGCCGGAAGGGCACAACGAAATCGGAAGGGCTCACGCCGCGCGGTCGCGCAGCACGGCATCCAGGCGGTTCGCGCACTCGCGCGCATGGAACAGCAGCACTGCCATGTTGACCTCGTGGCTGGCCACGGCGGTCAGGGTCAGTGGCTTGTCGGAGGCAATGCGGATCAGCACCACGTTGCCCAGCTTGGTGCAGATGGTGGCGTAGTCGGCATCGCTCAGGGCCAGCTCGCGCGACACCGTCTCGCCCAGGGTCAGGAACGAATTGGCCATCGCCGCCAGGCGGCGACCGTCCACGCCCAGCGTGGAATCCTCGGCCACGGCGCGGCCATCGGCGGTGGACAGCATCAGCAGGCTCAGGCCGCGCTCGCGTTCGCGCGACTGCTGGAACACCTGTTCGATGGCGGCAACGTCATACAACTGCCGGGCCGACTGGCTCTCGCCACTGGCATTGCGGACGATCTGGTGGATGCTGCTGCGCTGCACGTACTGCCCCCTGAGACAAAACGAAACACGGACCAACCCATTGCGGATTAGTCAATCAGTACTGCGAAGAAGTGTGAAATGTAGCACGTAAATTTCGCCAGAATGGGTAACGTAAGATGAACCGACGTCTTCTTGCTTATCTGTCAAACCATTGACACATAAGGCTTTCCAGCCGGGTCGGGAAGCGACGAGGGCGGTCAGCGAGCGCCCTCCCTGGTCACCGGTGTGGCTGGTACTGCTGCGTCGCCGCGAGTGTGTTGAGGGCAGGATCACTAGACTGATGGGATTTTCCGTGTGCGTGGAGTCAGCATGAGCAAGCGTCAACCTGCGGTGTCCCTGATCGGCGTGCCGACCGATATCGGCGCCGGCCACCGGGGCGCCAGCATGGGCCCGGAAGCCCTGCGCATCGCCGGCCTGGTCGAGGCGCTGGAGGCGCGTGGCGTGGACGTGCGCGACTGCGGCGACCTGGTGGGCCCGCGCAATCCGTGGACCTCGCCCGTCGAGGGCTACCGCCATCTGGACGAAGTGGTGGAGTGGAACCGCGTGCTGATGGACGCCACCTACGCCGAACTGCAGGCCGGCCGGCTGCCGATCATGCTCGGCGGCGACCACTGCCTGGGCATCGGCTCGATCACCGCTGTCGCCCGCTGGTGCCGCGAACAGGGTCGCAACCTGCGCGTGCTGTGGCTGGATGCGCATTCGGACTTCAATACCAGCGAGGTCACGCCGTCGGGCAATGTGCACGGCATGCCGGTGGCCTGCCTGTGCGGCTTGGGCCCGGACGCGCTGACCCGGCTGGGCGGCGACGCCCCGGCGATCTCCCCGCAGCAGGTGCGCCAGATCGGCATCCGCTCGGTGGACCAGGAAGAGAAGCGCCTGATCAAGCAGCACAAGGTCGACGTCTACGACATGCGCTACATCGACGAAGTCGGCATGAAGCGTGCGGTGGAAGCGGCACTGGAAGGCGTGGACGAGAACACCCACCTGCATGTGAGCTTCGACGTGGATTTCCTCGACCCCAGCATCGCCCCGGGCGTGGGCACCACGGTGCCGGGCGGGGTGAACTACCGCGAGGCGCAGCTGGTGATGGAAATGATTGCAGACACCGGGCGCATGGGTTCGCTGGACATTGTCGAACTCAATCCCGTGCTGGACGACCACAACGCTACCGGCGTGCTGGCGGTGGACCTGGTGGAAAGCCTGTTCGGTAAGTCCACCCTGATGCGCGACTGAGCCTTCAGCGCGGTTTCCGGCGCGTGGCTGAACGGCCCGCGCCCGCGTTCACATCGATTGCACGCGCCAGACCCCAGATTGCACATCACGCGGCGGCCGTGCCGGGACGTACTCGAACCGGCGGCGATGTCACCGCGATCTGGCAGAGGCAGGTGGGGCCGGAATTCGGTAGTGACGTTGAACTAATCAGGAGAACCCTATGAAGCGTGTTATTGCACTGATGCTGTTGTCGATGGTTTCGCTGGCCATGCTGTCGGGCTGCAACACCGTTGCCGGTGCCGGCAAGGATGTGCAGAAGGCCGGGCAGTCGGTTGAAGACGCTGCCAAGGGCAACTGATCCAGCGATGCACGCCGGCCCTGCGCTGGCATGCACCGAAGAATGGCCGGGAATTTCCCGGCCATTTTTTTGTTCGCAATCCGTCCTGTTTCAGCCATTCAATGAAGTGAGCGTGCGTTTCATCCGCGCTTGACCGCCTGAAAACACGCGTTATTGCATCCTGTTCCTGCGGCGACATTGCCGTTGCACTACAGGACGCGAACCCATGAACAAAGACATCATTTCCGGCAAGTGGACGCAGCTGAAGGGTAAGGCGCAGGCAAAGTGGGGCGACCTGACCGACGACGATTTCAAGGTGGCCGAAGGCAATGCCGAATACCTGGCGGGCCGCCTGCAGGAGCGCTATGGCTGGGCGCGCGATCGCGCCGAAAGCGAGGTCAAGGACTTCGAAGCCTCCATGCGCAAGGATTACCCGGATTTCCACTGACCCGCAGTGCGGGCCAGCGCGGTACAGCACCGCGACGAGGGTATGAAACCGGAACGGCCGCATCGCGGCCCGTTTTTTTGCGGGTATCTGTCCGGCTCAGCGCCAGCCGTATGCGGGCGGGTCCGGCACGAAACCATCCGGAAATGCCTGCGGGCCGCGCTCGCCGCCGCGGTAGCGGGCCGGAATGACACCCCGTGCCACCAGGTTGCGCTCGCTGTCATAGCGCAGGTCCACGCGCTGCGCCGGCAGGCGGCTGGCGCGCTCGAAGGTGGTGCTGCCCGAATACGACGCTTCGCGCTGGCCGTGGCCGGTGCCCAACGCGGGCGCGGGGGCAGCGGCCACCGAACCACTGGCCCGCGCAGACGGCATGGCGCTGTCGGCGGCAGCCTCGGCCGATGCCTGCGCCTGCACGCGGCTTTTCTCGCGCGCTACCGGCGGCGCACGCGGGGTGGGCGGTATCCAGCGCTGCGCTTCATTGAACACCGCAATGCCGATCACGCCGATGTTGTCCGGGCGACCGGTGCGGTCGGCGTAGCTGTTGCCGGGGTCGGTGAACACGAACTGCGCCACCTCGCGCTGCGACTTGCGCCAGCCGGTGATGTCCGCGCTCTGCCACGGCTCCAGCACGTAGCCGGTCTGGTCGGGCGAGGCCACTTGGCCGTTGATGACATTGAGGCCGTCCACCGACAGCACTACCAGCACCCGCTCCGGGCTGTTGTTGCGCAGGCGCACCGCATACGGGGTGCCCTGGCTGCCGGCTACCCAGCGCTGGCCGCGGTGCTGCCAGGTGGGCAGTTCGCGCTGCTGGTCGCGATCGACCAGGCTCAGGGTGACCGGGCCGGCGTCGGCACGGGGCGGAACGGCGGGTTTGAAGCCACACAGGGCCAGCACGGCAAGCAGGGGCAGGGTCAGGCGTTTCATGGCAGTGGCCTTCGCGGTTGGGTATGACCTTCAACGCGCCGGGCCGGCCAACGGGGTTGCGCGCGGGCAGGTAAACTGGGGGCGTTCAACTGCCTGTAATGATTCCCACATGACCACCCGCGTTCTTACCGGTATCACCCCCTCCGGCACCCCCCACCTGGGCAACTATGTCGGGGCCATCCGCCCGGCCATTGCCGCCAGCGCCGCTTCGGACATCGAGAGCTTCTTCTTCCTGGCCGACCTGCACAGCCTGATCAAGGCGCAGGAGCCGGAGCGGACCCAGCGCTCGACCCTGGAGATCGCCGCCAGCTGGCTGGCGTGCGGGCTGGACCCGGACAAGGTCTGGTTCTACCGGCAGAGCGACATCCCCGAAACCACCGAACTGATGTGGTTCCTGACCGCCATCGCCAGCAAGGGCATCCTCAACCGTGCCCACGCCTACAAGGCGGCGGTGGACAAGAACCGCGAGGAACAGCTGGATGAGGACGCCGGCATCAGCGCCGGTCTGTTCATGTATCCGGTGCTGATGGCCGCCGACATCCTGATCTTCAAGGCGAACAAGGTGCCGGTGGGTCGCGACCAGATCCAGCACATCGAAATGGCGCGCGACTTCGCACAGCGCTTCAACCACGTGTACGGCAAGGAGTATTTCCCTTTGCCGGACGTGGTGATCGACGAGCAGGTGGCCACCCTGGCCGGCCTGGACGGACGCAAGATGAGCAAGAGCTACCACAACACCATTCCGCTGTTCGCCCCGCGCGCGGAACTGAAGAAGCTGGTGTTCTCCATCCTGACCGACTCGCGCGCGCCCGGCGAGGCCAAGAGCACCGAAGGCTCGGCGCTGTTCCAGATGTACCAGGCCTTCGCCAGCCCGGCGCAGACCGCGGCGTTCGCACAGGCCTTCGCTGACGGCATCAGCTGGGGCGACGCCAAGCAGCAGCTGTTCGAGCGTATCGATGCCGAGCTGACGCCGCTGCGTGAGCGCTACGACGCGCTGATGGCCGAGCCGGAAAAGATCGAAGCGCTGCTGCGCCGTCGCGGCCAGCAGCTGCGCGAGCAGTACGCCATTCCGCTGCTGAAGGAACTGCGCCACGCCGTGGGCCTGCGCGACCTCTCCAGCGCCGGCAGCATCGCCGCCGAAGACGGCGGCGTGGCGCGCGCTGCGCCGCCGCTGTTCAAGCAGTACCGCGAAAAGGACGGCCGCTTCTACTTCAAGCTGCAGGCCGGCGACGGCACCCTGCTGATCCAGAGCGAAGCCTTCGATTCCCCGCGCGACGCCGGCCAGCTGATCGGCGTGCTGAAGCAGGCCGAGCAGGGCGACCAGCTGCAGAGCGAGCTGTTCAAGCTGGAAGCGGAAGTGGACAGGGTGCTGGCCGCGCTGAAGGAGTTGCGCGAGCAGGCAGCCTGATGCGGTAACTCTTCAAGGAGAGCACGATGGCCTGGTTGTCGTTGGTGTTGTTCCTGCCCTGGTTCATCCTGCTGGGCACGTTGTACTGGATGTTCCCCCGCCAGCCGCGCGACACCGCGCGGCGCCTGTTCGACGGTGCCGCGTTGGTGCTGGCTTTCGTGCTCAGCATCCTGGCCATGCTCTGGGGCCACCATATCGGCGTGGTGCAGAGCGACGCCGGCCCGATCTGGCGCCAGGTGCTGGCGGTGCTGTACGCCTACGGTGCGTTCCTGGCGGTGATGGTGGCCGCGCTGCTGCTGCGCGGTGGCTGGCTGGCCCAGCGTGCTACCAAAGCCGCATCGAAACCGCCCGCAGGTTCGCCCTAGACTGGGCAGGCATACCGTTTCTGCCAGGGATGAGCCGATGTACGTGGACCCCAGCATCTTCACCATCGACACCGCGTTCCAGCGCAACGACTTCGACGCCGCGTACCTGATCGTCGAACACGGCCGCGCCGCGTTCATCGACTGCGGTACCGGCCTGGCCGTACCGGCCATGCTCGCCGCGCTGGTACGTGCGGGCTGCGCCCCCGAGCAGGTGGACTGGCTGGTGCTTACCCACGTGCACCTGGACCATGCCGGCGGCGCCGGCCTGCTCATGCAGCAGCTGCCCAACGCCACGCTGGTGGTGCACCCACGTGGCGCACCGCACATGATCGATCCCACCCGCTTGGTCGCCGGCGCCACCGAAGTCTACGGCGCCGAGGAAATCGCGCGCAGCTATGGCCCGGTGCTGCCTGTACCGGCAGCGCGCATCGTGATCGCCGAGGACGGCCACCGCGTCGACCTGGCCGGACGCAACCTGCTGTGCCTGGACACGCCCGGGCATGCGCGCCACCACCTGTGCGTATGGGACGAACGCAGCCGCAGCCTGTTCACCGGCGACACCTTCGGCCTGTCCTACCGCGGGCTGGACAGCGCGCGCGGCGCTTTCATCGTCCCCACTTCCTCGCCGGTACAGTTCGACCCCGAACCGCTCAAGCAGTCGATTGCACGGCTGCTCGCGTTGCAGCCGCAGGCGGTGTACCTCACCCACTACGGCCGCGTGGAGGGAATTCCCGCGCTGGCCGCCGACCTGCTCGAGCAGATCGATGCGATGGTGGAGATCGGGCGCCAGTGCGACGAACGCCCCGACCGCCATCGTTGCCTAGTCGCCGCGCTCACCGCGCTGTACCAGGAGCGCGCGCAGGCGCACGGGTGCCCGCTCGATGACACGGCCGTGGCGCAGGTGCTGGCAATGGATATCGAGCTCAACGCACAGGGCCTGGCCTGTTGGCTGGACCGCGACCGGCGCTGAGCGTGTCCATGCGGTGAGCAGAGGGTGTGCACGGTAACTGAAGTGTCACGTTACACTTTGGCATTCCGTTCTTTTTTCTGGTGTCTGCCGTGAATCCGATGCGCATGCTGCTGTTGTCGTCCTGTCTGTTCGTCGGCGGGCTGGCCCACGCGGCCAATGACCTGCCGGGCGGCGGCATCGACCCGGAAGCGCTGTCGCGGCACGTGCGGATCCTGGCCTCGGACGAATTCGAAGGGCGCGCCCCGGCGTCGGCCGGCGAAGAGCGCACCGTGCAGTACCTGATCGAGGAGTTCCGCAAATCCGGCCTGCAGCCGGGTGGCCCGGACGGCAGCTGGGTGCAGCCGGTGCCGATGGTGCGCGCCTCGGTCGATGGCCCGGTACGCGCGCAGCTGCGCCAGAAGGGCGCCGCCCGCACGCTGGAAAACGGCGTGGACGTGACCCTGCAGAGCCTGCGCCCGCAGGCGTCGGTGGACATCAAAGATGCACCGCTGGTGTTCGTCGGCTACGGCATCGACGCGCCCGAGCGCCAGTGGGATGACTACAAGGGCGTGGACCTGCACGGCAAGATCGCGGTGATGCTGATCAACGACGCCGATTTCGAGGCCGAGCGCCCCGGTGCTTTCGACGGCAAGGCGGTTACCTACTACGGCCGCTGGACCTACAAGTTCGAGGAAGCGGCGCGGCGTGGCGCGCAGGGCGTGCTGATCGTGCATGAAACTGCCCCGGCGGCGTACGGCTGGGCCACCGTGAAGAGCTCCGGCACCTCGCCGCTGTTCGACATCGAGCGCACCCCGGAGCAGGCGCTGGCCCTGCACGTGCCGGTGCGTGGCTGGATGCAGCGCTCGGTGGCCGAGCAGGTGTTCCGCGACGCCGGGCTGGATTTCGAAGCCGAGAAGCGCAAGGCCATGACTCCGGGCTTCCAGCCGGTGGTACTGGGCGACGCCGCGCTGTCGGCGCAGTTCAAGCTCAAGCGCGAGCAGGTGGTCACCCGCAACGTGGTGGCCAAACTGCCGGGCGGCGCGCACGCCGACGAGACCGTGATCTTCTCCGCGCACTGGGACGCGTTCGGTATCGGCCAGCCCGACGCCAAGGGCGACCGGATCCGCCGCGGCGCGATCGACAACGCCACCGGCGTAGCCACCGTGCTGGAGCTGGGCCGCGTGTTCGCAGCCGGCCCGCAGCCGCAGCGCACGCTGTACTTCGTGGCGCTGACCGCCGAAGAGAAGGGCCTGCTGGGCGCCAATTACTACGCCGCGCACCCGCTGGCGCCGCTGGACAAGACCGCCGCAGTGATCAACATCGAGATGTTCAGCCCGGACGGCGCCACGCGAGACATCGCCTCGTGGGGCAAGGGTCGGGTCTCGCTGGAAGGCGACCTGGAGCGCGTGGCCAAGGCCCGTGGCCGCAGCTACAGCCCGGATCCGAACCTCGAAGCCGGCTTCTTCTACCGCGCCGACCACTTCGCCTTCGCCCGCCTGGGCGTGCCGGCGATCACCATCGGCCCGGGCCTGGACAAGCTGGACGGTGGCGTCGATGCCGGCAAGGCACTGCGCGAGAAGTACTTCGCCGACTGCTACCACCAGGCCTGCGACGCCTGGACCCCCAGCTGGGATCCGGCCGGGCACGCCGCCGACACCCTGCTGGTCTACGACCTGGGCGCCGAGCTGGCCAACAGCCGCCGCTGGCCACACTGGGAAGAGGGCTCGGAGTTCCGCAAGACCCGCGAACAATCCGAAGCCGCCCGCCGGTAACGGAACGCGAAACAAAAAAAAGCCGGGGCATGCCCCGGCTTTTTTCATGAGTCCGATCCGGATTTATTTCTTGGTGCCATCCAGATAGTTCGGCCCCTTGTTCTTCAGGAAGAACACATACACCACCAGCGACACCGCGATGATCGCCGTGACGTAGATGGCGAAGTCGCCCACCCGGTCGGTCTTCAGCGCGCCCTGGTACAGCAGCGGCGCGGTACCACCGAACAGTGAGTTGGCCATCGCGTAGCCGAAGCCCACGCCCAGCGCACGCACGTGGGTCGGGAACAGCTCGGCCTTCACCACCGCGTTGATCGAGGTATAGCCGGTCAGGATCACGAAGCCAAGGGCCAGGGTCAGGAACGCCCACAGCGGGTCGTGCTGGTTCGGCAGCTGGGTGATCAGGTACCAGCTGTACAGCACGCCGCCCACGCCGAAGAACACCAGCAGGCTCTTGCGACCCACGATGTCCGACAGCCAGCCGCCAATCGGCTGCAGCACCATCAGGAAGGTCAGCACGCCCAGGTTGATCAGCGTCCCGGTCATCACGTCGGTACCGGCAAACGCGGTCTGGATCATCTTCGGGCCGTTCACCGAGTAGGTGTAGAAGGCCACGGTGCCGCCGGCGGTGATCAGGAAGCACAGCAGCAGCGGACGCCACTGGTGCACGAACAGCTCGTACATCGAGCCCGACGCCTTGGCGCGGCCTTCGCGCGCGGCTTCGATGGAGTCTTCGGTCAGCGACTCGTCCATCGTGCGACGCAGCCAGAACACCACGATGGCGGCCAGGCCACCAATGCCGAACGCGATGCGCCAGCCCCAGGCCGAGATTTCCGGCTTGTCCCAGAACAGCAGCATGGTGAACAGGGTCAGCTGGGCCAGCACATGGCCACCGACCAGGGTGACGTAGTGGAACGAGGACAGGAAGCCGCGACGGCCCGGGATGGCCGCCTCGGACATGTAGGTGGCGCTGGTGCCGTACTCGCCACCGGTGGCGAAGCCCTGCAGCAGGCGCGCGAACAGCAGGATCAACGCAGCCCAGCCACCAATGGTGGCGGCGGTGGGGGTCAGCGCGATCAGGAACGAACAGGCGGCCATCATGGTCACCGACACGGTCAGCGCCAGTCGGCGGCCGTAGCGGTCGGCGAAGCGGCCGAAGTACCAGGCGCCGATCGGGCGCATCAGGAAGGTGGCGGCGAAGATCGCCCACACATAGATGGTGGAGTTCTTGTCGGCGGCCGAGAAGAACTGGGATTCGAAGTAGACCGCGAACACCGAGTAGACGTAGACGTCGTACCACTCGACCAGATTGCCGGCCGAGCCCTTCAGGGTGTTGGAGATCGAACGTTTCAGCGCGGCCTTGTCATCGGCGGGCGCGGAAAGGGTAGGGGAGATGCTCATGCTGGAAAACGGTCCTCACGATGGAGCGGTGGTTCTAGGCAGTTTTTACCTTACCCCACGTGCATGACCGGTGGGCATTGCACCATGTAACTAGTCCGGGCACGACAGCGTGCCACCAGAAGGCATGCCGCGCCTGCAGCAAAGGCCTAGAATCCCCTCTCCCCCCGCCCGCTGGTCCCGTATGGCCGCCACCCCCGCACCCCCGCAGGCCGCTCCCCGCAGCGGCCTGGTCGTCCTGGCCCTGCTGCTGGTGTACGTGGTCTGGGGGTCCACCTACCTGGGCATCCGCTTCGCCCTGGAGGGCGGCGCGCTGCCGTTGACGACAGTCTCCGGAGCGCGTTTCATCGTGGCGGGCAGCCTGATGTACGCCGTGCTGCGCTGGCGCGGCCTGCCCGCGCCAACCCGCAGGCAGTGGCGCAACCTGGTGATCATGGGCCTGACCATGCTGGTGCTGGGCAACGGCATGGTGGTGCTGGCCGAGCGCACCGTCTCCTCCGGCCTGGCTGCCACTGCGGTGGCGTCGGTACCGCTGTGGATGGCCCTGTTCGGTGCCATGCGCGGCCAGCACGCGACCCGCGGCGAGTGGCTGGGCATCGCCATCGGTTTCCTCGGCGTGGTCTGGCTGAATGCGGGCAGCAGCCTCACCGCCTCACCGCAGGGCCTGATCCTGCTGCTGATCGCCCCGATCGGCTGGGCATTCGGCTCGGTCTGGGCGCGCGGCCTGGACCTGCCCAGCCCGTTCATGACCGCCGCCGGACAGATGCTGTGCGGCGGCGTGATGCTGGTCGCCCTCGGCCTGGCCACCGGCGAGCGCCCCACCACGTGGCCCAGCATGAATGGGCTGCTGGCAGTGGCCTACCTGTGCATGTTCGGCTCCATCGTGGCCTTCACCGCCTACGTGTGGCTGCTGCAGAACGTGCGCCCGGCGCTGGCTGCCAGCTACGCCTACGTCAATCCGGTGATCGCGGTGCTGCTGGGTGCGCTGATCGGCCATGAGCACTTCGGCCCGCGCGACCTGCTGGCCATGGGCGTGATCCTGGCCGGCGTGCTGGTGCTGACCCTCGCCCGGACCCGCCGCAAGTGAGCGCAGTGGAAAGGACGCTCCTGCAGGAACAGCGCCGTGGCCTGGCGATTACTGCCTTCACCTTTACCCTGTGGGGGTTGGTGCCGGTGTACTGGCACCTGCTCAAGGCGGTGCCTTCGCAGCAGATCATTGCCCACCGCATCATCTGGAGCACCGTGCTGGTGGTGGCCTGGTTGCTGATCAGCAACGGCACCGGCTGGTGGAAGCAGATCGCCGCGCAGCCGCGCGCGCTGCCGACGCTGGCGCTGAGCAGCCTGGCCATCGCCTTCAACTGGGGCCTGTACATCTGGGCGATCAACGCCGGGCACGTGATCGAAACCAGCCTGGGCTACTTCATCAACCCGCTGGTCAGCGTCGTGCTCGGCGTGGTGGTGCTGAAAGAGCGCCTGCGCGGCCTGCAGTGGCTGGCCGTGGCCTGCGCCGCACTCGGCGTGGCCTGGCTGACCATCGATGCCGGCACCCCGCCGTGGATCGCGCTGGGGCTGGCCTGCTCGTTCGGCCTGTATGGCCTGTTGCGCAAGATGATCTCGGTGGACCCGGTCGCCGGGCTCGGCATCGAAAGCCTGTACCTGTTCCTGCCGGCCATCGGCTTTGCCCTGTGGAGCGAAGCCGGCCACGGCGGCGGCTTCTTCGGCGGCTGGGGCTGGCGCAACGACCTGCTGCTGATCCTGGGCGGCGCCGTCACTGCCCTGCCGCTGATCGGCTTTGCCTATGGCGTGAAGCGCATTCCGCTCTCGCTGGTCGGCATCCTGCAGTACATCGCCCCCAGCCTGGGCCTGCTGCTGGGCGTGTTCTTCTTCCGTGAACCATTCGACAGCGCCAAGGCGATTGGTTTTGCTGCGATCTGGCTGGGGCTGTTGCTGTTCGTCTCCGACAGCGTGTACCGCTCGCGGGCGCCGGTCCGGGGATGATCCTGCACTAACGTTTCCACCGTAATTGACCGCTTTCGAACTGTCGCCGGAAGCGACATCACATGACGCGTTCAAAATCTGATGGCTCTACCGTGTGCATGATTCCGGATGATGCATCCGAAGCGTCGGGTTTCGCCTCATTCCGATATGCACCCCTTCCTCCCGCTGCTGAACTGCCTGTACCCGCGTGTGCGGGCAATCAGGGAGCAGATGATGAAGAAGTTGTGGTGGTTGCTGCTGGTCGCGCTGCCGTATCCGGCAGTAGCGTCAGTCGAAGACCCTGTTGCACACCCGTGCTACATGTGCACGGATGATGAGATGTACGCGAAGGCCCGCTCGCTCGGTGTCGGCTCGCACTATGTCTACCAGGCTGCAAGCCAGACCAACATCCAGGGGTTCCATGTCACCAACGAAGGGGGCCGGTTGGTGGCAACGCACTTCGTGCCGGCGCCCTGGATTCGATCGCAGTACAACACGTTCATGAAAATGTACAAGGCGACGCGAGGTGAATTCGTCGATGAGTGGAGCACGGTGTCCCTGCAGCCGCCGGGGTCGCCGCATGTAATGAAGGAACAGGTGCAGAGCGACACTATCCTGTGGGGGCACCATGTCGGCGACCTCCACCCGCAGCGCATGGAGGCGCGGGAAACCGTCAGGCGCATGCTGGAGCGATCATTCCGGTTCGACTTTCTCAGGGCCGACACCGAACATGGCCGCATCCTGCGTTTCGAGTCGCAGTCTCACGGCTCGTCGCCATTGATTGCGCGCCTGAACATTCTTACTTCCGTGCTCGGCTACGTCGAGTTCTACTTCGACTACGACACCCGCCGATGGGAATACCTGCGCTCGGCGGATTGGAATTTGTGGATCCAGGAAAAGGCGGATGATTTCCTGTGGCCCGACGGGTCTACGCGGAGGAACGTCTATCGGCGAGAGCTGATGCCCTACTTCCTGCAGCGGGCGGAATGGGCCGGGGTGCAGGTGAGCGGGACGCCGCTATTCGGCACGCCCGAAGTGTCGTACGTGTGCGCGCGCAACACTGGCAAGATCCAGTGCTTTGCCGAATGAGCAGCCAACCGTGCCCCGACAGGGGCACGGTTGTTCCGTGCGTCAGGTTTCCCGCAACGCCGTAGTAATCGGCAACCGCGCCGCGCGCAGCGCCGGGAACAGCCCGCCCACCAGCCCGATCCCCAGCGCCCACTTCAAGCCGCTCCACAGCAGCTCGGGTGAGACCTTGAACTGGAACACCACCTGGCTGAAGTTGCTGCCGATGGTGGAGACGCTGTAGCCGTTGAAGATGGCCCAGGCCACCAGGCCGCCCAACAGGCCACCGATCAGCGCCAGCAGCATGGTCTCCAGCATGATCGCGGTGACCACCGGCACGCCGCGGAAGCCGATGGCGCGCATCGTGGCAATCTCACGCGCACGGGTGGCGACCGCCGCGTACATGGTGTTGAGCGCACCGAACACCGCACCCACCGCCATGATCGCGCCGATTACCGTGCCCAGCACCTTGATCAGCGTGTTCAGGCCACCGCCCTGCTTGGCGTAGTACGCCTTGGTGGTTTCCACGTCCAGCTTCAGGCGCGGGTCGGCCGCAACGCCGGCCTTGAACTGCTTGAAGCCCGCTTCACCGTCGGTACGCACCGTGATCGACTGCCAGGCGCTGCGCTGGTAGGTGTTGGCCAGGGTTTCGGCGTCCGTCCACAGCTCCGAATCGTGCGCGTCACCGGAGTTGAACACCCCGACCACCTCCCACTGCTGGTTGCCCAGGGTGAGCGACTTGCCCACCTCCAGCCCACGGAACTGACCCTGCGCACCCTTGCCGACCACGATCTCGCGCAGGCCGGGATTGAAGCGTCGGCCTTCGGTGATCTTGACCTTGTCGTGCACCGCCCAGGCCATCTCGCCGACACCACGGAACTGCGCGTTGACGTCGGTGCCGTCGCCCTTGGAGACCAGGTTCACCACCTGCGACAGCTCCGGGGAGATCATCGGCTTGCCCTGCGCGTCCTTGGCCACGCCCGGCACCGTGGACAGCAGCGGCACCTGGTCGCGGGTGATCACCGAGTTGGTTTCCGCCTGCGAACCGCCGCGCAGCACGATCGCGGTGCTCTCATCGCCGGTGCTGTTGAGGGTGGCCTGGAAGCCCTGGCCCATCGCCAGCATCGCCACCAGCACCCCGACCACGCCGGCAATGCCCACCACCACCACCGAGGACGCGCCCCAGCGCTGCGGCAGGCTGGCCACGCCGATGCGGGTGGCGGCCAGTGCCAACCGTCCGCCGCGGGTCAGCAGCAGCCACAGCGCCACCAGCACTGCGACGGCCAGCACACCAACCCACGGCAGGCTGATCCACAGTACCAGCCCGATCACCAGCAGCAGCACCGTGAGCGCGTTGCCGGACCACTTCTTGAGTTTGCTCTTGAACATGTCGGTGTCCTCCTCAGCGGCCGGCCAGTGCGTCGACGATCTTCAGGCGCTTGGCACGCAGCGCCGGCAGCAGGCCGACGATGATGCCGATCACCACGATCAGGCCCAGCCCCATCAGCCAGGTCGGCGTCGGTACGTGCGGCGGCAGCATGCCCATGCTCTTCGGGCCGATCGCCGGCAGGATCAGCGCGGCCAGGCCCATGCCGATCAGGCCGCCCAGGCCGATCAGCAGCACCGACTCCACCATCACCAGGGTCAGCACGGTGCTGTCCTTGAAGCCCAGTGTCTTCAGCGTGGCCAGTTCCGGCACGCGCTCGCGCACTGCCTGGGCCATGGTGTTGCCGGTCAACAGCAGCAGGGTGAAGAACACCGCGCCCATGATCGAGGTGACGATCATGCCGATGTCTGCGAACTGCTTGACGAAGGCCTGCTGGAACGCCGATTCGGTCTGGGTCTTGGTCTCGTGGTCGGAGTTGGCCGAGATCGCATCGATCGCCTGCGCCACTCGTGAGGACTGGTCAGGGTTGTCCAGCGTCACCGTGTACCAGCTCACCTGGTTCTTGATGTAGTCGTTGGATTCGTCGAAGTACTTCCAGTTCATCATCAACTGGCGTTCTTCGTTGGCCGCCAGAGCACGGTCCTTGGAACGGTAGATGCCCTTCAGTTCCAGCGGCCAGTCGTTGCTGCCGCCGCGCGGGAAGATCGTGGCCTGCAGCGGGATGGTGTCACCGATCTTCCAGCCGAACTGTTTGGCCAGGGTTTCGCCTACGATGGCGCCGGTGCGGGTCTGCTTCCAGTCTTCCAGCTGCGCCGGGTCGATCTGCAGTTCGCGGTAGACATCGAAGTAGTTGGGCGACACCGAGAAGTTCGGGAAGAAGTTCTTCGGGTCCTGGTAGATGCCGCCGAACCACATGCCATAGGCCACGTCGCGCACACCGGCCACCTGGCGGATCTGGGTTTCAAGGCGGATCGGCAGTGACTGGGTGATCGACAGCCGCGAGGCCACCACCAGGCGGTTGGCGCCTTCCACGCTGCCGCCGGACGAGAACGCCACGCGCACCGAGTCGAGCATGCCGAACAGCAGGAATGCGGCCACCACCGACAGCAGGGTCAGCAGGGTGCGCGTGCGGCTGCGGAACAGCTGCGCCCACACCAACGAGAAGTATTTCATCGCTGTGGCCTCCGTCAGTGGGCCAGCGGCGCGTCGGCCAGCTCGCCCTTGTCCAGGTGCACCGTGTGGGTGGCGTACTCGGCAGCCTTCGGGTCATGGGTGACCATGATGATGGTCTTGCCGTGTTCGCGGTTGAGCTGCTGCAGCAGGCCGAGGATCTCCTCGGCGGACTGGCGGTCGAGGTCGCCGGTCGGTTCGTCGCAGATCAGGAAGGTCGGGTCGGAGACGATCGCGCGGGCGATCGCCACGCGCTGCTGCTGGCCGCCCGAAAGCTCGTTGGGGCGGTGGCTGCGGCGGTCGGCCAGGCCGACCAGGGTCAGCGCGATTTCGGCATTGCGCTTGCGCTGCGCCGCACCCAGGTGGGTCAGCAGCAGCGGCAGTTCGACGTTCTTCTGCGCGGTGAGCATCGGCATCAGGTTGTAGAACTGGAACACGAAGCCGACATGGTGGCTGCGCCAGGTAGACAGCTGGCCGCCGGACATGCGGTCGATGCGCTCGCCTTCGATCTCGATCTCGCCGCCGCTGGGTGTGTCCAGCCCGCCGATCAGGTTGAGCAGGGTGGTCTTGCCCGAGCCGGAGGGGCCCATCAGCGCGACGAAGTCGCCCTTCTGGATATCCAGGTCGATGCCATGCAGGACCTGCACCTTCTCAGGGCCGCGCTGGTAGGTCTTGGTGATGTTGCGGAGCGAAACCAGGGTGGACATGGGTGGTTCTCCGTAAATCGATGAAAAGGAAAAAGATCGCGGGCAGCCGCCCACGCGCGCGCCGGGACGGCACGGGAATCGCACTAGCTCGGCTCGCGACCGGGTCGCGGCACCGCCCTGCTTATTGCGGTTGCTTTTCCACTACGGCACTGCCGTCGCGCAGTTCCGGGGGTGGGTTGTTGACCACCTGCTCGCCGGCGCTCAGGCCGGCGGTGACCTGGCGGTCGTTGTTGAGGGCCACGCCTACCGTGACCGGCACCTGCTGCACGCGCTTGTCGTCGCCGACCACGAAGGCCACGGTCTTCTGGTCGCGCTCGACCAGCGCCGAGGCCGGTACGCGCACGCCCTTGGGGGCCGCCGCCTGGGCCGGCGCGGCCGCTTCCAGGAAGCTCACCCGCACGCCCATTTCCGGCACGATGCGCGGGTCTTTCACCTTCAAGGCGATGCGCACCTTGACCGTGGCCTTGCCGCGGTCGGCGGTGGGAATGATGGCGATCACCTCGGCCGGGATCTTCCATTCCGGGTAGGCGTTGAGGGTGGCTTTCACCGGCATCTTCGGCTGCACGCGGCCGATGAAGGCCTCGCCCACTTCAACTTCGATCTCAAGCGAGTCCATGTCGACGATGGTGCCGATGCCGGTGCGGGTGAAGCCGCCACCGGCCGACAGCGGCGAGACGATCTCGCCCGGCTGCGCGGCCTTGGCGGTGACCACGCCGGAAAACGGCGCGCGCACGATGTTGTTGTCCACACCGAGGTCGGCGATGGCCAGCGCGTCACCGGCCACGCGGGTGTTGCGTTCGGCGGTCTTGAGCTGGGCACGCAGGCTGTCGCGCTGGGCCATGGCGAGGTCGTACTGCGAGCGCGAAACCAGTTGCTGGCCGACCAGCTTCTGCAGGCGTCCGGCTTCGGCGTCGGCCTGCGCCACCTGCGCCTTCAACCCGGCCAGCTGGCTGCGCGCGGCTTCCAGCTGCGAGGCCGAGAGGCTGCGTTGGGCGTTGGCGTCGATCGGGTCGAGGGTGGCCATGACCTGGCCTTCTTCCACCCGCATGCCTTCTTCGATCATCACCTCGCGGACCTTGCCGGTGATCTTGGCCGAGACCGTGGCCATGCGCCGGGCCACCACGTAGCCGCTGGCGTCGAGTACCGAGCTGCTGGCAGTGCCCTGCTGGATCGCCACCACCGGTACGGTGCTGACCTCGATCGGGCGTTCGCGGCCGAACAGGAACCAGGCGATACCGCCCAGCACCAGCAGCGCGACGACGGCCAGTCCGATCCACAGGCCACGGCGGGGCGAACCCGACGGCGGCGGCGCCGAGGCATTGTTGCGGTCGATGCGGAGTTCCTTGAGCAGTTCAGCGGATGCGTTCATCGTGAGTCTGGACGTGGAATCGGGCCGAGTGTGACCGCAACCATCGTTACGGGCAAACCGGCGGGGTGCCGGGTGGGGCACAGGATGCCCGCCGGGCAAGGGCAGCGGGCAGTGACAGCTGTCACATGCTTGAGGTGATCAGCGGTACTGGCCGGGCCGATGGCGACACGCGAAGCTGGATGCCATGATCGCTCCCGATCCCTTTGCCCAGGACATTCCCGTGCTGCCCAGCTGGCTCTCCTCGCGTTTGCGACCCGCACCGGACTCGGCCGTGGCCGACAACCTGCGCAGCGGCAAACCGGCCTGGTCCGACGCGGTGCACCTGCTGTGGACCGGCTGGGTGTTCCTGACCCCGATCTTCGGCGGCGGCTTTACCGCCACGTGGGTGTGGCTGACCGTGCTGACCTACCCGGTGTTCCTGGCACTGTACGGCCGCCAGCTGCTGGCACCGCGCCGGTACGCGCCGCGCTTTGCGCTGGCGATGGTGGCGATGGGCCTGGCGCTGCTGCCGTGGTACCCGTCGGGCATCAGCTACTTCATCTTCGGCTGCGTCACCCTGCGCGTGTGCCGCAGCGGCAGCGCGTGGCGCTACCTGGCCCAGCTGGTGGCACTCAACGCCCTGTTCGTCGGCATCGCGCTGTGGGTGGGCTACCACTGGCAGCTGGTGGTGTGGATTCCGGCCATGGCGATGATCATCGGCATCATCATCAACGTGGAAAGCACCAACAAGGACCGGGAAGCCGCCCTGCAGCTCTCCCAGGACGAGGTACGCAGGCTGGCCGCCACCGCAGAGCGCGAACGCATCGGACGCGACCTGCACGACCTGCTGGGGCATACCCTGTCGCTGATCACCTTGAAGCTGGAGCTGTCGCGCAAGCTGTTCGACCGCGACCCGGAGCGTGCCCGCGCCGAGGTGACCGAGGCCGAAGCCATCGCGCGGCAGGCGCTGGCCGAAGTGCGCAGCGCGGTCACCGGGATCCGCGCCAGCGACCTTGCTGCTGAACTGGCGGCAGCGCGGCTGCTGCTGGAGTGCCAGCACGTGCACCTGGACTACCCGTCGCCGCCGCCGATGCCCGTGGAGATCGAACGCGGGTTGGCGCTGGTGCTGCGCGAAGCAGCCACCAACATCGTGCGCCACGCGCAGGCGCACCAGGCCTGGGTGGCGTTCGAGCAGGACGGGCGCATGCTGTCCATGCAGGTTCGCGATGACGGGCAGGGCGGCGTGCAGGTGGATGGCAATGGGCTGACCGGCATGCGTGAGCGGGTGGCGGCGTTGCGCGGCACCTTGCTGGTGACGTCGGTGCGCGGGCAGGGCACCACGGTGGCGGTGCAGGTACCGCTGCCGGCGGCGACGCGCGCGGTGCCTGCAGCCGATTCCCAGAAGGCGAGCACCGATCCGGCGCCGGTCGAAGGGCCGCGGGTGCAGGCCGAGCCATCGCTGTCGGCGGCACCGTCGATCAGCACAGCTGCCAGCACGGTGGTTCCATGATCCGCATCGTTCTTGCCGAAGACCAGGCCATGGTGCGCGGCGCGCTGTCCGCGCTGCTCGGGCTGGAGCCGGACATTGAAGTGCTGGGCGCCGCCGCCGACGGTGAAGCGGCGTGGCGCATGCTGCAGCAGTTGAAGCCGGACATCCTGGTGACCGACATCGAGATGCCGGGGCTGTCCGGGCTGGAACTGGCGCAGCGCATTTCGCGCCACGGCCTGCCGATCAAGGTGGTGATCGTGACCACCTTCGCGCGCTCGGGATTCCTGCGTCGCGCGCTGGATGCCGGCGTGTGCGGTTATCTGTTGAAGGACGCGCCGGCCGAAAAGCTGGCCGACGCGCTGCGCCAGGTGCAGCACGGCGGCCGCGCCATCGACCCGCAGCTGGCGCTGGACGCGTGGTCGCAGGCCGACCCGCTCAACGACCGCGAACGCCAGGTGCTGCGGCTGTCCGGCGACGGCCGCTCGGCGAGCGAGATCGCCACCCAGCTGGGCCTGTCGCACGGCACGGTGCGCAATTACCTGTCCGAATGCATCGGCAAGCTGGGCGTGGCGAACCGCATTGAGGCATATCGCCTGGCGCGGCAGAAGGGCTGGTTGTAACCCTGCACGATGCGCCTACCGGTCATCGCCCGGTGGATTTCCTGCTGTCGCTGCCCCTCGCCATCGCCTGGAACACGCCATCCCGCCGCACCCACAGGTGGAACAGCGCCGCACTCAAATGCAGCACCACCGTGGCGAACAACACATACGCCAGCACACTATGCGCGCCGCGCAACGCCGCATACAGCGCCACGTCGTGCGGCAGGATCGGCGGCAGCAGCACGCCCTTCCACATCTGGATGGGGTAGCCACCGGCCGACAACATCGCCCAACCCACCAGCGGCATCGCCAGCATCAACCCGTACAACACCCAGTGCGACGCATGCGCGGCGAACACCTGCCACGCCGGTAGGTCCGCCGGCAGCGGCGGCGGCCGATGCCGCAGCCGGTTCACCAGCCGCACCAGCGCCAGCAGCAGGATCGCGATCCCCAGCGGCCGGTGCAGGTCCACCAGCATCGGTCGCCAGTGCAGCGAGGCGACCATGGTCACCCCCACGAACAGCATGGTCAGGATCAGCACCGCCATCAGCCAGTGCAGCACGCGTGCGGTCAGGTTGAAATGCCCGTTGGAGGTCTTCATCGACGTGCTCCGGAAGCCGGCGCCGCACCACTCGCGGTTTCCCGTTCGCGGCGATTGAACGATTCGGAATACACCGCCGAACGCGCGGCCAGGATCGGATCATCGGTGCCGGCCATCCCGCTCGGCAGGATCAGCGGATCGAAATTCACGTTGTTGCAGGCGCCTCCGGCCTGCGGCTGCATCGCGGTCAGGCTGAGCGTGCCAGCCTTGACCCGGCGGCGGGTGTCCGGCCATGGGATGGAGGGGTCGTTGATCGCATCGCCCGGTTCGGCCAACGTGATCCACATGTCCCAACGCACCGGTCCCTGCGCCAGCCGCTGCGCGAACTCGTCAGCCAGGTAATCCACGCTCGCCTGCGCGCGCTGCTCGGGGCTCATCGTCTCGAACGCAGCTTGCGGCACCATGCTCCAGCGCACTGCCTGTTCGGTACCGTTGGCGGCGGTGAAGCGGAAACTGTTCACCCCGTTGTAGTCGGTGTTGGCCCAGCTGGTGGACCACGGCGCGGACTTCGCCCACGCCCCGAACGCACGCGCCGAAGGGTACTTCGCGGCAATGGCCGCCTGCCTGGCCGGGTCCGGTTTGCCGGTTGCCGGATCGGGAATCCCGGCGCGGGTCTGCTCCAGAAACGCTTCGGTGGTGGGTACCGCAAAGAACGGGAAGCTGTTCATCGCCGTGCGCCATTCCTGGCCGTCGTCGGTTACCAGCTGCAGCGCCATGCTGCGCACCCGCGCGCTGGCATCGGCGCCATGCGGGTCGCCGCCGCCAATCGAGAGGCGGCCCAGCACTGGCACCTGCTGCTGGCGGAACACCCGAGCCGAACTCAGCGCGGCACCCTCCGGCGTGCCCTGGAAGCTGCCGCTTACGCACACGCCCTTGCTGTGCGCGCGGCGGAATCCGGCGTGCTTGGCGCCAGTCGCTTCAATGGTGTCGGTAAAGGTCTGCGCGGTAACGCGGTCGCGCCCGATCCAGCCGGCCAGCCAGGCGAAGGCCAACACCACCGCCCCTGCAATCAGCGCGATCAGTCCGATCCACAACAGCGGCGAATGCGGTGGACGCGGGGCGTCCGGCTCCCGGCCGGCGCGGGTGTATCGAAAGAGCGACATGGGCCGTTACCTGCCTTCAAGGTGGGTCGAGCGCATGGTCGCAGAACCCCCGACAGGGTGGTATTCACATTTTCGACAACCTTTAACGGCAGATCCCCGCCGAGGCGGGGATCTGGGTTTTCACCTGTGCCAGGACCGGCGCTTACAGATACCGGCCTTTCAACATCGTCCACGCCGAGCGCAGCGCCAGCGCCTCGCCACCGGCCGGACGGCCCGGTCGTTCACCATCGTTCCAGGCGTACACATCCAGATGCGCCCAGACCTGGCCTTCGGCAATGAAGCGCTCCAGGTACAGCGCCGCAGTGACCGAACCGGCCATGCGCGAACCGGCGTTGGCCAGGTCGGCAATGCCGCTGTGCAGGTAACGCAGGTACGGGCGCCACAACGGCATGCGCCACACCGGGTCGCGCGTGGTTTCACCGGCCTGCAGCCACTGCTGGGCCAGCGTGTCGTTGTTGCTGAACAGCGCCGGCAGGTCCGGGCCCAGCGCAATGCGCGCCGCGCCGGTGAGCGTGGCGAAGTCCAGCACGATCTCCGGCTTCTGCTCGCTGGCGTAGGTCAGCGCGTCGCACAGCACCAGCCGACCTTCGGCGTCGGTATTGTCGATCTCGATGCTCAGGCCCTTGCGGGTGGCGATCACTTCGCCCGGGCGGAACGCTTCCGGCCCGATCGCATTTTCCACCGCGGCAATCAGCAGGGTCAGCTGCACCGGCAGCTCCTGCGCCATGATCAGCCCGGCCAGGGCCAGCGCGTGCGCGGCGCCGCCCATGTCCTTCTTCATGTTGCGCATGCCGTCGGCCGGCTTGATGTCCAGCCCGCCGGTATCGAAGCACACGCCCTTGCCGACCAGCGCCACGTGCGGGCGACCGGCCTGGCCCCAGCGCAGCGCGATCAGGCGCGGCGCGCGGTGCGAGGCGCGGCCCACCGCGTGGATGGCCGGGAAGTTCTGCTCCAGCAG
The DNA here is from genome assembly GCF_963519125.1 of uncultured Stenotrophomonas sp. Classification (GTDB taxonomy): domain Bacteria; phylum Pseudomonadota; class Gammaproteobacteria; order Xanthomonadales; family Xanthomonadaceae; genus Stenotrophomonas. Next base: position 55,326 of record NZ_CAUQLJ010000004.1, on the reverse strand, counting down.
TGCGTCGCCGGTGATCACTTCCACCTGCCCGCCATGCGCCGCGGCCAGTTCACGGGCGGCGTCTTCCAGCTGCTGCGGGCCCATGTCTTCGGTGGGCGTGTTGACCCAGTCGCGCACGCGCAGGCTGGCGGTGATCACATCGCGCACTTCGGCAGCGGGCGTGGCCAGCAGCTGCGCCGGGGCGCGGTTGGGCTTGCGGTAGCGCGCGAAGCGGTAGCTGCCCAGGCCCCAGCCCAGGTGCAGCAGCGTTTCAATCGGCGCCGGCAGGGCATCGGCCAGCTGCCACACGGTGCCTTCGGGCAGGGCGAACGGGGCATGCGCGTAGGCATAGGCATCGCCGCTGTCGCCCACGCCGATGATCGCACCGGCCAGGCCGTGCTCGCCCGGCAGCAGCACCACGCTGCAGCCGCTGCCGTTGAAGTGCTGCGCGTCCAGCCAGGCAACCAGCGCCGGCGCCTGCTGCGCGCGCCATGCCGCGAACTGCTCGCGATCCATGACGTGCAGCGGCAGGGCATTGGTGGAATCGGTGGTGAAACCGGTGATCTGGGTCATGCGGGGTCGTGCTCCGTTCGTGGCCGGGCGTCCTGTGCCGATGCGTTCGCATCGAGCCAGTCGGCCAGCCCGGTCAGGGTGTCGAACTGCAGGTCGGGCTGCAGCGAAGGATGGTGCCAGGTGTGTTCAACGCGGTTGATCCAGCAGCCGCGCAGGCCGGCCTGCATTGCGCCGACCACGTCCATGTCCACGTGGTCGCCCACGTGCAGCACGTGGGCCGGGGCCACGCCCAGGCGTTCGCAGGCGGCGTGGAAGATGCTGGCGGCCGGCTTGGCCGCGCCGTGTTCGCGCGAGCCGAGCTGGAAGGCGAAGTGGTGGTCCAGCCCGATCCGGGCCAGGTCGGCGTTGCCGTTGCTGAGTGCGGCGACCGGCACGCGGGCGGCGATACGGGTCAGCGCCTCGATCGCGTCCGGGTAGCACTCCACCTGGTTGCGGGCGGCATAGAACGCCTCGTAGGCCGGTTCCAGCAGGGCCAGGTCGGCTCCGCTCTTCTCCAGTGCCTCCTGCAGGGTCAACCGGCGCAGCGCGCTGAGGTCGTAGTGCAGGTGCGGGTTGTCGCGGAAGGAGCGCTCACGCAGTTCGCGCATCGCCGCCACCGGGTACATCGTGGCGGTGGCGGGGCTGTGCTGGAGCATCCACTCGTACAACACCTGATCGATGCGGGCGCCGATGGGGGCGAACGGCCACAGGGTGTCGTCGAGGTCGAGGGTGATGGCTAGGACTGGAAAATTCACCCGGCCATTCTACCCCTGTGGGCGCAGCCACGCAGGGCGTGGCTCTACCCGTTATTCCAACAGCTTGGCCCAGCCTTGAGTGCCTTCCAGCCGCGCCAGCACCAGCTTGATGCAGACCAGCAGCGGCACCGACAGCAGCAGCCCGATCATGCCCCACAGCCAGCCGAACACCATCAGCGCCAGGATCAGGATCAGCGGCGAGATCGCCATCCGCCGGCCCAGCACGATCGGGGTCACCACCTGGCCCTCGATGGTGTGCAGGGCGAGGTAACAGGCCGCCGGCAGCAGCGCCTGGAGCGGGTCGCTGAACTCCACGAAGCCCATCAGCAGCATCAGGGTGACCCCGATGAACGGCCCCACGTACGGCGCGAAATTCAGCAGCGCCGCTACGGTGCCCCACAGCAGGGCCTCCTGCACGCTGATCCCGAGCAGCAGCAGTACCCCGGAGAAAATCAGCCCGACCAGGGCATTGATCACGGTGATGGTCAGCACATAGCGCGACACTTCCCGCTCGATCGAACGCAGGATGTCGGCGGTGAACCGCTGCTGCTGGCGGCTGGGGAACAGCGCGATGGCGTGTTTCTGCAGGTTCTGCCCGTAGATCATGAAGAACAGGGTCAGCAGCACCACCGCCAGCACCGAGGCGGCAAGGCGCGGCGCCCGGGTCAGTACCTTGTAGGGATCGTCGAGCTGGGTGCGCACCACCTGCACCCGCCGGCTGCTTTCGCCGCCTGCCACGCGCGCGAAGTTCTCCGCCGCCTGGTTGGCCTGCTGCACCGGCTTGGTCAGGTTCTGCACCTGGCGCGCCACCTTGCGCAGCTGCTGCGGCGCTTCCTGCGCCCAGTCCATGGCCGGGCCGACCAGCTGCACGCCCAAGGCCGCAGCGCCGCTCAGCCCGACCCCGATCACCAGCACCGCAGCGAGAAAACGTGGGACCCACATCCGGCCCAGCAACCGCAGGATCGGGTTGCCGACCAGCGCGAAGAACATCGCCAGCAGGATCGGCAGGATGATGTCCTGCGCGGCCCACAAGGTGAAACAGACGGCGAGGAAGGCCAGTATCACCAGCGACATCGGGCCACGTGGACGCGGTGCGTGCGGCGGGGGCGGAGGTGCGACGACGTCGAGGTCGGCAGCAGGGGAGGTCACAGGAACGCTCATGCAGGTCGCACGCTGGGTAGGTCACGCATTATTGGGCACGCCCGGGGGTACGGCGTGTGTAAAACGATGGGTGTGCCCGCGCCCTGCCGTTGGCAGGGCGATGACAACGACTAACGTTCGGACAAGTCGGTCGCCGCTTCCGCCGGCAGCGGCTGCGCCGCCTCCTGCGTGGCGGTGACCTGCGCGCGCGGCGTCGCCACGGGCGCAACCGTCGCCTGCGGCGTCCGCACCGGTGCGACCGGGGTGGGGTCTACGGCCTCGTCGACCTTGTCGGCCGCCTGCTCGGCAGTCTCAGCCGCGTCGCTGGCCTGCATCGAGGCCACCGCGGCCTGTGCACTGGCCAGCAGATTGGACACCGATCCGATCATCTGCAGCCAGCGCGCACCATGGAAGCGGGCGCCGCCCGGTTCCAGCTTGCCGGCCAGGAAGCCACCGGCCAGGCCCACGCTGATGATGCGCAGCGGGGTCCAGCCTTCGCGCCAGGCCTGGCTGAGGGTGAACCAGCTGCACTGGGTTTCGTCGACCCGGACCGACACGACTTTTTCCGCGCGTTTGACCCGGTGACGCAACGCTTCGAACTTCATGGCGAACGCTCCGTCGGTTCGGGCTGCCCTTCGGCATCCTCGTCGGTGGGCTCGTCGAACAGGCCCAGCCGCGCCAGCTGCCGCCGGGTGGCATGCATGCCGGTGTGGCGGAAGAAGAACGACACCCGCCAGATCGCATAGCCGGTCATGGCCAGGCTGACGAGCGAGGTGATCAGCAGCGAATGGAACCAGGACAGGCCCCAGCGCTGCATCAGTGCGATCAGCGTGCCGGCCAGCAGCAACCAGGCCGAGGCGCCGAATACGATCGCCACCCCGCTCCACGCCAGGGCGCGGCCGAATGCACTGCGGGCCAGGGCGAACTCGAACGAAGCCAGCCGCCGCAGCGAACGCAGCGTGTGCTTTGCCGAATCGACCGTGGCTCGGCCGGCCTGGCCGACCTCGCGGATGCTTTCATCCAGGCGCGGCGCGGCGCGCGCGCCCGTATCGCCGTCCGGTGGAGGCGTTGCTCCACCGTCGGGCGTCGACTGTGCTTGATCGCTCACGCCGACTTACTTGTCGCCGCCGCTGCGGGCCAGCTTGGCGATGATCCAGCCGGCGGCGAAGGCCACGCCGAACGAAGCCAGCGGGCGCTCGCGGATCAGCTCGGCAGCGCTGTCGACCAGGTCCTTGCCCTTGTCCATCAGCGCGTCGACCTGCTCCTTGGCAGCGGCGCCGCCGAATTCAGCAGCGGCCAGCCCGGAAAGCGCGGTGTCGGACAGCTCGGCCTTGACGTTGGCACGGCCGATGCGCAGCTCATCACCGGCAGCGCCGGTGGCGCCCTTGATCGCACCGCCGGCAGCGGTGGCGGCCGACTTCAGGTGCGAACCGGCTTCGCCCAGGTGTTCCTTGAGGTTTTCGGTGTTGGTGGGGCTCATCGTGACTCTCCGTTAGGTAATCGATGGGGAAGGTGACCGCGGATGAACCCGTCGGCAACGAACACAAGGTAATAGCACCGAGCGGGTGTAGAGGGTGTCAGCTGGCGTGATCCGCACGCGAAGGCTGGCTGAGCGGTTCAGCGCATCACCAGGTCGCCGCGTGCGTTGCCGCGCACGATACGCAGCACCAGCTGCTGCGGTGGCTTCTGGAAGTTGGCGCGCCAGCTGGCCAGGTCGGCGAACTCGCCCACGCTGGACTGGATGATCACGTCGCCCGCGGCCAACCCTGAGTTGGCTGCGCGGCTGCCGCGCTTGACCTCGCTGACCATGACGCCGCCGTCGCCGGCCTGGCGCAGCGTCTCGGGCAGGTCGACAAACGTGGCGCCGGCCAAGCGCGGGTCCAGGCTTTCGCCGGCCACCGCCCGCGCCTGTTCCTTCAGCGTCGCCTTGAGCTGCAGCGGCTTGCCGTCGCGGCGAACGTCCAGGTTCAACGCGCTGCCGACCGGCTGCAGGCCTTCCACGTTGTGCAGCGCAACCGCGCTGTCGACCCGCTGGCCGTTGGCCGACACCACGACGTCGCCCGGCTTCAGTCCGGCTGCCGCCGCGCCCGATCCGGCCAGCACGCGGGTGACCAGCGCGCCGCGCGCTTCGCTCAGGCCCAGGTTCTGCGCCAGCGCCTGGGTCAGGTTCTGCGCCTCGATCCCGAGCGTGCCGCGCACCACCACGCCGTGCTTGACCAGCTGGTCCACCACGTCGCGCGCCAGGTTGGTGGGAATGGCCAGGCCCAGCCCGATGTTGCCGGCCATGCTGCCCTGCGGGTTGAAGCTGGCGGTGTTGATACCGACCAGCTGGCCCTGCAGGTTGACCAGCGCGCCGCCGGAGTTGCCCGGGTTGATCGAGGCGTCGGTCTGGATGAAGTTCTGGTAGCCCAGCCCGCGGATGCCGGTACGGCCCACCGCCGAGACGATGCCCGAGGTCACCGTCTGGCTGAAACCGAACGGGTTGCCGATCGCCACCACGAAGTCGCCCACGCGCAGCTGCGCGCTGTCGCCCAGCGGCAGCGCGGTGAGCTTGTCGGCCGGAATGCGGATCAGCGCCACGTCGGTGTCGCGGTCCGAACCCAGGAACTCGGCCTTGACCGTGCGCCCGTCGGACAGGGTTACCTGCACGTCGTCGGCGTTGTCGATCACGTGGTGGTTGGTCAGCACCAGGCCTTCGGCCGCGTCGATGATCACCCCCGAGCCCAGCGACTCGTTGATCCGCTCCTGCGGCACCTCGGGGAACAGGCGGCGGAAGAACGGGTCGTTGAAGTACGGGTTGCGCACCCGCACCACCTGCTTGGTGTTGACGCTGACCACCGCCGGCATCACCCGTTCCAGCATGGGCGCCAGCGACGGCACCGGCTGGCCCGCGACCGAAGCCGGCAGCGCGGCCGTGGCCGGAATCGCCAGCGCCGCTGGCGCCGCCTCGGCACGGTTGTCCAGGTTGGCATTGATTGCGGAGGCGACGAAGCCACCGAAAGCGGCAGCAAGCGCAAGCGTAAGCAGGGTCGGAAGCGGTCGCATGGGAGTCCGGTAGGTGCGGGGGACGGGTATACGGTAATTCAAGCTGAATGAGTCTGTCTCGGCACGCCTGAAACTGGGGTGAGCGGTTTCGTGGTGGCGGCCCGACCAACCGACGGTGCGCTGGCGAATGCGCTGATCGCCGTCGCCCTGCACGCGTCCGCTTCGAACGCGCGGCCGGCGGCGGCGCGCATCGGTAGGGTCGGTTCCCAAACGACCGCCGATAACACCGATCGGCGCTTTAACGCATGGACCCCAAACCGAAAAACGCTCTACCACCAAACGTCGACGCACCTTCAAAACCGCGCACTTGCAGAAAAATTGGCAACAAACCGATCGCACACAACGACCAATCGCGCCGCACGCGCCACCGCGTCACCGCACCCGAACGCAACCGCCGCCACGCATCCGCGTACCAACCGCACCGCTGTTTTAAAGCACTTTTCAGAAAACTGCCTGTCGACCTGCGTTCCCAACCACCCACCTCCCCACCACACCCGCGACTCAAAACCTGCGACAAGACCGTTCCACGACGGACAACTCCGGTATAGCATCGCCAGCGAAATCACTGACCAGGCCCCTCAGGAGGGCAACATGAGCAACGGAAATGGTGTGACCGCGACCCTGTCGCAGGGCGTCGACAGCGTAAAAGAGACGGCCGAGAACGTTGGCGAAACCATCGCCCACACCGCTGAAGAAGTGGTGGCCTCGGTGAAGAAGACCGCCAAGCGCGCCCGCAAGGCCGCCACCACCCAGGTTGCCAAGGTCAAGAAGGCCGTCAAGAAGGCCGAGAAGACTGTCGCCAAGAAGGCTGACAAGGCCGCCAAGTCGGTGGGCAAGACCCTGGCCAGCGCCAAGAAGAAGCTGGAAGCGGCCAAGTCCAACGCCAAGGCCGAAGCGGCCGCGCTGACCAAGAAGGTCGCCAAGAAGAAGGCCGCCGCCGAAAAGGCTGTGACCAAGACCACCAAGGCCGCCAAGAAGGTTGCCGGCAAGAAGGTCGCCACCGCCAAGAAGGCCGTGACCAAGAAAACCGCCGCTGCCAAGAAGGCCGTGACCAAGAAGACTGCCGCCGCCAAGAAGGTCGCGGGCAAGAAGGTCGCCACCGCGAAGAAGACTGTCGCCAAGAAGTCGGCCACCGCCCGCAAGGTCGCTGGCAAGAAGACCGTTGCCGCCAAGAAGGTCGTCGGCAAGAAGGTCGCCACCGCCAAGAAGGCTGTTGCCAAGAAGTCGGCCACCGCCAAGAAGGTCGTGGGCAAGAAGACCGCCACCGCCCGCAAGACCGTCGGCAAGAAGGTCGCCACCGCCAAGAAGGCTGTCGCCCGCAAGTCGGCTGCTACCAAGAAGACCGTCGGCAAGAAGGTTGCCACCGCCAAGAAGGCCGTAGCCCGCAAGTCGGCTGCCACCAAGAAGGCCGTTGGCAAGGAGACTGCCGTGGCCCGCAAGTCGGTCGCCCGCAAGGCCGCTCCGGCCAAGCGCGCCGCCAAGACCGTGGCCCGCAAGGCTCCGGCCAAGCGCGTCGCCCGCAAGTAACAGCGTCAAGCACGGCGCCTGCCTTCGGGCAGGCGCCGTGAGCTCCAGCGCCAACACGCCGCGGCGACGCGGTGTCCGGTAAAACGCAGAGGCTTTCCCGCCGGTACGACAGGGAGTCTGCACACCATGCGCAACCTGGATTTCAGCTCCTGGCAGGCCATGCTCTCGACACTCGTCGGGCTGGCTGTCATTACGCTCATGGGCGTGGGTATCCGCCTGGTATTCATGCAGACCCTGCAGCAGCGCCGCGAGCGCGAGAACCGCCAGATCAACGAGCGGCTGCGGACCCTCATTGCCGCCTATAAAACCCTGGGTGGGTCATTCACCGGCGCCTTGCACGTGGACCCGCGCCACCTCCGCGACCTGCGCCAACTGGAAGCAGACAGCGACGAAGGCCTGGACCTGCCGGTCAGTGCCGGCAGCGACCGCGCCCGCCGCATCCGCGATGCCGTTGAGGCGGCCCTCTCCGACATCGTGCTGCTCGGTACCGACGAGCAGGTTCGCCTGGCCGCGCATGCCGCCAATGAACTGGCCCAAGGCCGCGCCGTGCCGACCGCCGAACTGGTGGTCTCACTGCGCGACTTCATCCGCGAAGCCCTGGACCTCGCGCCGATTCCCACAAGCGTGACCATTCCAAGCCAGGGACCCGCCCGGCCCGCGCCGGGTGGTGCGCGCGGCAAGGCCGGCGGCGACGACCGTGCCGGCGGAAGAGGAGGTGGCGGCGGTGGAGGGGGTGGAATGGGCGGTGGTGGCGCGGGCATGGGCATGGGCGCGGCCCACCGCCTGGACGACGACAGCAGCCACACCCGCTGACCGGGGCGGTGGCTGCGTGCGTCGTCGTCGCTGCGTGGCGGCGCGTTACTTCTTGCCGTTCAATTCCACGATCGGCACGAAGCCGGCATAGATCATCCGCTTGCCGTCGAACGGCATCGGATTGTTGGCCGGATCCATGCGCGGGTCTTTCATCATCTTTTCCATGCCGGCATCGCGCGTGGCCTTGTCCGGCCATTCGATCCAGGAGAACACGATGGTCTCATCGTCCTTGGCTTCCACGGCGCGGAAGAAGTCGGTCTGCTTGCCGTGGGTGACATCGTCGCCCCAGCATTCCACGACGCGGGTGGCGCCAAACTCGATGAACACCGAATCGCCTTCATTGGCGTGTTTGATGAACTTCTCTTTATTGGCGGTGGGTACGGCCAGTACGAAACCGTCGATATAGGACATCTGCAGCCTCCGGTAACCGGTGCGCCGGAATGGGCACCTTCAATGGGTACGACGCGGGGGAGTGCGGGAAATCGACAATGCGCCCTGGCGCCGTCAGATTCGGTGACGACCACGTGTGCACGCGGTGTCATCACGAAGAATCAAGCAGTTGCATGACGGAATCGACCCATTTCCGCCGGAAAGGGTCAGAAAATCCCTAACATCAGTGGGGAACATTCTGATGTTAATAGGCGCCGATTCAGCCCACTATTCAACGGCCGGGCAGGACGCTCCCCAAGAGACCTGCGGTGTGACGCCCCAGCTGCGTCAGCCGGTGCACTACGGAAAATGGGCGCGTTAGCCGACTACTCCCCAAGAGCGGCTTCCCCAACGCGCGACGCCCCGCAAGGGTATCGTCGTGACCAGATTTCCCTTTCTCCTCGCGTCAATCCTCTTCCAGCGCGATGTCCACGCGCCGTTCATGCATGCGCGTGCACGCACAAAACACCTGAAAAATGCAGCGCGCGCGTATGCCAGAGCGCAACTGAACCGTTGCCCAAAATCCACGGTGTTGAAAGCGGCGTACTTCAGGGCGCGTTGTGTCGAATAACGGAGAATTTACATTCCCGATGCAGAAGCCGCTTGCGCCACTGCACGAACGAACAAGAAAAGGTGTACCCCCATGAAGACTTCCCTGATTGCCCTGGCGCTGGCCGCCGCTCTGCCGTTCGGCGCTTCCGCTGCTGAAGGCCTTTCCTACAATTACGCCGAAGGCGATTACGTCAAGACCGATGCCGACGGTGGCAAGGCTGACGGTTGGGGTGTAAAGGGTTCGTACGCGTTCCACCCGAACTTCCATGCGTTTGGTGAGTTCAACCAGCAGAAGACCGACATCGGCGACTTCAAGGTCGACCAGTGGCGCGTCGGCGTGGGCTACAACCAGGCCATCGCTGCCAGCACCGATTTCGTGGGCCGCGTTGCCTACAACAAGTTCGACCCGAAGGAAGGCCTGGACTTCAACGGCTACAGCGCTGAAGCCGGTATCCGTACCGCGTTCGGCCAGCACGCCGAAGTCTATGCAATGGCCGGCTACGAGGATTACAGCAAGAAGCACGGCATCAACCCGGATGGCGCCTTCTACGGTCGCCTGGGTGGTCAGGTCAAGTTGAACCAGAACTGGGGCATCAACGGCGACATCAAGATGGATCGCCACGGTGACAAGGAATGGTCGGTCGGCCCGCGCTTCAGCTGGTAAGCGGCGTCTGATCGCTTCGCTACGCGCGGTACCGGCGTAGCGGCAGGGGCCCGGCAGATTGCCGGGCCTTTTTTATGCGCGCGCTGGGGCGATAATGCGGTGACTTCCGGAGATCTCCATGTCTGAGTCCATCCCGTCGCAGCAACCCCGTGTCGGCTGCGGTGCCGTCATCCAGCGCGCCGACGGCGCGATCCTGCTGGTCCAGCGCGGGCGTCAGCCCGAACAGGGTCACTGGGGCCTGCCCGGCGGCAAGGTCGACTGGATGGAGAAGGTCGAAGACGCAATGGTGCGCGAGGTGCTGGAAGAAACCGGCCTGCAGGTCAGCGTCGAACGGCTGCTGTGCGTCGTCGACCATTTCGAGCCCACGCTCGGCCAGCACTGGGTCGCCCCGGTCTACCTGGTGCGTGCACCGGCCGACGCGCAGGCCCTGCACCTGGAGCCGGAGGCCATCCTCGCGCTGGACTGGTTCCAGCCCGATGCGTTGCCCGCCCCGCTGACGCGGTCGGCTACGGCAGGACTGGCGCAGCTCTCAGCGCTGCGCTGACCTGCGTTTCTCAACGCCGCGCCGCTGCGCCCTCGCCGCGCGCCACGGCTTCCACTTCCTCGCGGCTGGCGCAGGCGGTATCGCCCGGTGTGGACATCGCCAGCGCCCCATGCGCGGCGCCCAGCTCCACGGCCGCCTGCTCACCCAGACCCTCCAGCAGCGCATGCACCACTCCGGCCACGAATGCGTCGCCGCCGCCCACGCGGTCGAGCAGGTCCACGTCGCGCACGGCGGAGAGGTATAGCGCCTCACGGTTGCGTAGCGCGCCGGCCCAGCCATTGCGTGCCGCGTTGCTCGCGTCGCGCAGCGTGAACGCCACCGCCTGCAGATTGGGGAAGCGCTGCAACGCGCGCTGCGCGGCCGCGTCGGCCGGCCCGACGTCCATCGGCGTGGCGCGCTTCCCGAGGTCGGCCAGGTCCATGCCCAGGCAGGCCGCGAACGAATACTCGTCGCCCACCAGCAGGTCGCACTCGGCGGCGATCGCGCAGTTGGCATGGCGCGCCGCATCCGGGTCCGGGTGGCTGTTCCACAGACTGGCGCGGTAGTTGAGGTCGTAGGACACCGCCACCCCATGCCGGCGCGCGGCGCGCACGGCGGCTATGGCGGTCTGCGCGCTGTGTTCGGACAGGGCAGCGAAGATCCCGCCGGTATGCAGCCAGCGCACACCGTGCTGGCCGAACAGCACCTCCCAGTCCAGTTCCTGTGGCTGCAGCTGCGAAGCGGCCGAGTACGCGCGGTCGCTCACGCCCAGCGGCGCGCGTACGCCGAAGCCGCGCTCGGTGAAGTTCAAGCCCATGCGCGTGTTGCGGCCAATGCCGTCGTACTCGCGCCAGACGATCTGACTGGTATCTACGCCGCCAGCCTGGATCAACTGCTGGGCCAGCAGGCCCAGCTCATTGCGCGGCAGCGCGGTCAGCACCGCGCTGGTGTGGCCGAAGGTGCTGCTCAACCCGCGTGCCACGTTGTACTCGCCACCGCCTTCCCACACCTGGAACTGCCGCGCGTTGCGCACCCGCCCTTCGCCGGGATCGAAGCGCAGCATCACCTCGCCGAGTGCCATCGCCTGCCAGCGCGGATGGGCATGCGCCGCCAGCTGGAACTGCTGCATGCTCATCGTGCCTTGCAGCCGAGCAGGGCCAACTCCACACCCTCGGCCATGCGCCGGTAACCTTCGTCGTTGGGGTGCAGGAAATCGCGGGTGATCGCCTCGGGCAGGAACTCCGGCTTGGCCGGGTCGCGCAGGATCTGGTCGAAGTCGATCAGCGCGTCGAAGCCACTGCGGCCGCTGCGCATCCAGGTGTTGAGCGTGGTGCGGGTGCCGGCCGAGACCGGCTCGTAGCGGTCCGAGCCGCCGAACGGGGTAATGGTTGCGGCGATCGCCTGGATACCGTTGTCGTGCAGGCGCGCGGCGACCTGGCGGTAGCCCAGCACCATGTCGTCGGCGTTGCGGCCGGCGACCGGCGGGGTGCCACCGTCGTGGCGGATATCGTTGATGCCCTCGAACAGGATCACCCGGCTCACGTGCGGCTGCGCAATCACGTCCCGGTCCAGCCGGGCCAGCGCGCTGTGGCTGCGGCCATGGTCCATCACCTTGTTGCCGCTGATGCCGGCGTTGACCAGTACCACCTGGTCCGGACAGGCCTGCTGCAGGCGGGCGGCCAGCAGCGCCGGCCAGTCGCCATTGCTGCCCCGGGTTGCGGTGGCCCCTTCGGTGATCGAATCGCCCAGTGCCACCACCACCACCGGCACGCTGCTGCGCTCGGCCAGCACGGCCGACACCACGTTCTGGCGGTAGGCCAGCTTCACCTTGTCGCCTACCTCGGCCTGGCGGCCATCGGCAATGCGCAGCGCGGTGCGGCGAACCGCCGGCTGGGTGGCATCGGGGAAATACACGGTCAGCGAAACATCGGCCAGGGCCGGCACCGTCATCGGCACCGGGTCGCTGAGCAGGGCGGCGCCGACCGGAACCACCACTTCGCTGCGGCCATTGAACGTCACCAATTTTGACGGGGTCGCCGTGCCGGTGCGCTGCGCGCTGGCCCCGCCGATATGCAGCGGCGCCGCGCCCAGCTCGTTGCTGATGCGGAAGCGCAGTGCCGTGGCGGAACTGGCCAGGCGCATGTCCTGGCGCACCGTCTGGTTGGCGAACTGCACCGGCGCCTCCGGGGTGCCGTCCTGGCGGTCGGGGGCCGGCGAAGCGGTCCAGGCCGGAACCCAGACCTGGGCCTGGGTGGGCAGCGCCGCGGCGCTGGTGGCAAGTGCAAGTGACAGTGCAGTGGTCCAGCGCAGCATGGCAGCCCTCCCAGGCGGTCAGGAATGAATCAAGAGAAGTAGGTGCCGCCGTTGACGTCGACGTTCGCACCGGTGATGAAGCCGGCCGCGTCCGAGGCCAGGTACACCGCCGTGTCGGCCGCTTCCTGCGGGCGGCCCTGGCGGCGCAGCGGAGTGTTGCCGGCCACCGCGGTGCGCACTTCCGGCTTGGTGAATTCGTCGTGGAAGCGGGTGGCGATCATGCCGCAGCACAGCGCATTGACGCGGATCCCGCGCGGGCCCAGTTCCTTGGCCATGGCCCGGGTAAAGGTCATCACCGCGGCCTTGGCGGTTGCATAGATCGAGGCGCCCGGGCCACCGCCGTCGCGGCCGGCCTGCGAGGCAAAGTTCACGATCGCACCGCCTTCGCGCATGTGCGGCACCACCGCGTGGGTGGTCAGGTAGACCGAGCTCATGTTGAGGTCCATCACCTTGTGGAAGAACGCCGGGTCGATCTCGGCCAGCGGACGGCGCTGCACCATGCCACCGGCCACGTTCACCAGCACGTCGATCTGCGGGCCGTATGCGGCCTGAGTGGCGGCGACCATGCCGGCCACGGCCTGCGCATCGGTCACGTCGGCGCGGTGCACGAACGCGGTGCCACCGGCCGCCTGTACCTGCTGCAGGGTCTCCTGTGCGGCCGCTTCGTCGTTGGCGTAGTTGATGCACACCTTGGCGCCGGCCGCGGCCAGCTTGATCGAAATCTCACGGCCGATGTCGCGGCCGCCGCCGGTGACGATCGCCACCTTGTCCTTGAACTGATTCATTTGCTACTCCAGTGATGCGAGGGGGAAAAAAGAGGAAGGTCAGCGCGACGACGGTGCGTCGACCTTTTCGACGCGTCCGGTCACCAGCCACAGGGCGAGCAGGGAAGCGGGTACCAGTGCCGCCACCAGGATGAAAATCGGTGCGTAGGACTCACGGGTCATCACCGGCACCAGCCAGGTGGTGATCAGCGTGCCGGCCACGGCGGCCATGCCGCCCAGCCCGGCCAGCGAGCCGACCGACTTGCCGTTGAAGATGTCGCCGGGCAGGGTCTGGATGTTGCCGATGGCGATCTGGAAGCCGAACAGCACGAAGGCAATGGTGATCACCGCCCACATCGGGTCGGTGGCCATCACCGCGCCGAGCAGGGCCGGGGCCATGATCAAGCCGCCGAGGGTGATCACCCATTTGCGCGCGCGGTCCACGCTCCAGCCGGCGCCGATCAGGCGGCCCGACAACCAGCCGCCGCCGAGGCTGCCGATCATCGCGCCCACGTAGGGCACCCAGGCGAAGATGCCGATCTGTTTGATGTCGAAACCGAAGGTGTCGGCCAGGTAGATCGGCAGCCAGGACACGAACAGCCACCAGATCGGGTCGAGGAAGAAGCGCGAGATCAGGATGCCCCAGGTCTGCCGGTGGCCCAGCAGCTGGCGCACGTTCGGCACGTATTCGGCCTTGGGCACCGCAGGTTGTTCGGCCGGTGCATCCAGGATCAACGCGCGCTCGGCCGCGCTCACCCACGGATGCTTGTCCGGCCCGGCGCGGTAGATGATCAGCCACGGCAGCAGCCAGACGAAGCCGATCGCACCGATCAGGATGAAGGTGCCGCGCCAGCCCAGCCACAGGAACAGCACCGCGATCAGCGGCGCGGACACAATCGCGCCTATCGAGGCGCCGGCATTGAACACGCCCTGCGCCAGCGCACGTTCGCGTGCCGGGAACCACTCGGCATTGGCCTTCACCGCGCCCGGCCAGGCACCGGCCTCACTGATGCCGAGCATGGCGCGCACGATGCTGAAGGACAGGATCGAATGGGTCACCGAGTGCAGCGCGATCGAGATCGACCACACCGCAATCGACAGCGCAAAGCCCAGCCGGGTGCCGATGATGTCGAACAACCGGCCGAACACGAACTGGCCGGCCGCGTAGAACAGCATGAACACGGTGACCAGCAGCGCGTAGTCTTCCTTGGTCGCACCGACGTCCTTGGAGATCTCCGGCCACATCACCGCCAGCGCGTTGCGGTCGATGTAGTTGATCACCGTGGCAATGGCGATCAACGCCACGATCAACCAGCGTACATAGCTGCGGGTGCGGGTGGACACGTTCATTTGCCGTCCTTGCCGGTGGCGGTATCGAAGCGCTTCCAGCCGCCGCTCCAGTTCCAGTGCTGGCCGTCTGCGCTCACAGCATGGCTGCCGCCCTTCGACGGGTCATCGGCAATGCCCAGCGCCAGCCGCTGGCCACCGGCCAGGTCCAGCACCAGCACGCTGGCGTCCTTGCCGCGGTAGTGCGCCAGCCGGTCGATGCGGCTGTTGGCGCCGCGTACCGTTTCGGCAGTGCCGTCGTATTGGCCGTGCGGTTCCAGCACGCCGTAGAAGGTGGTGCTGGCCTGGCCGTCCACACGCTGCAGCAGCAGCGGTTCGCGGCGCAGGTTGAACTGCGGATCATTCGCTCCGCTTTCGCCGATCAACGCGCGCGACGGCGAAGTGCTGGCGAAGCGGTACGTATAGAAGCGCCCGTCCAGCAGCCAGGTCAGGCTGCGTGCGTCGGTGCCCGGCTCGCTGGAGGCATCCACCCACACATGCTGGTAACCGTTGGCCTTGCCCAGCACCGGGCGGTTGGCCACGGCGGACTGCGCCTTGAAGCCCACGTCCATGATGTGGCCGTTGAAGTGCAGCGGCAGGTCGTAGCGCGCCGGCGTGTTGCCGTCCACGCGCAGCAGGTCCAGCACCACCGGCTGGCCCAGCGACGGGTGCGAGAGCAACGCCTGGGTGCGGGTGAAGGTCACCCCGTCATAGGCGCCCTGCATGCGCGCGGAGACGATCTGGGTGGTGTCGGTCACCTCGAACAGCAGCGGGGTCGGGGCCAGCGGCTGGCCTTTCTTCCAGTCGCCACCGAAGTGGCTCTGCTCGTTCACCACCAGCGTATTGTGCGCCAGGGTTTGCCGCGCCCAACTGGTGTTCTCCGGCAGGTAGATGCCGCCGGCCTTGGATTCGATGTTGAGGAAGCGAGCGGCGCCGTAGTCGGTGACTACGCGCTGCCCGTTGTCGTAGAACAGCCAGTTGAGCTTGTCGAAGTGGCCGTGGCCCATGCCCTGCTTGGTGTTCTTCATCACCAGGGCCTGGCCGTCTTCACCGCCCATGCGAAGGATCGCCAGCGCGCCTTCGCTGCCATCGGGACCGTCGCGCAGCAGGGTGGGGACGAACGCAAAGGGCCTGGCCTTGCCGTCGGCCAGCGCCTGGGCCACCTGCAGCCCTTCGGGCGAGAGCAGCACGCGCTTCTGCGCCTTGGCCACCGAGAGCAGCCGCGCATCGCCGGTGTTGGCGTAGGCGATGTCGATGCCCGCCACCAGCTCTTCGGTGTCCAGGCCCTTGTCCAGTATCGCGTCGTTGATCGGAATGAAGTAGCCGTCGTAGCTGCTCTGTACCAGCGCGTCCACGGCTTTCAGCAGCACGCCGTCGCGACGCTTGAAGATCCCGCGCTGCGGCTCGTTGCGCTGCACCGCGTTGGCGAACAGGATGAACGGCGCCAACGCGTAGCGCTGGTAGTAGGGGCCCTCCTCGTAATAGCCGTCCGGCGAGAACAGCTGGTCCACCTGCTTGAGGAAGCCGGCGCTGCCATCGCGCTTGCTGCCCATCAGCGCCTTTTCCACCAGCACCGGGTCGCGCAGTACGTAACCGGTCATGCCGGTGGCGGCCACCGCCCAGGTGGCGTGGTTGTGGATCTTGTCGAAGTTCTCCGGCGTACCGGCGAGGAAGTCCGCCATCGCGCGGAACACGTTGTCGTCGATGGTGCGGCGGTCTTCGGCGCTGAGGCTGTCGCGGATCGCGTCGTAGCCCTGTATCGCGTTGACCAGCCAGACCGAATCATTGAGGGTCTGCCAGAACAGCCGTCCCGGGATCTGTCCGCGTCCCTGCGGGTGCGCACCGAGCCCGGGGTAGAGCTTGGCGTAGCCCAGCAGCAGGTCGCGGGCGAAGGTGGCATACGCCTTGTCGCCGGTCAGCCGGTACAGCGCGCCAGCCGCCTGGATCGCCTGGTAATTGCGCTTGTGCTGTTCGTGGGTGTAGCCGCCGCCCTTGTCCTTGGGGACGGGCACGTCGATGCCGGCCTTCATCATCGCGCGCACCAGCTTTTCGGCGCGCGCCTGTTCCCTGGCGAATACCGGATAGCTGGCCGCGTCGCGGCGCATCTGTTCCCACTGCGTGGGCGTCACCAGCACCGGCGCGGTGCCGGCCTCGGTGCCACGCGTGGCCGCGTTCGGCGCTTGGGCATGCGCGGCGGGCAGCGCAGCAGCGCTGAAAGTGGCCGCCAGCAGCAGCATCAGGGGCGTGGAACGGGTCATGGGACGGTCTCCGCGGAGGTATCGGACTGCAACGCCGCCGTGGCGGTGAAGGTGTTGCCCTGGACATGCAGGTGCGGCTCGCCCACCTGATGGGTGAAGCGCACCCGGCCGCTGCGCAGCCAGGTGGTGTCCCGCAGGCTGGCCTGTTGCACGCCGTGCAGGCGCAGGCTGGTGTCGCCTGCGTTGCCGACCTGTTCCAGGCGGCCGCCGTGCAGCTGGAAGCTGGGGCCGAAGGTGCTTTCGTCGGTGCCGCCCCGGTACAGGTTCACCAGCGGGCCACCGATGCGCTGGAATACCGAGTCGGCGATCTCCACGGTTTCGGCGTTGTAGGTACCCAGATCGTCGGTCTCGGCGGCCGCGGCAATCACGCTGCCGCTGACGTCGCTGACGGTGACGTGCTTCAGGCGGATCGAATCGGCCAGGGTGCCCTTGCCGGTGTTGATCACATCGAATGCCTTGTTGCTGGTCAGCCCCTGGATGCGGCTGTCAGCGATCTCCAGCGTGTAGTCGAAGGCCTGGCTGCCTGGCGGCACGCGGATCACCGCATTGCCGGCCGCGTCCGGCGCCAGGCTGCCGTCGATCTCCAGCCCGGCCAGCCGCAGCGAGCCGCCGGCACGGATCTCGAACAGGGAAGGGCGCGAGAAGCGCAGCGTGGCGCTGCCCTTGGTCGGGCCGACCACGCTGAGCGGGTGGTCGATGGCCAGTACCTGGTTGATGCGGTAATCGCCCGCCTGCAGCTGCAGGCGATCGCCGGCGGCGCTGGCGGCCACGGCGTTTACCAGTGTGTCCTCCCCCGGTGCAACGCGGTGCTCGCGGCCGCTGTCCAGCGCGGTGTTCTGCACCTGCTTGGGGTACCAGTCCACGCCTACCTGCTCGCGCGGGATCGGCGACAGGTCGCGCGGAGCGCCCACCTCGGTACCGGCCGGCGGATACAGCAGGCCATTGGCCGCGCGCTGCAGGGTGAGGGGGCGGCCTTCCACGCCACCCGGGAAACCAGGCGACGCGGCAGGGCTCTGCACATTACCGGTGAAGCCGACGCCCGACAGGTCGCCCTGGCTGCGTAGCACGTCGCCAGCGTCCGTCCCCACGAACAGGTTGTCGCTGATCGCGCTGCGCACCGGCATCGCGTTGCGTTCCTCATCCAGCCCGGCGCCCAGGAATAGATAGCGGACCTGCACGAAGCTGTTGTGGCTGATCCGCGCGTTGTCGACCTGCTCGTAGCGGTTCAATTGGGCGTCGCGGGTGCCCGCCATCACCGCCAGGGCCGAGGCGAAGCCATCGCCGGCTACGCCTTCGAAGTAGTTGTCGCGGATGATCTGGTCGCGGTTGATCACGCGCACCCCGCCGGTGTGCGGCTTGCCGTTGCCGAGGAACACATTGCGCTCCACCACGTTGCCGTGGCCGTGGCGCAGCACCATCGAGCCGCGCGATTCCTTGAACACGTTGCCACGGTAGAGATTGCCGCCGGACTTGTTGGAGACGATCTCCACCTCGCCGTCGCAGTGCTCGAACCAGTTGTTCTCCACCACCGTGTTCGAGGCCGACTGCGAATCGTGGCTGGTGCCGACGCGAATCGTCTCGCCGCCATTGCTGCCCAGGTTGGGGCGCGGCCCGAACCAGTTGTGGTCGATGCGATGCCGGTTGTCCAACCCGCTGGTGGTATTGCGCACCACCACAAGCGTGGTGCCGGCATTGGTCTTGCCCACCAGCTGGTTGTGGTCGAAGCGGTTGTACTTGCCGTACATCGCCACCCAGTTATCGGACTGGGCACGGTCGGGCTTGTTGAAGCCGTCGATGACGATCCCGGTGACCCGGCTGTGCTCGGCCCACTCCTTGGACGACCGCCGGAAGCTCACCACCTCGCCGCCGGGCGCCCAGCCGTCGCGGAACACCAGGTTGGAGACTTCCAGATAGGCCCCGGCCAACCGCAGCTGCGACTGCCCGCTCAGGATCACCTTCCCGGGTGTCTGCGCCGTCAATCGAATTGGTTGACCAATTTTGCCGGTGCCGGTGAGCAGCAGATCCAAATCCCGCCACACCCCATCCGCCAACACCACCGTATCGCCCGGCTTGAGCGACTTCGAGGCGGCAGCATAGGTAGCCGCGTCACGCACCAGGTACTCCGCAGACCACGCAACGCCCGGCACCGTCCCCAGTAAAAAGAGAAGCAGGGGTTTGGCAGGGTCGGTTCCCAGACGACCGCCCGTACGGCTGATCGCCCCATTAACGCATGACCCCAACCGGAGCAGGCCTTTCACGGCCCAACCAGAACAACCATCTTGCCGTGTCACAGGAAACCCTCCCAGATCACCATCGACGCCAACGCGAACTTGATCCTACCAGCTCCCCCAGCGCACGAGTCAACCACAATCGCATACCACTTTCGGAGCATCTGGTCTGCGGTTTGCGCATATCCCTGCTGCATCCGCACATAAAGTCCGGCCAAACTGGTCTAGGAGCATCGCCGGGGTAGACTTTAGTACCAATTCATTGACATTGGTCTTTCAACCGTGAATCTTCGGACGGAATCCGTGTAGTCGGACGATCCATCCTGGGAGGGAGATCACGATGTTGCATGACCGCCGTACGGCCTCACCGCGAGGCCTTCGCCACACCGCGCTGCACAGCGCACTGTTCTATGCCCTTTGCGCAACCGCGGCCGTGCCGCTGGCCCATGCACAGGACGCCACCCCGGCCACCGCGCCGGCGCAGGCCACCACCCTGGACCAGGTCCAGGTCACCGGTACCCGCGGCACCATCCAGACCTCGATCGACAAGAAGCGCGAGGAGACCGTGGTCTCCGACGTGCTGTCGGCCGAAGACATCGGCGACCTGCCGGCGCTGTCGATCGGCGAAGCCATCGAAACCATCACCGGCGCCTCCACCCACCGCGAAAAGGGCGGTGCATCGGAAATCTCGATCCGTGGCCTGGGCCCGTTCCTGGGTTCGTCCACCTTCAATGGTCGCGAAGCCACCAACGGCAGCGGCGACCGCTCGGTGAACTTCAACCAGTTCCCGTCCGAACTAATCAACACCGTGGCGATCTACAAGACCCAGCGCGCCGACTTCGTCGAAGGCGGCGTGGCCGGTACGGTCAACATGGAAACCGTCAAACCGCTCGAATACGGCAAGCAGACCATCCAGCTCGACGGGCGCGGCACCTGGCAGGAATACGACGACCGCCTCAAGGACGGCGACGGCGTGGGTTGGCGTGGCACCGCCAGCTACATCGACCAGTTCGAGTTCGACAACGGCGGCAAGCTCGGCGTATCGCTTGGCCTGCAGGCGCTGGAAGGCAGCAACCCGGAAGAAATGTTCTCCAGCAGTTCCACCTGGGTGGCCTGCGACGGCCGCGAAGTGGTGGGTGCCACCCGAAACTGCAGCCAGGTCAACGGCAACGACGTGGCCAACGGCGTGCCTTACTACCTGGCGCCCAGCAGCCGCATCTACCGCCAGTTCATCGAACACGACAAGCGCGACTCGCAGTTCGGCGCGCTGCAGTGGCGGCCCAACGACGCGGTGGAAGTGAACCTGGACTACCAGCACTCCAAGCGCGACTACACCGAAGACCGTTCAGACCTGTCGCTGTCCTCGATGATGCGCAACATCAACAACCGCGTGGTCAACGAAGACGGTGCGCTGATCAGCCACACCGGCAGCAGCACCATCGACTCCACCGGCAATTTCCTGGAGCGCAACGAGGAATACACCGGCGGCGGCCTGAACCTGATCGTGCGGCCCAGCCCGGCATGGATGCTGTCCGGCGACCTGTCCTATTCGAACACCCAGCGTTCGCAGATCGAACGCTCCACCCGCCTGCGTGCAGGGCGTACCGACGTCAACGGCAATCCGGTGGCCGGCATCAAGAACACCCGCTACGTCGACTACACCTACGACTACAGCGGTGACGTGCCCAGCATCTACCTGGATCCGGCATTCGACGTGAACAACCCGGACAACTTCACCGACTCGGCGCTGGTCCGCCGCCGCCAGCAGGACCGCGAACACACCATTCGTGCCGGTCGCTTCGATGCCGCGTTTACGCCGGAAAGCGGATTCTTCACCGCATTGAAGGGCGGCCTGCGCCGCTCGGAGGCGACCTACACCGACTTCACCGACACGGTGGATGTCACCACCACCAATGTCGCTGCGATCCGCGCCGCCAACCGCGCCTGTCGCCAGGACTTCCCGCAGGACGACTTCCTGGCCAACGCCAGCGGCAACACCATCGACCAGTGGGCCAGCTTCGACAGCCGTTGCTTGTTCAAGGCCTTCACCGGCGCCGACGACACCGGGCTCAGTGCCGACCTGCGCGACCCGGCCAACAACGATGTCACCGAGAAGACCAGCGTCTACCTGATGGGCGAGTACAGCAGCGAATGGTTCGGGCTGCCGGTCACCGGCAACATCGGCGTACGCTGGGTGCATACCGACGTGCGTTCGATGGGCCTGCGCAGCGGGCTGGACGTGACCAACAACCCCGACGGCACCGTGACCCTGCGGCCCACCGGCGACTTCACCCAGCAGGTGCTCAAGGCCAGCAACAACGAATGGCTGCCCAGCTTCAACGCGGCCTTCGAACTGCGCCCGGACCTGCTGCTGCGCGTGGCCGCCTATCGCGCGATGTCGCGCCCGGACCTGGCCGCACTGGGCTATGGCCGCAGCTTCAACCTGGACGAGGTCGACACCGAATTCGGCAGCGTGGCCGACGCCCTGCGCAGCATCACCGCGACCGGCAACCCGCGCGCCACCCCGCTGATGTCGTGGAACGCCGACGTCTCCCTGGAGTGGTACGCCAACGCCGACTCGATGCTCTCCACCGCCATCTACTACAAGCAGTTCAATGGCGGCTCGGTACCGGTGGTGGTGGGTGAAAGCTTCGAGATCGACGGCGAGAACGTCACCGTGCCGGTGGAGCAGCTGGCCACCAGCGATCAGAAAAGCGACCTGATCGGCTTCGAGCTGACCGGCTCGCACGCCTTCTCCTACCTGCCGGGCATCTTCTCCGGGCTGGGCGTGAAGGCCAGCTACAACTACGCCCATTCCAACTTCAAGACCGAAGACCTGCGCCTGGGCGAGTCCACCGACCCGGCCACCGGCATCGTCACCCCGGGCATCGTGGAGCCGGCCAACATCTTCGGCCTGTCCAAGCACGTGGCCTCGGCGCAGGTGTACTGGGGCCTGGGCAAGCTGGACCTGCAGGCGATCTACAAGTACCGCTCCGACTACTACCAGCAATTCGTCGGCGACCCGGCCCAGAACCGCTACGTCCGCGACAATGGCTCGCTGGACTTCCGCGCCACCTACAAGGTGAACAAGCACCTGTCGGTATCGTTGTCGGCCAGCAACCTCACCGACGAGCCGCGGGTGTCGGATATGCCCATCCTGGGCAGCTTCCGGGAGTACACCACCTACGGGCGGCGGTATTATCTCGGGGTGCGCTACCGCTTCTGAGCGCGCGTGCCGGTTCCCAGCCACCGTACTGCCAGGCCCTGATATGTCCGAACCCCGCCTCTACCAGTCCATTGCCGCCGAAATCGTCGCGCTGATCGAGAAGGGCGAATTCCCGCCCGGCTCGCGCCTGCCCGGCGAACGCGACCTGGCCGAACGGCTGGGCGTCAGCCGGGTGACCGTGCGCGAGGCGGAGATCGCACTGGAGGCGCAGGGCCTGATCACCATCAAGACCGGCTCGGGCGTGTATGTGAAGGCACGCCCGTCGGCGGTCCCGGGCGCGCTGCCGGACGTCTCGGCCTTCGACCTCACCGCCGCCCGGGCGGTGATCGAAGCCGAGGCGGCGGCGATGGCGGCCAGCCGCATCACCGACGATGAGGTGGAGCTGCTGGAAGGGCTGATTGCGGCGATGACCGACCCGGCCTCGGGCGAGGCGGCGGCCAGCGAGGCCGACCGCCAGTTCCACCTGGCCATCGCGCGGATTGCCGGCAATCCGGTGGTGGAGCACTGCGTGCAGCTGATCTGGCGGATGCGCAACGAACTGCCGCGGGTGCGCCAGGTGTACGCCAACGTGTGCCACAACGACAACGACACCCGCAACGACGAGCACACCGCCATCCTCGATGGCCTGCGCCGGCGCGACCCGGGTGCGGCGCGGGCGGCGATGCGGGACCACTTCCAGCGCCTGTTCGAATCGATGCTGGAAGCGACGGAGAATGAAGCGCTGGCGGAGATCCGCCGGCGCACCCAGCAGGACCGTGAGCGGTTCCTGGCGGCTACTGCGCGGTGATCACTCGCCCTGATACTGCTTTTCTTCCACCAGATGCGACCCCGCAATCCGGTTGATCTCGTTCTTGACCTTCACCCGCTCGCCATTGGTGCCATACACGCCACGCGCCAGCTGGATGAACTGATCGTCGAACACCTGCGCCGCTTCCTTGTCGCGCAGCTGGTCCTGGATCACCCACATGCGCTCGTTGATCTCCTTCAACTGCGTCTTCAGCGCGGCCAGGCCGGGCTGCGCGCTGACCTGCTCCTGCCACAGCGGCAGCAGGCCGTCGAGCTCGGTGCGCACGTTGGCCGCCTTCCCCGCATCGGTGATGCGCTCGGCCTTGATTTCCAGGATGGTGATCTTGTCGATCAGCTCGCCAATCGATACCGGGGTCAGGATCGCGTCCACGCCATTCTCGCTGCAGGTCAGTCAGGGCCGCCATGATAGCGCGGCCGGCCTGAAGGCCTGGTAGGCAGCTTTTACGACGAATTTGCGCGCGCCCGTGGCGCGCCGCATGGCGCCTTTACGCCGCCCCTCACCACACTGTGCGCTTCAACGGCGAGGCCGTTTCTGGAGTTACACACGTGGTGGCAATACTGGATTCAAGGCGCGCGCTGCGCCGCATGGGTGTGCTGGTGGTGGGCCTGGCCCTGAGTGGTTCGGCGTTGGCCGGCGTGAGCGGCAACGCCACGCTGACCTCGGATTACGTGTGGCGCGGCAGTTCGCAGACACTGGAAGACCCGGCAGTGCAGGCCGGCATCAAGCTGGCCAGCGAATCGGGCTGGTACGCCTCGGTGTGGGGTTCGGGCGTATCGTTCGAACCGGACGCCGGCGCGCGCAGCGAGTTCGACCTCGTGGCCGGGTGGAGCGGCGAACTGGCGCCGGACTGGGCGCTGGACGTGAATCTCACCCACTACCTGTACCCGTCCACCGACGTGGACCTGGACTGGACCGAGCTCAACAGCACCCTGACCTGGAAAGAACGCTATTGGGTCAGCGTGGGCGTGTCAGACGATGCACTGGCGAGTGGCCGCACCGGGACCTACGCCCAGCTGGGTGCGCGATTGCCGCTGAATGATGCGTGGCGCCTGGAAGGCGCGGTGGGCCAGTACTGGCTCGACAGCGCCTACGCAGACGACTACCTGCATGGCCAGGTGAGCGCCATCTGGACCGTGCACGGCCCGTGGGAACTGCGCCTCACCGCGCATGACACCGACGGTGCCGCCAAACGCCTGTTCGGCAGCAACGCCGGCTCGCGCGTGGAGTTCGCGGTGCAGACTTCCTTCTGAATCAACCGCCGCGAACGCGCAGGGTCAGGCCCTTCAGGAAATTGCGGAGCAGCTGGTCACCACAGGCACGGAAGTTCTTGTGGTCCGGCTGCCGGAACAACGCCGACAACTCCGGCTTCGACACCGGGAAGCCCGCGCTCTCGAAGATCGCGTGCATGTCCACGTCCTTCAATTCGAAGGCCACGCGCAGCTTCTTCAGCACCAGGTTGTTGGTGATGCGCTTTTCTACCGGGCGCAGCGGCTGGCTTTCGTCACGGCCGCGGTTCAGCACGATCAGCCCGTCCAGGAAGTGCGCCAGCGTGCGGTCGTCGCAGGCCACGAAGCCTTCCTCGTCTTCCTTGCGCAGCCACCCGGGCACATTGGCCTTGTCGACCACGAAGGCCGGGTCGGCCAGGGCACAGATCTCGGCAATCCTGCCGTCGCTGAGATCGAGCATGTAACGGATGCTGCGCAGTACATCATTGTTGATCATGGGGGACGTCCAATACCGCCACCGCGGCTGCGTGGCTGGCGGCCATTTTACCCCGCCGGAGCGGCCCGGCCCTGAAGCAGGGTCGCCCGCTGTCATCTGACTGCCATGAAAGTGAAGCACAGTGCGCTCCTCAAGCATGATCAGGCAGTGGAGCAGGCAATGCGCAGGTGGCAGGTTCTGGCGGGTGTGGGCATGGTCTGGCTGGCCGCGACGGCCTCGGCGCAGGCCCCGTATGTGGCGATCGAACAGCGCGTGGACCCGCAGCAGCTGGCTGACGTGGGGCTCACCCCCGCCCAGCTGCAGACCCTGAACCGCCTGCTGCGTGAGGCCGAAGCCCGTGCCCCGGCCCCGGTAGCGGCCGCCCCGATGGCCCCGGCGGCTGCGTCGGCGCCGCAGCCTGGCGCGCCCACCCCGGCCCCGATGTTCCCCGGCTTGGACGACGGACCCATCCATGCCAACGTGACCGGCCAGGTCGACGGCTGGCAGCCGGGCACCGTGTTCACCCTGGACAACGGCCAGCAGTGGCAGGTGCTCAAGGGTGAAATGAAGCTCAAGGCCAGCCGTTCCAACCCCGCCATCGTGGTGGTGCCAGGCATCGCCGGACGCTGGTTCCTGCAGGTCGACGAAGACCTGCCCAAGGCCCGCGTGTTCCGGATCCGCTGATCCGCCACGGCGCGCCAACACGGCGGCGCGCAGGGTGCGAAAATAGGCGGGAATCCCACGGAGACCCGCGATGACCCGTACCGCTCTGATCACTGGCGCCACGTCCGGCTTTGGCGCCGCCGCCGTCCATCGTTTCGCCCAGGCCGGCTGGCGGGTCATTGCCACCGGGCGCCGCGCCGAACGGCTGCAGCCGCTGGTCGACGCCTACGGCCCCGAGCGTGTGCACGCCGCCGTGTTCGACGTCCGCGACACCGCCGCGATGGAAGCGGCCCTGGCTGCGCTGCCGGCCGGTTTCGCCGACATCGACCTGCTGGTCAACAACGCCGGCCTGGCCCAGGGCACCGCCCCGGCACAGAGCGCGTCGCTGGACGACTGGCGCACCATGATCGACACCAACGTCACCGCCCTGGTCACGCTCACCCACCGCCTGCTGCCGCAACTGGTGGCGCGCAAGGGCGCGATCATCAACATCAGCTCGGTCGCCGGCGTGTACCCGTACCCGGGCGGCAACGCTTACGGCGGTACCAAGGCCTTCGTCAGCCAGTTCTCGCTGGGCCTGCGCTCGGACCTGCATGGCACCGGCGTCCGCGTGACCACCATCGAACCGGGCATGGCGGAAACCGAATTCACCCTGGTCCGCACCCACGGCAACCAGGCCGCCTCGGACACGCTCTACACCGGCGCCAACCCGATGACCGCCGACGACATCGCCGAGCAGATCCTCTGGGTGGCCAATCTGCCGGCCCACCTCAACATCAACCGTCTCGAAGTGATGCCGGTCAGCCAGTCCTTCGCCGGCTTCCAGGTCGCGCGCGACTAGCCTTCGTGGCGTAGTGCCGGGCTCTGCCCGGCACCTCGCTCACCCGACCGCGCTCCACACCGCCAACTCGTATCCATCCGGGTCGAGGAAATGGAAGCGCCGCCCACCCGGGAAATCGAACGCCGGCGTGGAAATCTTCGCGCCGGCCGCCTCCACCCGCGCCTGGGTCGCCTCCAGGTCATCCGCATACAGGATCACCAGCGGCCCACCGCTGCGTACCGGCCCATCGGTGGTGAATCCGCCGCGCAACCGCCCGTCGTTGAACTCGGTATAGCCCGGGCCGTAGTCGGTGAAGGTCCAGCCAAACACCGTGCCGTAGAACGCCTTGCTGCGGGCAATGTCGCCCACGTTGAATTCGATGTTGTCGATGCGGCGGTCGTTGCCTTCCGAGGTACCCATGTGCGCGCTCCATGACGTGGAGCGCCAGCATAGCCGCAAAAGAAAAAGCCCCGCAGTGCGGGGCTTTTTCGTGTGGTTCAAGGTTACTGCGCCTTGATCGCCATCGCCTGCAAACCAGTACCGTCCAGCTTCTGCTTCGCTTCGGCCAGTTCGCCGGCACTGCCATACGGGCCCATGCGCACGCGATAGACCGTCTTGCCGTTGATCTGGGCAGATTCGACACGTGCAGCCAGGCCGATCATCGCCAGCTTCGCCTTGGTGGCTTCGGCATCACCCGACGCACCAAAGGCACCGGCCTGCAGGATGTAACGCACGTTGCTGGCCGCCGGTTGGGCGGCTGCTGCTGCCGGTGTGGCTGCAGCCGTGGTCGTCGCTTCCGGCTTGGGCGCCGCTGCCTCTGCAACCGGCTTCGGCGCCGCAGCAGCAGCCGGGCGCTCGGCCACCGGCGCCGGCAACGGGGCCGGTGCTGCGGTGGTGGTGGATGCAGTTGCGGCCGCAGTAGTGGTTGCCGCAGCGGCCGCCGGAACCGGGCGACCTTCCAGCGCAGCCTGCGCGCGCTGCGCTTCAGCCTTGGCCTTGCGCTGGTCTTCCGCGCGCGCGCTGGCGGCCAGCTCCGCGTCGGACATTTCCACTTCCTTGCCGGGCAGCAGGGTGTAGAAGTCGTACTGCGTCGCCGCCGGCTTGGCCGGTTCGGCAGGCTTGGCCGCACCGGGTTTGGGCAGCTCGGCGCCCACGTCGGTGTCGGCGTCGCTGACCGGGGCCGGCTGCGCGTTCGGGTCCGGCTGCGGGCCTACCCGCAGGAAGCCGTCGCCATCGTTCTTGAACAGGTTCGGTGCCGCCAGGAACACCACGGCCGCAATCGCCACGCCCGCCACCAGCCATACCCATCCGGGCGTGCCTTGGCTGGTGTTGCGTCGAGCCTGCGTCTTGCCGCGTCGTGCTGCCATTTACTGCTTCTCCACTACTTACATTTTTTCCGGGGCGGAAACGCCCAGGATGTTCAGACCATTGGCCAGCACCTGGCGCGCCGCGCAGGCCAGCGTGAGCTTGGCATTGCGCTCGGCGTCGTCAGCCACCAGCACCTGGGTGCCGTGATACCACGTGTGGAAGGCGTGCGCCAATTCACGCAGGTACTGCGCCACCAGGTGCGGTTCCAGTGCAATGCCGGCCGCTTCCACCACTTCCGGGAAGCGCGACATTTCCACCATCAGCCACAGCGACGGTTCGTCGGTCAGCGACGCCAAGCCGGTCAGGCCTTCGGCCGGGGTGTACGACAGCTTCTTCTCCTGCGCCTGGCGCAGCAGGCTGCAGACCCGGGCGTGCGCATACTGCACGTAGAACACCGGGTTGTCATTGCTCTGCTGGCGGGCCAGGTCGATATCGAAGGTCAGCTGCGAATCGGGCTTGCGCGCGATCAGGAACCAGCGGGTCGCGTCGCGGCCTGCTTCTTCGATCAGGTCGCGCAGGGTCAGGTAGCTGCCGGCACGCTTGGAAAGCTTCACTTCCTCGCCGCCGCGCATCACCGTCACCATCTGGTGCAGCACGTACTCGGGCCAGCCCTTGGGAATGCCCACGTCCAGCGCCTGCAGGCCGGCACGCACGCGCGCCAGTGAGCCGTGGTGGTCCGCGCCCAGCTCGGTGATCGCGCGCTCATAGCCGCGCTGCCACTTGCTCAGGTGGTAGGCCACGTCCGGCAGGAAGTAGGTGTAGGTGCCATCGGACTTGCGCATCACGCGGTCCTTGTCGTCACCGAAGTCGGTCGAGCGCAGCCACAGCGCGCCGCCTTCCTCATAGGTATGGCCGGCCGCATTGAGCTGGGCCACGGTCTCTTCGACCTTGCCGTCCTTGTACAGCGAGCTTTCCAGGAAGTAGATGTCGAAATCCACCCCGAACGCGGCCAGGTCCTGGTTCTGCTCGTTGCGCAGGTAGGCCACCGCGAAGCGGCGGATCGCGTCCAGGTTGTCCGGGTCGCGCTCGCCCACCACCGAATGGCCTTCCAGCTCCACCGTGGCGCCGGCCAGGTAGGCCTTGGCGACGTCTTCGATGTAGTCGCCGCGGTAGCCGGCTTCCGGCCAGCCCACTTCGTCGGGCTTGATGCCCTTCGCGCGCGCCTGGGTGGACAGGGCCAGGTTCTCGATCTGCACGCCGGCGTCGTTGTAGTAGAACTCGCGCTTGGCGTTCCAGCCGTTTACTTCCAGCAGGCGCGCCAGGCTGTCGCCGATCGCCGCCGCGCGGCCATGGCCGACATGCAGCGGACCGGTCGGGTTGGCCGACACGTATTCCACGCCCACGGTGCGGCCGTTGCCGCTGAGGTTGTGGCCGTATTCGGCCCCTTCCTTCAGCACGCTGGTCGCTTCGCGCTGGTACGCGCTCGGGGCCAGGTGGAAATTGATGAAGCCTGGGCCGGCGATTTCAACGCGCAGCACGTCGTCGCTCTTGGGCAGCGCATCGAGCAGCGCCTGGGCCAGGGCGCGCGGGTTGCTGCGCGCCGGCTTGGCCAGCAGCATCGCGGCATTGGTGGCGAAATCACCGTGCTCGCGGGTCTTCGGGCGTTCCACCACGAATTCCGGGGTCAGGGTATCGGCCGGCAAGGTGCCGTTGGCGCGCAAGGCTTCAATGCCCTGGCTGATCAGGGCGCGGAGGAGATTTTTCACAAGGCCTGCTTTGGGACTGGAGCGGCGGAATCGGTAATTTTAGCCTAGAAGCCGCCCCGATCCATTGAACCGGGGCAGAGCGGGGGTCGGGACGGCCGGGGGGGGGCGGGTTTGCCGGCGGTATTGGAGCAGGGGGCTGACCGGGCCGTTCAGCTCAGTGGCGCCGGCCCCGCCCGCAGCCACCCCCGCTGGGCCATGGAAACCGCCGGGCCATCCCCCACCACGATATGGTCCACCAGCCGCATGCCCACCAGTGCCAGGGCCTGGTACAGCTGGTGGGTGATCTGACGGTCGGCCGCCGAGGGTTCAGCCCGCCCGGACGGGTGGTTATGGCTGACGATCACCGCCGCTGCGTTGTGCAGCAGGGCCCGGCGAACCACCTCGCGCGGGTAGACCGCCGCCTCGTCCACGGTGCCGGTGAAAAGTTCTTCGTAGGCCAGAGTCCGGTTCCGGGTATCCAGGAACAGCGCCGCGAACACCTCCTGCGGGCGCGGGCGCAGCCGCAACTTGAAGAAGCGCGCGGCCGAGTCCGGGTCGCAGAAGCTGTCGCCCCGCTCCAGGTCGGACATGACGTGGCGACTGGCAAGTTCAAGTGCGGCGACCAGTTTGCAGGCTCGGGCGGGACCCATGGTCGGCAGCTTCATCAACGTAGCCGCATCCAGGTCCAGCAGTCTGCGCAACGGACCATGTTCGTCCAGCAGCCGCCGGGCGCTCTGCACTGCATCCATCCCGCCGCTGCCGCTACCGATGAAAAGCGCGAGCAGTTCGGATTCAGACAGTGCGCGCGGACCGCGCGTCAGCAGCTTCTCGCGAGGTCGGTCGTCCTCGGGCCAGTCTTTGATTGCCATGGCAGAAATTATTCTTTCGCCGACAGGCAGCCAGCCATGGGAAATTGCCATTCCAGCAGGTGAGACAAGCGCGGCCCGGTCGGTCAGTCGAAGATCACCCACGGCTTCATCTGGTAGTGCGGGGACCAGACGATCCCGTTGCGGACGAGCAGAACCGCCGCGTGCATCGCACCGACGAAATGGCTTTTCATTGGGTCAGGTTGAAAGGCGGGTACTGCTGCAACGGGCCGACACATTCTCGGTGATCTGCTGCCGCACATCATCGAACGCGCTGCCCAAGCCCAGCTGACGTGCGGTCAGACTGCCCTCCGGCAGCATCGTGCGCAGCGCGTCGCTGGCGCCCAACGACCAACGCGGAGCCGCGATAGTGCGTAGGCGAGGATCGACGATGCCTGCAGCCATACCGGTGGTCCAAGGTTGCATCAGCGGCTTTGGAGATACGGACCACCAGACCTGGGTGGGCTTTCCCGTTTCATGCAGCTGGACTTCGAGCCATGGGCTTGGGCGGGCTGGGTCTACGCCGTAGGCCGTCATCCGATAGAGTGTCCTGCCTGCGGCCGACCGATCCAGTTCAGCCGCTGCTCCGGCCTGCCACTGCTCGGAACTGCACGGTGAGCCGGCAGGGCGCGAGACCATCGCTTTGCGGAGCTCGTAGGGGTCGACCCGGCTGTAGATGGCGTCGGAAACGATGAGCTGGCTACCCGAACCATCCTCCAGTGCCTCCACCAGTTGCCGAATCTCGTGCTTCGCAAACGGCTTGACTGCGCTTGGCGTGCCTTTATCAGGGTACGTCTGCCGCATGGCGAAACCTTCACCATCCGGCAGGATCGAGAAATGCTCTTCGCCTGACTGAGGCGCTGCCGAGATGAAGTGCACATCGATATGCTCGACATGGTCGACCGATCGAGGTGCGTTGAAGATCTTCGCGATGCCGGCGATCAGCAGAATGACACCGATCTGCCAAGGGCGACCACTGCGCTTGCGACTCATCTCCGTCCCAGGTCATTCGCCTGCTCCCTTGCAGGCAGTCGAATCCTAGGGCCAGTCGGAGACCGGGACAAGCAGCGGCTGGTCAGCCCGGAAACTTGAAGTAACGCGCACTCATCTGCCCCACCACGTCCGCCACCGCCTCCTTGCTCGGCTGCTGTTCCTGGGACATCGACATGAAGATCTCTTCGCGGCACGCCAGATCATCGCCATCCAGCTGCGAATAGCTGATCCGCAAGGATTGCCAGTTCAACACATCCGGCTGCACCGTCACCACGCCGCTGCGGCTGATCCAGTCCTTCGTCTTCGACAGGCGAAGTGTGCGCAGTGCGTCGGTGTAGTCGGCATAGAGACCCTGCGAGGGGATGGACGGATGCGGGTCGCTGGCCAGGTACTCGAACAACGCCTTGTTGTATTCGCAGAACCAGGCCGGTCGCTGCCAGGCTGTCGGATGGTTCAACTCCTGGCGGGCGCGGGCCCACGAAGCGGCCTGGGCGGCGCCGTCGGGCTTGGGCTGCTTCTTCGGCGGCTTGCTGGTGCGTCCGGACGTGCCCAATGCGGCTGCCTGTTCCTCGAACGCCGTTCCCTTGAAACGGCGGACGTCGGCTTTCAGGAGTTTGCCCTGCGCGGAGAGCGCCTCAGCCAGGACCATCGCCACGTCTTCATTGCCTGCGTTCAGGGCCAGTGCCAGTGGCGTGCGGCCGCGCTCGTTGGCAGCTGAGGGATCTACGCCCCATTCGAGGAGCAGACGGCTGGCAGCCACCGGATCACCCATCCGGTGCCAGGTGGTGGAAAAGCCGCCACGACTGGCCTTGAGCCCGTCCACATCGCCGGCCGCGTACATCAGGGAGTTGGAGCCGGCCGGATTGACCACATGCACGTTGGCGCCGCGCTCGGCAAGGAAGCGTAGCAGGGGCGCACTTCCCATGTAGGCGGCCATCAGCACCGGCGTATACATCTGCCGGTGGTCCATGGCTTCAATGCTGGCGCCGGCCTGCAGCAGTGCGTCGACGGCCTGGAAGATGAGCTCCATTTCTGCCGGATCCGCGTCCGGCTCGAATGCGCTGTTGGACACCTCGCCGCGCATCTCGCGCAGGCCGATGGCGGTGCAGATCGGGGAGTCCTTGGTCAGGCGCGGGTTCGCACCGGCGGCCAGCAACAGGCGCAGTTTCTCCAGTGCCTGTGCGGTCGGGCCGAAGATGAAATCGCGGCAGGTGGTGGAAAGCGGGGTGGCGCCGCGGCTGGCGGCCTTGTTCGGGTCTGCGCCGTGTTCCAGTAGCAGGGAGACCAGTTCCACATGCGCATCGAGGCGCCGCGCAACCGTGGCGTTATCCGGGCCGTCGCCGTGCAGCATGCTGTTGTTGCAGACCCAGTAAAGCGCCCGTTCGTTGTGGCGCAGCCGGATACGGTCGGGGTGAACGCCCGAGCGAACGAGCCGCTCGATCTCAGCGAAGGCGTCCTCGCAGGTAGGGAAGGCATCCAGAACAACAGGCGAAGACGAGGTGGCCACGGGCATCGGTCCTTGATTACGTGGGCCAATGTTAGCAATCGTGGCGGGGCTGGCACTGGACAAGTTGTCAACCGATCGGGCCGCGGCCCTGTCAGGTCTTCATGTAGGCGACTGTTATACCGCCAGACAGGCATCCTACGAATATCGACAAGGATAGAGAGGTGGAAGCGCCAAGCGCAGTTGCAAGCGCCGCAAAGGCGAAGCCAAGCAATACGCTTGTCACTACTGAAAGGGTCTTTCTGCTCATGAATAGGTCCATCTAAGATTCATCGATGAGGGATCAGGCGAATATCCGTCATTTCGCATGGATCGATTGGAGCTCTGAAATGCGGTTGAACAAGCAGTAGCTGATGAAAAGCGAGCCCAGCGCCACGACGCCAACGCAGATCATGATAGACCGTTGATCGACCACATCTCCACCGATCAGTGTCAGGCAGAAGAGCGCGCCGTAGAGGGTAATGAAGAACGCAGCAACGGCGTGCTGGATGGTTTTCCAGGACTCATCTGCGAGGATGTAGCGCTCAATCTCGTTGATGCTGGAGATATGTAGTACCAGTCCGAATGCGATGAAGTCCTGTGGAGAGAAGGGCTCGATGCTGCCCTCCTTTGTCACCGCCCAGATCAGGAACCTCGAGAGGACCGGAATCAGCCCAACAAGGATCGTGTAAGCAAGCCAATGTGTTTTGATTGTCTTCATCATCGACGCCTGACTCAGAAGGACCGCTCATCGGTCGGCGGCGAAGTCTACGAGCGGTTTGCAGGCAGACGCTGGACAGCCGTCGCAGTATTGGAAAAATCTATTGCTCCGGAAACAGAGGTGTCGGAACTGGCGTCGCCTAGCGCGCGATCAGCGACAACTGCACCTTTCGCTCACCGGCACACGGCCACTACTTGGCTTCTCTGGTCGATCAACGCCACCGCGTTCTGCAGCGCACGCGCGCCCACCAGCACTTCCGGATACTTCGGCGATACACGGACTTCCGCCTCGGCATGGCTTGTTTGTCCCACCTGGATCGGGTGCTGCACCGTCCCGCGCCAGCTCTCCAGCTGGCCGTTGGTCAGCTGCGAACGGACCGCCTCGCCCAACGGCTGCTCCGAAACCTGTTCGTAAACGGACTGTGGCAGCACGAAGCCGACGTTGGCGCCGGTGTCGAGCTGGGCAACGAAGGTGTGCGTGCCTACCGATACCGGAATGCGGAAGGCACGTGTATAGGCAAGGGCATTGGCGGCAGCCGGGTCCAGCTTCAGCGCTCGAGTGAACGCCAAGGTCCGGTTCGGGTAGTCGGTCCGCAGTAGTCCGTCGGCAAAAAAGTCGCGGGCGAGGATTCCATCGAACGCGGCCTCGGGCGCATTGCGTGCGTTGTAGTCGCGGGCGATCACTTCCACGTCCCGGTGCACCACGCCGCCAAGTTCCAGCGCATCGATCCGCACGGTGTCCACGCCGGCCTTGGTCACACCGTCCGACGTGGTCGTTTTCCCATGCAGCGGCAGGCTGAGCGTGGCGACCAGCCGCATGTCCGCCCGGCCGATGCCGCTGGCGCCGGTGTCTACCGCGAACCGGTACGGGCCTTGGCCGTTGACCCGTGCCTGCACGTAGATGCGTCCGTCGATGCTTTCGAAGGGTATCTGCACCAAGGCGTCGGCAACGGGCTGATGGGCGAGCCCGCAGGCATCGTCCCCGGTTGTCGCGGGCGAGGCGATTGCTGCAGCGATGGGGAAGAAAAGAAGGATCGAAAGCAGCTTGGGCAGGGCTGGGTGCATGGCGCGTTCCTTGCGGGATGGACGATTCCGGTCAGCGTCATCCTGCGGCCGGTGCCGTGCGAACCGCATCCCGTCTGCGACGAACCCCCCGATCCGACCGACCAGACCCCGGCCATGTGGAGTGAACAACCCGAGATCCCGGCCCTCCCCGGCGACTTCAGCGCAGTTCCACGACGCCATCGCCCCGCGCGCTCATGACAAAAAACACCGTTCTCATGCCCCTGGCGCATCAGGGCCGCAACAGAGCATCGGGTAAGCTACCCGCCTCAGATAGACAGGAATTCCGCAGGTGGCTGACTCCCCCCAGGCTTCCCCGGCGCAGGCGCGCCCGCTGGCAGGCCAGAAGCTGTTGTTGTGCGTGGGTGGCGGCATCGCGGCCTACAAGTCGCTGGAGTTGGTGCGACGCCTGCGCGACGCCGGGGCCCAGGTGCAGGTGGCGATGACCGCCGGCGCCCAGCAGTTCGTGACCCCGCTCAGCTTCCAGGCCCTGTCCGGACAGCCGACCCGCACCACCCTGTGGGACAGTGCCGCCGAGCAGGCCATGGGCCATATCGAGCTGGCCCGCTGGGCCGACCGCATCGTGGTGGCTCCGGCCACCGCGGATCTGCTGGCGCGCCTGGCCAACGGCCACGCCGACGACCTCGTCACCACCCTGTGCCTGGCCACCACCGCGCCGCTCACCGTGTGCCCGGCCATGAACCACCGCATGTGGCTGCACCCGGCCACCCAGGCCAACATCAGCCTGCTGCGCGAGCGCGGCGCGCAGGTGATCGGCCCGGAAGACGGCCCGCTGGCCGAAGGCGAATCCGGTCCCGGCCGGCTGACCGAGCCGCACGCCATCGTGGCGGCGCTGGCCAGCCTGCAGGACCCGGCCGCCCCCGAGGTCGCCCAGGAACTGAAGGGTCTGCGCGTGGTGATCAGCGCCGGTCCCACCTATGAAGACCTGGACCCGGTCCGCTACGTGGGCAACCGCAGCAGCGGCAAGATGGGCTTTGCGCTCGCCGCAGCCGCCGTGCGCCAGGGCGCCCAGGTGGTGCTGGTCAGCGGTCCGGTGCACCTGGCCACCCCGGCTGGCGTGCAGCGGGTGGACGTACGCTCGGCCGCGCAGATGCGCAGCGCCGTGCTCGACGCGCTGCCGGCAGACATCTATATAGGGGCGGCCGCGGTGTCGGACTACACCCCGCGCCAGATCGCACCCCAGAAGCTGAAGAAGACGGCAGGTACGCAGACGTTGACGCTCGAACTCGTCCGCACCGCCGACATCCTGGCCGAGGTGGCGGCGCAGACCAACGCGCTCAAGCTGGTGGTCGGGTTTGCCGCTGAAACCCACGACGTGGAGAAGTACGCGCGCGGCAAGCTGGTCGACAAGCGGCTGGACCTGGTGATCGCCAATCAGGTGGGCATCACAAACGGCGGCTTCGAAAGCGACGAGAATGCTGCTACGGCGTACTGGCAGGGCGGGGAGCAGGTCTTCCCCGGCACCACCAAGGCGTTGCTGGCCGAACAACTGTTGTCCCTGATTGCCCAGAGGTTGCACGCATGACCCAAGCCCCGTCCCTGCAGCCGCTGCAGGTGAAGCTGCTCGATCCACGCTTCGGCGACACCTGGCCCATGCCGGCCTACGCCACCGAAGCCAGCGCCGGCCTCGACCTGCGCGCCGCGCTGGAAACCGAACTGACCCTGCAGCCGGGGGACACCGCGCTGATTCCCAGCGGAATCGCCATCCATATCGAAGACCCGAACCTGTGCGCGGTGGTGTTGCCGCGCTCCGGGCTCGGGCACCGGCACGGCATCGTGCTGGGCAACGGCACCGGCCTGATCGATGCCGACTACCAGGGCCCGCTGCTGATCAGCGCCTGGAACCGCGGCCGCGAGGCCTTCACGCTGCAGCCCGGTGACCGTATTGCACAGTTGGTCGTGCTGCCGATTGCACGCGTGGACCTGCAGGTAGTGGATACTTTCACCGACAGCGCCAGGGGAACGGGTGGATTCGGCCATACCGGGGTGCGCTGACAGGGGGTAACACCGATGAGCAAGGCAACGGCGGAAGGACAGCCGCGACTGACAAGCAAGCGTAACGGGCTGATCCTGGTGGGGCTTCTGGTCCTGATGGCGGTGTGGTTTGCCTGGAGCGGGGTGCGCCAATGGCGACAGGCCTCGACAGGGCACGCCCTGGAGCAGTCCCGCGACGAGATCGTGCAGGGGGTGCAGAACGCGCTCAACGGCCAGACCACGCAGCTGCGGACCCTGGTCAAGAGCGCGCGGGTCAGCACCGCGCTGGCCGCCGGCGATGCCGACGCCACCGCGCTGGCCGTGCGGGAAGGCTGGCCGGGCACCGAAGAAGTGGAGGTGTTCACCACCGACCTCGACCAGGCCTATGCCGACCCGAAGACCTTCGGCTATGCGCGCCTGGCGCTGATCGAAGCGGCCATTGCCGGCGACACCGTCACCGCGCGCGTGGTGCGCGACGCCGGTGGCCAGCGCCTGGGCCTGGCCGTGCCGGTGCAGCTGGGCACCCAGGGCCCTGCCGTCATCTATGTGCGTCAGCCGCTGCTGCGCCTGACCGACACCTTCGACAAGGTACGGGTGCCGTCGGCCGGCTACCTGGCCCTGCGCCAGGGCGGGCACAACATCATTGAACAGGGCGACACCTCGCTGTCGCAGGGCGCCGAAGGCCTGGCCCGGCCGATCGGCAAGACCGGCCTGCGTCTGTCGGCAGCGGTACCGGACATCGAGCCGGGCCCGCTGGGCCTGGGCGCGATCCCGTCGTTGATCGTCGCTGCACTGCTCTTGGCCATTGCCGGCATGCTGCAGTTCGGCAAGGGCAAGGTGAAGCTGCCGCGCCGTCGCACCGAGGTGGCCGAAGGCGAACACGGCCCGACCCTGCGCGAGAGCCTGGAACTCGACCCCGTGCTGGAAGCGACACCTGCCGCCAGTGCGACCGGTGCACCGCCGCCGCTGCCCAGCGGTCCGGGCAACGAAGTGGCCGAAGGCATCTTCCGCGCCTATGACATCCGCGGCGTGATCGGCCGCGAGCTGACCCCGCAGGTCGCGGTGCTGATCGGCCAGGCCATCGGCTCGGTGCTGCAGGTGCAGGGGCTGCGCGACATCGTGGTGGGCCGCGACGGCCGCCTGTCCGGTCCGGAACTCAGCGCCAGCCTGATCGAAGGCCTGCGCCGCGCCGGCTGCGACGTCACCGACATCGGCTTGGCGCCGACCCCGGTGGTGTACTTCGCCAGCTATCACCTGCGCGCGGGCAGCTGCGTGGCGGTGACCGGCAGCCACAACCCGCCGGACTACAACGGCTTCAAGATCGTGGTCGGTGGCGAAACCCTCTCCGGTGATGCCATCACCGAGCTGTACCAGCGCATCCGCGATGGCCAGCTGCACGTGGCCGCCACGCCGGGCAGCCTGCAGCAGCGCGACGTCAACGCCGACTACATCCAGCGCATCGCCGACGACGTGCAGCTGGACCGCCCGATCAAGGTGGTGGCCGACGCCGGCAACGGCGTGGCCGGTGAACTGGCGCAGCCGCTGCTGGAGGCGATCGGTGCCGAGGTCATTCCGCTGTACTGCGACGTGGACGGTACCTTCCCCAACCATCACCCCGACCCGAGCGATCCGGACAACCTGGAAGACCTGATCCAGACCGTGAAGCGTTTCGACGCGGACATCGGCCTGGCCTTTGACGGCGATGGCGACCGCCTGGGCGTGGTGACCAAGGAAGGCAGGATCATCTACGCCGACCGCCTGTTGATGCTGTTCGCCGCCGACGTGCTGCAGCGTAATCCCGGCGCGCTGGTCATCTACGACGTGAAGTGCAGCGGCAAGCTCTCCGACTACGTGCTGCGCAATGGCGGCAGCCCGATGATGTGGAAGACCGGGCACTCGCTGATCAAGGCGAAGATGCGCGAGACCGACGCCGAACTGGCCGGTGAGATGAGCGGCCACTTCTTCTTCAAGGAACGCTGGTTCGGCTTCGACGACGGTCTGTACGCCGCCTCGCGCCTGCTGGAAATCCTGGCCCAGCGCGACGAGACCCCGTCGGAAGTGCTGGATGAACTGCCCGACAGCGTGTCCACCCCGGAATTGAAGGTACCGGTGGAGAACGGCACCCCGCATGCACTGGTGTCGCTGTTCGTCTCCGCCGCACAGGCGGACGACTCACCGTTCTTCGGCGCGCGTCTGTCCACTATCGATGGCCTGCGTGCGGACTTCCCGGACGGCTGGGGCCTGCTGCGCGCCTCCAACACTACTCCGGTGCTGGTGCTGCGTTTCGAAGGGAATGACGAAGCTGCGCTGGAGCGCATCAAGGCGCTGTTCCGCGAGCAGCTGCAGCCGTTGTTGCCTGGGGTTGAGCTGGGGTTCTGAGCAAACGGACGGACGCCCGGATCGGGGGCGTCCGATCATCTTGGGCGCGGGCCGGTAGGGTCGCATCCCAATCGACCGCCGTGGACGATGCAACGTTCGATCTTGGCATGACCCTCGGCCAAAAAAGCGCTTCGGTCGGGTGCGCGTCGTTACCGCGCCGATCACCAATATCGGCGGTCGATCGGGATCCGACCCTACCGGTTCACGCCCGGTCAGGCATTACCCCTTGAACCGCAGACCCACGCCCGGTTCCGTAAACAGATACTTCGAATCCAGCGCGGAATCGCCCAGCTTGTGGCGCAGCTTGCCCACCAGTATCCGCAGGTAATGCGTGTCGTGCTGGTGGGTCGGCCCCCAGATCTCGGCCAGGATCTGCGGCTGGGTCACCACCCGGCCGGCGTTGCGCAGCAGCAGCGACAACAACGCGTACTCCTTGCGGGTCAGCGCCACCGGCGCGCCGTCCAGGTGCACCTCGCGGCGGACCAGGTCGATATGCAGGTGGCCGTCGTCGAACTGCGGCAACACCCCGTCGGCCGACACCGTGCGCGTGCGCAGCAGCGCACGCACCCGCGCCATCAGTTCCTGGGTGCCGAACGGCTTGGTCACGTAGTCGTTGGCGCCGTTGTCCAGCGCGAGCACCTTCTCGGTTTCGCTGGCACGCACGGTCAGCATGATCACCGGCACCTGGCTCCACTGGCGCAGCTCGGCCAGCACCTGGTGGCCTTCCATGTCCGGCAGGCCGATATCCAGGATCACCAGGTCCGCGCCTTCGGCCACCAGCTGCTCCAGCCCGTCCTGCCCGGTGGCCGCCTGCAGCACGCGGTAGCCCTGCGCGCGCAGGCTGATCTCCAGGAAACGGCGGATCTGCGCTTCGTCGTCGATCACCAGCACGCGCGCCGGGGGCACGCCGTGGGAGGCGTCAGGATTCGTCGTGGTCATCGGCAGGGTGCGGTTGCAGCAGCGGGAGCGTGATGCGGATCAGGGTACCGCGTCCGTCGCGGCCCGGCAGCGCCTGCACGCTGCCGCCGTGCGCGCCGATCATGCCCTGGGTGATGGTCAGCCCCAGCCCGGTGCCATGGCGGCCGCGGTCGCCGCGCTCCACGCTGTAGAACATGTCGAAGATGCGCGCGCGCTCGTCATCGGGAATGCCCGGGCCGGCGTCCAGCACGTCGATGCGCAGCTCGCCGTCCACCAAGCGTGCCTGCACCTCCACTGCCGCGCCGGGCGGGGAGAACTTGGCGGCGTTCTCCATCACGTTGAACACCGCCTGCTCCACCAGCGCCGGGTGCACCCAGATCGGCGCCAGCGTGCCAGGAATGTCCAGCTGCAGGCGCACGTCCGGCTGGTAGCGTTGCAGCCGGCGTGCGGCCGAGCCCACCAGCTCGTCCACCCCGATCCAGTCGCGGTTGATCTTCAGTCCTTCGTGGCCCAGCCGGGTCATGTCCAGCAGGTTCTGGATGTAGCGGTCCAGCCGCTCGCCTTCCACCAGGATCGTGTCCAGCAGCGCACGCCGGTCCTTGGCATCCATCGCATCGGCGTAGCTCGAAAGGCTGTCGGCCGAACCGATCATCGCCGCCAGCGGCGAGCGCAGGTCGTGCGACACCGACGACAGCAGCGCCGAACGCAGCCGCTCGGTCTCGTTGCTCACGTGCGCCTTTTCCAGGTCGGCCACCAGCCGCGTGCGCAGCGCCGCCTGCGCGATGTCGTCCACCATCGCCTCGGCCAGCTGGCGCTGTTCCGGGGTCAGGCGCGGCGCACTGCGCGGGAAGCGGATGCCGACCACGCCGATGGTCCGGTCGTCGCCGTCGAGCAACGGCAGGAACCACCATTCGGCACCGGCCAGGGTGTCGGTGAAGCGCCCGCTGGGCTGGCCGTGGCGCTGCGCCCAGTCGGCCGCGGCCAGGTCGGTATCGCCCGGCGCGGCGCTGCCGCTGGTGCTGGTGTCTGCGCCGATACGCAGCCACGCCGGTGCATCCAGCGCCTGCTCCAGCGCCTCGCGTCCGGCCTGCGCCACCTGTTCGTTGCTGGCCGCGCGGGTCAGTTGCCCACCCAGCACCTGGCGTGCGTTGGCATGGCGGTTGGCCGCGCGCAGCGCCACCACCTGCATGCGCAGGCGCGAGGCCAGCCGTCCGGCCACCAGTGCCGCCACCAGGAACAGGAACACGGTGATCACACCCTGGCGCGCGCTGATCGCGAAGGTAAAACGCGGCGAGATGAAGAAGAAGTTGTAGGCCAGGAAGCACAGCGCCGCCGCCATCACTGCCGCGCTGGTGCGGCTGCGCGCGGCCACCACCACCACCGCCACGATGAACACCATGGAGAGGTCATACAGCCCCACCCAGCGCTCCGCCACCAGCGCCACCAGGCAGGCCAGTGCGGTGGCGGTCAGGGCAAGCAGCGTATCGCGGCCGGTACTCAGGGTCGGCATCGAAAGACCGTGCCGACGCGCATGCGCGCGCGCCTGCGGGGTACCGATGATGGTGATCTCGTAATGCGCGCCGCGCTGGATCAGCTGTTGCGTAAGCGTGCGGTTGAGCATGCGCGCGAACGGCCGCTCGCGGGTACGGCCCAGCACCAGCGTGGACACACTGTTGTGTGCGGCATGGTCGAGCAGGGCGTCGGCGATGCTCGGACCGTGCAGCAGCTCGGCCTCGCCGCCGAGCCGCCGCGCCAGTGCGAATGCTGCGTCGATCTCGCGGCGGGTACCTTCGTCCTCGCGGCGTCGCTGCACGGTCACCACCGTCCACGGTGCATCGCGGCGCTCGGCGATGCGCCGGCCCACCCGCACCAGGTACTCGCTCTGGCCACCGCCATCGATCGCCACCAGCACCCGCCGGCGCAGCGGCAGGTTGCCTTCGCCACGCGCGGCGCGGGTTTCGCGCAGGCTGTTGTCCACCCGGTCGGCCGCTTCCTGCATCGCCAGCTCGCGCAGTGCGGTCAGGTTGCCCGGCGAGAAGAACGCCTGCAGTGCCTGCGCGGCCTGCTCGGGTACGTACACCTTGCCCTGTTGCAGGCGCTCGATGAGCTCGCGCGGCGGCAGGTCGACCAGCACGATATCGTGCAGCCGGTCCAGCACCGCGTCGGGCACGGTCTCGCTGACCCGCACCCCGGTGATGCGCATCACCACGTCGTTGAGGCTTTCCAGGTGCTGGATGTTGATCGTGGTCCAGACGTCGATGCCGGCGTCCAGCAGTTCCATCACGTCCTGCCAGCGCCGCTCGTGGCGGCTGCCCGGCACATTGCGGTGGGCCAGTTCGTCCACCAGCACCAGCGCCGGGTGGCGCGCCAGCACCGCGTCCAGGTCCATCTCCTGCAGCGCATGCTGCTGGTACGCGCGCTGCAGCAGCGGCACCTGCGGCAGGCCGTCCAGCAGCGCGGCGGTGTCCGCGCGGCCGTGGGTTTCCACCAGCCCGACCACCACGTCCACGCCCCGGCGCAGCTGCTCGTGCGCGCGGCCGAGCATGCTGTAGGTCTTGCCCACGCCGGGCGCGGCGCCCAGGAACACGGTGAGCTTGCCACCGGCCTCGCGCTGCAGGCTCTCCACCAGTGCATCGGCCTGTCGGGTACGGGAATCAGTCATGGGTACGGAGTGTGCGCCGTTCCACGCCAACCGCACATCACTCCGTAGCGCCAGGCGCTGCCCGGCTGCTGTTGGCGCGGTCCAACGCCACGTTCAACGCCATCACATTCACCCGAGGCTGCCCGAACACGCCCCACTGCAGCCCCTCCGTATGCGCCGCCACCAGCCCTTCCACCTGCGCGGCATCCATCCCCCTCGCACGCGCCACCCGCGCCACCTGCAGCGCAGCCGCCGCCGGCGAAATCTCCGGATCCATACCCGCACCGGACTGGGTCACCAGGTCGCCGGGCACCGCATTGGCCGGCACGCCTTCGCGCTGCGCGACGGCCGCCGTCGCCTCCCGCACGCGCTCCTGAAGGGCAGGGTTGC
The DNA here is from genome assembly GCF_963519125.1 of uncultured Stenotrophomonas sp. Lineage (GTDB taxonomy): Bacteria > Pseudomonadota > Gammaproteobacteria > Xanthomonadales > Xanthomonadaceae > Stenotrophomonas. Next base: position 12,740 of record NZ_CAUQLJ010000004.1, on the reverse strand, counting down.
TGCGCGCCAGATTGCTGCCCGCCGCCGCCATCGGGTCGTAGCCGGCCGCCGACGGCCGGGTCTGGAAGTAACCGTCCCCGGCGAACGGCTGCGCGACCCACCGCGAACCGCGCACCTGTCCGTCGACAACCAGGAGGCTGCCATCGGCCTGCGCGGGGAACAGGGTGCGGCTGACCGCCGTGGTGCCCAGCGCGTACGCCAGGCCCAGCACCAGCAGGCTGGCCACGCCCAGCCCAAGGGCCGGGCGCAGCGCGCCCTGGTGCTGCAGGGACACCGGAAGGGCGGCGCGGGTGCGCGCCGGACGGGAAAGCGAAGCAGCAGCAGAGCGGTTCATGCGCCGAATACCGAGAAGAGGAGGAGGTCGATCAACTTGATGGCTGCGAACGGCAGCAGCACGCCGCCCAGCCCATACACCAGCATGTTCCGGCGCAGCAGCGCGGTGGCCGTGGCCGGACGGAAGCGCACGCCGCGCAGCGCCAGCGGAATCAGGGCTGGAATCACCAGCGCGTTGAAGATCAGCGCCGCCAGCACCGCATTGCGCGGGCTGGACAGCTGCATCACGTTCAAGGTGGCCATCGCCGGCAACGTGGCCGCAAACAACGCCGGCAGGATCGCGAAGTATTTGGAGACGTCGTTGGCCAGCGAGAACGTGGTCAGCGCACCGCGCGTGATCAGCTGCTGCTTGCCCACTTCCACCACCGCCAGCAGCTTGGTCGGGTCCGAATCCAGGTCCACCATGTTGCCGGCTTCCTTGGCCGCCTGGGTGCCCGAGTTCATCGCCAGGCCGATGTCCGCCTGGGCCAGCGCGGGCGCATCGTTGGTGCCGTCGCCGACCATCGCCACCAGCCGTCCACCGGCCTGCTCTGCGCGGATCCGGGCCAGCTTGTCTTCCGGGCGCGCCTCGGCGATGTAGTCATCCACGCCCGCTTCGGCCGCAATCGCCGCGGCAGTGAGCGGGTTGTCGCCGGTGATCATCACCGTGCGGATGCCCATCGCGCGCAGCTGCGCGAATTTCTCGCGCATGCCGTGCTTGACCACGTCGCTCAGCTCGATCACGCCCAGCACATGGCGGCCTTCGCACACCACCAGCGGGGTGGCGCCGTTGCGCGCCACCTGTTCCACCCGCCCGGCCAGCTCGGCCGGCACGTTGCCGCCCAGTTCGCGCACGTATGCGGTGATCGCATCGGCGGCGCCCTTGCGGATGCGGCGGCCGCCGTCCAGGTCCACGCCGGACATGCGGGTCTGCGCGCTGAAGGCCAGGTACTCCGCGCGGTCGGGTTCGGAAGTGGTGCACCCCTGCTCGCGCGCCAAGCGCACGATCGACTTGCCTTCCGGGGTTGGGTCGGCCAGCGAGGACAGCAGCGCTGCTTCGCGCAGCTGGGTCGCTTCGATCCCGGCCAGCGCATGGAAGTGGCTGGCCTGGCGGTCGCCGTGGGTGATGGTGCCGGTCTTGTCGAGCAGCAGCACGTCCACGTCGCCGGCCACTTCCACCGCCTTGCCGGACTTGGCCAGGATGTTGGCGGCCAGCGCACGGTTCATGCCGGCGATGCCAATCGCCGGCAGCAACCCGCCGATGGTGGTCGGAATGAGGCACACCAGCAATGCGATCAGCAGCAGCGGATCGACCTTCACTCCGACGAACGCACCGATCGCCGGCAACGTGGCCACCACCACCAGGAACGTCAGCGTCATCGCCGCCAGCAGCAGGGTCAGCGCCACTTCGTTCGGCGTCTTCTGCCGGTTGGCGCCTTCCACCAGCGCGATCATGCGGTCCAGGAAGCTGTGCCCCGGCTCGGCGGTGATCTTCACGATGATCTGGTCGGACAGCACCTTGGTGCCGCCGATCACGCCGCTGCGGTCGGTACCGGCTTCGCGCAGCACGGGTGCCGATTCGCCGGTCACCGCCGCTTCGTTGATGGTGGCCAGGCCCTGCACGATCTCGCCGTCGGCCGGCACCAGCTCGCCGGCACTGACGATCACGTGGTCGCCCGGGCGCAGCTCGGCGGCGGGTACCTGGGTTTCACTGGCGCCGGCGTGCGCGGCTGCGAGGCGGCGCGCGCTCAGGTCCTGGCGCGCCCGGCGAAGCGACGCGGCCTGGCCACGGCCACGTGCTTCAGCCACCGCTTCGGCGAAATTGCCGAACAGAACGGTCAGCAGCAGGATCGCGGTTACCGCCAGGCCGAAGCCCAGCGGTGCATTGCCGGTGAGCGTGACCAGCAGGCTGACCAGCGTGCCCACCATCACCACCGCCATCACCGGGCTGTGCAGCAGGTGGCGCGGCGAAAGCTTGACCACCGCATCGCGCAGTGCCCGGCGCAGGCCCGCTGCATCCAGCAGGCGCGGGCGGCGGGAGGAAGTTGCATTCACGGGATAGGTACTCATGGTCTCGCGTCTCAGTGCAGCGTCAGCGACAGGTGGTCGGCAACCGGGCCCAGCACCAGCGCCGGCATGAACTGCAATACGGTCAGGATGACGATCAGCGCGATCAGGGTCAGCGCGAAGGTCGGGGTTTCAATCTGCAGCGTGCCGGCCGATTCCGGCGCACGCCGTTTGGCCGCCAGCTGGGCGCAGACGATCAGCGGAATCACCAGCACCGGGTAGCGACCCAGCAGCAGCACCAGGGTGCAGCTCAGGTTCCACCACGGCGTCGCATCGCCCAGCCCTTCAAAGCCCGAGCCGTTGTTGGCGAATGCCGACACGTACTCGTAGAACACCTGGCTGACGCCGTGGAAGGCGGGGTTGGAGGTGCCGGTGATCGAGGGAATGGCCAGCGTGATCGCGGTGAACGCCAGGATGGTGATGGGCTGCAGCAGCACCAGCAGCGCGAGCAGGCGCACCTGCGGGGTTTCCAGCTTGCGGCCCAGCAGTTCCGGGGTACGCCCGGTCATCAGCCCGGCCAGGAACACGCCCAGCAGCAGGTACACGATGAACTGCTGCAGGCCGCAGCCAATGCCGCCCCAGATCGCGTTGATCAACATGTTCACCATCGGCACCGCACCGGCCAGCGGGCTGAGCGAATCGTGCATGCCGTTGACCGAACCGTTGGACACCTGGGTGGTGATCGCCGCCCACAGCCCGGTGCCATCAGCACCGAATCGCACCTCCTTGCCTTCCATCAGCAGAGGGCTGGCAGCGGTGGCCGAATGGCCTTCCAGCCACACCGTGGCCGCCACCGACACGCTCGACATCGCCAGCATGCAGCCGAACACCAGCCCGGCCAGCCGCTTGCGCCCGGTGAAGGCGCCGAGCATGAACACCACCGCGATCGGGATCAGCAGGATGCCGATCAGTTCCAACGCGTTCGACAGCGGCGTGGGGTTCTCCAGCGGCATGCTGCTGTTGGGGCCGTACCAGCCACCGCCATTGGTGCCCAGCTGCTTGGCCGCGACCATCGCGGCGACCGGACCCAGGGGCAGCTTCTGGCTGTCCATGCCGGCGGGTGCATCGATCGGGGTGGCCGTGGGGCCGCCGGCCAGCGTGGAGGGCACGCCCTGACTGGTCAGCAGCACCGCCCACAGCAGGCACAGCGGCAGCATGAAGCGCACGCACGAACGCACCACGTCGGCGTAGTAGTTGCCGACGTCGATGCGGCGGTCGGCCGGCAGGGCAGGGTCGGCGGGCTCGCCGTCCGGTGCGGCACCGAACAGCGCACGCAGCGTGGCCACCACCAGCGCCAGCCCCATCATCGGCGTCACCACCTGCAGGCCGGTGATGGCGGTCATCTGCGAGAAGTACGACAGCTGCGCCTGGCCGGAGTAGTGCTGCTGGTTGGTGTTGGTCAGGAACGACACCATCGTGTGCAGCGCCGTGTCCCAGCGCATGTTGGGGATCTGGTCGGGGTTGAACGGCAGCCAGGCCTGGGTCATGAACACCGCCTGCACCAGCACGGCAATCACCAGGTTGCTGAGCAGGAACGCGCCCACGTAGCCGCGCCAGGACATGCCGCGCACCGGGTTCACACCCAGCACGCGGTACAGCGGCTTCTCAATCCAGGCGAACAGCGCGTCGCCGCGCATCGGCCCACCGCGCATCACCCGGGCCAGGTACAGCCCAAGCGGAAAGGCCAGCACGATGCTGGCCAGCAGGATCAACAGGATCTCGGTCATGGTCGGCTCCGGTCAGAACTTTTCGGGCGCAAGCACGACGTACAGCAGGTAGGCGGCGGCAACGAGCACCAGCACTCCGCACACCAGCGAAAGCCAGGCAGGCAGGGTAGGGCTCGCCGCGGCGGCGGCGGCAGCAACAACAGGCAGGGTCAGGCTCATGGGACGTCCAGGTGGAACCACTCCACGTCAGGCCGTCATGGTGTTCTTCGACCGCGTAAACGCTCCACGCCCAAGGTCGTGAATGAGCGTAAAAAGGCCGTAAAAAGTAGAGCCGGGCTCTGCCCGGCTCGTTCAACCCTACCCGCGCGGGTCGGTCTCCACACCCTTCAACAACCGATACCGCTGCAGGGTTTCCTCGATCTCCGCATCCAGCGCCCTGCGCTGGTCCAGATACGAGGCCTGCATGCGCCTCTGGGTCACCAGTTCGGCATGGCGCAGGCGGATGTCCTCGGCCTGCTTGGGCAGCACCGGCTGGCCGGCCAGCTCGCGGTCGCCCGCGCTGCCCAGCAATGTCACCAGCGCGTCACGCAGGCTGGCCACGTTGTAGTTGGCGGTGTTTACGTTGTTGTCCAGGATCCCGGTGCGCTCCACGAACACGCGGCGCAGGTCGGCTTCGTCCTGGTAGGTCGAAAGCATCGCCTGCTCGGTGCGCTTGCGGGTGTCTTCCGCCGCCTGGTCCAGCTGGGCCTGCGCGGCAGCAACGGCGGCATCGGCACGCTCTTCCTCGGTCAGCGTGCGCTCCACGCCGCCCTTGCGCAGGCCGCTGCTGACGCTGAACTCCTCGCGCGCGCTGTTCACCGCGTCCTGCGGCAGGGCATCGCTGCAGATCCGCTCACTGCCCTTGTTCCAGCAGTACAGCTTCTTGGCCTTGGCATCGGTGCTGCTGCGCTTGGTCTGCGCCTGTGCGCTGAGCACAGGCGCGGCCAGCAGCAGGCCGATCATGGTGAACGTGGCAATCCTGGACATGGGAGCCCCCTGCTCTCAACGCGTAGGACGGCTGCCGTAGCGGGACCGATAGTCCTCCAGCGGCTGCCGGTACCCGACAAGTTCCGGATTTCCGGAGGCAAAATCAAGCAGGTCACCCAGCGTGGCCACGGCCACCACCGGAGTACCGGCTTCTTCGGCCACGGCCTGGGCCGCCGACCGGCGGTCGTCCTCCGAGGCGATCTCCTGGCGGTCCAGCGCTACCACGATGCCGGCCGGGGTGCCACCGGCCTGCTGGATGATGCCCAGTGCCTCACGGATGGCGGTGCCGGCGGTGATCACGTCGTCCACGATCAGCACGCGCTTGCCATTCATGTCCGCGCCGATCAGGTTGCCGCCTTCGCCGTGCGCCTTGGCTTCCTTGCGGTTGAAGCTCAGCGGCAGGTCGCGGCCGCGCTGGGCGAACTCGCAGGCGGTGGCGGTGGCCAGCGGAATGCCCTTGTAGGCCGGGCCGAACACCACGTCGAACTTCAGGCCGGTGGCTTCCACCGCATCGGCGTAGCAGGCGGCCAGCTGGGCCATCTTCGCGCCGGAATCGAAACGGCCGGCATTGAAGAAGTACGGGCTCAGGCGGCCCGACTTGAGGGTGAACTGGCCAAAACGCAGCGCATCGGCGGTCAGCGCCAGCTGCAGGAAACGGTAACGGTGGTCGCTCATCTGAAGCTCTATTCAATTCTCTTGGAGCGCAGATGCTAATGCATCCCCGCCAATTCAGGCTCGTGACCCCTTGCGGCAGGCCCCTGCCATGGCCGGATCCGGCCAGCCGATGGGCCGGGCAACCCGGTATGCTTTGTCGGTTACCGCTCTTGTATCCGGGTCAGCATGCGCATCATCAGTTTCAACGCCAATGGCATCCGTTCCGCCGCCACCAAGGGCTTTCTCGAGTGGTTCCGTGCCCAGGACGCCGACGTGCTGTGCATCCAGGAGACCAAGGCGCAGGAAGACCAGCTGACCGACCCGATGTTCCGTCCGGACGGCCACCACTGCTTCTACCGTGACGCAATCACCAAGAAGGGCTACAGCGGCGTGGCCATCTACAGCAAGCGTGACCCCGACCAGGTCATCACCTCGCTGGGCTGGGCCCCGTTCGACGACGAAGGCCGCTACATCGAGGCCCGCTACGGCAACCTCAGCGTGGTCTCCTTCTATATCCCCTCGGGCAGCTCGGGCGACCTGCGCCAGGGCTTCAAGTACGAAGTGATGGAATGGCTGCGCCCGATCCTGGCCGAATGGCTGGCCAGCGGCCGCGACTACGTGCTGTGCGGGGACTGGAACATCGTGCGCTCGGCGCTGGACATCAAGAACTGGAAGTCCAACCAGAAGAACTCCGGCTGCCTGCCGCCCGAGCGCGACTGGCTCAACGGCCAGTGCGTGGACGCCGGCCAGGCGCTGGACGTCGGCGCCGGCCAGGGCTGGACCGACGCCTACCGCCTGCTGCACCCCACCGGCGAGGACTACACCTGGTGGAGCAACCGCGGCGCGGCCCGGGCCAACAACGTGGGCTGGCGGATCGACTACCAGTTCGTCAGCCCCGGCCTGCGTGACCGCCTGCGCGGCTGCTCGATCTACCGCGACGAGCGCTTCTCCGACCATGCGCCGTTCACGGTGGACTACACCCCATGAGTGAAGCGGCGGCGCCGGTGTCCTACAAGGGCTGGGCCGGCATCAAGCGCGCGTTCGGCACGCCGTCGGCGCTGACCATGGCGTTCCTGGGCTTCGGCAGCGGCCTGCCGTTCCTGCTGATCGCCTCGCAGACCCTGTCCACCCGTCTGCGTGACGTCGGCCTGGACCTGGGCAGCATCGGGCTGATCAGCCTGGCCAGCTTCTTCTACCTGCTGAAGTTCGTCTGGGCGCCGCTGATCGACCGCTACGCTTTCCCGCTGATCGGCTTCCTTGGTCGTCGCCGCTCCTGGTTGCTGGCTTCGCAGGTCGGCGTCACCGGCGGCCTGTTCGCGCTGGCGTTCGTGCGTCCCGAACTCGGCGTGACCCCGCTGGTCCTGTGGGTACTGGCGGCCTCCTTCGCGGGCGCCACCCAGGATTCGGTGGTCGACGCCTACCGCATCGAAATCGCCCCGGAAAGTGCCCAGGCCGCGCTCGCCGCCACCTACACGCTGGGCTACCGCGTCGGCTTGATCCTGGCCGGCGCCGGCGCGCTGTACCTGGCCCAGTTCGAAGGCTGGATCGTGGCCTACCTGGCCATGGCCTCGCTGATGGCGCTGCCGATCGCCACCACCCTGTTCTGCCGCGAGCCGGCCCAGCCGGAAGTGCGGATACAGCGCCGCATCGATTTCTTCGGCGCGTTCTGGCAGCCCATCGCCAGCTTCTTCACCACCAACGGCGTGGTGCTGGCCTTGGTGCTGCTCGCCTTCGTCGGGCTGTACAAGTTCCCCGACCAGGTCATCGGCGTGATGGCCGGCCCGTTCTACCTGGACTCCGGCTTCACCAAGGCGGACATCGCCACGGTGTCCAAGCTGTTCGGTGTCTGGATGGGCATCGGCGGCGCCTTTGTCGGCGGTATCGCCGTGGCGGCGTTCGGCTTCCGCCGCATGTTGCTGGTGGCCGCGCTCGGCGTCGCATTGTCCAACCTGGCGTTCCTGCTGATGGCGCACAACCCCGGGCAGCTGTGGGCGTTCTACGCGGCACTGAGCGCGGACAACCTGTTCCAGGGCTTTGCGGGCACGGTGCTGGTGGCCTTCATGTCCTCGCTTACCGACCGCAATTTCACCGCCACCCAGTACGCGCTGCTGGTCTCGCTGGCCAACCTGCCCGGCAAGTTCGTGGGCGGCGCCTCCGGCTACATCGTGGAGGCCACCTCCTACAGCACCTTCTTCATCCTCAGCTCGGCCACGGTGCTGCCGACGCTGCTGTTGCTGGTCTGGCTGTGGCCGCGCATCCGCGACCGCAGCAGCGCCTGACCTGGGCTGCGCCGGGGCCCGTGGTTGCCCCGCGCCGCCGCGTGGGCCATGATCGACCACGTGGTGCCGTGGGGGCGGTGCGTTGCCAACAGGGGAAAACACATGGCTGATTTAGTGCTGCGCGACCTGGATCCGCTGCTCAACGAGCGCATCCGCCGGGTTGCCGTCGCGCGCGGCTGGACCCGCGAGCACACCTGCGTGGTGCTGCTCGAACAGGGCCTGTTCGCCAGCGAACTCGAAGTCCGCAGCGGCTTCCACGACCCCGAAGTAAACGCCCTGGCCGACGCCATCGCGGCATTGCAGGCGCTCCCAGACGTCAAAGCCTTCTGACTCCCCCGCTGCGCATGCTGCTTCGGTAGGGTCGCACCCCAGTCGACCGCCGACGCACTCCCCACATGCGATTACGGCATGACCCCGGATCGAAACCCACGCTTCACCCGCCTCACGCCAGGTGAGTGGCCCCCAAAATCCGCGGCCCACGCGCCCCGGTAACACTCGGCAGATTCCCCGGCAGCCCCTCCAAGGTCCGGTGCGCCAACCAAGCAAACCCCATCGCCTCCAGGTAATCCGGGTCCAACCCGTGCTCGGCGCTGGACTCCACCACCACCCCCGGCAACCGCGCGCTGAGCCGCCGCAGCAGCTGCGGATTGCGCACTCCGCCACCACACACCAGCACGCGCTTCGCCTCCGGCAGGTGCGCCAGCAGCGCATCGGCGACCGTGGCCGCCGTCAATTCCAGCAGGGTGGCCTGCACATCGGCCGGCGCCAGCCCGCGCCCTTCCAGCGCCGCCTCGGCCCACGCCAGGTGGAACTGCTCGCGCCCGGTGCTCTTCGGCGGCGGCAGCGCGAACCACGGCTCGGAGCGCCACTGCGCCAGCACCTCCTCATCGACCCGCCCGCTGGCCGCGAACGCCCCGTCCGCATCGAACGGCGCGCCGCGATGCCGCTCGCACCAAGCATCCATCAGCGCGTTGGCCGGCCCGGTATCGAACCCGCGAGGGGTTCCCTCGCGCGGAATCAGGGTGAGGTTGGCGATCCCGCCCAGGTTCAACACCGCACGATCTTCATTGGCGGTGCCCAGCATGGCAAGGTGGAAGGCCGGCATCAGCGGCGCGCCATGCCCGCCAGCGGCGACATCCCGGCGACGGAAGTCGGCCACCGTGGTGATCCCGGTCAGCTCGGCAATCCGGTTCGCATCGCCCAGCTGGCAGGTAAAGGCCGGGTCGGCCAGTGGCCGGTGCCGCACGGTCTGTCCATGCGAACCGATCGCCCGTACGTGGGTCGGGTCGAGTGCGGCGTCCTGCAGCAGACGATTGGCCGCTGCGGCAAACGCAATCCCGATCTGCGCATCGATGCGCCCCAGCGTATCCAGCGAGCCCAGCTCACCGCCTTCGCCCAGCGCCACCAGCTCGGCGCGGAGGGCCGGGTCCCAGGCATGGGTCAGGCCCTGTACGAATCGGCAGCCGCCTTCGGCAGGAAACTGCACCAGCGCGGCATCGATGCCATCGGCGCTGGTGCCGGACATCAGGCCCAGGTAGAGCGGGGTAGTGGAATCAGGTGCGGTCATGGCCAGGCGGTTCAACAGGGTGCGTGCAGCTTCCGCGCAACCCGTTGCCGCCGTCAATGCGCGCGCAGCAGCTGCGCGCGCTGTCCCGGCAGGCGATCAGCCGCGGCTGCCCTTGGCCGGCTTGGCAGTGCTGGCCGTGGTGGTGGCAGCCTTGTCGGCCTTCGGCGCCGGGCTGGCGTCGGCGTAGATCAGCTTCTCCATGCCCTGGATGCGTACCAGAGCCGGCGCGGTCTGCGCACGGAAGGCGACCAGCTCGCTGCCCTGCAGCGGCTCCGGCGGCGGCATCGTCACCGACAGCGGGTTGCGGTGCACGCCATTGACGCGGAATTCGTAGTGCAGGTGCGGGCCGGTGGCCAGTCCGGTCGAGCCGACGTAGCCGATCACCGTGCCCTGGCCCACGCGCTGGCCGGTCTTGATCTTGCCGAAGCGCGACATGTGCCCGTACAGGGTGGTGTGGCCACGGCCGTGGTCCAGGATCACGACGTTGCCGTAGCCGCGCTGCACGCCGGCGAACTGCACGCGGGCATCGCCGGCGGCCATGATCGGGGTGCCGGTGCGCGCGGCGTAGTCCACGCCCTTGTGCATGCGCATCTTGCCCAGCACCGGGTGCTTGCGCGCGCCAAAGGTCGAGCTCAAGCGTGCGAAGGGAATCGGCATGCGGATGAAGCTCTTCTTCAGCGAACGGCCGTTGATGTCGTAGTACTCGGACTTGCCGTTGCGGTCGAAGCGGAAACCGGAATAGGTCTTGCCACCGGTGGTGAAGGTTGCCGCCAGGATCTTGCTGGTGTCCACCTTCTCGCCTTCGCGCCAGGTTTCATCCATCACCACGCTGAAGCGGTCGCCCGGCTGCAGGTCCTTCGAGAAGTCGATGTCGTACTTGAAGATGTCGTCGGTCATCGTCGCGATCGCTGACGGCGACAGCCCGGCGCGGCGGGCCGCGGCATACAGCGAACTGGTGATCTCGCCGCTGGTGACCACGGTGCGCGTGGAGGTCTCGCGCTGGGTCACCTTCTCCTTGATGTCGTCGCCGGTCAGGCTCAGTTCCACCCGGTTGTCGGCATCGCGGTCGAAGCGGATGCTGCGCAGGTCACCGGACAGCGGCATGTCGAAGGCGATCTCGGCACCCGGGCGCAGCTTGGTCAGCGCCTCACGCGCGCCCGGGTGGTCCAGTACCCGGTGCAGGGTGGTGGCCGGGATGCCAGCCTTGTCGAACAGGTCGCTCAGGGTCTGGCCGCGCTGCACGCGCAGCACCTGCCAGCTGTCACCGGGCACCTGCTGCTGGCGGGCCATGGTCAGCGGTGGCAACGGCAGTGCCAGGCTGGTATGGCTGTCGGCAAAGGGGGCGTCGATGGTGTGCGAGAAGCCTGGGACGATCGTTGCCACCAGCGCGCCGATGGTCGCGAACAGGCTGGCATGCATCCAATGGCGGCGGGTCCAGCGCTCATTGAAGGCGGCGGGAAGATGTTGCCTGAGCTTCCGATGCAGGGCGTTGTCGTGCAGGACGTGGAGGCGTTCCTGGAAGCGCTGCTTGCGTGCGCGCCCTTGTTCGGAATTGTGCATCGGCGGTTTTTTCCTGGCAGCCCGGGAGCGCGGGCCTGATCGCCGGTTACCATAGACACCTGAGAAAACCGCGTCAAACCCTTGTGCCCATTGGCTTTTGTGAAGCCAATCGGGTTAACTTTGCTTTAACACCCCACACAAGAATCGGCGTTGCCGGGAGTAGTCACGTGTCCTCGATTGAAGAAGCCCTTGCCCTGATCGGCCGCGGTGCCGACGAGATCCTCAAGCTTGAGGATCTGCGTGCGCGCCTGCAGGAAGGCCGTCCGCTGCGGATCAAGGCCGGCTTCGACCCCACCGCGCCCGACCTGCACCTGGGCCATACGGTGCTGCTGAACAAGATGCGCCAGTTCCAGGACCTCGGCCACCAGGTCATTTTCCTGATCGGCGACTTCACCGGCATGATCGGCGACCCGTCCGGCAAGAGCCTCACCCGCAAGCCGCTCAGCCGCGAGGACGTGCTGGCCAACGCCCGTACCTATGAAGAGCAGGTATTCAAGGTGCTGGACCGCAGCCGTACCGAAGTCCGCTTCAACTCGGAGTGGTTCGGCAAGATGGGCGCGGCGGACATGATCCGCCTGGCCGGCCAGCACACCGTGGCGCGCATGCTCGAGCGCGACGACTTCGCCAAGCGTTACGCCGCCCAGCAGTCCATTGCGCTGCATGAGTTCCTGTACCCGCTGGTCCAGGGCTACGACTCGGTGGCACTGGAAGCGGACGTCGAACTCGGCGGCACCGACCAGAAGTTCAACCTGCTGATGGGCCGTGGCCTGCAGGAGCACTACGGCCAGAAGCCGCAGATCGTGCTGACCATGCCGCTGCTGGAAGGCCTGGACGGCGTGGCCAAGATGTCCAAGTCGCTCAACAACTACATCGGCATCAGCGAGCCGGCCATCGACATGGTGACCAAGACCATGAAGATCGGCGACGACCTGATGTGGCGCTGGATCGAGCTGCTGTCCTTTGATATCAGCCAGCAGGAGGCCGTGAGCCTGCGCGAACAGGTTGCCGCCGGCAGCCTCAACCCGCGTGAGGTCAAGCTGCGCCTGGCCCGTGAGCTGACCACCCGCTTCCATGACGCCGACGCCGCCGAACTTGCCATCGCCGGCTGGAACGCCGCCGTGACCGGGCAGGGCGACGTGACCCTGTTGCCGCTGCAGGAAGTAGCCATTCCCGCCGAAGGCCTGCGTATTGGTGCGTTGCTGACCGCTGCGGGGCTCACCCCCAGCAATTCCGAGGCGTCGCGCAAGCTCAAGGAAGGTGCGGTGAAGGTGGACGGCGAGGTCGTGGGCGATGCCCAGCAGGTGTTCGTGCCCGGTTTCGAAGGCCTGTTGCAGGTGGGCAAGCGCAACTTTGCGCGCGTGCTGTTGGTGGTCGCCTAAGCGCCACAAGGGTTCCGCGCCTCCGGGCGCGGGACTGGCATGAATGAATGCACAGTTCCGTGAAAAAAAGTCGCTGACCCCCTTCACAAATGGGTCGGTTGGGGACATACTTTCCCTCCCCCGACGCAGGGGCCACCGCAAGGCGGCAACCGCGAAGGAACAGGACGCCAACTTCTTCGAAAGAAGGTGTTGACGGAAACGAAAAGCCTGACATAATAGGCGGCTCGCT
>NZ_CAUQLJ010000003.1:0-287944 GCF_963519125.1 uncultured Stenotrophomonas sp. | reverse complement strand
GGGTGGTGGGGGCCGGGGCGCCAAAGCCCACCCCCCGCCCCCGCCCCCCCCACCACCCCCCCCCCCCCCCCCCGGCCCCGGCCCCCCCCCCCCCCCCCCCGGCCGGTGCCGGGCGGCGGGACGGCGGTGGCGGTCGTCCGGCCGGCGGCCGTGGCGCCCCCTCCGGTCCGCGCCCGGGCAGCAGCGCCCCGCCGGCCAACAATGCCTTGGCCGACGCGTTCGCACGGGCAAAGCGGGGCGGCTGAGCGCCTCCTCCCCGTTTCCCGCTGAATACCGGTACGCTGTACCGGCGGCGGGAGACGAGATGACAGATCACCAGGCGGAGCAGGGCGGTCCGGTCCAGGGCGATGCTGCCAGCGATGGCGGCGCCGCGCTGGCGCGTGCGCTGCGCGAGATGACCGAGCAGCATCGACGCCTGGAAATGATCATCGACGGCACCGCGATGGGCACCTGGGAGTGGAACTGCCAGACCGGCCAGATGTGGGTCAACGAGCGCTGGGCGCAGATCGTCGGCTACACCCGCGACGAACTGGCGCCGATCACCCCGGAGACGTTTTTCCGCCTGGTCCACCCTGCGGACCTGGCGCGCTCGGACGCATTGCTGCGCGAGCACCTCGAAGGCCGCTCGCCCCACTACGACAGCCTGTGCCGGATGCGCCACAAGCAGGGCCACTGGATCTGGGTGCAGGATCGTGGCCGCGTCTACGAATGGGACGCGCTTGGCCAGCCACTTCGGATGGCCGGTGCGCATGCCGACGTGACCGACCTGCAGAACGCACTGGAAGACGCCGCCGACATGCGCCAGCGGCTGCAGGCGGTGGTCGACGCCTCCGACGACGTGGCGGTGATCGCGACCGATACGGCCGGGGTCATCAACCTGTTCAACACCGGCGCGGAGAAGCTGCTGGGCTTCCGCGCGGACGAAGTAATCGGCCGGGTCAACCCGGGCCTGTTCCATGACGTGCATGAAGTCCAGGATTTCCTGCGGCCACTGGCCGATGCGGAGGGCCGCCTGCCAACGGTGTTCGAGGCCCTGACGGCGCATGCCGCGCACGGCACGTGGTCGCACCAGTGGACCTTCGTGCGCAAGGACGGCGAGCACCGCCAGGTGCGCCTCTCGATCAGTCCCCTTGATTCGGGCACCGGGCAACGAATGGGCTATGTCGGCATGGCGGTGGACATCACGCCGCTGCTGGAAATGCGCGAGCAGGCGTACGTGGCAGCAGAAAAATTCGCCGGAGCGTTCAACTCGGCAGCGCTGGGCATGGCGCTGGTGTCGCTGGAAGGTCGCTGGCTGGATGTGAACGATGCGCTGTGCGGCATCCTGGGCTATACCCGGGCCGAACTGCTGGACGTCGACTTCCAGACCCTGACCCACCCCGACGACCTGAACACCGACCTCGCGCTGGTCGGCGACCTGCTGGCCAGCCGGCGCGACCACTATCACATGGACAAGCGTTACATCGGCAAAGGCGGCAACATCGTCTGGGGCCGGTTGTCGGTGTCGCTGGTACGCGCACCGCATGGCGAGCCGCTGCATTTCGTTTCGCAGATCCAGGACGTGACCGCGCAGCGGGTCAGTGGCCAGCAGCTGCGCGACTCCGAGCAGCGCACCCGGGTCACCCTGGATGCAGTGGCCGACATGGTGCTGACCCTGGACCTGCACGGGCAGATCCAGTACGCCAATGCGGCAGCCACGCGCGCGCTGGCCGGGGAGGGCGCCACACCGCTGACCGGAAGCCAGGTCCGGGAGGTGATGGAGCTGACCACGGAGTACGCCCCGCGTTCGCCGCTGGACCTGGCGGTGCTGATGGACCCGGACAGCAATGCGGTGGACCTGCACTCGGACCTGCTGCTGTCGGTGGGTGCTCGCCTGTTGCCGGTCGACGTGACCCGCGCCTGGCTGCAGGACGGCGGCGGCCAGGTGACGGGCGCGGTCTGGGTGATCCGCGATGTGACCCAGCAGCGCGCGCGCCAGCGCGAAGCGCGGCACCTGGCCGAAGTGGATCCGCTGACCGAACTGAGCAACCGACGCGGCTTCGAAGCGCATCTGCAGGAGGCCATCACCCGGGTCGCACGCACCGGGCAGTCGGCCTCGCTGATGTTCATCGACCTGGACAACTTCAAGCCGATCAACGACACCCACGGCCACCTCGCTGGCGATGCGATGCTGTGGGCGGTGGCCACCGTGCTGCGCAATGGCGTGCGCGACTCCGACGTCGTGGCGCGGCTGGGCGGCGACGAATTCGCGGTGATCCTGGCCGGCTGCTCGCTGCGGCGGGCACGGCGGATCGCCAGCGACCTGCTCGAAGCGGTGCGCAACCTGAGCGTGCCGTGGAGCGTGGACCGGCTGGTGGTAGGCACCAGCATCGGCATCGCCGCGATAAGCGGCGGCATGAGCGTGGACGCGGCGGTCGCGGCCGCCGACGCGCAGTGCTACCGGGCCAAGGCCTTGGGCAAGAACAACGTGCAGGTGGAAGCGCCGGTGCATGGTGGTCCGGATCCGCTCGACCTCGGCGACGGCGACCTGGAATTCGACAGTACCGAGGGCGGGCCGGGCTGAACATTTCAGGTTTCCGGTCACACTAAAGACAACGCGGGCTCAAGCCCCCCATACCCCGGTCGATACTTTCCCGCAGCAAATTTTCTGCGGTAATCGAATCGTTGTCGAAATTATGTTAAAGCGTGTACCAGTTAACACTCTGGGATTTTCTCTGCCAGATTCACGGAAAAACGCCCTGCAACGAGGCGTTGAACAGTCCCCACCGCTCAACGCCCCGTCGCGAGGCAGGTGAATTCTTACTGTTCAATATTCGCCGCCGCTACGTAAAGTTTGCCAAATACGCGCAAATTCGGCATGACCTATAGGTGTGCATGCGCGCCTTCACGTGTCGTAAAGTAGGTCCCGTCCGCACCGCGGCACTCGGGACGACAGCCTTCCGCCATCGCTTCCCGATTATCTCAACGTATCAATGGAAAACATGCCTGCCCTGATATTCCCGGACTTCGAGGCATATTCAAATTCTGTCAAGGGAATCGACGGCGAGATGCGGGTTACCGGTCACGGCGATGGGGCTTGGCTGTTGAATGTGCTGGAGCTTGGCGAAGTGACCCTGCTGCATGGCGTCGATGGCGCCCCGGTGCTGTACCGGGGTGCGCCGCATGCCGGGCGCTTCGGGGCCTATCTGTCGCTGCCGGGAAGCCAGACCGAGCTCGATGGCCAGCGCGTGGGTGATGACGGCTTCACCTGGCTGGCCCCCCGGATAGAACTGCAGGGCTTCACCCGGGTACCGGCCCGTTTCCTGGCGATCGATTTCACCGAGCGGCTGCTGCTGGAGCAGGCGGCGCGCATCGAGGGACTGGACGTGACCCGGCTGTACCGTACCGGCAACATCGTGACCACCGCGGTCATGGTGGGGCACATCGCCGCATTGGTGCAGCGTGCGTTCGACGTGCGCGAGTCGCGGCCCAACGCCTTCGTCGAAGCTGCTCCGCGCCAGGCATTCGTGGTCCAGCTCACCTCTGCGGTGCTGCAGTGCCACCAGCATGCAGCCGCCGAACCCAGCGTGGCCAAGCGTGGACGCCCGCCGCTGCCGCGCCGGGAGATCGTCCGGCGCGGGGTGGAGCATATCCAGCGCAGCCTGCGCGGCGAGGTGGCGTTCTCGGACATTCCGTTCGCGGTCGGGGCGTCGCAGCGCTCGTTGAACCGGGCCTTCGACGACCTGTTCGGCATGGCGCCGCACCACTTCTATCTGATCGAGCGCCTACACGCGATCCGCAGCGCACTGCGTTCGGCAAAGCCCGGTGACACGGTGACCGGGATCTGCTCGCGTTTCGGCGTGGGGGACCTGGGCCGCATGGCAGCCCAGTACGCGCGCATGTTCCAACTGCAGCCGGCGCAGGAGCTGGCGCGTGCGGTGGGTGCAAAGCCGGCCGCGGGTACGGCCGGGGCAGGGCGGCGGCGCTGAAGGCGTAGGTAAACCTAAAGTTTTTCCGGTAACAGCCGCTGACATGGGGGCAGTCAGCGATCTTGCTTCATCCCACGGAAGGAACGTCACCCCACGACGGTCTTCGTGAGTCCCCAAGCGTATTGCGCACTACATCGGGCATGGGGCCCGGCGTAGCCCATTGAGCTTGTTGGAACCGAGGAATCACCGATGTCCACCGCAGCCATTCAGCCAACGGCGGCCGCTCGCAGCAGCGATCCAGTAACCACCTCATTGTTGCGCTCGCTGGG
The DNA here is from genome assembly GCF_963519125.1 of uncultured Stenotrophomonas sp. Lineage (GTDB taxonomy): Bacteria > Pseudomonadota > Gammaproteobacteria > Xanthomonadales > Xanthomonadaceae > Stenotrophomonas. Next base: position 283,707 of record NZ_CAUQLJ010000003.1, on the reverse strand, counting down.
CGCGCTTGCCTTCAGTCCGCGCACGGCCCGCCAGGCCAGTGCAGCGCTCACGCTGCGCAATGCCGAGCTGGAAGCCCAGGTCGCCGCGCTGCACCGCGTGCAGGCGGTGATCGAGTTCGACCTCGAAGGCACCATCCTGCAGGCCAATACCAACTTCCTGCAGACCTTGGGCTACACCCTCGAGGAGATCCGCGGCAGGCATCATTCGATGTTCGTCGACCCCGAACACGTGCGCAGCACCACTTACCGCGAGTTTTGGGCGCGGCTCGGGCGCGGCGAGTTCGACGCCGGCCAGTACCGGCGGCTGGGCAAGGGCGGCCGCGAGATCTGGATACAGGCCTCGTACAACCCGGTGTTCGACAGCAGCGGGCGTCCGGTGAAGGTGGTCAAGTTCGCCACCGACATCACCGCGCAGCAGATGCAGGCCGCCGACTTCGCCGGCCAGCTGGCCGCGATCAATACCTCGCAGGCGGTGATCGAGTTCAGCCTGGACGGTCGCATCCTCTCGGCCAATGACAACTTCCTGGCCGCGCTGGGTTACACGCTGGACGAAGTGCGCGGCGAGCATCACTCGATGTTCGCCGAGCCCGAGTACGCGCGTGGCGATGCGTACAAGCAGTTCTGGCAGAAGCTGGGGCGTGGCGAGTTCGATGCGGGCCAGTACCGCCGCCTGGGCAAGGGGGCGCGCGAGGTGTGGATCCAGGCCTCGTACAACCCGATCTTTGACATGAACGGAAAGCCGTTCAAGGTGGTCAAGTACGCCACCGACATCACCGCGCAGGTGCGCGACGCGCAGGCGCTGGCCGCCGCCGTGGCGCAGACCCGCGAGGTGGTCGGCGCCGCGCAGGCCGGCGACCTCAGTCGACGCATCGACACCACCGACAAGACCGGTCAGATCGCAACGCTGTGCGAGGGCGTCAACGCCATGGTCGACACCATGGGCAGCATGATCGGACAGATCCGCGTCGCTGCCGATGCCGTGGCGCTGGGCGCCAGTGAAATCGCGGTGGGCAACAGCGACCTGTCGCAGCGCACCGAGCAGCAGGCCGCGTCACTGGAAGAAACCGCAGTATCGCTGCAGGGCCTGACCAGCACGGTGCGCCAGAGCGCCGACAACGCGCGCCAGGCCAGCCAGCTGGCGGGCGGTGCAGTGGATGTCGCCGCGCAGGGTGGGCGGGTGGTCAACGACGTGGTCGCGACCATGGCGCTGATCAACGCCTCGTCCAGGCGCATCGTCGACATCATCGGCGTGATCGACGGCATCGCCTTCCAGACCAACATCCTGGCCTTGAACGCGGCGGTCGAAGCGGCGCGGGCCGGCGAGCACGGGCGCGGGTTTGCCGTGGTCGCCGCCGAAATCCGTTCGCTGTCGCAGCGTTCGGCGGGCGCGGCCAAGGAGATCAAGCAGCTGATCGACGACTCGGTCGACCGCGTCGGCACCGGCACCGCGCAGGTGGAAAGTGCAGGGCGCACCATGGAGGAGATCGTGGCCAGCGTCAAACGCGTGGATGAACTGATCGCGCAGATCAGCGTCGGCGCGCAGCAGCAGAGCGACGGCATCGTGCAGATCAACCAGGCGGTGGAGCACATCGACCAGAGCACGCAGCAGAACGCAGCGCTGGTGGAAGAGGCTTCGGCGGCAGCGCGCAGCATGGAAGAGCAGGCGACCCAGCTGCTGCAGACCGTGGCTGCATTCCGCGTTGACGGTGCGGTGGCCCAGGCGCTGCAGCATGCGGCGCAGTCGGGTAGCCCGGGTGGGACGCCGGTGTTGCGGTTGGTCTGATTCGTTGGATGAGCAAAACGGCCAGATTGATTGATCTGGCCCTTTCTTGTCGCAGGGTGTGGAACGTGAAGTTGGCTTGGTTGCTGAGGTAATCTCTGGGCACCAACTTATATCGTGCCGAAGGATGGCCATGTCCAACGGGTTCAAGTGGTGCTGTCTGGCATTTCTGCTGGTCGCGCGCACCGCCAGTGCCGGCGAGGGGCCTATCGCTGGTGATGCACAGTACTTCAAGGGAGGGCGCAGCGTTGGGCCGCTGATTGAGGTGCCCATGGACAAGCTGGGATTGAACCCCTACGCGCGCGAGAGCACGGCGCATCAGTTCGTTCGGGACCGCAACCTGCAGGGCATGGTTGGATCTGCTGTGGGATCGTCGGATCTCATCATGGCAGTCACCACGCCGGAAGAACGCAGCCCGTTGGTGGATCGAGGTTCGTCCAGCGAGGGCGTATTCGCCAAGGTCGTGTTCCATGACGGCTCGAGCGTGGTGATCCGTGTGGACCAGGATCATGCGAACGGGCGCTATGAGCGCGGTAGTGCGCGCTCGGCTGCTGGAGTGGGGTTGGCCGACGGCATTTGAGGGGGAGCCGTTGATCGCCGCTGTGACTCTGGCGGAATCGCAGGTGATCCCGAAGAACCCGGGGGCATCGTTCGCCAGTTTTCCGCGTCAGGCATCCGTGCGCAGCAAAGGCGAGGCGCTGGCTGCACAGTGGGAGCGCGAACAGCCGGCCGACCTGCTCCCGCCGTTGGTGACGGAGGAGGAGGCGAAGACCGCCCGAGGTACACCCGCTAGCACCGCAAGGGGTGCTGGGATGGCACTGCTGGAAACGTTGAAGGGCTAAATGAGAATGCCCCCGCCGATGTACTGGCGAAGGCATTTTTTTGCTGGAGCGATTCAGTGGCTACTAGAACGGCAGGTTTCGAATGTCATCAATGAACCGACCGGCCGTGATGAAGTCCCCGGCGAACGCTGCCCGGTAGAACGCTGGCGGCAGCGTGGGGTCTACACCGCTGGTCTGACGAACGCTGTTGAAAAGCAGTTCCACCGTCGCAAGACGCTCCATTGCAAGCCTCGGCTTGTATTGAGTCAGAATCACAAGGTCATTGGGGTCCGCACCACCATGCACCAAGCGCTCCACGAGCCGAACGACCGCACCGCGAAATGCACGGCGGGACCGCGCACTGCCGACTTCGAAGGCCCGGCCGAGCACGAGCGCACCGGCCAACGCCGTAACACCGCCGGGCGTGACGAATCCGGCGAGGCACGCAATGCCACCCACGGCGACCAGCGCGCCGCCGAAAGAGAACCTGCCGGGCACCGCACGGACGGTATTGATGATGCCGGGGTAGCGGTCGATATGGGCGAGCAACGCATCACCGGGCTTGGTCATGGTCATTTGGTTGTTGTCTTGGGAAAGTAGTTAGCGGATCGCAGCGAGGTAAGCTTTAGCCCGGATTGCGAGGCGGACGTCACGACGACGGCGGTCATCGTCCGTGGGTACGTATTCGACCATCTTGGCAAGGTGCAGCAACGTCGCCTGATCCACCACGCCGGCAGTGGCGAGGATCGACACGATCAACGCTGTGCGCATTGACGCGCGCGGGCCGAGGGCTATGGACATAGCTGTCATGGATCGGGCGAGACGAGGGGCGCTCATGAGCGGGCCTGCTGGCGGGAGGTCGCTTTGACTGCTGGTGCGGCGGGGAGTTCTACGGCGGGTGAATCCGCCCAAATCGGCAAAGCTGCCCCGAAGGAGTCGAGCAGGGAAGCGCCCTTGTCCGTCAGTTCGGCCAGCCGGCGGCGGCAAGCGCTTCAAAGGCAGGGGCCAGTCCTCAAGCGATTGGAGTGTCATTGAATTTTCGGCGTGGATGTCTGACAACGGGAACAATCCCCCCACAATGGCCTTGGAGGCGTTCATCGAAGTTGCGGAGATGGGTGTGCTTTTGGAAGCTACCGGTGGAAAAGGTTGTGCAAAGCAGCAGAAAAGGAAAACGCCAGGTCTTTAGATTTGGCGTTTTGGATTCCATGGCTCCGAAACCAGCAGGCCCGTGCCGCCCTGCGGTGACCGTGGTAGCGTTTCGGTCGGTGGGTAAGTACGTGCGCGGCGTGACCGGGTCGCCAGCCATCTGATACGGTTTCGGCATTGCCGACGTATCCAACTGATATGACCGAGAGCGAGCAGCGCATGGACGAGCTGGAGAACGCAACAAGGTTCTTCCTGCGCCACTTTGGCACCGTGCCGGTGTTCGAAGACCTTCCGACGAACAGTCGCCCTGACTTATGCGCCTTGTTCGAAGGGAAGCGCATCGGCATTGAAATGACTATGGCGGTCGATTCGGACGCTGCGGTACACGACAGCTTCGCTGAAAGAGTCTTGCAAGCGGCGAAGGACCAGCATGCAGCTCGTCAGAAAGACCGTCAGCACCTACACGGCAGAGTGATCGTCACCCTGCAGTCTGGCTACAACCCGCGCACGGCTCGGAGGAACAGTGTAGGTGCCCTGTTGGGAGACCTTGTGGCTGATCGCTGGCCTGTGGGGAAGGAGGTGGCGATTCTCCACCCCGACGACATGCACCCGGAGGTCGCGGGAGTCTTCAAGGAGGTGCGCGCTTTCAGCAGCGAAGGTGCCACCTCAACACAGTGGGAGACTGCCACGGCGTGGTCTGTGCAGCCAATTAGCGTAGAGCGTCTGCAGCCGATCATTGATAAGAAGAACAGGTTGATTGCCGACTATCGCCGAATGGAGTGCGACGAACTGTGGCTGCTGATCTACGCCCGGGCGGGGAAGATTGCCGAAGCGTGGGATGAAGCTGTGGGCTTCGATCCCACTGAACTGCAAAGCGCCTTTGACCGCACGTTCTTCTACGACTTCTGGCGTAGCCACGAACTGCCGGCCCGTCGTCTCAACGTCTGATGACGCCCATCGGTAGTCTTCCTCCATTAAGACCACCGACCACGACAACGCCACCCTCCCAGTCCCCCACGGGCGCGCAGAGCGCCCTGGAATGTTCGGCCACAAGTGGTTGGGGCTTGACCCAGGACGGCTGATGAGCAAGTCGAAGCCCAGCGGAAGAAGCGCGCCAGCGCCGCAGCGGAATAGCGCGGTGACGAAAAAGCAAAAGGCCAGATCGCGGGATCTGGCCTTTTGGATTCCATGGTGCCGAAGGTGGGACTCGAACCCACACGCTTTTAAGGGCGGCGGATTTTGAGTCCGCTGCGTCTACCGATTCCGCCACTTCGGCTGGCTGGCCGCGCAGTGTATACAAACCGCGGCCAATTGGCGAGGCCTGAATCGTTCACCTTGGCCCCGGCCTTCATCTGGCCGCGACGCTATACTCATGGCGCTGAACCATACAGGGAGAGCCGGGATGAACGCGCTGCAGGGCCTGCGGATACTGGTGGTGGAAAACGACGAGATGAGTGCGTCGCTGTTGGACATGCAGCTGGTGCAACTCGGTGCCGTCGTGGTGGGCATGGCGTCGGGGGTCACCGAGGCCGTGCAGCGGGTGAAGGACCATGCGCCACAGGTGGTGCTGCTCGATTACCGCCTCGCCAACAATGAAACCAGTGATCCGGTCGCCGAACTGCTGGCCGCGCGCGGCATTCCGTTCGTAGTGGCTACCGGGATGGCGCCGCATCAGCTGCCGGACGCATTCCGCGCCGGCGTGGTGCTGGTCAAGCCGTACCTGGGCAAGGAGCTGGAAGCGGCCCTGCTGAAGGCGCTGCACGGCAACCCCGTCGCCAGCTGAGCATGCCTTACGCAGCTTCTTCGTAACCCAGCTCAACCGGCTCGCGATCGTCGAGGATCCGGTACAGCGCGCCCAGGTCGTCCGGGTCGGGATTCAACCAGGCATCCAGGTTTTCGCGCCGGATCGGCACGATGCAGCGGTCGTGTCCGGCTTCGGCCACGTCACGCGGTGGTTCGTCGGTGATCGCCGCGAACGACAGCAACCGGCCCTCGGGTCGCTCCCATTCCGACCACAGGCATGCGATCAGCAGGTCGCGCTGCGGCCGGGGGCGGAATTCCAGCACCACATTCTGTGCGCTTTCGCCCGGCGCAAGCGTGCGCTGTTCCATGGCATGGCGCGGCACGTGTTCGTAGAACGACTGCACCACGACCACGCCGTGGTGGTGACCGAAGGCATTCTTCCAGTACGCCTCCAGGCTGTCGCGGCGGGCGTTGTAAGTGCCGGGGTAGAGCGCGTCGTTGCGCGCGGGTTTGTCCGGCAGGCGGCACTGATAGCGCATCGGCTTGATGACGCGCTGGCCGTGCTCGGAGACGATCACCGGCGCGTACACGCCCGGGAAGATGCGGCTGTCGCGCGGCAGCAGACCGCTGCGGTGCAGGTCGGCCAGGCGCGCCTGCGCGCGATCGATCCGGTTGCCGGCAATGCGGATCTCGTTGCGTGCCTTCTGGGTGGGGCGGTGCGCCAGGCTTTCTTCGGCCTGCTTCAGGCGTGCGCCCTGGACGCGCAGCTCCTGGTCCAGCGTCTGCATTTCTTCGGTGTGCCATTGCTGGATTTTCGCCACGATGTCCTGGCCCAGCGGCGTGCGTGCGCCGACGAAGCCGTCGTCCATGGCCTTGGGGGTTTTGGGGCGCTGCTTGCCGGCGTCGTGCGCGTAGAGCTGTGCGAATTCGTCCAGCGACAGGGTGGCGCCGAACTCTCGGACCAGCTTGGTGTAGTCGGCGCGGATCTGGGCGGAATAGCACATGGGCCTAGGCTACCAAAACAAAAAGCCCCGACCGAAGTCAGGGCTTTTTGCTTCTTGATTGGCGTCCCCACGGGGATTCGAACCCCGGTCGCCACCGTGAAAGGGTGATGTCCTAGGCCTCTAGACGATGGGGACGCACGAAAACTTGAATTTTGATGCTGCATCCATCCGATCGGCCTAATGACCGGATGTTGGTGGAGCCAGGCGGGATCGAACCGCCGACCTCCTGCATGCCATGCAGGCGCTCTCCCAGCTGAGCTATGGCCCCACGGTGATGCTGCGAGCCGCCTATCATAGCGGCTTTGGTTGGGAATGCAAACAGATTTTTGAGCGGACACAAAAAACCCCGGCATTGCCAGGGTTCTCTGCGTTACTGGCGTCCCCACGGGGATTCGAACCCCGGTCGCCACCGTGAAAGGGTGATGTCCTAGGCCTCTAGACGATGGGGACGCACGAAAACTTGAATTTTGATGCTGCATCCATCCGATCGGCCTAATGACCGGATGTTGGTGGAGCCAGGCGGGATCGAACCGCCGACCTCCTGCATGCCATGCAGGCGCTCTCCCAGCTGAGCTATGGCCCCACGTTGGTACCGCGAGCCCACCATCATAGCGTTGATTTGCCTGAATGGGAAGCCGGGGCCTTGCAGTCTGATGAGTGGCGTCCCCACGGGGATTCGAACCCCGGTCGCCACCGTGAAAGGGTGATGTCCTAGGCCTCTAGACGATGGGGACGCACGAAAACTTGAATTTTGATGCTGCATCCATCCGATCGGCCTAATGACCGGATGTTGGTGGAGCCAGGCGGGATCGAACCGCCGACCTCCTGCATGCCATGCAGGCGCTCTCCCAGCTGAGCTATGGCCCCACGATGCTGGAGGCCGAATTCTACGCGGATGTGAAGAGTTCGCCAAGTGTTTTCTGCATGCGCGAAGCAACTGCGACGCAAACAAAAAGCCCCGACCGAAGTCAGGGCTTTTTGTTTTTGTAACTGGCGTCCCCACGGGGATTCGAACCCCGGTCGCCACCGTGAAAGGGTGATGTCCTAGGCCTCTAGACGATGGGGACGCACGAAAACTTGAATTTTGATGCTGCATCCATCCGATCGGCCTAATGACCGGATGTTGGTGGAGCCAGGCGGGATCGAACCGCCGACCTCCTGCATGCCATGCAGGCGCTCTCCCAGCTGAGCTATGGCCCCACGTCGTGAGGAGCGGAATCATAGCGACGCTGTTTTCGAATGGCAAGAAAAAACTGTCATGCATTCGACACACGCTGATGGCGCAGCCGCAGCGCGTTGCTGATCACCGACACCGAACTCAGGCTCATTGCCACCGCGGCGAACATCGGCGACAGCGTGATGCCCAGCGGATACAGCACACCCGCGGCGACCGGAATGCCCAGCCCGTTGTAGAGGAACGCGAAGCCCAGGTTCTGGCGCATGTTGCGCACGCTGGCCGACGACAACTGACGCGCGCGCAGGATGCCACGCAGGTCGCCCTTGACCAGCGTCACCTGCGCGCTCGACATGGCCACGTCGGTGCCGTTGCCCATTGCGATGCCGACATTGGCGCTTGCCAGCGCAGGTGCATCGTTGATGCCGTCGCCGGCCATCGCCACGACGCGCCCCTGCGCCTGCAGATGGCGGATCAGGTTGGCCTTGTCGGCCGGGCGCATTTCGCCGTGCACCTCGTCCAGGCCGAGATCGCGCGCGACTGCTTCGGCGGTGGCAGTGCCATCACCGGTGGCCATCACGATGCGGATGCCGTCGGCGTGCAGCTGTGCGATCGCCTCGGCGGTTGAGGCCTTGATCGGATCGGCGACCGCGATGATGCCGGCGAGGGCGCCCTCGACGCTGAGATACATCACGCTGGCCGCCGCAAGGCGCAGGCGGTCCGCGTCCTCCCGTACCGGTTCCAGCGCGATGCCGTGCTCGCGCATCAGGGTGGCATTGCCAAGCAGCAGCGGCTTGCCTTCCACGCTGCCGCGCACGCCCAGCCCGGTGAGTGAATCGAAATCGTCTACTGCGGCCAATACCTGGCCACGTGCGCGTGCCTCGGCCGTGATCGCCGCCGCAAGCGGATGTTCGCTGCCTTGGTCCAGGCTGGCGGACAAGTGCACCACCTGGTCCGCGTTGAAGCCAGCGACGGCAATCGCTTCGCGGAAGACCGGGCGGCCCTCGGTAAGGGTGCCGGTCTTGTCCACCACCAGCGTGTCGACCGTGCGCAGCGCCTCGATCGCTTCGGCGTCGCGGAACAGCACGCCGTGCTGCGCGGCGCGACCGGTGGCGACCATGATTGTCATCGGCGTGGCCAGGCCGAGCGCGCAGGGGCAGGCGATGATGAGCACCGCCACTGCGCTGAGCACGGCATGCGTCCAGGACGGCTCCGGTCCGAACAGGCCCCAGCCGAAGAAGGTCAGCACCGCCACGCCGAGCACCGCCAGCACGAACCAGTACGCCACCTTGTCGGCCATGCGCTGCATCGGCGCGCGCGAGCGCTGTGCCTGCGCCACCAGCTGCACGATCTGCGCCAGCATGCTGTCATCGCCCAGTCGCTCGGCGCGGATGACCAGGCTGCCGGTGCCGTTGAGGGTGGCGCCGATGACCGCATCGCCGATGGTCTTGGCCACCGGTACCGGCTCGCCGGTCAACATCGATTCGTCCACGCTCGAGCGACCTTCCAGCACGCTGCCATCGACCGGCACCTTCTCGCCGGGCCGCACGCGCAGGCGGTCACCGGGTTGCAGGGAGGCGATTTCCACGTCTTCCTCGTGGTCATCGTCGCGCAGCACGCGCGCAGTCTTCGGTGCCAGCCCGAGCAGTGCCTTGATCGCCGCCGAGGTCTGCGCGCGGGCACGCAGCTCCATCAGCTGGCCGAGCAGGGTGAGCGAGATGATCACCGCCGCCGCTTCGAAGTACACGCCGACATGGCCATGCTGCTGGAAGGAGGGCGGGAACAAACCCGGCGCGACGGTCGCCACGACGCTGTAGCCGTAGGCCGCCAGCACGCCGGTGCCGATCAGCGTCCACATGTTGGGGCTGCGGTTGCGGATCGACTGCGCCCAGCGCTGCAGGAACGGCCAGCCGGCCCACAGCACCACCGGGGTGGACAACGCGAACTCGATCCAGACCCTGACGGACGGGGACAGTGCGTGCAGCAACGGCGTCATCGCCAGCATTGCCAGCGCGAAGGTGGCGACGCTCAGCGGCAGGCTCCACCAGAAGCGCCGACGGAAATCGGTGAGCTCCGGGTTCTCGCCGTCGTCCAGGCTGGGCATCATCGGCTCCAGCGCCATGCCGCAGATCGGGCAGGTGCCCGGGCCGTCCTGCACGATTTCCGGGTCCATCGGGCAGGTGTAGCGGGTGCCGGCTGGTACCGCCGAGGCGGGGACGACCGGTTTCGCTGGATGTGCCGAGCAGCAGCTGTGTTTCGGTGCCGGGGTGTGCTCGTGCGGAGCGTTCATGCGCGCGGCTCCGTCAACGCGCCCAGGATCGGGCACTGTTCCAGCTCGCCGTGGCCCGGGCATGCGTCCACCAGCTGCCCGAGCGCGGCCTGCATCCGCTGCAGTTCTGCGATGCGCTGCTGGATGTCCTGCAGCTTGTGCACGGCGGTTTCGCGGACCTGGGCCATGTCCTGGCCACGGTGGTCGCTGAGCCGGAGCAGTTCGCCGATCTCCTCGAGGGTGAAGCCCAGTGCCTTGGCCCGGCGGATGAAGCGCAGCCGGATCAGGTCGGTGTCGGAAAAAACCCGGTAGCCGCCGGCACTGCGCTGGGCAGTGGCCAACAGGTGCTGGCGCTCGTAATAGCGCACGGTGTCGATGGGCACGCCGGCCTGGCGTGCGAGCTGTCCTATGTTCACGGCGGTCTCGCAGGGGGGAGCACGCGCACAGTGTGGACCCTGGAGTCGGGTCAAGAGTCAAGGGTTTGCCGCATTCGGCCGGATGTCGTTACCGGGCCGGATTTACAACTTGTTTCATAGCTGCATCGGAAGTGGCTCCGTACGCTCCCTCTGAATCGCCGCCAAGCCTTGATCCAGCAGGGATTGCCGGTCTCAGTAGCCGTTCCAGGAGCGCCGTCATGGATGCATCTTTCCCCACTTCATCGTCGACCCCCAAGCCGACCTCGCCGACCCTCATGGAAGTCGCGGTGCTCGAATACCCCGGCAGCCTGCGCGCTGCCGCGCCGGTGCTGTCCGAGCTGGCCCAGCGCTGCAACCGTACGGCGGCGGCAGGCAAACGTACGGGCGCGCGGATGCTGGTGACGCGCTGGACGCTGTCCACGCGCGGGCACGGCATGCAGCGCGTGGCCGGGGCCGAACTGTTCGGCGACGCCCCGCCCTCGGTGATCGTGGTACCGGGCAACGAGCCGAGCTGGCCGCTGATGCAGTGCGACGACCGCATGCTGACCTGGCTGCGCGACTGCCATGACGCCGGCAGCCTGCTGGCCGGTTGCGAGGAGGGCGGGCTTCTGCCGGCCTCGGCCGGCATCCTGACCGGCCGCTCGGTGAGCCTGCCCGACCTGTCGCGCTGCCCAACCCTGGCCGCGGTGGTGCCGAGCTGGCAGCCCAGTGAGCGCTCCCTGGTTGACGATGGCGACCTGCTGACCTCCTCCGGGCCTGACGCGTGGAAGTACATCAGCCTGCGCCTGCTGGCCAGGATCTATGGCCAGAGCGTGATGAGTGCGGCGATCCAGCAGCTGCAGCTGGTCATTCCGCGCGGCGTGCAGGAAGACCTGGAGCGGTTCAGCCCGAATTTCGCCCACGGCGATCGCGGCATCCTCAAGGCGCAACGTTGGCTGCACAGCATCGCGGCGCGCGGTGTGACCCTGCAGGACATCTGCGATGCGGCCGGGCTGGAGCCGCGCACGCTGCAGCGGCGTTTCCTGAAGGCCACCGGCCTGCGCCCGATCGCGTACTGCCAGCGCCTGCGCATCGCCAAAGCGCAGCTGCTGCTGCAGGGCGGCGGCGCGGTGGACGAGGTGTCCTGGGCGGTCGGGTATTCTGACCAGAGCGCGTTCCGTCGCCTGTTCCTGCGTATCGTCGGGGTGACCCCGGCCCGTTACCGTCGGCAGATCTTCGCGCAACGCCGCGAGCGCATCCGCAATGCGCTGCCGCATATGCAGGGCGAACCGCTGCGGCCCGCCGCCTGAACTTCAACACTGCGTTGCCTGCATCCGGCTGCACCGCCCGCCGGATGCGACTACCCTGTGGGCTGATCGTTACGGGCGTGCCCCGGGAGTGTCCATGTCGTTGAAAACTTCGCCCCTGCTGGGCTCCGTGCTGGCCGTGTCGGTACTGCTGGCGGTGGCCGGGTGCAGCCAGGCGCAGCAGCCTGCCAAGACCGCCGCCCAGCCGGCTGCCGCTTCCACTGCAAAATCCGGCGCGAACCGTCCTGCGGTGTTGCAGGGCATCGAGAAACACGGGTTCGAGGTGATGGGCGAATTCGATGCGCCGGGTGGATTGCGTGGCTTTGCGGGTCTGGTGGGCGGTCAGCAGCCGGCCGCTGCGTATGTCACCGCCGATGGCAAGAATGTGATGGTGGGCACGCTCTTCAATGAGAAGGGTGAGGATGTCGGCGCCGCGCCGCTGCAGAAACTGGTGGAAAAGCCGGTGTCCGACAAGATCTGGAACAAGCTCGATGCCAGCGCCTGGGTCCGCGACGGTCGTGCCGACGCCCCGCGCGTGGTCTATACCTTCAGCGATGCCAACTGCCCGTATTGCCATCGGTTCTGGGAAGCGGCACGGCCGTGGGTGGACAGCGGCAAGGTGCAGCTGCGGCACGTGATGGTGGGCGTGATCCGTGAGGACAGCCCGGCCAAGGCGGCGGCGATCCTGGGTGCGCCCAATCCCAGTGCGGTGTTCCTGCAGAACGAGCACGACTTCAGCAAGGGCGGGATCAAGCCGGCGGCGAAGATCACGCCGGAGCTGGCCAACAAGCTCGATGCGAACCAGGTGCTGATGGTGGAGCTGGGTTTCCAGGGCACGCCGGGCATTCTGTTCCGTGATGCGGACGGCATCGTGCAGCGTGTGTCGGGGATGCCGCAGGGGGAGGATATGGAGAAGGTGATGGGCGCGGTGCGTTGATTTCGATCAACGACTGAATAGGCCCGCAGTGGGATGCTGCGGGCATGGTTTTTTGCTTTGTTTTTGCTTTGACACGCATGGCGTGTCACTACGCTTCACGACACGCTAACTACTTGGTTGTTAATCAAGGCGCAGGCACGCGCAGTTGCTGCGCGAAACCCGGGATTGGGAGGGAGTCCCGCAGTACCGGGTCGCTGGCAGGGGGCGTGCACGGCAACGTTGCGTCCTCAGTCGGCCGTATTGTCTGCGGTCCATGGAGGACGTGATGCGTTGCTCTGTCGTGCTGTTCTGTGTGGTCGCGTTGTTGGCCACGCCCGTACATGCGCAGGATTCAGCGGAGGCGTTGCGCCAGGATATCCGCACGCTGCGCCAGACCCTGCAGTCGATGGAGCAGCGGCTGGATGCGCTGGAACGCGCCGAGGGCAGGGCGCCAGCGGCGACGCCCGAGGTCATCGCAGTGGCACCCACGGCGATCGCGCCCGGGGCCACGCTCAGCCAGGCCGCGAGCACGAAAGTACCCGGCACCGGCCAGGCCATCCTGCCGCCGCGCGATTCGGTCGGCGATCCTTCCACGGCCGCCTCGCGCCCTGACAGCGCCGCCGGGCCGACCGACCCGGAGCTGAAAGGCTTTTTCGCCATTCCCAATACCGACACGCTGATACGCATTGGCGGTTACGCCAAACTGGATGCGATCGTCGATACCCGCGCCGCCGGCGATGAAGACCAGTTCGTCACGTCTACCATTCCGGTCGGCAGCGCCCACCGCGACACGTCCAACTTCAACCTGCACGCCAAGCAGACCCGCTTCAGCTTCGAGGCGCGCCGGCCGACCTCGCGCGGCAACCTGCGCTTCTATCTGGAAAACGACTTCTTCGGCAGCAGTGACGGCTATGAGTTCCGGCTGCGCCATGCCTACGGTCAGCTGGGCAACACCTACGCGGGCTATGGCTACGCTACCTTCATGGACGCCGACAGCCTGCCCGACACGCTGGACTTCGCCGGGCCGGGAGGCGCGGGCTACCTGCTGGTGGCCGGGGTGCACCACAGCTTCGAGATGGGCAAGGGCAACACCCTCACCCTTGCCGCTGAAGACCCCGACAGCCAGCTGGCCGGCACCACCGACGACACCGTGGCGGTGAATCGGCTGCCCGATGTGACCGTGGCCGCGCGCATGGAGCGCGACTGGGGCCACCTGCAGCTGGGTGGCGTAGCGCGCAGCCTGGGGTATGACGGCGACCAGCGCGACGAGCGCCGGTTCGGGGGCGGTGTGCAGCTCAGTGGGTCGGCCTCGGTTGGCGAGCAGGACCTGGTGCTGTTTGGCCTGCTCGGTGGCAAGGGCATGAGTCGCTATACCGCCGACCTGACCGGTTCGGGGCTGGACGCGGTGATCGGCCTGGACGGGCGCCTGCACGCGCTGTCGCTGCAGGGCGGCTTCGTCGGATACACCCATTACTGGTCGCCGATGTGGCGGTCGAACCTGGTGTACGGCCAGCTGAGCATGGACCGTAACGATGCACTGGCGGCCGATGCATTCAAGCAGAGCCAGTACGGCGTCTTCAACCTGATCTGGAGCCCGGCGCCCTCGTGGACGATGGGCATGGAAGTGCTGTACGGGCAGTTGGAGCAGCAGAACGGAGAACGCGCCGACACGGTGCGCGTGCAGGGCAGCCTGCAATACAACTTCATCAAGTAACGGAGCGATACCGTCATGGCGCAGAAGAAGATCGGGGTAGTGGGTGCCACCTTCCTGGTGGCCGGCAACATGATGGGCTCGGGCGTGTTCCTGTTGCCGTCCAGCCTGGCCAAGATCGGTACCGCCTCGATCTGGGGCTGGTTGGTGACCACCGCAGGTGCGCTGCTGCTGGCGTTCGTGTTCGCCAAGCTGGGCAAGCTGGCGCCCAAGGCCGGCGGTCCTTACGCGTACGCGCGTGACTGGTTCGGGCCCTACATGGGCTTCCAGACCAACACCATCTACTGGTTCGCCAACTGGATCGGCAACGTGGCCATTCCGATCGCGGCGGTGGGTTACTTCAGCTACTTCTTTCCGATCCTGTCGCAGCCGATACCGCGCTGCATCGCGGTACTGGCGCTGGTGTGGGCATTGAGCTTCGCCAACGTGATCGGCCCGGCCTTCGTGAGCCGGGTGCAGACGGTGACCACCAGCTTCGCGCTGGTGCCGATCCTGGGCATCGCCATCTTCGGCTGGTTCTTCTTCGACCCGACCATCTTCAAGGGCGCCTACAACGTTTCGGGCGAGAGCAATTTCGGCGCGATTTCGAGCGCGGCGGCGCTGACCCTGTGGGCGTTCATCGGGGTGGAGTCGGCCTCGGTCACGGCCGGGGTGGTCGAGAATCCGGAGAAGAACGTGGCGAGGGCTACGCTGGCCGGTGTGTTCCTGGCAGCGGTGGCCTACATCGCCAGTTCGTCGGTGATCATGGGCATGGTGCCCAATGGCGAGCTGCAGGTGTCCGACGCGCCGTTCGCGCTGGCTGCCGCCAATGCGGTAGGCGGCTGGGGCGGAGCAGTGGTGAGCCTGTGCGCCTTCATCGGTGCGGCCGGTTCGCTGGGCGGCTGGATCCTGCTGACCGCGCAGAGCGCCAAGGCCGCGTCCGACGACGGGCTGTTCCCGAGCATCTTCAGCAAGACCAACAAGGACGACGTGCCGGTCAAGGGCGTGTTGATCGTGGCGGTGCTGATGACCCTGGCGGTGCTCGTGACCTCGACCTCCAAGACCGCCTCCGCGCAGTTCGATGTGATCACCTCGGCCGCGGTGGTGCTGACCCTGCTGCCCTACATCTACTCCTGCGTGGCCTGCTACTTCGTGGTGGAACGCTCGCACACGCTGGTGCATATCGGCGCGTTCTGGTTCCTGACCAGCATCACGGTGGTGTATTGCCTGTGGGCGATCTTCGGTTCGTCCGGCAGTATCGTGCAGTACGCCTTCCTGTTCGTGCTGTTCATCACCGTGTTCTACCCGTTCTTCAGCGAGGAGCGCCGCCGCCAGCGCGGCCAGCTGCCGCCGCTGGACGCGACCGGCAACGCGAAGCTTTCTTGATCTTCCCCCAGGAGAAACGCTGTGTACTTCAAGTCTCTGGATTACCCGATCATTGTCATCGATGACGATTACGAGTCGCCGCGGATTGGCGGCATCCTGATCCGCGCGTTGGTCGAGGAGCTGCGTGGCAGCGACCAGCGCGTGCTGTGCGGCCTGACCCTGGCCGATGCGCAGTCCGGTGCGCGGACCTATGTGGCCGCGTCGGCGGTGTTGATCTCCATCGACGGCACCGAGGACAAGCCGGGCGAATTCCAGCGCCTGCTCGGCTTCCTGCGCGAGCAGAGCGCCCGTCGAGGCAGCCTGCCGGTGTTCCTGTACGGCGAACGGCGCACCATCGAGAAGGTGCCCAGCAAGCTGCTCAAGTACATCCACGGCTACATCTTCCTGTTCGAGGACACCAAGAGCTTCATCGCCCGGCAGGTGATGCGCGCGGCCGACGACTACATGCAGCAGTTGCTGCCGCCGTTCTTCAAGGCGCTTATCCACCACACCGCCGAGTCCAACTATTCGTGGCATACGCCGGGGCATGCGGGCGGGGTGGCGTTCACCAAGTCGCCGGTCGGACGTGCCTTCCACCAGTTCTATGGCGAGAACACGCTGCGCAGCGACCTGTCGATCTCGGTACCCGAACTGGGCTCGCTGCTCGACCACAGCGGCCCGATCAAGGCCGCCGAGAACGAAGCCGCGCGCAACTTCGGCGCCGACCATACGTTCTTCGTCACCAACGGCACCTCCACCGCCAACAAGATCGTCTGGCATGGCACGGTGGCGCGTGGTGACGTGGTGTTTGTCGACCGCAATTGCCACAAGTCGCTGCTGCACGCGCTGATCATGACCGGTGCGGTGCCGGTGTACTTCACCCCCAGCCGCAACGCGCACGGCATCATCGGCCCGATCAGCCTGGACCAGTTCACGCCGGAATCGCTGCAGCAGCGCATTGCTGCCAACCCGCTGGCCAGCCAGGCCTACCAGGCCGGTTCCAAGCCGCGCATCGCAGTGGTAACCAACTCGACCTATGACGGCCTGTGCTACAACGCCGAGAAGATCGCTGATGAGATCGGCAGCGCGGTCGATTTCCTGCACTTCGATGAGGCCTGGTACGCCTACGCCGCGTTCCATCCGTTCTACGAGAACCACTACGGCATGGCCAAAGGCAAGCCGCGTGAGCAGGATGCGATCATCTTCACCACGCATTCAACCCACAAGCTGCTGGCGGCGTTCTCGCAGGCGTCGATGATCCACGTGCGCAACTCGGCACAGCGCAACCTGGACGCCGAGCGCTTCAACGAGTCGTTCATGATGCACACCTCGACCAGCCCACACTACGGGGTGATCGCGGCCTGCGACGTGGCCTCGAAGATGATGGAAGGCGATGCTGGCCGCTCGCTGGTGCAGGAAATGCATGACGAAGCCATCGCCTTCCGCCGCGCAATGCTGCACGTCCGCGATGATCTCGGTCGCGACGACTGGTGGTTCAGCGTATGGCAGCCGACCCAGGTCGAGCGCAGCCTGGACAAGGGCGATACGCCGGCACCGCTGGTGGCCAAGCGCGAGGAGTGGTACCTGCAGCCGGACGCCCATTGGCATGGCTTCGAGAACCTGGTTGACGACTATGTGCTGATCGACCCGATCAAGGTGACCCTGCTGACTCCGGGCCTGGCGATGGACGGCAGCATGGGCAAGCTGGGCATTCCGGCGGCGGTGTTGAGCAAGTTCCTGTGGGGCCGCGGCATTACCGTGGAAAAGACCAACCTGTACTCGGTGCTGTTCCTGTTCTCGATGGGCATCACCAAGGGCAAGTGGAGCACCCTGGTCACCGAGCTGATGGCGTTCAAGGAACTGTTCGACGCCAACGCGCCGTTGACCCGCGCGCTGCCGGACCTGGCCGCGGACTATCCGCAGGCTTACGGTGGCTGGGGGTTGCGCGATCTGTGCCTGGCGCTGCACGCGTTCAATCGCGAATTCGCGGTGGCGCAGGTGATGCGGGAGATGTACGTGGACCTGCCCGAGCCGGTGATGACGCCGGCCGAGGCCTACGACCACCTGGTGCGCGGGCAGATCGAGCGGGTCGACATCGAAGCGATCAGCGGCCGCATTGCCGGGACCATGCTGGTGCCATACCCGCCCGGCATTCCGACCATCATGCCGGGCGAACGTTTCGGTGCGTCCGACGAGCCGATCATCCAGTCGCTGCGCATCGCCCGCGAGCAGAACGCGCGCTTCCCGGGCTTCGAGTCGGACGTGCACGGGCTTATCATCGACCGTGACGGCGACGTGCCGAGCTACAAGGTGGAGGTGCTGAAGACCTGAGCAACGGGCAGGCCTTCGGCAGGCGATGGATACAGCACGCGAGCAGCGGGTCCTGAAATTTTCGATCGGGGTGACGGTGGCGGTCAGCGCCACCGGCTTCATTGGCGGGCTGCTGGTGGGCTCGCAGGCGATCCTGTTCGACGGCGTGTACAGCTTGGTCGACGTGGCCCTGACCCTGGTCGCGCTGGCGGTGCTGCGCCTGCTCGGTCGCGAGGGCAGCCCGCGTTTCCAGTACGGCTATTGGCACCTGGAGCCGATGGTGGAAGCGCTGGGCGGGGCGATCCTGGCGCTGGCCTGCATCTACGCGGTGGCCAATTCCATCATCGGCCTGACCACCGGCGGCCACGTGGTCCGCGCCGGCCCGGCACTGATGTGGGCCAGCCTGCTCTGTGTGAGCAATCTGGGCATGGCAGCGATCATCCGCGTCCACGCGAAGCGCCTGCGTTCGGCATTGTTGTGGCTGGACGTGCGCGCATGGCTGCTCAGCGGCATGATGAGCCTGGCGGTGGTGCTGGCGTTCGCGCTGGCGCTGCTGCTGAAGGACGGCGACCACGCGCACTGGATTCCCTACCTGGACCCGCTGGTGCTGGCGATCATCAGCGTGGCGGTACTGCCGGTGCCGCTGCGCGGCGCGTGGAGAGCCATGCGTGAGGTGCTGCAGGTAGCGCCCGACACGCTGGACGCACGGGTGCAGACGGTGATGCAGCAGTTCATTGCCGAGCACGGCTATCTGGACTTCACCAGCCACGTCGCCAAGATGGGGCGCATGCGCTTCGTGGAGATCCATATCCTGACCCACCCCGACACCGTGATCGGCACGATCGGCAGCGTGGATGCGCTGCGCGATGACATTGCCGAGCGGCTGGATGCGCGTGGCAGCGAGTTCTGGCTGACCATCGACTTCACCGCCGACCCGGCCTGGACGTGAGCAGGCGTCGGTGGCCGGGGATATATGTATCGTATATGATGCGTATATACCCCGAGATCAGAGGCCGCCATGGGCATCGTCAACATCGACGACGAACTGCACGACAACCTTCGCCGCGCCAGCGGCGTTTCAGGGCGTTCCATCAACGCGCAGGCGGGCTTCTGGATCAAGGTCGGCATGCTGTGCGAGATGAACCCCGGCATGAGTTATCAGGAGATCGTCAACCGTGAGCTGCGGGCGGCCGGGGTGGACCCCGGCGCGCTGCGGGTGGCGGTCGCGTGATCAAGACGCTGGAAGAACAGGCGCTGATGCGGGCGTCCGGGCGGTTGTTGGCCTCGGTGTTCGAGGCCTTGGACCGGTTGCAGCTGGAAGGCATGAGCACGCTGCAGGTCAACGACTGGGTCGAGCGCTTCATCGTCGATGAGTTGAAGGCCCGGCCCGCTAGCAAGGGGCAGTACGGCTTCGCGTACGTGCTCAACAGCTCGGTCGACAACGTGGTGTGCCATGGCGTGCCGTCGGCGAGCGAGATTCTGCGCAGCGGCAGCATCGTCAATCTCGACATTACGCTGGAGAAGGAGGGCTTCATTGCCGACTCCAGCAAGACCTATCTGATCGGCGACGTGGATTTCCAGGCAAAGCGTCTGGTGCGCGTGACGCGCGAAGCGATGTGGAAGGGTATTGCGGTGGTGCGTCCGGGTGCAACGCTGGGCGATGTGGGCTTCGCCATCCAGCAGCACGCCAAGGCGAACGGCTACAGTGTCGTGCGCGAATTCTGCGGGCATGGCATCGGCCGGGAGATGCACGAAGAGCCGCAGGTACTGCACTACGGCAAGCGCGGCACCGGCGAGGAACTGGAAGCCGGCATGACCTTCACCATTGAGCCGATGATCAATCAGGGTCGCGCCGCCATCGACATGAGCGAAGACGGTTGGACGGTGACCACGCGCGACGGAAAGCTGTCCGCACAGGCCGAGCACACAGTGCTGGTAACCGAAGACGGCGTGGAAGTTCTGACCCTGCGCGCAGGCGAAAAGACCGCGTAGCGCCGGGCTCTGTCCGGCTGTCGCACGTCCCGCTCGAACGCCGGTCATGCGCACGCTGCGGTTACTTCTACCCAACACGCCGCCATAACAACCCCGGGACTATGTTGGCCGCTCACGGGGGTGAATCGCGAGCAGTGAGCTGCGCTCAACGGGCTTGTGTTTACCGTGCCCGTTGCGTTGACTTCTGTTCGGTGCAGCCCTTGGGGTCGGCGTGCCGATTGCGGTGCGCTTCCCATGCTTGCGATCCAAGTGGCACTACAGGCCAATGGAAGACAACCTGGGAGCATTCGCTATGAGTACGAGATCCAATGAACTGTTGACCGATGGCGAGCCGCTCGTCGTCGAAGGTGGTGGGTTCGAGCCGGAGCCCTTGGCAGACTGGCACTCGCTGTCAGTGTTCAGGGTGCAGATCCACAAGAACACCGGTGTGAATGCCGAAGTCTACGCGAACGGGCTGCAGCAGGTGCCGATCGAAGTCGTGGTCCAAGCGCGCGACAGGAACAACGTGGTGGTAAATCTGACTCAAGAACAGCTGATGGGTGTCAATGGCGTCAGGCTGATCCACTATGAGAATAACGTTGGTGTCCCTTTGTGCACGCATACCCACGATGCTCGCTTTGTCTATGAATGGAATCCAACGCGAGACGATGGAACAGAGCTTGAGCCAGATGCGCAAACGGATGAGGCGCCGACGTCGACTGGTCAGATTGTCAAAATCTACGTAAGAAAGAAGGACCTGTCATCGACTTGGATCGCTGCAGAGATCACTTCTCCGTCGGGTGCAAAATTCCGCACGAATACGCCGAATCCGACGGATGGAAAGTTCGATAGTTGGGTCACGATCAAGGGCAGGGAGCCGAAGATTTACCCTTGGAATTGCTCCACCATGACCAGCGAGAATGCATACAATGCCACCTACTGGGATGTAGATCTTTATTACATCAGGTTCATTGACACGAAGTTGAGAATTGTTGCCAGTCGCCACTATGGTTACGGCGACCATGATGGCTATCACTACAATTGGCTCAAGGGCGGCAACCAGACGCTGCACGTCTGCTACGGGGCAGGTGCTGCAAGGCCGGTGACCCATCGTTCCCTGGCGGGTACCAATTCCATAACCTTGAACATCAACAAGCATCCGGGGCAAGCGACCGCTTCCCGTATTCTTGATGCGCGTGACTACGGTTGCGTCAGCTATCAGGGCTGCGTGATGGGCTACATCGACCAGCACGGGAATGAGAGCAAAGTTTTCGTCAGGGGGACCTCGGACGGGAACATGCTGTATCTGGATGATCCTGGTCTCAAGGGTACGGAGCTACCGCCCGAGGACGATGACCTCTCAGCTGGTGAGGAAGCTTCAGGATGACAGGTGTCTGCCACATGCGAAGCTCCTGGCTGGTGTCCAGGGTGGTTACACGATGGCCGTTGAACGACGGGTGGATGGTCTTGACCCTGGCGATGGTGACGATGGTCGAGCGGTGTACCCGTGCAACGTGCCTCGGGTCCAGCCGCTCGGCCAACGCGGTCATGGTGCCGCGGTGCTCGTGCGTCGTCGTGGCCGCGTGGATCTCCACAGTCTTGCGTGCTGCCGAGCCGTTTGCAGTGTTGAGGCTACGCGCTCACGACTGAGCGGTTTGACCAGGTAGTCCACGGCATTCTCCTGAATCTGGATGTCCGTCAACCAATGGAAAACAACTTGGGAGCAATCTGTCATGAGTACGGTATCCACTGTGCCCGGCACTGAGCGCGAGCTGGTCACCGAGGGCGATGACCCGCAACGGGAGGTCCAGCCGTTCACGCAATGGACCACGCTGAGTGAATTCTCCGTGAGGCTCCACAAGCAGTCCAACGTCAATGCGGACATCTATGCAAACGGGCGGCAGCAAGCGCCGATCGAGGTGCATCTGCAGGCTCGCGACCGGAACAATGTCGCGGTCAGCCTCACTCAAACGCAGCTGGAGAGCAGCATCAGGCTGATCGAGTATGAGTCGAACCGTGCCGTGGTCGGTTGCACGCACGACAAGGATGATCGCTATGTTTACGAATGGCCCCTGGTACGGGACGACGCTGTGATCGCCAAAGAAGAGGCGCGGGGCAGTGAAACCCCGGAAGCTGCTGCGCAGACCATCACGATATACGTGCGCAAGACCAACCAGACGACGACCTGGATTGCCGCGGAGATTACATCTCCATCCGGGACGAAATTCCGGACCAATACGCCGAATCCGACCGTCGGAAAGTTCGATAGTTGGATCAAGCTCAGAGGGAGGGAGCCCACGTCATTCAAATGGGATTGTTTCACCATGACCTGGGAGAATGCGTACAATCCGACTTACTGGGATGTGGATCTGTATTACATACGGTTCAAAGACAGCAATCTGAGGATCGTTGCCAGTCGGCACTATGGTTGGAGTGGGCACGACAAGTGGCACTACGCGTGGATGAAGAGCGGCAATCAGGTACAGCACGTGTGCTACGGCGCAGATTATCCCAGGGATGTGCGTCATTACTCGATGGCGGGCAGCAACTACTTGACCATCAGCATCAACAGGCGTCCCGGACAAGCGACTGCGGCCCGCATCAAGGACGCGCGCGACTATGGGAACGTCAGATATGAGTCGTGCGTGATGGGTTATATGGACCAGCACGGCAATGAGAGCTTTGTGTGGGTCAGGGGCACCTCGGACGGGAACATGCTGTATCTGGATGATCCAGGTCGCGCAGGTGAAGAGCCGCCGCCCGTGGACGAGGACCTGCCACCCGGCGATGTGGTTTCAGAGTGACGTCATCCGGGGTAGGCCGCAGAGGTATAGGGTCAGGGGGCTTCTGGGTGGTGCGCGAAGAGCAGCGGGGCAGAGCCCGGCGCTACGGGTGGGTCACGTCGTATCTGCTCGCGTAGAAACCAGCTTCAAGAACGCCTCATTCTGGTACCGGCTCATCCGTAGCTGCTGACCGGTGTCCAGGGTGACCACATGGTGGCCGTTGAACCACGGATGGATGGTCTTGACCCGGGCGATGTTGACGATGGCCGAGCGGTGTACCCGCGCGAAGTGCCTCGGGTCCAGCCGCTCGGCCAACGCGGTCAGGGTGCCACGGTGCTCGTGCATTTTCGTGGCGAGGTGGATCTCCACGGTGTTGCGTGCGGCCTTGATCCAGACGATGTCGGCGACGTCGATCAGCACCACGTGTTCGTCCACCCGGACGGGGATGCGCTGCAGGTAGGCTTCCCGCTGGCGCAAGGCGTCCAACGCCTGCAGGATCTGCGCGGTGGACTGCGCGCTGGTGCCGACCGCAGCCGACACACGCTGACGCGCCCTCTGCAGTGTTGCGGCGAAGCGCTCACGACTGAACGGTTTGACCAGGTAATCCACGGCATTGGCCTCGAATGCCTTCACCGCGTACTGCTCGTAGGCGGTGACGAATACGGTGGCCGGCATGCGCTCGGCGCCTATCGTGGCGATCACGTCCAGCCCGGTGATCGCCGGCATCTGGATGTCCAGGAACACCAGGTCGGGCGAGTGTTCGCGGATGGCCTTGACGGCGGAGACGCCGTCGCCGCATTCGCCGAGCAGCTCGATCTCCGGGTCGTCGGCCAGCAGCCGCACGATCGCCCGGCGTGCCAGCGGCTCATCGTCGACCACCAGCACGCGGATGCTCATGCCCGCGCCGTCCCCGCGTCGAATTCCGGCGCGTCGTCGATGGGCAGCAGGGTGCGGAACGGCAGGCGGACCCGGCAGGCCACGCCTTCCGGCCAGAGCATGTCGAGGCGTACCTCGGCGGCCTCGCCATACAGCTCTCTGAGACGCAGGCGGGTATTGGACATGCCGATGCCATGGCCGGAGGGGGCGCTGCCGGCGCTTTCCAGCGAGCTGTTGCGGTTGCGCACTTCAATGCAGAGCGCGTCGCCGTCGCGGCGGGTTTCGATCTCCACCACGTCTTCGCCCACGCGCTGGCCGATGCCGTGGCGCAGTGCGTTTTCCACCAGCGGCTGCAGCAGCAGGCTGGGTACCGCGCAGTCGAGCGTGTCCGGCGCGATGTAGGTACGCGTGGTCAGGCGGTCCTTGAAGCGCACGCGCTGGATGCCCAGGTACAGCTCGATCAGGTCCAGCTCCTGGCGCAGCGGGATCTCCTGGCCGTCGTAGTCTTCCAGGAACGCACGCAGCAGTTCGCTCAGGCGCAGCAGCATGTCTTCGGCCGACAGAGTGTCTTCGTCGAGCAGGGTGATGATGGCGTGCAGGGTGTTGAACAGGAAGTGGGGTTGCAATTGGGACTTGAGCGACAGCAGGCGCGACTGGGCCAGTTCGGTGGCGAGCCGGCTGGCCTCCACTTCGCGCTGTGCTTTCTCGGCCTGGAAGTGCAGGGCCTGCTGCAGGGCGAACAGCGCCCAGTAGGTCAGCAACCCGATGGCGAAATGCTGGGCCAGGAAGTAGCCGAGTTGTTCGAAGAATCCACTCGGTTCGAACAGGGTGGAGACCAGTGCGCCGATCACCATGGCGGCAGAGGTGAGCACCAGGCTGGCCAGTACGTGCCTGCCCAGGCCGCGCAGGCGCCGGGTCGGGTCGAAGGGATGGCGCTCGGCCAGGCGGAACACCAGGGGTGCGAGCGCTGCCCATGTGTACCACTGGATCATCGACCAGCGCAGATGCGCCACCAGGGGCACGCTGTTGCCGTGCATGCCGTCGCTGAGTACATGCTGCACGGCGAACACCACCGCGACGGCGGTCCACAGCAGCAGATAGCGGGTCAGCGGGATGGAAGTACTGCCAAGGCGAACGATCACGGCGGGTATCCGGGGCGCCCGGCACGGCGGGGCAGGGCCATCTTAGGCGGCCGTGCCGGTCCGGAGAAGCGCCGTGAGGGCCCATTACGATTGGTCCCGGCGCAACGACGATTGGTCCCGGATCGGTTGTCGGCGGGGGCACGAGCGGCGCGTCATGCAGGCTCACCCACGCTGGAGCCTGCCGCCATGCATACCCGTTCCTTCGTACTGCTTGCCCTGTTGTCTGTGACCTCGGCCGCCCACGCCGCTGAGCAGCCGCGCTACCTGACGGTGCTCAACCGGGCGCACGACAGCATCATGCGCCTGGAGGTCGCCGCAGCGGGCAGCGGCGCGTTCGAAGCCCGCCCGATCGACCGCATTGACGCCGGTGGCGGCAGCACGACCGTGCGGCTGGGCGATACCGGCTGCAGTTTCGACCTGCGCCTGGCGTTCCGCAACGGGCGCGATGCGATTTACCGGGAGGTGGATGTGTGCCGTGGTGACGTACTGGTGGTTCAGCCGCTGCCGTCATGACCGGTGCAGAGCCGCTGCCAGCGCTGGGCCAACCGCCGCGAACCCCACCACGCAGAGATGGGCAGTGACGCAGCCAGTAGTACGAACGCCCCGGTCACGGTGCTCTTGATAGTGGTCAGCAGTCCGCCACCCGGGACGCCGGCCTCCTGCATCTGCGGTGCCAGGAACGTGCCCGCTACAGTGGCCGGAACCAGCAAAAGCGCGTAGGCCGCGCCCGTAACGCCGTAGGCGAGCGCGGCCGAGGTGGCGACGAAGAGCAGAGGGCGGGGAAGTGCGGTGCGGCGGATCAAGGTCTTGAGCGCCGCCCACCAGACCGGTGAGGTCACCCATACCAGAATCAGGGCTTCTTCGAGAAAGTGCCAGAGCAGCATGTTGAATGTAGCCGCCGGGATCTCCATCAGCGTGCTCCTTTGCTGGAGAGAAGTCCGCGTGCGCACCACGAAGTCCAGTGCGACTCCAACTGCCGTGTAACAGCCCAGGTCAGCAGGATGTGCAGCACTGCCAGCAACGGAAGCTGGTTCGACACCATGCGGATGGCCAGCCAGCTGCCCGGTGCCAGCAGTGCGTATATCCACGGATGGCTCGCCTCCGCCAACACCTGCGACCCGGCACTCAGGGCCGCGCCGCCCATCGCGCCCATGGTCGTGCCGCCGTAGACCAGCGCACTGGCGAAGAAGATGAAAGACCCCGGGTTGACCAGGCGATTGCCTGCGCGAAATGCGCGAAGGCTCGCCCACCAGATGGGAGCGCTCGACCAGACGAAGTAAAGCAGGGCAACGCCCGCGAACATCAGGGAGAGTTTCGTGCCGAACAATTCGAGGAACTGCGTCAATGCCTGCCCCCGCCCGACGCACGCGCGCAGGCTCTGCTGACAATACTAGGTGACGGCCGCCTCCACTGCCACCCGCTGGCTGTCGGGTCCAACATCGCAGGCACGGCCTCGTTACTGGTGTTCCTGCTGCTGGTGCTGTCCACCCGGTAGATCCACGCCCTGCGTTGCTTTCGGCACGTGCTCTGCCATCAAGGCCGCGACCCAATCGACAAACACGCGCAGTTTGGCGCTGACGTGCCGGTTGGGCCGGAATGCAACGTGCAGGGGCATCGGGTCAACCTGCCAGTCGGTCAGTACCCGCACCAGTTCACCACGTCGTTCGTGCTCGGCAGCGACGTAGTCCGGCAGCCATAGCACGCCCAGTCCGGCCACGCCGGCGGCGAGGTAGGCATTGCCATCATCCACGGCCAGCAGGTGACGGCCGTGCACGGTCAGCGTCTCATCGCCGCGGTGAAGCACATACGGCATGGCGCCGGTGGGGCGTGAACCACGGTAGCCGACGATACGGTGCGGCTCGGTTTCCAGCGCGGTCGGGTGCGAGGGCATGCCGATTTTCTCAAGGTACTGCGGCGCTGCGTACAGGCCGGCCTGCAGGTCGCCGATACGGCGGGCGACCAGTGACGGGTCGGTCAGCACGCCGCCACGGATTACGCAATCCACGTTCTCGTCGATCAGGTCGACGTTGCGGTCGCTGACTCCCAGGTCGAGCTGGATGTCCGGGTAACGTGCATGGAAGTCGGGCAGTGCCGGGACGAGCAGAAAACGCGCGAGGGGCGCGGGGACGTCCACGCGCAGGCGGCCGCGCGGGCTGGCGGCGAAACTGGAGAGACTGGTCTCGGCGTCGTCCAGGTTCGCCAGCAGCCTGGCCACATGCTCGTAGTAGGCGGCGCCGTCTTCGGTGACGTTGACCTGGCGGGTGGTGCGGTTGAGCAGGCGCACGCGCAGGCGCGCTTCCAGCTGCTGCACCAGTTGGGTCACCGTGGTGCGGCTCATGTGCAGGGTCTGCGCGGCCTTGGTGAAGCTGCCGGTCTCCACGACCCGGGCGAAGGCCTGCATGGCATCGAAACGGTCCATCGGCACTCCCGTGGGCAATTGTTTGGATTCTACAAACAGTGATGGCCAAGGTTGGTCGTTTATCGCCCCGGGCGGCGCTCGTACCGTGGAGGCATTCCCTCACCGGGCCCTGCGCCCCTCTGGAGACTTCCATGGCAACCCGAGACGTTGTATTCCCAGCTGGCCGGCAGGATCTGTATGCCCGCTACCGCTATTCTCCCGCCGTGAGATCGAACGGCTTCCTGTTCGTCTCCGGACAGGTTGGTAGCCGCGAAGACGGTTCGCCGGAGCCGGGACTGGAAGCGCAGGTGCACCGCCTTTTCGAGAACCTCAATGCAGTGTTGGCCGCAGCAGGCTGCACGTTCGACGATGTGGTCGACGTGACCGTCTTCATGATCGATCCGGACAAGATCCTCGACCAGGTCTGGGCGATCGTGCCCGAGTACTGGGGCCAGGCCCCGCACCCGAGCCTGACCGCCGTGGGCGTGACCTGGCTGAGTGGCTTCGACGTCGAGTTCAAGGTGATTGCGAGGCTGCCTGAGCTGCCCGTGTGACGCACTCGTTTAACGGAATTGACACAAACATGAACAGGAGGCAGAGTGGCGCCGCCCAGAAGGGCAACCACCTTTGGAAGGACCTGAATGAAGAAGTACCTGACCCTGGCCGCCGCGGTCGCGCTGGCCACCCTCTCGACCGATGCAATGGCCGGTCATGCGTTTGTCCGGGCCGAGCTCGGCAGCAGCGACACTGAAATCAGCTACGCCGGTTTCCGAGGCAGTGAGTCGGACACCTCCGCGGCCATCGGCGGTGGCTACTGGTTCACCCCGAACATCGGCGTGGAAGGTCATGTCGGTTCGCTGTACAACAAGGATCTGGGCTACGACCAGGAGCTGGACCTGGTCTCGATTGGCGCCGGTCTTGTGGTCAAGAAGAACTTCGGCGCCGACAACACCGGCTTCTTCATCGGCGCCCGTGCCGGCATCGCGCGCCTGACCGCGCAGGTGCGCGAAGACACCTTCGACGTGGTCGATGACGAAAGCTCGACCAAGGCCTATTACGGCGTCAACCTGGGGTACGACTTCAACCGTCGCTGGGGCCTGAGCTTGAACTACGATCGTCGCCAGGGCGACTTCAGCGGCGTTGACGTGGACGTGGACACGATCAGCCTGGGCGGCGAGTTCCGTTTCTGATCGAAACCTTCGGCGCGGATCGAGGACGGCAGGCCGGTGCAACGGCCTGCCGTTTTCTTTTGTGCCGTTCAGGGCATAGGATCAGCCCACTACGGGAGGAGACAGCCATGGCGAAGGTGACCGGTATCGGTGGGGTGTTTTTCAAGAGCCGTGGCGATAGGGCTGCGCTGGCTGAGTGGTATCGGCAGCATCTCGGCATGCGGCTGGAGGATTTCGGCGGCGCTGTATTGCGTTGGCCGGATGACAAGGCCAATGATGGCGGCCTTACTGTCTGGGCGCTGGCCGAGCCGGAGAGTAAATGGTTCAGTCCGAGCGAGTCGCCCTTCATGATCAATTATCGTGTGGATGATCTGGAGGGATTGCTGGCGAATCTGCGTGAGGCCGAAGTGACCATCGTGAGTGGGCCGGAAACGCATGAGAACGGTTCGTTTGCGTGGATCCTGGATCCGGATGGGAACAAGCTGGAGTTGTGGCAGCCGATGGCGTGGGATCCGGAGCGGCGGGTGGGTTGAAGCGAGCTCTTCACGCGGTGCCGTAGCGCGGTTGTTGATAGTGGCGGCGTCATTCCGTTACGTCGCAGACTTCCATGGCTTTGATTCCCGAGCGCGTCCGGCGCTGGCCCCGGCCGTGGCGCGTGGCGCTGTATGCGCTGCTGGTCTTCTATGCGCTGTACCTGCTGGCGGGGAACGTGTTCCTCAACACCCCGCTGTTCGATGCGGTCACCAACCGCAAGCCTGAAAAGTTCACGTTGAAGACCGGGGCGGCGCTCACCTTGATGCCGGGCCACGCCTTTGTCTGGAACATCCATATCCGGGGCCAGGCCAATCACACCGTCTATATCTTCCGCGCCGACCGCGCCAGCGCATGGATATCGCTGGTGCACCTGTTCAAGCGGGAGGTGCGCATTCCGAGTATCGATGCCACCGGCGTGGAATCGGACATCTCACGGGTGGAGAAGGCGATTCCGCCGCCGCCGCGCGGCGATCGCGGCTGGAACATCCGGCTGGATGCGATCCACAGCGACAGCATCCGCAGCGGCCGCTTCGGCAAGCTGCTGATTGTCGGCCAGGGGCACGGCACGGTGGGGTTCCAGAAGCAGACCAAGGGCGGGCCCTCCGAACTGTTCGACTCCACCGCCGGCTTCGAACAGGCCACGGTGAGCTATGACGGCGTCAAACTGCTCGACGAGGCGCACCTCGCTGCGCGCTTCCACTACCCGCGCCACTACCGGGATGAAGCGCCGGGCCTGCGCAAGTTCGGTATCACCTGGGCACAGCTGCAGATGGATGGGCGCAGCCAGGCGATCACGATCGATACCGCGGGCGCGCATGCCAAGGTCGGCAGCATGCCGGCCGAGGCGCGACTCAACGCGGACCTGGTGATGGACCGCGGCCTGCTGCAACCGGGCAGCCGCGCGGTGTGGCGGGTGCCGGTGCATGCCGGCGTGCATGCGCCGGATCGAGGCCTGTTGTCGTTGCAGCTGGACGTGGCCCAGGACATGCGCGTGCAGGCGCGCCTGCCGCGCGACGAGGAGACGGGCAGCGAACTGCATGCCGACCTGCGGGTCAGTGGGCGAAAGATTCCCTTTGAAGCGCCGGCCGAGCTGCTGCCGCGCCTGTCTGGCGAGGTGCGCGGCGCGTGGAAGTTCGATTCGCTGAACTGGATCGCCGACCTGTTCGTGCGCAAGCCGTGGTTCCGGCTCGACGGCGGTGGCCTGCTCGAGGGGGATCTGAAGATCGTCGACGGTGCGCTGGCGCCGGGCAGCCGCCTGGACGTGCCCAAGGTGGTGGCGGTGTCCGAGGTGGCCGGGGTCCGCATGCAGGGGCAGGCCAGCGCGGTGGGGCGGATCGTCGAGGGTGAACCGCCGCAGGCCGAACTGAAGGTCGCCATTCCCGAGTTTCGCGCCGCGCCCACGGATGCGCCGAAGACCGTGCTGTTCGATGGCAGGGCGATGGCGCTGACAATGCGCGGCGACGCGCGCCTGCAGCAACTGCGCGACGGCATGCGCGCGCACCTGCAGTTCAAGGACGCTCGGGTGCCTGACCTGACGGCCTACAACCGCTACGTGGGCAGCAACAACGCGCGCCTTCTCGGCGGGACCGGCCTGCTGAGTGGCGACGTCTCGCTGGATGGCGCCGGTCGGGTTGGGCAGGGACGTGCCGACCTGCGCGGCACGGGAGCCCGCATCCGGGTGATGGGCATGGACATCCGCGGCGACGCCCAGGTCAAGGCGCAGGTGAAGCGCGCGGACTTCGACAGCGGCCAGTTCGATCTGGGCGGGACCACGCTGAGCCTGCGCAACGTGCAGGTCGACGGCGATACCGCCAGCAAGGGCAACTGGTGGGGTGAGGTCGACCTGCACAGCGGACACATACAGGCCGCCGCGCCGTTCCGGGTGGATGCGCAGGCGGACCTGCGCCTGCGTGATGCCGGCCCGGTGCTCGGCGTGTTCGCAGCACGCAAGGACTATCCGCGTTGGGTGCTGGGCCTGCTCGATTCGGGCGAAGTAAAGGCCAGTGGCCAGCTGCGCTGGCAGCGCGAGCATCTCGCCGTGGACGACCTGCAGGCCGAGAACGAGCGCCTGTCGCTGCGCGCACGGCTGGACATGCCCCAAGGCAGCCGTCGCGGCGATCTTTACCTGCGCTGGGGGCTGCTCGGCGCCGGCATCGAACTGGACGGCGACAAGCGCACCTGGCACCTGGCCGGGGCGCGGGACTGGTATGACGGCAGGCCGAGGGTACTCCCGGAAGCCAAGCCGGCGCCCTGAGCGTCTGCGTCCGCAGTGGGCTCGGAGAGCTGGCGGGCGAGGTCGGGATCGGTGATATGGCCGTGCAGGAACAACAGGCTGGCGTAGATGTTCATGGGCGTCCTCCACTTGAGTGGAATTGACGAGACGGGCAGGATGGGCGGCGCAGAAGCGATCGTTTCACAACCCTTTCTTGAACTGGATTCAAGTCGCCATGTCCCGGGTTCCGCTCCAGCCACTGCAGAATTTCGTTACCGCCGCCCGCCTCGGCAACCTGACCCGCGCCGCGGATTCGTTGAACCTCACGGTCAGCGCGCTCAGCCATCAGATGCGGCAGCTGGAGGAGCGGCTGGGCTATGCGCTGCTGCAGCGGCAGCCACGCGGGGTGAAGCCGACGGCGGAGGGCCAGCGCCTGCTGGAGCAGGTGGGGCCGCACCTCGATGCGATCGCGCAGGCGCTGCAGCCGTTTGGTGCGCGGCATGATCGGGTGCTGACGGTGAGTGCGTTGCCGTCAATGGCGTCCAACTGGCTGGTGCCGCGGTTGGGATCATTCGTGACCGCGCATCCGCAGATCGAGTTCAACCTGGAATCGAGCGAGCGGCTCACCGATTTCGAGCGCCAGCTGCACTGCGATGCCGCGCTGCGGGTGGGCGCGGGGCACTGGAGCGGGGTGCATGCCGAGCCGCTGTTCGACGAATGGATGGTGCCGATGGCCAGTCCGTCGCTGGTCGAGCGCATGGGTGGAGTCGACGCACGGCCGTTGTCGCAGTGGCCGCTGTTGGGCGACCCCGATGGCGAATGGCATCGCTGGTTCGCACTGATCGGCGACGCGGCGCCGTCGCGTTTCGTGGCGATGCTCAATGATTCAGAAGCGCATCACCGTGCCGCGCTGGATGGTTTCGGCGTGGCACTGGGACGAATGACCCGCGCCCGCCTGCTGCTGGATTCCGGCCAGTTGATCGCCTTGTCGCCGCATCGGCTGAAAACACGTTGGTCGCACTGGCTGGTCTACCCGCCACGCTCATCCACGCATCCGGGCTTCCTCGCCTTCCGCGACTGGCTGCACGCCCAGGCCCGTGAACACGCGAACCACATGGCCACCCTCGCATAACGACCTGCGTGGCTGCCAGGCGGTCTCAACTCAACCGGCTGTTCCCGGCCAATACTGACTATCCGGCGTAGCCCGCGCCCCAAAAATAGCCTGTCCAACCCGCACTACCGTCGCCCCTTCCTCGATGGCGATCTCGAAATCCCCCGACATCCCCATCGACAACTCATCCAGGCTGACCCCGGCCGGCAGCGTCGGGCGCAACCGGTCGCGCAGCTCACGCAGGCGCACGAAGCACGGGCGTACCAGCTCCGTATCGGCGGAAAACACCGCCAGCGTCATCAACCCGCGCACGCGCAGCTGGGTGAAGCCCGGCAATTGCTGCACGAAGTCGGCCACTTCGATCGGGTCCAGCCCGTACTTGCTCGCTTCGCCGGAGGTGTTGACCTGCACGAACACGTCCAGCGTGCGGTTTTCCTGCGCCAGCCGCTGGTCCAGCGCCTGGGCCACGCGCAGGCTGTCCAGCGCCTGGAACTCGCTGGCGAAGCGCGCCACGTCGCGCGCCTTGTTGGTCTGCAGGT
Source organism: uncultured Stenotrophomonas sp. (assembly GCF_963519125.1). Lineage (GTDB taxonomy): Bacteria > Pseudomonadota > Gammaproteobacteria > Xanthomonadales > Xanthomonadaceae > Stenotrophomonas. The sequence goes on along the minus strand of NZ_CAUQLJ010000003.1, from coordinate 251,052 downwards.
GGCCGATCACCGACCAGCGGATGCCGAGGTCGGCCATGGCTTCGGCCTTGCCCTTGGCTTCCTGCACCTTGTTCTCGCCGAGCGTGTCGCAGCCGGCTTCAACGGCCAGGCGCAGTCGTGCTTCGTCCACGGTCTTGCTGACCGGCAGCAGCCGCACACTGCCCGGGTCGCGCCCGGCGCGCGCGCAGGCAGCGGCGATGCGCGCGTGCACGACATCCAGGTTGTGGCGGAAGTCGGCCACGGTGGTGGCCTGCGGCCAGGACGGTGCGGCGATGGGCATGGTCGGGGACCTTCAACGAGCGACGTGCCATTTTCGCATGTCGGGTGCGTTACGGCGCCGCGTTCGTTCCAGGTCGGATGTAGTGCGACTGCCCGTTGTCGTTGAGGAAGATCAGCTCCGGCTTGCCCTGCCACGAGGTGAGCATGGCGCCGGTGCTGTTCTGATGCTTGATCACCAGGGTGGCGCCACGGTCGGGGTTGGCGGTGATCTTGAACACCTCGGTGGTGCCCTTGGCGTCGTCCAGGGTGAGCGAGGCTTCATCGCCCACATCGGCGGTGCCGTAGCTGCCCCGTTCGGAGCCGTCGGCGCCGAGCAGGACCACACCGGACAGCGGCGAGGCGCGCGGCCCCTGCGGTACGCCCTTGCTGAGCGGATCGGGCAGCGGCGCGCCGAGGATCACCCGGGCCTGGCCGCTGGCGTCCTGGATGACCAGCCCGCGCGCGGTGATGACGCGCTGTTCGGACTGGCTCCGGTGCAGCTGCACGGCGGTGTAGCCGGAGACCAGCAGGGCGAGGCTGGATACGGCCAGGGTGGTAAGGGTGAGTGCGCGCGACATGGCCGGTTCCGGATCCTTGGATGGCTGCGACGATAGCGGATGGGATGATTGCGACACTAGTCAGAAAAATCTGTATCTGTGCCTGGCGTGAATCCGGTCACAGAGCAGCGGGGCACAGCAGCGGGGCAGAGCCCCGCTCTACGGTTGGTCGACACCGGACGGCCGGTTCAATGGAAATCGCGGCTGTGGGTGCGTACGCCGTCGATCAGCTCGTCCAGGTTGTGCATGCGCTGCACGATGAGGTGCTGCACGCCGTCGACGCGTTCCAGGCGGCCGTCGATCTGCATCAGCCGTGCTTCCACCAGCACCCGGTGCTGGCGGTCGGCGGTCTTGCGCCAGACCACGGCGTTGACCATGCCGCATTCGTCTTCCAGGGTCAGGAAGGTTACCCCGCTGGCGGTCTGTGGCCGCTGGCGCATGCGCACCAGGCCGGCAAAGCGCACGCTGCGCCCGTGCGGCAGCGTGGCCAGCTGGTCCGAACGCTGGCAGCGCCGCGCCTGCAGGTCGGCACGGATGAACGAGACCATGTGCTGGCCCAGGGTGGTGCCGGTGCTGTTGTAGTCGGCCTGCATGTCTTCGAAGGCGCTCGGTGCCGGTAGCGGCACCTCGGCTTCTGCGGTGGCGCGCACGGTGTCGAACAACGGCAGCGGTTTTTCCACGCCCGAAACATCCCAACGCGCGCGATGGCGGTGACCGCTCAGCCCCTTCAGCGCACCGGCGTCGGCCAGCAGGCCCTGGTGGCGGCGGTCCAGCCGGGCGCGCTGGCTGAGGTCGGCCACGCTGTCGAACGGGTAGCGGGCGCGCGCCTGCATCAGCGCCAGGGCCACGTCTTCGCTGAAACCATCGACCATGCGCAGGCCGAGCCGGATGCCGGGCAAAGCTTCGGCCTGCGTGGCCGGTATGAGCGTGCAGTCCCAGTCGCTGTGGCGCACGTCCACCGGCAGCACCGGCACCCCGTGCCGACGCGCGTCCTGCAGGATCTGGTCGGGGGTGTAGAAGCCCAGTGGCTGGCTGTTGACCAGGCTGGCCGCGAACGCGGTCGGGTGGTGGCACTTGAGCCAGCAGCTGACATAGGTGATCAGTGCGAAGCTGGCGGCGTGGCTTTCCGGGAAGCCATAGCTGCCGAAGCCCTTGATCTGCTCGAACAGGCGTTCTCCGTATTCGCGGCTGTAGCCACGCGTGGCCATGCCGGCCAGCAGCTTGTCGCGGTGCGGTTCCAGTCCGCCGTGGCGCTTCCAGGCCGCCATCGAACGGCGCAGAGCGTCGGCTTCGCCGGGACTGAAGCCGGCCGCAGCCACCGCCAGCTGCATCACCTGTTCCTGGAACAGGGGTACGCCCAGGGTGCGTTTGAACACCTTCTCCAGTTCCGGCGGATAGTCGATTTCCTCGATGCCTTCTTCCTTGAGGCGTTTGCGGCGGTTGAGATAGGGGTGGACCATGTCGCCCTGGATCGGCCCGGGGCGCACGATCGCCACTTCGATCACCAGGTCGTAGAAGCAGCGCGGCTGCATGCGGGGCAGCATGGCCATCTGCGCGCGCGATTCGATCTGGAACACGCCGAGCGTGTCGGCGCGGCAGATCATGTCGTAGGTGGCGGTGTCGTCGGCCGGAATGTCGGCCATGCCCATCGCCGGGGCGCCATGCGCGTGCAGCATGGCCAGGCATTTGCGCACGGCGGTGAGCATGCCCAGTGCCAGGCAGTCGACCTTCATCAGCCCGGTGGCGTCCAGGTCGTCCTTGTCCCACTGGATCACGGTGCGATCGGCCATGGCTGCGTTTTCCACCGGCACCAGGCTGGACAGCGGGTATTCGGAGATCACGAAACCACCCGGGTGCTGGGAAAGATGGCGCGGAAAGTCGACCAGTTCAGCGGTCAGCGCCACCAGCCGCCGCATCAACGGCGTGTCCGGGTCGAAGCCGCGTTCGCGCAGCGCGTCGGGCAGCGGTTCGTGGCTGCTCCAGCGGTCCAGGCAGGCGGCCAGTTCGTTGACCTGGTCCGGCGGCAGGCCGAGCACGCGGGCGACGTCGCGCACCGCGCTGCGGCCGCGGTAGCTGATCGCCACGGCGGTGAGCGCGGCCCGTTCGCGGCCGTAGCGGTTGAACACGTACTGCAGCACTTCTTCGCGGCGTTCGTGTTCGAAATCGATGTCGATGTCCGGCGGTTCGTCGCGTTCCTCGGAAATGAAGCGTTCGAACAGCAGTTCCATGTGGCTGGGGTCGATCTCGGTCACGCCCAGCACGAAACACACCGAGGAATTGGCGGCCGAGCCGCGACCCTGGCACAGGATCTGCTGGCTGCGCGCGAAACGCACGATGTCGTGCACGGTCAGGAAGTAGGACTCGTACTGCTTGAGGTGGATCAGCCGAAGTTCGTGTTCGATCTGCCTGCGCTGCGCAGCGCTGGCACCGCGCGGCCAGCGCCACTGCATGCCCTGTTCGACCAGCATGCGCAGCCAGCTGGCCGGGTCGTGGCCGTCGGGTACCAGCTCGCGCGGGTAGGTGTACTGCAGCTGGGCCAGGTCGAAGGTACAGCACTCGGCGATGCGCAGGGTTTCTTCCAGCAGTTCGGCCGGGTACACCGCCGCCAGTGCCTGGCGGCTGCGCAGGTGGCGTTCGCCATTGGGGAACAGGTGCCAGCCGGCGTCGGCGATGGTGCAGTGCTGGCGGATCGCGGTGAGCGTGTCCTGCAGCGCGCGGCGGCGGCGCACATGCATGTGCACGTCGCCGCTGGCCACCAGCGGCAGGTCGTGGGCGTAGCCGAATTCCAGCAGCGCTTCCAGCCGCGCCACGTCGTCGGCGTCGCGGTGCAGTTCCACCGCCAGCCAGGTGCGGTGCGGGAAACGGGCGTGCAGCCAGGCCGCATCGTCGGCCGTGGGCGCCTGCGTGGGCCACAGGCACAGCAGGCCCTCGGGCAGGGCGTCGAAGTCGCTGCGCAAACAGCGATACTCGCCCTTGGCGGCACGCCGGCGGCAGCGGGTGATCAGTTCGCACAGCCCGGCATAGCCGGCCAGGTCGGTGCACAGCAGCACCAGCTTTGGGCCGTCTTCGATCTGGAATTCGGCGCCGGTGATCAGCGCCAGCTGGTGTTTTTTCGCCGCCTGCCAGGCGCGCACGATGCCGGCCAGCGAGCATTCGTCGGTGATCGCCAGCGCGCGGTAGCCCTGTTCCTTCGCGCGCGCGAACAGCTCCTCGGCGATCGAGGCGCCGCGCTGGAAACTGAAGGCCGACAGGCAATGCAGTTCGGCATAGTCGGGCAGGGCGGTGCTCATGCGAACCAGCCGTGCAGCATGAACGGTCCATGCCGCGCGCCGGCGGCGGTGAAGGCCCAGCCGCGCTGGCCGAGCGCGGTTTCCACCACGTAGTAGTCGCGGCGTACATCGTCTTCGTCCCACCAGCCCGATTCGATGCGTTCGGGTCCGGACAGGATGCGCAGGTCGGGGTCGTACAGCGGCTGCGGGGTGGCCAGCAGCCAGCCCGGGCGCAACGGCAATACCGGCGACGGGCGCTTGGCGGCCTGGCTTGGGGTGCCGGTGGCGCGTTCGGGCCGGTGTTCGGCACGCAGCGCCACGCCCTGCACGGCATCGTCGCCGAGCCGCGCGCGCAGGCGTTCGCGCAGCTGCTCCCAGGGCATGGCCTGCTGCGGGCGCGGGTCGAACAGGTCGCGCGCGGCTGGCACGAACGGCGGCAGGTGCTCGGCCTGCAGGCGCAGCCCGCGGCTGCCGGCCGGCAGCCGCAGGTGGTCGACGCGGTTGCGCGCCAGTTCGAACAGCATCGCCGCGTCGCGTTCGGGGGCGAGCAGGCCGACGGTCAGCCGCGTGTCCGGGTGCTGTTCGTGTTCGAACCACAGGTCGAACTGCTGCGCACCGCCATCGCGCGAACACAGGAAGGCGGCCAGGTCGGCGGTGAGCCGGCGCAGCGGGAACAGCAGGGCCTGGGTGGAGTCGATCTCGTACTCGAACTCGATGCGTGCATCGAACCGGTCCGGAGGGCGGAAGTACTGCAGTGGCGGGCTGCCAATGCCGCGCAGCGCATCCAGGTGGGCCAGCACCTGCGCCGGGAAGCGCCGGGCCAGGCTGTCGCGGGGCAGGGCGAAGGCCGCGCCCAGGCTGCGCAGCCCGGAGCGGGCCAATACCGTGACCGCATCAGCAGGCAGGCCGCTGCGTTCGATCGGGATCTGCGCCAGCGCCGGTTCCAGGGTCTCGGCGTCCACGCCCAGGCGCGCGTGCACGCCACTCAGTACCCAGGCCGCATGCGGGTTCGGTGCGGCCACCAGGCGGTGGCGGAAGCCCAGTTCTTTCAGGCCCTCGCGCAGGCGTTGTTCAATGGCCGGCCAGTCGCCGAACAGGGCGCGGCTGGCGCCGATCTCCAGCGCCAGCGCATGCGGGAAGGCCAGGCTGACCTGCGAGCTGATCCCGTACAGCCAGCTGGCCAGCAGCTGGCGGGTGTCCTGTTCGGCGCGCGGGTCGTAGTCCACGGTGAGCATGTCGCGGGTGAGCACCTGCGCGGCCGAAAGCAGCATGCCGCGACGCAGGCCGAGCTGGCGCGCGGCCGGGCTGACCGCATGCAGCACCCGGCGCTGCGCCGGGCCGGTGACCAGCACCAGTGGCGCGCGCGGGTCCGGCTGCTGGCGCAGGGCAGCGTCCAGCGCCAGTTGAGGCAGCAACAGGCAGGCCCACTGCATGGCGGCGCCTCAATGCGCCAGGGCCAGCGGCAACGGCTGCGCCGGTGCCATGCCGCCACGGCATTTGAGGATCCGCACCTGGCCGGCATCGAGCTGCAGGCGCAACGGTGCGGGGGAGGGGTTGCGCGCCTGGCGGCTGTCGCGGAAGGCAAAGCCCAGGCACTGGCCGGTTTCGGCGGCGACCTGCAACCGGCGCAGGGCCCGGTCGTCGGTGTGTTGCTGTGGCCAGCACAGCACGGCGGCGCAGGCGGCCGAGCGCAGGCATTGTTCGGCCGCCCACAGCGCGTCGCGCGGGTTGGCGTGGACCACCTGCAACTGGCCCAGGGCCAGCCCGGCCCCGGCCCAACCGGGCGCGTGCGGCAGGTGCGGCGGGGCGACCAGCACCACGGTCTGCTGGAGCTGGCTGAGCCGGGCCAGGGTTGGCCAGACCAGTGCCAGCTCGCCCTGTCCGGACGCGCCCAGCAGCACCTCGGACAGGGCTGAAGGGGGCCAGCCGCCACCGGGCAGCCGGCTGTCCAGCGCAGGATGCCCGGTCGGATGGGCCGCCACCTCCGGCACCGCCGCACGCGGCTGCCCCCGCCAGACCTGGCGGCTTTCCAGCAGCTGGTCCAGGGCTCTTACAGCGGCCATGGACGTGCCTCCCGGAAGGGCAGGAGCAAGCGGAGACGGGCGGGAAACCTGAACATGAAGGCGAGCGTAGGCAGTGTCGGTGTCAAGGGGTGAGACCGACATGCTAGCGTGTTTTAGCAGAATTACTAATGAATTATCCGGGTGCCGGATGCCACGCGTCGGACCTTCGTCGTGTTGACAGACATGAACGCGGTGAACGACTCTTGACCGGATGGGTGCTCTTCACGGCACCCAACGGATGCGATGGCTGTAGCGACAGGCGGAGGGGCCTGATCGTGGTCGGCGTAGCCGTGTAGTTCCCGATACCGGCCGCTCGCGTGCCGGTGTCCCGCCACTACGGCGCTGCACCCTTCTGCGGCAAGACTCCCTGGATTTACTGCGTCAGCAAAGGTGTTTCGCCCGCTTATGAAAACGATTACAAAGCCCCTGGCCCTGACGGCCGCCATCGCCTTGTCGCTCTCCGCTGCCGCTTCGGCAGCCCCCGCCGCGCCGGCCGATGCCTTCACCGTGCTGCGCCTGGAGCAGGCGCCGACGTACCTGGACGCCACGGCCGTGGCCGCGCAGTTGCAGGCGCTGGATGTGGACGCGCTGACCATCGACAACGTCATCCGCGCCGCCGACACCCCCGACACCGCGCTGGCGCCGGACCCGCTGGCGGCACTGGCCGACCAGCTCGGCTACACCTACCGCTTCGTGAGCGCCGATCCGGCCGCCGCCGAACAGCGCGGCAGCGTGGTGCTGTCGCGGCTGCCGGTGGAAGCCGAATCGGGCGTGGAAGCACCGGGCCTGAACTACCTGCGCCTGAATGACGGCCGCCATGTGGTGGCGCTGTATACCCGCAGCAAGGGCGCTGCCGACGCGGCGCCACTCAAGGCACTGGTGGACAGCTCGCGCCTGGGCGCGCCGGCAGTCCTGCTGGGCACCGATGCAGAGACCGCGACTGCCGCAGGGTTTGCTGCAATCGCCAAGAGTGACGGCTACAGCCAGGGCTTCGAGGCGTCAACAACACAGCAGGTGACCCTGCGCCTGGATGCAGATACCCGCATTGCCGGCCAGTTGCTGACGCTGGGTTACAGCGCACCGGTCGGTGGCGACACGCCATGGATGGACACCACGCTGAATGCCGACGCCCGCGCAAAGGCGCTGGTGGCGAAGATGACCGTGGACGAGAAGTTCCAGATGCTGCACAGCTACTTCGGGCTGGGCAAGGACGGTGGTCCGCTGCCCGAAGGCGCAGTGGGCTCGGCCGGCTTCGTGCCCGGCGTGCCGCGCCTGGGCATTCCGGCGCAGCAGTCGGCCGATGCCGGCGTGGGCGTGACCAACCCGGGGGGGATCCGCAAGGGCGACATTGCCACGGCGATGCCGTCGGGCCCGTCCACGGCCTCTACCTGGAATCCGCAGATCGCGTTCGCCGGCGGTGCCACCATGGGCCGTGAAGCCTGGCAGCAGCGCTTCAACATCCTGCTGGCCGGCAGCGTCAACCTGCAGCGCGACCCGCGCAACGGCCGCAACTTCGAATACGCCGGCGAAGACCCGGTGCTGGCCGGGCGCCTGGTCGGCGAGTCGATCCGAGGTGTGCAGAGCCAGCACGTGATTTCGACGATGAAGCACTTCGCGCTCAACGACATGGAAACCTCGCGCAATTTCCACAGCGCCGAGATCGGCGAGCAGGCGATGCGCGAGTCGGACCTGCTGGCGTTCGAGATCGCATTGGACGCCGGCAAGCCCGGTTCGGTGATGTGTTCGTACAACCGCATCAACGGCACCTACGGCTGCGAGCACGACTACCTGATGAACCAGGTGCTCAAGCAGGAATGGAAGTTCCCCGGTTTCGTGATGTCCGACTGGGGCGGCGTGCACAGCGGCTCCAAGGCGGCACTGGCCGGGCTGGACCAGCAGTCGGCGGGCGAGGTGTTCGACAAAGCGGTGTACTTCGACCAGCCGCTGCGCCTGGCAGTGGCGGGTGGCACGGTGCCGCAGGCGCGCCTGGATGACATGGTGGCGCGGATCCTGCGCACGATGTTCGCGCACGGCAACTTCGACCTGCCGCCGCAGCACGTGCCGATCGACGTCGCGGCTGGTTTCGCCGCCGCGCAGCGCACGGTGGAAGAGGGCAGCGTGCTGCTGCGCAACGAAGGCGGCCTGCTGCCGCTGTCCAAGGACGTGCAGCGCATCGTGATCATCGGCGGACACGCGGACAAGGGCGTGATCGGTGGCGGCGGTTCGTCGCACGTGGGTTTCACTGCCCGTGGCACCAACGCGGTGCCGGGCGTGCTGCCGACTACCTGGCCAGGCCCGGTGATTTTCCATCCGTCCTCGCCGCTGGAAGCGCTGCGCGCCGAGCGCCCGGACGCGTCCATCGAGTACGTGGATGGGCGTGACGTGGCGGCGGCGGCGCGCGCTGCCGCAGCGGCGGACGTGGCCATCGTGTTCGCCACGCAGTGGTCGGCCGAGTCGGTGGACCTGCCGCACATGCAGCTGCCGGACAACCAGGACGCGCTGATCGCGGGCGTGGCCAAGGCCAACCCGAAGACCGTGGTGGTGCTGGAAACCAACGGCCCGGTCGAGCTGCCGTGGCTGCAGCAGGTGCCGGCGGTGATGCAGGCGTGGTACCCGGGCATCCGCGGCGGCGAGGCGATTGCCGCGCTGCTGACCGGCAAGGTCAATCCGTCCGGCCGCCTGCCGGTGACCTGGCCGGTGGACGCGTCGCAGCTGCCGCGTCCGCACGTGAACGGGCTGGGCTTCAATCCGAAGAACAAGCCGGACGACACCATCGATTACAACATCGAAGGCGCCAACGTGGGCTACAAGTGGTTCGCGGCCAAGGGCCTGGTGCCGCAGTTCCCGTTCGGCCACGGCCTGTCGTACACGCAGTTCCAGTACGACAACCTGACCTATTCGGCGATGGGGCAGCGGCTGGTGGCCACGGTCGACATCCGCAACACCGGCAAGGTGGCCGGTGCCGATGTGGCCCAGCTGTACCTGAAGCTGCCGGAAGGCAGCGCGACGCCGATCCGCCTGATCGGTTTCCAGAAGGTCATGCTGCAGCCTGGCGAGTCGCGCCGGATCCGGATCGAGGCCGAGCCGAAGGCGATGGCCAGCTTCGATACGGTCGGCAAGCAGTGGAAGATTGCCGAAGGGCGGTATGAGCTGCAGCTTTCGCGTTCGGCCAGCGAGCCGGTGCAGAGCGTGCCGGTGGTGTTGAGTGGTGGTGTGGTTCGTTGATGTATCGCGTGGAGCCGGGCAGAGCTCGGCTCTACGCCCTTTGCGGGATCTGCCCGTTCACGGCCAACCTACGGCACATAGGCGGTGGGGCGGAACGGCGCTAGGCTGGGAAGGTAGTCGCCATCACCTTCCCGGAGAGAGCCATGCGTGTTCGTGTCGTGCCTGTGCTGTTGAGCCTGATGATTGCCGCCAGCGTGTCGGCGCAGACCGCGCCGATGACGCCGGATATTCCGGCCAAGGGGTTCGTGACCCCGACCGCGGGCTTCGACTACGACAAGCGCGAGGTCATGGTGCCGATGCGCGATGGGACCAAGCTGTATACGGTGATCGTGGTGCCCAAGGGCGCCCGCAACGCGCCGATGCTGCTCACCCGCACTCCCTACGACGCCGCCAATCGCGCCAAGCGCATGGATTCGCCGCACATGCGCGACATCCTGCCGCAGGGCGACGAGGTGTTCGTCGACGCCGGCTACATCCGCGTGTTCCAGGATATCCGCGGCAAGCACGGCTCCGAAGGCGACTACGTGATGACCCGGCCGCTGCGCGGTCCGCTCAATGGCACCAAGGTCGACCACGCCACCGATGCGTGGGACACCATCGACTGGCTGGTCAAGCACGTGCCGGAAAGCAACGGCAAGGTCGGCATGCTCGGCTCGTCGTATGAAGGCTTCACCGTGGTCATGGCGCTCACCGACCCGCATCCCGCGCTGAAGGTGGCCGCGCCGCAGAGCCCGATGATCGACGGCTGGATGGGCGACGACTGGCTCAATTACGGTGCTTTCCGCCAGGTCAACTTCGGCTACTTCACCGGCCAGCTGGCCAAGCGTGGCAAGGGCCCTTCCATTCCCAGCGTCGGCTACGACGACTACACCACCTTCCTGCGCGCCGGTTCGGCCGGCGACTATGCCAAGGCCAACGGCATCGACCAGCTGCCGTGGTGGCACAAACTGGTGGAACACCCGTCCTACGATGCGTTCTGGCAGGAACAGGCGCTGGACAAGCGCATGGCCAGCACGCCGTTGAAGGCGCCCACCATGTGGCTGCAGGGGCTGTGGGACCAGGAAGACATGTGGGGCGCGGTGCACAGCTATGCCGCGATGGAGCCGCGCGACACCGGCAACACCCTCAACTACCTGGTGATGGGCCCGTGGCGGCACAGCCAGGTGAACTATGACGGCGCCAACCTGGGCGCACTGAAGTTCGACGGCGACACCGCGCTGCAGTTCCGCCGCGACGTGCTCAAGCCGTTCTTCGACCAGTACCTCGTCGACGGCGCGGCCAAGGCAGACACGCCGCCGGTGCTGATCTACAACACCGGTGAAAACCACTGGGACCGCCTGCAGCAGTGGCCGCGTACGGCCGCGCAGACCAAGCCGCTATACCTGCGCGCGGGCGGCAAGCTCTCGTTCGAGGCGCCGCAGGCAGGCGAGGCGACCCATGACGCGTACGTGTCCGACCCGGCCAAGCCGGTGCCGTTCGTGCCGCGTCCGGTGCATTTCGCCGACCGCGACATGTGGACCAGCTGGCTGGTCAAGGACCAGCGCTTCGTCGATGGTCGCCCGGACGTGCTGACCTTCGTCAGCGAGCCGCTGACCGAACCGCTGCGTATCGGCGGCGCGCCGCAGGTGAACCTGCAGGCGGCCACCAGTGGCAGCGACAGCGATTGGGTGGTGAAGCTGATCGACGTATATCCCGACCAGGTGCCGTCCACGCCGGAAATGGGCGGTTACGAACTGGCAGTGTCGATGGCGATCTTCCGCGGGCGTTACCGCGAGAGCTTCAGCGAGCCGAAGGCGATCGCGTCGAACCAGGTGCTGGATTACAGATTCGGCCTGCCCACCGCCAACCACGTATTCCAGCCCGGCCACCGGGTGATGGTGCAGGTGCAGTCGACGCTGTTCCCGCTGTACGACCGCAACCCCCAGACCTTCGTGCCGAACATCTACCTGGCCAAGCCAGGCGATTACCAGAAGGCGACCCAGCAGGTGTGGCATGCACCGCAGCAGGCGAGTTTCATTTCGTTGCCGGTGTATTGATCGAAACGACGGTGCCGGGCCGCGTGCCCGGCACCGTTTGCATCATTCCGCTACGTTGGACCCGACACGCTCGGGTAATCGATATACCCCTCCGCGCCACCGCCATACAGGGTGTCAGGATTGAAGTCCGACAGCGGAACATCATTGCGCAGGCGCTCCACCAGGTCCGGGTTGGCGATGAAGGCCCGACCGAAGGCGATCATGTCGGCGTAACCGCTGGCAATCGCTGCCTCGGCGCTGTCCTTGTCATAGCCGTTGTTGGCGATCCACGGCCCACGGAACTTCGCGCGCAGCGCGGCGTAGTCGAATGGGATGTTGTCGCGCGGACCACCGGTGGCGCCCTCGATGACATGGATGAAGGCCAGGTCGCCAATCGCATCGAGGCGCTCCACCGCACGTTCGAACAACGGCTGCGGGTTGGAGTCGTGCGCGTCGCTGGCCGGGGTGGTCGGCGACAGGCGCACACCGGTACGCTCCGCGCCGATTTCGGCGACGACCGCACGCACCACTTCATCGAGCAGACGGGTGCGGTTCTCGATGCTGCCGCCGTATTCGTCGGTGCGATGGTTGCTGCCATCGCGCAGGAACTGGTCGATCAGGTAGCCGTTGGCGGCGTGCACCTCGACCCCGTCGAAACCGGCGGTGAGGGCGTTGCGCGCAGCCTGGCGGTAGTCCTGGACTATCCCGGGAATTTCATCCAGGCGCAGCGCGCGCGGCGCGGAGACGTCTTCGAAGCCCTTCGCGGTGAAGGTCTTGGCGTTGGCCCGGATCGCGCTCGGGGCCACCGGCACTTCACCTTCCGGCAGCAGGCTGGTGTGCGACACGCGGCCGACGTGCCAGAGCTGCAGCACGATGCGACCGCCTTCGGCGTGCACCGCATCGGTCACCTTGCGCCACGCCTCGATCTGCGCCTGGCTGTAGATGCCGGGGGTGTCCAGGTAGCCCTGGCCCAGCGGACTGATCTGGGTCGCTTCCGCAATGACCAGGCCGGCGCTTGCGCGCTGCTGGTAGTACTGGATGGCCAGGGGATTCGGCACGCGGCCCTCGATCGCGCGGTTGCGGGTCAGCGGTGCCATCGCAATGCGGTTGGCAACCTCGATCGCGCCAAGTCGGGTGGGGGTGAACAACGTTCCGTCAGTGGACTCTGTCATGAAAGTGCCTTGGGGGATGGGAAGTCGTGCAGGAGGTACGACACCCAGCATAGGGGCGGGTGCGTTGCAGCGATGGGAAGGATTGTTGCGGGGCGCTCTGTGCACGTTGTGTAACGTTTTTCAGGCGTAAGGTGGGATGGAATCCAGGCAGAGGCAAACGCAATGATCGATTACCAGCTGAAGGGCAAGGTTGCCATCGTTACCGGCGGCGTCTCCGGCATTGGCTTGGCCGTGGCCGAGCTGTTGGCCGATTCCGGCGCAGCAGTGGCGGTGTGGGACCTGAAGGACGACGCAGTACAGAAGACCGCCGAAGCGATCCGGGCCAAGGGCGTGAGGGCCATCGGCATCGCGCTGGATGTCACCGACGACGCCGCCGTCGAAGCCGCAGTGCAGCGCACCGTGCAGGAACTGGGAGGGCTGGACATCGCGGTCAACAACGCCGGCATTGGTGGGCCTTCGGCGCTCAGCGGCGACTACCCGGTGGACGGATGGAAGCGGGTGATCGACGTCAACCTCAACAGCGTGTTCCTGTGCCAGCGTGCGCAGATCCAGGCGCTGCGAAAGACCGGCAAGGGCGGCAGCATCATCAACATGGCCTCGATCCTGGGCCAGGTCGGGTTCGCCAACTCGGTGGCGTACGTGGCGGCCAAGCATGGGGTGGTCGGGCTGACCCAGACTGCAGCGTGGGAACACGCCAGTGACCGCATCCGGGTCAACGCAGTAGGTCCGGGTTTCATCGCCACGCCGCTGCTGGACAAGATGGACCCGGCAGTGAAGAAGGCGCTGGAGGAGAAGCATGCGTTGAAGCGCCTGGGCAAGGCCGCGGAAGTCGCGGCGCTGGTGGCCTGGCTGGCGAGCGAGGACGCTTCGTTTGCCACCGGCACCTATTACGCCATCGACGGCGGCTACCTCGCGCAGTAAGGCAGCACCGCAGGGGCGGATTTGCCGCTCCTGCACGCGGCGCTCACATCGCATTTCACGACATTCCCACGACGCTCGGGCAACGCTCTACCCATTGCCACTGAAAACGGGATGGGAATGGAACAAGATCTTTCGATCCTGCTGAGGATCGCTGCGGCGATGCTGTTCGGTGGTGTGCTGGGTATCGAACGCGAGATGGGCAAGCACGCGGCGGGCCTGCGCACGCACATGCTCATTGCCGGCGCGGCCGCGTTGATCGTCGGTCTCGGCGACAGCATTGCCGAACATTTCCAGCAGGAGCGCTACCGTGATCTCCTGCAGGTCGACCCGGTGCGCCTGATCGAGGCGGTGGTGGCCTGCGTGGGGTTCGTGGCCGCCGGCACCATCCTGCGTGGCAGCCGCGAGGACGAAGTCAGCGGCCTGACCACCGCCAGCTCGCTGATCATGGCCGCGGCCATCGGCATCGCGGTGGGGATCGGGGAGTACGTGATCGCCATCGGGGTGAGCGTGCTGTGTGTGATCGTGCTGACGGTGTTCCGCCGTCTGGCCAAGAAGCTGGAGTAGTCATGAGCAGCGAACGACCGTTCGAGATCCAACGTATCGACCACGTGGTGCTGCGGGTGCAGGACCTGCAGCGTGCGCTGACCTTCTATTGCGATGTCCTGGGCTGTACGGTGGCGCGCGAGCGCCCGACGTTGGGGATGATCCACCTGCATGCCGGCACGTCGATGATTGATCTGATCAGCGTGGACGGGCCGCTGGGCAGCCGGGGCGGCCCGGCGGCAGGGACGCAGGGACGCAACCTGGAGCACCTGTGCCTGCGGATCGAGCCGTTCGACGAAGCGAGCCTGCGCGAGCATCTGAAGGGGCAGGGCGTCGCGGTGGACGGTCAGGTACGCAGCAATCTGGGCGCGGAGGGCGATGGCCTGTCGCTGTATCTGCGCGACCCCGATGGCAACGCGATTGAACTGAAGGGACCGACCAGCCCCTGCTGCGGCTGACTTTGGTCTAATGGGCGGACTGCATTCGCATCCGCCATGGTTGGGCCATGATCATCTCCGCTTCCACCGATTACCGCGCTGCCGCGCAGCGCCGGCTGCCGCCGTTCCTGTTCCACTACGCCGATGGTGGCGCCTATGCGGAGCACACGCTGCGGCGAAACGTGGACGACCTGGCCGATATCGCGCTGCGCCAGCGCGTGCTGCGCGACATGGGCGCGCTGAGCCTTGAGGCTGAGCTGCTGGGTGAGCGCATGGCAATGCCGGTAGCGCTGGGGCCGGTGGGGCTGACCGGCATGTTCGCGCGGCGTGGCGAAGTACAGGCGGCACGCGCGGCCGCCAGCCGGGGTATTCCGTTCACGCTGTCGACGGTGTCGGTATGCCCGATCGAGGAAGTGGCGCCTGTTATCGGCCGGCCGATGTGGTTCCAGCTGTACGTGCTGAAGGACCGGGGCTTCATGCGCAACGCGCTGGAGCGGGCCAAGGCGGCCGGGGTGACCACGCTGGTGTTTACGGTGGACATGCCAGTGCCCGGCGCGCGCTACCGCGATGCGCATTCGGGCATGAGCGGGCCGAATGCAGCGATGCGACGCATGCTGCAGGCGGTGACCCACCCGCGCTGGGCGTGGGACGTTGGCCTGCGCGGGCGACCGCATGACCTGGGCAATATCTCAGCGTATCGCGGCAGTCCGACCGGATTGGCCGACTACATCGGCTGGCTGGGCAGCAATTTCGATCCCTCGATCTCGTGGAAGGACCTGGAGTGGATCCGCGAGTTCTGGAGCGGGCCGATGGTGATCAAGGGCATCCTGGATCCGGACGATGCACGCGACGCGGTGCGGTTCGGCGCCGATGGCATCGTGGTTTCCAACCACGGCGGGCGTCAGCTGGACGGGGTGTTGTCCACCGCACGGGCATTGCCGGCGATTGCCGCAGCGGTCAAGGGCGAGGTGGAGATCCTGGCAGACTCGGGCATCCGCACCGGGCTGGACGTGGTGCGGATGCTGGCGCTCGGTGCCGACGGCGTGCTGCTGGGACGCGCGTTCGTTTACGCGCTTGCCACGCACGGCGAGGCCGGCGTGGCCAACCTGCTGGACCTGATCGCGAAGGAAATGCGGGTGGCGATGACGTTGACAGGCGCGCGGACGCTTGCCGATATCAGCGAGGATGCGCTGGCGCCGTCCCTTATTCGCACTTGACCGAGGTAATCACGTTGTTCCTGTCGATGAACACGCGCAGGCGGTCGTCGCGGGTGGCACTGGCGGTGATGGTGGCCGGGCCGATCGGGTCGATCAGGCCGGCGCCGCTCTGCTTGAGCAGGGCGCGCATGTTGGCTTCATCGGCCGGCTTGCCGATGGCCCAGGCCAGCGGTTCGGCATGGCACTGGCCACTGCCGGTGATGTGCGGGCCCGGCGCGGTGGCGCAGGCCGATAGGGACAAGGTCGTCAACGCCAGCAGCGGGACCAGGCCGCGTGAAAACAGACTGCGCGAACGGGATGTCATGGGTCGCTCCTGCGGGGGCCAGGCCTGACCATACCACTGCGGCAGCGCGTGCGCTCAGTGGGCCTGGCGGGCGTGCGTGGACGATGTGGCGCCCAGCGCGGACCAGAGCGTGCCGAGGTGTTGCACGAACACCGGCGGCGCCATCGCCAGGCTCGGGCTTTCATGGCGTTCTCCGTCGAACCGTGCCTGGCCGGCAGCATCCAGACGGGTTTCGCCTTCGATCCCATAGCTGGTGCTGCCGTCGATGAGGCTCACGTGCAGCTGGTGCGGGTCGCTCCGCCCCCCGCAGAAGGTGTGGCTGGCCAGGGTGATCTCCGCCTGGCCGTCGCCGTCCAGATCGGTGGCACCGACATGCTGCAGCAGCCAGCCCGCTTCCAGGATGGGGCCGGCACAGGGCTGGCGGATCTGGCGTTGCCACTGCTTGGTCCACCCCATGCGGGGCGCTGGCCGGATGTACAGCCGCGCGGTCAGGATCGCCACGTCGAGCGTGCTGGTGCCGGCGGGGTCTTCGATGACCTCGTCGCTGCGTTCCAGCACCAACACACCTTCACCGTGCAGGTCGCGGTAGTGGATGCGGCGCAGCGCGTCGTTGCTGCCCGGCATGGGGTCGGCAACTACCTCCTGCGCGGACAGCATGGTCAGGCCTGGCAGTTGCGCCGCCGGCGCGGCGTCGTCACAGGCAGACAGCGCGGCGCAGGCGCTGCCCAGCAGGGCGGGGCGGAGCAGGCCGATCAGGCCGGTAGCGGGAAGGCGGGTGTGCATGGGAGATCTGCCGCAGAACGGAGGCGATCATCCCCTGTGATCCCGGTGATGACCATGCACGGCGTCGTGATCGGCCTTGTTGGCTGGCTTTGCTGCAACGCAGCGGAAAACGTAGGACGCGGCTGAACCGGGGTGGCAGCGGGCAATCGTCAAACAGCCACGCTATAGTGGACGATCAATGCGGTGCCCGCTTTCGCGCCCGGGCTGTCTGGCGCGTCGTATCCGATCACATTCATGACTGCTGAAACGACTACCCCGCCGACCGAACCGACCCAGGCCTCCGGCCCGCTGTTCTACCGCCAGCCGTTGCCGCTGCAATCGGACAAGCACGCCAACTGGCGTCTGCGTCCGGGTTCGCTGGCCTTCGCTGCCGAGACCAACGCCATTCCGGCGGTGATCGGCGAGTTCGGCATGGCCGCCCAGCACTTCCCCATCCTGTTCACTGGCAAGGACGCAGCGCCGATCGTGGCGGTGGGCCTGGCCCGCAACAACCTGTTCGTGAGTGAAGGCCGCTGGGCCGACAACACCTACGCCCCGGCCTACCTGCGCCGCTACCCGTTCGTGTTCATGCAGTCCGATGAGGACGGCAACTTCCTGCTGGCGCTGGACGCCGATTCGGAGCAGGTCAACCAGGGCGAGAGTGAAGAAGGCGAGCCGCTGTTCGTCGACGGCAAGGCGACCGAGCTGGTCGACAATGCCATGAAGTTCTGCGCCGACTTCACCCGCGAGCACGAGCAGACCCGTCAGTTCAGTGCCGCGCTGCTGGCCCAGGACCTGCTGGTCGACCGCAGCATCGACGTGACCCTGAACAGCGGCGAGAAGATGTCGGTCAACGGGTTCCACGTGGTCGACGTTGAAAAGTTCGCCAAGCTGCCCGACGACATCATCGTCGCCTGGCACCGCAACGGCTGGCTGGCCTCGATCCACCACCACCTGAGCTCGCTGGCGCGCTTCAACGCGCTGGTGCAGCGCCAGAGCGAGCAGGCCCAGGCGGCCTGATCCGAACGGCGGTGCAGAATGAAAACGGCGACCCCTTGGGTCGCCGTTTTTATTTGGTCGGTCATTCGTTGCAATGTCGCGTGGCGACGCGTTCATCGCAAGGGTGCGTCATGGTTGTTCTGGCGCGCCCCAGCTCTGGATCAGCTCCAGCACCTGCGGTTCGCGTGGTTTCTGCAGCATGTCCGCAATCTGCGCGTCGTAGGCGGCGCGGTAGTCGGTGGACTGGTGGGCCAGGAAATCCTGCACGGAGTCTTCGTCCCAGCGCTCATACAGGGTGAACAGCGTGGGGTCGTTGGCATCGCGATGCAGGTCGCAGGAGATGAACGCCGGTTCGTCGGCCATGCGATCAATCAGCGCGTGGACCGCGTCCAGCCAGTCCTGCACGCGCTCGGGTTTGACCTGGAGGCGGACGTAGAAGGTCAGTGGCACATCGGTGGCAGTCATTGGGGCGCGTCCAGCAGGAGGGATGCGCCCATTGTAGCCAGTCCGGCCGATACGCCGGCTGGGCGGGATTGCAGACAGTCGCCCGGTCTCCGAATGCTCAGCAGCTTCCATTCAATGCTTCGCGCAGCTCCCTCCGGAATGGCTCGAGTTTGTGCGAATGCGGCTGAATGCCGAAATTGACCCAGCGATCGTGCTCTCTGCCGTCGGTGTCGTACTGCACTTCGTGGCAGAACATCTCCCGGGTACTGATCAGGTTGTCGTTGACCCCGATGATTTCCGTGATCGAGACCAGCACGCGGCGACCGTTGCCCAGCCGTTTGATCTGCACGATGAAGTCGATGGCGCTGGCGATCTGCCGGCGAAGGCCATCCTCGCTGCCCTGGAAACCGGCGAAGCAGGCCAGCATCTCGATCCGGTACAGACAGTCGCCTGGCGAGTCGGCGTGGATGGTGGCCATCAAGCCATCATGCACGGTGCTCATGGCCTGCAGCATTTCAAGCACCTCGGCGCCACGCACTTCGCCAACCACGATCCGGTCCGGGCGCATGCGCAGGCCGTGGCGCAGCAAGTCGCGGACGCTGATCGTGTCTTGGCCGCCAAAGCCACCGATGCGGCTTTCCAGGCGCACCACATGTGGATGGTTGAACGAGAGTTCGGCGGTGTCTTCCACAGTGATGACTCGCTCGATGGCCGGAACGTAGCTGGCCAGCGCGTTGAGCACTGAGGTCTTGCCCGAGCTGGTGCCGCCGGACACCAGAATGTTGCAGCGGCTCAGTACCATCGCGCGCAGCAGTACCTGCATGGCGGCATCGAAGGTGCCGATGCGCACGAGTTCGGCGGGGCTGAATGGGTTCTTGCGGAACTTGCGGATCGATACCATCGGGCCGTCCACGGCCAACGGCGCGATGATGGCATTGAGCCGTCCGCCATTGGGCAGTCGCGCGTCCACTATCGGGTTCGATGCATCCAAGTGGCAGCCTAGTGGGGCCAGGATGCGATGCAGGATCAGCAGCAGGTGGTTGTCGTCGCTGAAGCGCTGGCGCGCGCGCACCAGATGGCCACCCTGGGAGACGTGGATGTCCTTGCAGCCGTTGATCAGGATCTCGTCGATTGCCGGGTCATGCAGCAGATCATCGAGCGGGCCGTAGCCGGTCAGCTCCTTGACCAGCGCTGTGGCCACGATTTCCATCTGTGCGTCGTTGACCGGAATGCCCCATCCCTGCACGAACAGCGCTGTCTGCGTTCGTACGTAGCGGCCCACCGTGTCCGGTGCCCAGGCATGGATGTCGATGCATTCGTCCTCGAGGGTGTTGCGCAGGTGCTCGTGCGCGGCGACCAATACGTTCTGGTACGCATCGGACTGTGCGAAAGGGGCATGCGGGTCGGGCACGCGCACGCCGGGTGCAACCCGCGCGGCGGACGTAGCGAACGAAGTCACCTTGTATTCCATCGCGGTCCCCTGTGGTCCAGCGCGGTATCCGCCAGGGATCCCCTCCCGCGCTGTTGGAGATTATCCTGCGTGGTCGCGCCTGGGGGTAATGCACAAAATCGGCATGGGTGACGGATAGTTTATGAATCTCAGCGGCATGCCGATTTTGTGCATTCGCTGCCGCCTGTAAATTGCCCGCTCGGAGGGCGGGTTTACAGAATGGATGAAAATAAAGTGAAGTCGGAATTTGACGCTGTCTACACACGGTCGTGACGAAACTTGGACAGTGCGCCGTGGATTAAGTCCTGCATATTCACGGCGTGCCACCGCCCGCGTCGATGGATACTGTGGCGAGAATCTGGGGGATATCGCAGCAGTGCTTCGATAAAGAAGCAACGTGTAGCGGTTGCGCAGATCCTGCGCAGCCGGTGCGAGTCAGCCTGGGGAGCCGCCGTCATGGCCGATGGTGTAGTCGATAGAATTGGAGAAGCAGCCCTGCGTTCGTTCGACCTGGCGACGCTGGGGGGAATGCTACGCGTATGCGAGCTGGAACTTGTGCTGCTGGACGGTAATGGTCCACGCGCGTCGATCCAGTCACAGGTGCATGACGAATCCCTGTTCTGCACCGCAACCTGCGGATTCCAGTTCCGCGGTCGATTCATGCTGCCCCAGGACTGGTGCCTGCTCGGTTATGTCCACGAGACCGATCCCACCCTGAGCTGGTGCCACGGGGTGCCTGTGTCGCCAGGCATGGCGTTGACCATCCTGCCCGAAGGCATCAGCGAATTCGCCTTCAGTGCCGGCACCCGGCTCAGCCTGCTGCTGGCCCCGCTGCGCCGGATCGAGCGCAAGCTTACCGAGCTCAGCCTGTGCAGCACCTTGCCTGCCGGGCAGGCGCTGTCGTTGTTCAGCGCGGAGGCGGATCACGGCCCGTCGGTGCTGGCGCAACGCTACGGGCAGCTGCCGGCCTGGCTGGGCCAGGCCGGCGGCGGATTCCCCACGGACGCGGTCGAGCAGCTGCTGCATGCGCATGTACAAGCGGTGCTGGGTGCCGGCGTGGGCGAACGGGCAGCAGGCACACGCGCCCGGCGGGCGCATTACCTGATCGCCCAGCGCGCCGAAAATTTCATGCGGCAGAACCTGCGCCGCTACATCTACATGCACGAGATCTGCGATTCGGCAGGTGTCAGCGAGCGCGCGCTGCGTTATGCATTCGAGGATCTGTTTGGAACCTCGCCCAACCGGTATCTGTCGATGCTGCGCCTGTGCGCGGCATGCCGCGGACTTTCCATGGCCGATGCAACCCGCAAGTCGGTGAAAGCGGTTGCGTTGAGCTGCGGGCTGTGGGACCTGTCGCGCTTTGCGGATAATTATCGACGGGTGTTCGGAGAACTTCCACGCGACACCCTGACGCGCGCGCCGGCTTCGTTGGGCAGTCCTGCCTGATTGCACCTTTCCAGCACGCTGCCGGAAATGTCCATTTGCCTGCCGGTTTTCTGCTGCATCTTGCCGGAACGCACGTTCGTCCTGCCGGAATGCGGTGTCTGCGCGGCGCACGCGCAGTTCTAATAATCCCAACGCAACATCAGCGTCGGGGGCCAGCAGATGGGCCGCATTTTTCAGATTGGCGTTGAATCACCATGCCAGTGCATGCCGTTGATACCGCCATGCGCCTGGACAAGGGGACGCGGATCCATGCCGCAGCGCCGGTGGACCGCGCCAATGCCGTTGTCGCCGGCCTGGCGACACCGACGCGGCCGGCGCTGCCGTCGGACCCGACCGGTGGGCTGGCCGGCTTCGGGCCCGACGTGGCACTGCGCGTTACGACACACGCTTCCGATTCTGCTGCGATCCCTCGCGGAATCTGCACCGTTTGACCTGGCTCGCTGTCAACCGCGGGATGTCTCCCCCGTCATCGCTCAGGGGGCAGCGAGCCAGGCCATCCCACTACAACTGCGTTGTGCCCGCTGGCACGACTCTCTCCCGTGCTGATCGGGACAACGGCTTGACCCGCCTCGTCGCCATGCGCGATGTCTCCCCCGTCATCGGGTAGGACGACGAGTCGGGTCATTGTTTTGCCTGTTCGACGGCGGGCTCATTCCACGCCGGGGATCTTCACTTTCAGCGCTGCCGCTTCCGCGGCACAGTCCTGCGACTCCACGCCATTGCCCCGCAGCGCGTTGATCTCGGCGCGGGCGGCGGCCATGTCGGCGTTGAACTGCGGGTTGGCGTGCAGCACCGCCACCGCACCGGCGCCCACCGCGCGTCCCTGCAGCACGTCGCTCTGCCAGTGCGCGTTGCAGATCAGGCGGTTCTCGCCGAACGCGCGGCCGCGGGCGAGCACCGCGTCGGCCTGGGCTGGGCTGAGCTCGCTGAGCAGCAGCGCCCAGGCCCAGCCGATTGCGGTATGGCCGGAGGGATAGGAGCCGTCCTTGCGCAGTGCCTCCTCATCGGCGGGCGCGCAGGTCTTTTCCTTGTAGAACACGAACGGGCGGGTGCGCTGGTAGTGGTCCTTGGCCGCATAGGTGGCCAGGCCTGCGTCGACCAGGCTCCGCTGCAGCAGGAGGTACAGGCGTGGGGTGTCCTGCTGGCTGACGGGTACGCCAAGCGCGCAGGAGAAGGTGCTGGCCACCTGCGGGAAGCGCAGGTCGGCATCGCGGCTGGCCAGGGCGTAGCGGGGGCTGGTCTTCAGCTTCTGCGAGGCGCGGCTGACTGCCTGGTCGCGGGCGAAGCCTGGGCTGCCCTTGGCCGGGGGCGGCGGCAGCAGGGCCAGGCTGTCGGGCAGTGACCTGCCCAGATAGCCGGCGGGCACGCCGGGACGCAGCTCCGGCACCGGCGGCGGTGCGCTCGGCAGCGCGGTGGGCAGCACCGCAGGCGAGGGCGGGTTGAGCGGGCCGGTGGCGCAGGCGCCGAGCAGGGCGGCCAGGGCCACGGCGGTGGCCGTGCGGGAAGCGCGCATGTGAAGCTCCTTGAGGGTGGGGCGGCGTGAGGGCGGTCAGCGTCCGCGCTGCGCGTTGTCGCGAAGTGGGAAACGAACCTCGATGCGCGCTCCGCCAAGCGGGCTGGTGTCCACGTGCAGCACGCCGCCCAGCAGCCGTGCACGTTCCTCCATGCTGATCAGGCCAAGCCCCGGCGCACGCCGCAGGTGGCCGGGGGGAATACCGATGCCGTCGTCGTCCACGCGCAGGAGCAGCTCCGCGCCGCGTACGCAGACCAGCACGTCGGCGACCCGGGCGCGCGCGTGCTTGTCCACATTGTTCACCGCTTCCTGCACGATGCGGAACAGGCTGAGCTCCTGTTCGTCGTTGAGCCGGGGCGCGTCTTCGATGCTGCAGCGCAGGCGCAGTCGACCGCGTGCATTGCGCTTGATGCAGAAGGCGTCCAGCGCGCTGGCGAGGCCTGTGAAGCGCAGGATGCTGGGGTGCAGTTCGTGCGAAATGGCACGAATGTCATTGGAGACCGAAAGCAGCTGGTCCTGCAGTTCCACCACGCTGGGGCGTTCCTCCAGGGGAATGTGGTTGCGCAGCGTGCTGAGCCGGATCGAGATGGCCGCCAGCGACTGGTTGACGTCGTCGTGCAGGTCGCGCGCGATGCGGGTGCGCTCTTCCTCCTGCACCACCAGCATGCGCCCGGTCACTTCACCCAGGCGGGCATACGCCCGTTGCAGCTTGATCCTGCTCGACAACTTCTGTTCCGCGAGCGCGCCCAGGAACAGCAATGCGAAGCCGGTGCACAGGGTCCACGCCTGGCCGGTGAGCAGGTTGCGGTCGATTGACCAGAATCCAAAGGGTCCCAGGCCTTCCACGCCCAGCTGCATGCCAAGCACCGCCACGGCCAGCATGGTGACCGAAGCGCCGGCGACGCCGAATACGATCAACGCCCAGACCAGCAGCGGAATGGGGGCGAGGGTCAGCAGCGGCGTCATGACCCCGTCCTGCCAGTCCACCGTCCACAGCACCACCAGCAGCCCAAGCAGCACCATCGCCATGGCCAGCGAGTGCCAGTTCCAGCCGTGGCGGCGTTCGGGGGCGTCGATGATGCGCGCCACGTTGACCAGCGCCGGCACCAGCACCAGGTAGCTCACGGCGCTGGTCAGCGCGAGCTCGCGGACCGCGGCCGGGCCGCTCGCACCGCTTCGACCGCCCTGCGCCAGGGAGTACCACCAGGCCCCGCACAGCGGCAGCAGCACGCACGCCAGCAGCAGGAACAGGCTGAGGTCGCGATAGTCTTCCAGTGCGGCGCGCTCGCCTCGCCAGCGCAGCAACAGCCACGCCACTGCGGCGACCATGGCGAACTCGCCCAGGCTGGCCAGCAGTCGCGGCAACGAGGCCATGGGGACCAGCGGCAGCGACAGCACGGTGCCGATACACGCGGCCAGTACACAGGTGCGCCAGTGGTCGCGCGGGGTGACCAGCAGGAACGCAAGAAGCAGCGGGCCGGGAATCCAGATCACATGTAGATGGAGCTGGTCCGGCAGCACGGTGGGAAGCCACTGACCGAGCATGCAGCCGACCAGCAGCGGCGCTGCGAGTGTTAACAACGTGCGAACATCGAGTGCAGAATATGTGAAGCGCCCCGCCCGGCGTGCCCGGCCGCGACGGCGCGGCGTATCCGGCGCGTCGACGCCGGCGCGATTCACCTGGCTGCTGGCCTGCACTCTGCACCTCGGGAGATGGGCGGGATCGCGGAAGGCGATCCATGCGCCATACGTGGTACGACCCTCTGCTTGACCGCTTGCCGCCGTGCTGCTTCACCCCCCACAATCGGACCGATGTAAACAGGTTGACGCGACGCACGCTATCCACATTCCGACGTGACGGGGGAGCTGGCGATGGATGAACCGATGTCACCGTACAGCCGTTTCGTGGTTGACGGTTTCGATGCCGACGCCCTGCTCGGGGTCGTCCGCGATACGCGCTTCGAACAGCGCCTGCTGGCCTCCGGCCATTTCCGCGCCTGTGTGCAGCGGCTGGTGTTTCCGGAGTTCAGCCTCGACAGCGGCGCTTATACGCTGCCGATCTTCGCCAGCGGCAGCTTCAGCCAGGGCATGATCGCGCTGGCCCTGGCGGTCACCTGCGCGCAACCGATGTGGGCCAACGGACGCTGGATCGCGGCAGGCCAGGTCATGGTATTTGCCGAAGACAGCGAACTGAATGTCCGGCCCAGCCCTGGCGGCTGGCAGTGGGCGGTGATGCTGATTCCACGCGAGGTGCTGCAGCGCGAGTCGGTGCGGCGGCTCGGGCGCGAACTGCGGTTGCCGCGCACCGGCTGGCACAGTCGCACGGCGGCCCCGCGCGATGCGCGAAATCTGTGCGAAGGGGTGTTTTCGGTGCTGCAGGAAGCGGCCGAATGGCAGGGGGTGGTACTGCCCGAGCAGCTGGAGGTGCAGGCAGGCACCCTGCTGGGTGTATTCATCGATGCGGTCGGGGCGTCCGATGGCGGTCCGGAGCGACGGGGGCTGGGTAGCGGCACCGAACGTCGGCGTGACGCGATCGTGCGCCAGGCCGAGGCCTACCTGAAGTCGCAGCTGGAAAATGCCTACGACAGCCGTGCGCTGTCCCGCTACCTGGGGGTCGGCGAGCGGCAGCTCGAGCGCCTGTTCCGGGATGCTTACGGCCATGGTCCCTGCCACTGGCACCAGCTGGCACGCTTGAATCTGGCACGCAGTGCGCTGCGCCGCGCGCAGGGCCGGGTCGGGGTCACCGAGGTCGCTACCCGCTATGGCTTCGCCCACCTTGGCCGGTTTTCCGTGATGTACCGTGATGTATTTGGAGAAAGTCCCCGCGACACGCTGCGTGGCTGAATCGTTGTAAACGTCAGTCACAGAACACGCTGCCGTCACGGACCCATCACACTGCGACTGTAATTTTCAGGTCGTTGCGTGGCGGCAGCCGCAGAGCTGCTCCACGCAGTACTTCAATCAGGGGACGATTGATGACCATGGGAGACGAGCACATGCAGGTTTCGTATTCGACGGCGGAGTGCCGGTATCGCAGGGTAGTCCTGGCAGACGACCACCGGGTGGTGGCACAGGGCATCGAGCACCTGCTGGAAGACCGCTTCGATTCCATCGAGCTGGTCTGTTCCGGCGAAGAGCTGGTGGAGGCGGTGCGGCGCGATCCACCGGACGTGGTGGTGGCCGATATCAGCATGCCCGGCCTGACCGGCATCCAGGCCCTGCGCCGGATGCGCGAGGAAGGCTTCGAGATGCCCGTGGTCTTCCTCACCATGCATGACGAGTCCAGCGTTGCCGCCGAAGCGATCCGCGCCGGTGCACGGGGCTACGTTCTCAAGAGCGCGGCCGGCGAAGAGCTGGTGCGGGCCCTGGCCGGCGTGATGGGGGGGCACACCTACGTGACCCCGACCCTCGCCGTGGACGCCATCGCCAGCGCCGGGCGCCAGCAGTACGTGCTGACCGACAAGCAGCTGCGCATCCTGGAGTACGTGGCGCGCGGCCTGCGCTCCAAGCAGATCGCCTACGAGCTGGGCGTGTCGGTACGCACCATCGAATCGCACAAGTACGCGATCATGCAGGAACTGGGCGTGCACGGCACCCTGGAACTGGTGCGCAAGGCCGAACACGAAGGGTTGATCCGGCACTGACCCGGCGCAGGACCCCGGCTTGGGCAAGTAGATTTACTTGCCCACTCCCGGTTGTTTTTCCCTTGTTCCGGCGCAGGGTGCGGCACACCATCAGGATGTTCCATCACCCGCCGGAACCTCATGAATGCTGCCCGAGTGCTGCTGGCTGAAGACGGTTCCGCCATGGGACGGCAGCTGCGCGGGCTGCTGGCCGAGCAGTTCGAGGTGATCGGGCTGGTCCAGGACGGTGCGTCCCTGGTGAAGGCCGCGGAAAGCATGCTGCCGGACGTAGTCGTCACCGATATCGCGATGCCCGAGATCGATGGACTGGAAGCGGCGCGGCGGCTGCGTCTGCAGCGCCCGGTGCTGGGCGTGGTGTTCATCACCGTGCATGCCGAACCGCAGATGGTCGACCAGGCCATGGCGCTGGGGCCGTGCAGCTATGTGCTCAAGTCCGATGCTGGCGACGACCTGGCGCTGGCGGTGCAGGCCGCGCTGCGCGGCGAGCGCTTCGTGTCGCGATCACTTTAGGGCGGGCGCTGCTCAGACCAGGATGCCCATCAGCTTGGCGACCAGTTCGTCGAACGGGAACGCCAGAAGCGCAAGCGGCATCAATGGCACAACAGCGGCCATCGCCACGGAGAGCAGATTCCAGCGCGTGATCGGCACCACCGACATCGCCACGATGCTCTGGTAAACGCCGCCGAAGTCGGCAATGGCGGACGCATCGCCGGTATCGACCAGCGAGTCCGGACCCGCCGTCGCGTCACTGGCTGCCTGCCAGCGCTCCTCGAAGGTGGCCGCAGCTCGGTTGCCCAAGGCGCCGAAGCGGTACAGGGCATGGCGCCGCACCCGTACCAGCAACGGCGTGAGCAGCAGCAGCGGGGCCATCAGCAGCACGGTTGCACCGACCACGTAGCCGGCCAGCAGGTGGCGCAGATCGTAGAGGGTCGTGCCCATGTAGAGCATCTGGTTGACGCAGGCGCCGGACACCAGCAGCCCGCCCGCAGCGGCCAGTCCGCTGAACCGCTCCTGGGCCAGGCCGAGGAAGGCAAGACCGGCGGACTGGTCCGGATGTTCGGCGTGCAGGTCCAGGCCGACCCACGGCAGTCGCCACAGCAGCAGCGTCCACAATACGAAGCGCCAAAGCCACAGCAGCACGACCAGCCGGAACAGCGGCGTGGCGACCCAAGCATCCCAGTGGCCGGCGGCGGTGAGCACACCGTTGGTCGTGCGCCAGTCGGGTACGCCCTGCAACAGGCTGACCACGCCGCTCTGGTAGAGCACCGGCGCGATCGCCAACCCGATGCAGACCAGTTCCGGCACCCAGCTGTCGCGGCTGCGCCGGACCCGCGCCAGCAGCGCGTGCAGGCGGTGCTGGCGTTGCGGACGAACCAGGCTGGCGTGGGTCAGCTGGCGGATCGACGTGCGCAGCAGGTCGTCGGCGCGCGGTGCGGCCAGGATCAGCAGGGGCAGGCCCAGCAGCAGGCGGGCGAGGGTAGCGTAGTCCCCGAACAACGCCATGGCGCCGTGTCGGGGCCACAGCGTGGCCTCTGCGTGGGCCAGCAGCATCATCGGCAGCAGCGCCAGCGCGGTCAACAGCGCAGCCAGCCATACTGAAAGCCGGCGGCTGCGGTGCAGGGCACCGCTGGCATGCAGCACCCGGTGCACCAGACCACCCCGCATCAATGAGTAGCTGTCCCGGCTCATGCGCACTGAGCATACCCCTGCGGCCGCCCGGGGCAGAGGCAGTAAAAATACTGATACGCGTGCAGTACCTATCCCGATGTGCGGTGCAGGCGCCGCCGCCAAGCTGGACGCCTGTACAACGGAAACCGGCCATGCTCCTGGTCATCGACTTCCTGACGCGTTTCTGGACAGACCTGATCGGTCGGACCGATGGCCCGATGACGTTTCGTTTCTTCCTGCAGCCGACCATGGCGCTGATCACCGCAGTGATCGATGGCGTCCGCGATGCACGCGCGGGCCGGCAACCGTACGCATGGCTGATGGCGCATAGCAGCGGTCCGGAGCGCCTGCAGAAGTGGCGGGAGGGCGTCAGTGCCACTGCGAGGATCCTGCTGCTGGGGGTCGTGATGGATGTCATCTACCAGGTGCGTGTGTTCGGCGGTTTCCGGTATCCACTGGAAGCGTTCGTGCTGGCCCTGCTGCTGGGTTTCATTCCCTACCTGATCCTGCGCGGCCCCTTTACCCGGCTGGCCACCCGCTGGATCCACCGCCATCCCCACGCAGGCAAGGACTCACCGCAATGACCGAGAAAGACCCGCGCAAGGCCTTGTCCGAAACGGCAGTCACGTTGGCTGAAGCGCGCCAGACGTTGGGCGACGCCGACGCGGTGTCGCTGGAGCTGTCCTCGCGGCGTACCGGCATGTCGTTCCAGCGCACCCGGATGAGCGCCGACCGCACGCTGATGTCAATCATGCGCACGGCGCTGTCGCTGATCGGCTTCGGCTTCACCATCTACCAGTTCTTTGGTCGCATGCTGCAGACGCCCGGGGTGACATTGCAGCCGCATGCGCCGCGCAACTTCGGCGTTGCACTGGTGGCGTTGGGCATCATCATGCTGACCCTCGGCATCATCTACCACCTGCGTTACATGCAGGGCCTGCGCGCCGAGCGCAGCATGATGAAGAAGGAAGGGTTGATCCACGGCGAAAGCCATTACCCGGTCTCCCTGACCCTGATCACCGCAGGCCTGCTGTGGATGCTCGGCCTGCTGGCAATCGCCGGGATGACCTTCAACATCGCACCGTTCGGCTGAGGAGAGACAGGGATGAGCGTAGTGGCCGACACCATGATCGATATCGAAGGCGGGCTGTTCCTGATGGGGTCCAACGACCATTACCCGGAAGAACGGCCGGCGCACAAGGTGCGGGTGGCGCCGTTCCGGATCGACCGGTATCCGGTGACCAACCGCGAGTTCTCGCGCTTCGTCCGCGACACCGGCTATGTGACCTTCGCCGAGCGGCCGGCCGACCCGCGCGACTACCCGGGGGCCGATCCGGCGCTCCTGGTGCCGTCCTCGGTGGTGTTCGTGCAGCCGTCCGGCCCGGTGGACATGTCCAACACGCACAACTGGTGGCAGTACGTGGCCGGCGCCAACTGGCGCCACCCGCGCGGCCCGTTCACCCGGCTGGATGGGCTGGACGACCACCCGGTGGTCCATCTGACCTTCGCCGACGCACAGGCGTATGCCGAGTGGATCGGCAAGTCGCTGCCGACCGAGGCGGAGTGGGAGTTCGCCGCGCGCGGCGGCCGCGAACCCAGCGAGTTCGCCTGGGGCGAGGAGTTGACCCCGCGCGGGCGCCACCAGGCCAACACCTGGCAGGGCGAGTTTCCGTGGCAGAGCCTTGACGAGGATGGCTATCGCTGGACCTCGCCGGTCGGCAGTTATCCCCCCAATGGTTACGGCCTGTACGACATGATCGGCAATGTGTGGGAATGGACCACCGACTGGTACCAGCAACACGACCAGATCCCGGGCAAGCCGTGCTGCGCGATCGACAACCCGCGCGGCGGCGAGCGCCAGCGCAGCCATGACCCCAACGATCGCAGCGGCATGCCGCGGCGCGTGATGAAAGGCGGCTCGCACCTGTGTGCGCCCAATTACTGCCGTCGTTACCGCCCTGCCGCGCGCATGGCCCAGCCGATCGATACCTCGACCTGCCACGTCGGCTTCCGCTGCGTGGAACGGTGAGCGCCATGACCACCACGACCGCACGCCTTTACCGCCGAAACTGTATCGCCAGCGCCGTGCTTGCCGGTGCGCTTGCGCTGGTGGCCGCGCTGCCGGCGCACGCCGTGGAAGGGGGGCTTGGCCGTTCGATCACCGGGATGCAGATCACGTCCTATGTGGGCGTGATCCCGCCCGATCCGGGCATGCAATGGTCGCTGAGCTACGTCAACTACAACGGCAAGATCGGCGGCAGCCGACCGGCGCCCATCGCCGGCCAGGTGTCGGCAGGGCTGGAGGCCGACGTCAGCCTGACCGCGGCAACCGGCATCTACGTCTGGCCGACCCACGCGGGCCGCTGGAATTTCGCCTCGATGGTGACCGCGCCGTATATCGACGCGGACGTCACCGCGAGCCTGCGCGGGCCGCTGGGCAACCAGGTACGTACCGAGGACAGCGCTTCGAACTGGTTCGACCTGTATTTCGCGCCGGTGATCGCCGGCTTCCACATCAACGAAGTGCAGCATCTGTCGTTCGGGCTGTACGTGTACGCCCCCACCGCCCAGTACACCCCCGGCAAGCTGGCCAATCCGGGCTTGAACGTGTGGACGGTATCGCCGGCGGCCGGTTACACCCACCTGTTCCAGAAGGGCACCCTGGAGTTCAGCGTGCTCGCCGGAATGGACTGGTACAGCCGCAACGATGACACCGACTACAGGAACGGGTTGGTACTGCGCACCGATGCGTTGCTGGTCAAGCGCACCGCCAACGGGTGGGGTTTTGGTGCGGCCGCTGGGTGGTTGCAGCAGGTGCAGGACGACGACAGCGCCCTGGCCGACCAGCTCAACGGGTTCAAGGGCCGTTCGTTCGGGCTGGGGCCGGTGCTGACCTATGGGAAGAAGTGGTCGGGCGGTGAGCACGTGGATGTGTCGTTCCGCTATCTGAGTGAGTTCAGCGTGCGCAACCGCTTCGAGGGCGACCCCTGGAGCGTGTCGATCAGCGCGGGCTTCTGAGCGCGCGAGCTTCCACGTCGTATGTTCCCCATCGCATCTGGAGACCTTCCATGCCCACCGCCGCCACCTGCATTGCCCGAACTGCCTGCCTGCTGATTGGCGGGTTGGTCGGGGGCGCGTACCCGGTACTGGCCGCACCGCCGAGCCCGTCGCCGGCCGGCACCGCCGCCAGCGACCTCGATCCGGAAGCGCTCGCGGCATTGGACCGGATGGGGGCGGCGCTGCGGTCGCTGAAGTACTTCACGCTGACCTCGGAAGGCAGCACCGAGCTGGTGCTCGACAACGACCAGAAGATCGAACTGGACGGGATGGTCACCTACAAGGTGCAGGCGCCGGACAAGCTGTTCCTGGAACTCAACAGCGACCGCCAGCTGCGCCAGCTGTTCTACGACGGCAACGCGCTGACCGTGTATTCCCCGCGCCTGAAGTACTACGCGCAGGTGGACGGGGTGGGCGCGACGCTGGGCGAGCTGGTCGACCGCGCGTCGACCCGGTATGGCATCGAACTGCCGCTCGCCGACATGTTCCTGTGGGGCACCGACAAGGCGCCCACGAGCAACATCCGCAATGCGCTGCATATCGGTGGCGGCACCATCGACGGCGAGGCGGTGGAGCAGTACGCCTTCAAGCAGGATGCAGTGGACTGGCAGGTATGGATTTCCAGGGAAACCTCGTTGCCGAAGAAGCTGGTGATCAACGCGCTGGACGACCCGACCCAGCCGCAGTACCGGGCGCGGCTGCATTGGGACACACGCACCCCGGTGCCCGCCACCGCCTTCCAGTTCACCGCGCCGGCCGATGCGGCGCGGATCAAACTGGTGTCGGCCGCAGTTGCGGCCCCGGATGCTGGCCAGGAGAACTGACATGCGCAGCTTGACCACGTCCCGTACCACGCTGCTCACTGCCGCTGCCAGCCTGCTGGTGCTGGTCGCCATTGGCATCACGCCGGTTCATGCCCAGCATGGGGCGCGCGGCGGCGGCCACGCACGGGCCGGCGCCCACGGCGGCGGTCACGCGCGGGCCAGCGCCCACAGCAACGTCAACCGGCCGGTGGAGCGGCCGCATGGCGGCGACCACCGCGACGTGAACCGGAATGTCAACCGGAACACCAACCGAAACATCAACGTTAACCGCAACGTCGACGTGCATGTCGACAACCACGGCCGCTACGACGACCACTGGGACCGCTACGACGACCATCCCTTCGCCACGGCGGCCGCGGTAACCGCCGGCGTGGCGGTGACCTCGGCGGTGATCGGTTCCATCGTCAATTCGGTGCCGCCCAGCTGCGTGACCACGGTGATCAACGGCATGGCCTACCAGCAGTGCGGAAACACCTGGTACGAGCCACGCTACAGCGGCACGACAGTGCAGTACGTGGTGATCGAATCACCGCGCTGAGCGCGGACCGGTAGTTTTGCTGGCCGCACTGCGTAGTTATTCGGATGACCACGCGGTGCGGCCGGGGCTAGGCTGGAGGCCAATCCACGAAATGGGAGTCGTGTGTGATGAAAGCCTTTGCTATTGCGGTCCTCGCTACGGCGCTGGTTGCCTGTACGACCACGCCCACCGTCCACACCGACTTCGACCCGGGCGCGAACTTCGCCTCGTTCAGGACCTACACCTGGGCCATGAAGCCGCAGGGCGGCTCGCCGCTGGTGACCCAGCGCATCGTGGACGGGATCGACGCGCGCCTGGCCGCGCGCGGCTGGACCCAGTCGCCCAACGGCGACGTCGCACTGGCCGCGCATATCGTGACCAGCCAGCGACAGACCCTGGATACCTTCTACACCGGCAGCAACATGGGCGGCTGGGGCTGGCGCGGCGGCGGCTGGGGCGGCGGCATGGGCATGGGCTCGTCCACCACCACGGTACGCACCTACGATGTCGGCACGCTGGTGGTGGACATGTTCGACGCCAAGAGCAAGCAGGCGGTCTGGCGCGGCACTGCCAGCGCGACCGTGCCGTCTTCGCCGGAACGCGTCAACGCCTCCATAGAGGCCGGCCTGGACAGGCTGTTCGCCGGGTTCCCGCCGGGCAGCGCCCCGGCCAAGTGATCGTGCACCGTTTCTGAGTTTCACCGCGCGGCGTCGTGCCGAGGCCCATCCCTCCCACCGGCACGATGCCGCGCACTTTTTGACGAGGTGCAGCGTGGCGACACGTGCGAACGCGGCCGTTCAACGCTGCCTTGGCGGGTTGCTGCTGGCGCTGTCCGGGTTGCCGGGCGTGGCGTGGGCGGCAGAGGAATCCGAAGTGCTCGACGGCACGCAGTGCGGCCGTCGCGATCCGGGCGACAGCCGCCCCCGGATCGGCGTGGCGCTGGGTGGCGGCGGCGCGCGCGGCATCGCGCATGTGCGCATCCTGCGCCAGCTCGAGGCGCTGCACATCCCGGTGGATTGCATCGCCGGCACCAGCGCCGGTGCGCTGGTTGGCGCGCTGTACGCCTCGGGCAAGACCCCCGAAGAGATCGAAAAGGTGGTACTGGACACCAACTGGATGGCGATGTTCAGCGATACCCTGCCGCGCCGCGAGCGCTCGCTGCGGCGCAAGGGCGACGACTACCAGCAGCTGGCGCCGATCGGCATCGGCCTGGGCGGGCAGGGCAAGCGCATCCAGCTGGCCGGGGGCATGGCGCAGGGCGAACGGTTGATCGCGCTGTTCGAGACCGCTACCGGCGGCAGCCGGGTCAGTGGCGACTTCGACGATCTGTCCATTCCGTTCCGCGCCATCGCCACAGACCTCAATACCGGCGAGGCGGTGGTCCTGGACCACGGCAGCCTGCCGCTGGCGATGCGCGCCAGCATGTCGCTGCCCGGCATCTTCCGGCCGATCACGATTGGCGACCGGGTGCTGCTGGATGGCGGGGTCTCCAACCAGGTCCCGATCGACGTGGTGCGCGCGATGGGTGCAGACCGGGTGATCGCAGTCGACGTGGGCACGCCGCTGACCGAGCTGGACCGCGATGCCAGCCTGGTGGATGTGATCGGCCAGCTCAGCG
Organism: uncultured Stenotrophomonas sp.; assembly: GCF_963519125.1. Classification (GTDB taxonomy): domain Bacteria; phylum Pseudomonadota; class Gammaproteobacteria; order Xanthomonadales; family Xanthomonadaceae; genus Stenotrophomonas. Next base: position 217,150 of record NZ_CAUQLJ010000003.1, on the reverse strand, counting down.
GTTTCCTCACCACCCGCAATGCGCAGCGGCAACTGGACACACTGGGGCCGCAGGACCTGCTGATCTCCCCGCCGCTGACCGGCAAGGTCGCCACCGGCGACTTCGACAAGGCACCGCTGGCGCTGGAAATCGGCCAGCAGGCGGCCGACAGTGCCACGCCGGCGTTGCGCGCCTTCTCCGAGCCCGAGCCCGTCTGGCAGCGCTGGTACGCGGTCCGCGAGCAGCGGGCCGCCAGCGCCGCACCCGCGCCGATCGCCTTCATCGACGTGCGCAACCACACCGCCTATGCCGATGAACTGCTGTTGTCCTACCTGCCGGTGGAAATCGGCAAGCCGCTGGACAGCAAGGGCATGCAGGAAGGCGTGCTGCGCGCCTATGGCATGGATACGCTGGCCAGCATCGGCTATGAAGAGACCCGTCGTGATGGCCAGGTCGGGGTGGTGATCACCGCCTATGAAAAGCCGAACGGTCCGGCCTACCTCGAAGCCGGGTTGCGGCTGAGCAACGACCTGGACGGCAACCACGAAAGCAACCTGCGCGCCGGCCTGCTGTTCGCGCCGCTCTCGCCGTACGGCGCCGAGGCGCGGGTCACGCTGCAGATCGGCAGCGAGCCGGCCATCACCGGCAGCTACTACCACCCCTTCGACGTCGGCAACCGCTACGCGTTCGAGGCGGACGGCGGCTACGAGCCCCGCAGCTTCAACGTGTTCGACGACCACGGCAACAAGACCTCGCGTTACCGGGTACAGCGGACCGGCGCCAGCGTGGACCTGGTACGCAACGTCTCCAACGTACTGTCGCTGCGCGTGGGGCTGGAGCGCTTTGCCGGCAATGCGCGGATGGACATCGGTTCGCCGCAGGTGCCGCGCACTACGTTCGACGAAGGCGCCGTCACCGCCAGCGCGACCTATGACAACATCGACAGCCTGTACTTTCCGCGCAACGGGTTCCTGGTCAACCTGGGCACCTACCAGTCGCAGAAGGGACTGGGCGCGGATGCGCGCTTCGGCCAGATCGACCTGGACGCCGTGGGCGCGTTCCCGATCGGCAGCAATGCGGTGCAGCTGGGCCTGCGCTACCACGTGACCAGTTCCGGTACGGCTCCGGTGCAGAGCCTGTACCGGTTGGGCGGGCGGTGGCGGCTGGCCGGCTTCCAGCAGAACCAGCTGACCGGGCAGGACTATGCGTTGGCCTTTGCCGGGTACACCTACGAGCTGGGCAAGGTGCTGGGGCGTTCGGCGCAGGTCGGGGGCACGGTCGAATACGGCAACGCCTGGCAGCGTCGTTCGGACATGTCGCTCAGCGACGGCATCTGGAACGGCAGCCTGTTCCTGGGCTTCGACTCGTGGATCGGGCCATTGATCTTCGGCATTGGCATGCGCGAAGGCGGGCACCGCGTGGTGTTCATCGAGTTGGGGCAGACGTTGTAGGTCACAACACCTGCGACAGGATCACGCCCAGCGCGCCGATCCAGCACACCAGTACGAACCATGCCAGCACTGCATTGGCGGTGATGCCGCGCTTGCGCACCAGCAGGCTCACCACGAGTGCCGCGATCAACGGCACCAGGAACAGGGCCAGGAACCACAGCCACGGATGCTGGAAGGTGTGGTTCATCGCGGTGCGTCCACCACCACGTACTGCACGGTGGTGCCGACATAACGCGGCTGGTACCAGCCATCGCTGCACTGCTGGTAGCCGATGCCATCGACCACGATGGTGCTGCAGTCCACCGGCAGGGTGTACACCACCGAGCCGATCGCGGCGGCGGTAAGCGCCACGCCGGCGGTGACCGCGGCGGCGCCCCAGAACGGGTGATCCCAGTACGGCGGCGGGGGCGGCGGATAGGGGTGCGGTCCTGGCCCCGGCCCGGGATGTGGACCGGGGCCAGGACCAGGACCAGGACCAGGACCTGGGCCGGGATGTGGACCCGGGCCCGGACCCGGGTGCGGTCCAGGACCAGGACCGGGATGTGGACCTGGCCCAGGCCCCGGACCCGGGCCAGGATGCGGTGTGAATCCGCCACCGCCGTGGAAGCCTCCGCCGCCACCGGCGAATCCACCGCCACCGCCAAAACCGCCGTGGCCGGCAATCGAAGGATGGGCGAAGCCGCGCATGCCGGGGCGCGCGTCGGCCGTTGCCGGCAGCAGCAGCGCTACGCCGCTGGCGCACAACAGGGCGGTGAGCAGTGCGGTGCGCAGGGGTGTGATGATGGTCATTTCAACGGCCTCCCGTGGCGGTGTCGTCGGCCGCGACGGCGACCGGCACGAACACGATGCGGGTGGCACCGTCCGGTCGGAACACCAGGTCATTGGCGGCCACGCTGCGTTTCGTGTCCCAGTTCAACGTCGCCAGGTAGCTGGGCAGCGCCGGATCGGAATGGCTGGTGATCAGCAGCTGCAGCGGCAGCCGGGTGGTGTCGGAGATCCACACCTGCCAGTCCACGCCGGGCTGGCGGAACGCATAGTGGCGGGTGGGCTGGTCGTCGATGCGTTCGGTGCCGACGAACAGCGCCGAGTCGATGCGTTCGGTCGGGAACCCCGGCGTGCCCCACAGGAACAGGTCCGCCAGCGGGAATTCGATGCCCAGCTGGGTGGCCGAGTCGCTCAGCAGGGCCTGGCTGCTGCGGTCCAGGTTCTCGACCTGCGCGTAGAACTTCTGCGCCGGCGAGGCAATCGTCAGCGTATGGCCGTCGTAGAACAGCTGGCGGTGCTGGTGGTCGCTGCGGATCTCGACGAAAAAGCGGTCCGGGCCCAGCACCTTGTAGTCCACCGTACCGGCCAGCGCCAGCTTCTGGCCATCATCGAGCACATACTCGGTGCGCGTGGTGGCCGCCAGGGTGAACTGTGGCAGCGCACGCAGCGCCTTGCCCATCCGCTCCAGCGCGGCGATCGCATCCGGGTCGCGCGTGGCTGCGCCCACGGTTTCGCTGGCGGTGGGCGGTGCGGCGCCTACAGTCGACCACGCCAGGGGCGCAGCCAGCAGCAGGGCCAACAACAGGACGGAACGGGACCGGCGCATGGGGCTCTCCTGTGGGTGACGGCCCAGACCACGGGCCATGCCCCACTGTGCGCACCCGCTGGCGGGCCGACAACCGGAGTTACACCGACCCGCCCTAGGTATTTCTACCGGTCATGGCGCGCGGCGCGGGTCGCCGCCGCCGCTCGCGATCCAGCCGTCCACCGCCTGTTCGACCACGGTCATCGGCATGGCTCCGTTGCCCAGGACCAGGTCGTGGAAGGCGCGGATGTCGAAGCGCGGGCCAAGCGCCTTGCGGGCCTTCTCGCGCAGCGCGAGCAGGCGCAGCTGGCCCATCTTGTAGGAGGAAGCCTGGCCGGGCTGCACCAGGTAGCGGTTGACCTCGATGCGCACGTCCGATTCCTTCATGCCGGTCTTTTCCTGCATGTAGGCAACGGCCTGCTCCGGGGTCCAGCGCTTGCGGTGCAGGCCGGTGTCGAGCACCAGTCGCACCGAGCGGAACATTTCCGCCTGCAGCCTGCCGATGTCGCCGGCCGGATCGTCCTTGTACACGCCGGCTTCGGCCATCAGCTGTTCGGCGTACAGCGCCCAACCTTCGGAGAACGCGCTCGGGTTGAGGCTGCGGCGCAGCAGCGGCAGGTCGGTAAGGGTCTGTCCGATCGAGATCTGGAAGTGATGGCCCGGCGAGCCTTCGTGGTAAGTCAGCGTGGGAATGCTCCAGCGCGTGTTGGAGTCCATGTCGCCGAGGTTGATGTAGAAGGTACCCGGACGCGACCCGTCCATCGCCGGCGGGTAGTAGTAGCCGCCAGGCGAGGTCGCCTGCATGTGCGCAGGCACCGGTTGTACCACCAGCTTTTGAGGCGGCAGGTGGCCGAAGTAGGTGGGCAGCAGCGGATCCAGATCGCGCAGGCGTTTTTCGATGTCGCTGATCAGCTGCTCGCGTCCAGCGTCGCTGTCGGCGTAGCGGTAACGCGGATCTTCGCGCAGGGCCTGGATGCGTGCGGCCACGGTGCCGTCGCGCAGGCCCAGTTCGCGCAGCCGCGCATCCATGCTTTTCTCCAGTCGCGCCACCTCGTCCAGACCGATCTGATGAATCGCATCGGCGCCCAGATCGGTGCTGGTGTACCAACGCAGCGCGGCGTCGTAGTACTCATCGCCGTGCGGCAACGCCCACATGCCCTTGTTGCCCGGGTGGCTGGCACGCAGCGCCTGCACGCGGTCGAGCAGTCGCTGGTAACCGGGATTGACGGAATCGCGGACCGCGAGCGTGGCCTGCTCGATCAACGCGGCGCGTTCGGCGGCTGAGAGTGCGCTCACCTTGTCCAGTCGCCGTTGCAGCGATTTCACCCAAAGGCTGTCCGCAGGTGCCGGTGTGAGCAGCGTGCGGAACTGGGTGGCGGCGCCGTCCAGCGCAACTTCCGGTGGCACCACGCCCTGCGCGGCCTGCAGGTCCAGGTTGGCGCGCACCTGGTCGAGCTTGGTGCCCATCGCGTTCAGGCGTGCGATGTAGTGCCGTGCACTTTTCGCGTCGGTCACCTGGTGCTGGTTGTCGAAGAACTGCGGCAGGTTCACCGGCAGGCTGAACAACTGGTCCACCGCGTAGGTGCTGCCGCCTACCGGCAGCCAGGCGGCCGACCACGGCACCGCCATCAGGTCGATCTGCGCCTGGTAGAACCAGCGTGCCAGCCCATCGCTGAGCTGCTGCTGGGCATCCAGCGGCGCGCCGTTCCAGCCCTTGATCGCGGCCAGGTTGTCGGCCAGCAGGCGGTGGTTGACTTCGCGCTGGGCCAGCGACACATCGGTGAGCCGGGCGGAGCTGTCGTCCGCGCCATCGCCGCCGATGCCCAGCACCGTACGCAGCTCGGGATCGGAGTTGATTGCCGCCATGGTCTGCGCGTCGAGCAGGGCGTTGAAGCTCTGTGTGGCGGGCGTGGCGGGCGTGGTTGCGGCGGGGCGCGCGGTCTGCGCGGCAACCGGCGAGGGATGCAGGGCTGAGGCGATGGCCAAGCAGAGCAGGGCGGTGACAGCGACGACAGGCTTGGACGAAAGCACGGGGCAACTCCAGTAGCGGGCGGCTGGATCGGAGGCTACAGGAAAGAGCCGCCGGGCAGAGCCCGGCGCTACGGATGTCACATCGCCTGGATATCCCAGCATGCGGCATTGAACACCACCCTGTCGCCGCGGACGAACGGCGCGAAGGCATCGACCACGGTCTGCAGGATCCGGGCGCGGTCGGCGGGTGCGAGGTCGGCAGCACGCAGCGCCTGTCCGACCGGGCCCAGCAACGACACGTAGGTCGGCAACTGGTCCGCCGCGATACTGCACGAAACATCCAACGGCGCGATCTCGATGTCATTCCAGCCGCTATCGTGCAGCAGGCTCCGCACCTTCTCCGCATCAGCGAATGCGAACTGCCCCGGACCACCTTCCGCCCGCGCCGGCAGGGTCAGCAGCGGGGCAGCGGTGCGTTCGGCGGTGGTCATGAACGGGTTGTCGGCCGGGCTGCGCCACGCGATGGCATGCAGGCTGCCACCGCTGCGCAGGGCGCGGTGCAGATTGGCGAAGGCCCTCACGGGATCGTTGAAGAACATCACCCCGAAGCGCGACACGATGCGATCCAGGCTGTGCGGAGCGAAGGTGTACTGCTCTGCATCGGCCACGGTGAAATCGATGGACTTCCCGGCGGCGTGTGCACGCTTGCGCGCGACCTCGATCATCGGCGCGGAGATGTCGACCCCACTGCAGCGCCCCTCCGCCCCGAGCTGGTCGGCAATGGCCAGGCACACCGCCCCGGTGCCGCAGCCCACATCCAGCACGTGCGCGTCCGGGGCGGTTGCGATGGGGTCGGCAAGAACGGGAACGAAGCCCGCGAACATGCCATCAAGCAGGGATTGCGCCTGCACCCAGGCATCGCCGGCCGGGCCGTTCCAGAGATCGTGTTGGGTGGGAGGCGTGGAGGTCATGGGCGGATGCGTTGTCTGCAGATGCGACAGGGTGCCACCTCAACCGTGATTGAGGTCAAGAGCCGTGCGCGAAGAAAAACCCAACCAGCAATTTCACATTCAACACCACGATCACCGCGCCGATCACCCACGCCAGCCCCAGCAACCAGCGCGGCGCCACCAGCGCGCCCATGCGCGACTTGTCGCCCACGAACATCACCAGCGGGATCACCGCGAACGGGAGCTGCATCGACAGCACCACCTGGCTCAGCACCAGCAGCCTGGCCGTGCCTTGTTCGCCATAGATCGCGGTCACGATCACCACCGGCACGATGGCGATGCCCCGGGTAATCAACCGCCTCGCCCACGGTGCGATCCGCAGGCGCAGGAATCCTTCCATCACGATCTGACCGGCCAGCGTGGCTGTCACTGTGGAGTTGATCCCCGAGGCCAGCAACGCCACCGCAAACAGCGTGGAGGCCACGCCCACGCCGAGCATCGGCGCCAGCAGTTCGTAGGCCTGTTCGATCTCCTGCACGTCGGTACGACCGTTGGCATGGAACACCGCCGCCGCCAGGATCAGGATCGCGGCGTTGATGAACAGCGCCAGCATCAGCGCGATGGTGCTGTCGGTCACCGCCCAGCGCAACGCGCTGCGTCGGCCCGGGTCGGTGCGCGGATAGGCGCGGGTCTGCACGATGGACGAATGCAGGTACAGGTTGTGCGGCATTACCGTGGCGCCGATGATGCCGATCGCCAGGTACAGCGCGTGTGGATTGGTCACCACCTCGGCGCGTGGAATGAACCCGCCCAGTACCGCGTGCAACGGCGGCGCGGCCAGCGCGATCTGGATCGCGAAGCAGGCGAAAATCACCAGCAGCAGCGCGATCACGAACGCCTCCAGCGCGCGGAAGCCACGATTCATCAGCCACAGCACCAGTACCACGTCCACGGCGGTGATGATCGCGCCCATCAACAACGGCAGGCCGAACAGCAGCTTCAGCGCGATCGCGGTGCCGATCACCTCGGCCAGGTCGCAGGCAATGATCGCGACCTCGCACAGCAGCCACAGGCACAGGTTCACCGGCTTGGAGAAGTGATCGCGGCAGGCTTGGGCCAGGTCGCGCCCGGTGGCGATGCCCAGCCGCGCCGACAGTCCCTGCAGCACGATCGCCATCAGGTTGGAAAGCAGGATCACCGACAGCAGCAGGTAGCCGAACTGCGCGCCGCCGGCGATGTCGGTGGCCCAGTTGCCCGGGTCCATGTAGCCCACCGACACCATGTAGCCCGGGCCGAGGAAGGCCAGCAGCCGGAACCACCAGTGGCCACCGCTGGGCACGGCGACGCTGGCGTGCATTTCGCCGAGACTGGGGGTGGGGGTGGTGGGGTGTGCGCTCATGCCTCGAATATAGCAGAGGCTATGTTATGCAGTCCGTGCAAAATCAACCCGGGTTTCGGCGAGGCGGCGCAGGCAATGAACGCATGCCATGGGTATACGGCAGGCTGGCCTTCATGCTGTCGATGAAGGCGCGCAGGCGCGGGGGAATCTGCCGCGCGGCGGGGTACACCAGGTGAACCGGCAGCGGCGGCGCCTCCCAGCCGGGCACCAGCTGCACCAGTCGACCCTCGCGCAGGTCGTCGGCCACCAGCCACGCCGACACCACGGCCGCCCCCAGCCCGGACAGCGCTGCGCGGCGCACTACGAACAGATTGTCGGTGAGCAGGCGCGGCTGGATGTCCACCCGCAGGGCCGGGCCGTCATCGGCGGGCATCAGGCTGAAGCGTTCGCGGTAAAAGGTGGTAAGCGCGATCCACGGCAGCCCGGGCAGCAGGCCGGGGTCGTGCGGGTCGGCCGCACCCAGCAGCGTCGGCGCGGCGATGACGATCCGCGGCACTTCGGCCAGCGGCACCGCGACCAGCTGCGGCGCATCCACGCCGCCGACCCGGATCGCGCAGTCGATGCCATCGGCGATGAAGTCCACCGGGCTGTCTTCCAGCATCCATTCCAGGGTCACCTGCGGGTGGCGCGCCATGAACTGCAGCATGGGCTCCAGCAGCTGGGCCTGGCCGAAGGCATGCGGCACCACCACGCGCAGCCGCCCGCGCGGCATGTCGACCTCGCCGCGCAGGTCGGCCTGGATCGCGTCCCAGTCGTCCACCAGCGCGCGGGCGTGGGCGTAGCAGCGCTCCCCATCCTCGGTGAGGGTCATCTGGTGCGTGGAGCGCTGGATCAGGTGCAGGCCGAACAGACGTTCCAGGGTCTGCAACCGTCGGCTGACAGTGGGCTGGGTGGTGCCCAGCTGCACGGCAGCGGCCGACAGGCTGCCGCTCTCGACGATGCGTACGAAGGTATGCAGCAGGTCGATCCGGTCCGCGCCGGCGGCGGGGGACGGTGTGGTCATACAACCTTCGTATGATGGATATGTACCCAAGCCTACTACACGCATGGGCGGACAGAGAGGAACCTTGCGGCATCCTCTTTCTGGCTGGAGCGCCTCATGTCCACCACGCATATCCCCGCAGTGCCGTCCCACGCCGCACATGGCGTCCCTGCACGATTGATCGTCTCGCTCGCGGCCGGCGCCGGGTTCTCCGTCGCGTCCATCTACTACAGCCAGCCCATGCTGGGCGTCATCAGCGGCGGCCTCGGCAGCGGTGAGCAGGCCACGGGCATGGTGCCCACGCTCACCCAGCTCGGGTACGCGCTGGGCATCCTGCTGCTGGCACCGCTGGGCGACCGCTTCGACCGCCGTCGCCTGATCCTGGTGAAGTCGCTGGTCCTCGCGGCGGCGCTGACCTTCGCCGCCATCGCCGGCAACCTGCCGACGCTGCTGCTGGCGAGCCTGCTGATCGGGTTGATGGCCACGGTGGCGCAGGACGTGGTGCCTGCCGCCGCCACGCTGGCACCGGAGGCACACCGCGGCGCGGTGGTCGGCAAGGTGATGACCGGCCTGCTGCTGGGCATCCTGTTGTCACGGGTGGCCAGCGGGCTGGTCGCGCAGTGGCTGGGCTGGCGGGCGATGTTCGGCTTCGCGGCCGGCTCGGTGGTGCTGATGGCGCTGGCCCTGGCGCGCGAGCTGCCGCACATGGCGCCGACCACGAAGCTGGGCTATCCGGCGCTGCTGCGCTCGTTGTTCGGGCTGTGGCGCGGGCAGCCGCCGCTGCGGCGTGCGGTGTACGCGCAGGGGCTGCTGGCGGTGGGCTTCAGTGCGTTCTGGTCGACCCTGGCAGTGATGCTGCACACGCGCTTCCAGCTGGGCAGCGCCGTGGCCGGGGCATTCGGTATTGCCGGTGCGGCCGGTGCCTTGGCCGCGCCGCTGGCCGGGCGCTGGGCCGACCGGCTCGGCAGCCATGCGGTGGCGCGCATCGCGATCGTGATCGCGCTGGCCGGATTCGCGTTGCTGCTGCTGGACCCGTGGCTGTCGCAGGCGGCGATCCTGCCGTTGCTGGCGATCAGCGCGGTGGTGTTCGACTTCGGCTTCCAGGCCGCACTGGTCTCGCACCAGACCCTGGTCTACGGATTGGCGCCGGAAGCGCGCAGCCGGCTCAATGCGCTGCTGTTCACCGGCGTGTTCCTGGGCATGTCTGCGGGCGGTGCGCTGGGTGCGGTGATGCTCGCGCACTTCGGGTGGAGCGGGGTGGCGATGCTGGCGGTGACCACAGCCGGGATGAGTTTCGTGGTGCGCCGGCGTTAGGGCGTGGGTTCGCCGGCATCATCGAGGCTGATGATGCCGCGCTTGAGCGCCAGGGTGACCGCGTGGGTGCGGTCGCGGGCGCCGAGCTTCTCCATGATGTTCTTCATGTGCGCTTTGACGGTCTGTTCGGAGATGTGCATGCGCTCGCCAATCCCCTTGTTGGAGCGGCCGCCGGCCACGTGCCCCAACACTTCGGTTTCGCGCGGGGACAGGCTGTCTTCGACCACGTGCGCGGCGATGCTGGCCGCCAGCGGCGCGGGAATGCCGGCGCGCCGGCCGCTGTACACGGTGCGGATGGTGTCGACCAGCTCGTGGCGCAGCATGTCCTTGAGCAGGTAGCCGCTGGCCCCGGCCTGCAGGGCACGCACCGCGCGTACGTCGCCGCGGTAGGTGGTGAGTACGATGATCCGCGCGCGCGGGTCGTGCTGGCGGATCCGGGTGATGGCTTCGACCCCGTCCACGCCGGGCAGCTGCAGGTCCATCAGCACCACGTCCGGCTGCAGGGCCAGGAACTGGGCCACGGCCTCTTCGCCGTCGGCCGCTTCGCCGAGCAGGTGCATGTCCGGCTGCAGGCCCAGCAGCGCGGCCAGGCCGTCGCGCAGCAGGGGGTGGTCGTCGACCACCAGGATGCCGATGGGCGGGGATGCAGCGGTCATGCGGTCTCTCCGGTGGTGCGCCGCCAGCGCCAGCGCCGGTGGTGATGGCGATAGATGCGCTCGCCGGGCAGGAACAAGGCGATTTCGGTACCGACCTGCGGGCGCGACCACAGCCGCAGCCGCGCGCCCAGGCGCTCGGCGCGCTCGCGCATGCCGACCAGACCCCAGCGGTCGTCGGGCAGCTGCGGTGGCAGGCCGCTGCCATTATCGCGGATGTGCAGGCGAAGTCCGCGCCGCGCGTAGGCCAGTTCGATATCGACGGCGGCGGCCGAGGCGTGCTGCAGCGCGTTGAGCAGGGCCTCGCGACCGATCAGGAAGACCTCTTCGGCGGCATCGTGGCGCAGCGGCCGAGGCGTGCCTTCGATGTTGAGGCGCAGCGCCGGGCTGTCGACATCGTCGACGCGTTCGCCATACACCTGGACCAGCGCCGCGCCTAGGTCCTGGTAGTCGGTGCTGCCGTCGCGCAGCAGCCGCACCCGCTCGCGCGCCTCGCCCAGTGCCTGCTCGGCCTGCTGCATGGCCGCCTCCAGCGCGGCGCGGACGGCGGGTGTGGCCTGCGGCGAGTGGCTGACCGCATGCAGGCGCAGGATCAGTCCCTGGGTGCCCTGCAGCAGGGTGTCGTGCAGCTCGCGTGCGATCCGCTCACGCTCGGCGTGGCGTTCCTTCAGCCGCGCGCGCACCAGCAGGGTCAGGCTGTGGCTGCGCAGGCGCATCGCCAGGCCGATCAGCGCCAGCATGGCCAGCACGCAGGCGGCACCGAACCAGACGGTCTGGTACCACTGCGGTGCGATGCGGAAGCTGCGCTGGGCCTGCGCGGCACTCCAGACCTGGTCTTCGTTCGCGGCCCGTACTTCGAAGCGATACGCGCCGGGCCGCAGGTTGGTATAGAACGCGCGGGTCAGGTTGCCGGCGTCCTGCCACTGGTCGTCGAGCCCGACCAGGCGGTGCTGGTAGCGGACGCGCTCAGGGCGCGACAACGACACGGCCTGGTAGTCGATCTGCAGCTGCGCGGTGCCCGCTGGCAGCCGCAGCCCGTCGCGCAGCGGTTGCTGGGTACCGGCGGAGGACAGCGTACCGATCCTCGGCACCAGCGGCAGCGCGTCGGTGCGCACCTTCTGCGTGTCGAGCCAGGCCAGCCCCTGGTTGGTAGCAAGCCAGAGCAGGCCGTCGGCGGCCAGTACCGCGCTTGGCACCGGGCTGGCCTGGGTGGCGATGCCGGGCATGCCATCGGGCGTGTCGAACAGGCGCGGCGCGGTTTCCCGACCGGCATCGACCGCGCGCTCGAACGCAACGGCCCCGGCGCGGACCAGGCCACGGCTGCCGTTGAACCAGTAATGGCCGTGCGCGTCGCGGACGATCCCGGTGATGCCTTCGAACAGGCCATCGCCTGCGGCGCGCGCGGTGCGGAAGCGACCGTCGTGGCCGAGCAGCGCCAGCCCGTTCTCGCCGGCCACCCAGATCCGGTTGCCAGCCTGTGCAGCCGCAGTGACCGGACCAACGTCCAGCCCGTCGGCACGGGTGTAGTGGCGGTAGTGGCCGTTGCTGCCGATGCGCAGGGTGCCGTCCGGGTAGCCGATCAGACGCTGGCCGTGGCTGCCGGCGGCCAATGCCGTACAGCCCTGGCGCGGCAACGCTGGGTCGCGCGACCAGCGACCCGCGCGGTACTGCAGCAGCGTGTCGCTGCCCAGGCAGAACCAGGCCTCGGCGCGACCGAGCGGCAGCAGCGCACGTAGTTCGTGCGGCACCGGAAAGCCGGGCGGCGACAGGGCCTCCCGCTGGCCGTCGACGATCCGCACGAGCGCATTCCAGTCACCCAGCCAGAGGGGTTGCGCGGTGGTCCTGGCGGCGTCCCGTTGCACTGCAGGCGCGGCATCGCGCAACGCGCGGCGCAGCGCCAGCGGCTGCAGGTCGGCGCCATGGCCGAACACCTCGCCGTCGGGGGCACGGTACAGCGCCTGCAGCGGGTCCCCCGTGCCGCGCAGGGCCAGCGCATGCACCTGGTGTTCGCGAAAGCGGTTGAGTCCGAGATTGGTGCCCACCCAGACGTTGCCTTCGCGGTCCTGCAGCAGCGGACCGGCGGTGGTGGAGGCCAGGCCCTGTGCGGCATCGAAGCGTTCGATACGTTGCCCGCTGTCGCCCTGTGTGACATGGAAGATGCCGCCGTTGGCGACGAAGCTGCCCCACAGGCTGCCGTCGGCGGCGAACTGGATTCGCCCAGCGAGCAGCCCCGGCAGGCGCCGTGCCTCCCGCTGTGTGGCGGTGAGCACGCCGCGCGCATCGGCAATAGGCATGACCCCGCGTTGGCGATCTGCCAACCACAGCTGGCCGTCGCCGCGCAGCGCAAGCGAAGAGAACGCGGACACGGCCAGGCCAGGACGTTCGAAGCGCGTGGCATGCGCGCGCAGCCGCCACAGTTGGCCGCCGGCGAGCAGCCACAGCGTGCCCCGGTGGTCGCGCAGCGCCCAGTGCGCGGCAATGTCGCCGATGCCCATGGCAGCCGTGGGTGCCTGCCAGCGTCTGCCATCGAACCAGCGCAGGCCCGCGTCGGAAGCCGCCCACAGGCGGCCACTGGCATCGCGCTGCAGGCGCGGAATCAACCCCGGGCGCAGTCCGTCGCGGCTGCCGAAGTCGCGCGCGCCATGCGCGTCGAGCCGGGTGATGCCGCCGTTGTAATAGGCGATCCACACCGTGCCGTCCGCATCGACCGCGAGCGAGGTCATGTTCGCCGAAGGGAAGGAGCCGCCGTTCGGCGGAGTAACGCGTTCGAACTGGCGCCCGTCGAAGCGGTACAGGCCGGCGCCGCTGGCCAGCAGCAGGCGGTTGTCGGCCAGCTGGGCGATGTCCCAGATGTCGCCAGGTGCGCCCTGGCCGACCCGCCATGCGCTGTGTTCGTAGTCGGACAGTGCGGCCGCTGCGGCGGGAAGGGCGGACAGCAGGAACAGCGCGCCCGCCAGCAGCCAGCCGCGCGCCCGTCGCACGGTCGCCGGGGCGGTCGATCGGGGTACGAAGGGCACACGCTGCATGCGCGGATTGTCTCAGGCCGGGTGCAGCGCATGACTCCCCATTCGGGGCAGGCGCAAGGGGGCCGCAATGGGGTAGCAGCACCGGCGTCTCCCCCAAAAGAGTAGCTGCGCCCACCACCCAAGGGGGGTAGGGCATTGGCGCGGCGAGCGTCACCATTTCGTTATCCCTCCCGCAAGGACTTCCGATGACCACCGCCACCGCCGTTCCGGGCAGCTCGCTGCTCTCGCCGACCAATCACGCCCTGGTGCTGATCGACTTCCAGTCGCAGATGGCGTTCGCCACGCGCAACATCGATATCGCAGCGCTGCGCAACAACGTGGAGATGCTGGCCAAGGGTGCGGCCGGCTTCAAGGTGCCGGTGGTGCTGACCACCGTGGCCGAAAAGTCGTTCTCCGGCCCGATGTTCCCGGAACTGCCGGCCATCTTCCCGGGCCAGAAGGTGCTGGACCGCACCACCATGAACAGCTGGGAAGACCAGCCGGTGGTGGATGAGATCAACCGGATCGGGCAGAAGCGCGTGGTCCTCGCCGGTCTGTGGACCAGCGTCTGCATCGTCGGCCCGGCGCTGTCGGCGATCGAGCAGGGCTTCGAGGTCTACGTGATCACCGACGCCTGTGGCGACGTCAGCGACGAAGCGCATGAGCGTGCGGTGACCCGCATGGTCCAGGCCGGCGCGGTGCCGGTCACCGCCCTGCAGTACCTGCTGGAACTGCAGCGCGACTGGGGCCGCGGCGCCACCTACGACCTCACCACCGGCATCGCCCGCGAACATGCCGGCGGCTACGGCCTGGGCATCCAGTACGCCAAGGCGATGTTCGGCGCGCAGGAAGGCGGCCACTGAACATGGCCGGCAGCACCACCGGCCTGGACCTGGGGCTGCTGGTGCTGCGGCTGGCGGCGGGTGGTTTCCTGCTGCCGCACGCGCTGGGCAAATTGTTTGGCTGGTTCGGCGGCCCCGGCCTGAGCGGGTTCGCCGAGGAGCTGCGCGGTTTCGGCCTGCCTGCACCCGCACCCGCACCGCTGCTGCTGGCGGTGGTTCAGGTGCTGTGCGGGCTGGCGGTGCTGCTGGGCTGGCAGACCTGCGCGGCGGCAGGCATTGCCGCGCTGTTCCTGGCCACCACCGCCGTGCTGGCCCTGCCCAAGGGCTGGTTCTGGATGCACGGCGGCATCGAGTACCCCCTGTTCTGGACGTTGGCGCTGCTGGCCATCGCACTGGCCGGACCGGGCGCACTCGCGCTGCAGTCCCTGTGAGCGGAGCGCCCCCACGATGACCTCTGATCCCTCCCTGCCTGGCCGCCGCGACCTGCTGCTGGGTGCTGGCGCCGCCGTGGCGCTGGGCCTGGCCGGCCGCGCCTTCGCTACTTCTTCGGAGAAACTCATGACCACGCTGCTGATCCGCAATGCCCGCATCACCACGCTCGACCCCCGCGTGCCGCAGGCCGATGCGCTGGCGGTGGTGGACGGGCGCATTGCCGCCATTGGCGCCGAAGCGCAGGTACGCGCAGGTCTTGTCGATGCCACCGTGATCGACGCGGGTGGGCGCCGCTTGGTACCGGGCCTCAACGACAGCCACACCCACCTCATCCGCGGCGGGCTGAACTACAACCTGGAGCTGCGCTGGGACGGGCTGCGCTCGCTGTCCGACGCGATGGCCATGCTGAAGGCCCAGGTCGACAACACCCCGGCGCCGCAATGGGTACGCGTGGTCGGCGGTTTCACTGCGGAGCAGTTCGTCGAGAAGCGCCTGCCGACCCTGGCCGAACTCAACGCCATCGCCCCCGACACGCCGGTATTCCTGTTGCACCTGTACGACCGCGCGCTGCTCAACCGCGCCGCGCTGCGTGCCTGCGGCTACGACAAAAACACCCCGGACCCGCCGGGTGGGCAGATCGCGCGCGACAGCCTGGGCAATCCCACCGGGCTGCTGTTGGCCAAGCCGAACGCGCTGATCCTGTACGCCACCCTGGCCAAGGGTCCGCGCCTGCCGATCGAATACCAGGCCAACTCCACCCGGCACTTCATGCGCGAGCTGAACCGGCTCGGCATCACTTCGGTGATCGACGCCGGCGGCGGCTTCCAGAACTATCCCGAGGACTACCAGGTCATCGAGCAGCTGCACCGCGATGACCAGCTGACAGTGCGTATCGCCTACAACCTGTTTACCCAGAACAAGGGCAAGGAAGTGGATGACTTCCGTGGCTGGAGCGAGATCCTGCAGCCGCGCCAGGGCGATGACCTGCTGCGCCACAACGGTGCCGGCGAGATGCTGGTGTTCTCCGCCGCCGACTTCGAGCTGTTCAACGAACCGCGCCCGGAGCTGCCGCCCGGCATGGAGCCGGAGCTGGCCGAGGTGGTGAAGCTGCTGGTCGAGAAGCGCTGGCCGTTCCGCATCCACGCGACCTACGACGAAAGCATCGACCGCATCCTGGACGTGTACGAGCAGGTCAACCGCGAGATTCCCTTCGATGGCCTGCACTGGTTCATCGATCACGCCGAAACCATCACTCCGCGCAACATCGACCGCATCCGCGCGCTCGGTGGCGGGCTGGCGATCCAGCACCGCATGGCCTACCAGGGCGAGGCCTTCGTGCAACGCTACGGCGCGGAGGCGGCACGGCATACCCCGCCGGTGCGGCGCATGCTGCAGGCCGGGCTGCCGGTCGGTGCCGGGACCGACGCCACCCGCGTGGCCAGCTACAACCCGTGGGTGGCGCTGTCGTGGCTGGTCACCGGGCGTACCGTCGGCGGGCTGGCGCTGTATGGCGAAGAAAACCTGCTCGAGCGCGAAGAGGCGCTGCGCCTGTGGACCCAGGGCAGCGCGTGGTTCTCCGGCGACGACGGCCGCAAGGGTACGCTGGCGGTGGGCCAGCTGGCCGACTTCTGCGTGCTGTCTTCGGACTTCTTCGCGGTTGACGACGCCGCGATTGCCGACATCACCAGCGTGCTGACCGTGGTCGGCGGCCGGGTGGTACACGGCGACGGCGAGTTCGGCCCGCTGGCGCCGACCCTGCCACCGGCGATGCCGGACTGGTCGCCAGTGAACCGCTTCGGTGGCTACCACGTGGGCGGTGCAGCCACCGGCCTGGTGGCGCATGCGCACGCACATGGCGTCGGCGGTTGCCGCACGCACGTGCACGGTCACGCCGCCGCGCATCCGGTGCCGACCGACGCGCCGAATGCATTCTGGGGCGCACTGGGATGTTCGTGCTTCGCGTTCTGAGCCTGGCGCTGGCGACGGCAGTGCCGTCGCTGGCGAGTGCCTGCGCCAATGATGCCGGTGGACGTTGCATGGCGCTGGACGGGGGCGGTGAGCTGCAACTGGACGCCTCGCTGCGCCTGCGCGGCATGTACTACGACCCGACCCGGTTCGGCATCAACGGTCGCGAGGATGGCTATGGCCTGCTGCGCGCGCTGACCTCGGCGGCGGTGCGGCGCGACGGTTGGGAAGGGTTCGCGCAGCTCGGCGTGCACGCCGAGCAGGGCCGCGATGGTGGGCCCGGCGGCACGGATCGCGGCGCGCTCGACCTGCAGCAGGGCTATGTGCGCTGGCACGGCGAGCACCTGGGCTGGCAGCTCGGCCGCCAGGAAGCCGCGTACGGCAGCTCACGGCTGCTCTCGGTGCGTGACGGTCCTAATGTCCGGCTCGCCTTCGATGGCGTGCGCGGGCGCTGGCAGCAGGGCGGGTTCAAGCTCGACCTGATGGCGTTGCGCCCGGTCGAGAACCGCAGCGGTGCGTTCGACGATCGCAGCGACCGCGGCCAGCACCTGGCCGGGGGCTATGCGACCTGGCAACGCGGCGGTGCGGGCAACGGCACCGATCTGTACCTGCTCGACTACGGCCGCGACGGCGCACGCTTTGCCAGCGCCGTGGGCAACGAGCGGCGGCGCTCGCTGGGCACGCGCTGGTTTGCGCTGCAACCGCGCTGGGACGCCAACATCGAACTGGTCGCGCAGCGCGGCACGCTGTCGCGCAGCCAGGGCAACCTCGATATCCGTGCCTGGACCCTGGCCACCGACAGCGGGCTGCGCTGGCCGAGCGCGCGCTGGCAGCCACGCCTCGGCATCAAGCTGGATATCGCCAGTGGCGACCGCAGCCCGCAGGACGGCCGGCTGGGGACCTTCAACGCGATGTACCCCAAGTCGGCGTACTTCAGTGAAGCCAGCCTGCTGGCACCGGCCAACCTGATGGACGTTCAGCCCACCCTGACGCTCACGCCGCGACCCGGCCTGAGCACCGAATTCGGCTGGCAGCTGGCCTGGAAGCACCAGCGCAGCGACGCGGTCTACACGACGCCGGCGCCGCTGGTGGCGGTACCCGGGACGGCCGGTACGCCGCGCCGGATCGGCCAGCAGTACAAGTGGGAAACGAGCTGGGACGCCAGCCCGCAATGGACCTGGAAAGGTCAGCTGGCCTGGTTCGACGCCGGCCCCGGCCTGCGTGCGGCAGGTGGCCGCGACACCCTTTTTGCATCGGTAGTTGGAGCATGGCAATGGTAGACACACAACACAACGCGGCCCCCGGCGCCTGGTCGCCGCTGAAGATCAAGCTGTTCCGGGCGATGTGGCTGGCGATCCTGGGCAGCAATGTCGGCACCTGGGTCAACGATGTCGCCGCCGCGTGGGTGATGGCCGAGCGCACCGGCTCGCCGCTGATGGTGGCGCTGGTGCAGTCGGCCACGACCGTGCCGGTGGTGCTGCTGGCGCTGGTGGCCGGCACCCTGGCCGACATCGTCGACCGTCGCCGCTACCTGTTGTTCACCCAGGGGTGGATGCTGCTGGTGGCGGCCTCGCTGGCGACGCTGACCGGCCTGCAGATGCTGACCCCGCCGCTGTTGGTGGCGCTGACGTTCGCGATGGGCTGCGGCGCGGCGATGGCGATGCCGGCCCAGGCCGCGATCGTCTCCGAACTGGTGCCGCGGCCGATGCTGGCCTCTGCGGTGGCGTTGAACTCCATTGGCATCAACATCGCGCGTTCGCTGGGTCCGGCGATTGGGGGCCTGATCGTGGCGCAGCTCGGCGCGGGCTGGGCATTCGGCCTGAACGCAATCAGCTTTGCTGCCATGCTGTGGGTGCTGTTCAACTGGAAGCAGGATGCACAGGCCTCGAGCCTGCCGCCGGAAGGTTTCGGCGCCGGGTTGCGTGCCGGGCTGCGCTACGCATTGCGGGCCGGGCGGCTGCAGGCGGTCTTGATCAAGTCGGCCGGGTTCTTTTTCTTCGCCAGCGCGGTTACCGCGTTGCTGCCGCTGGTGGTGCGCGGCGAAATGCACGGTGGTGCTGGCACCTACGGCCTGCTGCTGGGTTGCATCGGCATCGGCGCGGTCACCGGCGCCCTGTTGTTGCCGCGCCTGCGCGCGCGCATGGACCGCGACCTGCTGGTGCTGCTGGCCACGCTGGCGTGTGCGTTGAGCCTGCTGGGGTTGGCCTGGGTGCGGCACATGGCGTTGTTGCCGCTGGCGATGCTGGTCAATGGCTTTGCCTGGATCACGGTGCTGTCCTCACTGCAGATCGCCGCGCAGACAGCGGTGCCGGCTTGGGTGCGGGCACGCGCACTGTCGCTGTACATCATGGTGTTCTCGCTCGGCATGGCCGCCGGTGGCCTGAGCTGGGGCAGCATCGCCCAGCGCACCTCGATCCCGTTCGCGCTGACGGCCGCCGCCATCGGCGCGGTGGTGGCCGGGCTGCTGGTCTGGCGCGTGCGCATTGCCGGCAGCGAGGAACTGGACCTGCGTCCGGCCGGGCATTGGCCGGCGCCGGAGCTTGCGGTGCCGGTCACGCATGACCGTGGCCCGGTCCTGGTGACCGTGGAATACCACATCGATGACGCCGACCGCGCTGCGTTCCACCGGCTGCTTGGCGAGCTCGGCCGCACCCGCCGCCGCGACGGCGCTGTGATCTGGGGCGTGGCTGAAGACGTGGCCACGCCCGGCGTGCACATGGAGTATTTCGTGACCAGCTCGTGGATCGAGCATCTGCGCCAGCACGAGCGGGTGACCGCCGAGGACAGCGCGCTGCAGGACCGGGTACGCGCGCTGCACCGCAACGAGCACGCACCTATCGTGCGGCATTTCGTCGGTGGCAGCGGTGCGCTGAAAGCCCTGCACGGCGATCACGAACACCACGCATTGGGTTGAAGCGCCCCGGCGAGACCGGTCGTGCCACCGTTTTAACTGGATCCGGCGTATGGTCGGCGCTCTTTGAGAGGAGCAGGTGCATGCGCTGGATCGTGTTGTTGGCCGCTTTGGCCATGCCGTTGGTGGCGTGGCTGTCCCAGACCGGGGAATTCGGTCCGACCAATGGCGCGATCTCGGACCGCTATCCCACGCTGCTGGTGGCGGCCGGGTATGCGTTCTCGATCTGGGGCCTGATCTTCCTGTGGGACGTGATCTTCGGCCTGTGGCAGCTGCGCCAGCGCAAACCGGACGACAACACCGGCGTGCGCGGCTGGGCGGCGGCGGGTTTCGCGCTGACTGCCGCGTGGATGCCGGTGTTCTCCAATGAACTGTTCCTGCCGGCGCTGGCCATCATCTGGACCGCGCTGGTGTGCCTGCTGGTGGCCGCCGTGCGCGCCGCGCCGCCGACCGCGAGCGCCGGGCAACGCGCGTTTGCCGCGTATCCGCTGGCACTGCATGCCGGCTGGTTGACCATGGCCGCCTTCCTCAACACCGCGCAGGTGATCGTGGCGTACCAGTGGCTGCCGACCGGCGACATGCTCGGCTGGAGCTTGGTGCTGCTGGCCCTCGCCACGGTCCTGGCCTGGGTGATGAATTACCGCCTGCGCGGGCACTTCGCCTATCCGGCGGCGGTGCTGTGGGCGTTGGTTGGCGTGTATGTGAAGCAGTCCAACTGGCGGCTGCCGGGCGCCGACACCATTGCAGTGCTGGCACTGGCCATTGCCGCGCTGCTGGTGCTGCAGACCCTGCTGCTGCGCACGCGCGCCTGGCGCACCCCGCGCGCGGGCGTGGTCGCCGCGCACCGCCACCGTCGTTGAAGAAGGAGACAAGCATGCGCGTTGCACTGCATGAGCAGTTTGGTGACCCGACCGAAGTCCTGCATGGCGGAGAAGCGCCGACCCCGCAGCCCGGTCCCGGCGAGGTGCGGGTCCGCACCGTCCTGGCCCCGATCCACAACCACGACCTGTGGACCGTGCGCGGCCAGTACGGTTACAAACCCAGCTTGCCGGCGATTGGCGGCAGCGAAGGCACCGGCGTGATCGATGCGCTGGGAGAGGGTGTGACCGGCCTGCAGGTGGGCCAGCGGGTGAGTGCCGCCTCGGTGCATGGCACCTGGGCCGAATACTTCATCGCGCCAGCGAAGATGGT
Source organism: uncultured Stenotrophomonas sp. (assembly GCF_963519125.1). Lineage (GTDB taxonomy): Bacteria > Pseudomonadota > Gammaproteobacteria > Xanthomonadales > Xanthomonadaceae > Stenotrophomonas. Next base: position 196,535 of record NZ_CAUQLJ010000003.1, on the reverse strand, counting down.
GATCCCGATGCCGGACAGCATCGACGACAACACCGCCGCGCAGTTGATCGCGATGCCGTTGAGCGCGCTGATGCTGCTGGAGTTCCTGCAGGTCAAGCAGGGCCAGTGGATCGTGCAGAACGCCGCCAATGGCGCGGTGGGCAAGGCGCTGGCGATGCTGGCCAAGGCGCGCGGCGTGCATTGCCTCAATCTGGTGCGGCGCGATGACGGCGTGGCCGAGATGGACGCGCTGGGCATCGAGAACACGATTTCCACTGCGTCGGACGACTGGGCCAGGGAGGTCAAGGCAAGGGTGGGGGAGGGCGTGCTCTCTGCTGCTGTTGATTCGGTCGGAGGTACCGCCAGCGGCGAGCTGATGAAGCTGCTCAGCGAAAACGGCACGCTGGTATCGTTCGGCTCCATGACCGGCGAACCGATGCAGATCGGTTCGGGCGATGTGATCTTCAAGCAGGCCACGGTAAAGGGTTTCTGGGGCAGCAAGGTCAGCCAGGCGATGGCGCCGGAAGACAAGCGGCGGCTGGTAGGCGAATTGTTGACCCTCGCCGCCAAGGGTGGCTTGAGCCTGCCGGTGGATGGCGTGTTCGGATTGGACCAGGTGGCCGAGGCCGCCAAAGCCAGCCTGCAACCCGGCCGCAACGGCAAGGTATTGTTGAAGCCGTAGAGCCGGGCTCTGCCCGGCTCGTGGCAGGGCCGGGTAAAATCGGTTTCCCGATCCATACCTGAGCACCGCCATGAATGACACCCGCTTTTACCCAATCGGCACACCCAACCAACCCTGGGGCGCCGCCGAAAAAGCGGAATGGCGGGCAAAGCAGATCCCGGTGCGGTCGTACGCCAATGACGTGCTGCCGAAACTGGACGCATTGCGCGACCGATTCGACATTACGGAATACGGCGCGCTCGACTACGCCCCGCACAGCTACCCGCTGTTCGCCGTACGCAGCCGCGACTGGAACCCAGCGCTGCCCTCGGTCCTGGTCACCGGCGGCGTCCACGGTTACGAGACCAGCGGCGTGGAAGGCGCGCTGCAGTTCCTGGCCACCCGCGCGGCCGACTACGCCGGCCGCGCCAACGTGCTGGTGGTGCCGTGCGTGAGCCCGTGGGGTTATGAGCGCATCCAGCGCTGGAACGCCGATGCCATCGACCCGAACCGCTCGTTCGTGGCCGACAGCCCGGCCCAGGAATCGGCCGCGTTGATGGCGCTGCTCGCGCCGCTGCGCGACGGCATGGTCATGCACATCGACCTGCACGAAACCACCGACAGCGACGAGTCCGAATTCCGCCCGGCACTGGCCGCGCGCGACGGCAAGCCGTTCGAGCCCGGCCTGATTCCCGATGGCTTCTACCTGGTCGACGATACCGAGAACCCGCAGCCGGCCTTCCAGCAGGCGGTCAATGCAGCGGTGGAGCAGGTGACCCACATCGCCCCGGCCGACGAACGCAACGAAATCATCGGCTCCGCCGTGGTCGCCCCGGGCGTTATCCAGTACCCGCTGAAGAAGCTCGGGCTGTGCGCCAGCATCACCGGCGCGCGCTTCACCACCACCACCGAGGTCTACCCGGACAGCCCGCGCGCTACGCCGCAGCAGTGCAACGATGCGCAGGTGGCGGCGGTGTGCGCGGCGATCGATTACGCGCTGGCGAACTGATCATGCCCGGACCCAGCGTGCGCTGATGCCGACCAGCAGCAGCGCTGCGGCAACCAGGCAGAACGCAAAGACCAGGCTGCTGGCCTGGGCCACGAAGCCGATCAGGGCCGGCCCCGCCAGCACGCCGGCGTAGCCCAGCGTGGTGATCGCCGGAATGGCCAGGCTTTCCGGCATGGTCTTCTGGTTGCCGGCCATCGAGAACAGCGCCGGCACGATGTTGGCGCAGCCCAGGCCGATCAGCGCATAGCCCAGCAGCGCCAACGGCAGCGCGCCGGCGAACGTGGCCACGGCAAAGCCCACCGCACCGACGATGCTGCCTAGCAGGATCGCGCGCAGCCTACCCAGTTTCGCCACCACCCCATCGCCGACCAGCCGGGTCACGGTCATGGCGATGGCGAAGGTCATGAAGCCCAGCCCGGCGCGGTCCGGTGGTACCTGCTGGACCTCGTGCAGGAACACCGCGCTCCAGTCCAGCATTGCGCCTTCGGCCAGGAAGGCGACGAAGCACAGCACGCCGATCGCCAGCACCACCCCATGCGGCACCGCGAACACCGGCGCGTCGCTGGGCGCGCGGTCACGGCGCCAGTAACGCACCGACAGCGCCAGCACGACCAGCATCGACAACGACCCCAGCACGCACACCCACAACGGTGCCAGTTGCAGGGAGAGCAATGCGGTCATCGCCGCGGCACCGACCGCGCCGCCGATGCTGTAGAACGCGTGGAAGCCGGACATCATCGGCTTGCCGCTGTCGCGCTCGACCATTACGCCTGGATGTTCATCGTGCAGTCGCAGGCGCCCACGCCTGCGCCGAACACGAACAGCGCCAGGCCCAGGGTCCAGGGCGAGGGGGCAATCGCCAGCAGCGGCAGGCTGGCCACCACCATCAGCAGGGTGGCAACCATCACCGCGCGGCAGCCATGCCGGGCGGCCAGGATGCCGGCCAGCGGCATCGCCAGCAGCGAGCCCGCGCCCAGGCACAGCAGCACCAGTCCGAGGGTGCCTTCATCCAGTCCGGTGCGGGTCTTGGCGAACGGCACCAGCGGTGCCCATGCGGCAGTGGCGAAGCCGGGCAGGAAGAACGCGGCACGGGTGGCGTGTTGTTCGGCGCGCGGGGTACGGGCGGCGCTGGCGAGTGCGTCGAGCGATTCGGACATGGGATGAAAACGATTACACAGGTGGCGCACAGCTTACCCGCGCGCCGGGGAGGGTGGTCAATCCCGGCGCGCCAGTTCGGGGGCCAGCAGTTCAGCCACCCAGTCCATGAACGCCGCCACGCGCCGCGGCAGGTGGCGGCGCTGGGCGTAGAGCAGGGTGACCGGCATCGGCTCGGCCACGCACCCGGGCAGCACTTCCACCAGCTGGCCGGCGGCCAGTGCCTGGCGGGCACCCAGTCGGGGCACCTGGATGATGCCGAGCCCGGCCAGTGCGGCGGCGCTGTACGCCTCGCCACTGTTGACCGTGACCGCGCCGCGCATCGCCACGCTGCGATACGCCTGGCCGTCGTAGTACTCGAAGCCCGGCGACCGCTGGCCCAGCGTGCCTACGTAATGCACCAGCGCGTGCGATGCCAGATCGTCCAGCGTGCGCGGCACGCCGTGCGCGGCGAGGTAGCCGGGGCTGGCGCAGTTGACGATGTGCATCGCCCCGAGCGGGCGCGCCACCAGCGTGTTGTCGTCCAGCGGTCCCACCCGCAGCACGCAGTCGAAGCCTTCGCGGACCAGGTCGACGCGGCGGTCGGTGCCGCTGAGCTCGATCTCCAGCCCCGGATGACGGGCCAGGAAATCCGGCAGGTGCGGAATCACCCAGTGCCGGGCGAGACCGCTGGACATGTCCACGCGCAGCCGGCCCTTGAGCTGGCCGGTGTCGCGGCGGAACATGCCCTGCAGGTCCTCCATGTCCTCCAGCAGGTCGCGCGCGCGTTGCTGGAACTGCGCGCCGTCGGCGCTCAGCCGCACCCGCCGGGTGGTCCGGTGCAGCAGTTGCACGCCGAGCTCGGCCTCCAGTCGTTGCACCGCTAGCGACACACTGGCTTTGGGCAGGCCCAGCTGCTCGGCCGCGGCGGTGAACGAGCCCAGTCCGGCAACCCGCAGGAAACTGCGCAGCTGGTCGAGGCGATCCATGGATTGTTCGCTCAGATTGGACAGTCAAATCAGGATCGCGTGATTTATGCGTGCTGGCAATACCAATAGTCTGGCTGCACCCCAACCCAGGAGCGCCCCCATGAGTTCTTCCACTTCCCGCGTCGTACTGGTCACCGGCGGCAGCCGTGGCCTTGGCCGCAATGCCGCCCTCGCGCTGGCGGCCGACGGTGCCGACATCGTGCTCACCTATCGCAGCCAGGCGGACGCCGCCAACGAGGTGGTCGCGCAGATCCAGGCGCTCGGCCGTCGTGCGGCCGCGCTGCCGCTGGACGTAGCCGACAGCGACGCCTTCCCCGCGTTCGCCGATGCAGTGCGGGCGCAGCTGCAGGCCTGGGGCGAAACCCGCCTGCAGGGCCTGCTCAACAACGCCGGCGAAGGCCTGCACGCGATGATCGCCGACACCACCGCAGCCCAGTTCGACCAGCTGGTGGCGGTACACCTGAAAGGGCCGTACTTCCTGACCCAGGCGCTGCTGCCGCTGATCGGCGATGGCGGCCGCATCCTCAATGTGTCCAGCGGGCTGGCCCGCTTCGCGCTGCCAGGCAGTTCGGCCTACGCGATGATGAAGGGCGGTATCGAGGTGTTCAGCCGTTACCTGGCCAAGGAACTGGGCGCGCGCGGGATCACTGCCAACACGCTGGCGCCGGGCGCGATTGAAACCGACTTCGGCGGCGGTCGTGTGCGCGACGACGAGACGATCAACGCCATGGTCGCCGGGAACACCGCATTGGGCCGTGCCGGCAAGCCGGACGACATCGGCCCTGTGGCGGTGGCGCTGCTGTCGCCGGCCACCGGCTGGATCAACGCACAGCGCGTGGAGGCATCGGGCGGCATGTTCGTCTGAGTGCGAAAGCGTCGCATTCGCGGCAAGCCGGTATGATGGCCGGCCTTGCCGCTGTTGTCGGGATTCTCTTGCGCTCTCCTGTACCGATGCACCCGATGGGTCGCGTGTTCGCTGTCGTGGCCCTGTTCGAGGCCTTCACCTGGGCCGGCCTGCTGGTCGGCATGTACCTGAAGTACCACGCCGCCGAGCCGACCACCGCCGGCGTGGCGTTGTTCGGGCCGGTGCACGGGGTGGCCTTCATGGTCTACGTCGTGGTCACCGTGCTGGCCGCGGTCAAGCTGCGCTGGCCGTGGTGGGCGGCCGTGCTGGCCCTGCTGGCGGCGGTGCCGCCGCTGGTGACGCTGCCGCTGGAGTGGTGGTTCAAGCGGCGCGGTCTGCTGGGCGCACGTCCGGCGGCGTAGCGGTGGTCCTGCTCAGGCCGAGCGCGCGAGGGCGGCGCGGATCGCGTCGGGCGACTGGAAGCCGGGCAGGCGCAGCACTTCCTGGCCGTCGCGGACCACACTCAAGGTGGGCGTCTGGCGTAGGCCCAGGCTGCGGAAGAACACTTCGCCAATCGCCTCCAGCCGCACCTTGAGCAGCACCAGTTCATGCGCCTCCGGCATGCTGGCGACGGCGGCCAGCGACATCGCCAGCATCCGGCAGCCGGGGCAGTTGTCCTTGTGGAAGTCGACCAGCAGTGCCGGATGGTCGGCTACCGCAGCGTGATACTGCTCGGGGGTGTCGGCATGCAGGGTCAACATCAGGCAGGAACTCCAAGGGGTTGCAGGACGCTGTCGGTCCAGCGATGGATGGCGTGGGTATCGGCCATGCCGTGCGGCATCTGCTCGATCTCCAATACGGGGTGGGGCGAGCCGAAGTGGCGGGCCAGCCGGTGCGCGGCGCCGCAGTAGTACTCCAGGCCCCACTGGGTTTCGCCGGTACCGAATATCGCCACGGTCTCCGCTGGGGGACGGCCGGCGCGCTCGTGCAGGGCGGCCACGAACCGTTTCATCTCGGCCGGATTGCGCCCGGCGTTGTCGGTCCAGCTGCCCAGCAGCAGGCGGTCGTGCGGTTGCGCGGCGGCGGCCACCGCCTGCGTGTCCTCCACATCCAGCAGCCGCACGCGGTGGCCGCGCGCGCTGCAGTGCGCCGAGACCTGGCGTGCGACTTCGCGGGTATTGCCGCTCAACGACGCATAGCAGACCAGGATGTCCATGGGCAGGCCCTCACAGGTCGTCGAAGCCATTGTCCGAATTGGTCTTCTTGTAGCTGGCGTTGCGCATCTCGAAGAAGTCGGTCTTGGTTTCGGTGAAATTGTCGGCGTAAGCCTTGATCCACGGCATCACGTTGGCATTGGCGTCGCTGTAGAGCTGTTCGATGCCGAGCATGCCGGCCATCTTGTTGGCGCGGTACTTCACGTAGCGGATCATCTCGTCCACGTCGATGCCGTCGATGCCGTCCAGCACTTCGCCGGTCCAGCGCGTTTCCAGTGCGATGGCATGCTCGAACGCGTCGTGCACATAGGCCGTGAGCTGCTCGCCCTGCAGCTGCGGGTTTTCGCCGATGATGGCGCGGATCAGCTCGCTGATGAACTTGGTATGGGCCAGTTCGTCGCGGTTGATGAAGCTGATGATCTTGCCGGTACCGGTCATGCGGTTCTGCCGCACCAGGTTGTAGAAGAAGGCGAACCCGGAATAGAAGTTGATGCCTTCCAGGATCGACGACTGGATCAGCGAGCGGATCAGGGTCTCGGCGGTCTTCTCACGCATGAAGTCATCGTAGGACTGCATGATCGGCGCATTGCGGGCCAGGATGGTAGGGTGGGTGCGGGCCAGCTCGAACACCCGGTTCTGGTCGGCCAGTCCCGCGATGGACGCCAGCACGTAGCTGTAGCTTTCGTTGTGGATCACTTCCTGCTGGCCGATGATCGCGGCGTTGGCATGCGCGGCGGGGTCGGTGATGTACTCGGCCACGTTGTAGATGAAACGGGTCTGCGGCGAGTCCAGCGTGGCCAGCAGCCCGATGATCGAGTCGTAGGCGTTTTTTTCGCGGGCGGAGAGCTCGCCGTACTGGCGCGCGTCGCCCTTCATGTCCACTTCGTCGGGAATCCAGAAGTTGGTCGAGAGTTCCTTGTAGGCCCGGTAGAAGGACGGGTAGGGAATGTCGTTCCAGTTCAGGATGCCGCTGGTGCGGCCGTTGATGATGCCGGTGGAGCGGTTGGGGTGGCGCGGTTCGAGGATCTTGATGCGTTCAAGCGGGGTGGCCATGGGAGTTCCATCGTTCGAAGAAAAGCGGGTAGAGCCACGTCCTGCGTGGCTGCACAACCATGATCAAGAAGAACACCAGTCGCACTCTTCTATGTCGATGTCGTTTGAACGCACGTAATACGTGGTCTTCAACCCTTCCTTCCAGGCGCTCATATGCACCGCCAGCAACGTGCTCGCGCGGATCGTGCTGGGCACATACAGGTTGAAGCTGATCGACTGGTCGACATGGCGCTGGCGGCGTGCGTTCTGGCGGATGCTGGCGAACTGGTCGAGCCGGTATGCCCCCTTTTCGTAATACGGGTAGGTCTCCAGCGACAGTCCCGGCGCCGCGACCGGGCGGCGGAAATCTTTCTTCTCTTCGTAGTAGAACGCCCCGTACACCGGATCGATCGATGCGCTGGAGCCGGCGATCTGCGCGGTACTCATGTTCGGCGCCACGGCCAGCAGCCAACCATTGCGCAGCCCATGCGTGGCCACCTGCGCGGCCAGCGCCTGCCAGGCCGGGCTGTCATAGCCACGCGCGCGGAAGTACGCGCCGGTCTGCCAGTCGCTGCCGGCGAAGGCGCTGTAGCGGCCCTTCTCCTGCGCCAGCTGCAGGCTGGCCTGGATCGAGAGGTAGTTGATCCGCTCGTACAGCGTGTCGGCGTAGTCCTCGGCCTGCACGCTGTCCCACTGGATCTGCTGCTGGGCCAGCAGGTGATGCCAGCCGAACGTCCCCAGGCCGATCGCGCGGTACTTGCGGTTGGTGATGGTGGCCTGCGGCACCGGCAGCTGGTTGAGGTCGATCACGTTGTCGAGCATGCGTACCTGGATCGGCACCAGCCGCTCCAGCACGTCGGTGGAGAGCAGGTCCGGTGCGGCAGTGACCGCGCGGCCCAGGTTGATCGATGACAGGTTGCAGACCACGAAATCACCGGCCTGGCGGGTGGTCACGATCTGGTCGCCGCTGATCATTTCCTGGATCATGCGGGTGGGGCTCATGTTCTGAAGGATCTCGGTGCACAGGTTGCTGGAGTACACCGTGCCGGCATGCTTGTTCGGGTTCTTCCGGTTGACCTCGTCGCGGTAGAACATGAAGGGATTGCCGGTTTCCAGCTGGCTGACCATGATCCGCTTGAACAGGTCGATGGCCTTGAGCGTGCGCCGGCTGATCCGCTCGTCGGCCACCACCTCGGCGTAGCGTTCGCGGAAGCTGCCTGCACCCCGCACTTCGTCATGGAAATCCTGCAGGTACCAGCCCTTGATCCGGTGCACTTCGTGCGGGTCGAAGAGGTACCAGTCGCCGCGCCGCTCCACTGCTTCCATGAACAGGTCGGGCAGGCACACCGACGTGAACACATCATGCGCACGCAGGCGCTGGTCGCCATTGTTCAGGCGCAGGTCGAGGAAGGCCTCGATGTCGCGGTGCCAGACATCCAGGTACACCGCGATGGCGCCCTTGCGCTGGCCTAGCTGGTCCACGCTCACCGCGGTGTTGTTGAGCTGCTTGATCCACGGCACCACGCCACCGGAAGAGTTGGCCACGCCACGGATCGGCGCGCCTGCCGAGCGCACGTAGCCCAGGTAGGCGCCCACGCCGCCGCCGTGCTTGGATACCCGCGCCACGTCGGTGTTGGAGTCGTAGATGCCCTGCAGGCTGTCGTCGACGGTGTCGATGAAGCACGACGACAGCTGCCCGCCCACCTTGCCGGCATTGGCCAGGGTCGGGGTCGCCACGGTCATGTACAGGTTCGACAGTGCCCAATACGCCTCGCGCACCAGGCCCATGCGCCGCTTGCGCGAGCGGTCGCCATGCAGGTGTTCGTGCTGCATCAGGTACAGCGCGATGGTCAGCCAACGCTCCTGTGGCAGTTCGAACACGCCGCGCGAGTGGTCGGTGGCCAGGTAGCGTGTCGCCAGCAGGTACAGGCCGTTGTACGCGAACAGGTGGTCGCGGTCGGGCTCGATCATCTGCCCGGCTTCCTCCAGTTCTTCCTTGGAATAGGCCTTGAGGATGTCGATCGAGTACACGTTGCGGTCGGCCAGGCTCTCCTGCAGGCCCACGTACGAGCCATAGCGCAGCGCTGCGTCGTAGAAGCGGTTGCGGCTGGCGCGCTTGTACAGTCGGCGCAGGTACAGGCGCGCGGCGAAGTGTTCCCAGTCCGGGGCGACCAGGTCGATGCGCGACTCGGCCTCGCGGATCAGCAGGTCGACCAGGTCGTCGGCACTGAGCTGGCTGCGCCGGTTGATCAGCGCCAGCACGGCGCGCAGGTACTCGCCCAGGTCCAGCGCGGGGAAGTGCAGATGCACGCTGCGCAGCGCACGTTCCAGCCGCGCCGGGTCGAAGGGCATGCGCCGGTTGCCGGCTTCCTTGGTGATCCAGAGGGGGGCGTGGCCAGCGTCCATCGCCGGCGCGTCCGACAGCAGCGCGTCGGTCGCAGTGTGGTCATCGTGCATCGTCAATCCTTCTTCCCTGTGCCGTTCGGAGTGTCGTGAGACAGAAACCGGGCCTGGCGGAAGCGGGGAGCCGATGAACACAACATAGTGTGGGACTGTCTCATCGTCAACATCATATGTAGTGTTGACGAGCGGACAGAGATGACCGATTGCCGCAGTTCGGGTGGCTACTTCCAGGGCAGCCCGCGCAGCTGCAGGGCGCGCTGGTGCATCAGTTCGGCATGCAGCCGCACGTAGTCTTCGTCGGTGAAGGCCTGCGCCATCGGCGAACGCGCGGCCTCCTGCGCGATGCGGGCGCGGGCCTGGTCGATGTCCTCGCTGCGCAGCGCCAGGTCGGCCATCACGATCACCTTGCCGGGCTGCACTTCCACGTAGCCGCCGGACACGTAGACATGCAGCGGTGGCTCGGTCTTCAGCGGATATACCGACACCATGCCTTCGCGCAGCGTGCCCAGCAGCGGTGCATGCCGTGCCATCACCCCGAAGCGTCCGTTGCTGCCGGGCACGCTCACTTCACGCACGTCACCGCTCCACAGCTCACCGGCCAGGCTGATGACCTGCAGTGCGATGCCCTGTGCCTCGTCCAGCAGCGCGGGCAGGGGAGGTGATGCCATGGCAACCATCCGGCGGAACTGTCTGCAGCTTAGACAGCCCGGTGCAAACCGTGGGTGATTGACTGCCACAATCCAAATGCGAGCTGTTATCATTTAGGTTGATAGCCACGCCGGTGCCCGCACTGACGAAGCCGACTCAATCGAACGCCCGCCCCGCGCGGTGCGTGTCCAGTCCTGTCTGCTTCTGGTGGTGCATGCGCTCAACTCCCGTCGTTTCCGGCCTGCCGGCCCTGGTCTTCGCCGCCTGGGTCGGGACCATGGCGATGATGGCGTTCGTGGCCGTGATCGGTCCGGTGGTACGCCTGCTCGGCCTGTCGGAATGGCACGCGGGGTTGTCGGTCACCGCTGCGGGTGTGCTGTGGATGCTGTCGGCGCGCCGTTGGGGCGCATTGAGCGACCGGATCGGCCGTCGCCGCGTGTTGCTGATCGCGCTGGCCGCGTATGCGGTGATCTATGTGCTGATGGCGGTGTTCGTCGATTCTGCGTTGCGCTCGGCGCCCGCGGTGTGGGTGTCCGTGCTGGTCCTGGTGGGTACGCGCGCGTTGGTCGGGCTGTTCTACGCCGCGGTGCCGCCCACCGCCGCCGCGCTCGTGGCCGATGAGGCCGCGCCGGGGCAACGCGCCGGGGCCATGGCCAAGCTCGGCAGCGCCAATGCACTGGGCATGGTGATCGGCCCTGCGGTGGCCGGTTGGGTCGCCTTCCACAACCTCGCGCTGACGCTGTACGTGGCCGCCTTGCTGCCGGTGCTCGCGTGGCTGGTGATCGCCTGGCGTCTGCCGCGCACCCCGCCGCCTGCCGCACCGGGCAATGGTCCGCGTGCACGGCTCAACGCGTTCGATCCGCGCCTGCGCCTGCCGGTGATGGCGGTGTTCGCCGCGATGATCTCGGTGACCATCGCGCAGGTCACGGTCGGTTTCTTCGCCATCGACCGCCTGCAGCTTGCGCCGGCCGCCGGCGCCCGCATGGCCGGGCTGGCGCTCACCGCGGTCGGGGTCGGCCTGATCGTGGCGCAAATGCTGGTGATGACGTTCAAGCGCATGCCGCCCCGCCATTGGATCGCGCTGGGGGCGCTGATCGCGGCGGTGGGATTTGGTTCGGTGGCGTGGGTGACGCTGCCCTGGCAGCTGCTGGCAACCTATGCCGTGGCGGCGTTCGGCATGGGCTTCGTGTTTCCGTCGTTCCAGGCGTTGGCCGCCGATTCCGTACAGGCGCACGAGCAGGGTGCCGCCGCCGGTGCGGTGGCCGCCGTGCAGGGCCTGGGCTTGGTGATCGGCCCGATGGTCGGCACGCTGCTGTATCGCGCTGCGCCCAGCGCGCCGTACCTGCTGGTCGGGACGCTGCTGTCCGGGCTGGCGATCGCAGCGCTGCTGCACGGCAGGCGCGCGCCATGAACGAGGCCGTTCGCGCAGGCGACGTCGTCGAACGTTGCGATGCCACTGCGGCGATCGAAGCAGCACCCCGCTTCCAGCTGCGCGTCGATGGGCGACACCTGGACGCGCGCGGCTGCCTGGCCACGCTGCCCACCGGCGGCACCGCTACGCTGGATGCGCGCGTGCGCACCTTCTTCGCCGCCCGACAGCGCGGCCCGGCCATGCTGGTGGGGCTGTTGCCCTTCGACCCGCACGCAGGCGATGCGCTGTTCCAGCCTGAGTGGCTGGGGCAGGCCGACACCGCGCCAGCGCCGTTGCCGCAGCCGTTCCATGGCGAGATCCACGCAGAACCGCTGGCCGCGGACTATGCGGCTGCCGTGGAAACGGCAGTCACCCAGCTGCGCCAACCCGACGCCCAGATGCAGAAGGTGGTGCTGGCGCGCACCCTCCGGGTGCAGTCGCACACGCCGATCGATCCGTACGCGCTGGTGGCGCGGCTCGGTCGCGATCCAGACGCCGTTACCTATCTGGCACCGCTGCCGGTCGCCGCAGACCAGCCCTCGGCCTGGCTGGTCGGAGCCAGTCCGGAACGACTGGTGTCGCGTCGTGGCCGCCAAGTGCTGTCGCACCCGCTGGCCGGTTCCGCGGCGCGGCGGGCGGACCCGGCCGAAGACGCACAGGCTGCGCGCGACCTGCTTGCGTCGGTCAAGGACCACGACGAACACCGCTACGTAGTGGAGGCGATCGTGGCCGCGCTGCGGCCGTACTGCGACGTGATCGATGCGGCCCCGCAGCCGACCCTGCATGCGACCACCACCTTGTGGCACTTGGGTACGCGCATCGAAGCGCGCCTGCGCGATCCGCATACCCCGGTCGCGACGCTGCTGGCCGCGCTGCATCCCACCCCGGCGGTCTGTGGCACGCCGCCGGCCCTGGCACGCGATGCGATCCACGCACTGGAGCCGGTCCCGCGCGGGTTTTACGCCGGTGCGGTCGGCTGGATCGACGCCCACGGCGATGGCGACTGGTATGTGGCGATCCGCTGCGCGCGGGTGCAGGGCATGCAGGCGCGCATCCACGCGGGCGCCGGCATCGTGGCCGGTTCCGAACCGGCACTGGAAGTGGCCGAAACCGCTGCCAAGTTCGGGGCACTGCTGGCCGCGCTGGGCGCGGCGCCGGCCCCTTCAATGGATTCCTGGAGTTGCTGATGGCTGTCCCCGTTGTTCCGCCCCGAGTTCCGCTGCGCCAGACCTGGCCGCCCGCGCTGGTGGCCCGCTATCGCGCCGCCGGTTACTGGCGCGGGGAAACCTTTCCCGGCTTCCTGCGCGAGCGCGCCGGACAGTATGCGGATGACATTGCGGTGGTCGGCGGCGAGCGTCGGCTGAGTTATGCGCAGCTGTGGGCGGAGGCCGGGCGCATCGGTGCCGGACTGCTGGCAAACGGCCTGCAGCCCGGTGACCGGGTGGTGGTGCAGCTGGGCAACACCGTGGATTTCGTGACAGTGGTCTGCGGCCTGTTCCGCGCCGGGCTGGTGCCGGTGTATGCGCTGCCCGCCCACCGTTTCACCGAAGTGGCGCATGTGCTGCGCAACGCCGAAGCCAATGCCTACATCACCACCTCCCACTACGAGGGCTTCGACTACCGCACGCTCGCGCGCGAGCTGCAGGCCGCGATTCCCGCGCTGCGCCACGTGCTCATGGTGGGGGATGCCGCTGAATTCACCGCCGTCGACGCGCTGGATGGCGACGCCGCACGCCTGCCGCCCGACCCAGACCCGCAGTCGGTGGCGTTCCTGCAGCTGTCCGGTGGCAGCACCGGCCTGTCCAAGCTGATTCCGCGCACCCACGACGATTACATCTACTCGTTCCGGGCCAGCAACGCGATCTGCGGCATCACCCGCGACAGCGTGTACCTGGTGGCGTTGCCGGCCGCGCACAACTTCCCGATGAGCTCGCCGGGCTTTTTCGGCGCGCTGTATGCCGGTGGGCGCGTGGTGCTCAGCGCCGGTGCCGGTCCGGACACCGCATTCCCGCTGATCGCGCGCGAAGGGGTGACCTGTGTTGGGCTGGTCCCACCACTGGCGCTGTTGTGGGCGCAGGCGGCGGCCACCACCGCGCATGACCTGTCCAGCCTGAAGGTGATGCAGGTCGGCGGCGCCAAGCTGGTGCCGGAAGCGGCGCGCCGGGTGATCGACGGACTGGGCTGCCAGCTGCAGCAGGTGTTCGGCATGGCCGAAGGCCTGGTCAACTACACGCGCCTGCATGACCCGCTGGACTGCGTGCTCGGCACCCAGGGGCGCCCGATCTCGTCGGACGACGAGGTGCTGGTGGTGGACGATCACGGTCATCCGGTCGCACCGGGCGAGGTCGGCCACCTGCTCACGCGCGGTCCGTACACGATCCGCAGCTATCACAACGATCCAGGCGCCAATGCGCGGTCCTTCACCGAAGACGGTTACTACCGCACGGGTGACATGGTGCAGCAGCTGGCAGGCGGTTACCTGGTCGTGCAGGGACGGGCAGGTGACCACATCAACCGTGCCGGCGAGAAGATCTCCGCCGAGGAGATCGAGGACCACCTGCTGGCCCACGCCAGTGTGTTCGACGCCGCCGTGGTCTCGATGCCCGACCCCTACCTGGGCGAGCGCAGCTGCGCGTTCGTGATCGCCCGTGGCGAGCGGCCCAGCGCGGCCAGCCTCAAGGCGTGGGTGCGCGGGCGCGGCCTGGCCGCGTTCAAAGTGCCCGACCAGGTGGTGTTCGTCGACGCCTTCGGCACCACGGCGGTGGGCAAGGTCAGCCGTCGCGAACTGCGCGCCCAGCTGCGCGCCACCCACATTGCACAGACAGGAGAGACGCGCTGATGGCGCTGCCCCGCATTACCGATTACGCCTTGCCCACCGCGGCCGAGCTGCCGCCGCCGCGCGGGCCGTGGCAGCCCGACGCGGCGCGCCTGGCGCTGCTGGTGCATGACATGCAGCGCTACTTCCTGGCGCCGTTCGCGGCCGACAGCGCGCCGCTGGCGCCGGCGGTGGCCAACATTGCGCGGCTGATCACGCACTGCCGCGCACGCGACATCCCGGTGTTCTACACCGCCCAGCGCGGTCACCAGGACCGCCGCGACCGTGGGCTGCAGGCCGACCTGTGGGGCCCGGGCATGCACGCCACCGCCGAGCACGAGGCCATCATCGACGCACTGGCGCCGGTGGAAGGCGACCATGTGCTGGTCAAGCACCGTTACAGCGCGTTCCAGCGCAGCAACCTTGAAACCCTCATGCGCGTACGCGGCCGCGACCAGCTGCTGGTGACCGGCGTGTACGCGCACATCGGCTGTACCGCCACCGCAGCCGAGGCGTTCCAGCGCGACATCGAAACCTTCATCGCCGCCGACGCGGTGGCCGACTTCTCGCGCGACGACCATGACCAGGCGCTGCGCTGGATCGCCCGCACCTGCGGCGTCCCGATGACCACCGACCAGTTGCTGGAGACACTCGCATGACCGACGCCGTGGCCAACGTGCCGCTGACCCTGGAGCGCATGCGCGCCGATGTCGCCGAGCTGCTCGGCGAGGCGCCCGAGGCGGTGGGCGACGAGGAACACCTGATGGACCTGGGGCTGGACTCGATGCGCGTGCTCGGGCTGGTGCTGGCCTGGGGCAACACCGGCATCCCCCTCGAGTTCGGCCACCTGGCCGAGCACACCACGCTGGCCGGCTGGTGGCAGGTGGTGCAGCAGCTGCAGGCCCGGGCCCGCGTTGACGCATGAGCGTGGGTGACGCCAACGGCGTTGCGGCGGACGTCGTGCGATGGCCGTTGAGCGAGGCGCAGCGCGGGTTGTGGTTCGCGCAGCGCGTATTGGAAGAAGCGCCGGGCAGCGCCCGGCGTTACGGGGTCGCGGCTGCTGGTTTCAATACCGCGCACGCGATCTGGTTTGAGGGTGATCTGGACGTGGGCCGTTTCACGGCTGCGGCGGATGCGGCGGCGGGCGAGGCGGAGGCGCTGCGGCTGCGCATTGCGGCCGACGCAGATGGCGTGCCCCGGCAATGGGTGGATCCCGCACACGTCCCGCTGTTGCAGGTGGTGGACGTGTCCACCGCCGCCGATCCCGAGCAGGCGGTACGCGATGCAATGCATGCCGAGCGCCTGCGACCGGTCGATCCGACGCGCGACCGGCTCGCCCGGCAACGGCTGTACGTGCTGGGGCCGCAACGCGCGGCCTGGTACGTGCGCGTGCACCACCTGGCGACGGACGGCTACGGCATGGCGTTGTTCAGTGCACGGGTATGCGCGCTCTACAACGGCGGCGACAGCGAACCGCTGCAGCCGCTGCGACCGGTGCTGGACGAAGATGCGCAGTACCGTAGCGACGAGCGGCGCACGCGCGATGCCGCGCACTGGCACGCCTACCTGCAGCGGGCGACGCCAGCCGAAGGGCTCGGCGGCGGCACTGCGGCTGCAACTGCCGACGCGCACCGCTTCACGCGGCCGGTGGACGCCGCGCTCCGCGAGCGGCTGCTCAACGCGGCGCAGGCGATCGGGCAGCCGTGGCCCGACCTGCTCACCGCGTTGACGGCGGAATATTGCCGCCGGTACGGCGCCGCCGACGAGGTGATCGTCGGCGTCCCGTTCATGGGCCGGCTGGGCAGCGCGTCGGCGCGGGTGCCGGCGATGGTGATGAACGTGCTGCCGCTGCGGGTCGTCGCACACGACGACGACCGGATCGACGCCAGCGTGCGCGATACCGCGCGGTCGCTGGTGCGGGGGCGCCGGCACGGGCGCTACCGCGGCGAACAGCTGCGGCGCGACCTGGGCTGGGTCGGCCTGCAGCACCGCCTGCATGGGCCGCTGGTGAACGTGCAACCGTTCTACCGGCCGCTGCCGTGGCAGGGGGTCACGGCGCGGCTGGAGGTGCTGTGCACCGGCCCGGTGGACGACATCACGCTGGGCTTCCGTGGCGATGCGGTCAGTGCGCTGGAGATGGAGATCGAGGCCAATCCGGTGCGGCATGCGGCATCGGCGCTGCCGCTGCATGCCGAACGCCTGCTGCATTTCGTGTCGGACGCGCTGGAGGTGCAGGCGCGTGGGGGAACGCTGGGTGAGGTCGCGTTGTGCACCCCTGCGGAGGACCGCCGCTGGGTGCATGAGGTGAATGCCACCGGGCACGCGGTGCCGGACGTTTCGCTGGTGGCGTTGCTGCTGGCGCGCATGGCGGCCACGCCGGACGCAACCGCGCTGGTGTTCGAGGGCGAGTCGCTCAGCTACGCTGGGCTCGAGCGGCGCAGCCGCGCCCTGGCGCTGCAACTGCACTCTCTCGGCGTAGGTCGCGAGTCGCGCGTGGTGGTGGCGCTGCCGCGCTCGCTGTCGCTGCTGGTCGCGCTGGTGGCGGTGCTGCGCGCAGGGGGCGCGTACCTGCCGGTGGATCTGGACCACCCGGACGCGCGGCTGCGGCGGATCCTGGACTCGGCGGCGCCGCAGTGCGTACTGGTGGAGCCCGGCGATGCCGCGCGCTTCCAGCGGTACCGAGTGCTTTCGCCCGCGCAATGGGACTCCAACAGCGAGGATGCGTTGGCCGACGCCGTGCGGCCTGACGACGCCGCGTACGTGATCTACACCTCCGGGTCGACCGGCGAGCCCAAGGGGGTGCTGGTCGAGCACCGGGCCATCGTCAACCGGCTGGAATGGATGCGCTGCCACTACGCCGTGGGTGCGGAGGCACGCGTGCTGCAGAAGACGCCGGCCACCTTCGATGTGTCGGTCTGGGAATTCTTCCTGCCGTTGATCAGCAGTGCGACCTTGGTGATCGCACCGCCCGGCGTGCATCGCGACCCGCAGGCGCTGACCCGGCTGATCCGCGACGAACGCATTTCGATCCTGCATTTCGTGCCGTCGATGCTGGATGCGTGGCTGGGCGTGCCCGACCTCGACGCGCTGCCGCTGCGGCAGGTGTTCACAAGTGGCGAAGCACTGGACGCGGGACTGCGCGACCGCTTCCACGCCCGCGTCGATGCGCAGCTGCACAATCTATACGGACCGACCGAGGCCGCCGTGGACGTCAGTTTCTGGCCGGCCACCCGCGATGACCGCTCCGAGCCGGTGCCGATCGGCCACCCGGTCTGGAACACCCAGCTGTACGTGCTGGACGCGCGGCTGCGGCCGCTGCCGGCCGGCGTGGCCGGTGATCTGTACCTGGGCGGGGTGCAGCTGGCGCGGGGTTACCTGGGGCGTGACGATCTGACCGCTGAACGCTTCCTGCCCAATCCGCATCTGCCCGGAGGCCGCCTGTACCGCAGCGGCGACCGTGCGCGCTGGCGCGAGGATGGCGCGCTGGAGTATCTCGGGCGCAGCGACCACCAGGTCAAGCTGCGCGGACTACGCATTGAACTGGGCGAGATCGAAGCGGTACTGCGCAGCGCGCCCGGTGTGGCGCGCGCCGAAGTGCTGTTGCATGCGCCGGACGGGATGCCATCACGACTGCTGGCGTACGTGTCCGGAGACGACGTGGATCCCGCTGCGGTGCACGCTTCCGCGCGCGCACAATTGCCGGATTACATGGTGCCTTCGGCGATCATGCGCATTGCCGCCTGGCCCGTGACGTCGAACGGCAAGCTGGACCGTGGCGCATTGCCGCTGCCGGAGGTGGCCCAGGTCGCGGGTTGTGCCGCACGCTCGCCTACCGAGCAGGCGTTGGCCGTGCTGTTCCAGCAGGCGTTGGGCCTGCCTGTGCCGGTCGCCGCCGACGCGGACTTCTTCGCGCTGGGCGGCGATTCGCTCAGCGCGGTGCACCTGCTGCTGGCGATCCAGAAGCGCTGGCAGCGCGATCCCGGACTGGGGGCGATCTTTGCCACCCCGACCGTGGCCGGACTGGCCGCGCACCTGGACGCTGACGTGCAGGACACCGACCATGCACTGGCGCCGACGCTTGCGCTTGCGCAGGGCGAGCCGGGCAGGGCCCCCTTGTTCGTGATCCATCCCGCCGGTGGCATCGCGTGGAACTACCGCACGCTGGCGCGGGCGCTGGGCCCTGCGCGCGACGTGTACGGACTGCAGTCGCCCGCGCTCGACCTGGCCGCGCCGTCGCCGGCCAGCATCGAGGCGCTGGCGGCCGACTATGCCGCGCGGATCGTCGCGCTGCATCCGCACGGCCCGGTACACCTGCTCGGCTGGTCGGTCGGCGGCATCATCGCCCAGGCCATCGCCGTGCACCTGCAGGCGCATGACCGCGAGGTGGGCGCGCTGGTGCTGCTGGACGCGTATCCCAGCGAATGCTGGCGGGCAGAACCCGAGCCGGACGCGGTGGCCGCGCTGCGGGCGTTGCTGGCCATTGCCGGGCATGACCCGGAGCAGCATCCCGAGCTGGACAGCCGCGAACGCATCGTGGCGTTCCTGCGTCGCGGCGACAGCGCACTGGGCAACCTGCCCGAGCCCGTGCTCGATGGCGTGGTGCGCGCGGTGACCGGCACCAACCGGCTGATCCGCGAGCATCACCACCGCCGTTACGACGGCACCCTGGTGCACGTGCGCGCCGGCAACGACCATGTGCAGCGGCCGCACCTGCAGTCCGCGCTGTGGCAGGCCCATGCTGCCCGCGTCGAAGCGCTGCCGCTGCCGTTCCTGCATGCCGAACTCACCGGGCGTGAGGCAGTGGCGCAGCTGGCGCCGTGGTTGTCGGCGCGACTGCAGCACTGGGACGTTCTTCAACAGGACCACATGACATGAAGCTGAGCGGATTCGAGGGCACCCTGGCGCTGGTCACCGGCGCAGGCGGCGGGATTGGCATGGCGCTGGTGCAGCAGCTGCTGGACAGCGGCTGCGTGGTGGTCGCCAGCGACCTGGCTGCGCCACCCTTGCCTGTGCATCCCCGCCTGCATGCGCGGGTGCTGGATGTCAGCGACGCGGCAGCGATGGACGCGCTGGTCGCGGAGGTGGAAGCCACGCTCGGGCCGATCGGCTTCGGCATCAGCGTGGCGGGCGTGCTCCAGGTCGGGGAGGTGGCCGGCATCGACGACGCCCAGTGGCGCCGCGTGTTCGCGGTCAACGCCGACGGCGTGTTCCATCTCGGGCGAGCCCTCGCACGCGTGATGACGCCGCGTGGGAAGGGCGCCATCGTCACGGTCAGTTCCAATGCGGCTGGGGTGCCGCGCCATGGCATGGCCGCGTATGCGGCGTCCAAGGCGGCCGCGACCATGTTTACCCGCTGCCTGGGACTGGAGCTGGCCCCGCATGGGATCCGCTGCAACATCGTGGCACCGGGTTCGACGCTGACCCCGATGCAGACCGGCATGTGGGCCGACGACAACGGCGCGCAGCGCGTCATCGACGGCAGTCCGGAGACCTACAAGGCCGGCATTCCGCTGCGCAAGCTGGCAACGCCGGACGACATCGCACAGGCGGTGATGTTCCTGCTGTCCGACCAGTCCGGCCACATCGCGATGAGCGACCTGTACGTGGACGGCGGCGCGACCCTGCGCGCCTAGCGTGCGCTGCGGGCGCGGCGCGGCTTGGCCGGTGCGCGGCCGGGCGCGCTGTCGCGGCTGGGCAGGGTGCCGCGCTGCTGCATCTGTTCCAGCCAGGCCAGGTTGTCGACGTAGGCCAGGAAGTGCTCCAGATAGGCGGGCGAAACCTCGCCCATCCAGCCGATGGCACGGTGCACCAGCACGCTGGAATTCAACGGACCGCCGTCGCTGGGGGTCTGCGCGAGTGTCTGCCGGACCTGGCCCGCGGTTCGCAGCTGTGCCCATTGGATCCGGAAACCGGCCAAGGCGGGCAGCGCCGGATAGTCCGGGTTGTGGCTTGCGCGGGGGATGCCGAGCGTCGCCAGCGCTTTCCGTGGCGTGGCGGTGTCTGCGGTCGCGGTGGCAGCGGGGCGTGCCGCGAGCCGGCTGGCGTATGCGTCCAGCAGGGTTTCAAGGCGCGTATCCAGGGTGCTGCGCAGCGCGCCCTGCGTGGCCTGGCTTCGACGCTGCAGCGCTTCCAGGAACGCAAAGTGCACCGGATCCACGCGGTCCAGCTGCTGTGCCCGCCACACGGCGAGACGATCAGTGGCGGCGGTGCGGTTACCGTCCATCGCCTGCAACGCTCGGCTTCAGGCGCGGCATCGGCGCCATTTCGACACGGCGGTTGCGCGCGCGGCCTTCCTCGTCGGCATTCGAACCTACCGGCTGCTCGGCGCCGAACGCCGCAGCGAACACCGACCCGGCCGGCACGCCTTCGGCGATCAGGGTGCGGGTCACGGTCAGCGCGCGCTCGGCGGACAGCTCCCAGTTGTCGGCGAACTGCCGGTTGCTGTTGCGCACCGGTTGGTCATCGGTGAAGCCGCTGACCATCAGGATTTCGTCGCGCGAGGCCAGGTAGCCGCTGAGCGGTGCAGCCAGGCTGCGCAGCAGTTCGCGGCCTTCCGGCTGCAACTGGTCGGAGTTGAGTGCGAACAGCACGCTGCCGCGGATGCCGATGCGGCCATCCACCAGGGTTACCCGGCCGGCGGCGAGCGGTGCGGCCAGGGCCTGCTCCAGGGTCTGGCGGCGTTTGGCCTCGGCTTCGCGCTGCGCCACTTCCTCGTCCAGCCGGTGCGAGAGCTCCAGCTGTAATGCCACCACGCCGACCAGGATCAGCACGAACGCACCCAGCAGCACCGACATCAGGTCGCCGAAGGCGGCCCAGATCGGTGCGCCGGTTTCGTTCTCCAGCTCGATCTCGTCGCTCATGCGGTGGCGGCTCCGGCACTGCGGCGACGGCCGGCGAGCTGCTGCAGTTCTTCGATGATCTGCTGCTGGGACAGCACGCTCAGGTCGATCACTTCGCGCGCCTGGCTCACGTAGTAGGCCAGCTGCTCATCGCTGCGGGTCATCGATGCGTCGAGCGCACCGGCGACCTGCTGCAGCTGTTCGCCCAGCCCGGTGCTGGCGCTGCCGAAACTCTGCATGGCGGTGCCGAAGGCATCGGCCAGGCTGGCCACTTCCACCGCGCTGCCGCTGACCTGCGCGGCGACGTCTTCCAGCTTGCCGGTCTCGGCGGCGATATGCGTGGTGAACTGGGTGCCGACGCGCTCCAGCAGCTCGGCCGAGGTGCTGACCAGCGCGTCCACGGCGGTGCGCTGTTCGGTGGAGGCATGGTTGACTGCGTCCAGCAGTGTTTCCAGCGTGCCGAGCAGGCGGGTGCGCTCTTCCAGCATCGCGGTGTCGCGGACCATGCTGTCGGAAAGCTTCTGTCGCAGTTCGGCCACCACTTCGGCAGCCGCCTTCGGCGCTTCGGAGGCCAGCGTGACCAGCCGCGAAATTTCGCTGATGGTCTCGGCGGCATGCGCCTGCGCCTGGGTGCCGATCTCATGCGCGGTGCGCGACAGGGTCTCGCAGACTGCCTGCTGGCTGGCCGCGACCTGCGCGCCGTTGTCGGCCCACTGCTGGCCGAGCTGCGAGGACAGCTGCGCAAACGCGTCGCGCCAGGTGTCCAGACGCTGCGTATCGCGCGCTTCCAGCCGCTCCTGCAGGCCGCTGTGAGAGGACTGCAGGCCGTCCACCAATGCACGCGCATGCCCATCGAAACTTGCGCTGGCAGCGACCAGTGCCTGCTGGTTGCGTTCGGCGAGCTCAGCGTTGACCGACTGCTGTGCCTGCAGGGTGTCGCGCCATGCCTCCGCGCTGCGGGTGGCCGTGCTGTCCAGGCGCGCGGCGAGGGTGTCGACCAGCGCGGTGGCACGCTCGGTGTGCGTATCGCTGAATCGGCCCAGCGCAACGTCGAGCTGCGCAATCAGCGTGGCGTGGGTCTGCTGCTGCACGGCCTGCGCGTCGTTCCACTGCGTGGCGGTGGCATCGAGGCGTGCGGCAACGGCGTCGGCGCTGGCATCCAGACGGGCGGCCAGGGCTTCCAGCAGCTGTACGGCGCGCTGGTCGTGCTGTTCGCGGAGCGTAGCGAGCGTCGAACGCAGGTCCGACGAAAGCGTCTGATGCGCCTGTCGCTGAGCGTCCAGCGCGACATTCCAGGTGTCGGCCGTGGCGGCGCGACTGGCTTCGAAGCCCGTGGCCAAGCCATCCAGCTGCGCGCGCACGGCGTCGCCCACGGTGCCCTGCAATGCGGTGGTCTGCTGCGCGATGCCAGCCATGGTCTCGGCCATGATCGGCTGCAGGGCGTCGCCGACCGCGCGCGCACTCTGCGCGACGCTCGCCTCCAGCGCCTGCTGCACCGACGCGGCGAGCCGCTCGTGCGCGGCCTCGGCGCGCGTGTGGAAACTGTCCTGGCTGCTGGCCAGGCGTTCGCCGGTCGCGCCGCTCTGCTGTTCGATCGCCGCGCTCATGGCTTCAAGGCGGTCCACCAGCGCCGGCATCAGCCCGGCCTGGGCCTGCAGCAGGCGGAACGCTTCGGCACGCTGCCAGGCCTGCGAATGCACGTGCAGGGTGGTGGCGATGCGGGCGTCCAGCTGCTGCACGACCTGCAGGCGCTCACGGCGGCACAGCGCCGCGAGCAGGCCGAGCATGGCCGAGGTCGCCACACCGGCAATCGACGTGCCGAACGCCACCGCCAGGCCTTCCACCGGCGCACCGAGCGAGCCGCGGATGGCCTGCAGATCGGTCGCGCTGCCCAGCGCCAGGCCGGTGCCGCGCAGGGTCGCCATCATGCCGAGCAGGGTGCCGAGCATGCCCAGCAGCACCAGCAGGCCGACCAGGTACGGGGTCAGCACCGGCGCCGGCAGCGCCACGCGCTCACCTTCCACGCGCAGCCGCACCGCATTGCGCAGCGCATCGGGCACCTTGGCCAGCCAGTCGCCCAGGTTGGACGGCGCTTCGGCGGCGTCGGCCACGGCCTGCACCAGCCCGGCAGTGCCCTGCCGGTAGCGGTGCAGTTCCAGCGCACCGGCGCAGTAGCAGGCCGCGATCACCAGGGCGACGGCGACGCCGACCAGGTTGCTGCCGACGTACCCGGCGCCGATCCAGCCCACCGCCAGCAGGCCGGCGAGGAAAACAACAACGTAAGGAGGAGTTCTGAACATGACAGCCCGGTTAGTGGGGGCGAAGCGCTGCAAGCAGGCCTTCGATGGGGTGGAAACGAACGTCCAGTTCGGCCATCAGCACGGCCTGCATGTCGTTCCTGAGTATCTGCAGCCAGCCAGCGTCGGGATCGGCCCCGTCGCCACCGGCGTCATCGCGCAGGCGCTCGAAATGGGCGCCCAGCAGGGTTGGCACGCTCGCCAGCAGCTGCTGCTCGCGCGGGCTCAGGGCCTGCTCCATCGCCGCGTCCACCTCGGCGAGGCGCGGCAGTTCGCCGGGTGCCTGGCTGAGCCGGTCGCGCAGCTGGCCGCGCAGGCGTCCGGTGGCCGTCAGCATGGCGCGCTGCACGGTGAGACAGCGCTGGCGGAACGCGATCGGGTCGATCTTGACCGGTGCGCCGGGGTCCGGGGCGTGCTGGATGGACTGGACCAGGTTGGCACGCACCTTCGCGCATTCCTCGGCCAACGCCTCCACCTCGGTCGGCACGCTTCCGGCCGGGGCCGGCAGGCGCCCGTCCAGCGCGCGCGACAGCGCGACCGCACGGGTCCAGTCGATCCACTGGCTGAGCCGGTCGGACAGGTCCGGCCCGGTACGCGGGGCGTTGCGGTCGGCCAGCGCCGCCAGCAACCGGATGAAGGGCGGGCCGGGGACAGGCGTGCGGTGCTGCTTTTTCGCCATGATGCCGGTCAAAAACCGCGAATTTTACACTGGAATGACGGCCGGGCTCGCTGAATGCCCGGGCGGCCCGGCGCGGCGACGCTTGCACACGCCGTGAACACGCGCGTATGCGCCGCGCTTACACGCGGTTGCCTACGGTGGGGGTGGGCCAACCCATCGCCCGCAATCTTTCCAGGAGTCCACCATGCAGATCCCCGAAAAAACCCTTGTAGTGGTCGCCGACGGCGGCTCGGCCCGTGTGTTCACCAACGTCGGTGACGGCCGCACGCTGCAACTGAAGCAGGACGAGGAACTGCAGATCCGGGACATCAGCCCGGAGGGCGTCTCCGGCCAGGGTCCGTCCGGTGCGGTGCCCAAGGACATGAGCATTTCCCAGCTCAACGAAGCGACCTTCGCCAAGCAGCTGGCCCAGCAGCTGAACGACCACGCGCTGAAGAACCGTTACAGCCACCTGATCCTGGTCGCCGACCCGAAGACGCTGGGGCATATCCGCCCGCAGCTGCATAAAGAGGTCGAGTCGCGCATGCTCAAGGAGATCGCCAAGGACCTCACCAACTCGACCCTGGACGATATCCAGCGCGCCCTGGTGGCCTGACCATGGCCTTCGCGACCCGCTATGCGGACCAGTTGGAGCCGACCCGTGCCGACGTGGAGGCCGGCACGGGCTGGCAGCTGCTGGAGTTCGGCACCGACTGGTGCGGTCACTGCCAGGCCGCACAGCAGGCGGTGCGGGGGTTCGTGGACGGCCACGACCTGGTGCACCGCAAGGTCGAAGACGGCAAGGGGCGTCCGCTAGGGCGCGCCTTCACGGTGAAGCTGTGGCCGACCCTGGTGCTGTTGAAGGACGGGCAGGAGCAGGCGAGGGTGGTGCGGCCGACCGCGCCGGACGACCTGGCTCCACTGGCGCAGGCGCTGGCCTGATATACCAAAATTCCCAATTTGTCCAAAAAGGGTATACTGGCCCCGTCCGCCGTTGGAGTTCTGCCATGAGCCTGCCCCTGGATGTGCCCGGTCTTGAAAAGGCCACCGCGTCGTCGGTGAAGACCCGCGGCTGGCCGAGCCTGATGCGTACCGTGCGCGAGAAGCAGGCGCTTGTGATCACCAACCACAACCACCCCGAAGCGGTGATCGTGGACATCAAGGCCTACCAGGAGCTGCTGGCCCGTGCGGCCGGCAGCCACGACGACGGCCGCCAGGGCGAACTCGAGCGCCTGCGCGCCGAGTTCGACACCGCCCTGTCCAGCCTGCAGCGCGACGGTGGCCTGGGCAAGGTGCTGGGCCAGCCGATCCGTCGCGGCAAGGCGACCCCGCTTGGCCCGTCGCTCTGACCGGTGGCGAAGATCCTGGTGTTGGCCGGCGTCAACGGCGCCGGTAAAAGTTCACTGCTGGGCACCTGGTTGCGCGAAGCAGGCCTGACCTGGTTCAACCCCGATGCGTTTACCCGCCGGCTGGTGGAGCAGGGCTGGCCGTTGGACGAAGCCAATGCGGCTGCGTGGAGCGAGGGCACGCGCCGGTTGCGCCAGGCGATGGCTGACGGCACCGACTTCGCCTTCGAAACCACGCTGGGTGGCAACACCATTCCGCGCCTGCTGCGCGAGGCGTGCGAAAGCCACGAGGTGGCGATCTGGTTCTGCGGCCTGCAGAGCGTGGCGCTGCACGTACAGCGCGTGGCCGACCGGGTCAGCCAGGGCGGCCACGATATTCCGCAGGACAAGATCCATGCGCGTTACGACTCGGCGCGCGAGAACCTGATCGCGCTGCTGCCGTATCTTGCCGAACTGCACGTGTACGACAACAGCGCACCGCTGGATGCGCAGGGCAGGGCAACGCCACTGCCGCTGCTGCAGCTGGATCGCGATGGACTGCATCATCCGGTGACCGTGATCGATCTGTTGAAGACACCCGACTGGGCCAAGCCCATCGTGATGCGTGCGATGGAACTGCACGCAAGCGCATGACCTGTAGAAAACCCCGGTAAAACAGGCGTTTCCAGCGCACGTGAAGATTCAATAAAGGCCGCATTTCCACACTGTGGTAACATGCATCGCTTGATCATTGTCTCGGGCCGTTGCCCGTCTCTCGGTCATCCTTCCTGCAGCGCCGTGGAATCCTCGCGGCCGTCCGGGAACGTCTGTTGCCACCCCTCTTCGCGCATCGTGCCGCGTTCTTCCAGAGGCGGTCTTTTCCTGTGCCTTGCGCGGGACGTCAGGCGTCGGGATGACCCTGCTTCCAGGAGAAAGCAGATGCAGGAAGTGCATGCCGCACACGCGCATTTCGGTTGGTTCAAACGCCGCCGCCAGATGAAGGTTGACGAGGTCACCGTCGTCGACCGACCGATGTTGAAGAAAGCCGTTGGCGCTGCCGCGCTCGGCAATGCGATGGAATGGTTCGACTTCGGTGTGTACGGGTATCTCGCCGTCACCCTCGGCCACGTGTTCTTCCCGACCAGCAGCCCGACTGCGCAGTTGATCGCGACCTTCGCCACCTTCACCGTGGCCTTCCTTGTGCGTCCGCTCGGTGGCCTGGTGTTCGGTCCGCTCGGCGACCGCTACGGGCGGCAGAAAGTGCTGGCCTACACCATGATCCTGATGGCGCTGGGCACCTTCAGCATCGGCCTGATTCCCTCCTACGACAGCATTGGCATGTGGGCGCCCGCGCTGCTGTTGCTGGCGCGGCTGGTGCAGGGCTTCTCCACCGGCGGTGAGTACGGCGGCGCGGCGACCTTCATCGCCGAATACTCCACCGACCGCAATCGCGGCCTGATGGGAAGTTGGCTTGAGTTCGGCACGCTGGGCGGTTACATCGCCGGCGCGGCGACGGTCACCGCGCTGCATATGGCACTGAGCAGTACGCAGATGCTGGACTGGGGTTGGCGCCTGCCGTTCCTGATCGCCGGCCCGCTGGGCCTGCTCGGCCTGTACATGCGCATGAAGCTGGAAGAAACCCCGGCCTTCCGCGCCTACGCGGAAGAAGCAGCCAAGCGCGACCACGATCGTCCGGGGCTGGGCGCACTGCTGCGCGTGCATTGGCCGCAGCTGCTCAAGTGCGTGGGCCTGGTGCTCGTCTTCAATGTCACCGACTACATGCTGCTGACCTACATGCCCAGCTACCTGAGCGTGACCATGGGCTACGCCGAGAGCAAAGGCCTGCTGCTGATCATCATCGTGATGCTGGTGATGATGCCGCTCAACATCGTCGGCGGGTTGTTCAGCGACCGGCTGGGCCGTCGCCCGATGATCATCGGCGCCTGCATCGCGCTGTTCGCGCTGGCCGTGCCATGCCTGATGCTGGTCGGCAGCGGCAATGACTGGCTGATCTTCCTGGGGTTGATGCTGCTGGGCCTGGCATTGGTGTGTTTCACCAGCTCCATGCCATCCACGCTGCCGGCGCTGTTCTACACGCCGGTGCGCTACAGCGCGCTGTCGATCGCCTTCAACGTCTCGGTCTCGCTGTTCGGTGGCACCACGCCGCTGGTCACCGCCTGGCTGGTAGAGCGCACCGGCGATCCGCTGGTGCCGGCCTACTACCTGATGGGCGCGGCAGTGATCGGCCTGGTCACCATGCTGTTCGTGAAGGAAACCGCCAACCTCCCGCTGCGCGGCTCCCCGCCGGCCGTGGCCAGCGAAGCCGAAGCCCACGCCCTGCTGCGCAGCGACGAACCCGTTACGGTCGATGCCTCCCAGCCGACCCTGCCGGACACGGTGCTGCCAGAATCGGCCACGCCGGCGTAATGGCATTCCCCGCGCCGCAACATGCGGCGCGGGCTGATCCAATGCTAGGATCGACCCACCTTGAATCGATCTAAATCCAAATGACCAGAGCGGCAACGTCGGGGTGGGTAGCATTGGCCATGGGCGCCATGCTGGCAGCAGGAGGCGCCTCCGCGGCGCCGCAGACCGCAGGCGAACGCGCCTATGCCGCGGTTGACCCGTTCATCGGTACCGGCGGCGAAGGGCATACCTACCCGGGTGCCACGGTACCGTTCGGCATGGTCCAGCTCAGCCCGGACACCCGCATCCAGCCGCGCGAAAAGGCCTACGACTGGGCCGCCGGTTATCGTTACGACGACAGCAGCATCGTCGGCTTCTCGCACACCCACTTCTCCGGCAGCGGCCATTCCGACCTCGGCGACGTGCTGGTGATGCCGTTCACCGGCGACCCCGGCCTGGAACGTGGCGACCCGGAGAAGCCCCGCAGCGGCTATGCCTCGCGTTTCGACCACAAGGACGAGAAGGCCGAGCCGGGCTATTACGCCGTGACCCTGCAGGACTACAAGGTCCGCGCCGAGCTCACCGCCAGCGCCCGCACCGGTGTGCACCGCTACACCTACCCGAAGGGTGAGTCGGCCAGGCTGCTGCTCGACCTGCGCACCAGCCTGTACGACTACCCGGGCAAGATCTCGTGGTCGCGGCTGCGCGTGCGCGAGGACGGCACCCTCACCGGTTTCCGCGAAACCCGCGGCTGGGCGCCGGGCCGCCAGCTGTATTTCGCGATGCGCTTCTCGCGCCCGCTCACCGGCCACGCACTGCACAACACCGAGAAGGACATCGCCTACAAGGGCTTCCCGCCGCCGGGCCAGAACGACCCGACGCAGCGCGCTCAGATTGAAGGGCGCCAGCTGGTCGGCACGTTCGACTTCGGCAAGCTCGATGCACCGCTGGTGGTGAGCGTGGCGATTTCCCCGGTCAGCGAGGCCGGTGCCATCGCCAACCTCGAAGCAGAGGCCAAGGACCAGGACTTCGACCGCATCCGCGCCGATGCGCGCACCCAGTGGCAGCAGGCCCTGTCGGTGCTGGACATCGAAGCGCCGCAGCATGACCGCCGCAGCGCCTACACCGCGCTGTACCACAGCCTGCTTGGCCCGACCCTGTTCATGGACGTGGACGGCCAGTACCGCGGTTCGGACAACGCCGTGCACCGCGCCGAGGGTTACACCAACTATTCCACCTTCTCGCTGTGGGACACCTACCGTGCGCTGCATCCGCTGCTGACCCTGGTGCAGCCGGAAAAGCGCACCAGCGACATGGTCAATTCGCTGCTTGCCCACCAGCACAACAGCCCGTACGGCATGCTGCCGGTGTGGGCGTTCCACGGCCAGGAAACCTGGTGCATGATCGGCTACCACGCGGTGCCGGTGATCGCCGACGCCTACGTCAAGGGCATCCGTGGTTTCGACGCCGACAAGGCGCTCAAGGCGATGGTCGCCACCGCCAACTACGGCCCCTACGACGGCATCGCGCAGTACCGCGAACTGGGCTGGGTGCCGATCGACGAAGAAGGCGAGGCTGCGAGCAAGACCCTGGAGTACGCCTTCGACGACTGGACCATCGCGCGCATGGCCACCGCCATGGGCAAGTCCGACGTCGCGACCGAGTTCGACAAGCGTGCGACCAACTGGCGCCACGCCTTCGATGAGGAAACCGGCTTCATGCGCGCCCGCAAGCGCGACGGCAGCTTCCGCACCCCGTTCGATCCCAGCGCCAGCGGCTATGGCACCGACTACACCGAAGGCAACGCCTGGCAGTACTCCTGGTACGTGCCGCAGGACGTGGCCGGCCTTGCTGCCGCGCACGGTGGCGCCGACAAGCTGCTGGCGCGGCTGGATGCGGTGTTCGACGCCAAGGTCGACCCGTCCATCTTCGAGCACATGGAAGACATCACCGGCCTGATCGGCTGGTACGCGCACGGCAACGAGCCGAGCCACCACGTGGCGTACCTCTACGCCCATGCCGGACAGCCGTGGCGCACCCAGGCCCGCCTCAAGCAGATCATGGACACGCAGTATGCGGACCGTCCCGATGGCCTGGCCGGCAATGACGACCTGGGCCAGATGTCGGCCTGGTACGTGTTCACCGCGCTCGGTTTCTATCCGGTCGCCCCGGGCAGCGCCGAGTACATCATCGGTCGCCCGTTCCTGCCCAAGGCAGTGCTGAACCTGCCCAACGGCAAGACCTTCCGCATCACCACCGAAGGCATGGGCAAGGGCCACGAGTACGTGGGTTCGGTGACGCTCAACGGCAAGCCGCTCAACCGCACCTTCCTGCGCCACGCGGAAATCATGGCCGGTGGCGAACTGCACTTCACCCTGCAGGCCGACGCCAACACCGCGTGGCCGGGGCAGGCCGCCGAGCAGCCGTACTCGATGTCGCACTGATTCCGCTCAGTTGTCTTCGTCCCACTCATCGCCGTCCCCGTCCTGCGGGGGCGGCGATGTTGTTTCCAGGTCCGGATCGACCGGTTCCAGCAGCGTGTAGTCGTCGCGTTTCACGTCGCGGAAGGCGCGCCCCACCGGGTAGGCCTCCAGCGCGGGCGACGGTACGTGCAGGCCGGCGGGCGTGGTGATCGCGCCAGAGAGCCACTCCATCGCCTGCGCTGCGGAGAGGAACACGGGTCCATCAGGGGTCAGCGGCTTGGGAATGGCCCGGTTGGGCGTGGTCAGCACGGTGAAGCTGTCCAGCTTCTGGCCGTCGCCGTCCTCCCAGTGCTCCCACAAACCTGCCGCAAGCAGGGCGAACCCGTCGCGGCGCTGCACGAACAACGGCCACGGCGGGCGGCGGCTGCGGTCGAGCTTGTAGTAACCGGTCAGCGGCACCACGCAGGGGCGTTCGGCCCACGCCTTGGCGAAGATCCGGCTGGCGGGCGCGCGGTCGAGACGGGCGGTAACGGTGGTGTAGGTCGTGCTCGGTGTTTTCGACCAGCGCGGGACCAGGCCCCAGGTCATGTCGGACACCCCCAGCACCCCGTCGGGATCGCGTGCGAGCACCGACGCAGGCGAGCCCTTGCCGATGTTGTAGCGGTCCGGCGCGGCCGCCAGCGCTTCAGCCAGCTCGCGCGGTAGGCCTTCGGGGACGGACTCGGGTTCGGCAATGGCCTGGGCGAAGCGACGCATGGGCCCAGACTAGGCGGCGCACTGTGAGCGCGCGGTTGAGCCGCGGCGTGCCCGGCGTTAGAGTCGGGGCGTGGTCTTTTCGCGATACCTGCCCATGCCGCATCGAAAAAAAGACATCGTGCCCGCCGACAGCGCAGGCCAGCGTTTGCCTGTAGGGCCCGAGTCGGCGGTGGTGTGCCGGGCGCGGGACTACGCGGCAGGCACGGTGATTGCCTTGCACCACCATCCGGACCGCCACCAGCTGGTGTATGCCGCCTCCGGCGTGCTGGTGGTGCAGGCGGGCAGCGGCCGCTGGGTGGTGCCGAGCACGCGTGCGATCTGGATGCCGGCCGGCACCGGCCACAAGGTCAGTTGCATCGGTGCGGTGCGCATGCGCAGCCTTTACATCCAGCCGCAGGCCATGCCGAACGCGCCGACTACTGCGGCCACTGTATCAATTACCCCACTGCTTGCTGAGCTGATCGCAGCCGCCGCAAACGTGCAGCAGCCCTACGCAACGGACTCGCGCGACGGCCACCTGATGCAGCTGATCGTGGATGAACTGCAAACGCTGCCGGTGCTGCCGCTGCACGTGCCGGAACCGGCCGACCCGCGCCTGCAGCAGATCGCACACTATTGGGACAGCACGCCCGATGATGCTTCAACGCTGCAGGACTGGGCGCAGCGCCTGGGCGTGGACGCCAAGACCATCCAGCGCCTGTGCGCACGCGAACTGGACATGACCTTCGGGCAGTGGCGCCAGCAGATCCGCCTGGTGCGTGCCCTGGAGCGGCTCGCCCACGGGGAGAAGGTGATCGACGTAGCCCTGTCGCAGGGCTACGCCAGTCCGAGTGCGTTCACTGCGATGTTCAAGAAACGGTTCGGCCAGTTGCCGAGCCAGTTTTTCCAGTAACCCCAACGGGTCACTTCATCGACGTCTTCGGCAGGAATGCGGTCGCCAACCCGAGCAGCGGCAGGAACGAAGTCAGGTGGTACACCCACACGATGCCATGGATGTCGGCGAGCTTGCCGAGGCCGGCGGCGCCGATGCCGCCGATACCGAACATCAACCCGAACATCAGGCCCGAGACCATGCCGACGCGGCCGGGGACGGCTTCCTGCGCGTACACCACCAACGCAGCGAAGGCCGAGGACATCACCAGGCCAACCGCCACGGCGAGAATGGCGGTGCCCATCAGGTTGGCATAGGGCAGGGCGAGCGCGAACGGCGCCACGCCCAGGAACGAGATCCAGATCACTGCCTTGCGGCCGATCCTGTCGCCGACCGGGCCACCCATGAAGGTGCCCAGCGCGATCGAGGCGAGGAAGATGAAGAGATACATCTGGCTCTGCTGCACGCTCAGGTGGAAGCGTTCGATCAGGTAGAAGGTGAAGTAGTTGGTGATCGAGGCGATGTAGACGAACTTGGCGAACATCAGCACTGCGACCACCGCGATGGCCTGCACGACCTTGCCGCGGCTCAGGCCGATGCCGTGCGAGCGCGCAAGGCTGTTCATCTTGGCCTGGCCGTGACGCACGGTCCAACCGGTCAGGCGGAACAGCACGAAGATGGCGACGGCGGCGATCAGCAGGAACCAGCCGATGGCGCGCTGGCCATGCGGGATCACCACCGCAGCGGCGAGCAGCGGGCCGATCGCCGAGCCGGTATTGCCGCCGACCTGGAAGGTGGACTGCGCGGTACCGAAGCGGCCACCCGAGGCCATGCGCGCGACGCGGGAGGCTTCCGGGTGGAACGTCGCCGAGCCTACGCCGACCACGGCGGCGGCGAGCAGCAGCATCTCGTAACTGTTGGCCATCGCCATCATGCCGATGCCGACGAAGGTGGCGACCATGCCCGAAGGCAGCAGGTAGGGCAGCGGTCGCTTGTCGGTGTACATACCCACCCACGGCTGCAGCAGCGAGGCGGTGAACTGGTAGACCAGCGCGATGGTGCCGATCTGGCCGAAGCTCAACTGGAACTGGCTCTTGAACATCGGGTACACGGCCGGCAGCACCGCCTGGATCATGTCGTTGAGCAGGTGCGCGAACGCGGCGGCACCCACGATGCGGATCGCAAAGCCCTGCTGGGCGGGTTCGACCGCAGTGGGGACTGCCGGGACAACAGGAGAAACGGACGGCGGGTTTTCTGGGGACATGGAACCACTTCGACGGCAGCAGCGATCCCGGTCGGCGGCACCGACCCGGACCCGTGGGGGAGGGGTAGCGTCATAGCGTAAGACGAGCGTCGATGGCCGTCTCGCGCGATACGGACGGCCATCGTCGCATTCTGGACATTGCCTGCCTGTGCCGGATCTGGCGTCGTAGATCAAAGGGCCCGTCACGCTGCGGCTGGCACGATGGCAACGCTTACCCCCGCCTTACAGGAGACAACCGTGGCCTCAACCGCCGTCGTGACCCGTCACTGGGTCATCCATCCGTTCCATGCCGCCGTGCTCGGCGGCGTACTGCCGCTGTTCCTCGGCGCACTGCTGGCCGACTACGCGTACTGGAGCACCTACGAGATCCAGTGGAGCAACTTCGCGTCCTGGCTGCTGGTGGGGGCCATGGTGATGACCACCCTGGCGCTGTTGTTCGGGGTGTTCGGGCGTCTGCGCGGCAGCCGCAATGGCTGCTACGTGATCGTGCTGGCGGCGACCTGGATCGTCGGTTTTCTCAATTCGCTGCACCATGCGCGCGATGCCTGGGCGATCATGCCCGGCGCGCTGGTGTGGTCGGTGATCGTCACCGTGCTCGCGTTGATCGCGACCTGGCTGGGCTTTGCCAGCGTCCGCGTGCGCGTGGGAGGTGCCCTGTGAACCGCGCCTCCTCGAAGATCCTCGCCGTCTCCGCACTCGCGTTGGCACTGGCCGCCTGCAGCGGCAAAGCGCCAGAGCTGCAGCAGCTCGGTGGCACTCCCGAGTTGGCCAAGCCGCACCGCTCGGTAATGCCGGACATGACCATCGCCAAGCCGACCCCGTGGGGCGACAACGTGCCGACTGTGCCGGCGGGCTTCAAGGTCTCGGCGATCGCCACCGACCTGGCCATTCCGCGGCAGACCCTGGTGCTGCCGAACGGTGACATCCTGGTAGCCGAAGGGCGCGGCGGCAGTGCGCCGAACCTGAAGCCGAAGGACGTGATTGCCGGCAAGATCAAGGCCAAGGGCAACACCCAGGTGAAGAGCGGCAACCGCCTGACGCTGCTGCGCGATGCCGACGGTGACGGCGTGTATGAGCTGAAGACGGTGTTCGCCGACAAGCTCAACGCGCCGTATGGCCTGGCGATGATCGGGAATGCGATCTACGTGGCCAACCAGGACGCATTGGTGCGCTTCGACTACACCGAGGGCCAGACCAAGGCCAGTGGCGCGCCGGTGAAAGTGACCGACCTGCCGTCGGCGATCAACCACCACTGGACCAAGTCGCTTGCCGCCAGCGAAGACGGCACCAAGCTCTACGTGGGTATCGGCTCGAACAGCAACATCACCGAGCGCGGCATGGCAGTGGAGCTCGACCGCGCCCAGGTCTGGGAGATCGATGCACAGACCGGCGCGCACCGTCCCTTCGCTACCGGTATCCGCAATCCCACCGCGTTGGCGGTGCAGCCTGGCACCGGCACGCTGTACGCGGTGGTGAACGAGCGCGATGAGATCGGCCCGAACCTGGTGCCCGATTACCTGACCTCGGTGCGCGAGGGCGGTTTCTATGGCTGGCCGTACAGCTATTGGGGCAACCATGTGGACACCCGCGTGATGCCGCAGAACCCGGAAAAGGTCGCTTCGGCGATTGCGCCGGACTACGCACTGGGCTCGCACGTAGCGGCATTGGGTGTTTCGTTCTCCAACCCGGCAGTGGGCGGCAAGTTCACCGACGGCGTGTTTGTCGGCCAGCACGGCAGCTGGAACCGCAATCCGCCGGTGGGCTACAAGGTGGTGTTCGTGCCGTTCCGTGACGGCAAGCCGGCGGGGGATGCGATCGATTTCGCCACCGGGTTCCGGGGCGAGGATGGCAAGACCCGCGGGCGCCCGGTAGGCGTGACGGTGGATCCGCGCGGTGCGGTGATCGTGGCCGATGACCTGGCCAATACGATCTGGCGGATCACGCCGGCGGCGGGGACGGTGGCGCCAGCTCCGGCGCCTGCTGCTGCGCCGGTTACGCCTGCGCCTCCGGCGCAGTAAGCGGGAGGTCCATGCGCCTGCGGCAGGTGTCGCAGGCGCGTTGGGGCAGCCACGCAGCGCGTGGCTCTACCAGGGAATGTCAGCGAGCAACGGGTAGAGCCACGCCCTGCGTGGCTCAACGAATCCACCGGACAGCCTGCAACGCAGCCGCCAACTTGTCCTTGGCCTCCTCATTGCTGAAAGGCGGCACCCGCGGCGGGTCATACACCTCCGGCTGTGTCCCTGCGACCACCAGATCGATCGCATAGCACCGCCCGTCCTGCACAGCGCGATAGCTTTGCGCGGAGACGTAATGGCTCATCGCCGCATCGCCCACGCTGAAGTGGGTGAACGGTACGCCGTCGATCTGCACGGTGTCGGCCCTCCCGGTTGCCTCGGCTGGCAGGTCCAGGCACTGCTTCACCGCATCGGCATCATCACTGCGCCCCAACCGCAGTTCGGCGGCGGTGACCTCGTTGGACCCCTCCAGCACCAGTGCCGCCAGCGGCATGCCTTTGCTGTCGGGTTCCGCGAACAGCTTCCAGCTGTCCAACGCCAGGTAGCTGCGGGTGAAGTCCCGGCGCACCTGCATGCCCGGGACCGCGTCCAGCGCGATGCCGGGCGCATCTTCTGCAAACACAGGCGCCACGGTCGCAGCCTTCTGCTCCGTTACCGCGGCGGCCTTGGCGGCTCCCGGGTCTGCGCCACTGGGCGGCGCAACAGGCGCAGTATCCGGACTTCGACCGCACCCGACCAGCGGACTGGTCAGCAGGGCAAGCAACATCGAGGCGCGCAGGGAGGTGTGCATGCGGAGCTCCAGGGAAGGCAGACGTGGCCAGCATGCGCCCGCCCACGTTGCAGCGGGTGAACACCGACGTCGGCGGGACGACCGCGTGAGCCGGGCATTGACGCGCACTTTCAATGAACGACGGATACTTATTCCACGCACAAGGAGCACGCCATGGGCCGCCGCAAGCGACTGAAGATCGCCACGTTCAATGTCAATGGGATCAAGTCGCGGCTGCCGCACCTGTTGGCGTGGCTGGAGCGCGAGACGCCCCACATCGTGGCACTGCAGGAGCTCAAGGCCGCCCAGGACAGCTTCCCGGAGAAGGAGATCCGTGACGCGGGGTATGGCTGCATCTGGCACGGACAGCGGTCGTGGAATGGTGTGGCGCTGCTCGCCCGGGGGCAGGACCCCATCGAAAGCCGTCGCGGCCTGCCGGGTGACCGCAGCGACGACCAGAGCCGCTACCTGGAGGCGGCTGCGCACGGGGTGCTGGTGGGTGGCCTGTACCTGCCCAACGGCAACCCGCAGCCGGGGCCGAAATTCGATTACAAACTCAAGTGGATGCAGCGGCTGCACAAGCATGCGGCCGGGCTGGTGGGGTTGCCGCACCCGGTCGCGCTGATCGGCGACTTCAACGTGGTGCCGACCGACGCCGACATCTACGATCCGAAATCCTGGCGGCGCGACGCCCTGCTGCAGCCTGAGGCGCGCGAGGCCTATTTCGATCTGCTCGCGCAGGGCTGGACCGACAGTCTGCGCCAGGTGCATGGGGAGGCGCAGATCTTCACGTTCTGGGATTACTTCCGGCAGCACTACGAGCGCGACCGTGGACTTCGCATCGACCATCTGCTCGTGAACCCGGTGCTTGCAGACGGCCTGAAGGACGCCGGCGTCGATCGCTGGGTGCGCGGACTGGAGAAAGCGAGCGACCACGCACCCACCTGGATCGAGGTGCTTGCGCCGCAGTCGTGAGAATGGGATGACACTTCCGCTCGCTGTGTGAACCCTTCAGATTCCATCGCGAATCAGGCGCTGCGCGAGGTCCCATATGCCGCGCGGTGATGTGCAGATGGGATATTTGAATCACCACATGCGCGCACGCCTGCGTTTTCTGGCGCAATCTGGTCCTGCAACCAGGTCAAGTCACGAAGCTGTCGCAACGGGTTCACACGTTGTTTATTCGGCACACAGGTAGATTCCAGTCAGGGCCCACACCCTGACAGCTTGCGGCGCAATGCCGATGAGCGGTTCCCCCACCGCGTTACACCTCTGAGATTGCCCCCATGTCGCCTCCGCGTCTGTCCGCTGTTCCTGCGATTCCGCTCGTGCCCGCCGTTGACGGCGTCGAACGTGGCATCCGCGTTCGCCGCGCGCCGAAGCTGCGCGCGGTCGAGGGCGGTGCCCCGACTGCCAAGGCCCGCATCGAACGTGCGCGACGCGTGCTGTTCGTCACTTCGGAAATGGCCGACTACATCAAGGCCGGTGGGCTGGGCGATGTCGCGGCCTCGCTGCCGCGTGCGCTGCGCGGCCGTTCCGACGTGCGCGTGCTGATTCCCGGCTACGACGATGTGATCGCCCGGGCGCCGGATCTTCGCCTGGTGGGCAGGGTCCCGGCACGCGCTGGCATTCCCGCCTGCGACATCGGCGAGGCCACGCTGGCCGATGGCCTGCCGGTGCTGGTGCTGGTCTGCCCGGAGCTGTACCAGCGTGGCGGCAGTCCCTATGTGGACGGTACCGGGCAGGACTGGAGCGACAACGCGGTGCGCTTCGCCGCCCTGTCGCGCGCCGCGGCGGTGATCGCCTGCGGCAGTGCCGGGCTGGACTGGCAGCCGGAGCTGCTGCACCTGAATGACTGGCCGTGCGCGCTGGCCGCCGCTTACCTGCGCTGGTATGGCTCGGACGTGCCGGCGCTGCTGACCATCCACAACCTCGCGTACCAGGGCCTGTTCCCGGTCGAGCTGGCCGACGCACTGGGCGTTTCCGCGGAGCAGGCGCAGAGCATCCTCTTCCACGGCAGGCTGTCCTTCCTGCAGGCGGGCATCGTCCACGCCGACCAGGTGAACACGGTCAGCGTCAGCTATGCGCGTCAAATCACCGGCCCGGAGCAGGGCTGCGGCCTGGACGCGCTGCTGTCCAGTCATGCTGCGAGTGGTCGCCTGAGCGGCATCGTCAATGGCATCGACAACAGCTGGGACCCGCGCACCGACCTGCACCTGACCGAACACTTCGACCTGCACCGTTGGGAAGGGCGGGTGGCGAACAAGCGCCGTGTGCAGCGCGCACTCGGCCTGCCGCATGGCGATGGCCCGCTGTTCGCGGTGGTGTCGCGGCTGGTGCACCAGAAGGGCCTGGACCTGAGCTGCGCGGTCGCGCACCAGATCGCCGCGGCTGGCGGCCAGCTGGCGATCATCGGTGATGGCGACCCGCGCATCGCGGCCGAAGTGGCGGCGCTGTCGCGTCGATTCCCGTCCTCGGTCGGCGTCTTCGCCGGATTCGACGAAGCGCTGGCCCGCAAGATGTTCGCGGGTGCCGATTTCCTGCTGATGCCATCGCGCTTCGAGCCCTGCGGGCTCAGCCAGATGTACGCGCAGCGGTTCGGCTGCCTGCCGATTGCACACGCCACCGGCGGCCTGATCGACACCATCGAGGACGGCGTCACCGGCCTGCTGTTCGACTCGGCGGATGCCGATTCCCTGCGCCGCTGCGTGCAGCGCGCATTCCGCACCTACCGCCTGCCGACCCTGCTGTCGGCCATGCGCCGCGCCGCGATGCTGCGTCCGAGCAGTTGGGAGCAGGCGGGGACGCACTACCTGAGCCTCTACGACCGCGCGATGGAGCAGCGCGCATGACCGAGGACGCGTTGATCGGGGGGGATGGCGTATCCGTTGACGACAGCCTGACCGTACCCGTGGGGCCGGAGGCCCTGACTCCTGCGCTGGCAGACCTGGTTGCAGGCCGCCCGTGCGATGCCTTTGCCGTATTGGGTCCGCACCGTGATGGCGCGGGCTGGCGCCACACCGTGTACCTGCCTGGCGCGACCCGTGTCGACGCGGACTTGGACAAAGGCGCATGGCGGAGCATGCAGCAGAGCGGGCATGAAGGCCTGTTCCAGTTGTGGACGGAGCAACGCGGCAGCGGCCTGCTGCGGATTCACTGGTCCGACGGTGTGCAGGAGATCGAGGACGCGTACGCCTTCGGCATCCAGCTCGCGGACAGCGAGCTGGACGCGCTGCGTGGCGGCGATCCCGACGCTGCCCGCCGCTCGCTCGGCGCGGTGACCGCGACCTGCGATGGCGTCGCCGGTGTGCGCTTCACGGTCTGGGCCCCGACCGCGAGCCGGGTGGCCGTGGTGGGCGATTTCAATGGGTGGGACGTGCGCCGCCACCCGATGCGGCTGCGCCATGACGCGGGGGTGTGGGAGCTGTTCCTGCCCCGGGTCAAGGCGGGCACCCGCTACAAGTTCGCGCTGACCGCAGGCGATGGCCATACGGTGGTTCTCAAGGCCGACCCGATGGCGCGTGCGTGCGAAATGCCGCCGGACACGGCGTCGCGGGTCTCTGCGCCCTGCGCCCACGCCTGGAAGGACGCGGGGTGGATGCAGGATCGTGCCCTCGCCGCGGGGCAGGCGATCTCGGTCTACGAAGTGCATGCCGGTTCATGGCAACGGCATGCGGACGGCGCGCCGCTGGACTGGGCCGCGCTGGGTGACCGGTTGATACCGTACGTGACCGCGCTGGGCTTTACCCATATCGAGCTGCTGCCGGTCAGCGAGCATCCCTTTGGCGGCTCCTGGGGCTACCAGCCGCTGGGCCTCTACGCGCCGACCGCACGTTACGGGCGGCCACAGGACTTTGCCGCGTTCGTGGACCGGTGCCATGGCGCCGGGCTGGGCGTGATCGTGGACTGGGTGGGCGCGCATTTCCCGACCGACGCGCACGGCATGAACCGCTTCGACGGCACCGCGCTGTACGAGCACGAAGATCCGCGGCTCGGCCTGCACCCGGACTGGAACACGCTGATCTACAACTACGGTCGCGCCGAAGTGGCCGCGTTCCTGATCGGCAGCGCGCTGGAATGGATCGACCGTTTCCATGTGGACGGCCTGCGCGTGGACGCGGTGGCCTCCATGCTGTACCGCGACTACAGCCGTGCAGAAGGGGAATGGCTGCCCAACGTCAACGGCGGGCGCGAGAACCTCGAGGCGGTGGCGTTCCTGCGCCAGTTGAACGATGCCATCCGCGCGCGCTTCCCGGACGTGCTGGTCATGGCCGAAGAGTCGACTGCGTGGCCAGGCGTGACCGCACCGACGGCCGCGAACGGGCTGGGGTTCACCCACAAATGGAACATGGGCTGGATGCACGACACCCTGGCCTATCTGCAGCGCGACCCGATCCATCGCGGCCACCACCATGGCGAGATGACGTTCAGTGCCATCTATGCCTTCAGCGAGCGCTTCATCCTGCCGCTGTCGCATGACGAGGTGGTGCACGGCAAGGGCTCGCTGCTGGCCAAGATGCCGGGCGACCGCAGCCAGCAGCTGGCCAACCTGCGCGCCTGCTACGGCTTCATGTGGGCGCACCCGGGCAGCAAACTGCTGTTCATGGGCGGCGAATTCGCACAGCCGGCGGAATGGAACCACGACGCAGCGCTGGACTGGGATACCGCCGCCGACCCGGCCCATGCCGGCGTGGCACGCCTGGTGGGCGACCTCAACCGCCTGCTGCAGCAGGAACCCAGCCTGCGCCTGGCCAACGACAGTGACGCAGGTTTCGAGTGGAGCGTCAGCGACGACCACCGCAACAGCGTGCTGGCCTTCGTGCGGCACGCGCCGGACGGTACGGGCCGTTCGACCCTGGTGGTGTGCAACTTCACCCCGGTGGCGCGCCACGGCTACCTGCTCGGCGTGCCGTCGGCGGGGGCGTGGTCCGAAATGCTCAACACGGACAGCGCCCACTACGGCGGCGGCAACCTGGGCAATGCCGGCAGGGTAAATACCATCGCGCGTCCCATGCATGGCCACGCGCAATCCCTGCCGCTCACCCTGCCGCCGCTGTCGGTGATTTACCTGCAGGCGGCCGAATGAACGAAGCAGTACCGAGGTGGGGTGCCCGCGAGGGCAGGAACGGGGAATGGCAGTTTGCAACGTGGGCGCCGGAGGCGCAGTCGCTGGAGCTGCTGCTGGAGGGTGAAGCGTTACCGATGCAGCAGGGTGCCGATGGCTGGTTCCAGTTGTCGGCGCTGGCATCGGCGGGCATGCACTATCGCTTCCGCATCGACGGCGGGGAGACACTCGCGGATCCGGCGTCGCGTTCGCAGCCCGAAGGCGCGTTTGGTCCAAGCGTGCTGCTGCCGGACGCGTTCGACTGGCAGCATGCCGCATGGCGCGGGCGTCCGTGGCGCGAAGCGGTGATCTACGAAGTCCACATCGGCGCGGCCGGTGGCTCCTATGCGGCGGTGCGCGAACAGTTGCCGCAGCTGGCCGCGTTGGGCATCACGGCGATCGAACTGATGCCGGTGGCGACCTTCCCCGGGACCCGCAACTGGGGCTACGACGGCGTGCTGCATTACGCGCCGTCCGCGGCCTATGGCACGCCGGACGAGCTGAAGGCACTGGTGGATGCCGCCCACGGCCTGGGCCTGATGCTGCTGCTGGATGTGGTCTACAACCATTTCGGGCCCGACGGCAACGTGATGCCCGCACTGGCGCCTGCGTTCTTCCGCGACGAAGTACGTACCCCGTGGGGCGCGGCCGTGGATTTCAGGCGGCCGGAGGTGCAGCAGTACTTCATCGACAACGCCTTGATGTGGCTGCAGGAGTACCGTTTCGACGGCCTGCGCCTGGATGCGGTACACGCGATCCACCCGCCGGAGTTCCTCGACATCCTGCGCGAGCGGGTGCGCGGCGCGCTGCCGGATCGTGAGATCGCGCTGGTGCTGGAGAATGAGCGCAACCAGGCGTCACTGCTGGCCAATGGCTTTACCGCCCAGTGGAACGACGACTTCCACAACGCGTTGCATGCGCTGCTGACGGGCGAGCACGAAGGGTATTACCGTGATTTCGCCGATGATCCTTCAGAGCGGCTGCGACGCGTGCTGGCCGAAGGCTTTGCCTGGCAGGGGGAGGTCAACGGCAGTGGGCACGCACGCGGTGAGCCGAGTGCCGGCCTGTCGCCGCGCCAGTTCGTGGTGTTCGCGCAGAACCATGACCAGATCGGCAACCGCGCACGCGGCGAGCGCCTGATCCAGCTGGTGGGACCCCGCAGAGCCGCGCTGGCAACCGCGCTGACGGCGTTGACCCCGATGATTCCGCTGTTTTTCCTGGGGGAGCCCTGGGGCGCGACATCGCCGTTCCTGTACTTCACCGACCACCGTCCGCCGCTGGACGAGCAGGTGCGGGAAGGACGTCGCAGTGAGTTCGCGCATTTCAGCAGTTTCCAGGGCGAGGATCGCCGCGCGCTCGTTCCCGACCCCAATGCGATCGACACGTTCGACGACTCCCGCAGCCTGTGGCCGTCGCCGGAAGATCGCGACGCAGCGACCTGGCTTGACGGCTTCCGCAGCCTGCTCGCGGTCCGCAGCGCGCACCTGGTGGCGCAAGGCGAGGTGCACGCGCTCGGCGCGGAGGTCATTGCGCCCGGCGCGCTGCGGGCGGGCTGGCAGCTGCCGGGTGCACAGTGGTGGATCGGATTCAACAGCGGGCCTGTCCCGGTTGCCATCGACCTGCCGCCGGGCCGGGAAGTGTTTCGACTCGGCACACCGTCACGCGACGGGCAGCTTGAGCCAGACGGTCTGTACGCCGTTGTTGTGGAGACGCCATGAACAGCACTCCCTCGCTTGCCGATGTAGCGACGGCCGCCGGTGTCATGGTCGACTGGACCGACGTTGCCGGTACCCCGCAGCGGGTTGAAGACCACGCCCTGGCCGCCGTGCTGGAACGCCTGGCACTGCGCGCTGCGACCTCCCTGCAGCGCCGCGACGCGCTGCAGGCACTGGCCGACTGGCAACAGACCCGGCCGCTGCGGACGGCGATGGTCCGCGAGAGCGTCGCGGTGGGTCCGGTGGAAGCGGCCTGCGTCTGGGTTCATGAGGATGGCAGCAGCGAGTCCACCCGGACCGATGCGCGCGGTCGCGTGGATGCCCCCACGCGCGCCGGGTACTGGTCGGTAGCCTGCGCCGGCGTGGTGCAGCACGTTGCGGTGGCGCCCGTACGGTGTTTCGGAGTAACCGACGCGCTCGGACCCGACGCGCGCGGGTGGGGCCTGGTGCTGCAGCCGTACGCCGCACGCGGTCCGCATGATGCCGGCGTCGGCGACACCGCCGCCTGCGCGGGCTGGGCACGGCGGGCGGCGGCTGCCGGCGCCGATGCGCTGGCGCTCGGACCGGTGCATGCGGCCAATGCGATGGGTCGCGACTACAGTCCTTATTCACCCGGTGATCGCCGCTATCTGGAAGCGCTCTACGCGGCGCCCGTGCAGGCGTTCGGGGAGGTCGCGCTGCGTGCGCTCGACGCGCACCCGGTGCTGCGCGCGGAGCTCGACCTGTTGCGCACTGCCGAGCTGATCGACTGGCCAGCGGTGGCCTCGGCCAAGTGGTCATGGCTGTCGGAAGTAGAGCACGCCGTGGCCGACCATGCACCTACGCGTGCTGCGATCCAGCGGTTCGAACACGATGGCGGACCTGACCTGGCGGCGCACGTCGCGTTCATGCACCGTCGCCTGGCGCTGCCGCGGTCGCTGTACCTGTTCGGGCAGTGGCTGGTGACCTTGGGCTGGCAGCAGGCCCAGGCCGACGCGACCGCGAGCGGGATGCGGCTGGGATTGATCGCCGACCTCGCCGTGGGATTCGACCCTTCGGGGGCAGAGGCGGTCGCCGGCGGTGAGGCGTGCCTGCGTGGACTGGTGCTGGGCGCGCCGCCGGATGCGTTCTGCGCTGGCGGACAGGTGTGGGGCGTTGGCAGTTACTCTCCTTTCGGGCTTCAAACGCAGGGATTTGCACCCTTCATCGCGCTGCTGCGCGCGGTGATGCGCGACCGGGGCGGCATCCGGGTCGATCACATCCTCGGCTGGCAGCGTCTCTGGGTGGTGCCGGAGGGCGGCGACGCGTCCCAAGGCGCATACCTCTGCTATCCGCTGCAGGACCTGCTGAACATCGCCGCACTCGAATCGTGGCGGCACCGCTGCATCGTGATCGGCGAAGACCTGGGCGTGGTCCCGCCGGGTATCCGCCAGGCGCTGGCCGCGCGAGGCGTGATGGGGATGGAC
This sequence comes from uncultured Stenotrophomonas sp., assembly GCF_963519125.1. Taxonomy (GTDB): domain Bacteria; phylum Pseudomonadota; class Gammaproteobacteria; order Xanthomonadales; family Xanthomonadaceae; genus Stenotrophomonas. Next base: position 152,509 of record NZ_CAUQLJ010000003.1, on the reverse strand, counting down.
GTGCTGGCATTCACCCGCGACGACAGCGGCCGCTTCCTGCCACCGGCGGCGTGGCGCGCCGACGCGGTAGCGATGACCGGCACCCACGACCTGCCGACCCTGGTGGGCTGGCGGCGCGGCCTGGACCTGGCGTGGCGGCATCGGCTTGGCGAACTCGATCAGGTCGGCCTTGGCCAGCAGTTGACCGCCCGGGCGGCCGACGTGGCAGCGCTGGACGCGGCGCTGGATGCGGACGGCAGGGAAGTGACGCATCCGCAGGGCGCTGCGTTGGAATTCGTGGCGTCGGGGCCAAGCGTGCTGGCCTTGCTCCCGGTGGAGGATGCACTGGGCGTGGCCGAACAGGTCAACCTGCCGGGCACGGTGGGAACCCATCCGAACTGGCGTCAGCGCTTGCCGCGTGAAGGGCATGAAGCGGCCGTGGACGAGGCCATGGCGCGGTTTTCCGCCGCGCGTTCGCGGGTGGTTGCATGACGCCCATCCGCGCCACCGCACGACTGCAGTTGCACGCCGGCTTCACCCTGGCCGATGCGGCACGACAGGTCGATTATTACGCCGCACTGGGTATCAGCCATCTGTATCTGTCGCCGATCTGGCGGGCGGTACCGGGCTCCACCCACGGGTACGACGTGGTCGACCCGACGATGGTCAACCCTGAGCTTGGCGGAGACGCGGCGCTGCGTGCGCTGTCGGCGGCCGCGCGCGCGCACGGCATGGGCCTGGTCCTGGACATCGTGCCCAATCACATGGCGGCGCACGCCGACAACCGCTGGTGGTGGGACGTGCTTCTGCACGGTCGCAACAGCGCGTTCGCACATTGGTTCGACATCCGCTGGAACGCGCCGCTGGCGCAGGGCAGGGTGCAGCTGCCGGTGCTCGACCGACCGCTGCAGGCGGCGCTGGACGAAGGCGTGTTGCGCGTGGAGTGCGTCGGCGACACCCAGACGCTTTTGCACCATGACACCCGGCTGCCGCTGGCGACGGCGGCGGTGCAGGACGCCGACACCGCCGACATCCGCACACTGCTCGACGCGCAGGCCTACCGCCCGCTGTGGTGGCGGCTGGGCGACGACCGCATCAACTACCGCCGCTTCTTTACCATCACCTCGCTGGCCGGATTGCAAGTGCAGCACGAAGATGTGTTCGAGGTCGTGCATCGCCTTCCACTCGCGCTGGTGGCCGAAGGCGTTGTGGACGGGCTGCGCGTGGACCACGTGGACGGGCTGGCCGATCCGCAGGCCTATCTGCAGCGCCTGCGCGCGGCGATGGATGCCGCCTCGGTGGCACGCGCGCAACGGCCGCTGCTGTGGGTGGAGAAGATTCTCGCACCGGACGAGGAGCTGCCGCCGGAGTGGGACTGCGACGGCAGCACCGGCTACGACTTCATGGACCAGGTGTCGGCGTGGCTGCATGCACCGGCCGGCGAAGCGCCGCTTGTTGCACATTGGCGTGCCGTCAGTGGTCGCACCGGCAGCTTCGCTGTCGAAGAGCAACGCGCCCGCCACGAAGTGTTGGAACGCGGACTGCGCAGCGAGTTCGATGCGGTCCTGCGTCTCCTTCTGAAGATGGAACGCGACAGTGTCGACGCCGCCGCCCGATACGGGCGGGCGGTGCTGGCGCGTGCCCTGACCGCGCTGCTGGTGCGCTTCCCGGTCTATCGCAGCTATGCCACTGCGCGTGGCAGCAGCGAAGCCGATCACGGGTGGTGGTCGGAGGTGCTGGAAAGCGTGGGGCGTGAGGAACGACCGGATACGGTACTCGCGGCAGAGTGGATCGCCGGTCGCTTCTGGGCGGACGCCGGCGAAACTGCGCGCGAGACGCTGCGCGTGCGCTTCCAGCAGCTCAGCGCGCCGCTCAACGCCAAGGCGGTCGAAGATCGCGCCTTCTACCGGTACGGGGTGCTGCTATCGCGCAATGAGGTAGGCAGTCGGCCCGACCATTTCGCGCTGTCCAGCCGCGCCCTGCACACCCGTGCGCTGATGCGCGCGCACCGCCATCCGCAGGCGATGCTGGCCACGGCCACGCATGACCACAAGCGCGGGGAAGATACGCGTGCGCGGTTGGCCGTGCTGTCCGAGCATGCACCGTGGTGGGCGCGGCAGACCCGGACCCTTGAGCGGAGCGCCAACCGGATCGGGCTGCGCCTGCCGCCGGCGCCGGTGTCGCAGATGCTGTGGCAGACCTTGGCAGGCGCATGGCCGGCAACGGGTCTGGACGATGCGGAGGGGTTTGCGACTCGCATCGTGGCGTGGCAGGTCAAGGCGCTGCGCGAGGGCGACCTGTGGTCCTCGTGGACGGATCCAGACACGGCGTTCGAGGCACGCCTTGAGACATTCACCCGCGACCTGCTCACCCATCCGGCGGCGGCACCGGTGCGCCGCGTGCTCGATCGGTCGGTCCGGCACATCGCGGCCGCCGGTGCGCGCAACGGGCTCGCGCAGCTTGCGCTGCGCCTGACCCTGCCGGGCGTGCCCGACCTGTACCAGGGCACCGAAGGCTGGGATCTCTCGCTGGTCGACCCGGACAACCGCCGGCCCGTGGACTACTCCCTCCGGCGCGGATGGCTGGACGACCCGCGCAGCTGGCCGCAGCTGCTGTCGCAATGGCAGGACGGCGCGGGGAAGGCGCGCGTGTTGCAGCGCTTGCTTGGCGCCCGTCGCGAACAGCCGGCGCTGTTCCATGACGGCGATTACCAACCGCTGCATGCCGACCGCGAGGTGCCGATGCTGGCCTTCCTTCGCAGCGGGGCGGATGCCCGCCTGCTGGTGGCCGTGGCCCACCACACCGGGGCGCAGCCGGCACGCCTGGGCGCGGCGCTGGGCGACGCGCACTGGCGCGGCGCGGCGCTGGCCGTGCCCCCCGGACGTTATCGCAATCTCCTCACCGGCGCGGTGTTCACGAGCGACGGTTCCCCCACGCGACTGCGGCAGCTGTTCAACGGCAGCCCGGTGGCGATCTACTCGACCTGGTAAGAGCACGACGATGGACGACGAACAGAAAGCGGAACGCACCCGGGAACTGGCCCGCCAGATCTGGGAAGCCGAAGGCCGGCCCGACGGGCATTCGGCCCGCCATTGGCACATGGCCGAGCGGTTGGTGGCGGCAGAAGTGGAAGCGGCGCAGTACGACCAGGAGGCGAGCCGATGAGCCGTGCTGCTGGCGCTGCGCACTCGCGGGTCAAGGCTGGCCGACCGTATCCGCTGGGGGCGACCTGGGACGGCCTGGGGGTGAACTTCTCGCTGTACAGCCGGCACGCCACGCGGGTTGAACTGTGTCTGTTCAACGAGCGCGGCCGCGAAATCGAGCGGATCGCGCTGCCCGAGTACACCGATGAGATCTGGCACGGCTACCTGCCGGACGCCCGTCCCGGGCAGCGCTACGGCTATCGCGTGCACGGCCCGTACGCGCCGGACGCCGGGCATCGTTTCAACCCCAACAAACTGGTACTGGACCCGTACGCGAAGCAGCTGGTCGGCCAGATCAAATGGTCGCCGCACCTGTTTGGTTACACCATCGGCCACAAGGACAAGGACCTGAGCTTCGATCGCCGCGACAGTGCCGCCTACATGCCGCGCTGCGTGGTGGTCGACCCGGCATTCACCTGGGGCGCGGACCGGGGGCCGGCAGTGCCGTGGGACCGCACGGTCATTTACGAAGCCCACCTGCGCGGGCTGTCGATGCAGCATCCGGCGGTGCCGGAAACCTCGCGCGGCACGTTCTCGGCGCTGCGCTCGGACGCGGTCACCGACCACCTCAAGCATCTGGGCGTCACCGCGCTGGAGCTGCTGCCGGTGCATGCCCACGTCGACGATCAGTACCTCGTGGAGAAGGGGCTGAAGAACTACTGGGGTTACAACACCCTCGGATTCTTCGCGCCGGATCCGGTGTTCATGTCGACCAGCACCATTGCCGAGTTCAAGCAGATGGTGGCGAGCCTGCACAACGCGGGGCTGGAGCTGATCCTCGACGTGGTCTACAACCACACCGCCGAAGGCAACGAGCTGGGCCCGACGCTGTCGTTCAAGGGCATCGACAACGCCAGCTACTACCGCCTTGCGGAAGATCGGCGGTACTACATCAACGACACCGGCACCGGCAACACCTTCGACCTGACCAATGCCGGTGCGCTGCGCATGGTGATGGACTCGCTGCGCTACTGGGTGCAGGACATGCATGTCGACGGGTTCCGTTTCGACCTGGCTACGATCCTGGGGCGCGAGCGCGCCGGGTTCGATGCGTCCGGCAGCTTCCTCGACGCGGTGCGGCAGGACCCGGTGCTGAGCCAGGTGAAGTTGATTGCCGAGCCGTGGGACATCGGCCCGGGCGGCTACCAGCTGGGCAACTTCGCGCCGGGTTGGGCCGAGTGGAACGACCGCTTCCGCGACAACCTGCGTGCGTTCTGGAAGGGCGGCGAAGGCCAGCTCTCGGAGTTCGCCACGCGCCTGATGGGGTCGGCCGACCTGTTCGACCACAACGGTCGACGCCCGGCTGCATCGGTGAATTTCGTGACCGCCCACGACGGGTTCACCCTGCACGATCTGGTCAGTTACAACGACAAGCACAATCTCGAGAACGGCGAGGAGGGGCGCGACGGCAGCGACCACAACATCTCGTGGAACCACGGCGCGGAAGGCCCCACCGATGATCCCGGGATCCTGGCCCTGCGCCGTCGGCAGATGCGAAACCTGCTGGCCAGCCTTCTGCTGGCACAGGGCACGCCGATGCTGCTGGCCGGTGACGAGTTCGGGCGTACCCAGAATGGCAACAACAATGCCTACTGCCAGGACAACCCGATCAACTGGATCGACTGGGAGCGGGCGACGAGCGAGGACGGGCAGCAGCAGTCGCAGTTCGTGCGCCGCCTGCTTGCCTTGCGCCGGCGCTACCCGCAGCTGCGACGCAGCCGTTTCCTGGATGCCCGCGACGGGCAGGGCGCGGACACGGCGCACTGGCTGCGTCCGGACGGCCAGCCGATGCAGGAGGCGGACTGGCATGCGCCGCAGCAACGTGCGTTGATGCTGCAACTGCCGGCCCTGCCGCACGAGGGGGAGTCGTCCGTGGTGGAATCCACGCAGCTGTTGCTGCTGGTCAACGCCGCAGCCGAGGGCCAGTCATTCACACCGCCGAACGACGAACACACGCCCTGGCGCCTGCTGATCACCTCGGTGGACGATGCTCCGGTGCAGGCTGACGAGCACGGTCAGTGGCATCTGCCGGACCGCGCGATCGCCTTGCTGGCCAGCCGCGCAGCCAACGGACAGTAACCGGGTCGTGGAGTCGCCTGGCGATCAGGGATCATCGCCAGGCGTCATTCCCGGCGGGCGCGACAGCCACACCGGCCCGGCCTGCGCGCGTTTGTAGCCCAGGTCGTACAGTACTTTCATCTGCACCGGGTCGAAGCTGGTCGCCTCGGGCAGGTCGAGCGTGGAGTCGATGGTGACCCAGGCAAACTGCGCCCGGTCGCGCCGGGCGTAGGCGTATTCGCGGAACAGGTCGCCGATCATGCCCGCGCGCCCGGCCACTTCGATGGTGCGGAACGCGATCCCGCGCAGCGAGCGTTCGGCCGGATCGGACGCGGCGGCGAGCTGTCCGTTGTGGATCATGTACGTGTCGTAGGTGGCGGGCGCACGGGACACGCGGTTGTAGATCCGCTGCGGATCGATGATGCCGGCATGCAGGAAGATGTTGGCGGCGACGAAGCCGTCCACATGCATTTCGTCGTAGCGCTTGCCGTGGGCCTCGACCTCGATCAGCACCGGCGGGAACGCAATCGGGATCGACGCGGAGGCCAGCATCACCCGGCGGAACAGTGCGAGTGCTTCGGGCGACTCGCGGGTCGCGATCAAGCCCATGTTCCAGACCACGAAGTGGCGGGAATCCAGGTCGGCGGTGCCCATGTAGAGCCGCCGCCCGGCGCGGTGCTCTGCGGCGATCTTTGCCAGCAGCGGCGCGTCGATGGCACGGGCGATCAATGCTTCCAGCGGCGCCGTATTCGCCAGCGACTCGCGGCGCAGGAGTGCCATCAACGGATTGCCGGCACTGAAGACATCCGCGTCGGAGGTGGTGGTGTAGAAGCGCCGCAGCGCCTCGTCGTAGTCCGGGCCGAGGAAAACGTAAGGCGCCATCAACGCCCCGGTCGAAACCCCGGTGACGATCTTGAACGTCGGGCGGGTGCCCGTTGCGGTCCAGCCATTGAGGAACCCGGCCCCGAAGGCCCCGTTGGCGCCACCGCCAGACAAGGCAAGGTGTGGGTAATGGATGCGTCCATCGCTGCCGACCGGGAAGTCGTCCGGCCGCTCATCGCGGATCGAGCGTTCAAAATCGAGCTCCATGTCCCGATTCGGCCGCCCGGCCCAGCCCCGCACATCGGGCATCCCGGGCACGGCCGCCCAGGCCACCTGATCGGCCGGCACGGGGTTGCGGGGCAGGGTGGCACAGCCGGCCAGCAGCAGGCAGCCCAGCAGAAGAGCCAAGCCGGCAGCAGCGCGGGAGCGGGCGATGGGTGCGTCCACGCGGTCAGCGTGGCATCAAGGGCAGAGGCGGGTCCACAGTAAAACCCGCAAGTCGAGCGACCGGCCGAGCATTGGTAGGGTCGCATCCCAATCGACCACCGATAACGGTGCATCGTTCTGTTGGGGCATGACGCCGGGCAGGAACATGCCCTTCGGTTGGAACAATGCGTTCGTCGCACCGATCGGCACGGTCGGCGGTCGTTTGGGAACCGACCCTACCGATGCGCGCGTCCCCGATTACCTGTGCGATGCCCTGTCCCAGTACGCCGGGGTGCCGAACTCCTCCAGCAGGAATGCGGTCACCTCACGCACTTTTCGTGAGCGCAGCTTGTTCTCGGGAGAGAGCAGCTGGATGTAGGAGGCTTCGGTGCTTGCCGAACCTTCCCAATCGGCCAGCAGCGGCACCAGCTGCGTCCGTTCAAAGCTGCCTTGGCGGTACAACCAGCTCGGGAACAGCACCACCCCACGGCCCTCCATCGCGGCGTCCAGCAGTACCTCTGCGTTGTTGCTGCACAACGGCCCGCTGACGTTGATGCCTTCGAATGGAGCGTCAGCATCCTGCCGGAAATACCAGCGCTGGGTGCCGAACTGCCCTTTGTAGAGCAGGCAGCGGTGCTGCAGCAGATCGGCCGGCGCTTCCGGCGTGCCGTGCGCGGCCAGATACGCCGGGCTGGCCGCGAGGATCTGCCGCTGCGCGGCGACGGTTCGTCCGATCAACCCGGAATCGACCTGCGGCCCGATCCGCACCGTGATGTCCACGCCTTCCTGCACCGGGTCGATGAACACATCGGTGAGCTGCAGTTCGACGTCCAGGGCAGGGTGCTGGTCCTGCAGCTCGCCGATCAGGCGGGCCACGTGCAGGCGTCCGAACGCCTCGGGGGCGTTGATCCGCAGCCGTCCGCTCAGGGCGCCGTCGTCGTGGCCCAGGTCGTCCACTGCCGCATCCAGCAGGTCGATGGCTTCGCGGGCCTGTTGGTGGAAGCGCTCGCCTTCCTCGGTCAACCGCACCGCGCGGGTGCTGCGGTAGAACAGCTGCCGGCCCAGGTCCTTCTCCAGCCCGGCGATGAATCGCGACACGGACGAGGCGGGCACCCGGAAGTGGCGGGCGGTGGCCAGGAAGCTGCGGGTGCTGGCCACCATCAGGAAGTAGCGCAGGGCCTTGAGCTGCATGGGCTGGGCTCCATGATTGCGAATTTCGCAATTGTGATTTGATGATTGATCGGATTGTAGCTGGATAAGCATCTACCTAGCATGGTCGCCTGCCCGCCCGTCGGGCCCCTCCCCAGGAACCCTGCCATGACTGCTTCCCTGTTCACCCCGTTCGACCTTGCCGGCACCCCCTGCGCAACCGCGTGGTGATGGCGCCGCTGACCCGCGCCCGCGCGCCCAACGACATCGCCGACGAGCGCATCGCGCTGTACTACGCCCAGCGCGCCACGGCGGGCCTGATCGTCAGTGAAGGCACCCCGATCTCGCAGGAAGGGCAGGGCTACCTGTTCAACCCGGGCATCTTCCGCCCGGAGCAGATCGAAGGCTGGCGCCTGACCACCAACTCCGTGCACGCGGTGGGCGGGAAGATCGTGGCGCAGCTGTGGCACGTCGGCCGCGTTTCGCATCCGACCATCCAGGCCGATGGACGCCTGCCCGTGAGCGCCAGCTCGAAGCAGCCGATGGGCGCACAGGCCTTTGGCTATGACGACAGCGGTTCACCGGCGCTGGTGGCGCCGCCCGCGCCGCGCCAGCTGGGTACGGACGAGATCGCGCGCATCGTCGGGGAGTTCGCGCAGGCGGCTGCCAACGCCATCGAGGCCGGCTTCGACGGTGTGGAGATCCACGGTGCGAACGGTTACCTGTTCGAGCAGTTCATGAATCCGCTGGTCAACGACCGCGCCGACCAGTACGCCGCCGACACCATGGAGAATCGCCTTCGCTTCACCCTCGAGGTGATCGACGCGGTGGTGGCCCGTATCGGTGCAGCCCGCACCGGCATCCGCCTCTCGCCGTACGGCCAGTTGTTCGACATGCCGCTGCACGACGGGATCGACAGCACCTACGACGCGCTGACCCAGGCGATCGGCCAGCGCGGGCTGGCCTACGTGCACCTGATGGATCAGTCCGGCTACCAGATGGGCGAAAAGGTGATGGCTGCGGGCGCCGAGACCGGCTTCCAGACGCTGCTGCGCACGATCCGCGGCAACCTGCCGAACACCGCATTGATCCTGGCCGGTGGGCTCGACCGCGCGCGTTCCGAACAGCTTATTGATGCGGGCCTGATTGACCTGGCCGCGTTCGGTGCGCCCTTCATCAGCAACCCGGACCTGGTTGCCCGCCTGCAGAACGGCTGGCCGCTTGCGACTGCCGACCGCACCACGTTCTACGGCGGCGGCGCGGAAGGCTACATCGATTATCCGAGCTACGCAGCCGCCTGATCGGCGAACGCATCGGTGGCGCGCACCAGCGCGTCCACCGTATTAGGTTCGGTCGCGCCGTGGCCGGACAGCACCATCTCCAGCCGCGCCTCCGGCCACGCCTGCGACAGGTCCCACGCGCTGCGCGGCGGGCAGATGATGTCGTAGCGCCCCTGCACGATCACCCCCGGCAGATGGCGGATGCGGTCGATGTCGCGCAGCAGCTGGCCGTGCTCGAGAAACGCGTTGTGGCGGAAGTAGTGCGCTTCGATGCGGGCCTTGGCCAGGGTGTCGAGCGGGTCGGCGTCGGAGACGGCGTCGACGTCATGCACCAGCGTGGCGGCAAAGTCTTCCCAGCCCAGCCAGGCTTGCGCCGCCGCGATCCGGGTAGCTTGATCGTCGCTGTCGAGGCGCTTCCAGTAGGCGTCGATCATGTCGCTGTGTTCGTCGGCCGGCAGATAGGCGGCATAGCGCGCCCAGCGCTCGGGGAAGATCCAGCGGGCGCCGCCGTCGGCTTCAGCGAACCAGCGGTTCTCTTCGACACGACCCAGATAGACCCCGCGCACGATCAGGCCAGTGGCGCGGTCGGGATGTGCCTGCGCGTAGGCCAGGGCGAGGGTGGAACCCCACGAGCCGCCGAACACCAGCCACTTGTCGATGCCGAGCTGCGCGCGTACGCGTTCAATATCGGCGACCAGATGCGCGGTGGTGTTGTCGCGCAGTTCGCCGAATGGCGTGGAACGGCCGCTGCCGCGCTGGTCGATCAGGACGATGCGGTAACGGGTGGGATCGAAGAAGCGGCGGTGGGTGGGGGAGACGCCAGCGCCCGGGCCACCATGGAGGAACACGACGGGGATACCGTCGGGTGCGCCACATTCCTCTACGTGCAGAGTGTGCAGGTTGTCTACGGCGAGTGTGTGTTCGCGGTAGGGCGCGATGGGTGGGTAGAGCGTGCGCATGCGGGGGCCTTGGGCGGGGTGCCGTTCAAGGGTAACCCAGGGTGTGCGTTGGACACGCTACCAAGCGTCACCATAGTGGCGCGGCAACGCCCGGGCGCGTGGCGACGCGTTCGTCGGACAGGCGCCCACGGGTCAGATGGCGCGGCGTGTCGCTACTCGATGGCCACGCGCACGTCGCGGGCGGTGTCGCGCAGGAGTTCTACGGTGAAGTCGGGGGCGCCGCGCTGGGCTTCTATGACGACTACGTCGCCGTTTTCCACCATGACCCGGTAGCGGTCGCCCAGTCGCGCACTGATGGCCGCGCGGGCGGCGTTGGCGATCAGTTGCTCGGTGTCGCCTTCGCTGATCGGAACGTCGATATGCATCGGCGACTCTTCCTGCAGCCAGATGCGGAAGCTGACCGTACCGTTCGACTCTGCAGCGTCATGGATCGCCAGGCGCCAGCTGTTGGCGGCCTTCGGACGCGGCATGTCGGTGGCGCGCGGCGTCAGCATGGGCGCGAACTGGGCCATGGCCGTGGAGCTGCCCGCAAACAGGACACACAGCCCGATCAAGAGGGCGACTTTGAGGGCGGAGTGCGGAGGGCGGTTCATGGCGGTGGCCGGTAAGGAAACATCGGGCTGTGATCGGTATTTCTACGCCCCTGCGGGTAATCTGGACGTCAATGAGACTGTCGCCTTCCCATCACGCGCTCGTTCCGTTTGCACCGGCCACCCGCGACTGGTTCGCCAGTGCGTTTGCCGCGCCCACGCCGGTGCAGACAGCCGCGTGGGCGGCCATCGGTCAGCGCCAACACACCCTGGTGATCGCGCCAACCGGTTCAGGCAAGACCCTGGCTGCGTTCCTGCACGCCATCGACCAGCTGTACCGGCAGCGCCTGGACGACCCTTCGCCACGCCGCACACGCGTTCTTTACATTTCCCCGATCAAGGCGCTCGGCGCCGACGTGCAGCGCAACCTGCAGGTGCCGTTGCTCGGCGTGGATGCCGAGCGCGAACGCCGCGGCGATCCGCCGGTGACGCTGACCGTGGCGGTACGCACCGGCGACACCCCCAGCGCCGAACGCGCACGGATGGTGCGGCGCCCGCCGGACATCCTGATCACCACCCCTGAATCGTTGTTCCTGATGCTGACCTCGCAGGCGCGCGAGACGCTGCGCGAGGTCGACACCGTGATCGTCGACGAAATCCACGCGGTCGCCGGCAGCAAGCGCGGCACCCACCTGGCGCTCAGCCTGGAGCGGCTGGACGCGCTGCTGCAGGTGCCGGCGCAGCGCATCGGACTGTCTGCAACGGTGCGCCCGGTGGAGCAGGTGGCGGCCTTCCTCGGCGGTGACCGCCCGGTGACCGTGGTCGACCCGGCCAGCCCGCGCGAGCTGGATGTCCGCATCGTGGTGCCGGTCGAAGACATGGCCGATCTGTCGGCGCAGGCAGGGCCGGGCGGGGAGCGCGACGGGGCGCGTGCCGGCTCGATCTGGCCGCACGTGGAGGCCAGCATCCTCGAGCAGGTACTGCAGCGCCGCTCCACCATCGTGTTCGCCAATTCGCGCGGCGTGGCCGAGAAGCTGACCGCGCGGCTCAACGAGCTGCATGCCGAGCGGACCGCACGCGACGCGGGCCTTCCACCGCCCACGGCGGTACCGGAACAATACGGCTCGTTCACCGGCAGCACCGTGTCGCGCGTGCTGGACAGTCCTGAGGTAATTGCACGTTCGCACCACGGCTCGGTCTCGAAGGAGCAGCGCCGCGAGATCGAACAGTCGCTCAAGGACGGCAGCCTGCGCTGCGTGGTGGCCACCTCCAGCCTGGAGCTGGGCATCGACATGGGCCTGGTCGATCTGGTGATCCAGGTAGCCGCGCCGCCGTCGGTGGCAAGCGCGCTGCAGCGGATCGGCCGCGCCAGCCACCAGGTTGGCGGGACCTCCACCGGGCTGGTCTACCCGCGCACCCGGCGCGACCTGATCGACGCTACCGTGGCGATCCAGCGCGTGCTGTCCGGACAGATCGAGGCGGTCGACCCGCCACGCAATCCCCTGGACGTGCTGGCCCAGCAGACAGTGGCTGCCGCCTCGATGGACACGCTGGACGTTGAGCAGTGGTACGCCACGGTACGCCGCGCCGCGCCATACCTGGCCCTGCCGCGCAGTGCGTTCGACGCAACCCTGGACATGCTCGCCGGGCGGTATCCGTCCGACGACTTTGCGGGCTTCCGCCCCCGGCTGGTGTGGAACCGGCAGACCGGCGAACTCAGTCCGCGGCCGGGCGCGAAGCTGCTGGCCGTCACCAGTGCCGGCACCATTCCCGACCGTGGCATGTACAGCGTGATGCTGCCGGAAGGCGAGGAGCGCGCCGGCTCGCGCCGGGTGGGCGAGCTCGATGAGGAAATGGTGCACGAGTCGCGGGTCAACGACGTGATTACGTTGGGTGCGACGTCGTGGCGGATCGAACAGATTACCCACGACCAGGTGGTGGTAACCCCAGCGCCCGGCCGTTCGGCGCGGTTGCCGTTCTGGCGCGGTGAGGGCGTAGGCCGCCCGGCCGAGCTGGGTGAGGCGGTGGGCGCGTTCCTGGCGGCGATGGATGCCGATGCAGCGACCGGTGACATCGCGCCTGCGCATCTGGAGGAACTGCGCCGCTGCGGGCTGCAACCCAACGCGATCGCCAACATCGTGGGGCTGCTGGACGAGCAGCGCGAAGCCACCGGTGTGCTGCCCACCGACCGCCGCCTGGTGGTTGAGCGCTGCCGCGACGAGTCCGGCGATTGGCGGGTGATGCTGCATTCCCCCTATGGCCGCCGCGTGCACGACCCGTGGGCGCTGACGCTGGCGGGGCGCATCCAGGACCGTTGGGGCGTCGACCCGGCGGTGGTGGCCAGCGACGACGGCATCATTCTGCGCCTGCCCGATTCCACCGGGCGCCTGCCCGGCGCGGAACTGTTCCTGTTCGATCCGGAACGACTACGACGCGAGGTCAATCAGTCGGTTGGCAGTTCCGCGCTGTTCGCGGCGCGCTTCCGTGAGTGCGCCGCGCGCGCCCTGTTGTTGCCACGGACCAAGCCCGGTCGACGCTCACCGCTGTGGCAACAACGGTTGCGTTCGGCCGAACTGCTGGCGATCGCGCAGCGTTACCCGGATTTCCCGATCCTGATCGAGACTGCGCGCGAGTGCCTGCAGGACGTGTATGACCTGGATGCACTGGACGCGTTGATGCAGCGGTTGACCGAAGGCAGTGTCGAGATTGCCGAGGTCACCACCGAGGTGCCGTCGCCGTTCGCGGCCAACCTGTTGTTCGGCTACGTGGCCGAGTTCATGTACGGCACCGACGTGCCGCTGGCCGAGCGCCGCGCCTCGGTACTGTCGCTCGATACCGGCCTGTTGGGCGACCTGCTGGGGCAGGTAGACCTGGGCGAGCTGTTGGATGCTGCGGTTGTGGACCAGGTCGGATTGGAACTCCAGCGGTTGGCCCCGGAGCGAAAGGCGGCCGGCAAGGAAGGCGTGGCCGACCTGCTGCGCGAACTGGGTCCATTGAGCGAGGATGCAGTAGCCCAGCGACTGACCGATGCAGCGCACGCCCGCGATCATCTGCTCGCGCTGCAACGCGAACAGCGCGCCTTCCCGCTCCTGCTCGGCGGGCGTTGGTGCTGGGCTGCGGTGGAGGATGCCGCGCGCCTGCGCGACGCGCTCGGCGTGGCGCTGCCTGAGGGGCTGCCCACCGTGTTCCTGCAGGAAAGTGCAGATCCGGTAAGCGAGTTGCTGGGGCGTTACGCACGCACCCACGCACCGTTCACCACCGCAGAAATCGCGCAACACTGGGGGCTGGGCGTCGCGGTGGCGGATGCGGGGCTGGATGCACTGGCGGCGCAGGGCAAGGTGCTCAGCGGCCATTTCGGTGTGGCGCAACGTGCCGGGGTGGATGCGGCCGTGGGCGAGCCGTCACCGCTGGCACGCCGCGAGTGGGTATGCGAGGGGGTGTTCCAACGCCTGCGGCTGCGATCGCTGCAGGCGGCGCGCGAGGCCACCCGCCCGGCGGGGCGCGAGGCTTATGTCGCGCTGTTGCTGCAGCGCCAGGACCTGATTGCGGATGCGGCGGTCGCCACGCGGCAGGGCGCAGTACCCGAGGACGGCCCCCTGCAGGGCGTGGACGGTGTACTGCGCGTGGTGGAGCTGCTGGCGGGCGTGCCGCTGCCGGCGTCTGCATGGGAAAACCAGATCCTGCCGGCGCGGGTGGCCGACTACGCGCCGTCGATGCTCGACGGACTGCTCGCCAGCGGCACGGTCGTGTGGGCGGGACATGGCAAGCTCGGCGACGACGACGGGTTGGTCTCGCTGCATCCACAGGAACTGGCCGCGGAATCGCTGCCGCCGCTGGCGCCGTTCGAGGCGTCCCCGGTGCAGGCGGCGATCCTGCAGGTGCTCGCTGATGGTGGCGCCTATTTCGCCCGGCAGCTGGTGCCGGCGGTGGCGTCGCGCGTGGAAACGGTAGGCAGCGACCCGGATGCACTGCGTGATGCGTTGTGGGAACTGGTCTGGGCGGGTCGGGTCACGACCGATATCTGGACGCCGCTGCGCCATGTTCCGGGCGCACGCGTGGTGCGGCCCCGGGTGGTCAGCTCGGCACGGCAGGGGCGCTACGCGCGGGGCAGGGCGATGATGCATCCGCCGGGCAGCGAGGACGCTCAGAGCGGACTACGGGATGCGGCCTCGGGCGCTGCGTTGGCGGGCCGCTGGTCATTGGTGCAACGTCCGGCCACGAGCGATACCGTGCGCGCGGTTGCACTGGCGGAAGGCCTGCTGGAACGTCACGGCATCGTGACGCGCGGTGCCGCCATCGCCGAAGGCATTGCAGGCGGTTTTCCCGCCCTTGTCCAGGTGTACCGCGGAATGGAGGACGCGGGGCGCGTGCTGCGCGGGCGTTTCGTGGAGGGCATGGGTGGGGCGCAGTTTGCAGAACGTGGGTTGGTGGATGGCCTGCGCGAGGTGGCGGACGCGCAGGCGCAGCAAGGGCTCGGTGTGACCGTTGGTCTGTCGGCGGTGGATCCGGCCAATCCGTTTGGTCCCGTGCTGCCCTGGCCAGCGCACAGCGCGGTGTTGCGTCCGGTGCGGCGGCCGGGCGCGATGGTGGTGATTGGCGGCGGTCGGCTGCGCATGTACCTGGCGCAGGGTGGGCGACAGTTGTTGACCTGGTTCGACGCCGACGCGGCCGACACCGATGCTGTGCTGACCGCTGCAGCGCAGGCGCTGGCGATCGCGCTGCGACGGGGGCGGCGGGTGTCGTTCACGCTGGAGCTGATCGATGACCAGCCGGTGCGTCGGGATGCGGTGTCTGAAGCGCTGCGGGCAGTGGGATTTTCCAGCGCGCCGAAGGGGCTGGCCTGGGATCGTTGAGGAACGATGTGGGTGTGCGTGGGCCGGGCAGAGCCCGGCGCTACGGCGGGTCGATCAGGCCCAGTTCCTGCGCCGTGCGAAGGTTGTCGGGCGTGTCGATATCCAGCGCCAGTGCGGGCGCCTCCAGCACATGGACCGACTCCGGCGCCAGCGCGCGCAGGCGAGCCCGGAAGCCGCTGTCGTCGCCACCGCCTGCAAGGTCGTCGAACCACGCGCCAGGCACCACCGCCGGCACCCCCAGCACCACCGCCCCGTCCGACGCAAGCCCGGTACCAGCACACCCCGAAGAAGCGTTGTAAGCCCCCCGCAACAAGGCATGCAGATGCGCCACTTCCAGCGCCGGCTGATCGCACGCAACCACCAGCACATGCGAGAACCCGGCCACCAACGGCGCAGCAACTTCAAGACTGCTGCGCATCCCTCGCTGCGGCTCCGGATTGATCACCATCGTAAGCGCCTGATCGCCCAACGCTTCCGCCACTGCGTTGGCATCCGGAGCCAGCACCACCACCAGCGTGGCAGGGCGGGTACTGCGCGCCAACCGGACCACGCGATGCAGCAGCGTTTCGCCGTCGATGCGCAACAGCTGCTTGGGTTGCCCCAGCCGCGCACTTGCACCGGCGGCCAGTACAACCACGGCATGCCCCACGCGCTCGCTGCCGGTCATGACAACCCCGGCGCCGCATGCCGCCATGCCTGAAGTTGCGCGGCAATGCTCAATGCAATGGCTTCCGGTCCCCGTCCACCCAATGCGAGCCCCACGGGCGAGCGTAACCGGGGTGAAAGCGAAGCACACGCGTCTGGCGGCAGCACCTTGAACAGATCGTCGCGGCGTCGGCCTGGGCCAAGCAGCCCGATGAAGGGCACGGATACGTCGGCCAGCTGTTCCAGGGCTTCCCGGTCGAGTTCGAAGTTGTGATGCATCACCAGCACCGCGTCGGGTAATGGCGTACTCCACGCTGCAGCTGTCGCACTCGTCTGCTGTTCGCACGAGGCGCCGACAGGCAACCGGTCGCGCCAACGCGCACGCGGTTCGATCACCTGCACGCGCCAACCCAATCCGCGCAGCAGCGGCAGCAAGGGTGTTGCCTCTGGCCCCGCACCCAGGACGACCACGCTCGGGGCAGTACGCCAGTGGAGCTGCCACCGAGTCCGGGCATCGTTCCATTCGAGCGGCAGACTACGCAGCAAACCTGCTGCCTCAAGGTCTTCGCACCGCCAGACAAGCTGGCCTTCGGCCTGCAGGTTCAACGTCAGCGTTCCGTTTCCACTCAGCCAGGTTGCCAGTACCGCGCCCATGTCTTCGAGCGCTGCCGTGGGAATCAACACGATCCTCTGAAGTCCACGACACCCGACCGCGTTGGCCGAGAACATCGCGTCGTCGTCGCGCGTGTCGATTTCCATCCAGTCCAGTGCGCCCTGGTCGACCGCCTGCATCGCGCGGCGTTCGATCTCCGGCTCGAGGCAGCCACCGCTCAGCCAACCCAAATGGCCTTCGTCGGTAAACAGCACCAACGTCCCGGCGCGGGTATAGGTGGAGCCCTCGGTTTCCAGCACCACCGCCAATGCCGCGCGCCGACCGGCGCGCAGCGCGTCCAGCGTCGCCTGCAGGACATGGCCAGGGTTGCCGTCCTCCACCTCCAGCGCTGCGGTGACCAGACCGGCGCTCATCCGAGCGCTGGCAATCCGCGCAGCAGCTTGTCCAGCGTGATCGGGTACTCCCGCACCCGCGTGCCGGTGGCGTTGTAGATGGCATTGGCCACCGCCGCGCTGACCCCGCACAGGCCCAGCTCGCCCACGCCCTTGGCCTTCATCGGCGAAGACACCGGGTCGGTCTCGTCCAGGAATACCACTTCCTGGTGCGGAATGTCGGCATGCACCGGCACTTCGTAGCCGGCCAGGTCGTGATTGACGAAGAACCCGAGTCGCGTGTCCACTGCCAGCTCTTCGGAGAGCGCCGCGCCGACGCCCATGGTCATCGCGCCGATCACCTGGCTGCGTGCGGTCTTGGGGTTGAGGATGCGGCCGGCGGCGCATACCGCCAGCATGCGGCGGATGCGGCTTTCGCCGGTGGCCACGTCCACGCCTACTTCAACGAAGTGCGCGGCGAAGGTGGACTGCTGGAACTTCTCTTCGAGCTCGGCGAACTCGATGCTGTCTTCAACCACGAGTTCGCCGTCGGCGGCGGCCTTGCCGAGGGCGAAGGCCTTGCCGCCATCGCTGACCTGGCCGTCGGCAAAGTGCGCCGTGGTCGGGTCAAGGCCGAGCTTGGTGGCAACGGCCCCGCGCAGCTTGGTACAGGCAGCGAACACGCCCGCCGTTGAACTGTTCGCGCCCCACTGGCCACCGGAACCCGCCGACGCCGGGAAGCTGGAATCGCCCAGTTTCACTGTCACCTTTTCCAGCGGCACGCCGAGCATTTCGGCGGCTGTCTGCCCGATGATGGTGTAGCTGCCGGTGCCGATATCGGTCATGTCGGTTTCAACCGTGACCTGACCAGTCGCATCCAGCCGCACGCGCGCACCCGACTTCATCACCAGATTGTTGCGGAAGCCAGCGGCCACGCCCATGCCGACCAGCCAACGACCATCGCGCTGCTGGCCGGGACGGGTATTTCGCTTGTTCCAGCCGAAACGCTGCGCACCGTCGCGCAGGCACTGCACCAGCTGCCTCTGCGAGAAGGGGCGTTCCGGATTGGCCGGATCGACCTGGGTGTCGTTGCGGATCCGGAACTCGATGGGATCCAGGCCGAGCTTTTCGGCCATTTCATCCATCGCGATCTCCAATGCCATCAGCCCCGGTGTCTCGCCGGGCGCGCGCATCGCATTGCCTTCCGGCAGGTCCAGCGTAGCCAGGCGCAGACCGGCCAGGCGGTTGGTGCCGGCGTACAGCAGTTTGGTCTGCTGTACCGCTTCCTCGGGCGAGCCGCCCGGCAGGTTGCCCGACCATGATTCGTGACCGATGGCGGTTAGGGTACCTTCGGCCGTTGCACCCAGGCGGATGCGTTGCAGCGTGGCGGGGCGGTGCGTGGTGTTGTTGGCGATCTGCGGGCGGGACAGCGCCACCTTGACCGGGCGTTTCGTCGCGCGCGCACCCAACGCCGCCAGCAGCACGTCCGAGCGCACGAACAGCTTGCCGCCGAACCCGCCGCCGATGTACGGCGAAATCAACCGCACCTTGTCCTTGGGCACGCCCAGCGTCTTGGCGAGGTCGCCCTTGCCCCAGTCGATCATCTGGTTGGAGGTCCACACGGTGAGTTTGTCGCCTTCCCAGGCAGCCAGCGTGGCGTGCGGCTCCATCATCGCGTGCGACTGGTCGGGCGTGTGGTAGGTCGCATCGAGGGTGACAGGTGCGTTGCCATAGGCACGTTCGAAATCGCCCACGCGTGCATCCGGATCGGTCTTCTGGAAGTTGGTTCCCGCCTTCTTTGCAGCGGCAAGGTCGTAGGCGCCTCGCTCCGTGGCGTAGCGCACCTTGACCAGCCCGGCTGCGGCGCGCGCCTGCTCAAACGTCTCAGCCACCACCAGTGCCAGTGCCTGGTGATAGTGCGAAATCTCCGGCCCGCCCAGCAGCGCGGCGGCGTTGCGTTCGGACTTCTGCAGCGGGCCGGCAGTCTCTGCAGTGACGATGGCCAGCACGCCCGGCGAGCGCCGGGCCGCGTCCAGCTCCATCCCGGTGACGCGTCCCTTGGCAATGCCGGCAGTCACCACATAGCCATAGGCAGGATTGGCAATGGCATCGTGCCGCTCATAGGCATACGGCGCATGCCCGGTGGTCTTGAGCGGGCCGTCGATCCGGTTCAATGGCTGGCCGACCACCCTGAGCTGGTCGATGGGGTTCTTGCCGGCAGGTGTGTCAAATTTCATGGCTTACCCCTTGGCTTCCATCAGGACAGAAGCAAGCGTGCGTTCGGCAAGCTGCACCTTGAAGGCGTTCTGTGACGATGGCGTCGCGCCCTCCAGCAGCTTGGCCATCACCGGCGACGCGCCCTGCGGCAGCAGTGCATCGGCCTCCGGCTTCCGCCACGGTTTGTAGGCGACGCCGCCCAGCGCCACGCGGCCGCTGCCATCGCGCTGCACCACCGCCGCCACCGAGACCAGCGCAAACGCGTACGACGCCCGGTCGCGCACCTTGCGGTAGATATGGGTGCCGCCGAGAGGTGCTGGCAGTATCGCCGCCGCGATCAGCTCGCCCTTGTCCAGCACGGTTTCCAGTTGCGGCGTGGTACCGGGCGCGCGATACAGGTCATTCAGCGGAATGCGGCGGCTGGTGCCGTCCGGACGGATGGTTTCCACCACCGCATCGAGCGCCATCATCGCCACCGCCATGTCGCTGGGATGGGTGGCGATACAGGCGGGGCTGGTCCCGACCACGGCCAGCTGCCGGCTGATGCCGCCAATCGCCCCGCAGCCACTGCCGGGCAGGCGCTTGTTGCAGGGCTGGGCGGTGTCGTAGAAGTAGGGGCAGCGGGTGCGCTGCAGCAGGTTGCCGGCGGTTGTGGCCTTGTTGCGCAGTTGCCCAGAGGCACCGGCCACCAATGCGCGGGTCAGCAGCGCGTAGTCGCGGCGGATGCGTTCATCGGCGGCAAGGTCCGTGTTGCGCACCAGCGCGCCGACCCGCAGGCCGCCGTCTTCCGTGGCCTCGATGGTGTCCAGCTGCAGTCCGTTGACGTCGATCAGATGCGCCGGGGTTTCGATCTCCAGCTTCATCAGGTCCAGCAGGTTGGTACCGCCGGCGATGAAGCGGGCACCCTGGGTGCGAGCAGCCGCCGCAGCGGCGTCGGCGGGCGAGGTGGCGCGTTCGTAGCTGAAGACTCTCATGCGCGGGTGCCTCCAACGTCTTCGATGGCTTCGACGATGTTCGAATAGGCACCGCAGCGGCAGATATTGCCGCTCATGCGCTCACGGATCTCATCGGTGGAAAGCGCGGTGCGCGCCTCCAGATCGCCGGTGACGTGGCTGGGGATGTTGTCGCGCACTTCCTGCAGCACCGCCACTGCCGAGCAGATCTGGCCGGGGGTGCAGTAGCCGCACTGGTAACCGTCGTGCTTCACGAAGGCGGCCTGCATGGCGTGCAGGTTGCCCGGGCTGCCCAGCCCTTCGATGGTGGTGATCTTCGCGCCCTGGTGCATTACCGCCAGGGTCAGGCATGAATTGATCCGGCGGCCGTCGACCAGTACCGTGCAGGCGCCGCATTGGCCGTGGTCGCAGCCTTTCTTGGTGCCGGTCAGGTGCAGGTGCTCGCGCAGGGCATCAAGCAGGGTTACCCGCGTGTCCAGTTGCATCGTGCGGGGCCGACCGTTGACCTCGAAGGCGACCTCTGCGGTCACCGGGGCGCGGGCGCCCGGGGCATTCCCCTGCGCCTCGGCCACGGCGGCTGGCAGCACCATGGTGGTGGCGGACCCGGCGCCGAGCTTCAGCACGTCGCGGCGGGACAGGGAAAGGTGCGGAGGGGTGCTCATCGATTGGCTCCTCGTTGGCTGTTGCAGCCTGGCTCACGGGGTAAGGCACGGCCACGCCCCAGGCGCGCCGATGCCACCATCATCGGGGAGGCGGGGTAGGCATACGGTGAAGCGCCCGTCAGCGCATGACCTTGTCCGGGGTGATCGGCGTGCTGCGGATGCGCTTGCCGGTGGCATGGTAGATCGCATTGCTGACCGCCGCCGACACCCCGACCAGGCCGATCTCGCCGACTCCCTTTGCACCCAGGCTGCTGACCACCCGGTCGTCTTCGTCGGCGAACAGCACGTCGATGTCGTGGATGTCCGCATTCACGGAGACGTGGTACTGGGCCAGGTCGTGGTTCATGAACCGCCCGAAGCGATGGTCCGCCTCGGTGTGTTCGTGCAGGGCCGCGCCAAGTCCCCAGATCACCCCGCCGATGATCTGGCTGCGCGCGGTGGTCGGGTTGAGGATGCGACCGGCGGCGATCGCGCTGACCACCCGCATCACCCGCACCGTGCCGAGCTCTTCATCGACCCGGACCTCCACGAATACCGCACTGTGGGTAGCGCGCACGAACTTGCGCTGCTCCAGGATGTTCGGCAGCAGGAGGTACCTGGCCTCCACGCTGTCCAGATTGCCGTCAGCGAGCAATGCGGTCAGCGGAACCGTGCTGGCGGGGTCCGCGCGGAGCGCCATGCCGCCGTCCGCGAATACCACGTCATCCAGCCGGGCACGGGCGAAGGCACTACGGCCCTGCTTGCGCGCGAGGGCCAGGAGCTGCTTCTGCAGCTTCTCGCAGGCGCCCTGGACCGCGGAGCCCACCGTAGTGACGTGTGACGACCCGCCTTCGATCGGCGCGACCGGCAGGGTCGAATCGCCCATCTGGAAGCTCACCTGCTCCATTGGCAGGCCAAGCGCCTCGGCGGCGATCATGCTCATCACCGTGTAGGTGCCGGTGCCGATATCGCTGGCGGCGCTGCTCACTACCAGCCTGCCGTCGGCATGCAGCTGCGCGTGCGCGCGCGCGAACATCTGCATCGCGTCCCACTGCCCGGTCGCCATGCCCCAGCCGACCCATTCATGGCCTTCCTTGCGCGCACGCGGCTGCGGCGCGCGCCCACTCCAGCCGAAGCGCTCGGCGCCCAGCCGGTAGCACTCGCGCAGCGCTTTGGTGGAGAAGGGCTTGCCGTCGGCGGGATTGACCCCGGCGTAGTTCTTCAACCGGAGCGCCAGCGGGTCCATGCCGATGTCCGCTGCCAGCTCGTCCATCGCCACTTCCAGGGCATGCATGCCATGGGCGGCGCCCGGCGCGCGCATGTCGATGGGGGTGTACTGGTCCAGGTCGACCAGCTTGTAGCCCAGGTGGACGTTGTCGCAGGCGTACATCTGGCCGCTCCAGTTCACCACCACTTCCACGTAGTCTTCGATCCGTGACGTCTCCGCAACCGCGTCGTGCGAAATGGAGCGCAGGGTGCCGTCGGCGTCGGCCGCCAGCTTCACCCGCTGCACGGTTTCAGGACGGTGCCCGAAGGTGAACATCTGCTGCCGGGTGAGCACCACGCGAACCGACCGCTCCAGTGCCAGGCTGCCCATCACCGCCAGCGGCAGTTGGTACTGGGGCCGCAGCCCGGAACCGAACGCGCCGCCCACGTAAGGGTTGCGCACGGTGACCTTCTTCTTGGGCAGGCCGAACACCTGCGAGACGTACCAGCGGCTGTTCTGCGAGCCCTGGGTCTTGTCGTAGATGGTCAGATGGCCGTTTTCGTCGCGGATGACCGTACTGGCGAACAGTTCCATCGGGTTGTGGTGTTCCACCCCATGGTAGAAATCGGCCACGATCTGGTGGGGTGCGCTGACAAAGGCCGCGGCCGGGTCGCCCTTGTCTTTCGGGGGCGCGGAGAAGCCGGCCTTCATCTTGCGAGGCTCGCGCGCCCGGCCCATCGCGGCGACCAGGTTCGTGTCATGCGCTTCCACCTCGTAGTGGACTGCAACGCGCTCAGCGGCTTCGCGCGCGGCCTCGAAGGTCTCGGCCAGCACCATCGCCACCGGCTGTCCGCTGTACAGCACCACGTCGTCGTACAGCGCACGGAATGGCTTGCCGGCTGGGGCGGTCATGTCCTTGTAGAACAGGCCGTTGCCGCGCATATGCGGACGGTTGAGGTGGGTAATGATCTTGAGTACGCCCGGGACGGCTTCGGCTTCCTGCAGGCTGAAGCCCAGGATGCGCCCCTTGGCAATGGTGCTGTTCACCGCGACGCCGTAGACCAGGTCGGCCGCCGGCCATTCGGCCGCGTAGCGCGCCTGTCCGGTGACCTTGGCGCGGCCGTCGATGCGTGGCGTGCCGGTGCCGGTGGGCACGTGGCCCGTGCCCGGTACTGCAACGGGGGGCAGCAGGGGCAGGTTCATGCGGCGTCTCCCGCAGATGGCAGCGGTTCGCGCTGGTTCGTGACCGTGCCCTTGGCGGCGGTGTCGAGTGCACGCACGATGGCGCGGTGGGCCAGTGGAATCTTGAACGCGTTCTGGCCTTGCGAGACCGAACCTTTCAACAGGCGATCGGCCGCGAGCGCGAACGTGGCCAACGACGGCTTGCCGCCGACCAGGAGCGATTCTGCTTCCACGCTGCGCCACGGCTTGTGGGCCACACCGCCCAACGCCAGTCGCGCACTGCGGATGGTGCCGTCTTCGGCAAGGTCCAGGGCTGCCGCCACGGAGACCAGCGCGAACGCATACGACAGACGCTCGCGGATCTTCAGATAGGCGCTGTGCGTGGCGTAGTGCGTGGCGGGCGGCAGCTCGATGCGCAGGATCAGCTCATCCGGCGCCAGCGTGCTGTCGATGTGAGGGGTATCGCCCGGCAAGCTGTGGAAATCGAGGAACGGGATGCTGCGTTCGCCGCGCACGCTGGCCACGTGCACCGTGGCATCGAGCGCGGCCAGGGCCACGCACATGTCGGACGGGTGGGTCGCGATGCAGTGCTCGCTCGCGCCGAGGATGGCGTGGTGGCGGGTGAGGCCGCCGATGGCCGAGCAGCCGCTGCCCGGTTCGCGTTTGTTGCAGGGCGTGGCACGGTCGTAGAAATACGTGCAGCGGGTCCGCTGCAGCAGGTTGCCGCCGTTGCTGGCCATGTTGCGGATCTGCGGCGAGGCGGCCGCGAGCATGGCCGCCGAGAGCAGCGGGTAGTCGCGCTCGACCAGCGGGTGCCAGGCGGTGTCGGCGTTGCGTGCGGTTGCGCCCAGACGCAGGCCGCCGTCGTCGCGACGTTCGATGGTGTCCAGCGGCAGCCGGTTCACGTCGACCACCGCGGCCGGGGTCATCAGCTGCAGCTTCATCAGGTCGAGCAGGTTGGTGCCGCCAGCGATGAATCGGGCAGTGTCGCCCGTGGCTGCCATGGCCTGCAGGGCCTGCTGGATCGACGCGGCGCGCTCGTAGGTGGCCGGAATCATGCCGGCACCGTCCCAGGTACCCACTGCTCCGGCGTGGCGGCATCCTGCGTCGGCGCGATGCCGGCAACCGACATCACCGCTTCAGTAATCTGCGGATACGCGCCGCAGCGGCAGATGTTGCCGCTCATCAGTTCGCGCACCTGGTCCCGGCTGCACGCCTTGCCTTCGTTGATCAGGCCCTGCGCCGAGCAGATCTGACCCGGGGTGCAGTAGCCGCACTGCAATGCATCGCAGGCGATGAAGGCCTGCTGTAATGGGTGCAGGGTGTCGCCATCGGCGAAGCCTTCGATGGTCTGCACCTCGGCGCCGTCCTGCATCACCGCCAGCGTCAGGCAGCTGTTGATGCGCCTTCCGTCCACGAGAACCGTGCACGCACCGCACTGACCGTGGTCGCAGCCCTTCTTGGTGCCGGTCAGCTGAAGCCGTTCACGCAGCAGGTCGAGCAGGCTGACCGTGGACTCCACCTCGAGCGTGTGCTGTTCGCCATTCACCGTGAGCGTGAGTGGGTAGAGCACACGCGGGCCCGGAGCAGGGCGGGGCGGCGGGGTAGCAAGAGGTGATGCGACAGGCTCGCTCATGGCAGTTCCGGCTGGGGCGATTCGCCCTACGGTGTGCCATGGGTTGTCTAGTCAGGGTGCAGGGGGGATGCAGGGCGCGCGAAGGCGTCCGTCCAGCAGAAGCGCCACCGTGGTGGTGCCGTGTTCGGAATGCATCCGCAGGCCAATGCCGTGCCGCTCGCAGAGGCGCTGCACGATCGCAAGGCCGAGGCCGTAGCCGCGGCTGGCGTCGCTCTTGATGAACGCGTGCAGGTCATCGGGACTTATCGCCGCGCCCGGGTTACTGATTACAAGCCAGCCGTCGGCAACAGAAAGGTCGACCGTTCCGTTCAGTGTGTGCGCGAACGCATTGCCAACCAGGTTGGACAGGATGATCCGGAGCGCGGCCGGCGGAAGGTGCGCGTGTACGTTGCTGCCAACCTCCAGTGCAACCTCGACAGGGCGATTCGCCAGCACGGACGACTGGTCGACAATGACCCGCTCGAGCAGAGGCAGCAGTGCGGTCTCGGTCGGGGCCTCCTGTTGATGCTGCTCACGTGCAAGCATCAACAGGGCACTCACGGTCTGTTCGAGCTGCTGCACGGAGGAATCGATGTACTGCACCTGCCGCTGCAGTGGCTCATCCAGATCGGTACGGGCGCCGATCCGCTCGCAGGCACTGCGGATCACGGCCAGCGGCGTGCGCAGTTCATGGCTGGCGTCGCGGGTGAACTCACGCTCACGGCCTACGAACTCGTCGACGCGCCCCAACAGATGTTGCAGCGTCCGCGCCAGTACCCCTACCTCGTCATCCGGCAGGCTCTCGGCAAAGCCCTGCGGCAGCCGCGAGGGACTGGCCTGTTCGACCATCGCGGAAAGGCGCGAGAGTGGCCCGGTCATGCGGCGCGCCAGCCACGCGCCCAACAGTACGGCCGCCACGAGCACGGCCAGGCTGGACCAGGCCAGCCACTGCAGGATGCCGTTCCGCATGGGCCGCACCACCAGTTGTTGGCTTACCTCGGCCGCCAGCCACGCGGGGGTCACGCCGCCGCCCGGCTCAAGCAGATGCAGGTGGTAGTGGCGGCCCTGGTCGCCCGCAAACTCGCGCCGCCATGGCTCCTCGGACAGTTTCGCCGCAATACCATCGGGCAGGGTGGAAGGGTCGGAATACACATTCATGCCGGGCAGCGCGGGCTGGCGCCACTCACCGCGGGACGCGTGGTGCTGCAGCTGCACCGTGGCTTCCTGCTCCAGCAGTCCGTTGAACAGCTGGTCTTCCACCAGGTACACGAACAGGACAACGTAGAAGCCGTAGATCACTGCGACCAGGAGCGCGAAGCCGGAGAACGCCAGCATCAGCCGATGCCGGAGCCGTCGGCGCGGGCGGGAGGGCTCGCTCATATGTCGGCCTCCAGCCGGAAACCAACCCCGTGCACGGTCCTCAGCATCGGAACGGCAAAGGGTTTGTCGAGTACCTGGCGAAGCGTGTAAAGGTGGGTGCGCAGAGGATCGGACTCCGGCACCTGCTCGCCCCACAAGCGTTCCACCAGCTCGCTCCGGGTCAGCGTGCGCGGCCAGGCATCGGCCAGGACCAGCAGCAGCTGCAGGGCGGTGTGCTGCAGCGGCAGAACCTGTCCGTCGCGCTGCACTCGATTGTTGCGTCGATCTATGGTGAGGCTGCCGATGACCAGCTGGTGAGCGCTGCCAACCCGATGCCGCTGTGAAAGTGCCAGGCAACGCGCCACCAGTTCCGCACCGGCGAAGGGCTTGACCAGGTAATCGTCTGCGCCGCAGCGGAAGCCGGCCAGTTTGTCTTCCAGCGCGTCCCGGGCAGTGAGCATCAGGATCGGTATGTGGCGCTCGCTGCGTGCGCGCAACGCTTCACAGACACGAACGCCGTCCATGCCGGGCAGTCCCAGGTCGAGCACGACCACGTCGAATGGTTCGTCCAACGCGGCCTGCAGCCCGGTCAGGCCGTCGGCGGCGAAGCGGGTGCCAATGCCCTGCGCGGCGAAGAGTGCTTCAAGGTTGGCGCGAAGCACGGGATTATCTTCGATCACCAGGACGCGCAGGGCAGGGCGGGGTGTCATCTCAGCCGTCGATCCGTTTCAGCAGGGCATCAGCCTGTTCCATGCCGGGCACCGCGTCCAGTACCTGCTGGACCAGTATGCGTGCACGGACGCGGTCTCCCAGCTTCAGGTGCGCCTCGGCCACGCCGAGCTTGAGCTGCGGTTCGGCCATGTACGGCATGGCCAGCTCCATGGTCTGCAGTGCCGGGCGCAGTTCGGCAAGATTGTCCGCTGCAGCCTTGGCCTGGTAGAAGCCGAGCATGCCGATCAGTTCTACGTGGAACTGATCGGTACTCCGTTGAAGCGTGGTGGTCGCCCCTCGTACGTCGCCGCCACGCAGCTGCTCGACCAGCTGCATGGCGCGCTCGTCACGGCCCGGGGTGCGGGGAACCGGCGTGTGGCCCAGTCCGCGCACGATGGCTTCTGCAACGCCAACAGTGGAGTAGGGGTTCTGGCCGGTCACCAGCCGACCGTCGACCACCACGTGCGGCATCATCAGGGGTGCCTCGCTCCACTGCGCGTCTCGCGAGCGCAGGGCATCCTCAAGCAGCCACGGGTACTGTGCGGCCCATTTCTTTCCGAACAGCGCCTCCTCCTCGTTGGTGAAGCCGGTCAGCCGTCGGCCGGCCACGATCGAGCTGCCATCGGCAAGCGTCACCCCGGCCAGTGCAGCCGGACCGTGGCAGACCGCTGCGACCACGGCGCCGTTCTGCCAGGCGGTTGCGATAAGCCGCTGCAGGGGACGGGACGCGGGGAGGTCGAACATGGCGCCCTTGCCACCTACCACGTAGATGGCTGCGTAATCGGCGGGGCGCAGCTGGGCAATGGCACGGGTGTCGGCCAGCTGGGACATGGCGGCGGTGTCGGCCAGCAGCGCCGCATTGAACGGCTCTTTGGGGTCGTACTTGTCCGCCTCGACCGCGCCGCCCTGGGGGCTGGCCACGTCGACCTCCAGCCCGTTTGCCTTGAAGATCAGCCAGGCCTGGGAAAGCTCATCGAATTCGTAGCCGGGGCGGGTCCTGCCGGCATCGCGACCCTCGCCGCTGACCACGATCAGGACTTTTTCGGCAGCGCGTACGACGGGTGGGGCGAACAACGACGCGCCCAGCAGCAGGTGAACAATAAAACGGGTCATGGCAACTCCGGATCGGAAGGTGATCCGGAGCATGCCTGCCCGAAATCAAGCAAACATCAACCGCTGTTGCGAACCACCCGCTTTCGATACTCGCGCACGTTGTCCCCGCGGATCCGCGTCTCCTGCGTACCGTTGTTGGTATCCACCTGCCGGTCCGAGCCGGTCACCGGCTTGGCCTCCACCGTGGTTTCGCGTTCGAACGCATGCGACTTGTCGGTATTGCGGTAATACCGGTACAAGCCCCAATACAACGCCGTTGCGCTGGCGGGGCCAGCCAACAGCAACCAGAGACCACTATCGTCGCTCATGAGGCCGCTACCAGGAACCAGAGGGTGATGGCTTCAACAATCGTGCCGGTGGTGAGCGCGGCCAGCAGCAGTTTCCACTGCTGCACCGGCACGCTGCCCATGGTTTCACCGGTACGGCCATTGACCGCGATGTAATGCAGCATGCCGCCGTTGCGGCCGGGCTGGTGGTACGAATACAGCCACACCGGCAGGTACATCGACACCCATCGCGAGCCGTGCACGTCGACCTGTTCGGTTTCCCAGCGCACGCCGCGATCGTAGCGGCGCACCGAGCCTTCCACCTGCGAACGGGCGATGGACAGCAGCTGGTCTTCCAGCCGTGGCTTCATCTTCTCCACGTCCAGGTTGCGCTTCTCCGAGCTGAAGCCCAGCAGGTAGGACGCGTTCCACTTCAACGCGTTCTTGGTATCGAACGGCAGGATCGCATTGATGATGTTGTTGGTGTTGGCCTTGATGTCCAGGTTGCCACGCTCGGCCGATGATTCCATGGGCAGGTCGTCCACGGTGAAATCCACCGAGCGCTCCACCTGGTACACGTCCGCGTCGTAGTAGGTCTTCTTCTTGTCGCCCTCACCGCGCGTGTACTGGCGAGTCTGGATCTCCCCCTTGCCGGTCACGCTGGCGCTGACGTTGCTGTCCACGATCATGTACGGCATGTACACGCCGACCACGTTTTCCGGGGTGAACTGGTCCTTGAACGCCTTCAGGGCGAACAGTCGGCGCTTGTCCACGAACTGGCGGATGCGCGCCACCGCGTCGTCCTTCGTGATCCGGAACGGCAGCACCGCGTCGGGCACGGCGCCGTTGGACACCTGCTCGTTGACCCCGAACACATGGCGGCACCAGTGGCAGCGTGCGGTCATGGTGGTTTCAGTGTTGATCGTCACCTCGGCACCGCAGCCGGTGCACTTGAAGCTCATCAGGCTGGCGGTGCCGGCCTCGATGTCGCGTGCGCCGGAGGCGATGATGGTGCCACGCAGCTGGTCCAGGCCTTCGCCCAACCCAAACTCCTGCTCAACCGACGCCCCGTGCCATTCGTGACGGCAGAACTGGCAGACCAGCACGTCGGTGCCCAGCTTGAGGCGCACGTCGGTAGAGCCGCACTTCGGGCAGCGGTTGAGGCCGTCCTTCAGCTCCTCGGCACGGGTGTCGAGGGCGACAGGATCGGGCGCCTCGATCTCGGCACGGATCGGGTCGGGCAGGGTGGCGCGGTCCAGCGGGAAGCTGCCCGGCAGCGGTGGCACGTCGCGCGGCGAGCCGGGGCCGGTGACGGCCTCCGGCAACGGCGGTGGAGCCCCGGGTAGCGGGGGCGGGGTTCTGGGGTCGGACATGGTTCGGTTCTGTCCGCCTTAGAGACCCAGCGCCTTGGCTTTGAGTGCGTCGTAGTCGGCTTGGGTGATCAGCCCGAGGTCGAGCATTTCCTTGGCCTTGGTCAGTTTGGCTACCGGGTCATCCGCAGCGGGCGCAGCGGGCGCAACCGGCTGCTGCAGCGAACCAATTCCTCCCATCATGCCCGAGGCCATGCCCACGCCCATGATGCCCGCCGCGCCGCCGTTCTCACCGGCCGACTGGATGCCCTGGGCAACGCTGGCCTGCAGGTTGGAATTGCCACGCCCACCGGACAGCGCATCGGCACGCTGCACGGTCTTGAGCAGCTCGCGGGTGTTTGCGTCGTACTCAATCGAGACGATGGCGGTTTTGACGATGGCCAGGCCACGGTCGGACTTCCACTGGTAACCCTGTTCAACCGCAGCGGAGAGGCTCTGCGCGAAGCCCAGCGAATCCTGCTGCAGCTTGGTGATGCGGTTGCCCTTGCCCGGGTCGTTCGTATACAGGCTGAAGGCCGGCGCCAGCGAGCCCACCACTTCATTGAACAGCTGGGTGGCGGCGGCATTGTCCATGTCGGTGAAGTCGAACACCTTGCCCGGCTGCAGGTAGCTGGCCGGCACGAAGTTCTTCACGAACAGGATCGGGTCGACGATCTTCAACGTGTACGAGCCGCGTGTGACGGCGCCGACCTGGGTATTGAGGAAGCCGTCGTCCCAGTAGATTTCCGACTGGGTGCCGAAGCGGTTGTCCGGCAGTTCCTTCAGCGAAACGAAGAACGCCTGCTGCTGGCCGCCCGGCTGGCCGCCGAACTTGAAGCGCTCCCAGCTCTGCTTGATCAGCGGGGTGACGATGCCGTCGCCGGCGAAGATCGACTGCGAATTCGGGTCATCCGAGCGCCATTCATAACCACCCGGTTCAGCCACGAATCCGGTGATCGCGCCGTCCTGGAAGAGCAGCAAGCCGTAGCCTTCCGGCACCACGATCTTCGAGCCATTGGTGATGATGTTGGACGAGCCGCTGGTGTTGGACCCGCGTCCGGCATTGGTGCCCTGCGGCACCGCCGCGAACAGCGCCGCAGTAGCTGGAAGCCCAGCCGGCACGGTGTAGAAGTCCTTCCACTGGTCGGCCAGTACGCCGCCGACGGCACCCTTGACTGCTTGAATGAGGCCCATGACCCGCTCCCTGTGATCCAAGGACGGGCGGGGTGCCCGTCACGATGGACCGACTATAGCAGCGAGGGGTGGGGTGGAGATGGGCGTTTCCGGCAGGAGGCGGGCTTACGGCAGGTCGCACTTCATCTTGCCGTCCACGTAGTAGGGCTTGGGAACGTTGGGGTTGTCGCTGGTCTTTTCGAAGACCACTTCGAAGGAGTCCGCGTCGGGCGTTCCCTTGCGGTCGGTGCAGGCGTCCTGGAGCTTCTTCTTGACTGCGGAGAGCCCCGCGTCGCGATTTGCACCCTCTGCGCTGTTGGTCAGGTTGGCGACTTCAGCGAAGGCCAGGGAGCTGGTGCCAAACAGGCATGCGGTGAGAACGGCAGCGTAACGCTTCTTCATTGCTACTCCTTTGCAGTGTTCGTTAGCGCCCGTCGATCGAATCGGGCAAAGCGATTGAAACGCCGAGCGGCATGCCCTCGGCGCGTTGCTAGGATAGGGAACACAGGTTAAGGCGCTGTCGCCAGGCTGCATGGACAGGAGCGAGGTAGGATGCAGTTCAAGGTGCTGGGGTGGGCGCTGGTGGTGGTCTCGGCGTTCTTCGCCGTGGTTGGGGCTGCGCCGTTCGGTGGGGGTGTGTTCTTCCCCATCATCTCGCTGCCGATGGCGGCGTTCGTGGCGTGGCGTGGGCTGGTGGTGGCGCCGCTGCTGGTGGTGGGGGTCGCGGTTCTCGGGTTCTTTATCTCGGTGATTCCGAGGGACACCCTGCTGAGCGAGTGGGGCGTCATGGCCTGGGCGGTGGGCTGGATGGTGGTCCTGGCGGTTGGAATGCTTCGGCGGCCCACCCGTGGGAACGATCGCAAGAGGCGCTCTTAGCACCTGCCATAGTTTGAAGCAGATTGCCGACTTGTCGCCGGGACAGCAGGCTAAGATCATAATTGTGAGGTAATGATGGCTGGCTCCATGGTTTTTTCAGCTGAGAACGTCGTAGGCATGAGCACGATTCAAATCAGGTGTTTTGCACGCCTTCTGCGTGACGCTTTCCGGCCTGGAGAGGGGGATGTTCTCGAGGAGGTGTTTGATCCGTTTGACGGGGCGGCCTTGAACTACCTGGATGCAGCGGATCTGGACGGCGACAAATACTTGATCCTTTGTGGCGCGATCAACCGAGCTCATGCTGCAGGTAGGGAGAGCGGGGGCGAACTGGTCCATGAAGGGCTGTGGGTGGAAATACTTGACGCGATGGCGGCAGATTCCAGGTATCAGAAGTAGATGCCCGCAATCAGTTGTCAACTATCGATCACCTAGATTAGTGGGCATGAAGTGCCAGTGAGCTGCTGTGCGTGCGGAGCTCACGCAGCGTGGGTGCGCAATCAGGTGAATGCCGGCGACAGCCCGCGTCACAGGCGCCATCGCCTCCAAACGGTACGCTCCGGACCAAAGTGGCCGGGATGCTGCCCGCGGTTGCTGACTGAGGCCGACTTTTGTTGCATGGAGTTAGGGTGGGCGTGATGATATGTTGCACAACCTGAGAGCCTCTGAGCGAGGGATGAAAGCTGGCGTCACACATTTCTTGCCGGCCCAGCAAGCCCAGCACGGCTTGCGTTCGTTCTTGCCGAATGGCATCGCTGATCTAAGACGGCGTGGAAGCCCCGAGTGCAATCCATGATTAAGTTCATCGCTTCAGTCTATGAGCACTCACCGGGATATTTCCGGAGTACCTACTACTGTGTAGGGCCGGATGACACCTATTGCCGTGCAGTGAATCTAACAGTCCTGTCGCTGATCACAGAACTTGATCAGGAGCTGTTGGACGAAGTGGGTTACTTGCTCGACACGATGGAAGATCCGGGGCGCGAGCCATCGGGAACTGGGTGGGCGAACTGGGGTTACAACGTGGTCGCGATCTGGCTGGATCCGCCCGTAGCCAAGCCAGGGTTTGCATGCTTTACCAATGACATCTACCCGGAGCTCGATGTAGGAGGAGAGCCGCCGCAGTTTTCCCACGCGCAACTCTCCACCATATTGAATCACTGGAGGTACTTCCTGGCAGAAATTGCTGTGCATGGAATGCAGGCAATGTCTGGAAGGAGGCTTGAGACTTCATTCAACGACGATCATGACTTCCCCAACAAGAGTTGCAGAGCTGCGCCTTGAAGTCTCCGGTAGGCGCAAGGCTTCGTCGCCTTGAAGATTCTAAGAGGTGCCGGGACGTCGAGATCCCAAGCCGTCGTGTGCATGTCGCGGCATGGACGCGCGCTCCGCAGGCTACATTTTCCTTGCATCGGGAGGCGATCGGTATGGAGCAGGATCTGCTCGTTGATTCAACACTGATGTACCGATTGTTCGCAGGCTCTGAGGGCGCCATTTGCCTCGGCGTTATGACGGGTGGTATCGCAATGTATGAAGTGACCTTCGTGCTCTCCGAGGCTGAGCTGAGGGAGTACGCGGCGCGAGGCAAAAGCTACTTGGATGATCTGTCGTACGTTGCCTCGAGGAGCCCGAGTACTTTCTCTTCGCGCTGATGAGATACAAGTAGTTGATGTGTTCGCATTCGTTCATCTGCCGATACAAGTGACCTCGGCCGCGTCTCTCTAACGATACGTGGTGTCCACTAACGGGCGAAGTACTTTGCCCTTCCGGAAAGATACATGACGGGTGAGTCCCTACCTCCGATGACGCTATTCCATAAGGTTGTTCTCGCTCTTTCGTTTTTGTTGATGGTGTCCCTTAGTCCGCTCATCTGTCTCGGGCGGTCCGCGGCGTTCATTCCCAATACCTGGTTCAACTTGGCGCGGCCTCTTGTGTGGTTGGGGGTCGCTGTCCTGATCCTTGCCGCGCTGGCGGTCCGTATCCACTTGATGAAGGAACCAAAGCATCCTTTTTCGAAGAAATCGCTTGTGTTCGTTGTGTTTGGTTACACGCCCGTGGACGATCAGTTTCCTGCATCCGGCTGTAAAGATGTTCAGCACTGGGGTCGTGAAGAGGGCAAGCCAGATGCTCATTGACAAGTTGCCGTTTCACGTAATCCTGAATGGACTGTTTCTTTTTTTTGGTGTGTATGTGGTATTGGTCCAGTCGCCACATGCCATGCGTTATTTCAACCTTGGCTTACTGCTGCTCGGTGGTTGTGGTTACTTTGTTACGCTGTACATATGGCGATTTGTCTTGGACTACGAGATTCAACGCCGATGGTGTCGTGCATCAGTGCCACTGGCGTATGCTGTGCTTGCTGTGACTTTCGCGGCAAGCTTTGGCTTTGAGACTGTTGGTAAGGGCTTTGTTCGTGGTTGGTTGGCGTTCTTGCTTACAGTAGTTGGGGTGGGCCTTATCTCTGCTGCCGCGACAGTGAGGCCAGGGTTGAGAAGATGGTTGAGCAGCTCAATCGGAGGCTTGTCCACTGCTGGTGGAGTGATCCTGGCCCAGATCGGCGGGGGCCACTGGTTTGTCTTCATGGTCTTCTGCCCGTTCATTGCGGCCGTATGCGCACTTCTGGGTGTAGTGGCGTGGCGGGATGGTTCCGAGTAGGCGCTCTACGCTAGTGCACCGCACACGTAGGCGACCCGCAGGGAGCTGCATTCCCGGCTCAGTCTGCAGGCGGACGCTCGCGCCGCCGACGCTCATAGAGCTTCATGTCCGCCCGATTGATGGTGTCGGCCACGGTTTCCGAGGGGCGATTGATGGCGCAGCCGCCGGAGAAGCGAATGGGGGAAAGGTAGGCGCGGTCCTGGTACTCGGCTTCGAGCGCCTGCAGCCGCTCCAGCGTGGCGCCCGGCACGAACACCAGGAATTCGTCACCGCCGAGTCGCACCACCACTTCGCCTTCCTGCAGCGGTTCGGACAGGAACGACACGAAGTCCACCAGCACCGCATCGCCATGGGCATGGCCCTGGGTGTCGTTGATTTCCTTGAAGTGGTCCAGGTCGAACACCAGACAGCCCCAGGCTTCGGGCTGGTTTTCGGCAAGCTCGGCGAGGTAGCGGCGGTTGAAGGAGCGCGTGAGCGGGTCGCGGATGGACAGTTCCATCAGCTGGCGCTCCTGCAGGTGCTGGGTAGTGATGTCCTGCGCATGCCCGAGTACGTACTGCGGGCTGGCTTCGGTGTCGAGGATGTTGTGGTATGCCCAGTAGCGGCGCGAGCCGTCTTCGGCCAGCAGCTCCATCACGCCCGAATCGCTCTGGTTTTCTTCGATGCGCTGCAGGTACTCCTGCAGCAGATGTTGCCGTTCTTCGGGAATGATCTCAGCGAGCGAATGACCGACCAGCTCCACTTCCGGCCGGTCCAGCGAGGCGGAGGCGGCCGGATTGACCGAGGTGATAATTCCGTCCAGCGTATGCGTGCAGATCAGGCCCAGGCTGTGCTGGAACAATCGGCGGTAGCGCGCTTCGCTCTGGGACAACGCCTCGCTTGCCTGGCGCTGTTCGGCCATGCGGTTGAGCAGGCTGGCGCGCTGTTCCATCGCGAAGGCGGCGACCTGTGCGAGCCACGCGAGGGCTTCACGCTGGCCGCCGCTGGCCTGGCCCGGCGCGGTGTCGAGCAGGCACAGGGTGCCGATCCGGCTGCCGCCTTGCACCCGGATGGGAGCGCCCAGGTAATGACGGACAAAGGGCGGGCCCTGCACAATGGGGTTGTCGGCAAAGCGCGGGTCCTCGCTGGCGTCCTGCACCTCCAGCACCATGTCCGACTGGATCGCCCAGGTGCAGAAGGAGATGTCGCGGGCGGTCTCCGAGGCAGCATCGATACCGACCAGCGACTTGAACCACTGGCGGTTGCCGTCGATCAGCGAAATCATCGCGATCGGCATGCCGGTCATGGCGTGGGCCGCACGGGTCAGGGCGTCGAAGAACGGTTCCGGGTCGGAATCCAGAATCCGCAGGTACTCCAGGGCAGCTTGACGCTCGCGTTCGGTCATTCCACGCCTCCACAGCCTGTTCCGGCGCAGCCCTCCGCTGCGTCTGGGGACATCGTAAGGATCCCGCCTGCACCGGACAGTGAAGTACCCCTCCCCGCCTAGGCCAGCCGGGAAGGGCAGTGGTCGCAGGGGGTGTGAGACGCGGATGCGTGGCAAGATGGCGGTGATTCTAGAGCTACAGTCAGAGCAAGCCCGATGACCTCATCAACCGACCTGCTGGCGTCGCCAGGCTCAGCAAATATGGGCGTGGAGTTCTTCATTGACACTATCGATCGCGGTAAGGATGGTGCACTTCGCTATATCGGATACATAAACTCAGGTGGATCTGTATCGCTCGGTGAAGTCTTCGTCGAAGCTTACGTCATCCCTCGAAGTATTGATGACGTCCGAATGATGCGGCCGTTGGCAGCGCCAGTAAATAGAAGAAGGGTATCGCTGACGCTTACACACATTGAGGTTATGCGTCAGAGCATTCAGCTCCTTGGTCAAGGCATTACGGCAATCGTGGGGTTGTCTGGCGAAGGGCTTGATCTCCTTTGCGAGGGAGATCGCCTGAATACCCGTCCAGGCGCCTCGGAAGACTGGAATCGGCATGAAGATTGATCGTGCTGGCTCGGCCTTACGCGTTGGAGGTGCAATGACTGCTAAAGAAGTGAAGTATGACAGTTGGCTACTTGCTCTCCCGAGATCTGATGACGAGTATGGAGAAAGTAGCTGCCCCGCATGTATAAGCGTCGGGCTGCGTTTCCAATACTTCAGTATTGAGAGTCGGAAGGTCGGG
The DNA here is from genome assembly GCF_963519125.1 of uncultured Stenotrophomonas sp. Classification (GTDB taxonomy): domain Bacteria; phylum Pseudomonadota; class Gammaproteobacteria; order Xanthomonadales; family Xanthomonadaceae; genus Stenotrophomonas. The sequence continues at coordinate 116,142 of NZ_CAUQLJ010000003.1, read as the reverse complement.
TGGAAGTGCGCCTGGTGCCCGTCGTGCCTTAGTGGGGTGCAACTTTGCAGGGTGATCGTGCCGGAGGCTGCATTGGTCCTGAGAACTGAAGAGGAGTACAGGCTCTTTCACGACTCACATCCCGGATTGCGTCTGGTGACTTGATTGAGCGCCTGTACGGTCTTCTAAGCACTCTTGCCCTGCGAAGGGCTTTCGTCTCAATGAGGTTGGCGATGTTGGATTTTGAGAAGCTTGGTTTGAGTGACGCCGAAATCTCAGCTATCGCAATGGTGGGTGATGAGCTGCATGTGACGTATGTTGACTGGCAGGAACGAATTCGCCGCCTGAGGTTTGGAAATGTTGCCGGCTATCAAGCCTTCTGCCCTGAGCGGAGGGAGCTCAGTCATGGCACCTTGGATCTCGAAGATCCGTTGATCGGTGTTGCGTGCAAGATGGCCGGTGAGAGTTTTACGCAGGGATTCAAGGTGTATTCGTTCGTATCGGTTTGGGCTGAAGGATTGGTCCTACGGGTCATCGCTCAGGAAGTCTTCTTGGACTCCACTGACTGAAGCGCGTTCCCGGCACTAGCAGATCCGCCGTAGCAGGGTACTGTGATGTTATAGTGTTACATCCGATGCCTATTCATAACGACAGTCCTCGATGAAGATCCACGCTCTGGTGGCCGCCACGGCCGCCATCCTGTTCGCGCCCGAAACCCGCGCGCAGTCCTCCGACTCTGCGCTGACGCTGGGCAAGGTAGATGTGCACCAGCATACCGAGGGCCAGCTCACTGCCCACCAGGTGCTGACCTCCGTGGACGTGCTCGGCGCCGACCAGATCGAGGACAAGAATGTCTCGCACAGTTGGGAGCTGCTGGGCCAGATGCCGGGTATCCAGCTGACCGAGACCCGCCAGGGCGCAGAATCCGGAAAGGTCAGCTTCCGCGCCTTCAACGGCGAGGGCTACCTCAATGCCATCAAGACCCTGATCGACGGTGTGCCGAGCAACGTCAACAGCGGCAACCAGCGTTTCATCGACATGCTGTTCCCGCTGGAGATCAGCTACATCGAGGTGGTGCGCGGCACAAACGACCCGCGCTACGGCCTGCACAACATTGGCGGCAACGTGAACTTCGGTACCCGCCAGGGCGGTACCTACACCGATGGCCGGCTCAGCTACGGCAGTTACAACACCCGTGATGCGCAGCTGGCGATCGGCCGCGAGGGCAACGGCTTCGCGCAGAACTACTTCTTCGGTACCCAGGCCTCTGATGGCTATCGCGACCATGACACCTCGCGCAAGTATGCCCTGGGCGGCAAGTGGTTCTACGGCAGTCTGGACGATGGCATGCGGATCGGGCTGACTGCACGCACCTACCACCACGAAGCCGATGAGCCGGGTTTCATGACCGCCGGGGAACTGCGTACAGACCGCCGAGGCTCGCAGCTGCGCAACGCCAACGACGGTGATGACCGCGACATGCGCCAGGTCGGCGTGCATCTGGACCTGAAGCTGTCGGACACCCTGTTCCTGGGCAGCAAGCTCTATTACAACCGGTACGAAGATGATCGCAGGGTCACCTTCAGCGACCTGCCAACCGGCAACGCGCCACGCCAGCGGCGGGTGTGGGATGAAACGCAGACCGGCATGCTGACCACGTTGACCTGGCAGCCAGCAGACACCCTCACGTTGGAAGGTGGGCTCAACTACGAGCATCAGGACAACGGCTATATCCGAGAGCGTTTCAGCTACGCCGAGCCGACCGACTTCTCGGCTCCGCCCGCGCGCGTGCAGAACGACGACCGCCATACCTTCGACAACTGGGGTGCCTATGTGCAGGCGATCTACCAACCGATCAACGCGTTGAAGATCGTGCCGGCGTATCGGGTGGACCGTTTCGACGGCGACACCCGCCTGCCGGGCGGTGTGACCGGTCCGTTGCAGCGCTATGGGAGCATCGGGCAGCCCAAGTTAAGCGTGGTGTATGCCTTCACCGATACGGCGAACGTGTACGCCAACTGGGGACGCACCTTCCAGGTGCTGACCGGTTCGACCGCGCCGGCGTACCTGACCCCCGGCCAGGCGCCGATGGGCGCGTCCACCAACACCGGCATGGAGCTGGGCATGAAGTTCAGCCCTTTCACAGGCAGTCAGGCGCGTGTTGCGGTCTGGCAGCAGGACGCGGCCAATGAGGTATCCAACATGCCCGCCACCGGTACCACCGTGACGCTGGGCAAGACCCGAAGGCGCGGCGTGGACGCGCAGATCAGTGCGACTGTTGGCGAGCGATGGACGGTGTGGGCGTCGCATGCGTACCAAGAGGCGAAGATCGAGCGTGATGGGCGCGACGCCGGCGTGTCGCTGGAAGGTCGCGAGGTGGCCGCCACGCCGCGTTACATCAGCAACATCGGGGTGGATTTCCAGGCGACCGAGGCGCTGCAGTTCGGGCTGCAGGGGAGGGCGCAGGGGGATTATTACCTTGAAGAGCAGAATGTGGCCGGCAAGTACGGCAGCTTTGCGGTGTTGGACCTGAGCGCACGCTACGACATCAGCCCGCGCTGGAGCGTGGATGTGCAGGTGAAAAATGTGACGGATCGTGAGTACGCGTATGCGTGGTACGACAGTTTCTTCTGGGAACAGCCGCAGCCGATGTTCTCACGGGCTGCGGGGCGGGGCGTGTATTTCGGGTTGAACATGAAGTTGTGAACATCGCGTAGAGCCGGGCAGAGCCCGGCTCTCCGCGCATTCCATCAGAACCGCGCGGTCGCGCCGACAAAGAACGTACGCGAGCCCGTGTCGTAGCTGTTGCCGTCGTCGATGGTAGAGACGTCGCCCGCATTCAGCACGCCAGCGCGCAATGTCAGGCTCTCATTGACATCGAACCCGGTCACCAGATCCCACGTGGTGTACGCCTTGGCAAAAGTGGGGCTGGTGCTGGAAACCAGCTGCTCGCCCACGTGCTGGGCGCTCAGGTTCAACGACCATGCATCCGTGACCTGCCAATCCAGCGAGGTATTGGCAGTCAGCTTCGGCACCACCAGCAGATTGGCACCGGTGGTGCGGTTCTTCGACTCCAGCATGCGGGTGGCATTGGTGGTCCAGCTCAGGCGCTCGTGCAGCGGAATCGTGACGCTGGCTTCCACGCCGCGGGTGCGGGCCTCCTGGATGTTCTGCGCTACGGTCCACCAGAAACCATTGACGAAGCTCGAATCAAAACCGGCGATGTCGCGCAGCGGTACCTGTTCGATCTTGTCGTCGAAGTCGGTCAGGAAGTATGTGGCCGAGGCCGACCAGCCGTTGCGGTCGAAGCCGACGCCCAGCTCGTAGTTCGTGCTGGTTTCCGGTTCCAGGTTCGGGTTGCCGGCCATGTAGCAGCCGGTGGTGCCGTCGGCGCTGACCGAGCGGTTGGTCCAGCCTTCCACGGTCAGGCTGCGGCAGCCGTTGCCGCCGGACTGGGTGGCCGCACCGGCGCTGCCCTGCTTGAGGTTGGGGGCGCGGAAGCCCTGCGAGACGCCACCCCGCACCGTCCATGCGTCCGACGGATGCCAGACGCCGTAGATGCGCGGACTCAGGTTGTCGTCGTAGTTTTCGGTGTTGTCCCAGCGCAGGCCCAGGGTCAGGGTGAAGCGCTCATGCAGGGTGATGTGGTCTTCGGCGAACAGGGCCCAGGAATCGGCTTCATTGGTCGGGCTGATCCGACCGGTGCCGCTCCAGGTCACCGGCACGGTGCCGATGGTGTCGGTGTTCTGCAGCTCTTCGCGCTTCCACTGGCCGCCCACGTTCAAGCTGTGCTCGAAGCCCCAATGGAAGCCGGTGGCGAACGCGGTGTCGAACACGGTTTCCTTGGAGTGGTTGCCGACTGCGCTGCCCTTGTCTTCGTAATCGTTCTGGGTCAGCGTGGTCTTGGAGGTGCTGGTGTCGCCGTAGCGGCCGTCATGGGTGACCACGTAACCGGTGTGGACCAGCTTGGACAGGCCCCACGCGTTGACATTGCCGGCACCGCTGTTGCGCTGCACGCCGTGCGAGGCCTCGAAGCCTACGGTGTGGTCGCCGTTGATAGCCCAGTTGAGCAGGGCGTTGGCGTTCTCCGCCTTGTTGCCCGGGGTCTGGCTGCGGCCACGGTCGGACTCGCGGTCGGTGACGTTGGCGCCCACCCGCAAACCCAGGTTTTCGGTCAGCGGGCCACTGAACAGCCCGCCCATCTGGGTGGTGTTACCGCGCGTCTTCGAATCCGGCTTGCTGTAGTTGTAGGTGACCGAGCCACCCCATTCGGTGCCGATCTTGCGGGTGATGATGTTGATCACCCCGCCCATGGCGTCGGAGCCATACAGCGAAGACATCGGGCCACGCACCACTTCGATGCGCTCGATCATGTCCGGCGACAGCCAGTTGAGATCCTGCGGGCCCAGGTCATCGCGGTAGTTCACGCCGGACGAATTGCCCTGGCGGCGACCGTCGATCAGGATCAGGGTGTACTGCTCGGGCAGGCCGCGCAGGCGGATCTTGGACTGCGCGCCGGAGAGTGCATAGCCACCGGTCACGCCGGGCACGGTGCTGAGCAGCTGGCCGATGCTGCTGACCGGCTTGCGCTCGATTTCCTGGCGGGTGATGACGCTGATGCTGGCGGGCGCGTCGCGGATCCACTGCTGGGCGCCGGTGGCGGTGACGACGACGGTGTCGAGGTCCTTTGCGTCTGCAGCTGCTTCGCCTGTGGCGTGGGCCTGCGCGGAGAGGGCAAGGGCAATGGCGGCAGTGAGTGCGGCCAGGGAATGGGCAAGCGTGGGGGATGAAACGTGCATCGAGAGCAAACTCCTGAGTGAGAGGGTCCGCTGGCGATGGCTGGGACGTCCGTGTACGGTGTTTATGAAAACGTTAACAATAGTATCACGAACCATTCGCATTTGACACATTGCGAAAGGTTGTCACATGGAAGTAGAGCCGGGCTCTGCCCGGCTCCACATGATCCAAACAGCCGCGCAGAGCCCGGCGTTACCAATCGGTAGGCACGTAATCCTTAAGGAACTGGCCCCACACGTGCTCGCCGGTGTTGAAGCCATGGATGATCGGATCGACGATGCGCGCTGCGCCATCCACGATATCCAGCGGCGGGTGGAAGCGCTCTTCCTCCACCTTGCGCTTGGCGATTTCCGCCACGTCTTCGTCGGTCACCCAGCCGGTATCCACGCTGTTCATGTGGATGCCGTCGCCGTGGTAATCGGCCGCGGAGGTGCGCGTCATCATGTTCAACGCGGCCTTGGCCATGTTGGTGTGCGGGTGACGGGTGGTCTTGAAGTTGCGGTAGAACTGCCCCTCCATCGCCGACACGTTGACGATGTGCTTGTCGTGCTCGGGCGAGCGCAGCATCAGCGGCTTCAGGCGCGCATTGATGATGAACGGCGCGATCGCATTGACCAGCTGGGTTTCCAGCAGCTCCACCGACGGCACTTCGTCCAGCTGCAGGCGCCACGAATTGCGGCCACGCAGGTCGACCTGCTGCAGGTCCTTGTCCAGCTGGCCTTCGGGGAACAGATGCGTCTGGCCCAGCAGTTCGTCGGCCAGCAGCGGCACCTGCGACAGCTCGGCGGCGCGGGTCAGGCCGTCGGCACCCAGCAGCGCAGCGTCCTTGACCGCCAGCGCGGACGCGTCGCTACCCAGCGACAGCATTTCCGAACTGCGCAGGCCTTCGTACTGGCCTACCAGCTTGCGGATGGTTTCCGGCAGGTCCTGGGTGGCGACGGTCTCGCCGGCCATCATGTGCGCGTAGAACTGCGGCGGACGGCGCACGGTCTGGCAGGCATTGTTGATGATGAAATCCAGGCGCGTGCGGGTGGCCAGCAGTTCGCTGCAGAACGCTTCCACGCTCGGCGTGTGGCGCAGGTCCAGGCCGTACACCTGCAGGCGGTGGCCCCATTCGGCGAAGTCCGGCTCTTCCGCATAGCGGGCGGCCGAGTCGCGCGGGAAACGGGTGGTGACGATCAGCTCGGCACCGGCACGCAGCAGCTTCAGGCCGGCCTGGTAACCGATCTTGACCCGGCCGCCGGTCAGCAGCGCAACACGGCCGCGCAGGTCGGCGGTTTCGGTGCGCTTGATGAAGTTCACGTCGCCACAGCTCACGCACATCTGGTCGTAGAAGTGGTGCAGCTGGGTGTACTTCTGCTTGCACACGTAGCAGTGGCGCGCTTCGGATGCGTGCACTTCTTCCGGTGCATCCGCAGCGTTCTCACCGTTGTGCGGGTCGTGCAGGCCGGCGGCATGCGGCGGGAAGTAGTTCGGGGTGGTGAACACCGGCTTGCGGCGCAGGGTGCGGATGCCGGTGTTGTCGAGCTTCGCTTCTTCCTTGCGGATACTCTCTTCACGCAGGCGCACCTTGGCCTGCTGCTTGAGCTTCGCCCGGCGCTCCTTCGGTTCCGGGTGGTAGACCTGGGCCACCACCTGGTGGAAGCGCTTGCGCTCGTCAACCGGCAGCACATCCAGCAGGGTGCGGTCGAGGTCGATCGCCGCCAGCAGGTCCATCGCGGCGCGGATGCGGTCATCAAGGGGCGACGCGTCCTGGGGCAGGGCGTCGGCGGGGGAAGAAGCGATTGCGTTCACGTTGGATCCGGGAGAGAGCGGCAGGCGGGCATACAGCGGGCCGCTATTCTCCCTGATCCGGGGCATTCATGCAGGCGCGGCCTGAACCGCCCCGTCAGCCGGCATCCTCGCCGTCCCGGGCGGTGGTCGGATCGTGCGCGTCTTTGGCCGCCCGCGCCTCATTCTGCAGGTGTTTCCGTACCTTGGCCGCCTGGTCCGGGGTTACCGCCCCCGCCTGGTTGCCGAAGTCCTGGCGGATGAAGGTGGCCAGCTGGGCGATCTCCTTGTCCGACAGGCGTTCGGCAAAACCGGGCATGCCCAGGTTGGACGGGCGCTGGGCGGTAGAGGGCAGGGTGCTGCCGGCCAGCAGCAGGCGGATCACCGAGGTCGGGTCGTCGGCCAGCACGGTCGGGTTGCCGGCAATCGCCGGGAACACGTTGGTATAGCCCTTGGCGTCGGTGCGGTGGCAGGCCGCGCAGTTGTCCACGAACAGTTCCGCGCCGCGACTGTCGTTGACGCCGGCCTGCAGCTTGCGTGCGGTGGCGTCGCTCGCCGTGTAACGGGACGGATCCTGGCCGCTGGCAGGCAGTTGTTTCAGGTACAGGGCGATGGCCTGCAGGTCTTCATCGGTGAGCTTCTGGGTGCTGTGGGTGACCACGTCGGCCATGGGCGTGCCCACCACGGCACTGTGCGCGTTGCGTGCGGTGCGCAGGGTGTCGACGATGTCCTGGGTGGACCAGCGGCCCAGCCCGTCGGCGTCGTTGCCGCGCAGGTTCACCGCGTTCCAGCCGTCGATCACCTGGCCGCCGGCGAGGTAGGCGGCGCCGCTTTCATCCAGTGCCTTCTCCTGCAGCGTGAAGCCGCGCGGGGTATGGCAGCTGCCGCAGTGGCCCAGGCCCTGCACCAGGTAGGCACCGCGGGCCAGTTGCGGGTCGCTGTAATGGCTGGGATCGAATGCCACCGCGTCGGCGTCCGGAGCGAAGGTCTTGCGCCAGATCGCCAGCGGCCAGCGCATCGACAGTGGCCAGGTGATCTCCGTGGCACGGTTGGCCTCATGCACCGGCGCAATATCCCCGTGCAGGAAGTAGGCGTGCAGGGCGCGCACGTCGTCGTCGCTGACCCGGGCATAGGACGGATAGGGCATGGCCGGATACAGCGTGCGGCCATCGGGCGCGATGCCGTGGCGAAGTGCGCGGTCGAAGTCGTCCAGCGAGTACGCGCCGATGCCCGTTTCCTTGTCCGGGGTGATGTTGGTGCTGTAGATGTTTCCCAACGGCGAAGCGACCGGCAGGCCGCCGGCGAACGGCTTGCCGCCGGGCCGGGTGTGGCAGGCGGTGCAGTCACCGGCATCGGCCAGGTAGCGGCCGCGCTCGATCAGCGCGGCGTCTGCCGCGGGCCCGTCGGCCAGTACGCGGGTCTTGGTAGGGATGAAGGCATAGGCCAGCGCGGCGAGCAGCAGTACGAGGCCGATCACCACGATCCAGAGCAGGAGCTTCTTCATGTGCGCCTCCTCAGGCCTGGACCATCGGGCCCGGATCGGGCAGGTACTTCTCGCGGATGGCGGTGGCCGCCCAGTACGCCAGCCCGCCAACCAGACCGGTCGGGTTGTAGCCGTTGTTCTGCGGGAAGGCGTTGGCGCCGATCACGAAGACATTCGGCACGTCCCAGCTCTGCAGGTAGCGGTTGAGCGCGGAGGTCTTCGGGTCTGCGCCCATGATCGCGCCGCCGCAGGTGTGCGTGCTCTGGTACTTGGTGATGTTGTAGCGTTCGCCGTTCTTCTTCGCATCGCCACTCATCGACAGCGGATTGAGCGTGCGGCTCATCTGCATGGCCTGGTCGACGAAGAACTGCGAGGCCTTGATCTCGTTGGGGTGCCAGTCGAACGTGATGCGCAGCAGCGGACGGCCGAAGGAATCCTTGTAGTTCGGGTCCAGGCTCAGGTAGTGCTGCCGATAGGACATGCACGCGCCCTGGACTTCGTAATAGAAGTTGTGGCGGAAGTTGTCGGCGGCCGCCTTCTTCCATGCCGCGCCCCAGTTCGGCGTGCCCGACGGCACGTTGATGCCGCGCACCGGCCCGGCACCGGGCTGGCGTGCCCAGACCAGGCCGCCGCCGACGAAACCGGCCTTGGCGTTGTCCAGCTGGTTGCCGTTGAGGTCGTCCATGGTGGTGCCGGCGCCACCGATGCCGATGAAGCCGTTGGCCTGCACGTCCTTGTCGAAGAACAGCACCACGCGGTTGAGGTTCTGGTACGAGTAATTGCGGCCTATGGTGCCGGTGTTGGTGACCGGGTCGTAGGCCTCGCCGATGCCGGAGACCAGCATCAGGTGCACGTTGTAGAGCTGGAATGCGCACAGCAGCACCATGTCGGCCGGCTGTTCCACTTCACGGCCCTGCGCGTCCAGGTAGGTCACGCCGGTGGCCTTGGACTTGCTGCTGTCCAGGTTCACCCGCAGCACCTGCGAATGCGTGCGCAGCTCGAACTTCGGGCGCTGGCGCAGTACCGGCAGGAGGCAGGCATTCGGGCTGGCCTTGGAGTAGTTCAGGCAGCCGTAGTCGCTGCAGAAACCGCAGGCATTGCACGGTCCCAGCTGGCAGCCGTAGGGGTTCACATAGGGGCCGGACGCATTCGAGGCCGGAATCGGGTAGGGGTGCCAGCCCATTTCCTTGGCGGCCTTGTAGAACTGTTCGCCGCCCAGGTAGTTGGGGTTGGGCCCCAGCGGGTACTCACGCGAGCGCGATCCTTCGAACGGATTGCCACCGGGCTGCACTGCGCCCTGGATGACACCGGCCTTGCCGGAGGTGCCGCAGACCCGTTCGAACATGTCCAGGTGCGGTTCCAGCTCGGCGTAGGTCACCGGGAAATCCTGGATGGTCATGTCATCGGGAATGAACGCCTTGCCGTAGCGCTGCTCCACGTTGGAGCGCAGCACCAGGTCTTCCGGCAGCGGCCGGAAATGGGCGCCGCTCCAGTGGCTGCCCGCGCCACCCACCCCGGTACCAGGTTTGAACGAGCCCATCTGCCGGTAGGGCACGGCGGTGTCGGCGATGGAATGCCTTACCGTCACGGTTTCCTGGTTGAGGCTCTGCAGGTAGCGGCGGTGCACCGAGCCTTCCAGCTCGTCCACCACCTTGGGGTAGGCGAAATCAGGCTGCGTATCGCGGTCGCCGCCGCGTTCCAGGGCCACTACGTGCAGGCCGGCGTCGGTGAGCTCCTTGGCCAGGATCGCACCGGTCCAGCCCATGCCAACAATGACCGCATCCACTTTCGGTTTCGTGATCGCCATCGCTCAGCCCCTCCGTCCGGCCAGATCGACCGGCGGCAGGGGATAGGGTTTCTCACGCACGCCGATCCAGTCGATATAGTCCGCGCGCATGCCCGGGTAGCCGATCATCTTCCAGGCGGCCATGCCCTTGTTGGCGCCGTACTTGGGGTCGGCGAAGTAACCGTTCTTCACTTCGCCCAGCAGGTTGGAGAAGAACAGCTTGCTGGAAATGGCGTCCAGCTCAAGCTTGCCGCCCTCGGCGGCCTTGAGCAGGGTTTCCTGCTCCTCCACGCTGAGCTGGGCAAAGGTCTTGCCGTCGAACGCGCTGCGGCAGTGGGCATCGAATGCATCGATGCCGACCTTGATGATATCGCGCAGCGCCAGTTTGCCCTGGTAGCCGAACTCGCTGGGGGCCTCCAGAAATGGGCCCTGCATGTACCAGATCGCGCCGGCCGCATACGGCGTCTGCATGTGGCGGTCGAGGAATTCGGGCACGCCGGATTCAACGGCGCCGGGGCCGGTTTCGTCCGAGGGGATCAAACGGTCGCAGGCGGCGGTGATGAACGCCCATTCGGCGGCGTTCAAGAATTCGGGGGTGTAGTCCTTGGCCGCCGCGCTGTCGGCAGGCGTGGCGTCGGTGGAGGTGTCGGGCGCGCAGCCGGGGAGGGCGGCGGCTACGGGAAGCAGGGTGAGACCCTGGAAAAAACGGCGACGCGTCAACGTCGGCCGACTCTGGTCTGCCTCATCTTTCATCGGTAGCTGCCTGTGGGGTGGCTGGGTGCAGGACTGGAGTCTAGCCCTCACTGCGCGATGAAAATGTGCATCACTTGGCCGTGGCGATCCCGTCACCCGCTCCGGCAACGTCGTGCATGCTCATCACGCAGAACGTGCTGTAGTGACATCTCTTACCAGAGGAGGTGCGCCATGCAGCTGACCCGCGCGCAGATTTCGATCCTTCAAGCCATTGCGGCGACGGACCCGGTATCGGCGGAAGACGCTACGTGGGCCGTTACCGCAGGCTTGGCTGTACAGGCAGAGGACGCGGACATCGACCTGACACCTGCGGGCCGCCGTCGGCTCGAAGAGGAAGGGGCGTGACGCCGTTGGCTGCGCACGCGGCCTATATGCGGGCCAGGCTTGCGATCGCCAGGAACACGGTGGCCGTGGTCACTACGGTGAAGTACAGCCAGCCCAGTGCCGTGAACTTCAGGAAGGTCACCAGCCAGGACTGGCCGTACACGCGGCGCTGCATGAGCAGCAGGTAGAGCGGCATCCACGCCAGCAGCACCGCTACGACGACGCCGATCAGCGTGCCTGCGATTGGAACATTCGCCATCTGCCCAGCCACCATGGTCAGCAGCAGGATGCCCAGCAGGGCCACACACAGAAACGCATGGCTGTACAGCGCCACGACCAGGTGTTCCAGGTACAGACGCCCGCTACCGAGATAGAAGACTTTCAGCAGGAACGCGAACAGCGGTACGAGCACGAACAGGGCTGACGGTACCGATGCGAAGAATGCATTCACCAGCAGCTGCGGCCGCTCATTGATGCGGGGCAGGTTGAGCCGGATGATCTCGGCCTGGCCGGTGAGCCAGCGGTTGGCGAAACCCGGAAGGAAGTCGATGTCCACCGGGGTGTAGGCCTTGGGGCGAGCAGGTACGGGGACCGGTGGCGGGGCTGGAGTTGCGGAGGGGGTTGCGGCGGGCAGCGCGGACAGTTCCCTGTTGCGCTGGGCGGCCTGCTTCTCAACCTTGGCAATGGCCCGGTCCATGGTGAAGCGCAGCGACTCAGGCAGGGTGTCGCGCGCGGTTTCGAGCGGTTTGACGTGCGTCAGGCGCGCCTTCTCCACCTCTTCGGTGGTGCGGGCGTCCTTGAATGCAGTCGCCACTTCGGGCGGGGCGGGCGTCTGGTCGACGAAGGTGCCGGCGTCGACATGCACTGCCAGCCGCGCCACGAAGAAAGTCAGCACCGCCACGATCACGAACAGCCGGATCGGCGGAATGTAGCGGGTGCGGTGGCCGGCCAGATAATCCGCTGCGAGTCGCCCGGGCAGCAGCAACTGGCGGAGGGTGCGGAAGATCCGCCCGTCCAGGTGCCAGAACGATTCGAACACCTCTTCGATCGCGTGCCCGAAGCTGCGCACCGGGCTGTGCGCCGATTGTCCGCACTGGTGGCAGAAGTCGCCCTGCAGGGCGGTGGTGCAGTTCTCACAGGCATCAAGGTGGGACGCAGTCGAACTCATCGGTGCCGGGGCCCGGGCAGGGAAGGCGCATAACATAGCCGGGCGCCCACCCCGGTGCCAGTGCCTGCCAGGCGGTGCGCGAGCTCAGGTCTGGTCGTCGATGGGCGCATCCGGCCCGTTGCTCATCACCGAGCGGATGCCGATCTCGCGGGCGCCGGTCGAGGTGTAGGTTTCGCTGGTGCCAATGACCTGCCCATTGGCGGCCATGAGGTTGAACATCGGTTGTCCATTTGCAGCATTCTTTCGCAGGTACCGATCTTCGTACAGCGCGTTCGCACGTACCGAGGCAATGCCGGCCAGTGCCTTCTGCCTGGCGGTATAGCGCTCGCCCTGCAGGATGACTTCGTTGTTGCCGGCTTTCAGCACGAAGTGGAACTGCGAGCCGGATTGGCTGAGAACGTATCGAGCGGCCACGGGAACTCCTGTCGTCGTGCCGAGGGGCGGCACGAATGTCCGGCGTCCGGGCGTCGCCTGTCTATCCCCAATCCGACCGGGTTCCGGCGATCATCGATGAACAGGCGGTGCATTCTTCACTGGCCGCAAACAAGTAGAAGTACTGACGCGCCGCCATGCGTCGATCCGTGATTCTGGCACTGAACTTTTCGTGCCCGCGGGGTGGAGCTCGATGTTGCTGGTACTGTCTGCCCTGTCAACTCCCCCGTCGCCCCAGTACCTGCTGGCGCTGGCAGACGTATTCCTGCTGTTCTTCATCATGATCGGCCCGATCAAGGCCATCGGGGCCTACGCGGCGGCCGCGCAGGGGATGGAATCGAAGCAGTGGACGGCGGTGGCATGGAAGGTGTTCGCCATTGCGGTGGTCACCACGGTGGCGGCTGGCGGACTGGGCGGGGCGGTGCTGCACAAATGGCATATCGCCCCGGCCGTGCTGCAGCTGGCCGGCGGCCTGGTGTTCCTGTTGGTGGCGCTGCAGATGGTACTGGCCCAGTACGCAGCACCTGCACCGACAGCAGCACCGACAGCAGCACCGGCCGACGGGCCACCGCCCACGGCACGGCTGGCATTTCCGGTGACCCTGCCGGCGTACGGCATCGCGGCCCTGATCGTACTGGTCGCGTTGAGTGGCTCCACCGAACGCTACCTCTGGATCATGGGCCTGGCGATCCTGGTGCTGGTGCTGGACCTGCTCACCATGCTGTACATCCGCCAGATCGTGAAGGCCGTCGGGCAGCTGCCGCTGCAGATCCTGGCCGCCGTGCTGGGCATGCTGCAGGTGGCACTGGCCCTGCAGCTGATCACCGGTGCTGTGCGCACCATCATTACGACCTGAGGGCACCGGCATGGAACTGCAGGGAAGCTTTCCGTATCTGCCACTCTGGCTGATCACCGTACTGCTGTTCGTCGCGCTGGTGCTGGCCCGCGAACTGGGCACCTGGCTGCGCCTGCGACGCCGGAAGTCGACAGCAGCGGCCCCTGACAAGGCCGTAGACGCAGGCGACGACAAGGACAGCGTGGCCTTCGCCACCACCACGGTGCTGGGCCTGTTGGCGTTGCTGATCGGCTTCACCTTCTCGCTTGCGCTGGGACGGTACGACGACCGCCGCACCCTGGTGCTGAAAGAAGCCAATGCGCTGGGAACCACCTGGCTGCGTGCTGATCTGCTTGAGGCGACGGACACCGCCCGCGTGCGCGACGTGCTGCGGCGATACGTGGACTCGCGGGTGGCGTTCGCCAATGCGAACGGCGCTGCCGCCGAAGTGCAGGCCAATGCGCGCAGCGTGGTGCTGCAGAACGAACTGTGGGCCGCGGTCATCGCGGGCACGGCATCGTTCCGTGACACGCCACGCGCCTCGCTGCTGGTCACCACCACCAACGAGTCCATCGACCTGGCGGCCGAACGCTTTGCCGCACGGCAGGACCACATTCCGCACCGGATCCTGCGCATGCTGTTCCTGTTCTCGCTGCTGGCGGCGGGGTTGCTGGGCTATGAGCGCGCGCGGGAACGCAGCACTACCACACTGTTGCTGCTGCTGTTTTCCCTGGCCGTGGGGCTGGTGCTGGATCTGGACCTGCCCAGCACCGGCATGGTGAACGTGCCGCAGGAGCCGATGCTGGACCTGCAGCGTTCGATGCAGCCGACCAGTTCCGCTACCGGAGCAGGCCCGTGAACCTGGCCGCCGCTGCATCGCGCCCGCTCGATCCGTTGCCGCTGGACACCTGGCTGGTCGCACTCACCGAGCCGGTGGTGACCATCATCGCGCTGCTGGCGCTGGTGGTGATCACCGTGGCGACGATCATCGCGTTCGTGAAGATGATGCTGATGATGGCGCGCGGTGGCACCAATGTGCAGCGCAGGGCGCTCTGGCTGGAGTACGGGCGCTGGCTTGTCGCAGGCCTGACCCTGCAGCTGGCGGGGGACATCGTGGAGTCCGCCATCTACACCACCTGGGATTCGATCGGCCAGCTCGCGGCCATCGCGGTGGTGCGGACGTTCCTGAACTACTTCCTGGAACGGGATATCGAAGAGATCCGGGAGCGCCAGCAATCGCCTCCACAGGAGCATGTCCCGGGCGATGGGCGCGAGTGAACCTGCACGCCGCCAGCTGTCACCGCATCCGGTTAATCAGGGCCGTGCCGCAGTACGTCCACCTGGAGTGCATTCCAGCTGCACATCCACTCCACATCCGGCCCCCTAGAGTTGGCGCACTCCCAGCACCGGCGCGCCCCGTGAACCTGCAGCCCACCGTTTCCCATCCCTTGCCCCGGCGCGCAATGCCCGATACCTGCCAGTTCGAGCTGCTCGATGTGAGTGCGCTGCAGGACCCGTGCAGCGGGCGCATCGTTCACCTGTATTCCATGGTGGCGCGCTGCCATTCCTGCGAAACCGTGTTCAAGGCGCAGGAAGGGCAAGGCTTTGTCAGCACCTCGGTGGCGCGGGTGCTGCGCTGCCCGGCCGGCTGCGGCGAGCAGGCGCTCAGGGGTGCCGTGCTTCGCCAGTGGACGCCGCCGGCTTCGCCCGCGCCGCAGCACTCTGCATCGCTACCGCTGCCAGCACCTGTTGCGGCGTGAACTGGCAGTGCCCGCTCCCCACCGGGGGCAGCTGGGTAAGCTGTGAGGCCGCACCCGCTTCCCGCGCCAGCGCCGGGTAGATGGGTTCGAAGCGTGGCGTGACCGACGGATCGTCAAGGTTGTACTGCACCACCACCGGCCTGCGAATCGCACCGGTCAGCGCCAGCTCGCGTGTCAGTTTCGCCGCTGCAGCGGGGTCTGCCGCCACCCGTCGAACCCCCGCATTGAACGCCTTGTCGTCGCCGAAACCGGAATACACCGTCTCCCGGTTCGACACCGGCAGCCCGCCGCTGCGTTTGACCAGTTGCTGGAATACCAGCGTGTGCAGGCTGATCGTGCCGGCCAGTTCGTCCGGTTCCAGCTCCAGCCGCCGTGACAGCTGCGCGGCGGCGGCAGGATGGGATTCAATCGCCGCTGCAATGGCCTCGTAGGTCTCGCCCTGCGGCATCGTCGCGGCGGCCGGCGACAGCAGTCCACCGTCGGGCAGCCCCCTCGCGTTCGGGAAGAAGTACTCGAAGGCAACCAGCGAGGTGAGCATCTCCGCAGCCAGCACATCGCCGGGCAGGTTGGCGCCACACATCGATACGCCGCCGCTGTAGTGCTGCGGCAGTTGCTCCAACGTGCCCAATGCCACGGCGCCCCCCATCGAGAATCCGATGATCCAGCTGTGCCGGGTGTCCGGGTGCTGGGCGACGAACTGTGCGCGCAGGCGCTCCAGGTCGGCGATCGCATCCATGACCGCCCAACCCTGGCTGCTGTAACCGCTTTGGGCCACGGCATACCCAGCCTGGGTCAGCGCTTCAGTCCATGCGTTGCCGGGCCATGGATCGGGCCGGGGTGTGCCCACGGGTTCGAAGCCATGCGCATACATCACCAGCTCCCCATTCCAGTGGGCAGGCACGTCGATGCGCCAGGGAGCGCCCTGCAGGGTGCCGGTTTCGGTGCGGGTTGCCGAATCGGCGGGCGGCCTGCTCCACGCCGGGGAAAGCAACAGGACGGTGCACAACCCCAGGGACAGCGACAGCCAGCGTGCCTTGCGCATCCAGTACGTCCTCAGTCAGCCGCCGGCGAAAGATCAACCAGCAGGGTGGGAATCAGTTCGGAAACCGTCGGGTGGATAGGGACCGCCCAGCGCAGCTCATCCAGCGGGCGATCCGCGCTCATCGTGTCGAGGATGCCGTGGATCGCTTCGTCTCCGCCAGTGCCCAGGATGGCCGCCCCGAGGACACGCCGGGTTTCCGCGTCGGCGACCACCTTCATGAAGCCCTTGGTTTCGCCTTTCTCCACGGCCCGGCCGACGCGGGTCATGGGGCGCTTGGACACCAGCAGGGGACGGCCGCGTTTGGCCGCTTCGGTTTCCGACAGGCCGGCCCGGCCGAGTGGCGGATCGATATAGAGCGCATAGCCCGGCACCCGCTGGCTCACCCGCCGGTCCTCGCCGTCGAGCAGGTTGGCCGCGACGATCTCGAAATCGTTGTAGGCCGTATGGGTGAACGCGCCCCGGCCGTTGCAGTCGCCGAGCGCCCACACGCCGGCCACCGAGGTCTTCAGCCGGTCGTCCACCGTGATGTAGCCGCGTTCGTCGGTTGCGATGCCTGCCGTTTCCAGACCGAGGTCGTCGGTGTTCGGGCGGCGCCCGATCGCAATCAGCACGTGGCTGCCCACTACGGTCGTCGCGCCGCTGGTCACCGCGACACCCTCGGCGTGCTGACCGAACGAAATATCGCTTGCACGGGTGTGAACCGCGATGCCCTCATCTTCCAGGATGCCGCGCACCGCCTCGGAGACGTCATGGTCCTCACGCGAGATCAGCCGGTCGGAGCGCTCGATGATGGTCACGTCGGCGCCGAAGCGCCGGTACATCTGCGCGAACTCCAGCCCGATATAACTGCCGCCGACGACCACGAGGTGCCGGGGCAGGGTATCCAGTTCGACCATGCTGCTGTTGGTGAGATAGGGCACGTCCGCCAGCCCCGGCATGTCGGGGACTGACGCACGACCGCCCACGTTGATGAAGATGCGCGGCGCCGTCAGCCGCTCGCCATCAATGATCACGGCATCCGGGCCGTCGAAGCGGGCGTGACCGCGGATCAGCGTAACGCCAGGCATGCTGCCCAGCCAGTCTTCGTTGCTGCTGCGCGAATCCAGGATGACCTTGCGCGCCCGCGCCGCGACCACGCCCATGTCCACGGTTACCGGGCCACCTGCGAAGCCGTACTCCGCACCCCGCCGGGCCGTGTGCGCGGCGTAGGCGCTGGCGACCAGCGTCTTGGTCGGTTTGCAGCCGGTGTTAACGCAGGTGCCGCCGACGTAGTGGCGTTCAATGATGGCCACTTGCATGCCGGCCGCGTGCAACCGACCCGCCAGTGCCGGGCCGGCCTGGCCAGTGCCGATGATGATGGCGTCGAACGCGCGGGACGGCGTGGCGGGGGTAGGCGATGCTGCGCTGCTCGGCATGGGAGGATCCTTGTGTGGGTCTTGTATGATTTCCGACGCAGCCGCCGGAGGCGGTATCGGAATCACCATGGAGATGATGCGTTGAACTATCTGGTAGCAGGTGTTGTGGTTCTGTCGATTCTCGTCGGGTGCGCCAAGTCACCTGACGCCATCGTGCCAGCGGCAACCGCCGCGGCGGCGCCAGCCGCTTCTGCACCCGAAAAGGCCAGTACGCTCGGTGGGCAGCGCGGGAACGGCCTGCCGTATGAGGTGGTGGGAAGCGAAGTGCATGACGTGAAGGATCCGGTGTCCGGCCGCGATTACCAGGTATTCGTCGCGCTGCCGCCTTCGTATGCCGACAACCCCGAGCGGAGGTACCCGGTCCTGTATGTCACCGATGCCGACTACGCCTTCCCGCTGGCTCGCCAGATCGGTCGGCGTTTGAATGTTGAAGGCCCGAAGCTGGAGGAGTTCATTCTGGTCGGCCTGTCCTACGCCATGGGCGATGACGGCATGACCAGCCGTCGCCGCGACTACACGCCGACGCCCAGAGGCCCCAGCAGCGCCCCGGCCGATGCCGTGCACGGGGGTGCCGCGTCCTACATCACCTACCTGCGAGGCCAGGTGCTGCCCTACGTGGCCAACCACTACCGCACCGACGAGTCCCGTCGCCTGCTGCTCGGCCACTCCTACGGCGCATTGCTTGGCACCCAGATCCTGTTTACCGACCCCGGCCTGTTCTCCGGCTACATCGTCGGCAGCCCGTCGTACTGGTACGACCATAATGTGATGAGCCGTTTAGAAAAGGACTACGCCGGCAGGCACGATGACCTGCCTGCGTCGGTCTACATGTACGTGGGCGAGTACGAAACCCCGGCCTTCGGCAACGACGCCGACATGGTCGCCGACGCCCGGCGCATGCAGACGGCGCTGACTGCACATCGCTACCCCTCGCTGCGCCTGAAGCTGGACGTGCTCAACGACGAAGACCGCCTCAGCGTCGCCCCGCGCGGACTGACGCACGGACTGAAATACCTGTTGGGCTCGGCAGAGGAAGGCTGACGGGATGAATCGTTCAGGTCCAGCGGAAGAAGATTGGCCGCACAGCATCACTCACGCAGCAATCACGCGGTGATAATCTTCGTACAACCGTTTACACCGATGGATTGATGGATCGATACCGCCAGATCGTGGAACTGTCTGAGGACTGCATCAAGGAGCTGGACCTTGAAGGCACAGTTGTAACGATCAACGACAACGGTTTGAGACTGTTCCGCGCCAACCAGCCCTCGGACATGGTGGGCAGGACGTGGAAAGCGCTCTGGCCCGCCGCGGCACAGCCGCTGGTCGAGCGCGCCCTCGCTGCCGCGCTCCGCGGTGAGAAGGCGGGTTTCGAGGCCTCCGCGCTGGACGGTCAGGGCATGCTGCGCGATTGGCGGGTACGGGTCAGTCCCTTGCGTGACGATGGCCAGATCGTGGGGGTCTTGGCGGTCAGTTCCGATGTCACCGCGCGCAATGCCGCGCTGGCGGCGGCCGATGTACTGGGCGCCGCGTTCGATGCGAAAGCCGATGAGGCCGGCACGCTGCTGGCCAACGCGGCGTCGCGTGAAGCCACCCTCATCGACACCCTGCGCGAGAGTCAGTCGCGGCTGCTGGCAACCAACCTGGCCTACCAGGAACTTGAAGTACGCCACTTCCAGGTGACCCAGGGCCGCGATTTCGCCATTGCCGCGCAGCGTGCGGCGGAGCTCATCGCCGAGCACGCGCAGAAGGGTGAAGCGGTGGGTCAGCTGCTGGCAGGTGTCGTGCACGATCTGAACAACTTCCTGCAGTCGGCAACCACTGCCATCGACCTGGTAGTGAGCAGTGGCGAACTGGGCGCGAAGAACACCGGTTTGCTTACCGTTGCAGAAGCCGCGCTGGAGCAGGGCGCGGAGATGTCGCAGCGGCTGATTGGTTTCGCCAGACAGCATCCCTATCGCCCGGAGTCGGTGGAGCTTGCGGCGATGGTTACGCGCATGGCGCCGCTGCTGCATCAGGCCGTGGGTGGGGGAATCGAGCTCGTGGTGGACCCGGGCGACAGGAAATGCTGTGCCATGGTCGACCGCAACACGCTGGAACGGGCATTGTTGAACCTGGTGGTCAACGCGCGCGATGCCTGCGTGGCGGGTGACTGCATCCGGGTCACCACCGGAACGCTGACCGTGCCCGAGGACGCCGGCAACAGCAGCCGCGTACCGGGCTGCTATCTGACCCTGTGTGTGTCTGACACCGGCTCGGGCATGAGCGAAGAGGTGCTCTCGCGTGTCTTCGAGGTGTACTTCACCACCAAGCCACCGGGTGAAGGCTCAGGCCTCGGCTTGCCTCAGGTGCACAGTGCGGTGCGCCAGGCGGGTGGTTTCGTGACCATCACGTCGGCACCGGGCGAAGGTGCCACCTTCGAACTGGCATTGCCGCGCGTGGTCGGCGAGCGCGACGACTGATCACGTCCCGCAGATTTCCGGGTCTCGCTTCTTTCACATCGCATCGCGCAGCCTCCGGCTTACAGCTGCAGTCGCAGCTCAAGACCGGAGAAGCACGACCCGATGAACACCCGAATGGACTATCCCGAACGCGGCGCGGTTTCGCCCGACGTCGCGATTATCAATGAAACCACTGTGGTTCCCAGCGCACCGGAGAGTGCCGTGTCGTGGGGAGCCATCTTTGCGGGCGCTGCGGCTGCGGCCGCGCTTTCGCTGATCCTGCTGATCCTGGGCGTTGGCCTTGGCCTTTCGTCCGTGTCGCCGTGGTCGTTTGAAGGCGTCACCAAGGAAACCTTTGGCTGGGGCAGCATCGCCTGGTTGACCTTTACCGCGCTCGCCGCGTCCGGGCTGGGCGGTTATCTGGCCGGTCGCCTGCGCACCAAGTGGACCCGCCTGCACGGCGACGAGACCTATTTCCGCGACACCGCGCATGGCTTCGTTTCCTGGGCCGTCGCCACGCTGCTCACCGCTGGCCTGTTGACCTCGGCGATTGGCGGTGTGCTTGGCGTTGGTGCCAAGGTGGCCGGTGCTACGGCCGGTGCTGCAGTCTCCACGGCCGGTGTTGCTGCTGCGGGTGCAGGTTCGGCCGCGGCAATGGATTCGCAGGAAGGCGATCTGGGTTACTGGGTGGACTCGCTGTTCCGCCGTGCGCCGGGTCCGGATGCGGGGCCGGGTGCCACGCCGGTGGGTCCGGTTGATCCGGCTGCGCCGCCCGTGCCGCCGGCCGGTGCTGCCGGTCCGACCGTTGCCGGTGCGCCCGCGCCGCGCATGGCACCGCCGCCGCGCCCGATGCCGGGTGCGGGTCCGGGCGATCGTCGTGAAGTGCGTGCCGAAGTGAACCGCATCATCCTTACCAGCCTGCAGTCGCAGGGCCTGAACCCGGCCGACCAGCAGTACCTCGGCCAGCTGATTGCCCGCGAGACCGGCATGAGCCAGGCCGAAGCCGAAGCGCGCGTCACCGACATCCAGACCCGCATGCGCGCAGCCCTGGAAGAGGCGAAGAACACCGCCAAGCAGGCCGCAGATGACGCTCGCAAAGCGACTGCGTACGCCGCGCTGTGGCTGTTCATCACGCTGCTGATCGGCGCGTTTGTCGCCAGCCTCACCGCCACCTGGGGCGGCCGTCGCCGCGACCTGTAACGAAACCGAACTAGGAGACCGACATGAAAATGATCCTGCTGTGGGCACTGGGCGTGCCGATTCCGCTACTGATCCTGTGGGCGATCTTTACCTGATCTTCCTGCGATCGTGAATGCAACAGGCCACTTTCGGGTGGCCTGTTGCGTTTCTGGGCGCCGGACTTGACCGGCCCCAAAATGCCCCCGAAGATCGCTCCATCCACGACAAGCATCACGGAACGGACATGACAGGGATCATCGGGGACGTCATTGAGGGAATCGTCGATTTCGTGACCGACGTCTGGCTGCTGCGTCGCCAGCGCAAGGTGCGGGGCCGGAAGGAGAACGCGTGGAAGGACGACGCGGCCGACATGGTGGTGTGGAATGCCTGGGCGCTCGGCATGGGGATCGCCGCCGTGGCCGTCGCCGCGCTCATGTTCTTCGTGCTGAAACTGCCGCTATGGCTGTGCCTGGCACCGGTCATCGCCAGTATTGCCTATGCCGTCTACCGCTGGTATTCATTGGCCAGGGCCTGAAATCCCGCGCGTGCGGACGCCCATGTCAGTCATTGAGACTGTGCTTGTTGTCAGGAGCACATGCATTCCATCGATCAGCACAATGGCTGATCCGCGCGTATCGCATGATCGTGTCGTGAGTATCGTGATTTCATCTCACTGATCGCGTTTAAAAACCCGATTGTCGGTTTTCGGATAAAGGGTGACGCACACCACACTTTTCGCTGCAGCGTGCAACGCGCTGTTCACTGCATCGCACCCACGATGAATCACACGAGACACGCACATCCGCAGCAGCGGACGCATGCGGCGAGCGCACCGGACAAGCCTCCAATACTGCTCATACCTCGCGACGGCGGCACAGCCCGCTAATTCCCTATTGAAGTCCCTCAGGCACGACTGTGCCTGTCGTTCATTGGAGAAATGCGATGCAACAGGTACGAGTGAAGCGCGGCGTCCAGACAGTTCTTTCCCGTTCTCCGCGGCTTCGGCGCCATCCACTGGGCGTCAGCGTACTGACTGTGCTGCTCGCAATGTCAGCTGTCGCCGCCATACCGACCGCCCAGGCGGCGTGTACGACGAATGCGTCGATCGTCACCTGCACGGGCGCCGCGAATCCGCTGGCCCCGTCGTATGCATCCTCGGCAAACAATCTGACCGTCAACGTGCAGAGCGGCGCCAGCATCGGCGTACTGCTCGGCATCGGCGGCACCGCGCTGCAGCTCACCGGCGACAACGTCACCCTCAACAATGCCGGCAACATCGATCCCTCGCTGCTCGGCCTGATCTCGTTGCTGAGCAGCGGTACCGTGGTGGGCAGCAGCACCGCCACCCAGGTCACCGTGAACAACCTGGCCGGCGGCCGCATGTACGGCACCGGTGCGCTCGCCAATGTAAGCCTGCTCGACTTCACCGGCCTGGCGCTGCGCGCGACGACCGCCAGCAACGGCACGGTCAGCATCAACAACGCCGGCATCATGGGCGGCCAGCCGCTGGTCGGGGTCAATCTGCTGGGCTCCGACATTCCGGTGGTGGCGGTCAGTGGCGGCGGCCGCGTGAACATGGTCAACAGCGGCAACATCGATGGCCGCATCGCATTCCAGGCCTCGGCAGCAGGCAACACCTTCGTCAACAGCGGCAACATCAACGGCAGCGTGTCGATGGGTGCCAACAGCACCAACACCTTCACCGCCGTGACCGGTTCCACCTTTACCGGCAGCGGCGGCGCGCTGGAACTGCTCGGTCCCGGCGGGCTGCTGTATTTCGCGCCCACGGGCGTGGTCGACGGCGGCCGCGGCGGCAACAACACGCTGGCCCTGCAGAATCCCGGCAGCGCCGGTCCTGCGGGCGCAGGCGTGCTGGAAAGCGACCGTTACATCAACTTCAACACCCTGCAGCTGGGCAGCGGCAGCTGGACACTGACCGGCACGCGTACTTTCGGCGTAGGACAGCTCAATGGCGGCGCGCTGATTACCGGCAACGCCGGCCTGTTCGCGCAGATCATCGGCAACGGCGGTGCGCTCGAAGCCGCCACACCGGGCCTGAGCTTCGCGCCCACCAATGGCATCCGGCTCGATGCCGGTGGCCTGGCCGTGCAGGGCGCGAACAACCTGACCTTTGCCGGGAACGTAACCGGTACCGGTGCACTGACCAAGAACGGCACCGGTGCGCTCACCCTGGCCGGCGCCAACACCTACGCGGGTGGCACCACGCTCAACGCCGGCACGATTGCGCTGGGCAACAATGGCGCGCTGGGCGCGGGCGCCGTGACCGTCAATGGCGGCAGTCTGGCGAACACGGTCGACCTGAGCCTGGCCAATACCTTCGCATTGAATGGAGCATTGACGCTGCCGGGCACCGGCGCGCTCACCCTGGCCGGCCCGCTCAGCGGCGCCGGTGGCCTGGTCAAAACCGGCGCAGCCGACCTTGCGCTGACCGGCGCCAATGCCTATACCGGCGGCACCACGATCAGTGCAGGACGGCTGCTACTGGGCAACAACGCCGCACTGGGCAGCGGCGCATTGAACGCCAGCGGTGGCACGCTCGACGGCACCGCTGCGCTCACCCTTGGCAACGCGATCAACCTTACGGGTCCGCTCGGCGTCGCTGCCAGCGGCAACCTCTTGGCCCTGGGAGGCACCATCGCCGGAACCGGCAGCCTCACCAAGCTGGGCACCGGCGCCCTGGCCCTCACCGGCAACAACACCTACAGCGGCGGCACCACGGTCAACGGGGGCACCGTGCAGGTGGGCGGCAACACGGCATTGGGCAGCGGCGCGCTTACCGTTGCCGGCGCCTCGGTGCTGGACGCCACGCAGGCGGTTGCGCTGGGCAATGCAGTACAGCTCAATGCCACGCTGGATCTTCCGGGCAGCCAGAACGTTGTCCTGGGTGGCCCGATCAACGGCACGGGCGCGCTGGTCAAGACCGGTGCCGCCGCGCTCACGTTGGGCGGCAACAACGGTTTCAGCGGCGGCACCACACTCGGCGCAGGCAGCCTGCTGCTCGGCAGCGACAGCGCACTGGGAAGCGGCGCACTGCTGGTCAGTGGTGCCGCGGCGCTGGACGCCACCCAGGCGGTTGCCGTCGGCAACGCGGTTCAGCTCAATGCCTCCCTCAACGTGCTCGGCAGCCAGGATATTGCGCTGGGCGGCGTGATCGATGGCGCTGGCGGGCTGGTCAAGGACGGCGCGGCCACGCTCGCGCTCAACGCAGCCAACACCTATGCGGGCGGCACCGTGCTCAACGCCGGCACGCTGCAGCTCGGCAACAACGCGGCGCTCGGTACCGGCGTACTGAACGTGCAGGGCGCTTCGCGGCTGGCGACGGGCGCTGCACTCACCGTCGGCAACGCGATCGCGTTGGGCGCCGGTCTGACCATCGACAACGCCAACAGCCTGGCGCTGGGCGGGGTGATCAGCGGGGCGGGCGACCTGGTCAAGACCGGTGCAGGCGAACTGCAGTTGCAGGCCGACAACACCTTCAGCGGCAATCTCGACATCCAGGTCGGCCAGGTTGTGGCGACCACGGCCGGCGCGCTGGGACAGCCGCAGAGCGTCATCATCGCGGGCGGGGCAGGGCTCACGCTCGCCGGTGGCGGCAGCCTGGCCGCCGTGAGCGGCAACGGCACGCTCGGCATCGGCGCCGGCGCCAACCTGCAGGTCGGCGGCAACGACGCCAGCAGCGTGTTTGGCGGCCAGCTCACCGGCGCAGGCAACCTGGAGAAGATCGGCAACGGCGTCTTCCAGCTGGCCGGCAACGGGGCATTGGGCGGCAGCACCACGGTGACGGCCGGCGTGTTCGACGTCGCCGGCAGCCTGGCAACCACCGCGCTGAACGTGGCCAGTGGTGCGACCCTGCGCGGTGCCGGCAGCATCACCGCGCCGGTCACCATCGCCGACGGCGGTCGCCTGGGGCTGACCAGCGGGAGCACGCTCACCACTGGCGACCTTGCGCTTTCCAGCGGCTCGATCATCGACGCCGGCCTGGGCGTACCCGGGGCAGGGCTGCTCGCCGTGAACGGCAACCTCACCCTCGACGGCACGCTCAACATCAGCGACGTCGGCGGCTTCGGCAGTGGCGTGTACCGCCTGATCGACTATACCGGTGCCCTGACCAACAACGGGCTGCTTTACGGCACCCTGCCGGCGGGCGTCACGCTGCCGCAGCTCGCGCTGCAGACCGCAATTGGACAGCAGATCAATCTGGTCGTCTCCGCACCAGGGGAAGTCGTGCAGTTCTGGGACGGCGCGCAGACCGTGGGCAACGGCTTGGTCGAAGGCGGTTCCGGCACCTGGGGCAGCGCCACCAACTGGACCGGCGCGGACGGTCTGATCAATTCGAACTGGGCCAACGACTTCGCTGTGTTCGGCGGCGCTGCGCCCGGCGTGGTCACCGTGGAAGGAACGCAGGCCACCCGCGGCCTGCAGTTCGCCCTCGACGGCTACCAGCTGGTTGCGGGCGCCAATGGCCAACTGCAGCTCGACGGCGCGGTCACGCCCGTACGCGTCGGCGCCGCCGCCACGGCGGTGCTCGATGTTCCGCTGGTCGGCACCGGCGCGCTGCAGAAGCTGGAATCCGGCACGCTGGTGCTCAATGGCGTCAACACATACGCAGGTGGCACCCAGCTCAATGGCGGCACCCTGATCGTGGGCAACGGGCAAGCCATCGGCAGCGGTCTGCTGTCGGCGGCGGACGGCACCGTGCTGGATGCCAGCACGGCGTTGGCGCTCGGCAATACCGTGGACCTTACCGGCGCGCTGTCCATTGGCGGAAGCAATGACCTTCTGCTTTCCGGGCAGGTCGGCGGCGCCGGCAGCCTGGTCAAGAACGGTGCCGCGACACTGACCCTGGGTTCGCCCAACAGCTTTGCCGGTGGCACCCAGCTCAATGCCGGCACGCTGCGGGTGGACGCCTCCGATGCGCTCGGTTCCGGCGCGCTGATCGTGGCCGGCGGCACCCTCGACAGCGGTGCCGCCGCGACGCTGGGCAATGCGGTGACCCTGAACGGTCCGCTCTCCGTGGCCGGCAGCAACGACCTCACCCTGGCCGGGCCGATCGACGGCGCCGGTGCGCTGGTGAAGAACGGCGCCGCCACGCTCACGCTCAGCGGGGCCAACAGTCATGGCGGCGGCACCACGCTCAACGCCGGCACCCTGGCACTGGGCAGCGATACTGCGCTCGGCGACGGTTCGCTCACCGTGGCCGGCGTCTCCACCCTGGCCGATGTCGGTGCCGTCAACATCACCAACGCCATCGACCTCGGCGCGGCCCTCTCGGTCAACACCGCAGACGACCTGCAGCTGGCCGGCACGCTCAGTGGCAACGGCGGGCTGGGCAAGTTGGGGACCGGCACGCTGACCTTGGCAGGCAGCAACACCCTGGGTGGCGCCTTCGACGTGCAGGCAGGCCGCCTGCAGCTGGCGAGCGCAGCCGCACTGGGCAACGTGGCCCAGGCCAACGTGGCCAGCGGCGCTACGTTGGGCCTCAACGGCGGTGCGCTCGATGCCATCACGGGCAGCGGCGCGGTCGACCTGGCGGCGGGCAGCACGCTGCAGTTGGGTCGCAACGATGGCACCGGCAGCTTCGATGGCGCGCTGGGCGGGGCCGGCAGTGTCGAGAAGATCGGCACCGGCACGCTGGCACTTGGCGGCAACAGCGCCATTGGCGGAACCACCCAAGTCAGTGGCGGCACGCTGCAGGTGGACGGCACGCTGGCATCGGCCGGTGTGACCGTCGGCAGCGGCGCCACCCTGTCCGGCGCCGGCAGCGTCACGGCGCCGGTGACGGTCGGCGCTGGTGGGCGCCTTGGCGTGCGCAGCGGGCAGACCCTCAGTACCGGCAGCCTCGTGCTCGACGCTGGATCCAATCTGGATGCCGCGCTGGGCGTGCCCAGCGATACCCGCGTACTCGCCGTCAATGGCGACCTCGCACTCGATGGCACGCTCAACGTCACCGACCTCGGTGGTTTCGGCGATGGCGTGTACCGCCTGATCGACTACACCGGCGCACTGACCAACAACGGGCTGTCGCTGGGCTCGCTGCCGGTCGCCGTGCTGCCCGGCCAGTTGCTGGTGCAGACCGCCGTTGGCCAGCAGGTCAACCTGGTGGTGTCGGCCAGCGGCAGCACCGTGCAGTTCTGGGACGGCACCGAGGTGGACGGCGATGGCGTCATCCAGGGTGGCGCGGGGACCTGGGACGACGGAACCCATTGGACCGACCAGGCCGGCGTCGACAATTCGGCCTGGAACCAGGGCTTCGCGGTGTTCGGCGGCGAAGCCGGCGGCGTGGTCGACGTGGTCGGAACCCAGTCCGTTACTGGCCTGCAGTTCACCCGTGACGACTACAACCTGGTGGCCGGCGCCGATGGCCAGTTGCAGCTCAACGCGCTTCCCACTGCCGTGCGGGTCGACCCGGGTGTGACCGCCACGCTGAGCCTGCCGCTGGTTGGCAGCGGCAGCCTGGACAAACGTGACAGCGGCACGCTGATCCTCGATGGCATCAACAGCTATAGCGGCGGCACCCTGCTGTCCGGTGGCACGCTGATGCTGGGCAACGATCAGGCGATTGGCAGCGCTGTGCTGACCGCGGCCGATGGCACCACGCTCGACACCGACGAGGCCATGGCCCTGGCCAACGCGGTCGTGCTGAACGGTGCACTTACCCTGGCCGGCAGCAACGATCTGACCCTCTCGGGTGTCGTCAGCGGCAACGGTGGGCTGGTCAAACAGGGCGACACCACGTTGACCCTGGACGCCGCCAACACCTACAGCGGCGGCACCGCATTGCAGGCCGGCACGCTGGTGCTCGCTAGTGCGCAGGCGCTGGGCACCGGCACGCTCAGTGCGGCCGACGGCACGGCGCTGGATACGACGCTGGCGGCGCAGCTCGGCAACACCATCGCACTCGACGGCACCCTCAACCTGGTCGGCAGCAACGACCTCACGCTGGCCGGCAACATCAGCGGCAGCGGCGGACTGGTCAAGGACGGCGACACCACGCTGACCCTCACCGGCACCAACAGCTACGGCGGTGGCACCACGGTCAACGCGGGCACGCTGGTGGGCACCAGCGCCAGCCTGCAGGGCGGCATCGCCAACCAGAGCGCCGTGGTATTCGACCAGGCCGGCGACGGCACCTTCAACGGCAGCATCAGTGGCAGTGGCGCCGTGACCAAACAGGGCGGCGGCGCGCTGCGGCTGGCCGGTACCAACAGCTACAGCGGCGGCACCACGGTGGCAGCCGGTACGCTGATCGGCGACACCGCCAGCCTGCAGGGCGACATCACCGACAACGCCGCCCTGGTGTTCGACCAAGGTGCAGATGGCACCTTCGACGGCATCATCAGCGGCACCGGCTCACTGACCAAGCAGGGCGCCGGCATCCTGGCCCTGACCGGCGCCAACAGCTACAGCGGTGGCACCACGATCAGTGCCGGCACGCTGCTGGGCGACACCACCAGCCTGCAGGGCGACATCGTCGACAACGCCAACCTCGTCTTCGAACAGGGCAGCGACGACAGCTTCAGCGGCAACATCAGCGGCAGCGGCACGCTGACCAAGCAAGGCGCCGGCGCGCTGCGACTGGCGGGCACCAACAGCTACAGCGGCGGCACCACCATCAGCGCCGGCACGCTGGTCGGCGACACCACCAGCCTGCAGGGCAACATTGTCGACAATGCCAGCCTGGTGTTCGACCAGGACGGGCAGGGGACCTTTGCCGGCGTGATTTCGGGCACGGGTGAGGTGACCAAGCAGGGCGACGGCGTGCTGACCCTTGCCGGCAGCAACAGCTACAGTGGTGGCACCACGGTTGAGGCCGGCACGCTGGTGGGCAATACCAACAGCCTCCAGGGCGACATTGCCAACAACGCGGCCCTGGTGTTCGACCAGGCCGCCAACGGCACCTACGCGGGCACGCTGTCGGGCGCGGGCAGCCTGGACAAGACCGGCGGCGGCACGCTGCTGCTGGGCGGCAACAGCACAGGCTTCACCGGCACCACCACGGTCAGCGCGGGAGCACTGGGTGTGGGCAGCGCGGCCACGCCCGGCGCAGCGCTGGGTGGCCCGGTCGTGGTGGGCAGCGCAGGCACGCTGTTCGGCAACGGCAGCATCGGTTCGCTGGACCTCTCCGGCACGTTGCTCAGTGGCGGCGACCAAGGCTCCCTTACCGTCGTCGGCAACACGGCAGTGCGCGGTGGATCGACCTGGCAGATCACGCCGACCAGTGTCGGCACGGTGGTTCCGGTGACTGTCGGCGGCACGCTGCAGATCGACCCGGGCGCCACGCTGCAGCTGGATCACAGCGACCGGTTGCCGGTGGGCTCGCCGATCAGTTTTGCCACTGCCGGTGGCGGCGTGAGCGGCACCTTCAGCCAGGTGACCGACGACTTTGCGTTCCTGGCACCGTCCGTGGATACCGGTGCGGGCGGCCTGCAGCTGACTCTGGAACGCGATGGCACCACGATCCCGTCGCAGGGCGAAACCCCGAACCAGGTCTCGGTCGGCGGCGCGATCGAAACCCTACCGGTGACCAGCCCGGTGTTCAATGCGGTGATCCTGCTGCCCGATTCTCCGGCGGCCGTGACTCAGGCGTTGAGTGCTTTGTCGGGTGAAAGCCACGCCAATACGGCAGTGTCGTTGCTGGACAACCGCTTCCTGTCCGATGGCGTGGGCCAGCGACTGCGTGGCCAGGCCTTCTCCAGCGAAGTTGGCGCCAACACCGCATGGTTCAGTGCCCGTGCCCTGCCGCGTCGGATAGACTCGAGCGGTGGCATGCCGGGCCTGCGCACCCGCGATGAAGGCGTCATGGCCGGTATCGACCGTCGCTTCGGCGAGAACGTGGTGGCCGGTGTGACCGTGGGACGCCAGGACATGGAAAGCTGGTCGCGCGAGTATGACGACACGGCCGACATCGACGCCAATCACGTTGGGCTGTATGCCCAGGCCGATTGGGGCCGCTTCAGCCTGACCGGTGGTGTCGACTACGCGGACTACGACATCGAGAGCCGCCGCCAGGTGACCATCGGCAGCACCATGGACGAGCGGCTCACCGCCGACTACGACGCCTAGGCCATCAGTGGGTATGTGGAGGCGGCGTGGACCTTCGAGTCGGGCTCGGCGAGCTATACGCCGTACCTCAACGTGAGCTACACCCGCCTCAAGACCGACGGGTTCACCGAACAGGGCGGCGTTGCCGCGCTCTCAGCGGACAGCCAGCGCGACAACTACACCAGCGCCACCTTGGGCGTGCGTGCGGCATGGGATCTGGGCCAGCGCGCACGGCTGGAAGCAGGCCTTGGCTGGCAGCACGCCTTCGGTGACACCGACCTGGCACGCACCATGCGCTTCGGCTCCGCAGATGGGTTCGAGGTGCGCAGCGTGGCACTGGCCGAGAACGCCGCCGTCGGCGAGTTCGGCATAAGCCTGCAGACCTCGCAGGCCAGCCGCCTGTCGATGATGCTGCAGGGTGCCAGCGGCGATGGCGAAAAGGCGTATGGCGCTCAGCTCACCTGGGGGGTGAGCTTCTAAGCCACACGTTCCGGGCAAATGACAGAAGCCCCGCGTTGCGGGGCTTCTGCTTGCCTGTCGCGTCAACGCGTCGGAACACGCCGCGCTGCAAACAGGCACACGCCCAGGCAGGCAATGAACAACGTCCCGAGCAGCACCAGCGCGCCGCCTTGTCCCTGCTCCATGCCGTCCCGGAGCAGAACGTGCATGTCCCAGGCCATGATCCCGCCGGTTGCGACCGCCAACGACGCAAGCACACGCGGAAGCCAGGTCGACACCTTGCCATGAGGATGCAGCCAGATCTTGCGGGAAAGCAGGAACAGCGCAATCCAGAGCAGCGGAATCGCGATCAGCGCGAATATCGAGAAGAACATGCACACCCAGGACAATAGAATCCAAGCCGGCGCCAACAGGGCAAAGGGCGCGAATCGCCACAACCCCGAGGAGCAGGCGGTCAACCGCCGGACAAGGATGAAGCCCGCAACGAGCGCGGCCCCAACCAGAAACGGCGCGCCAATGAACAGCGAGAAGACGCCCCTGAAGTCGGAGGCAGCGGCGGGCGTTGCGAAGGTTGCCAGCACGAGGCCGAGAAACAACCTGTTCATTCTATCCATGAAGGTGACGCATCCAGTTCTGGCTGATGGAGCGTGACGATACCAGAGCCGGTGGTGCGGACTCACCCGGTCTTCAAGCACAATTGACGCATTCCAACTGCGCGGGAGGCTCACATGTACGGACTGATTGGCAAAATGCTCACGGCACCCGGCCAACGCGATTTCGTGATCGACATCCTGCTCAAGGGAACAGAGGCAATGCCAGGCTGCCGCAGCTACATCGTGGCGCGCGATCCGGCTGACGAAAACGCCATCTGGATCACCGAAGCGTGGGACAGCCAGGAGCAGCACCGCGCGTCCCTCGCGCTGCCTTCGGTACAGCAGGCCATAGCCGAGGCGCGCCCCCACATCACCGGGTTCGGCGAACGTTTCGAAACCGAACCAGCAGGCGGCCAAGGCCTGTAGTGCCGGCCGGCCGGCACCACGGTCACCGCGCCCCCGGTAACTTTTCTGAGCACCGGGCAGTAGTTGTACGGGCGCGCCGGGGTAGGGCAGCTGATGCAATGGGGGTACATCGGCCGTCCGGCCGTCGTTCTGGAGCACTCCATGCGCGTCGCTACCCTGTCGTCTTCCATCCTCATCATCACCGCCGCACTGGCAGCGGGCGCAGCTCATGCCGCGCCGCAGGCCGCCCCTGCTGAACGCACCATGCCGGCCCCCGTCAATGCCGCTTCGGCCGGGGTCACCGTCCAGGGGCGAGTCACCGCGCTGGACACCAAAACCCGTGCCGTCACGGTCACCGGCGCCGACGGCAGCGCCCTGGAGTTCGTGGCCGGGCCTGAGGTCCGCAACTTCAACCAGCTGAAGGTGGGCGACAAGGTCACGCTCGACTACAAGGCCGCCATTGCGCTGGCGCTGGAGCCGGCCGGCAGCGCGCCGGTGGGTATGACCAAGTCCCAAGCCAAGACCGTGCCGATCCGGGGTGCGAAGCCGGGCGGCGCGCGGTCGAACACCATCGAGATCGTGACCGAGGTGACGGCGGTAAATCCGGAAAGGAACACCATCGCACTCAGGGGCGCGAGCGGCAACACGCAGCTCATCGCGGTTGAGCGGCCCGACCTGCGCGCCAAACTGCCCAGCGTGAAGCGCGGCGATCTGGTGAAGATTTCCTACACCGAAGCGGTTGCGCTGGCGATTCGTCGCGACAGTCCCTGAGGGCTGGGCGCGCAAGCAGAGCCGCTTGCGTCACTAGAATGTACGGGCCCGGCCACAAAGGTGTGGTCGGGCCCGCTTTCATTCTGTGACCGGATTCCAATGAAAATCAGCGCTAGCGCACGAAACTCCTCGAATCTGACGCAAATTAAGTAGTGCATTGATGGCATCGATCAGAGTTCGTAGTTCTGAAGAGAGAATCTTCTTTACCCTATGGTGATGCCCGCAACATGGTGGCACCTCGGAGCGTAAGAACTCCTGGCACGATGCAACACGATGAACTCCAATGTTGGGAGGGTGACGAAATACAACACCCTCGTGGAAATACGTCGCGCCGGTCGTGTCACGGTTCTTAACCTCCCGACTCCCTCGCCATCCCGGCGAGGGATGCTTCCCGATGGAGGATCACCATGTACAGCCATACGCCCAACACATCAGCCGCAGTCAACGCGCAGCAGAAGCTCTGGTGGCGCAAGCCGAAGAGTGTGATGACCAACGCGCTGCATCACGACAGCCTCGAGACCTTCCCGGGTTGCCCGCCGATTCCCTGCGTGAAATTGCGTGGGCTCTGGATCGATGCGCTGGGCATCAAGCCGGGTACTCGTCTGTACGTTGATGCACAACCCGGCGTGATTGTGCTTTCTGCCCAGCAGACCGCCGTCAGCCAGACGGCGGTGGTGGTGAAACCAGTACGAGGATCGGCCAAAGCGGTTGCATGACCTGCAATAAGGGGAGCCGGGCAGGCCCCGGCTCTACCGCGATGCGATTGGATCCGCGGACCCTTCTGCGCAGTCGGGGAGCGCAGACTTTGCCGATTTAGGCGGGTTCGCAGGCCTTCACAGTTCATCTACGTAACCCAACGCAAGCTACATGCGGGGTCTTGGCTCCGGCAAAACTACGCTCAAGTCTGCAATATTTCCGACGTCCCAGACGAAAGGAGAAGTGGAATGAACATCAACAAGAACCACCTGGCAACTGCTCGCACAGTCGTCGTCGCACTCGTTGCAGGCCTGAGCCTTGCCGGTTGCGCCAGCTATAAAGAAGAGTTCGCAACGATCAACTCCCGCCTCGATTCGCTGGATACCAAGGTGAACAGCGCGGCCCAGAGTGCAGACCAGGCTAACCAGTCCGCACAGCAGGCCAACCAGCGTCTGGACCAGATCGAAGGTCGCCTGCAGCGCCTCGAGTCGCAGCCGACCACCACCAAGCGTCAGCCGCGCGGCTGATTCCTGTTGGGCTACACGTAATACAATTTTAGAACCCGGGACCCGGTGGCCGTTTCTGGCCACCGGCTTCTCTGCTTGACCTCGCAGTTGCTTCAAGGAATCCCCCATTACCATGTCCCTGCATCCTTCTCTCCGTGCCACCTGCGGCGCTTTGGCGCTGGCAGTCTATGTGGCTTGTTCCGGCGCAGCGTTCGCCCAGGAAGAGCCCTCGATCGACGCTGATCACTCCGCAGGCGCGGTGGACATGCTTCCCTCTGGGCAGGAAGTCTCCCAGACGGTGATCGACTTGGCGGGTTGGGTGAAGGCGAGCAAGGACACGGCCGGCTATCCCTTTGCCGTCATTGACAAGGTCAATGCACAGATTCTGGTGTTCGGCGGCGATGGAAAGCTGCGCGGCGCAGCTCCTGCGCTGTTTGGTTCGGACAAGGGCGACCGCTCGGACCCCGGCGTCGTCAAGTATGCATTGAAAGATATTCCAAAGGGCCAGCGCACAACCCCGGCGGGCAGTTTCGTCGGCGGTTACGGTCCCTCGATGGACACCGGGCGGGTACTGTGGATGGACTTCGATACGGCGGTGTCCATCCATCCCACGGCAACCGGGGTCAAGTCCGAACGTCGCCCGGAGCGGCTGGCGTCTCCTGAGCCGGACGACAACCGCGTCACCAATGGCTGCATCAATGTCGATCCTGAGTTCTACGCCAAGGTGATCAAGCCGACGTTCGAAAAGGGCGGGCTGTTCTACGTGCTGCCGGAGGAAACGGAGATTTCCAAGGTTTTCCCGGAATTCGCGAAGAGTCAGTCCACCGCGCTGCACACCGAAGGCAAACGCCCCCGGCGCGAACGCGCTGAAGCACAGGACGGCGTTTCGCCATAAGCGAGCGTGCGCAGGTAGTCGAACAAGCGCCGGCTACCGCACCATTTCCAGGAACGCTTCCATCGCAGGTGCCTGCCAGGCACCCGTGCGGCGGATGATGCTGAGCGGACGTTGCAGCGACAGCACTTTTACCGGCAGCCGTACCAAGGTGTGCTCTTCCAGCTCACGCGTCACGCTGAGGGTAGAAAGCCACGCAATGCCACCGCCATGGATCGCCGCCTGTTTCAGAGCTTCGGTATTGCCGAATTCCACGATGCTCCCTGTGTGCACGCCCACCTGTTGAAGAAGTTCTTCGACAAGTTCGCGGGTGCCTGAGCCGGATTCGCGCATCAACAGCGGCAGCCCGTTGATGTCGGCCGGCGTTGCGCGCTTCCGCCCAGCCAGCGGGTGATCCGCCCCAACTACCGGGATCAGCTCATCGCGGTTGAACGGTTTGACCTCCACGCCTTCCACCCGGATCGGACCTTCCACGAAGCCGACCGTGAAGCGCAGATCCGCTACGCCCTGGGCAACCTGTTCGGTATTGCCGACGAACAGGGAGATGCCGACCTGCGGAAACGCCGTACGGAACCGGGCGATGTGGCGGGGTAGCAGGTAGGTGCCGATGGTGTTGCTGGCCCCGATCGACAATTGCCCGGCGCGGGCATCGGCGAAGTCGCGCATGGCGGCCTGTGCACTCTCGGCAACGGCGAACAGGCGCGTCGAGTAGGTGTGCAGCACCTTGCCCGGTTCAGTCAGGCGCATGCCACGCGACTGCCGTTCAAACAGCACCACGCCCAGCCGCGCCTCGAAGACCTTGAGCTCGCGGGAAAGCGCCGGCTGGGACACATGCATGCGCAGGGCGGCCGCCGAAATGCTGCCGGTTTCGGCAATGGCGTGGAAGATGGCGAGGTGATGGAGGTTCATTCGCGCAATCGGGTCAGAGCTGCCCGATAAGGTACTGCACAACCAGGCTGCTGACCGCCACCGCGACCCACACGCCCAGTCCCAACAGGATGGGGCGCACGCCGGTGGCGGCCATGCGTCGCAGGTTGGCTGAGAGGCCAATGGCCGACAGCGCGAAGACGATCAGCACTTCCGCCAGCAGGTGCAGCACCGGGAGGGCGGCGGAGGGCACCCAGCCGGCGGAGCGCAGCCCTGATGCAACCAGGAACCACAGGATGAACCACGGGAAGATGGCGGCCAGGTTGAACGCGCCGGCGCCGGCCTGCCCGGTGCTGCGCCGCCTGGCCAGCGTGGCCATGACCACGGTCAGTACCAGGCAGATAGGAATGATGAGGGTGGAACGGGTCAGCTTGACGATGGTGGCGTAGCCGCCCGCCAGGTCGCTGTAGGCGTAGCCGGCCGCGACCACTGAGGAGGTGTCGTTGATGGCCGTGCCGGCCCACAGGCCGAAACCCTGGTCGCTCATCTGCATCAGGTGGCCGAGCAGCGGAAACAGCAAAACTGCCACCAGGTTGAACAGGAAGATGGTGGAAATGGCGAACGCCGTATCGTGATCGTCCGGCTTTAGGATGGGCGTGACCGCGGCAATGGCGGAGCCGCCGCAGATTGCCGTGCCAACCCCGATCAGTACGGTCAGTTTGCCTTCCACCCGCAGCCAATGGCCCAATGCCCAGGCGCTCAGGAAAGCGACCGTCACGGTGACGAACGTCACTGCCAGCGATTCCATGCCAGTCTTGAGCACTTCGCCCAGGCTGAGGCCAAAGCCCAACGCGATGATCGACCACTGCAGGACCTGCTTGCCGCCGAAGCGGATGCCAGGATCGAAGCGTTTTCCGGGCGAAGCCACGTTCTTGACCAGGATGCCCAGCACGATGCCGAACACCGGGCCGCCGACCAGGGGGAGCCAGTGACCGAGCAGCAGGGCGACCGCTGCTACAGCGGCAGTCAGCAGCAGGCCAGCCGAGTGGCAGCGGATCCAGGAGGAGGGGAGCACGAGGGAGGAAGAATGCATTTCGCGAGCAGCAATGGCGGAATGGGCTAAGTCTGATCGCCCACTCGATATGCATCCAATACATTTAATCTGGCCCAGCCATGCCAAAAAGGCATGGCGTTCCCGATAGAGCCAGCCGCTGGCCGGCTCCATGCACATCCGGCCGAAAGAGGAGCCGGCCGGCGGCCGGCTCTACCGGGATACCGTCGAGACCGACGCCCGCGCGATCAGCTTGTGGGGCAGTACATGGTTCACAGAGGCCTGCCTCGAAGACGGCGTGCGGCGTATTTCCCGCAGCAGGATGTCGATGGCGGTGTCGGCCATGTCCGCCACCGGCTGGTGAATGGTGGTCAGTTCCGGCCACACCATCGTCGACGCCGAGGTGTCATCGAAACCCACCACCGAAAGATCGTCCGGTACCTGCAGGCCGTGACGGTGCGCGACCGAGACCACGGCCGAGGCCATGTCGTCGTTGCTGGCGAAGATCGCGCTGGGCCGGTGGGGCAGGGACAACAGCTGTTCCGCCGCCTCCAGTCCCGAGCGATACGTGAAGTAGCCGGGCTGTACGAGCGCCTCGTCGTAGCCGATGCCGGCTTCGGCCAGGGCATCGCGGTAGCCCTGCGAACGTTGGGCACTGGCGGTCTGGTTCGGGTCGCCGCTTATGTAGCCGATGCGTCGATGACCGTGCGAAACCAGGTGGGTCACGATATCGCGGCTGGCGTGTCGGTCATCGATGCGCACGCATGAGATACGGCCACTGAAGTGGCTGGAGGCAATGGCAACCACGGCAACGCCGGCGTTCACGAATTCGGTCACGATGACCTTCGATTCGCATAGCGGCGGTGGCAGGATCACGCCGGCCACGCGGCTGGCCAGGTGCTGGGCTGCTTCCCGGCGCGCTTCAGGCCCCAGCTCGTCCCAGCTGGCGATCACCAGCTGCGCCGCCGCCCGGGTGGAACCGCGCAGGGCACCGACCAGCAATTCGCGCAGGTAGCTGGAACTGGGATTGGTGTAGATCAGCGCGATGCAGGTCTGCTGCGCGGCTGCCAGTGCGCTGGCGGCCAGGTTCGGCCGGTAGTCCAGTTCCTGCACGCTGCGCAGCACCCGTTCCCGATTTCCCTCCCGCACGCCGGCGTGGCCGTTGATGACCCGCGAGACGGTCATCGGGGAGACGCCGGCGTGCGCCGCAACCTCGTCGATCGTGACGGCACTGCCTTTGCGGCGCACCGCTTTCGGGGTGGTGCTCAAGGACCCGGTCTCCTTTGCTGCGTTGCATGATGACAACGGTGTGACGGAGTGATTAGTCTGCGCCCTGACGCGATGGTAGCGCTACCACTGAGCCGGGGTAAGGCCAGCGGAGATTCCCCCATTTACCACGCGCATGTTCTGGCAACTGCAAGCGATTTCGAGGTCCCACCGCGCCATGGCGTGGTGCGAAGTACATCCATTCGATCGTATGTCAGAGGGGAGAGTCATGAGCGCTGGTGCTTTCCGTCGTACCCCAGACCTGAGGGCTCACGCATGAGCCGCAAGCTGGCGAAACTAACTTCCCGGGCCATGTTCACCTTCGTGGGTGGCGTCCTGGTCATCAACCCTGCATTTGCACAGGACGCGTCGACCACGGCACCGTCCACCACCGCACAGCAGACCCAGTCCACGCCGACCCAGCTCGACACGGTGCAGGTCACGGGCATCCGCAACAGCCTCAGCCAGGCGATGGACATCAAGCGCGACTCGGCAGGCGTGGTGGACGCGATCAGTGCCGAGGACATCGGCAAGTTCCCCGATACCAACCTGGCCGAATCGCTGCAGCGCATTACCGGTATCTCGATCGAACGTCGAGACGGTGAAGGCGCGCAGGTGACCGCGCGTGGCTTCGGCCCGCAGTTCAACATGGTCACGCTCAATGGTCGCCAGATGCCCGGTGCCGACGCGTTCGGCGCGGCGGGACAGGTCGCCATCGGCGGCGTGGACGGCGGTACCCGAGCGTTCAACTTCGCCCAGCTGGCGGCCGAGGCGGTCAACGGCATCGAGGTGTTCAAGACCAGCCAGGCCAACGTGCCCAGTGGCGGTATCGGCGCCACCATCAACATCCTCACCGGGCGTCCGTTCGACCATGAGGGCACCGTTGCCAGCGCCGGCGCGAAGATCGTCTCCGACCAGAGCCAGCCGTTCGACAACGACATCACCCCTGAACTTTCCGGCATCTTCAGCTACACCAACCCGGACAAGACCTGGGGCGTGGGCGTCAGCGCGAGCTACCAGAAGCGCAAGGGCGGCTCGGTACAGGCCACCAACAACTACTGGAACATCCAGCCGTGGACCGGGACCATGCCCGGCAACCCGACCGTGACCAACGCACCTGCGATCGGCGCGCTGTACGGACGCCCGAACGACCTGCGCTATGCGTTCGCCGACTTCGAGCGCGAGCGCATCAACGGCCAGGCAGTGCTGCAGTTCGCACCGACCGACGCGGTGACGCTGACCCTGGACTACACCTACTCGACCAACGAGATCGAAGAGAATCGTGGCGAGCAGGGCATGTGGCTGCAGAACAGCAACTACACCGATGTGGTGTTCGACACCAGCGGCGCGGTGGCCACGCCGATCTACATCCGCGAAATCGCCGGCACCAAGGACTTCGGGCTCGAGCAGCAGCGCAGCATGCAGAAGTACAAGCTGGGGTCGCTCGGCTTCAATGCCACCTGGAACATCACCGACCGCTTCAAGCTGAGCTTCGACGGCCACGACTCGAAGAACGAGAGCCGGCCGAACGATCCGCTCACTGGTGGCGGCTCCATCTTCTCCAGTATCGCCGGCACCAACAACTGCACCACCGGCCCGCAGTGCGGCGGCACCTACGTGCAGGAAATGGTCTGGAACAACGGCCTGCCGGTGGGCACCCAGGTCTGGTACCCGACTGCGGCCGACGCCATCGCCAAGACCAACGGCGTGACCAACGCGGGCTTCGTACCGGGTGAGATCGGCTCGCAGGTGCTGCGCATCAACTCGCAGACCCAGATCAGCGAGATCAAGCAGGGTCGCGTGGACGGTGAGTGGGCGTTTGACGCGGGCCGCTTCCAGTTCGGCGTGGACTCCAGCAAGCAGACCACCCACCGCATCCAGGCCGCGGAGAACTACAACACCCTGGGCGACTGGGGCGTGGCCAACGTCAACGGCGATGTCGCCAACGGTTTGATGGACCTGCTGCGGCCGGTCAACATCGTCGGGCTGTTCAACGACTTTAACGTCAACAGCTTCAGCGCGTGGCGCGGCGACGCCGGCCGACTGGCGCAGTGGGCGGGCGAGCACTATGGCGCCAACCTCGGCGTCAGTGCGCAGAA
This sequence comes from uncultured Stenotrophomonas sp., assembly GCF_963519125.1. Lineage (GTDB taxonomy): Bacteria > Pseudomonadota > Gammaproteobacteria > Xanthomonadales > Xanthomonadaceae > Stenotrophomonas. The sequence goes on along the minus strand of NZ_CAUQLJ010000003.1, from coordinate 76,310 downwards.
TTCGGCGGACAATCGGGTGGAGGAGAAGACCGATTCGGCCTACATGCAGGTCGAGCTGGATGGCGACCTGGGCGGCCATCGCACCAATACGCGCCTGGGCGTCCGCTACGAAACCACCGACGTGGTGTCGACCTCGATCATCGCCATTCCCGAAGGCATCCAGTGGCAGGCCAACAACGACTTCCGCGTGTTGTTGTCCAATGACCAGCAGCCGTTCACCGAGAAGACCAGCTACAGCTACATCCTGCCCAACCTGGACTTCAGCATCGACCTGATGGACGACCTGAAAGGCCGCGTGTCGTTCGGCAAGAGCATCGCCCGCGCGCCGATCGGCAATCTGTATGCCGGTCCCACCGCACAGCAGCCGTTTGGCTCGGTGCTGATCGACCCGTCCTCGCGGGCCAGCGGCACGGCGCAGAACCCGGCCCTGAAGCCGCTGGAGTCGGACAACCTCGACCTGGCGCTGGAGTGGTACTTCGCCGATGCCAGCTACGTGTCGGTGACGTACTGGAACAAGCGGGTCAGCAACTTCATCGGCAACACCATCGTGCAGGAGAACCTGTACGGCCTGCGCGACCCGACCTCGGGGCCGGACGCCCAGGCGGCGCTGGGGTTCCTGACCAGTGGCGCCTGCCTTGCGCAGGTGGGCCCGGCGAACGCGGCGGCCTGCTCGGCCAATGACACCTCGCTGTTCACCGCGCTGGCGCTGCTGCGCAACAATCCGGCCGGGCTGGGCGCCTACAACGGCACCGACGCACAGGTGCTGGCCACCGAGGCGGCGTACGACCTGATTGGGGAGGCAGACGATCCGCTGTACCAGTTCAACGTCAACCGCCCCATCAACCAGAACGAGTCCAAGCTGCATGGCTGGGAACTGAGCGGGCAGTACTTCTTCGGCGACACCGGCTTCGGCGTGCTGGCCAACTACACCATCGTCAATGGTGACGTGGGCTACAACGATGCGGGCGACCCGAACGTCGACCAGTTCTCGCTCACCGGTCTGAGCGACACCGCCAACGCCATGCTGATGTACGAAAAGTATGGCTGGTCGGTGCGCCTGGCCTGGAACTGGCGCGACCAGTACCTGATCCTGGCCAACCAGGGGGCGAGCCGAAACCCGTACTATGTGGAAGAGTACGACCAGTGGGATCTCAGCGTGGGCTACACGCTGAATGACAACTGGTCGTTCAGCCTGGAAGCCATCAACCTCACCGGCGAAGACGTGCGTTGGCGTTCGCGTACCTCGCAGATGATGGTGAAGCTGGCTGACCAGGATCCGCGTTACATGCTTGGCGTTCGTTACAGGTTCTGAACAGGTCACGGGTGCCGTTGCTTGGGCAGCGGCACCCGTGCAGGCTCCTGCTGGGATTGGACTACACATGCCGCGTTACGAAATGCTCAACAACATCGCCCACCGCGACCTGCGCGTGGCGACCGGCTTCGGGCCTGAATTCGGCGACGCGGTCGGCATGGTGCCGGCGTACCCGAGCGAATTTGCCGAACTGCAACGTGAATACCCCATTTTCCTGCGCAGGGACGCCGCCACCGGTGCGTGGCAGTCGGTGGTCCTGCTCGGCTTTGAACAGCACGAAAACCTGTACCTGGAGGAGGGCCGCTGGAATGCGTCCTACCTGCCGGGAGCCGCGGCCAAGGGTCCGTTCCTGATCGGGTTCCAGGAGAACCGCATCGACGGGGAGCTCAAGCAGGAAGCGGTCCTGCACGTGGACCTGGACCACCCGCGCGTGAACACCAACGCCGGCGAGCCGGTGTTCCTGCCGCAGGGCGGCAATACCCCCTATCTCGACCACATCGCCAACGTCCTGCGCGGCATCAACGACGGCCATGCCTTCGGCGCGGACATGTTTGCGATGCTGGATGCAAAAGGGCTCATCCAGCCCGTCACGCTCGACGTTCAGGTCGACGCCGAACATCGGGTCGGGGTCAACGGCCTGCATGCGGTCGACCGCGACCGCCTTGCCACGCTGGAGGGCGACGCGTTGGCCGAACTCAACCGCGCCGGTTATCTGGAAGGCGCGTACCTGATGCTGGCCTCGCTGCACAACATGCGACGGCTGATCGCCGAGAAACAGCGCCGCCTGCGCCTGCAGGGCAGGAACTGAGCGATGGCCGACGGGGCGGCGATGCGGACACTGGAAGGGCTGGCGCCTGCCGAGCTCCCGCTGGACGCGCTGGTTGCCGCAGGCGAACCGGTGGTGTTGCGCGGTGTCGTGCGCGACTGGGGCCTGGTCCAGGCTGGACTGCGCTCGACCCGGGACGCCATGGACTATCTGCGCGGCTTCGACGCCGGCACGCCGGTTCCGTATTCGCATGGCGAGCCCGCCATCCAGGGACGCCCGTTCTACAACGCCGACTTCACCCAGTTGAACTTCGAGGTCCGTCGCGGCGTGCTGGGCGAGGTCCTGGATGAAATCGCGCAGCACCTGGATGATCCATTGCCGCCCACGTACTACATCGCTTCGCTGCTGATCGATCGTGCGCTGCCCGGGTTCTCGGCGCAGAACGATGCCGGTCTGGCCGGGCAGGGCATCGACGCCTCGGCCAGCATCTGGATCGGCAACCGGGTCACCGCGTCCTGTCATTTCGACACGCCCGACAACCTGGCCTGCTGTGCGGTTGGCCGGCGCCGGTTCACGCTGTTCCCACCGGAACAGATCGACAACCTTTATCCCGGTCCGCTCGAGCCCACGCCGGGCGGGCAGGTGGTCAGCGTGGTGGATTTCGACAATCCCGACTTCGCGCGCCACCCGCGATTCCGTGACGCGCTGGCAAGCGCGGTCACCGCCGAGCTCGAGCCCGGTGACGCGATCTTCATTCCCAGCATGTGGTGGCACCACGTACGCAGCCTGGCGCCGTTCAACGTGCTGGTGAACTACTGGTGGCGCAGCGTGCCCGGCTTCCTGTCCTCGCCGCTGCCGGCACTGCAGCACGCGATGTGGGCGCTGCGCGACCTGCCGGAGCGGGAAAAACAGGCGTGGGCAACGATCTTCAAGTACTACGTATTCGGACCCGCTGAGCGCGCAGGGGAGCACCTTCCCGACGCCGCCCGGGGCGAACTGGCACCGTTCGACGAACTGCAGGCCCGCCGCACGCGCGCCCAGCTGCTCGCTCGACTCAACCGCTGACAGGGGATCGCTTTGAACGCTGCGAACAACACCACGCAAGGCCGGATCCGCAAGGTCGTGATCGCCGGCGGTGGCACCGCAGGCTGGCTGGCCGGCTGCGCACTGGCGCACCAGTTCCGTGACCAGCTCGAGATCACCCTGGTGGAGTCCGAGCAGATCGGCACCGTCGGCGTGGGGGAGTCGACCGTACCGCCGATCCGGACCTTCCACCGCTTCCTGCAGATCGACGAGCAGGAGTTCCTGCGCGAAGTGGCCGGCACCTTCAAACTCTCGATCTCGTTCGAAAACTGGCGCCGCCCCGGCGACCGCTTCATCCACCCGTTCGGCACCATCGGCCAGAACACCTGGGCCACGCCGTTCCACCATTTCTGGCTGGACAGCCAGCGCCGTGGCATGCATTCGGACCTGGGCGACTTCTGCCTGGAAAGCGTGGCCTCGCGCGGCGACCAGTTCTCGCTGCAGACCCAGCCGCAGGTGAACTACGCCTATCACTTCGACGCCGGGCTGTATGCGAAATTCCTGCGCCGCAAGGCCGAAGCGAACGGCCTGCGCCGGGTGGAAGGCAAGATCCACGAAGTGCGCCAGCATGCGCATGACGGTTCGGTGCAGGCACTGGTGCTGGAAGACGGCCAGGTGCTGGAGGGCGACCTGTTCATCGACTGCACCGGCTTCCGCGGCCTGCTGACCGAGCAGACCCTGCACACCGGCTACGAAGACTGGAACCAGTGGCTGCCCAGCGACCGTGCGGTGGCGGTCCAGACAGAATCGACGAAACCGCCGGTTCCGTACACCCGCGCCATCGCGCACGAGGCCGGCTGGCGCTGGCACATCGCGCTCCAGCATCGCGTGGGCTGTGGGCTGGTGTTCTCCAGCCGCCACATGTCCGACGACGAAGCGCAGGCCAAGCTGCTGCGCGACATCGAAGGCGAACCGCTGCGCGACCCGTGGCTGGTGCCGTTCCGCAGCGGGCGCCGGTTGAAGGCCTGGAACAAGAACGTTGTGGCACTCGGCTTGGCCAGTGGTTTCATCGAACCGCTGGAATCCACCAGCATCCACCTCACCATCAGTTCGGTGGTGCGCCTGATCCAGCTGTTCCCGATCGATGGCATCACCCCGACCCTGCAGGCCCTTTACAACGACGTCGGCCGCCAGGAAATGGAACATGTGCGCGACTTCATCATCCTGCACTACCACGCCACCCAGCGCGACGAACCGATGTGGAAGGCAGCCCGCGAGATGGAGCTGCCGGAGTCGCTGGCGGTGCGCCTGCGCGCGTGGCGCGAGCGTGCGCATGCCTGGCAGGACCCGGGTGAACTGTTCCGGGTGGACTCCTGGACCAGCGTGCTGATGGGGCAGGGCATCCAGCCCGGCCCCGCGCACCCGCTGGCCAGCGCCATCAGCGACGACGACCTGCGCACCCTGCTGCAGCGCATCCGCCACCCGATCCAGCAGGCCGTGGCGACGATGCCGTCGCAGGCGGACTTCATCGAACGCTACTGCAAGGCGTCGGCCGATGTGTGGCCGCGGAGGATGGCGACCGCGTAGCGAAGCTGCGCGTTGTTGCCTGGAATTGGTAGCGCTACCTTTTGAAACGTACGGGGTGTAAGGGATGGAACTGGTTGCCGGAATCGATGCGGGCACGCAGAGCTTGAAAGTGCTGGTGTACGACCCTGCCGCGCGCAAGGTGGTGGCCAGCACCAGTGCGGCGCTGGAGCTGACAAGCGGTGCGGATGGCAGCCGCGAACAGGTCCCGGCGGATTGGGTGGCGGCGCTCAACAGCTGCTTCGCGGCGATCGCACCGGCGGTGCGTTCGCGCATCGTCGCGCTGGCCGTCTCCGGCCAGCAGCACGGCTTCGTGCCGCTCGACGCGGCAGGCCAGGTGCTGGCGCCGGCCAAGCTCTGGTGTGACACCAGCACCACTGCAGAATGCACGCAGATCATGGACGCGCTGGGTGGCATGGCCCAGACGATTGCTGCGGCCGGCAATCCGATCCTCACCGGCTACACCGCCTCGAAGCTGCCGTGGACGAAGACGCATCGGCCCGAGGCCTACGCGAACCTGGCCAGCATCCTGCTGCCGCACGACTACCTCAACTTCGCGCTGACCGGTGAGCGCTTCTGCGAATACGGCGACGCGTCCGGCACCGGGTGGCTGGACGTGCGCACCCGCGCCTGGTCGCCCGAGCTGTTGCGCGCCACCGATCCGGACCGCGATCTGACGGCCTGCCTGCCGCCCATCGCGGCACCCGAAGCCTTGTTCGATATCGCCCCCGCTGCCGCAAAGAGCCTGGGCCTGCCGGCAACGGTGAAGGTCGCCGTAGGTGGCGGCGACAACATGATGGCGGCCATCGGCACCGGCTGCGTCGCACCGGGTCGCCTGGCGATGAGCCTGGGCACGTCGGGCACGCTGTTCGCCTATTCCGATACCCCGGTGGTGGACCCGGAGGGCGCCTGGGCTGCGTTCTGTTCTTCCACCGGCGGCTGGCTGCCGTTGATCTGCACCATGAACTGCACCGTGGTCACCGAGCAGGTGGCGGACGCGTTCGACTTCAACACCCGCCACGCCGACGGCCACCTGCGCAACACGCCGCCCGGCGCCGACGGCCTGGTGATGCTGCCGTTCCTCAACGGCGAACGCACCCCGGACCTGCCGTTGGGCAAGGGCGTGCTGGCCGGCCTGGACACCACCAACATGACCCCGGCGCACGTCTACCGTGCCGCGATGGAAGGGGCCACCTACAGTTTGAAGTATGGCTACGACGCCTTCGTGCGCGCCGGCATGCAGTTCGACCGCATCGTGCTGACTGGCGGTGGCAGCAACAGCGCGCAGTGGCGGCAGCTGGTAGCCGATGTGTTCGGCCTGCCGGTGGACGTACCGACCCAATCCGAAGGCGCGGCGTTCGGCGCAGCCCTGCAGGCGCTGTGGGCGCTGGGCCAGGCACGGGGCGAAGACGCCTCGATCGCCGACATCACCGAACGGCACGTAGCGCTCGACCCGCAGCTTTCCGCGCGCCCCGACCCGACCCGTGGCGACGCCTATGCCGCCGCCTACGCACGCTTCCTGCGCTACCTCGACGCCGTCACGCCGCTGCAGCGCGGCTGATCTCCACTTTTTTCGCGACACCTCGCACAACGAAAGGAACCGCACCATGAGCACCCAGCCCTTCATCGGCGCCACCGAATACTTCCCCGGCATCGGCCGCATTCCCTTCGAAGGGCGCGGTTCGGACAACCCGCTCGCGTTCAAGGTGTATGACGCAAACAAAGTGATCGGCGGCAAGACGATGCAGGAGCACCTGCGCTTCGCGGTCTGCTACTGGCACACCTTCTGCAACGCCGGCCACGATCCGTTCGGCCCGGGCACCCGCCGTTTCCCGTGGGAATCCAGCACGCCGCTGGCCAGCGCGGAAGCCAAGGTGGACGCCGCATTCGAGTTCTTCACCAAGCTCGGCGTGCCGTACTGGTGCTTCCATGACATCGACCTGGCCCCGGATGCCGACGACGTCGGCCAGTACGAAAAGAACCTCAAGCACATGGTGAAGCTGGCCAAGGAGCGCCAGGATGCCACCGGCATGAAGCTGCTGTGGGGCACTGCCAACCTGTTCTCGCACCCGCGTTACATGAACGGTGCGTCGACCAACCCGGACTTCGCCGTGGTCGCGCGCGCGGCCGTGCAGGTCAAGGCCGCGCTGGAAGCCACCGTTGAGCTGGGTGGCGAACATTACGTGTTCTGGGGCGGCCGCGAAGGCTACGCGTCGCTGGTCAACACCCAGATGAAGCGCGAAACCGACCACTTTGCACGCTTCCTGACCATGGCCCGCGACTACGGCCGCAGCATCGGCCTGAAGGGCAACTTCCTGATCGAGCCCAAGCCGATGGAGCCGATGAAGCACCAGTACGACTTCGACAGCGCCACGGTGGCCGGCTTCCTGAAGGAACACAACCTGCACAAGGACTTCAAGCTCAACATCGAAGCCAACCACGCCACGCTCTCCGGCCACACCTTCGAGCATGACCTGCAGGTAGCCTCCGACCACGGGCTGCTCGGCAGCATCGACGCCAACCGCGGCAACGCGCAGAACGGCTGGGACACCGACCAGTTCCCGACCGACCTGTACGACACCGTCGGCGCGATGCTGGTGGTGCTGCGCCAGGGCGGGCTGGAAGGCGGCCTGAACTTCGACGCCAAGGTAAGGCGTGAGTCCACCGACCTGGAGGACCTGTTCGTGGCCCATATCGGCGGCATGGACGCGTTCGCGCGCGGGCTGGAGGTTGCGCACGGGCTGCTCAACGACTCGCCGTGGGAACAGTGGCGCACCGAGCGCTACGCCAGCTTCGACAGCGGCGCCGGAAAGGACTTCGAACATGGCAAGCTCAGCCTGGCGGACCTGGCTGCACTGGGGGCAAAGGGCGGTGAGCCCAAGCAGATCAGCGGCAAGCAGGAACGCTACGAAAACCTGATCAACACGTACCTGCTGCGCTGAGCGCAGCACCAAGGATGAGCCCATGACCCACCTTCACCTTCCGCGTCGTACCCCTGTCCTGATGGTCGCCATGCTGCTGGCACTGGCTGCCTGCAAGGGCGATGACAAGGTCGCCGACACCGCCGCGCCCGCCGCCACTGCCGATGCCAATCCTTGGCCGTCGGTGGCCTGGCCGCTGGCGGAAGACCCCGCCCTGGAAAAGCGCATCAACGACCTGATCGCGACCATGACGGTGGAAGAGAAGGTGGGTCAGCTGATCCAGGGCGACATCGCCAGCATCACGCCTGACGACGTACGCAAGTACCGGCTGGGGTCCATCCTCGCCGGCGGCAATTCGGATCCCGGTGGCCGCTACGACGCCTCGCCGGCCGAGTGGCTGGCCCTGGCCGACGCGTTCTACGCCGCCTCGATGGACACCTCGCAGGGCGGCAAGGCGATCCCGGTCCTGTTCGGCATCGACGCCGTGCATGGGCAGAGCAACATCGTCGGCGCCACCCTGTTCCCGCACAACATCGGGCTGGGCGCGGCGCGTAATCCCGAGCTGGTGCGCCGGATCGGCGAGATCACCGCGCTGGAAACGCGCGCCACCGGCATGGAATGGGCGTTCGCGCCCACCGTGGCGGTGCCGCAGGACGACCGCTGGGGCCGCACCTACGAGGGCTATTCCGAATCGCCCGAGGTGGTGGCCAGCTATGCGGGCAAGGTGGTGGAGGGGTTGCAGGGCAAGGTCGGTTCGCCGGAGTTCCTCGACGGCCGCCATGTAATCGCCTCGGTCAAGCACTTCCTGGGCGACGGCGGCACCACCGACGGCAAGGACCAGGGCGACACGAAAGTCAGCGAAGCCGAGCTGGTCCGCATCCATGCGGCGGGATACCCGCCAGCAATCGCGGCTGGCGCGCAGACGGTGATGGCGTCGTTCAACAGCGTCAACGGCGAGAAGATGCATGGCAACAAGCCGTACCTGACCGACGCACTGAAGGGCCGCATGAGCTTCGGCGGTTTCGTCGTCGGCGACTGGAACGGGCACGGCCAGGTCAAGGGCTGCACCACCACCGACTGCCCGGCCACGATCAACGCCGGGCTGGACATGCCGATGGCCTCGGACAGCTGGAAGGGCATGTACGAAACAACGCTGGCCGCGGTGAAGGCCGGCACCATCAGCCAGGAGCGGCTGGACGACGCGGTGCGCCGGATCCTGCGGGTGAAGATGCGGCTGGGCCTGTTCGAGGCCGGCAAGCCGTCCGCGCGCGCGGTCGGTGGCCAGTTCGACCTCATCGGCGCGCCGGACCATCGCGAGGTCGCACGCCAGGCGGTGCGCGAGTCGCTGGTGCTGCTCAAGAACCAGGGCGGCGTACTGCCGCTGGCGCCGAAGCAGCGCATCCTGGTCGCCGGTGACGGCGCCAACGACGTCGGCAAGCAGGCGGGTGGCTGGACCCTCAACTGGCAGGGCACCGGTACCACGCGCAAGGACTTCCCGAATGCGGACACCATCTTCGAAGGCATTGCGCAGCAGGTGAAGGCCGCGGGCGGTCAGGCTGAGCTTGCCGTTGACGGCAAGTACAAGACCAAGCCGGACGTGGCCGTGGTGGTGTTCGGTGAGAACCCGTATGCCGAGTTCCAGGGTGACCTCGCCACGCTGGCCTACAAGCCTGGCGACGACGCTGACCTGCAGCTGCTCAAGAAACTCAAGGCCGACGGCATCCCCGTGGTCGCAGTGTTCCTGAGCGGCCGTCCGTTGTGGGTGAATCGCGAGATCAACGCAGCGGATGCGTTCGTAGCGGCATGGCTGCCGGGTTCGGAAGGCGCGGGCATTGCCGACGTGCTGCTGCGCACGCCGGACGGCGCCGTGCAGAACGACTTCAAGGGCAAGCTCAGCTTCAGCTGGCCGCGCACCGCGGTGCAGTACGCCAACAACGTGGGCCAGAAGGACTACGACCCGCAGTTCGCCTTCGACTACGGCCTGACCTATGCCGACAAGGGTGATCTGGCGGCGCTGCCGGAAGTGTCGGGCGTGACCGGCAATGAAGGCGCGGCCGGCGTGTTCTTCGCGGCGGGCGACGCCGGCGCCGGCATGGCGCTGCGACTGGAAACCGCAACGGGGCAGGGCGTGACCGTCACCAAGGTGCCGGAGGGGCTGGACGGCGACCTGCTCAATGTGACCGGTGTGGACCACCTCAAGCAGGAAGACAGCCGTCGCCTGGCCTGGACGGGCAAGGGTGAGGCCACCGCCGCACTGCAGTCGCACACCGCACTGGACCTGCAGCGTGAGAGCAACGGCGACCTGATGCTGGTCACCACGCTCCGCGTGGACGCGGCACCCAAGGGAGAAGCGTGGCTGGCGGTCGGTTGCGGTACCGGTTGCACCGCGCGTGTGCCGGTGGGGCCGACGCTGGCCAAGCTGCCGGTGGGGCAGTGGACGCGGGTGGGCGTGCCGCTGAAGTGCCTGGCCGGTGCCGGTGCGCAGGTGGGCAAACTGGACCGTCCGTGGTCGCTGGTGAGCGCATCAGCCATGACCGTCTCGATCTCGCGCGTGGCGCTCGGCGCCCTGAACGAAGCCGACGTCACCGTCGCCTGCCCGGGAGCCTGATGATGCGGCGCGCCTTACCGGGCTCTCGGCGGGCGCGCCACCGAATCGCGCTCCACCAACCGGTGCGGCAGCACATGGTCGGTCAGCGGGCGCGCCTCGTCGTTGCGGTGGCGGATGGTGCGCAGCAGGATGTCGATGGCCGCATCGGCCATCGCCGCGATCGGCTGGTGGATGGTGGTGAGTTCCGGCCACACCGTGGTCGCGGCCGAGGTGTCATCGAAGCCCACGACCGTAAGGTCGCGGGGCACGTCCAGCCCGCGCCGGTGCGCGACCGAAATGGCAGCGGCGCCCATGTCGTCGTTGCTGGCGAAGATGGCGGTCGGCGGCTGCGCGTGCCCCAGCAGGAGCTCTGCGGCGCCCAGCCCGGAGCGGTAGGTGTAATTGCCGTGCTGGACCAGCTCGGGGTCGACCTCCAGCCCAGCCTCGTGCAGCGCGGTGACAAACCCGTCGTAGCGACGGGCGCTGGCGCTGAGGTCCTCGCGTCCACGGATGAAGCCGATGCGGCTGTGTCCCTGTTGGATCAGGTACTCGGCCATGTCCTTGCCGGCGTGGAAGTCGTCGATGCGGACGCAGGAGATGCCGTCGCCCTGGCGTCCGGACGCGATCGCCACAACGGGAATGCGCGCCTTCACCAGCTCGCCCACGGCGGCCGCGGACTCGCACAGCGGCGGAGGCAGGATCACGCCATCGACCCGGCTGGCCAGGCTGCGCGCGGCCTTGCGCTCGGCCTCGGCATCCATGTTTTCCCAGTAGTCGATGGTCAGCTGCACCGGCGCGTTGGAGGCCACGCGCAGCAGGCCGACCAGCAGCTCACTCAGGTAAGCACCGCTGGGGTTGGCGTAGATCAGCGCAATGCGCGTGTGCTGCGCCGCCGCCAGCGAACTGGCCGCCACGTTCGGCGTATAGCCCAGCTTGCGTACCGCACGCATTACGCGTTCGCGGGTCTCTTCTCGGACGTTGCCCTGGTTCACTGCCCGCGACACGGTCATCGGCGAAACGCCTGCCAGCGCCGCCACCTCGTCGATCGTCACGCCGCTGGTTTTGCGGCGGACCGTCTTCTTCGGCTTGTCCAATACGCGGTTCCTTTCGTTTCTGCAACGCTACCGTGCGGCGATCAGGGGAGATGATGCAGCGGCCCAGGCACGTCACCAGCTTACCCGGTTTACTGCCGAAAACGCCGCATTTTGCCGCTGTCGCACGGTGTCATTGGATGTCGAGCGTTGTCATCGCGTTGTTGATGTTTGTCGGCACTGCGCATGCGGAAGACGGTCATGCACTGTGGATGCGCTACGTGCCGGTTGAGCCCGCACTCGCAGCAACCTATCGCGCGCAGTTGAGCGACATCGTCGCACCCGATACGACGCCGACCCAGCGGGCAGCGCGTGCAGAGCTGGAGCGAGGGCTTGCGGGACTACTGGGCAAGGCTCCCCGGATGCATGACGAGGGAGCGGAACAGTACGCGGTGGTCCTGGGCACGCCGCACGCGTCCGCGTTGCTTGCGCCACTCCGCAGAGAGGTTGCATCGCTCGGCAAGGACGGGTATCTCCTGAAGCGCACGCAGCTCGACGGACGCAGCGTACTGGTGGTGGCAGCGCAGCGCGACATCGGCGTTCTCTACGGCGTGTTCCACCTGCTGCGCCTGCTACAGACCGGCGCTCCGCTGGACGCGCTGGATGTGCGGGAATCGCCGCGCGTGCAGTTGCGCGTGCTCGATCACTGGGACAACCTTGACGGCCATGTCGAGCGCGGCTATGCAGGCCGCTCGCTCTGGGACTGGCAGAGCCTGCCGGAATGGAAGGACCCGCGTTATACCGACTACGCACGTGCCAATGCCTCGCTGGGCATCAATGGCACCGTACTGAACAACGTCAATGCCAGCGCCTGGAGCCTTGCGCCGGACTACCTCGACAAGGCGGCCGCGCTTGCGGAGGTATTCCGGCCCTATGGCATCCGCGTGTACCTGAGCGCTCGGTTCAGCGCACCGATGGAACTGGGTGGACTCAAGACCGCTGACCCGCTGGATCCCGGGGTGCGGCGCTGGTGGCGCGACAAGGTCAATGAAATCTACGCACGCATTCCCGACTTCGGTGGGTTCCTGGTCAAGGCCAATTCCGAAGGGCAACCCGGCCCGCAGGACTGCGGCCGTTCGCATGCCGACGGCGCCAACCTGCTGGCAGACGCGTTGGCCCCGCATGGCGGAGTGGTGATGTGGCGCGCGTTCGTCTACGCACACGACGTACCTGCAGACCGCGCCACCCAGGCCCATACCGAGTTTGTCGGCCTCGACGGTACGTTCCACCCGAACGTGATCGTGCAGGTCAAGAACGGCCCCATTGATTTCCAGCCGCGCGAGCCGTTCCATCCGCTGTTCGGCGCCATGCCGCACACGCCGCTGATGATGGAGTTCCAGCTCACCAAGGAATACCTGGGTTTCGCCACGCATCTGGTCTATCTGGGACCGCTGTTCGAGGAAGTACTGCGTTCGGACACCTACGCACGTGGCCACGGCTCGACCGTGGCCAGCGTAGTGGACGGCTCCCTCGAGGGGCATGCACTGACCGGCATGGCCGGCGTCGCCAACATCGGCAACGACCGCACCTGGACCGGCTCCCACTTCGACCAGGCCAACTGGTATGCCTTCGGCCGGCTGGCCTGGAACCCAGGTCAGTCGGCACGTGACATTGCAGCCGACTGGGCGGCGATGACCTTCTCGCCGGATCCCGCCGTGGTGCAGCCCATCGTCACGATGATGATGACCTCGCGGGAGGCGGCCGTGAACTACATGACCCCGCTCGGGCTGCACCACCTGATGGCGCGCGGCCACCACTACGGCCCCGGCCCTTGGGTAGACGGCGGCCCACGCCCGGACTGGACCTCGGTCTACTACCACCGCGCCGACCGCAACGGGATCGGCTTCGACCGCACCGCTCGCGGCAGCAATGCCGTGGCGCAGTACGTACCCGAACTCGCCGCGCAGTATGGCGATGTCACCAAGGTGCCCGAGTCGCTGCTGCTGTGGTTCCACCACGTCCCGTGGGATCACCGCATGGCCTCTGGTCGGACGCTGTGGAACGAACTGGTCACCCGCTACTCGCTCGGCGTCCAGCAGGTACAGGCCATGCAGGAGGAATGGGCACACCTGCAACCCACCGGCGCCGCATCTGCCAGCACGAGTACTTCCCCCGAGGTAGAGCGGGGCTCTGCCCCGCTTGCGTCACCGATCGACCCACAACGACACGCCGAGATCACCGCGTTTCTCCGCATCCAGCACCGCGAAGCCCAATGGTGGCGCGACGCCAGCATCGCCTACTTCCAATCGATCAACGGCCTGCCACTTCCTGCAGGCGAAGCCCCGCCGCCGCACCCGCTTTCGTACTACCAATCCCTGCAGTTCCCTTCAGCGCCGGGAGACGGCCGATGAGCAGGTCCAGCCTCTCGGCGCGCGTACTACTGGCGGCAGCGCTGGCAACGACCAGCACGCTAACGATGGCGCAGCCATCCAAGCCATCCCTTCTGCACCCGCTCTTCCGGGACCACGCCGTCCTGCAGCGCGACCAGCCGATTCCGGTGTGGGGTGAGGCGGAGCCGGGCGCGAGCGTATCCGTAGCCTTCTCAGGCCACACCCGCACCCTCCGCGCGGACGCCAATGGCGACTGGCACACCACGCTGCCACCCACCGCCGCAGGCGGTCCCTACCAACTCACCGTCAGGGCAGGGCAGGTCACCCAGATCGCACGCGACCTCAAGATGGGCGACGTATGGCTGTGCTCCGGCCAATCGAACATGGAACTGCCGGTATGGCGCAGCCTCGACGCCAGCAGTGAACTGGCCGCCGCCGCGCATCCCGACATCCGTCTGTTCAGCGTCCCCAAAGCCGCTGCCGTGTCCCCGCAGGAAACGTTCAAGGCGCCTGTAGCATGGACCGTTGCAACCCCCGACACCGTGCGCGAGTTCTCCGCGGCCTGTTACTACTTCGCGCGCGAACTGCAGAAGACAATCAACGTGCCCATGGGCCTCATCCAGGCCGCATGGGGCGGCTCCCGTATCGAACCGTGGACGAGCGCCGCTGCACTGCGAGCCCAGGGCGGCATGGAGACATCACTCGACGTCCTCGCGCAGCATGCCCACGATCCAGCGGGCGCCAGCCGCCGCTGGGGTGAGCACTGGCAGCAGTGGTGGACCACCCGCGAAGACGCCGCGCCCGGTGATACACCCTGGCAGCCGGGTAACAAGGCGGGCGAATGGCACGACGCCCCAGCCAGCCTCGGCGCCTGGGAACGCTGGGGCGTCCCGGCACTTGCCGCCTACAACGGGATGGTCTGGTACCGCACCCAGGTCACACTGACCGCCGCCCAGGCCGCGCAGCGCGCAACTCTTGAACTGGGCGCCGTCGACGAAACCGACATGACCTGGGTCAACGGCGTCGGCGTAGGCAGCGAGAACCGCCCAGGCGACGCGCGTGCGTATCCGCTGGCGCCAGGGGTGCTGAAGGCCGGCACCAACACCGTGGTGATCAACGCGCTCGACACCTGGGGCGACGGTGGACTGGCGGGCCCGACAACGGCCCAGGCCCTGCGTTTCGAAGACGGCACGCAGGTCGTGCTCGGTCCCCGTTGGCAGTACCGCATAGCGCCCAGTGCCGAATCGCCCCCACTCGCGCCATGGCACGCCGCGACGGGCCTGTCCACGCTCTACAACGGCATGATCGCGCCGCTCGGAAACGTCGGCCTGCGCGGCGCGCTCTGGTACCAGGGCGAGTCCAACACCGGCGACGGCGCCGCCTACGCGGACCGGTTGCGCGTCCTGCGCGATGACTGGCGCAGCCATTTCGGCACGGAGCTGCCGTTCCTGATCGTGCAGCTCGCCGGCTATGGCAAGCCGCCTGAACTGCCCGTAGAAAGTGGCTGGGCGCAGGTGCGTGAGGCTCAACGGCGCGTAGCGGCGGAGGATCCGCACAGTGGGCTCGCACTGGCCATCGACATCGGCGATACCTACGACATCCATCCGCCCAATAAGCAGGAGCTGGGCCGACGCCTTGCGCGACTGGCACGGCAAGCGGTCTACGGCGATCAGACCGTTTTGCCTACGGGGCCGGTACCGCGCAGCGCGTCCCGCACGCAAGACGGGGTGCGAGTCGCCTTCGACGGTGTTTCGGGCAGCCTGATCACGACCGGCGCCGCAGGACCGATCGGTTTCGAACTCTGCGGCCCGGGTTCAAACCACTGCGCGTACGCCGACGCCGCCTTGGACGGGCACGACGTCGTGCTGCGCGGTGCGTCGGCAGGCACCGCCGTACGGGTCCGCTACTGCTGGGCGGACGGCCCGGTCTGCACCCTGCGCGACAGCAGCGGCGCCCCGGCAGGCCCCTTCGAACTCTCCTTGACCGATCCAGAGGTCCGATGATGCGTCTGCTGCTTGCCACGCTGCTGCTGGTGTTCTCCGCCGCCTCGCGGGCGGTCGAAGCCGAACCCGCGCCGCCGGTGTACTTCGACTGGTTCGACTACATCGGCTGGGACGCGGCCTTCGAATCCCCACTGCCCGCGGGGCATTACCGCAACCCGATCCTGGCCGGCTTCCACGCAGACCCCAGCATCGTCGCCGCCAACGGCAGGTTCTACCTGGTCAATTCCAGCTTTACCTACTTCCCGGGCATCCCGGTGTTCGAGAGCACCGACCTCGTGCACTGGACCCAGATCGGCAATGTCATCGACCGTCCTGGCCAGCTCGATTTCGATGGCCTCAGCGTCTCGCGCGGCATCTTCGCGCCGGCCATTTCGTACCACGACGGCGTGTTCTACGTGGTCACCACGGCCGTGGACAGTGGCGGCAATTTCATTTCCACGGCGCGCGACCCGGCAGGCCCGTGGTCTGACCCGCACTGGCTGCCAACCGTCGACGGTATCGACCCCTCGCTGTTCTTCGACGATGACGGCGGCGTCTACCTGCTCAACAACGACGCACCGCCCGGCCCGCCGCGCTACGAAGGCCACCGTGCCATCTGGATGCAGCAGCTCGACCTGGCCGGCTTCAAGCCGGTGGGCCCGCGCAAGGTCCTTATCGACGGCGGGGTAGAGCCGGCAAAGAACCCGATCTGGATCGAAGGCCCGCACCTCTACAAGCGCGATGGCTGGTACTACCTCTCAGACGCCGAAGGCGGCACCGGTCCACAGCATTCGCAGGTGGTGCTGCGCAGCCGCGATGTCTGGGGCCCCTACGTTCCCTACGCCCGCAACCCAATCCTCACCCAGCGCGACCTGCCTGCCGACCGCCCGCTGCCTGTCACCAACGCCGGCCACGCGGACCTGGTGGAAGGTCCGGACGGCTCGTGGTGGGCGGTGTTCCTGGCCAGCCGCAACTACCAGCAGCGCCACTACAACACCGGTCGTGAGACCTATCTGCTGCCGGTGGAATGGCGTGATGGCTGGCCAGTGATCCTGCCGGCGCACCAGCCCATCCGCTATGTGGTGAAAGCGCCTGCGTGGATGCAGGGCGATGCGATACAGGCGCCCAACACCGGCAATTTCACCGATCGCGAAGAATTCGACGGCCCGTCATTGAGCAAGGCATGGCTGCGTGTGCGCGTTCCCAAACAGCCTTGGGCAGACCTGACGTCGCGCCCGGGAAGCCTGACCGTGCATCCGCTGCCGGTAGGCCTGGACACGCTGCGCAATCCCGCTTTCCTCGGCCGCCGCCAGCAGCACCTGCGCTTTGAGGCCAGCACCGGCATGCGCCGCCCGGCGGCAGGTGTTGCAGCCGGCATGGCCGCATTCCAGAGCGAGGCGTACTGGTACTTCCTCGGCGTACGCAGCCTGGGCGGCGACCGCGTTTCGATCTTCCTCGAAGCGCGCGACGGCAGTGGCGCGACGAAGACACTGGCCCACCGTGAGCTGGACGCAACCGATGCGCTGCGACTGGAAATCAGTGGCAACGAAGGCGCTTACGCCTTTGCCTTCGACACCGGCGATGGGCAGGGCTGGCAGACGCTGGCCGAGAACGTAGACGGCACCGTATTGAGTACCGATCGTGCAGGCGGCTTCGTAGGCGCGCTGCTGGGACCATTCGCGCGCGACGAGCGCGCTACGAGGAGCAAATGATGATGCGCATGCCTTACCTCCGCACGCTTGCCTTGTGCGCCGCCATCGCGGCCGCCACCGCCACCCATGCCGCAGACACGAAGCCGTGGCTGGACTCCTCCGCCAGCTTCGAAACCCGTGCGGCCGCGCTGGTTGCGCAGATGACGCTGGAGGAAAAGGCCGCCCAGATGCAGAACGGGGCGCCGGCCATCGAGCGCCTGGGCGTGCCCGCCTACGACTGGTGGAGCGAGGGCCTGCACGGCGTCGCGCGGGCGGGGCAGGCCACCGTGTTCCCGCAGGCCATTGGCCTGGCCGCCACCTTCGACGTGCCGCTGGTGGGGCAGGTGGCCACCACCATCAGCGACGAAGCGCGCGCCAAGCACCACCAATTCGTGCGCGACGGCCAGCATGGCCGCTACCAGGGCCTGACCTTCTGGTCGCCCAACATCAACATCTTCCGCGACCCGCGCTGGGGCCGTGGCCAGGAAACCTACGGCGAAGACCCGTACCTCACCGCGCGCATGGGCGTGGCGTTCGTGCATGGCCTGCAGGGCGATGACCCGGTATATCGCAAGCTCGACGCCACCGCCAAGCACTTCGCCGTGCACAGCGGCCCGGAAGCCGACCGCCACCACTTCGACGCCAAGCCCAGCAAACGCGATCTGTACGACACCTACCTGCCGGCGTTCGAAGCGCTGGTGAAGGAGGGGCAGGTGGACGCGGTCATGGGCGCCTACAACCGCGTCTACGGCGAGTCCGCCAGCGCCAGCAAGTTCCTTCTGCGCGACACCCTGCGCGACGAATGGGGCTTCAAGGGCTACGTGGTGTCCGACTGCTGGGCCATCGTCGACATCTGGAAGCATCACAAAATCGTGCCGACCCGCGAAGCGGCCGCCGCGCTGGCGGTAAAGAACGGCACCGAGCTGGAGTGTGGCCAGGAGTACGCCACACTGCCCGCCGCGGTTAAGCAGGGGCTGATCAGCGAAGCCGAGATCGACGACGCCGTGACCCGCCTGTTCACCGCGCGCATGCGGCTGGGCATGTTCGACCCGCCGGAGCGCGTCGCCTACGCGCGGATTCCGGCCTCGGTGAACCAGGCGCCCGCGCATGACGCTTTGGCGTTGAAAGCGGCCCAGGAATCGCTGGTGCTGCTGAAGAACGACGGCGTGCTGCCGCTCTCGCGTGACCTCAAGCGCATTGCCGTGGTCGGCCCGACCGCCGACGACACCATGGCCCTGCTCGGCAACTACTTCGGCACGCCCGCCGCACCGGTCACGATCCTGCAGGGCATCCGTGACGCGGCCAAGGGCGTGGACGTGCGTTACGCGCGTGGCGTGGACCTGGTGGAAGGTCGCGACGATCCCAACGCAACCCCCTTGATCGAGGCCGCGTACCTGCGGCCCTCGGCCGACTCCCCCGAGCGCGGCCTGCGCGGCGAGTACTTCCGCACCGCCGATCTGGCAGGCACCCCGGCACTGGTCCGCACCGACGCCCAGATCGGGTTCGGTTGGGACCGCGGCTCGCCCACCGACAACCTGATGGCGCGCGGCGAAGCGGGTCCGGGGCAGGGCGTGCCGAACGACAACTTCAGCATCCGCTGGAGCGGCCAGCTGCTGCCGCCGGCCTCGGGTCGCTACCGGATCGAGGCCGCCGCCGACGACGGCTTCCGCCTGTACGTGGACGGCAAGCGCGTGCTGGACCACTGGACCCCCAGCGACCGCATGCGCAGCGATGGCGTGGACCTGGACCTGCAGGCCGGCCGCGCCTACGACCTGAAGCTCGAATACTTCGACGCCGAGCGCGACGCCGGCGTGCGCCTGGGCTGGCGCATGCCCGGCGCCAAACCGCCGTTCGAGGAGGCGTTGGACGCAGCTCGCAGCGCCGACGTGGTGGTGTTCGTTGGCGGCCTGACCGGCGACGTTGAAGGCGAGGAAATGAAGGTCAACTACCCGGGCTTCGCCGGCGGCGACCGCACCGACCTGCGCCTGCCCGCCACCCAGCGCAAGCTGCTGGAAGCGCTCAAGCAGACGGGCAAGCCGGTGGTGATGGTGCTGACGGGTGGCTCGGCGATGGCGGTGGAGTGGGCCCAGGCCAACCTGTCCGCGATCCTGATGGGCTGGTACCCCGGCCAGCGCGGCGGCACCGCCGTGGGCGAGGCCCTGTTTGGCGATTACAACCCCGGTGGACGCCTGCCGGTCACGTTCTACACCGCAGACCAGAAGATGCCAGCCTTCGACGACTACGCGATGGAAGGCCGCACCTACCGCTACTTCCGCGGCACCCCGCTGTATCCATTCGGCCATGGCCTGTCGTACACCAGCTTTGGCTATGGAAAGCTCCACCTCGATGCGCCGCGCATCGCCGCCGATGGTCGCCTCAAAGTGCAGGTTGAAGTGGCCAACACCGGCAAGCGCGACGGCGACGAAGTGGTGCAGCTGTACGTGCGCCGGGCGGATGCCGCACCGGGCGATGCGGTGCAGTCGTTGCATGGCTTCCAGCGCGTGCATCTGGGCGCGGGCGAGCGGCAGAACGTGGCCTTCGACCTGGACGCCCGCCAGGCCCTTCGCCAGTACGATGAAGTGCGTGGCGCGTATGTGGTCCCTCCGGGTGCGTACGAGGTACGGATAGGCGGCAGCAGTGCCGACGCCCGCGTGCAGGGACGTTTCACCGTGGAGGCAAAACGTGACTGATCACACCCTGTCGGTACGGGAGAAGCTCGGCTACAGCCTGGGCGACCTTGCAGCCAATCTGATCTTCCAGACGCTGATCACCTACCTGGCGTTCTTCTACACCGACGTGTACCGCTTGCCGCCTGCCACAGCGGCCACGGTCATCTTCGTGGTCGGCCTGCTGGGCGCCTTCGTATTCACTCCGCTGATCGGCATCGCCGCCGACCGCACCACCAGCCGCTGGGGCAAGTTCCGGCCGTGGATCCTGTGGACCGCTGTTCCATTCGGCGTGCTCTCGCTGCTCGCGTTCAGCACCCCGGACCTGGGCGAACGCGGCAAGGTGGTCTATGCCCTGACCACGTACGGCCTGCTGATGCTGGTCTACGCCGCCAACAACCTGCCGTACTCGGCGTTGAGCGGCGTCCTCACCGGCAACATGGACCAGCGCAACAGCCTGTCTGCCTACCGTTTCGTGGCGGTGATGATCGCGCAGTTCATCATCCAGGTACTCCTGTTGCCGCTGGTGCTGATCCTGGGCGACGGCGACCGCGTACTTGGCTTCGAACGGGTGATGACGGTGTTTGCGGTGGTAGGCACGGTGTTTTTCCTCATCACCTTCGCCACCACCCGCGAGCGCATCGTTCCCGCCAAGGAGCAGACCGCCGGCGTAGGGCAGGACTTGAAGGACCTGCTGCACAACCGCCCCTGGCAGGTGATGCTGGCGCTCACCATCCTGGTGTTCATGAACCTCGCACTGAAGGGCGGCACCTACATCTACTACTTCCAGTACTACATGAGCGAACCGGCGCTGGCCGCGTTCCTCGACGGTTCCGGTTTCAACCGTTTCATTGGAGGCCTGAACGCCGTGCTCAGCAGCTGGGGGCTTTCCGGCTTCACCTGGCCGAAGGACCCGGCCACCTCCGCCTTCAGCCTGTTCAACGCCTGCGGCATCCTCTGCATGATCCTGGGCATCGGCGTCTCGCGCCGGTTGGCCGACCGCTTCGGCAAGCGCGATGTGTTCGGCGCGGCGCTGTTCGTCTGCACCGTGTTCCTGCTGGTGTTCTACCTGTTCCCGCCCACGGCAGTGGCAGTGGCCTTCGTCTCCTTCATGCTGCACGGCTTCTTCTACGGCATCACCATCCCGCTGCTGTGGGCGATGATCGCCGACGTGGCCGACTACTCCGAATGGAAGAACAACAGGCGGGCCACCGCCATCATATTCTCCGCCATGCTATGCGGCCTGAAGATCGGCCTCAGCATTGGCGGCGCACTGGTGGCGGGCATCCTGGCGCACTACGGCTATCAGGCCGGCGCCGCCCAGCAGCCGGACGGCGTGGTGGACGGCATCCGCCTGACCGTAAGCCTGTACTGCTCGATTCCGTTCCTGCTCGCCGTAGCACTGCTGTTCCTCTACAAGATCGACAAGCGCATGGAAACCCGGATCGAGCAGGACCTGCTGCAACGGCGCAATGGAAACGATCTGGCACGCCTGGCCGCACACGCCATTTCCCAGCCGCTGGTGTCGCATATCTACACCGCCGATCCCTCCGCGCACGTGTTCGAGGGCAGGCTGTACATCTACCCCTCGCACGACATCGACGCCGGCGCCCCGTTCGATGATGACGGCGGCCATTTCGGCATGGAGGACTACCATGTACTGCGGATGGACTCGCCACAGGGCGAGGCCACCGACTGCGGAATGGCGTTGCATGTGCGCGATGTTCCGTGGGCAGCACAGCAGATGTGGGCGCCGGATGCAGCGACCCGCGATGGGCGCTACTACCTGTACTTCCCGGCCAAGGACGCACAGGGCATTTTCCGAATTGGCGTAGCGATGGCTGATCGACCGGAAGGGCCGTTCACCGCCGATCCCGAACCCATGGCGGGCACGTACTCCATCGACCCCGCAGTGTTCGAGGACGACGACGGCGCACATTACCTGTACTTCGGCGGCATCTGGGGCGGCCAACTGCAGAAGTACCGTGACAACCGGTACGACGCAGCGAATGAGGAGCCCACCGGCGACGCACCCGCATTGGGCCCGAGGGTAGGGCGGCTCGAACCCGGCATGACCCAGCTGGCGGAGCCCACCCGCGAAGTGCTGATCCTGGACGGGCACGGGCAGCCGCTCCGTGCCGACGACCACGAACGCCGCTTCTTCGAAGGCCCGTGGCTGCACAAGTACAACGGCCGGTATTACCTCTCGTACTCCACCGGCAACACCCACCTGCTGTGCTACGCGGTGAGCGACAACCCATACGGACCGTTTACCTATGCTGGCGTGATCCTAAAGCCGGTAGTGGGCTGGACCACCCACCATTCCATCTGCGAGGTTGAAGGGCAGTGGTATCTCTTCTACCACGACTCCCTGCTGTCAGGCGGCGTGACCCACCTGCGCTCGGTCAAGTGCACGCCACTGCATATGGAGCCGGATGGCAGCATCAGGACGATCGATCCCTATGGCGCCTGAGACTTCATTGCCGATCGACGACGCGCTGGCGCCGCTGGCGGCTGGTCGCCTGCACCGACTGAAATCGGGCAAGCTGGAAGTGACACTGGCGCCCGAGGCCGGGGGACGCATCGCCCAGATCCGCTACGACGGCGTGGACTGGCTGGTAAGCGAAGAAGAGGGCGGCGCAGCAGCCATCGCCTGGGGCTGCTACCCGATGGTGCCATGGGCAGGGCGCATCCGGCATGGCCGTTTCGACTTCGACGGCAAGCCCTATGTACTGCCCACCAACTTCGGCGGGCACGCCATCCACGGAGTAGGGTTCACGCGCCCCTGGCAGATGGACAGCCTCGAAGCCGACACAGCCACGCTCTCGCTGAAGCTCCCCCAGGACGACTACTGGCCATTCGGTGGCAAAGCAACGCAGATAGTCCGCCTACGGCCCGACGGACTTGAACTGCACCTCGAGGTACAGGCAGACCGTAACGCCATGCCAGCCGTACTCGGCTGGCACCCCTGGTTCCGCAAGCCCGACCAGCTGATCTTTGCCCCCGACGCCATGTACCCGCAGGACGAGGAGGGAATCGCCACACTCCCATGCGTAGTGCCGACACCTGGCCCCTGGGACGACTGCTTCATAAACCACGCGGATGTGATGCTGATATCAGCCGGCCAGCACCTGCGCATCAGCGCCAACACCAATCACTGGGTCGTCTACGACGCGGCCGCCCACGCCACCTGCGTAGAGCCCCAGACTGGCCCACCCGACGCGTTCACCGTACAGCCAAATCGCCTGGCTCCCGGCGAACGCCAGGAACTGACCATGGAGCTACGATGGCAACAGGACGCCGAACGCATCGGTAGGGTCGGTCGACAGACGACCGCCGATAACCCCGGTCACTCCGGTAACGCATGACCCAGGATCGAAGACGCGCGCATTTCACCAGCAGATTCCGCCTACCTGACCCGAACAAGGAGAATGTGCGATGCCCACCGAAAGGAACGAGCAGCCCGCTGCCTCAACCTCAACCCCAGAGGACTTCAACTTCCTGATCGGCAACTGGAACGTAACGCACCACCGCCTATCCAAACGCCTCGTAGGCGACACCCACTGGATCACCTTCAACGGCACCATGTCCGCCAAACTGATCCTCGGTGGTCTCGGCAACTTCGACGAGAACGTGCTCAACCTGCCGGGCGAAACCTACCTCGCCTGCACCCTGCGCCTGTTCGATCCGATCACCCGCACCTGGTCCATCCGTTGGATTGATGGCCGCAGTCCCGACCTCGGCGACCCGCTCACCGGTACGTTCAAGAACGGCGAGGGCACCTTCAACGGTAGCGACAGGGAGGCTGGCCGCCCCGTACTGATCCGATTCCTCTGGTCGCAGATCACGCCGGTCAGTGCCCGCTGGGAACAGGCGATGTCAGACGACAGCGGCGCAACATGGGAAACCAACTGGATCATGGAGTTCTCGCGCACCACAGAGAGCGCGCCGTGAATCCTCAGTGAGGCACAGCGTCATGGAATTCACCGCATGGGAACCGCGAGGTAACGATCATCAACGGATCGCTCTCCCCCATGCAGTAGAGGATCCCATTCCATGTCCAAGAAGCAACTGACCACGATCAACCCGCTTACCGAGGACGTTCTCGCCACCTACGCCTACATGTCCGACGCCGAGGCCGCTGCCACGGTGAAGGCCAGCCACGAAGCCTTCCTGCAATGGCGCCTGCGCAGCCTGGACGAGCGGGCCAAGGTCGTCGGCGCCATCGCAAAGGCACTTCGCGAGCGCAAGGAAGAGTTCGCTCAACTAATGACGGACGAAGTCGGCAAGCTCATCGAAGACAGCCGCACCGAGGTGGAGCTCTGCGCAGCCATCTGCGAATACACCGCCAAGCAAGGCCCCTCGGTCCTTGCCGATGAGGAGCGCGACGTCGAAGGTGCCACCGGCATCGTTACACATTGCCCCATCGGCGTGGTTTACGGCATCCAGCCCTGGAACTTTCCGGCATACCAGGCGATCCGATACTCCATTGCCAGCTTGATGGCGGGTAATGGCGTGCTGCTCAAGCACGCGGAGAGCTGCACCGGCAGCGGGCTGCTGTTGCGTGACATCTACGAAGGTGCCGGGCTGCCGAAGGGCCTGTTCGGCGTGCTGTTGATCAGTCACGACCAATCCAACGATATCGTCAAGAATGACCTGGTGCGCGCGGTAACACTGACCGGCAGCGAAGCTGCAGGCAAGACCGTGGCGGCCCTGGCCGGCGAAGCACTGAAGAAGACTGTGCTGGAGCTGGGCTCCAACGACGCCTATCTGGTTCTGGATGACGCCGACCTTGATCTGGCTGTGGAGACCTGCGTCAAAGGACGCCTGTTCAACAATGGACAGACCTGCGTCAATGCCAAGCGCTTCATCGTGACCCAAAAGAACTATGACGCGTTCGTCAGTGCGTACGCAAAGAAGTTCGAAGCCGTGCAGATGGGCGACCCGAACAAGGCAGAGACCCAATTGGGCCCAATGGTCTCCAAGCCCCAGCGCGACAAGCTGCACGAGCAGGTGACCAAAAGCGTATCCCAAGGCGCGCGCCTCGTCGTAGGTGGCAACGTCCCAGACCGCACCGGCTGGTTCTATCCGGCCACGGTACTGGCGGATGTGGCGCCGGGACAGGTAGCGTACGAAGACGAGTTGTTCGGCCCTGCAGCAGCCATCATCCGCGCCAAGGACGACGACGATGCGCTTCGCATCGCCAACGACAGCCGTTACGGTCTGGGCGGCGGCATCTTCAGCCGCGATACAAAGCGCGCCCGCGAACTGGCCACCAAGTACTTCGACACCGGCATGGTGTTCATCAACACCTTCGACGTGGCATCCCCGGCGCTCCCATTCGGTGGCGTAAAGGCCTCAGGCTACGGCCGCGAGCACGGCCCGGAAGGCTTGAAGGAATTCGTGAACGTAAAGTCCATCAAGATCCCCGCAGCATCCTGACGTAGAGCCGGGCTCTGCCCAGCGGTAGAGCCCGGCCCTGCCTGGCTGAACAGCGCCGGCCGTCCAACAGACGGCCGGCCGCATAAAAGGGGCAGGGGGCCAAAGCCGCCCCCGCCCGAGCCCGACTACTTGGGCATCAAAACCGTATCGATCACGTGCACCACACCATTCGACTGCCCTACATCCGCAGTAGTCACAGCCGCCTTGCCGCCCATGGCGTCCACTACCCAGACCTTGCCCTCGGAAACCTTGACCGTAAGCTTCTCGCCCTGAACCGTGGTCAGCATGCTTGCCATGCCACCCTTCTTGGCGGCAGCAGTAAGCTCTGCAGCGGAATGCGTACCAGGAACTACGTGGTAGGTCAGAATTTTGGTGAGTTTCGCCTTGTTTTCAGGCTTAAGAAGCGTGTCTACCGTGCCTTTCGGCAGCTTCGCAAACGCATCATTGGTAGGAGCGAACACGGTGAAAGGCCCAGCTCCTGACAGGGTCTCTGCGAGCCCAGCGGCCTTGACGGCCGCTACCAGCGTAGTGAGATTCTTTGCCGCTGAAGCATTCTCCACGATGGTCTTGGTGGGGTACATGGCCGCGCCACCCACCATCGGGTTCTCGGCAGCTGAAGCGCCGACGGTTACCAGACAGGCAGCTGCAATGCACGAAGCCATAGCCAAACGCCGAATTGAGTTGTACATGTGTATGTCCTCTGATCTCGAGCGCACAACGGTGTGCCCTCATAGCTACGGGGCAAGTCAGCGTTTGGATGCAGGTGGAGGACAGACATTGCGCACGGCCCCAGCACAAGCCGCTATTCAGTGAGGAATTTCACGACCGCCTAACTCTGCAAGTACGCAGACGTGACATGGCTTGACCTGCATCAAGAGTCCCGTTGCGCCGCGCACCACACTAGCGGAACACCACAACGGCTCCGCTTTATGAACCTCTCCGCTTCTGGAATCGACCCCGGCCAGCGCCAACTCAACGGCCCGCAGACCACCGGGCGCACCTACCGAAACCTCTCCCAGCCCACCCACGAGGTGGTCCGCGAGGACGACGTCCCCGCCACGGTACGCGACGGCACCGACCTCATGGTCGACGTCTACCGGCCCAGCACCCCAGGTCGCTATCCCGTGCTGATCGCCGCGTCTCCCTATGCCCGCCAACTGCAGAACAGCGGCGCCCCGCTGGGTTTCATCGAGGCAGGACAGTCGGACTTCTTCGTCCCGCGTGGCTACGTGCATGTCATCGCCAATCTTCGGGGTACCGGTGGCTCAGGCGGTACCTACACCTTCTCGGACAGCCAGGAGCGCCGTGACCTGTACGACCTGGTGGAGTGGGCGGCAGCGCAGCCCTGGTCGGACGGCAACATCGGCATGGTGGGCATCAGCTACTTTGCCGGCACGCAGATGGCCGCGGCCGTCGAGCAGCCACCGCACCTGAAGGCGATCATGCCCATTGCCGGCACCTACGACTTCTACGAGTCCTGCACCCATCACGGGCTGGGGTCCACCGGCTTCCTTACGCCGTTCCTCGCCATGATCGGGATGACCTCGACCAAGGGCGACAACGTCTTCCGCTCCAGACTGGTCCAGGCCGCCAGCAAGGCATTGCGCATGCCTGCGGTGCACAAACGTTTCGAGCACTTCAACGGCGAAGCGATGATCGCCGGCCTCAAGGTGCTGCTGAACCTTCCGCACCCTTCCTATCCCTGGGATGACCTTTGGCGCGCCGCGCTGGTCGAGCACCCTTACAAGGATGCGTGGTGGGACGACCGGGACATCCTGCCGCTGCTTGATCGCGTCACCATTCCCACCTACCTCGGCTGCGACTGGGGGAACGTCTCACTGCACCTGCCGCACACGTTCTGGGCGCTGGACCGGCTCACGAGCAGCCCGCACGTGCAGGTGGCGATGATGGGCGAATTTGGGCTGTCCTGGCCGTGGGAAAGTCTGCATGTTGAAGCGCTGGCATGGTTCGATCACTGGCTGAAGGGGCAGGACACCGGCATCCTGGAAGGTCCGCGTGTCCGCTACATCCTTGAAGGCGACCCCGAATGGCGCGCCTCTGACACCTGGCCGCCTGCGCAGACGGTCCACAGCGCCTTGCGACTGGGCGCCGACGGCGTCATGGGAGGGGAGGGCAGTGAGGGGGCCCGCCGCATGATGACGCTCGGCACCGGCATGAATCGGATCCGCCCCAGTGAGACCGACCCGCCGGACAGGCTGGTGTGGAACACCCCACCGCTGACCCACGACCTGGACATGGCCGGCGACATCGAGTTGAAGCTGGATGCGGCATGCAGCGCGCCTGACGTGGCCTGGATCGTCTGCCTGCAGGACGTGGATGCCACAGGAAACGTCGTCAATGTCACCCAAGGCTACCTGCGGGCAGGGTTGCGCGAGGTCGACGAGCGCGCGTCACGAATCGGTGCGCCCTGGCTGCCGTGCCGCAATTACGATGCGGTGCCGGTCGGCGAGAGAGTTTCGTATCGCATTCCCATCGTTCCCAACGCCTATCGGTTCAAGGCGGGACACACGATCCGGCTGTTCCTGACCAACGATGATCAGGACAAAGAGAAGCCAGCCATCGCCCAGTTCCGCCATGACGGCATCGGGCTGAACTGCATCAGCGACATCTTCTCATCGTCGGAACTGCTGATACCCGCGCTGCCACGACAAGGCCGGGGCATGATCTAGAATGGGGAAATGGCCCTCCGGGCCCGTTACCGCCCACACTCAGCGAGTTCCCAGATGCAGTGGATTGACCTGCGCAGCGACACCGTCACCCAGCCCACGCCCGCAATGCGCCAGGCCATGGCCACCGCCGAAGTGGGGGACGACGTCTATCTGGACGATCCCACCGTCATCCAGCTCGAGCGCCTCGCAGCCGACATGCTCGGCAAGGAAGACGCACTGTTCGTGCCAACCGGCGTTTTCGGCAACCAGCTGGCCGTGTTCACCCATTGCCGACGTGGCGATGAAGTGATCGCGGGCGATGACTCGCACCTGGTCTGGCACGAAAACGGCGCTGCGGCCGTGATCAGCGGTGTACAGATGCGCACGATCGCCAGCAGGCAGGGGCTGTTGGAGCCCAGCGAGATCGAATCCCGCATCCGGGTAGGAGAGGACATCCACATCCCGCGGACGGGGCTGATCTGCCTTGAGAACGCGCACGGCAACGGCCGTGTAATCCCGTTGGCGACGATGGAAGCCACAGCAACCCTCGCCCGGAAGCACAGCGTTCCCATCCACCTGGATGGTGCACGCGTCTTCAACGCCGCCACCTACCTGGGGTGCGACGTGAAAGCGATCACCCAGCATGTCGACACGGTGATGTGCTGCCTCTCCAAGGGCCTGGCCGCACCGGTCGGCTCCATCCTGGCTGGCCCGGCCGCCTTCATCAAACGCGCCCGCTACAACCGGAAACTGCTGGGAGGCGGATGGCGCCAAGCAGGCGTCATCGCCGCGCCGGGCATCCTTGCACTTACCGAAATGACCCAGCGGCTGGATGTGGATCACGACAATGCAAAGTACCTGGCTGAGCAGCTGTCCGAAGTGCCGGGTATCAACGTCGACATGGATGACGTCCACATCAACATGGTGTGGTTCGCGCTGCCGGACGGGGTAGACATGCCTCGCATGATGGAGGCCCTGGAAACTGCAGGCATCCGGGCCAACGGGGCGTACGGCGGCAAGATGCGACTGGTGACCCACTGGCAGATCGACCGCGAAGCCATTGATCGGACTGTATCGGTGATCCGTAGCGTCGTGGCCGAATGCGCATGACCCGCCTTGCCGCGCTGGCTGCACTCCTGCTGTTGGCTTGTACCCATGTAAGTTCCGCCGCTGAGACGACTTTCTCCGAAGAAGTCCCGCTGTGGCCGGAAGATTCCCAAGTCCTGAAAGTCGGCATCCGGGAGCTTGCCAAGGAAAGGAATGCAATCACCCATCCGTCTTTCCTTGTCTATCGCCCCCAGAAAGCACCTTCAGTGCATGCGGCCATCCTCGTTTTCCCCGGCGGCGGCTACAAGTCGGTGGCGATCGGACCCCAGAGCACGCTTGGGCTCTACGGGTCAGATGTCTGCAAGTGGCTGACCGATGCCGGTATCACCTGCATCCTCGTGAAGTACCGCGTTCCGAACACCGGCTGCAACTGGAACAAGGAAACCAAGCGGCATGAGCAACCCAACGTGCCGATGGCCCTGCAGGACGCACAGCGGGCCCTCTCACTGGTCAGGTTCAACGCTGCCAGGTACGACCTGGACCCCGCCAAGATCGGCGTCATGGGCTTCTCGGCCGGTGGAAACCTTGCGGTGCTGTCCAGCACGGCATTCAAATCGCGCGTGTATGCCCCCATTGACGAAGCCGACCACGTCAGCATCCGGCCGGATTTCGCAATACCGGTCTACCCGGGGCACCTGACCATGGAGCACAAGAACAAGACGCCCAAGGCTGTTGCCGCACAGGAACTCAACACCGACGTGGTCGTATCAAAGGATGTACCAACGACACTGCTGGTACACGCCAAGGACGATCCCACGGATCCGTATTACTACTCCGAAGTGTATGCACGCGAACTGCGCAAGGTCGGCGTTGATGTTCAGGTCAATCTCTACGAGACCGGCGGGCATGCGTTCGGCGTTCGGAAGCAGGGCGCGGATACAGATTGGTGGATGGACGATGCCATCCGGTGGTTGAAGAAGATCGAGGTTCTCTGACTCACGTCGCAACCCGTGAGACTGAAGTCCAATGCCCGGCTGCCGCCATCCTATCGCGCTTCCCGGACTGCCTCAGGAGCTTTCCACGTACCATTGTTTGCTTCGACCTTGGGCCAGTACTCGCGCAGAATCATGAAGAACGGCCCCTTGGGCGCCGGCAACCAGTTCGCTTCGCGTTCCTTGCCCGGGGACTCGTTCTGCACGTAGAGGGTGACGCCACCATCAGGGTCGCGCACAAGGTCGGGGACCATCTGGGAATTGATCAGATAGCGCTGCAGGGAGTTCTCGGTCAACAGGCTTGCCGGCAACTCGTACATCGTGAGTGACCAGAACGCATGCACGGGTGGCAATTCATCTGGCGCAAAGCGAAGCGTATAGCGATTCGCTCCGTCCAGCGGTTTTCGCTCCGAGTCCACAAAGTAACTTGGATAGACCGCTTCGTCTTTGGAATTTCCGTAGATGCCGAGCACCGCCGCGCTCATGCGCTTCATGTAGTCATTTTGCAGGAACTCCCGGGTGCCGAACCCATCTGCGCTGCTCAGCTTTACGGTGTCGACCTGCTCGGCTTTGTACTGGGCAAATTCGCGCCACGCATCGGCCATGCCGGCCTCGATCGCGTCCCGCTGCTCCGGAGAGAGCGAGGCAGCATCAAACGACCCTCCTGGGCCAACGCCGAGCTTGGCGAAGCGCTCCATCAACGCCTTCTCAGATGGGTGGATGGGCGTGAACTGAAGAACAAAGTTGAGCAACCGGAAGAACTCAGGGGAGGTCTTCTGCGCGTCTGCCGACAGCGGCGCCATGAACTTGATCGGGGGAGCGCGCGGAGGCGCTTTGGTACCCGCGAATTCCGACAGCGTCTGCACCTTGAACTGCTCCTGGATCCGCTTGACCTCGTCAATGTCATCACTCCCGAACAGTTGCGTGCGGAAAATGACAAAGGCAAGCTCCGTCTCGGACCGAATCACCTTATTGATCCCGGGTGGCGCCTTGCCTGTCCAGCCAGGACCTGCGAGCAGGTAATGACCCGCTTTCGACCCCGTTGCACGACTCCCCACGTACGCGAAGTTGTGGGTGTACATGTCGATGAATTGAAGCGAGTAGTACCGCGTCTCAGGCACCGCAGGGACACTGATCACAAGCGGTTCGCTGCGCAGGTCCACGCCAAGGAAGCTGTAAGGCGTATCCGAGTTGGGTGTCTGGATCGCTTTGTCCTGTGGGGTATAGACGCGCGCAATGTTGTGGATCTCATTCCAGCGGCCTTTGTACTCCGGATTGCCCGGGTCGACAAAATAGGAGTACTGGACCCGATAACTGTCGACCATCGGGAAGCCGTAGATATAGGCCTCTTTAGCCAGCCGGCGCAGCTCAGCGGGAGCTGCCATCGTCGGGTGAGCGCCGTCAGTGCCCGGCTGGGTAGGTTTCGCGCCTGCGGCCGCCGCCACATTGAGAAAGAGCGCGAGGGCAGAGCCCAGCAGTGCACTCCCGCAGCGAAGGGCCTGGGCGAGGGATCTCGCTGGCGCCATGCGGCCAGCGCTTCCGGTCGTCGTTTGCCGAACGTAGTTGAGTTCCATTGTCTGGCGCGCCTCGACAAAGTCGCCTTATTTAGCGAAGCATTGAGCGTTCCTGTAAATACGTACTTCTACTGGATCGCCACCAACGGCCGGCACTGCTCATCCCGCAGCCACTGGCAAAATGCCTCGATATCAGCACGCGGCTGCGCGGTTTCACGTTGGATCAACCAGAACGCGTACGCATTCCTAAGTTCCTGGTCCAGTGGCCTCACCAGCCGACCTTGACGAAGGTCCTCTTCGACCAGCGGAGCCAGGCCCAGCGCTACACCGTGGCCTGAAGCTGCTGCCTCCTGGGCAAGATAGATGCTCGCGAAGACGGGCCCCGAGGCTGCGTTTACCTTCCTGGCACCCGCTGCGGCCAACCAGTCAGACCACGCAGGAACCCCGGCGCGGCCGCTCGCGCCCTCATCGTGCAGCAGCGTGTAGTGGCGCAGGTCGTCAGGATGCTGCAAGCGATGCTGACTGTCGCTCACCAGTGTGGGCGAGCACACGGGAAAGACAGGCGCCTGCATCAACACTTCGGCACATACGCCAACGTAGTTACCGGGCCCATAGCGAATGCCGACATCGAAGCCGTCACGGTGGAAGTCCGCGCGTTCGTCACTGGTATCAATGCGTACCCGTACATCGGGGAATGCCTGGTGGAACCGGTGTAGCCGGGGGACCAGCCATTTGGCAGCGAATGATTCCATGGTGGTCACCCGCAGCTCGGTCGGCGCGCGCGTTCGGGCGCGATCCAGCGCCCGGTCCAGCTGCCCGAGAAGCTCGCCCACGGAGGTGGCCAATGCCGCGCCCTCCGGGGTGAGCGCCACAGATCGATGGTTGCGCTGAAACAGGCTGACCCCGAGGTAGGCCTCCAGATGCTTGACCTGATGGCTGACGGCTGCCGGCGTCACGAACAGCTCGCTGGCTGCCGCATTGAAGCTCAGGTGGCGTGCCGCCGCTTCAAAGGTGCGCAGCGCATTGAGTGGGGCGGACGGGCGGGCTTTCACGGGCGCCTCGCGGAGCAGGGTCTGCCGCATCGTATCGCGTTAGTTTTCTAATGCCATGCGCAAAACAACTCGTTTGCCGGCGCACGTGGGGGTAGCGACGATGCCCCACCTTCATCGGGATATCCCCATGCGAATCCAGGAACTTGCGCCAGACGTTGTGATGTTCGTCGGCGATGCCGTGGAATCGGTCGCCACCGCCTTCATCGATGGAAAGCGGGTACTGCTGGTCGATGCCCTGGGCAGCCAGGACGATGCTGCCGAACTAAGGGAGGTGCTCTGCGGGCAGATGGGAAAGACGGTGCAACTGGTGGCCGCCACCCACTTCATGAGCGACCACATTGCCGGCATGTCGCTGTTTCCCGAGGCCCTGACTCTGGCGCACCGCCATCACCGGCAGGCCTTCCTCTCCCAGAACCGTCCTGTAGCGTCGCTCTACCGGGAGCCGGACATGGTGTTCGACAACATGGCGCTTCGCTGGGGTCGGCACCAGCTGCGCTTCCTGTACAACCCAGGCAAGACGATGGACCACGTCAGTGTGGATGTGCCAACCGCCGACCTGGTCTGCGCAGGCGACAACATCGTGGGCAATATCGTCTATCTCTCGCGGGCTGATCCGGCACTGCAGCGGGCCGCCATCGGCCGCATCCAGCAGTTCGGGCGGGGCAGGGTGGTCGGCGGCCACATGGGCGTCTTCGACGCTGTCGTACTGGATAACGCACTGCACTACCTGAGCCGCGTGCAGCACATCGTGGTGGACATCCGCTTGAGGGCCGCCGCTACGCAATGGGCAGAGCAGATTGCAGCCATCCGGTTGGAAGACTGCATCGCCCCGGGAATCGTGCCCACCGCCTTCGAGCGCGAGTGGCATGGGCGCAACCTGGAGGTGATCGTCACGCAATCCATTTTCGCCCTCGATGCAGCACTGGATGCCCGGGACCGCGTCGCATGAGCGACCTCCATCATCGCAGGCGGTTTCTGGCAGGCTGCGCTGGCGCAGCTGCGGCGGCATTGATGCCCTACGGCATGATCGCCACAGCCGCGTCCGTCCGCACCCTTCGGGCCCAGCGACTGGCATGGGCGGGAGTGCGGCTGCAGTTGCCCGACAGCACGCTGTTCATCGATCCCCTGACCAACCCTGAAGCTTGGGGCAGGGCGCTACCTGATCGCTTGGTGCCGGTCGACGATCCAGTGGGGGAGAGCCACGTACTGGTCACCCACACCCATTCCGACCACTTTGACGCAACCGCAGTGGCGGCAGCCCTCAGGAACGGTGGTGTACTGGCGTACCCCGCAGGCCTGCAGCCTTCGCCGTGGCCCGAGGGCGCACGTGCCCGCCCCAGCCCGCTATGGGAGCCGCAGCTACTCGGGGACTTCACCGCCACACCGGTACCGGCCTCGGACGGGTACGGCGACACCCAGGTCTCGTGGGTGGTGACAGCAGGTGGGCGGCGCGTCTTCCATGGAGGCGACACCCAATGGCATGGTCACTGGTGGCGCATCGGCCGTCAGTACGGGCCCTTCGACGCTGCGTTTCTACCCATCAATGGCGCCCGCTTCGGCTGGCGCGAGCCGATAAGCGGACAGCCCGGCGTGCTCACCCCCGAGCAGGCGGTGGCCGCTGCGGTTATCCTCGGCGCTCGGGTACTGGTGCCGATTCATTACGGCGTCAGCGGAATGGACAAGTATGTCGAAGTGGACAATCCGCTTGGCAAGGTTCGCCAGGCCGCACGCGAGCGGGATGTCGCTTTGCAGATTCTGGAACCGGGCGCGTGGTTGCAGTGGCCGGAAGGAGCACTATGAAGTCTCTGAACTGCATCATCATCGTCATCGCCGCGTCCTCCCTGTGCACGAACGCACGCGCGGAGGAACAGGCAAGCCCCAAGCGACCCACGGTCGAGCAGTTGCAAAAAGTGATCGTCAGCCAGTCACCGCAGACGCGGGTGCAGACGCCGGACAACGAGCGCATCACCGCACGCCGAATCGACATCGTGGATGAGAAAGGGGTTATTCGAATGACCCTGTCCGGCCAGACGCCTGCGCCCATCATCGACGGCATTCAGTACAAGCGTGCATTCAATGTCGCGGGGATGGTGCTGTACGACGACAAAGGCAGTGAGCGCGGCGGCTTCGGTACGGCGGACGGGGACGGCGGAATGGCGGTGCTCGCGCTTGACCACCCTGCAATGGATGCCATTGGCTGGCGGGTATCGCCGGACGGCGAGGTTCGCTTCTCGATCAACCAGGCACCGCCGCTGATTCGCGAACCCCGATTGGACAACCGTCTGATCCCTGGCGTGCAGACGCCAACCCGCATCCAGATGGTGGTAGGGGCCGACGGCACGCCCGCAATCGCGCTCAATGACCACCAGGATCGCACCAGGCTGCGCCTCACGGTGACGCCGGAAGGCTACGGGGCCATCGAGTTTCTGGACGCGCAGGGCAAGGTGATCCATACACTTGCACCGGAAGCAGCGCAGCAGTGAGCCATCCAACTACAGGAGGTTCGAATGGAAACTGAGATCCGTCAGCACGAAGAAGCACTGCGCCTGGCGATGCTCACCAGCGATTTGGAGGCACTGGACTCCCTGATCGCAGATGACCTGATCTTTGTGGGGCCATCTGGCGAGGTCTTCCACAAACAGGACGATCTGGCGCTTCATCGTTCCGGTCGGCAGAGGCTGACATTGGCCGAGTGGGAATCCGTAAAGATCACCGTGCAAGGCCACAGTGCTGTAACGGCAGTGGCAGCCCAACTCTCTGGGACTTTCGACGGCGCGGCCTTCTCTGGCCGCTTCAGGTACTGCCGGTTCTGGACGAAGACGGACGCCGGCTGGCGGGTACTCGGCGGTTCCGTCGTCGCCGTGCCGTCGGGCTAACCAACGATTTCAGTCAGCGGCGCGCTCTTCGCTTGGCGCCCC
This sequence comes from uncultured Stenotrophomonas sp., assembly GCF_963519125.1. Classification (GTDB taxonomy): domain Bacteria; phylum Pseudomonadota; class Gammaproteobacteria; order Xanthomonadales; family Xanthomonadaceae; genus Stenotrophomonas. The sequence continues at coordinate 40,723 of NZ_CAUQLJ010000003.1, read as the reverse complement.
TTGCCGCCTGTGTGATCAGTGCAGCGCTCCCTACGGCGATGGCATCTTCCACGGCACCAGTACTCGTCTGGCCGTACCGGGCAATTGCGCGCATGCGCAGATTGAACGTCACGTAAGCCATTCCCACCGCTGCGCCAGCGCCCAGAAGGGCGCCCAGTTTCCTCTGCCGATGGGGCGCGAGAGCCGCGCCGGCAATCATCCCCGTGGCAACCCGCGCCACCATGCCCGCCGGAACGATCCGATCCGGCGCTGTCTTCATCTTGTCGCCGATGAGCTCACCGCCAGCCAAGGCAAGCATGCCTGCCGAGGCGAGGTTGTTCGACAACAAGCGCGGCGCACCATTATCGGCTGGAAGGTTTCCGCTCCGCGCGGCATTCGTCACGGCGGCCAAGGGAGTCATCGCGCGCATCCCGGCAACGGCTCCCATCAAAATCGAATGTATCAAGGCCATCAGGTTCTCCTGGCGCGAAAGGGGAGGGGGCTAAGCGTCCATTGCATGCTGAACCTGCGACCATGATCACAGCGTCTGGGTGGCATCCACATCCCCACTACACATCGGTCACCGACCCGGAACGCAGTGAGCGGTATCAGTGGTTGCACTTATCACGCAAAAGGAGCCGCAATGCGCGCGTTGACCTACCACGGCAGCAAAGACGTTCGGGTGGACACCGTTCCGGACCCGACGTTGGCCGCGCCAGATGATCTGATCCTTCGCGTTACGGCAACCGCCATATGCGGCTCGGACCTGCACCTCTATCGCGGCAAGATCCCTGACCTCCACACCGGCGACGTGCTCGGTCACGAGTTCATGGGGATCGTGGAGGAGGTAGGCAGCGGCGTGACGGACCTTAGGGCGGGTGACCGTGTGGTTGTACCGTTCGTCATCGCCTGCGGTGAGTGCTTCCACTGCAAGCTGGCTGAACATGCGGCGTGTGAGACCACAAATACCGGCAAGGGGGCAGCAGTAAACCAGAAGGGCATTCGTCCACCGGCCGCACTGTTCGGCTACAGCCATCTATACGGCGGGGTATCAGGCGGCCAGGCTGAATACGTGCGTGTCCCGAAGGCCAACGTAGGCCCGCTCCGCGTGCCGGACGCGCTGCCCGACGAACAGGTCCTGTTCCTGTCCGACATCCTGCCCACCGGCTACCAGGCCGCGATCAATGCGGGCGTCAAACCGCGGTCGACCGTGGCCATCTTCGGCGCCGGCCCGGTAGGCCTGATGGCTGCCGCATGCTGTCGCCTTCTGGGTGCCGAGACCATCTTCATGGTCGACCATCTCGCATACCGGCTGGCGTTCGCCGCGCAGACTTACGGCGTGACGCCAGTTGATTTCAGTCAGATCGAAGATCCAGCGCAGTACATCGTCACCCAGACCAACGGGCGCGGCGTGGATGCCTCCATCGAAGCGGTCGGCTTTGAAGCCGAAGGCAGCGCGCTTGAATCGGCATTGACCACGCTCAAGGTGGAAGGCAGCAGCGGGGTGGCGATCCGCCAGTGCATCGCCGCCACCCGCCGCTGCGGCACGGTGAGCATTCCGGGTGTGTATGCCGGCTACCTGCATGCCTTCCTGCTGGGCGATGCATTCGACAAGGGCCTGACCTTCAAGATGGGTCAGACCCACGTGCAGGGGCTGATGCCCGAGCTGCTGGACTACATCGGGGAGGGCGCGCTCGACCCGGGCGTGATCATCACCCACCGTCTGCCCCTCGAAGAAGCCGTTCGCGGCTACGAACTCTTCGACCGCAAGGAGGAGGATTGCCGCAAGGTGATTCTCATCCCGTGACGCAGTTGGTTGTGCGCTCAGGCTCCGCGGTAGGAGAGACAGCGTCGGAACTCAACAAGCGCGGGCAGCACCGTTAGTATCAGCGCGGGCGCGATAGCAAACAGCCATATGTCCAGTGGGGCTGGCTCAAACGTCAGAGCAGCCCCACCTTGGTTGTCTGGCATGGACCAATAGACCACGCCTACCGCAATCCAGGGGGCCAGGTCCAGGATGCTGTGAACGTGCTGCTCCACAGGGCGGATCGCTCTCGTCGGATAGGCCACCCGCGTGTCCCAGTAGCCTGTGATCGCATGCAGGGACACCAGTGCCAGCAGGACCGCCAACAGCGAGGGCGATGCCCGAAAGCAGAGCCACAGAACTGTTGCCAGCCCAAGGATGCCGATTTGGACCAGATGCAGCCTGGACTCTCTCAGCCCAGACGTGGCCTCGATGTTGCTGGCCCTGTGCAGCCGGAAGTCCATTGCTCCTGCCGCAAGCCAGAGCAGATACAGCAGGTGACAACCGCTCATGCCCATGACTAGGGCCTGCCGCTGGCGGCGATGTCGCAATCACTGTTCATCGTGGTTCCTGCGTGAGGGCCAGGGGTGGCTCCAACGAGAACCCTAAAGAGTACGCAGGCACGGCGGTGTGTAGCCTCCTGGCACGTGCCCGTGCGTGGCCGGATGTTTGACACACCATCTACGCCACGATGACGCGGCGTGCTCCCGGAAAAGTGGATATTCCCAGCTAGTATTCCCCTGGACCATGTTATGAGTGCATACCCACAGTTTCGAGCCGCCACGCCCCGAGTGATCCGAATTGAAACGGCAGACCTTTACGTGGGCGATGCCACCACTGCAGTCCAGCTGGACGCCATCCCCTGCGAGACATGGATCCAGAACCTGCAGGCACTGTTGAGCGAGTCACCGGAGCTTGCCGGAACGCGCGTGGAAGTAGAGGGTGCATGGGTCCACTTCAACGGAATTCCGAAGGCGGGTGGCCCCGTTGCCCCTTGTCTGCTGGACTTGATCGCGGCTGCTGGCCACATGGCCTATGCGCCTGCCGCCGTTCGGGCGCCCTCGTCCGCCCTGAAACCCATCTGGGCCTGAAGCACGATGCGTCGGACCATCCTATCCGCAGCCGCAGCGATTGCCTTGACCGCCTGCGGAGGCGGAAACACCGAATCCAGCGTGCAGGCTCCCGGGGCTGAGGAAACAGCCAAGACGAAGGCCCTGGAGACAGGCGCGGCGTTGCTCCAAAGCCACCCACCCATCGATGCTGTCAACGCGTATTTGGATGGTTTTCATTTCTACAACGGTCGACTCAAAGTCCAGATGGAGGCGCACCACTACTGCTCCATCCTCAACGAGGATGTCATCCAGTGCACCATCTACGATGGAAACGTGAAAGACGCCAAGCTGATGGGTGTGGAATACATCATCAGCGAGAAGCTGTTCTCTGGCCTGCCTGAGCAGGAGAAGGCGCTCTGGCATAGCCACGTCCACGAGGTGAAATCCGGGCAGCTGGTCGCGCCGGGAATTCCCGAGCTGGCCGAGCATGAGCTCATGGAAAAGCTTGTCAACACATACGGAAAGACGTGGCACACGTGGCACACGGATCTCGACAAGGATCTTCCCCGAGGAATGCCGCAGCTGATGATGGGTTTCACCGCGGACGGGCAAGCCGACCCCGAGATGCTGGCCGCCCGCGATGCCCGGCTGGGCGTCAGCAGCGAAGACAAGCGGGCGCGCCGCGCCGATATCCCCGCCCCGGCCATAGATCCTGGAGCAGATGCCTGGCAGACGGGGAGGGTGGTCCAGATCCAGGACGGGACGGGCGCGCACGCTCACGGGGCCGAGAGCGATGGTATGGAGTCTTCCAACCGCAAGCAGAACGCCACCTCCACGGGCACGCCCAGCAAGTAACGATTGCGCCCCGTATGTCGGCGCGGGTTCTTCAGCGGCGTAGATAGGTCGCCAGCTTGACGACACGTGCCGCCTTCGAGTCATGCAGAAGTCGCAATGCGGTGGTGCGCGTGGAGCCAATGCCGGCCACCGCCTCCTGCACCACGATTGTTTCGTACTCCCTCGCATTGCTGTCGAAACAGGTAGCGGTGATGCAGGACTCGGCAGTCATTCCTGCAACAACGAGCTCCCTCACCCCGAGTTTGGCAAGGAGCACGGAAAGCGGGGTGGCGAGGAAGGCAGAGTGCTTGGGCTTGAGGACGAAATAGTCGCCGGGCTGCGGCTGCAGGATCTGGGCGATCGCTGAGGACTCGCCTTCGGTGGCCAGACAGACACTCACCAGTTCCTTGAAGTCCATCTGCCAGTTGGCGAAGTTGTCGTTCGCGTAGATGACCGGGTTGCCGCGTTCCCGGAAGCGCCGCGCGAGCACTGCTATTTTGCCGGCGGCCTGCAACGCCTTGGGTTTGACCTGGTCAGCTTCCGGAAAGTCGAACAGGGTGAACATGTCGATGATCAGAAGCGCAGGGGTGGAGTGGCTCATGGAACTTACGACCTCTCAATCGCCCGTCTGGCTGTGCGGGGCGGCCAGTGCTTTCGACTGGGGCGAGTCCTTCTGACGCAGGAAAATGGTCAGGATGACCAGTGACAGCACAGCCAGGAATTCGCTCTGCCAGTTCTGGAACGACTCAAACCAGAAACTGCTGCTCCAAAGGTGCTCCCACCAGGTCGGGGTGGGCTGGCCAAGCGCCAGCTTCTCATCTACCTCGGCGCGCCAGCTGCCTGCCAGGTGCAAGGAAAAGCTCATGAGGAACAGGGCGCCGAAGGCGATGGCCAGGGAATGCCCGTACAGGGTTTTCCAGAACCCCCCTTTGCGAACGGCCCAGGGCGTGGGCCCAGCCTCGATGCGTTCCTCTTCCTGGGCTTCGTCCAATGGGCGCGATTCAGCCGACCCCTTCTGACGCAGGCTGACAGTCAGCAGCACATACATGCCCATCTGCAGGAACTCGCTTTCCCAGTTCTCGAAGGTGGCGCTGACGAAGTGCCCGCTATGCAGGTAGTGCCACAGGTCCAAAGGCGCACGGTGCAGTTCAGCGAGTTGCTGATTGTGCGCCAGGAAGCCGGTCCAGATCTGCCCGCTCAGGAAGCAGAGAAGCAGGAGGAGTAGCACGATCGATAAGCCGTTACGTTTCCACATACCCATATCGCCCAGAATCAAGCAAGCGACCCAACGTTAGCCCTGGCCACGGGGAAAGCCGGTGAAGGAGCGGCACCAGGTGCCGCTCCCCGAGGTTCAAGCTCACGCCGCCTGGGCTGCCTTGGCGTTTCCACCCGATTTGGCCAGAAGGGTCAGCTTCTCATCGGTTGCCTTCTCCTCCTCCAACGTTTCAAGAAGGAGCGGCAGCGCGTCCTTGTAACCGAGCTGCTTGGCAAGCGCCGCGATGGTGCCATACGAGGCGATCTCGTAGTGCTCCACCTTCTGGGCGCCACCGATCAGCGCGGCGTCGCGCACGGGACCTTCTTCAACCGACTCGATGACTTCCTTGCCTTCCTCGACCAGCCCTTCCATGGCGGCGCACTTGATGCGCTTGAGCTTGATGCCCAGCACTTCCACGACCTGGTCGATACGCTCGATCTGCCCCTGCGTCTCTTCAAGGTGGGTCTCAAACGCAGCCGCAAGATCCGGGTTCTCCGCTGCCCGGGCCAGACGGGGTAGGGCTTTGGTCAGCTGCTTCTCGGCACTGTAAATGTCGGAAAGCTCGTGGACGAACAGCTCTTCAAGGGTTTTGATTGCCATCTATCGTTCCTCTGCAGGGTGAGCCGATAGATTCGCGCCAGCGACGCTTAAAGACCGTGAAGTCAAAGGCTTGAACGACGAGGTTTTCTTCACGTGGCGTCCCGGTTTCCCTCACCACGAGAGCGTCGAAAGAGGTTATCAAACCCTTGTCCGGCACACCCGGATACGTGCAGAATCGGCGAAAGGAAACCGGGAGGCTACATGGACGTACGCTTGGCATTACTCGCATTGTGTTTATTGGTCTCGTCGACTGCCGTCGCACAGATTCACACCGCCACTGGCCCTTCCCCAAAGCCGATCCCCGCCGCGCCCAAGGCGGCGTACAACTCGATGTCCACGACCACCACGCCCTTCAACTGCGAGCAATATCGGTGGCCCAATCACCCGGATCCGAGGGTAAAGACATATTGCGACCAGCTGGAGGCGAGCACGCTTCAGGGTGAAGCCCGTCGGGCCGGGCGGCCCGGACCATCTGACGACGTGATTCGTCTGCCGGCACTGGGTAGTGATGCGGCGGCAAAGTCAGGGCGCGCATGTGTGGGTGGCTAGGCGATGCGCAAGCTGCCGAATGGGTGGGAACAGGTCTCCTCACCTTCTGGCGGTTGGCAGCGGTGCAGGGCAGAGTAGGGGGCGACTGAACGGGAGGATCCCACCTGAGCTCCTCGGGCGCCCTCTCCAATAATACGTTTAATCACCGAGCCGATTAATCGATCGATAAGATAGCAAGGAGAGCTTCGTGCTGGGACAGGTGATCAGGTATGTGCCACTTATTCTCTGCATTTTGTCTTCCAGCGGATGCGCAGTTGCCCAGGCCGCACCTTTCGATGAAGATCGAATTGCTGAGGAATTAGTGGCGATGGAGTTGAGGGACCAAGAGGTAAGAAGCGCACAAAAGGTTGACGTGGATGAAGTACTCAGAGTTGACGCACAGAACACCCAACGGCTCAATGAAATCATGAAGTCGATGGGCTGGCCGCGCATCTCTGCGGTCGGAAGAAAGGCGGCCGATGCTGCGGCATTACTGGCCCTTCATGCTGATCGAGATCCGCAGTTTCAGCGCCGGGCCTTGGAGTTGATGCAGCCACTGGTTGAGACAAAGGAAGTGAACCCAGAGCAATTTGCCTATCTCTGGGACCGAACGCACGTTCCTCAGCGGTTTGGAACGCAAGGGGGATGCTCCGGCACTGCGTGGGCTCCAGGCGAAATTGAAGATCCCGCTCAAGTTGAGTCGCGAAGGGCAGCGATGGGCATGAGACCTCTTTCCGAGTACGTAGCGATAGCTAGCGAAATGCTATGCCAGGCCAAGCAGTGAAATTCGGGGCCGTTTGCGCGGCATGTGTCAGTAGCGACAGCTTCGAAGCGAAGTCGTAGAGAGCGCTCCGCGCGCCCGCGCCAGCCGGAACTGCGACCCAGTGCTTTGGTAAATGCGCGCCAGCACACGAATCTCTGCGAACTGATCCTTTCGCGACATGCTTTTTGCAGCTGCGCCGACGTGCGCCTCCGGTGATTGAGGAATCCAATTTCCAGTACTCTCACGCCGGTCGCATGGTGTGTCCTGGGTGTCAGAACCCGAAGCGAATTTCGTACATTGCATGGCTTGTGTCGGGAGGGCGGCGGAATACAACACCCTCGTGGAAACACGTCGCACCGTTTTGATTCGCTTCACGGTTCTGAACCTCCCGACTCCCTCGCCATCCCGGCGAGGGAGAACACAGAGGAGAACCATCATGCACGACGACTGGACCAACTTGACCCCCGACCAACGCGCGCGTCTCAGGGGCTTCTGGCGCGCGCCAAAGAGCGTAATGATCAATGCGCTTCATCATGACGGGCTCGAGACGTACCCCGGCTGCCCAACCATTCCGTGCCTGAAGGCGAGGGGGCTGTGGATGCGTGGACTGGGCATTGAGCCTGGAACGCGGATGTACCTGGGTATAGGGCGCGAGCTGTTTGTCCTGGCGGCTGACCCGTCGCCGGAGGCGCTGTCCAAGGCGATGGTCAGATTTGAGAAGACCGGGGGTAGTTGGAGGCTGGGGCCGGTTGGGTGAGAGAGGCAACAAGCCGGGCGCCGATAGCGACGCCCCGGCTGCCGTCAAGGCATCCCGTATGACACGCTAAGATGAGGGACGATCAACAGACGAACCTGGGTTCATGGCAGCAAAGCGCATCCTCCTGACACTGGCGGCAGCATCCCTTGCCCTGGTCGCGTGGCTGACATGGAAGCCCTCCTCAGTTCCCACCCATTCCGCGCAAACGAAGGCATCGGCCCACAAGCACGCACCGCCAATTTCCGCCGGTACCCCTCAAACGGCTGACTTCACCACGGCCATCCCCCAGCGCGCATGGTTCCTGGCACTGAAGCAGCGCGCTGACGCGGGCGACCCAGCTTCCCAGCGCCTGCTGGCACAGGCCTACGACAGATGCATGTACGTCAATCGAAACGTCGAACAGTACAAGGAGCGGATCCAGCGAGGCATCCAGAGCGCGGCGACCGAAGAAAAGGCAACCGTGCTGGGGTACCTGCTGCAGCACGTTCTGCAGGAGTGCGCTGCCGTGGAGGGCGGGGCACAGATCGACTGGGAAGATATGCGCCTGCTGTATGCGCAGGCTGCACAGGGCGGCGACCTGCCTGCACGGGTCATGGAGACCGTCTTCAATCCTCAGCCACCACTGAGTGAGGAGCAGGCGACTGCGCTGCTTGAAGAGGTGCTGGCGTCCCACGATCCTGCGGCGATGTTTGCCTTGGGTGATGCCATGGGTGAGTTCATCGGCATGCAAGTCGCCGAGCCCTACACGCCTTTGGCCGAGGGCGAACTGGCCGGGCGCGCTTGGCAGGTCGCGGCCTGCCGGATGGGCTTTGAATGCGGACCAGAAAGCCCGCCTGCCACCAGGCTGTGCCTGCTGCAGGGCTGGTGTTATGAGGGCACTTATGAGCAGGCCACTCGTAGACGGTTGGGAACCGATGCCGAACGCGAAGCGTTGGACCGCCGGGTCGCGGCGATCCTGCGCGCGATGACACCCGACGCCGGGGCATTGAGCAGGGAAGGATAATGCACCTGGGCACCGGCATTTCCGCGCGCTTAGGGCCATAGAGGCACCCACAACCCCATCACTCGATGCGGGCGATAGTTTCGGTCGCAATTTAGCAATACGGCGGAGGATTCGATCATGAAAGTTCTGTTGACCGGTGCAACCGGGCTGGTGGGGCAGGGCGTGGTACGTGCCTGCGAGGCGTCTACTGCGGTCGACCGGATGGCGGCACTGGTCCGCAAACCGGGCAATGCCGGCCCGGGCAAGGACGAAATCGTCCTCTCCGACTTCATGCAGGCCGCCATGATTGCCAACCGCCTTTCAGGCTTCGATGCTTGCTTCTACTGCGCAGGTGCGCCCCCGGTCGGCACCCCCGAGGCGGAGTACCGGCACGTCACGCTGGAGGTCACCCTCGCAGTCGCGCGAGCCTGGGCCGAGGCAAACCCAGCGGGCTGCTTCCTTTACGTGTCGGGTGCCTATGCGGACCCGACCAGCCGGGTCATGCCGCTGCGGATCAAGGGTGAAACCGAGCAGGCACTTGGCGCACTGCCCATACGCACCGTGATGCTCCGACCGGGCGGGGTAAGGCCGGTCGAACATACCGGAACCCGCCACGGCGCATTGAAGCCGCTCTACCTCCTAGGTGGGCCGCTGATGAAGATGGCTGAGCACCTGGCGCCCTCGATGGTGACGAGCAACGAGACCATCGGCCGGGCTATGATCGCACTGGCGGGGCAAGCGCGGCCCCCGGCGGTGGTTGAGTGCGCGGAGATCAACGCTTTGGCGGGGCATTAAGACGCAGGTTCGAGAGCAGTAAGGGTAGCATCGCTTATGCGGAGCTAAAATCTGCTACGTGCAAAGCTCTGTGGATTTGTACCATTGTTTCCCAGGATATTTTAGTAGGTAATATGGCCGCTATGAACCGGGGTCCTTGCCTCTCCGTCAGTGCCCGTGTGGAGATTCTTGTGCTCTTCATCCTCTTGGCAGTCGCACAAATCGGCAGCGCTCAGGCCCAGGATCTTCAAGAAAGCGTCTCGGTCTGCGCCATTCGCGAACGTCCAGATCTCTATCTGGGCAAGGTGGTGACTGTCACCGCAAGCTACGCGACTGATTCAATGCACTTTGAGTATTTGACGGATCCTGGTTTCTGCCATGGCGCGCTGGACATTGGGTTCCGAGTGCCAGAGCGCGAACCCTCGGTCGATGACTTCAAGGCAGCGCGGAAGGCACTCTGTGAATCGGAAGATAAGCGATATCTATGCGTCGTTGAAGGGGTGGTGACCGTGCGAGGCCGGATCGCCGAAGCGCACGGTGCGCACCTGCAGCCGGACGCTACGGTTCTGGTTATCAATCCTTTCAGTGCCAGCGATTGGGAATTCAAGAGTGGACGTTAGAAGCGCCCGCAGGCCCCTGGCGTTACCCCCGGGCCTTGCGCCGGGCGCGGGCTATCCATGAAACGACAGATGATATTCAGTTCCATTGACCTGCGCTGGCGTCGCATTGTCGCGATATCGGCCATTCTCGTTGCAGGCATGCTCCTCCTGACGATCATGGGCCAACAGACCAGGCCGATTCAGGTGCCACCCGAAGTCGTTGATCCGCCATCCGCATTCCAGGCGCCGGCGGCGTTCGAACAAGCAAACGACATTGCCGTTCTTCGCGCTGTGCTGAAGAGATCATGTGAAGCAGGTAGCCCGGTCGTATTGGATTCGAAGCCTAGTGATGAGAACCAGAGTCGCAGCAGTCGGAGCTTCGAGAACTTCCCGGACGAACTTGCCTGCGCCAGGGTTGAGATTGTTGACTCGCGCAAGCTTAAGGACCTCTTCAGCAGGCCCTATCACGGCAGAAAGAACACCACGCTCGTAGGCGGTTGGGGAAACTTCTATGCCGCATATCCAGATGCCACTGGTGTGATCACGCTCAGTCTTCCGACGTACCCGTCATTGACTTCGGCTGTGGTCAAGCTCGGCCGCACCTGCAGCTACAGGTGCGGCGCAGGCTGGGAAATCCACCTGACCAATATCAAGGGAGAATGGGTGGTCCGTGACATACGTTCCACCTGGATCACTTGAGCCCGCGTTCAAAACGACTCAAAGTAAAGTAGCGTCCCCGCCACGCACTCGAAGGGATACCGCAATGGATATGCAGGTAAGCAGTCGCGACGGAACGCAGGGTAGGGCAGCCGTAGGTGGCTTGGCCCTTTCCCTGCTGTTTGTTCGGGTTGGGGGCCTTACGGCTCCAAGCAACAGTCCTTTGGCGAACTGGCAGAATTGCGCAAGGCTCGCAGCGTTGGTGCTTGCTGGCAGCTGCGTCTCTACTGCCACTGCGACCCCCGTTGCCACTGAGCCCTCACCGGAAGTCGTCGCTGGGGTCGACAAGATCATGATGCAGGGCGTCTCAGACAAGACTCCAGGGTGCGTACTAGGAGTACATTCAAAGAATGTCGACCTGCTGCGTGCGTACGGCCAGGCAGACCTCGAACGCAATGTCGCCCTGAACGTCGACAGCGTGTTCAACATCGCGTCGGCGAGCAAGCAGTTCACCGCCGCCGCCGTACTGCTGCTGGCCAATGAGGGAAAGGTGTCCCTTGCAGATGACATTCGCAAGTACTTGCCCGAGCTCCCGGCGCAGCGAAGGCCGATAACGATCGATAACCTGCTCAGCCACACAAGCGGCTTGCGCGACTTTCGATACACCGACTGGCTGGTCGGGCGGGATGCCTTGCCCCAACGCAACCAGGATATCCTGGACTACGCGTCGCGGCTTCAGTCGTTGAATCATGCGCCCGGCGAGTCGTACTCGTACAGCAACACGGGATACGTCCTGCTGGCAATCATCGTTGAGCGAGTCACCGGGCAGAACCTCCAGGACTTCAGCCGCGAACGACTCTTCCAGCCTGCCGGCATGATGCATACACAATGGGAGGTCGACAGCACGCAGCTTGTTAGAAACCGCGCCTACGGCTATGTGATGGCAGAGCCGGCCCATGAGGGACACCCGCCGCGCTTTGTACAGTCTCTGACGGATCGCAATACGTATGGCCACGGCAACCTCCTGACCACCGCTGGTGACCTGCAGCGCTGGAACATCGCGCTGTCGCGCAACGCATATGGCCCAGAGCTGACCACCCAACTGGAGGAACGAGCCACGCTCAGCAACGGTTTCGTCATCAACTACGCGCGCGGAGAGTTCGTCGGCAAGTATCGTGGCTTCCTCGAAGTCAAACACGTCGGTTACAACGGCAACTACATAGCCTGGGTGGCGCGTTACCCGGAGGCGGACTTGGCAGTGTCTTACGTGTGCAACAGCGATGCAGACAATGTCGAACCGTACGACCTCGTTGACCTGTTCCTGCCCGCGGACGCGCCGGCGCGGGAGGCCGGTCCCGCCCAAGGGTCAGATGACCTTTCGGCGCGCAACGGAGTTTATCGCCGCATCGACAATGGCCAACTGGCACTATGGACGTTCCCAGCCAAGGCCAGACTGGACAGCGCCAAGTTCGTGATGGGGCCGTACACCTATCAGTTTGATGGCAACCATCCTGAGCAGATAACCCGCCTCAGCTATGGCAATGCGGTGGAATGGGTGCGCGCGCCCAAGTCAGACGCGAGTGTAGCTACTCGAGATGAGTATCAAGGACGCTTCATCAGCGACGAGCTACTGGCCAGCTACTACGTCACGTTCGATGGCAAGCAGTTGAAGATGACACTGCGCGGCTTGTCGCACCTTGTAGCAACCCTGCAACCACGTGCGACGGACGTATTTGAAGCGCAGGACCTGCCGCAGATGCAAGGCACTCTGGTGGTCTTCAAGCGGGACAACAGCGGTCGTGTGAACGGCCTGGCGATTGCGCCCGACGGGTTGCATGAGCTTCCCTTTCGAAAGGTTCCTACCGGGTACTCCCCCCCTCTCTCGCGAGCGAGAGGAGCGGTGTGGAACCGCCAACTGCCCCCCACCGGCCCGTAACGATTCATCCAATCCGATAAGTGCCGTATACGGCCGAATGGATTATGGCTATGATCGGCCCAATTGGCCCGATGGGGATCGGTGCCAATTTCTGCAGTCAAAAATGCGGTCAAGATGAAGCACTTGGACGGACAGGTTAAGAGACTTGGCAGGCAGTGCGATGAGTAAAAATAGCGTTCCTTCTCCAGAAGAGTTTGCTCGCGCCAAAGCGGCAATGAAGAAGTACGATCAGGGGTTGGCTGATGTCCGAAGACAGATCGTGACCCAGTTCGGATCTCGGGGGATCAAGCAGGTATTTGTACTGTACTCACGTGCAACCGATAGCTTTGGCGTATTCGTTTTCTTCCAATCGAACACACAAGCTGCTAGCGCCCATGAGTCGGGGCTTGCTTCCGAAATTGAGGGAGCTGCTTTGCAGGCGCTTGAGGAGGCGGGGCGAGGACCTAAATCAAGCCTCGATGTGCGGTTCGAATATGACAGTGACGAGAACGTCCAGATCGAGTTCGCAGGGAATTACTACAACCGGCTTCGCTAGAGAGTAGTGGCAACAGGCCGGGGCGCGACTGTAGTCAGCACTGATCAGCTAATGGCGCGTGAAGGTCAGCATCAGCCTACTACCTATCGTGTAAGCCGAGCACCGCTGAGGATGGCAAACATTCCACCACACGCCCCGCACATTTCAAGGGTTGCCGCAATGGACATGCAGGTAAGTAGTGGAGATGAAACGCAGGGCAGGGCGGACACAGGAAGCCTGACCTTTTCCTGGCTGTTTGAACAGGTGCAAGGGTATGCCGACCAAGGTATCTACCCGAAGCCTTCCCGCCTGGAGAGGTCAGCCATGTGGGTAGGGGTGGGCGCGACCGGGATCGGGCTTGTGATAGGGGCCTTGGCAGGAGTGGTCATTCCTGCTGCATCGGTGCTTATCATCCTCAAGGCCTGCCTCCTTGTCGAAGTAGTCGGTCTTCTACTGTCTTTCGCCCTGATGCTTAAGAGGGAAGGGCGGCAGTACATCAAGCCCCGGCAGACGCACGCGGATGAGATGGACGGGGACTTCGCCTACTGGGTGGACCTGGTTGCCAGGCTCAGGGAGTTTCCTCGACACCAACGCGAGCAGCGCCTCCGCTTCGCCAACAACCTGCGACAAAGCATGACCGAACGAATGGGCCTGATGTACGGTGGGCTGCAGAAGCTTGGGCCATTTCCCATGCTGGTGGCGCTCTATCTTCAGTTCCGCAACTGGAAGTGGGGCGACTGGGCGGCTGCTTTCGATGTGAATCTTGTCTCGGGCATGCTGATTGCCACCATGGTTCTGCTGTATGTACTCGGCTGGATGCTGATGGGCATGCGGATAAGATTGGACACCTATGTCAACCTGTTGGAAGCCTCGCTAGCTGACGTATCAAGTCAAAGCGCCAAGACTGTCCCCTGAGAATGATTGGAGCATTCAGCATGAAGATTGCAGCGGCGACGATCGCCTTGGTACCCGCTCTTCGCCTAGGCCGTTCCATTCGTACGCTGACGCTCTTGATCGCGATCGTTGCAAGCGTCGCAGGTTGCCCGGGAGAGTCTGTCTCCTGCAAAGGCCCCGTGGTGAGTCATCCAAACGGAATATGTTCGGCCTACTACTATCAATCGAGCTATGGAAACGACGAAGAAGTGACGCAGGCGTTAGTCTCCTGCGAGAGCAGGGCAGGTAATCTGGGTGGCGGAGTAGTGTCGTTCCCGACCAAGGCTCATGGCATTGGCCTCCGTTGGATTGACGAAAGCACATTGGAAGTTGCCGTGCCTGATGGGGTTGATCTGGAGCATGGACTTCTCGGCAGCACGTACAACGGTCATGCACTTCGCTACGTTTATAAATCACTCCAGCCGAACGAGCCCGAGTATGAGGGATGTGGTATCTGAAGCCTCACGTCTCAAGCCTGGCTTCGAGCGTTTCAGGACTCTTTGACGCCGACAGCACCGACTCAGACAGTGACTGGAACAGCTGTTGTAGGCTGAGCGAACTCAGCGATTGCTACGGAAGGGTATATGTTGGAGCTTTACGGGAAGTCCACTTCGATCAACGTTCGGAAGGTGCTGTGGCTGTGCGAGGAGCTGGAGCTCAAGTATCGCCACGTTAATGGCGACCCTTCTTCGGACGCCGACTTCAATGCACGTCTCTACCGAATCAATCCCAATGGGCAGGCGCCGGTATTGCTTGACGGCGACTTCGCGCTGTGGGAATCCAACAGCATCTGCCGCTACCTGGCTGCCCGCGCCCAGCGCCACGACCTACTTCCGGCCGATCCGCGGGCACGGGCGCTCGTTGAGCAGTGGATGGACTGGCAGGCGACCGATCTCAACTCGGCGTGGCGGGCCGCATTCATGTCACGCGTGCGAAGGCATCCAGACTACCCGGACGGCCCGGTGGCGGAGGCAAGCTTGGGCCGGTGGAGTGCCTTGATGGGCCTGCTGGATCAGCAGCTCGCCCGCACGGGGGCCCATGTCGTCGGCGCATCCTTCACCTTGGCCGACATCGTGCTGGGCCTGTCGACCCAGCGCTGGCGGATGACGCCAGGAGATAAGCCCAACCTTCCGGCAGTGGGAGCTTGGTTCGCGCGCCTCGGGCGTCGTGCCGGCTTTGCACAGCACGTTGACAACGGCGTGCCGTGAACAGATTGAAGTAGCGAGAAGCAAGCATGCACGAAGCAGACATGGTCAGCGCAGGGTTATGCACTCCTCAAGTGATCATTTGTGCTGTGGAGCCTGATGCAAGGGAGTGATGACCCGCTCCGCAACGTTAATGCCACCGGGGAAATGCAGGTCCAGCAGCATGACCTGGCCGCTGCCATGGTCACGCTCGCGTGCAACCAGCTGCATGCCGCTATCGGGGGAGATCAGTCGTCCGGCATTGACTGCCTCCAGCGCCCTGCGACCGCGTCCTTGTCGAGCCCACGTAACCGTACCGTCCTGTTGGAGCTCGACCTCGAAACGCTCGGTCGGGAAGTCCCGGAGCTGGTAGGTTCCGGCAAAAGAGCTCGCGATCCCCGGCGTCATTACAACGGAGGGCGAGGCGTCCGAGGGCATTTTATCTGGCCAATGGAAAGCGTCGGCAAGGGCACGGGCTACCTCGTATGTAAACGTCATACCCTCATCTGAGTTCGTCATGATTACTGCGCCCTGACAGGTTTCCGGGAACATCATCCACAGGGTGCGGTAGCCTACTGGTGCGCCTGTATGGCTGATCTTCTTCGGCGATCCGTCCCGAGATATCTCCAGTCCCAAGCCCCAGTCGCCGACCTGGCGGCGCATCATATCGCTCGCAGTTTTCTTGCTGAGAAAAGCGGGTTCTTCTCCGTGCAACGCCTTGATCAGCGCGATGCCAAAGCTGGCCAGATCGGATGGTGTTGTCCATAGGCCTGCGGCGGCCTGCTCGGGGTAGAGCCTCCAACCGCCGGGAATGGGCGTACCGTCAGCCAAGGTTCCGTGCGCTGGCTCGATGGCTCGCGCTGGGTCAACGGCCGGCGCGAACGAGCTGCGGCCCATGCCCGCAGGCTGCAGAACGCGGTCGTGCATTAGGTCCTGGAACGCCCGGCCGCTCGCATCCTCCATCAGCTTCTGGGTCAAAACAAAGCCTCCGCCGGAGTAGCGCCAGCCCGCGCCAGGCGCATCTACCAATCGGACAGGAGCGGTATTGGCCGGTGCCTCGCCATCCAGGACCTGCACCAGGGAGGGTAGGGGTGAGCCGATGAGGTATCCCTTGAATCCTGCGACACCGAGGCCCGCGCTGTGTGTTAGCAGGTGGCGCAGCGTTACCGCCCCCTGTTCGTATGGGGCTGGTCTGGGAAGCGACCAACCCCGGAGCTTGGGCATGATGTCATCGTCGAGCGACAGGGCCCCGTCGTCCACCAGGACGAGGGCGCCCGCTGCTGTCACCACCTTGCTGACGGAGCCAGCTTGGAACTGAGTCCCCGTTGTGACCTGCCGGCCTGCGGGAGTGGCGTTGCCGAACGCACGTGCATCCACGACGCGACAGCCCTCGACCACCGCGACACTCGCACCGGGAATTCCATAGTGCGTCATGCGATCCTGAATCGAGAAGCGTTTCGGTTCTGCCCCCTCGAGCACCACGCTGCGGCGTAGGCCGGAGGCGTAGTCGCGCGACTGTAGGTCCGACCCACACGCGGAGCTTGCAAAGAGTGCCAATGCCATCGCAATGCCGAAGGCTGGAGACTGGGCAGAGCTGTTGCGAGTCATGACTGCCATCGTGTAGGGAAGACGGGTGATCATAAGATAGATTTAGCGGCCCACCGGCTTTGGGACGATTCAACTGACGGGGCGAGGTGCCGAGCTGTTCAACTTTCTTTCGAGCAGCCTACACGGCGTCGATCTGACCCGAGGAATAGCAGCCGTAGGCGGCAGCGTGGAAGCGGGTTTCGGACTCGTATCAGTCGATCCCAAGCTCCACGCGCAAACCTGAAACGTACGCACGACCGACCGGCAACTCTTTTCCATTTGCCATGACCAACCAATACCGGCTGCCAGATCCTGAATGCAGCGACCGGACATGGCGGAGGTTGACCAGGGTTGAGCGGTGGCAACGCACGAAGTCGGGAGGCAACAGAGCAGTGAGCGCTGCGAGTGATTTGTCGTGCAGTTCACTGTGCCCATCGAGCAGACGCACATCGCAGTACTCTCCGTCAGCGCGTATCCACAGCACGTCTGCGATCTCGACCAGCGCCGTACCCTGTGCACGCCAGACCCCGAGATAACGCGCAAGGCCCGGGCGATAGTGGGCAGCGCCAATCAGACGATCAAGGGCCATACCAAGCCGCTCGCGCGTGAACGGCTTGGGCACGAAATCCAGCACGCCAAGTTCGAATGCCTGCAGTGCACGCTCACGGTGCGCCGAAACCACCACGCAGTGCTGGCGCCCAGCGACTGACTGCCGAAGCAACGAGAAGCCGTCCTCTCCCCCAAGGTTGAGGTCCAGCAGCAAGCCATCGTAAAGGCTCCGCCGTAGCCGGTCTTCGGCTAGGTCAAGATCGGCGACAGCCTGGAAGCGCGCGCGTCCACCCGCCAGTTCTCCGCAGATGCGCAGCAACCGCTCGCGGATGAGGGGCTCGTCCTCGACGATCAGGATGCGCATGGCACCTCGATCCGGCCGTGCCAGCCAGCGTCGTCGGCGCCCTGCGAAAAGTGCCAATTGTCTGGGAATGCGGCGCCGAGACTCGCCTCTATGTAACGCGTCCCTGTGCCTTGGCCTCGATGTGCCGTTCTTCCCATGGCGCTCAGCAGTTCGAGTACCCAGTGACCATTCTCACTGTAGACGCGCAGCCGGAAGGGCTTCTGCATGCAGGCGCCAGCGCCGGCATGCGTGAGCGCGTTCTCTACCTGGGCGTGCAACACGCCAGGTGGCAGCAACAGATTGGTATGGTCTGCCTCGACCTCAAATCCGATCTGCTGGCCCAGCGCAACGCTCACGATGTCCAGATGGTTCCTGCAAAGGGCAAGCTCTTCTTCCAGCGGAACCAGCGCGTGGCCACTGCTCAGACGCAGGCGATCGAACTGCTCCGCCAACGACTCCACCAGGCGGCTGGCACGCACAGGGGACCGCTCGATCAACTCCTGCAGGCAGGTGAGCGTGTTCATGAGCCAGTGCGGCTGGATGCCCCGCTGCAGGAGCTGCAGTGAGAGCTGGGCACGCTCCTCGCGCAACCGCGCATTGTGCCTGCCAAGTGCGTGCACTCGTTCTGCGTGACGCAGCAGAAGAAAACCCATGAGCACTGCGAGCAGCAGGAAGTACGGACCGTCGAGGAATGCACCCCCGGCGATCGGCATGGTCAGTGCACCAACCAGCATCAGGAGCAGTATCGGGCGGCGCTCTTCGTGCGCCCCTTCCGCGCGCTTCAACAGCCATGCCGAGGCCAGCAGACTCAGCAACAGTGAGATAGCGCCGCGACCATCGAAGCTGGGCAGGAAAATCACGATTCCTGCCAGCGCCGACACATAGCCGATGCGTGCCGCCATTGGCACGGCGACATTGAACCGCCGCGCAAGGTAGGCCGGCAGGAGCACTGCTGCCGCCGTGTGCAGGGCAAGGAGCGCGAACATGCGTACGCCGTGCCACGGATAGGGATATCCGAACAACGGACGCCACACTTCGACCATTGGCAGCGCAAGGCCGGTGAGGCTCAAGGCAAGTAGCACCTTGGCGCCATCCGCGCGCGGCAGCCCGCGCTGCACCGCCAGGAAGTACAGAAAGGCCGCGCCGAGCGCACCGATGGCGATGGCCACGATGAGCCAGGGCCCTGCATCAGCCAGGGGAAGGGCGCCCACCGGGACAATCTGCAGCCCGGCATCGGTCGTATCCATGCGCAGCCACTGGTGCTGACTCGACGCCAGAACGACCAGCTCATCCACACCGGTGCCGCTGGATGGCGGCATCACGCGGACGAGATCGATCCGACCGGGGTGCTCTGCCTGCTTGCTGCGTCCCACGACGCCATTGCCAGGTAGCGGCTGTCCGTTCCAGTAAAGCTGGCTGGCCGCCCGCAGTGACAGGTGCAGCAGGCGACCTCCGTCCTCAGTTGGAAGGGCCAGGCGCCAGCGCACCCAGTAAGGGCCTTTCCAGGCAGCGAGCTTGCGGGGATCGAGGGGCTGCCAGTCCACGTCGCCAGGGGGCAATCCCGGAAGCTGGCCTGATGCCGGCATCGAGACCGGCGCCATGTCCGCAGACAGCACCCGCCCAACGGTAGGGCCATGCGAGACCGCCAACATCCAGGCAGCAACCAACAGCACCAGCACGACGGGGGCGGCGACGATCTCTCGAGTTCTCATGCGCCCTATCGTAAGGGGTGAACGGAGACATTCAGCCCCCTGCAGGAGACGTTGGGCGGACCGCGCGACCCCGACCCTCGGACCGTGGATGGTGGGGAAACACCCTCCTGGTCCTGCCTGCGGAGCCCACCATGAACCACGTACCGTTCTCGATGCCGAACTCCAAGGACCGCCCGCCAGGCCTGACTGTTCGCTGGATGCTGGCCTGCCTCCTGTCCGCTTCCGCTCTGGCGGCTCATGCGAGCGGGGGCGAACCACTGCTGAAGTTCGCGCCTTATGCCTTGAATACCCAGCGGGACGGCGCGGTCAATGCCGAGGTCGCGTTCCTTGAGGTGCCGCGCCGACGCGACCAGCCAGAAGGGGCGCGCATGAAACTGCGGGTGGTGCGACTACCGGCCACCGGCGGCAACAGGAAGGCCGCGCCGGTCGTCTACCTGGCTGGAGGTCCCGGCGGGTCCGGCGTTGGAACGGCGCGCGGGCCGCGCTGGCCGGTGTTTGAACAGGTGCAGCGCGAAACCGACGTCCTGCTGTTCGACCAGCGCGGCACTGGGCTCTCCGATCCCCCGCCGCCTTGCCCCTACACCGCGCGCTTCGACGATGCCAGGCCCTTGGACCACGACACCGCACTGGCTACCCTCCGCCGCACAGCCGCCCGCTGCATCGCCTATTGGCAAAAGGAGGGCGTCGAACTCGCTGCATACACCACCGCAGAGAGCGCTGCAGATCTCGAGGACCTTCGTCGTGCGTTGGGTGAGCCGCGCATCAGCCTCTGGGGCATGAGCTACGGAACCCACCTCGCGCTGGCCACCCTTCGCCTGCATGGCGCCGGCATCGAGCGCGTGGTGCTGATGGGCGTTGAAGGGCCTGACCATACCCTCAAGCTGCCGATGACGGCGGATGCTGTCCTTGCGGAGCTCGCGATTGTCGCCAAGGAGCAAGGGTTCGATGATCTGGTGGGCATCACCCGGCGCGTACTGGACAAGCTGAGCCGGGAGCCGGGAGAAGGCCGCAGCCTGATGCACAAGGGCAGGAGAGTGACAGTGGGTGCCTTCGACGCACAGCTGGCGATCGCCGCAGCACTTGGTAGACGATCCACCCAGCAGATGCTGCCGCTGGCGCTGCGGGACGCAGAAGCAGGGAATTATGATCTGATGGCAACGCTGGTGCTGTCGGTACGCGAACAACTCGGGCAGTTCCAGGCCATGCCGCTGGCAATGGACGTGGCATCCGGGCAGAGCCCGCAGCGACGAGCCATGGCCCAAGCCCAGGCGAAGACAAGCCTGTTCGGCGATGCGTTGAACTTTCCTTTCCCGGCAGTAGGCGACTCACTTGGGCTGGTCGATCTGGGCGAGGCATATCGCGCGCCCCTGAAGCATGATGTCGAGGCCCTGTTTGTCAGTGGCACGCTCGACGGCCGGACCCCGCCAGGGAATGCACAGGCGCTTCTGCCGGGTTTCGCCAATGGCGTCCACCTGCTCGTACGGGAAGCCAGCCATGACGACGAACTCTGGTTGGGCAATGCCAGCGTAGCCGAGCGGATCGCCAGGTTCCTCGGAGGGCAAAAAGTGGAAGGAGGGGAGGTCAGGGTGCTGCCCCCGGACCTGGCGCACGGAAAGCTCGGGCTGCTTATGCAGGCATTGAATATCGGCGGAGGAACGGTCGCGTTGGTGCTTCTAGCCCTGTCCGCTCTGCTCGCGGGCGCAGTGGCGCTAATAAGGCGAAGCCGCAGAGCCCGCCGCCGTCATCTCCAGACAGGCAGTCTAGATGGCTGAGCGAAGGCCGAGGTGGCCCCATCAGGAGCGGTATTTGAGGTGACCACCCCAGGCCACTGAATCTACTCCGGCCGAGAGCTGGCACCTCGCTGCGAGGGGTCATTGCGCCCGTGGTAGTGTCCACTTCCGCCCCAAAGCCAACATATGAGAGCATTTCCACTGTCCCTTGGTAGAGGACCAAATGCGCAAGGGTACATACAAGCCACCGACCATCCTCAGGCGATGGGCTTTAGATATTCCGGATGGTGAGTTGTATGAGCTTTTCGTTTTCGATGACCTTACTGTCTGCAGCGCGGTCGGTCGTTACGCACATTCATCCGGCTCGAAGTCGAGTTCCTGGCCAGACTTCCTGGCTGGCTCACTAGACGATCTGGTGCTGACCACAATGGGGCCGCGCGTACTCAGCGAGGCACGAGCATTCGTAGAGGCCGCTTCCACCTAACTGGCTGACAGTGACCGCTACTGGCCGGGGACGTACGCCCCGCAAACTTGAAGGATTCCCGCAATGGATATGCAGGTAAGTAGCAGAGACGAAGCGCAGGACAGGACGGCCGTAGGAAGCCTGACCTTTTCCTGGCTGTTTGAACAGGTGCAGGGGTATGCCGCCCAAGGCATTTACCCGAAGCCTTCGCGCCTGGAGAAGTCAGCCATGTGGGTCGGGGTGGGCGCGACAGGAATCGGGCTTCTGCTAGGGGCCTTGGCCGGAGTGGTCATTCCTGCTGCATCGGTCATTCTCATCCTGAAGGCCTGCCTCCTCGTCGAAGTAGTCGGTCTTCTACTGTCTTTCGCCCTGATGCTTAAGAGGGAAGGGCGGCAGTACATCAAGCCCAGGCAGACCCACGCCGATGAGATGGACGGCGACTTCGCCTACTGGGTGGATCTGGTTGCCAGGCTCAGGGAGTTTCCTCGACACCAACGTGAGCAGCGCCTCCGCTTCGCCAACAACCTGCGACAAAGCATGACGGAACGAATGGGCCTGATGTACGGCGGCCTGCAGAAGCTTGGGCCATTACCCATGCTGGTCGCGCTCTATCTTCAGTTCCGCAACTGGAGGTGGGGCGACTGGGCGGCAGCCTTCGATGTAAATCTTGTATCGGGCCTTTTAATTGCCACCATGGTTCTACTGTATGTACTCGGCTGGCTGCTGATGGGCATGCGGATACGACTGGACACCTATGTCAACTTGTTGGAAGCGGCGCTGGCAGACGAAACAAGCCAAAGCGCTAGGACTGTCCCCTGACAACAATTGGAGCATCGAGCATGAAGACTGCAGCTGCGACAATCACCCTGGCACCCGTTCTTCGTCTGACGCTGCTGTGCGCGGTGGTGCTGACGATGGTCGGCTGCAGTCGGATGAGCGAGCGATGGAAAGAAGAAGTGCGGCTCTCCGACGGCCGGATGATAGTGGTGAAGCGCACAGCGAAAGGGACCATCACGCGAGACATGGTCATGCGCGCAACCGGCTGGAAGCCCAAGGAGACCACGCTGCGGATCCCCGAGGTGGACGGCTTTGCCAATCCGCCAGTGTGGCGATCAGGCCTGATTCCGGTCGTGATGGATTATGACCCGGCTTCATCAACGTGGTCGGTCGTGGCTACCTACATGTGGTGTAGCACCTGGTATGACATGGGCCGCCCAACGGTGCCATACGTGCAGTACATCTCGGTCGGCGGGGATGCGTGGCGAGTCGTGCCCCTGCAACCAGGCTTGATCGACAGGCGCGCGAATCTGCTGACCCACATTCGACCGACAGGCGAGTCGGGCCTGATCCGGGAGGAGTACAAGGAAATGCTCTGGCCCACGAGTTCCGACCAGTTCAAGTCAATCTCAACGACCTGGAAAACAAATTGCTAGTGATTCAACGATAACGATTCCAGGATGGAAGCTTCGGCCTGGATCAACGTGCGCTTGATCCAGTCTACGGGGAGCTCTGGTTTATGCTTCTGTCGGGTAAACGGATATGGCAGCTGCCGCGAGGCGCACTGACGATCTACAACGCTGAATATTGGGGGAAACGTGGATGCACCGCGCAGGACCAACTTGGTGTTTTCCATCGCTGCTATAGCCTGCTTCCTGCTGGCTGGCTACGCATACCTGCAAGCAGCGGCGACGTATACGTTGTCGTTTGTATTCTGCACCGAGCCGGGCACCACCAATGCAGCGACATCAAGGTGTCGCGCGCCGTTGCTGTATGGCTATGCCTTCTGGACTCTACTAGGCCTTGGTGTATTGTTCTCTGTGGTGGCAGTCATCAGGGGCAGGCGGCACCGAGCGAAAAACCCTTAGCAGCTGGGTCAAGCTGTTCGTCGCAGAGATTTGACGGCAAGCTAAGTCACTGATTTCTTGGGTCATAATTCTATCGCAACGCCACAATCTCCATGATCCAACGCAGATCTTTCTGTGCCTAGGATGCCAGTCGCAGACATTCCTTCCACTGGAAGGTCAGATGCCGACAATTCCGCCCTTCGGAGATCCGATGCAGACAATTCTGCATCTCAACGAACTAGTAAGGGGCGGTCCAGGTTTGGCACGGAAGGATCCTCCATCCACTACACCTGACCGCCGGCTCTGCTTCGCTCCTTGCGGGCGCAGCCCAGCCACGCCAGAGTCAGAAGGCACGAGCTCCTTCTATGTCTGATCAACACCACTGGGCGGATCAGTGCGGCTTCATCATCGGTAGCAGAGCCGTCAAGTCGGCCGAGCAAGTGAAGGGCGGAGCTCGCGAAGCCGCGACCCAGTACCCGTTCGTATGCCCGCGCCAGGGCCTCGATCGCAGGGTTGTCAGACGGGAGGAGAGACATTGCCTGCGCGATCTCTCTTAGGACCGCCTGTGTGGGCCTACCCAATACACGGCCATCCAGGAACAGGTGCTCGCGGACTCTGTAGGCGGGGAGCAATACAACCGAAGCGCGCGAGGATGGCTGCCCCCCACCTTCCGAGGCCTCAGGCAAGCCTAAGCAGGCTCGCTCACGTGCCGAGAAGGTCGACTCGCGGAACTTCGCCGCAACTGAGGCCGTGATACGCGCCATCGGTCTTTCAAGCGCCTGAGGAAGCTCAAGAAAGAAGTCACGACCTGGCCCCATGGACGGGGCAAGGCGCGAGAACGCGGCCTTCTGGGAGCGAGCTTCGACGGATTGCCCATGACGTACGGTAGACGCCCTGATGAGCACGTCCGACGAGGCGTACTTCGGTCGGTACCAAGGGTAAGCCCTGCCGCGAAACAGGACTGCCGCCTCCTCGGCGGACGTCAGATCATCTCCCACCCCGATCAGCGTTCGCCGACCTCGACTCGCCCCGGCCCAGCGAAGGTATCGCTTTATCCAGCTGCCACGAAGGTCCTCGATCCTACCTTCTTCGTCAAGGGTATTCCGGCTCGAAACCGGGTCATGCCCGCATGGGCATAGTAGGGGAGGGGCATCGGAGCGAAAGCCATGCCATAGCGGTCTCGAGCAATGGTCGCACTGAGATGAGAGGGGTTGCGAGTGCCACGGACACCGGTTGACCCAAGGCATCTGGAACAACATCGAGTGATACCCAGTTTTCATGCACTCAGTACACCCCGACAGGTATGGACGCCAGTGCGTCGCAGAACCGCCGAATGCTTGCCAAGCAGTTGGCTGCCACAGTGGCGCGAGGATAGACGCAGCAGGAATTCTTGCCGCAATCGAAGTTCTGGCCTTTGCAGAGAGACAGAGCTGACGACACAAATCCTCGGTGTACCTTGGGCGAATGCCGAACGCACCATGACCATCACTGCAGTAAAGGCTATTGAATCTCAGCGTCTGAACAACGAATCCGAACGGGGAAATGCCGGCACTCCACGCTGGCGGTAGGTGGGCTACAGTTCTGACCTCACTGTCGCTATCCATTGATGCCTCCATCTGCTGTGAAAGTCAGCGCTCCCGATTCGCCATCAAAGGCAGCAAGATCCGAGAAGGCGACCGACATTTCAATGTCACTAGACGTGACCTCCTTGAAGCCAATTTTGCAGATGACCCTGGTCGCCAAGTAGTACGCAATGAGGCGCATAGCCTTGAGAGGCCACTCATCTTGACTGGAGTGCCCGGCTGCGGCGCGACAGCTGCAACCGGCATTCCAGATCTGCTCACTGAAATGCCGTAAACGGAACTCCCCGTCGTAGAGCTCTGGCGCAAGGCTCCTGGGCAAGGTAACGCCGGCTCCGGCGCTAGCCTCTACCTCGTCCTCGAAGCGCTCCAAGAACGTCTCAACGTCCAGGACCCCTCGAATTCCATGCAGGCGATGGTAGCGGGTCAAGAAGCGCCCACGGACCTGAGGTGTGACCGTGGTTCTATTGATCTCTTCGCGCCGGCTGGAAGTGTGATTGTCCTGAAACAGGAAGATGACAAAGAGCGAAATGCCCTTCTTCTCCAGCGCGTTATCGATTGTAATGAAATGTTGAAAGGCGGCTTGCTCCAGCAAGTTTGCATCATCGGCGATGAAGAATAGCGATCCGCCGCCTGCAGACCTGAGCATCAGATCAACGGTATTAACGATCCTCTCGATCTTTCGGTCAGCAGCCTGGTGGGAGATCACTTGTGAGCCGAGCTGTGAAATGAACCAGTCCAGGAATGCGGACTCTCCAGGACCAAGCACCCGGAGGTTTGCCTGCTTGGCCACGTATTTGCATTCTGTCCATTCAGTGTTTGCGCAGATGAACTGCGCGAGGGTACTTTTTCCGAACCGGGTCAGCGAATGAAACCCGATACCGCGGTAGTCAACCTCAAGTGCGGAGATGATCTTGGTCAGAGCATCTTCCATGCCGCGGGTCGGGATGATGGGCTCTCCTTTGTAGTTGAACGTTGTCATTGCTTCGGCCCCTTCCTGCCCAAGTTGACCCGGCCGGTAATGGGTACGAACAAGTCCTCAGCAGGTGCTCGCTGTTGGCCGGTCTCGGCCAAAGGCAGTGTCGTTTCCTTAGCCACCGGTGAAGCCTCAGATGCCGCATCTAGGTCACGCCGGTGTCGCGTTGCTGCAAGCGCAGCGCCGTGCTCTGAGCTGAAGTTCCTTCTTACATGCTCCCTGTACGCGATGACCGCATCTTCTGCACCACTGATCTCGAAGCCATCCGTTCGGCTTCGGCGTTGGATTAACCGCCTAAGCGCAAGGCTATGCGGTGAGCGACCCCAAGGGCGGAGCGCCCTCAGGACTACGAACAGCTCTCCTGACGCGGTGTATAGATGCAAGAACCTTCCATCGTGGATGTCGACCTCTGCCGCGAATTTCTGGCCTAACAAGTCCCACCTGTTCTTCATTGATGCGGCTCGATACTTCGCGTGCCCAAAGCGCGCATAGGGCTGACGCCTCTTACGTCGATCTCCACGAATGGTTACGGAGAAGTTGTGCTTCGAAAGTGACCGAGCCCGATCCTCGTGATCCTTGGTGGCAAACAGCCATCCGCCAGACGCTGCAAAAGACTGAAGCGCCTCGACTGGCGTGCGGTTCTGGAGCGTGTTGATCGGCGATATGTTAGAAGCCGCGATCGTGACATCCATGAGATCTTCGAGTGCCGTGGGCTGCATTGGGAAGTTCTCGAATTTGTAGCCATTCGTTTTGGTCGCATCGGACAGCTCGCCCGCCGGCCGGAACCCGCCTGGCAGCTTTCGGACCACCGCTTCTTCCATCCGCTTGTTCCACGCTTCGAGGTGACCACGCGTTTCAGGAACATGGCTATGCCCAAGATGAATGACACCCATCAGCTCCGACGCCATTCGCAACCTATTGACCTTCAATTTGTGAGCCATCGCATTGTCGACACTCGTAATTGCTCCCGTTGCCACAAATCCAATGACGGACAAGGATCCGATGCACGCCCCTGGCTCATAGTTCATTGAGGGCACAACGAGGTCACGAACGGACCTTTCTCGCAAGCTTTCTGCGCATGCCGCGTTGAATTCGGTTCCGTTGTAGTTGGTGGAGAAGGAGAGCCACCAGCTAGAGCAGAGCCGCATCAGCGCGAAGTAGCCGACTATCAACCACGTCTTCGTGATCGTTTGGAAGAACGGGTTCCCATCCGCGTCCTCGCCTTCAACATTGAAATTCGTGTCCAAAGAGTGTCCATCGAACTGCACCCAGTCACCCATCTGTAGCGCAAACACTTCGTTCAGCTGGCTGGCTAGGGTTGCGTCCTCTATCTCGAAGCCATCATCTACAAACGGAGAGCCTTGACGCAGTCTTTTTAGGTACTGCAGGACGCTTCTCCTCGCACATGATTTGTCGTTAGCTGGATAGCGATCTGCCGGAACCGACTTCT
The DNA here is from genome assembly GCF_963519125.1 of uncultured Stenotrophomonas sp. Lineage (GTDB taxonomy): Bacteria > Pseudomonadota > Gammaproteobacteria > Xanthomonadales > Xanthomonadaceae > Stenotrophomonas. Next base: position 13,338 of record NZ_CAUQLJ010000003.1, on the reverse strand, counting down.
GCACAGTCTTCTTCAGTAGTTTGAAGAATCGATCAAACTTGGGGCTGCGCTCATTTCTCGAAGGCAGTGGGCCGGCGTAGCCTATGAGCATTTCTTCGAATTCCGGGAGCTTTCTCAGGAACGAATTGAATGCTCCCGGTCCCGCAGCGGCTGGAAATTCTGCGGCAAGGCGTTGGCTGGTATTTCTTACTCTGTATGGCAGGCAGGCGCGCCAACCCCACGGCCGCCCATCTGGGGACGTCTGCTGTGTGTTTCGCAGCGTCAATGCAAGCGTCTTGGCGTTCAGCCCGTGACGCTTCGCGACCGCAGCGATCGAGGAGCCTGCGACGACGGCATGAACTGCGTCAACGCGAGCCTGGTAGGACTTGAGTTGGTTTGAGGTCAGCCCTTGAGGACTAAGCAGATCCCAGGACAGTAGCTCCTCGCGACTCACCCCGCTCATGGGTTTGCTCCCAGCGTAACTGACGACGAGGTCCGAAGCCTCTCATTGAAGTTGATCGCCAGGTCCCCGCGATGTACCAGAAGACAGGTCGCACTGCGAATATCCCGCCAATCGAACGTCGGGCGCAGGCTCGTTTCGATTGCATGGAAAGAGCTGACGGGGTGCCTTCTCATGTGGGTCATCACTGCGTCAATGAAGACACTGATTCCTCGCGACCGTCTAGCTGCCTGCACATAAGGAAGCAGCTCAAGTCGCGTGGCATTGGCCACCCGTGCTGCAAGAATGGACTGCAACTTCCGGATTGCAAGATCCAAACCCGCACGCTGTGAAGCTTCCATCAGTTCGGCGCAAAACTGCTGTTCGGCGCGGAGCGCCGGAACAGTGGCGGCGGCCTGTCTGCGGAATACGATGAAGCTTTCGGTGCCACACTTCCTGGAGATCCAGAAGCAGAGCTCAACATCTCGGCCACGCACCAGTAATGTTCTAGGGCGCTCAACGTAGGTTGCCACGCTTGGATCAAACTCCAGATCCAGCGCCAAGGCCAAGCGGCATGGTTCCACGACAGCAACCAGGCGTTGGTTATTCCTTGGTGACTGGTAGTAGTAGGCGTCCAGTCTGGTGGATTCAGAGGGCGTGAGTGGGCGAGCGGTGTACGCCTCCTTGCTAGACGCGGGCGGGGTGTCTGATGAGGTGACTGAAGGGTGGGGAAGACTAGCCATGACGCCTCTCCCATTGAATCCCTAGCCGGTGGCCGGCAGGGGAGGCGGTGACCGGAGGAGCGGCAAGGGCATGGCACCGAAACTGAAAGAAGCGAGCCGCGTACCCAGCTAGCCAGTCATGGTGACTGTTCGCGGCAGTCATCACGGGGTAGTGGCGGGTGATGCCGCGCAGAGTGGCGACTAGCCGGCTTCGGCGTACAGGCCAAGCGGCATAAGAAGTTTCGGTGGGGCGCAGGTTGGGGTGATTGACCCGAGCAGTGTCGAACATTACCGGGCAGGCAGCTCCTGAAAGCATGGTTTTCTCCGGATTAGGTGCACGGTGGCACCACACCGCGAGGGACGGGGCGGGCCAGGGCGCAACCTTCACTCGGGTCGGCATATGCCGGCCCATGTAAAGGCAACACCTGTCTGGCCGACCATCACTGGCGGCTTGACTTCGCGGAAGAAATGAAGGAGCCTAAACCTGTTGGTGTTTAGTACTTCCTACCTCTCGCTCTTTCGAGAGGCTAATGCCCTCGTTGACGCGGGGGCATTGTCATTTCCAGGGGTCAGAGAGGGCGGTTTCAGCTCATGCTCAGGGCTTCCTGGTGGGTTGGGAAATGCGGCTAGCCGCCGGACGATGCCTTCGCAGAATCCACGAAGGCGGCAACATCGACAGTGTCGGCAAACCAGCCGCGGCGCTTGGGCAGCAGGAACATTTGGAAGGGCAGCGACCCGCGTGCGCGCGCCTTGGCCAACGACGCAGTGCTCTTGTAGCCAAGGATCCTTGCGGTCTGGGCCGCAGACAGAACAGCGCCGAAGGTGCGCAGGTACTTCGTTTCGAGCGAGTCTTCGGACATCTGCCGTACTCAGTCGTGGTCTGGCCGCGCAAGGTCGCGCACTGACAACAACTCTACTCGTGCGCGCAACCCCCTGCAATATGGCTAACATATTGATTGCAATGCACTTAATTGCGGGCAATTAGGCGTGGAAGCACTTTCAAATCGCATGGTTGGGAATGCGAAATTGCGCCGGTTGGGCTTTCAAAGCTTGAAAGCTTGCGGTTGAGTTCCTCGTGTCATTAGCGACCGCTTGTGAGGAGCTAGGAGACACCCCGGTAGCGTTCGACTCCTGCAACGTTCCGAAAAGCGATCTCCCTTGAGGAGCGCCCCCCCCATGGATAGGGCATCCAGAGCCGGTGCTTAGCCGGAAGATCAAATCAGAAAGCATGATGCACTGGGAATCGCGGAGTAGAGGGCGGCGTAGAAGACGCAGTCGAGCAGAAGACTCGGACGCCGGGTTGTGAGGTGCTTTGGGCCGGAAGTTGTCCTCCGCCAAACGCGGGAGGAGGCATCCAGCTTCATGATTAGGATTCGTTATCGGGGGTAGGGTAGATGCCCACTTCTGGCCGAAGTCGGACATCTGCGAGATGGATTGCCGCCGCTGGGACGTATGCCGGCGAGGGCGACATCACGCACGCCGCTTCCCTCGATCCGGTGAGGCAGTCGTTCCATGGACGTACTGTCGAGCTGGTGGCTCGATGGGGTGCAATGGCGATGGATGAGGACTGTATGAGGGAAAGACCCTGGCGACCGTCGGCCCTCTTGTTTCCCGAAAGCCAAATGCAATGGCTGCCAAGGGGTGACGCCCCCACCTGATTCGAGGGGGATTCATTCAATCAAGGTGCCATGGTGCCGACTTTACCGGATCGATAGCGTGCTGCTACTTTACAGGCGGTGGCAGCAGGGTAATGAGCGCCATCCAAGGTGCAATGGTCAGGGCGGTAGCGAGGTAAGACCTCTTCAAGCACTTGAACTTAGCGACCAGGATCTTGGAATTCCTCCAGCATTGGCCCAACACGTCGCGCTCAAACCCATCCAGCGTTCTGGTTTCACACGCGCGCAGGAACTCAGACTCGGTCATTTTTTCGATTCGACTAAAGAAGATCAGCGAATTGGATCCGCCGCGAAGATCGGGAAAATAGCCCAACCACAGGTTCCAGAAGCTCAAAGTGAGGGGCGTCAGGAACAGCACGCCAACGACTGAAACAAGCAGGGTGAGATCTTCTGGCTTGGGGATTCGGGTGGAGAGCATCGCCAGCATGCCCAGGTTGATGCCCAGACCCACCGATAGCTTCGTGTCCACTCGCGAGAAGAAGCCAAGAACGAGTTGAAGCTGCTGCCATGCAGCGTTAACGCGGTCGCTTTGATTTGGCTGGCGGTCGCCAGTATCTCGAACTTCTTGCATGTTGAGGGTTCTCTTTCTTCGTGCATCCGACTTGCTTGCGCCGGATGGCGTTGCGAAGACCGCATGTCTCCAAGGTCCCGCAGCAAGCCATTCCCGCTGCAGCGCATTGATCAAGGAAGGCCCTGTCGGCTAGCGCGCAGCGGTGCCGCTCCAGGACATAGGTCGCCAGAGCTTCGGCGTGGTCCGCGCATTCCGCTGTCGTGCGCTTCGGTCGGCAACCGCAGGGGCAGGCCAGCTTTCCGGAAATCAGGGAATTGCTGCGAAGTGAAACGCGCGCAATCAGTTGATCGCCACGCCACAGCTCCAGTCGACGCTTTCCCGGCCGCACATCTTGCCGGACTTCGAACAGACCGGCTTGCGCCGCCGCCTTGAATTCTGGGCCCAGGCATTCGGCCGCCTGCTCCGCGATAGCTTGATGCTTGGCCGCGTCGCCATGGGCGCGGCCGTTTTCTGCACCTGGGAAGACCCTGCGTACATTCGCGCTGATTTGATGGGCCAAGAATCGATACACCGTCGACCACCACTGTCTGGCTGCCGCTTCGTCGATAATGTGCCCCGGCTTACCGTCACCCCATCCCAGGCAGAAGCTTTGGTTGGGGTTGATGTGTCTGTCAGGGCAGAATTGCGGAAGTTGGTGGTGTCCTGGGGCTTCCTTAGCAGACACGTGCTCCCCGGCGATGGAGATCGCCAGGGTGAAAACATGCACAGCCCCGCCTGGACGAGTGACCGAGATCTCAGCCCTCCCTCCGCCTGCGGCGCGATGCAGCGTGGCACCGTAGTCCGATGCCACGCCTTGCAGCAATTCGAAGGCCAACGCCATCAGTGGATATCTGAGTGCGGGCGGATCGGCTGTTCAAGGCCGGGAACCACCGCGGGGGCCGCCTCTGCGTAATGGGCCGCCAACACCGCCTTGGCCACTGGGTCACCCGACGCGGCCAGTTCTTCCACCGCTGCCGCGTAATCGAGGTTGGCCACCTTTCGGTCAGATGCGAACACTCGACGAACTGCGTCGGTACCGGCGTTGTAGGCCTTCTCACCGATCGCGGTCTGCACGCCATCGCACTGCCGCTGTTCGGCCTCCGAGGCCAGCACCGCCCTGCCGGTTGCGCAGCGCACCAAACTGCCCTTCATTCCCAGCCGGGACAGTGCCAGCGGCCCAAGCTCAAAGCCGATGGCCAGACCCAGCTCCTCGGTGATCGAACCCTCGGAGTTCAAGTAGTCAATGGCCACGGCGAAGCTGCTGCGAAGTGCGCCTGCGCACTGTACAGCTGTACTCACCGTCGCTTCGGTGTCGGTCTCCTTTGAGGTACCTTCCAGCAGCACGCCTTGCAGGCAATCGCCGATAAAGCGAATGCGCCGCCCGGCAAAGTCCAAGTGCACTACCGCATCCAGCTCTGACCGCAGCACGTGGAGAGCGCGTACCAGATGCTGCGGATCCTCATCCAGATGCTTATCTACGAAGTTGGTGAAGCCGTCGATGTCTGCATACAGCGACACACCCTCGAAGCGCTTGGACTTGGCAGCGCTAAGCAGGCTGAAGTCCAGATCGGAAATCGGCGGGGTAGGGCGGCTGAATTCGAATTCGCCAATGGGCAGGTCCTCCTGCTCCTCCTTCCAGAGCTCTATGATCCGCGTCTTGGAAACGCCCAAGCCTGCCGCCTCAACGCAGGCCGCCACCTGATCCTGGGTCAGCGGCGTGGTGCGGTCTTTGTCGCCGCTCAGCGCCGGCAGCTCGAGCAGCGCCCGTGCACCATGGGTGAGGTAAATGCCCTCCGCCACGCCATGGCCGGCGCACTTGGCGGCCTGATTTGCCGGGGAGCCCAGGAAGAGCGGCTCGCGGCTGGCGCGGCGACCGTTGTTGACGGCCAGTGCCAGCCCGCTGTCGATACCCACACGGACCTTTGCATTAGGGATGTGCTCATCCGTATCGCCCGTTTCGGCCAGAACGTCGATGGTCAGCTGGGCAATGGCCACCGCGCGCTCGATCCGTGCGCGCTCATCGGCATCGCCATAGGGCTTGGTGACCACCGCATGCAACCGTTGGTTGTGGAAATCCACGCGGACCGTCTCACTCTCGACCAGGAGGCGGTGGACGGCGCGGTAATGCTGATTCAGGAAGCGGAGAGCGCGCTTGTGGCACGTTTCCCCTTCAACATTGGTGCAGTTGAGCATGTCCTGCAGATTGACGATGTCGATGTAGACATGCGCGCCGTTAACCCGATAGGCGCGGTTGACCGCGATATTGTCCAACGAGGTCTCGCGCGTGTAGTCACGAATATCGACCTTACGGACTTCCTCGTAACGCGTGGTAAGGCGCTTCTTGGTGCGGTCTTCCTTCCAGCTATGTCCCATCGTCCTGCTCCCTGCGGCCAAATGGAGACCGAGCCGGAGCGGGTCGCGTCGCTCTCGGGCCGGGCACCAACCGGTTTTCGGCTGGTTCATTTGTCGTATATTGGGAGCCAGTTCACACTTTCAAGGGAGGGAAGGTATGGGGGCGAGCATTATCGAGCGACTTTCTGCCGACGGCGGCAGGCGACTGGTGGCGGCCTTGGCCGAGTTCCGCACCCTGGCGGGGCTGGAGGCTGCTGCCACGCAGCTGGCTGAGGCCGGGGAACTGCTGGAAGTCGCGGCTGGCGCGTCCTTCATCACGCAAGAAGATGCCGAAACCGACGTGTTTTTCATCGTTGCCGGTGCGGTGGACGTGATCGTCAATGGCAAGGTGGTCAATACCCGCCGAGTCGGGGAACACGTGGGGGAGATGGCAGCCATCGAGCCGACCCAGTTGCGTGCGGCCACCATTACCGCCACCGAGCCCACAGTGGTGTTGAAGGTGCCTGAAAGCGATTTCAGTCGCGCTGCCGATGCACACCCATTGATCTGGCGGCGCTTGGCAGCTGCTCTGTCGCGCCGGCTGAAGGAGCGTAACCGAATGATTACGGCCCCCCGCGAACGGGTCCGGGTCTTCGTGATGTCCTCGGTGGAGGCGCTGCCGGTCACCCGCCTGCTGGTGCAGCATTTCGAGCACGATCCCTTCCTGACGGTGGTCTGGGACCACGGCGTTTTCCGCGCGGCCAACTACACCCTTGATGAGCTGGAGGCCCAGCTGGAGCAGGCGGACTTTGCAATTGCCGTGGCGCATGCCGACGACATGGTGATCAGCCGCGGTGACGAGTGGCCGGTCATGCGCGACAACGTCGTCTTTGAGCTGGGCATGTTCATTGGGTTTCTGGGACGTCGGCGCGCCTTCCTGATGGAGCCGCGCGAAGACAAGCTGAAGCTGCCGAGCGATCTGGCGGGGCTGACTACCGTTCCTTACCGATACAAACCTGGTGCCGATGCCCGTGCCTTGCTGGCACCGGCGTGCGAGCAGATCCGCGCCCGGATTCTCGCCGCTGGACCGAGAGACTGACCATGACAGTGCTGGAAGAGATGACGGCAGCAGTGGAAGCGATCACGCAAAACCAATGGTCAACCCGACAGGGCCAGGTCGTGCCCGATCCTGAGGATCTGCGGCTCGGCAACGACGCAGTCGAGTTTGATCGCGCCACGGTCCTGTACGCAGACCTTAAAGGCTCCACCAAGATGGTCGATGCCGAGCATTGGTGGCTGAGCGCGGAGATCTACAAAGCGTTCCTGCATTGCGCCGCCACCATCATCAAGAAGGAGGGCGGCAAGATTACCTCCTACGACGGTGACCGCGTCATGGGTATCTGGGTCGGTAACCGGCAAGCCACGCCAGCGGCCAAGGCAGGGTTGAAAATAAACTACGCGGTCAAGAATATCGTCGTGCCGGCACTGCGGCGCCAGTATCCGCACTGGGCCGGCACCGTGAAGCAGGTGGTCGGAATCGACAGTAGTAGAGGGTCGGCAGGGAATCGTTACGTACAGGGCCAAAAACCGCCTAAGCGATTGAAACAAAATCATAATTTCCTTGTCCCGATAGCGGATCTCCCCGTCTATGGGGCCTGTTCAAGGACTTTCGCTGTATAGCTCAGCGGCGCCACTTCCCTATCAAGGTCGAGATGGTAGTCGCCGAAGCGATTGATGTGGCTGGTCCGATACGGCGACAGGCCGGCCAGGATCTCGGGCGTCAGTTCAATCCCCTCCTTCCGCATCTCAGCCAAGGTGCGGCTCATGCCCTCCACGTTGTGGAGGATGATCATGTTGGCGACCAGCTGGCTGTACTTGATGATCTTGCGCTGCTCGTGTTGGACGTTCTCAGCAATGATCCCCTGGCTGCCAAAGAACACCCATTTCACGAAGCCGTTGTATTCCTCGCTCTTGTTGGTGGCAGCATGGATCGTTTTGCGGATCTCATTGTCATCAATGTAGCGCAGCAAGAACAGCGTTCGAACGGCCTTGCCAAGTTCCCGGAAGGCGAAGTACAGCTTGTTCTTCCGGCTGTAGGTGCCCAGCCGGCGCAGGATCGAGGACGCGGTGATCTTGCCCAATCGGATTGAGATCACCACCCGCAGCATGTCGTGGAGATGGGTGGCGATCAGTTGCCAGTCGATGCTGTCCCCGAACAGTGCCTGGATGTTCTTATAAGCCCTACCCGGTTCGGGCCGAAAGAATGTCAGGTCCTTGATGTTCCGGATCCGGGGCATCAGCTGGATGCCCAGCATGTGGGCCAGGCCGAAGACCGGATAGCTTTGGGCCTGCGTGTCGCCATGGACGATCTCAGGCTGGATGTCGGAAGTGTTGGCCAACAGACCGTCGAGGATGTAGATGCCCTCGTGCACGCCACAGGGAATGAAGTGGCTGAACGGCGCTACGTATTTGTCGGACACGTGGCAGTAGCCGATGCCACCGTAGCCGCCGTAGCGGATGTGATACTCCGACAGCAGGTTGTCCTCGTAGACGCTCCACTTCGTGCCATCAGCTGATGCGCTCTTGCCGCTGCCCCAATAGCCAGGCAGGTCGAATCTGTTGTAGGTATTGATGACCTCCACGATGGCCTTCTCAAGCACATCCTCGGTCACGTATTTCAGGTTGAGCCAAGCGACTTGGCGCCGGCTGAAGCCCTTGATCGACCGCGCCGTCTGCGTCGGCCCCAGGTTGCAGCCATAGCAGAATAGCGTGGTGATCACACGTCGGGGCAGATCTTCGACCTGGCTCTCGGTGCCGGCGATCGGGCGGAAGAAACGGTGCAGATCCAGCCATTGGCTGGCATCGATCAGGACATCGACGATGCTGGATTCTGGAAGCCGTTCGGCGATGAGGCGATCCACCGTGGTAATCGCGCTGGAGACTTCGGCGCGTTGCCCCTTCCGCAGCACCAGGCGCCCATCCAGGATGTCCGCATGTACGTTCTCCGGGAAACGCGCGTCGACCTCATCGGCCAGGGAGGTCAGTTGTGCACGTAATCCCGCCACGAAAGACTCGGCGTCGGTGGGCAGGCCTGACACCTGGCCGTAGGCTTCCAGTTCCTGGGCCAAGGTGGCTTCATCGACCAGCTGCTCACGGTAGTCATCAAACCGTTCGCTGCTGGGAATGAAGAGATCTCCGGACTTCAGTTCGTCCTTGACCTGCACCAGCACGGCCAGCTCGAAGTACTTACGGTGCATCCAGCCGGCGCCGGCTGCACTGGCCCGCTTGCCGAACACGTGCTGACACCAGAGCTTGGACATCCAGTCAAAGTCCTTTTCCGGGTCCAAACCGAGGGAGGCGACCTCGATCAGCTCACGGCGCTGGTTGCGCAGCGAGAGCACCGCTGCGATCAGCGGCTCCATGCCGGCGTCGTGGCTGGTCGCCCGAAGTTTCATCAGCTCCAGCCCATTGAACAGCAGCGGCCTGACCGCGCCATAGGGCTGCAGCATGAAAGGCAGGTAGTTCTTCCCGGCGTAGGCCATATGTTCTTCGCATTCGGCCAGCAAGGTCGACACTTCCGCTTCCAGGCTGTTGTCGATGGCATCCACGCGCTGACTATCGCTGCCGTCTAGCTGATAGGCCTGCAGGATTTCCTTGAGCTGGCCGATGAGGAAGTCGGCCCGTTTGGCATGTTCGAGCTGGTAGGCCAGCAATTTCTGCTGGGCCGTGTTCTCCAGCCCGCGCACCTGCTTGATGAACAACTCGGCTGCATCATCCAGTGTCTTGGCATGCTGGGCGCGAATGAAGATGGTGGCCAGCGCATAGCGCTTGTCCGGAGCCAGTTCGGCCAGCTCGCTGGCGTCATAGGCCCGAGCCATTGCACGGAACTGCTTGAGCTTGGGCACCGGCACATCGATGGGAGGCAGCTGGTCGGCCAACTGCTGCAGCATGCGGATGTGCTGCAGGTAGAACCGAACTTCCTTGTTGGTGGGCCGGCCGGGCTCGCGCTTGAGTGATTGCCAGCCGGTGAACCTGGACCCTTCCGGTGCGCGCAGCAGTTCGTCGATGAGCGTGCGCGTGGCAGGCGTCAGCGCGTGGCTGATGCTGCGGTAGTAGCCCAGATTGACCCGCTCACGGGCGCCGATGGCGGCCAGCTCCAGAGTGCGGAAACCGGGCAGTTCGTAGCGATGGTGCACCAGCTCTTCGAGCAGGACGTTCACGATGTCCGGGATGGTGTGCTTGGTCTGGGCTGCTCCGGTGGCCACTGTGTCCAGCCAAGCCAAGCCCGATTTATCCAGGGGACGTACCCCGATGAATTGCCGAAGCTGCGGCATATGCCGGCGCTGGCTGCCGGAAGCGTCGTAGCGTTCGAGCTGGTCGGTGTCCAATACGCGCCCGAGTCGGGCGGCCTTGGCGATGTGCTTCCGGATCCGCTCGGGTACGTCGGCCAACAGCGTGAAGTAGCCCAAGCGTTGGAAGAGCTTGAGATGAATCAGTTCCGCCAGCTGCGGACCCGGCTGGGTGGTCAGCTGCTTGGCGAATGCAATCTCAGCGGCGGTCGGGGTATAGATCTCCTCCAGTTCCTTGGCGGTGGGATCAGGCTTCAGTCGCGGGTAGGCGGTCTCGTGAAGGGTAGCCATTGGATCCGGAGGGTGTGAGGGGGATCAGTCCCAGTGCCGGCCGTCGTCTGTACTGAGCGACGCTTCCAGGAAGCACTGGTGCGTATCGGCCATGCGGTGCATGTCATCGAGCAACGTGGCCAGGATTTCATCCAGATCCCTTTCGGGATCGGTGGGAGCAGTCAACTGGTACTCGCTGCTGGCGGTGTTCAGGCGCACAGCCTGGAACGGGGCCAAGCAGATCTCTTCAATTCGGCCTCGGGCCTTGGCCGCGCCGCGGCCCGTGCGGGCAAACGGGGTCAGCACCATGCGCAGGCGCAGCTGCAGGGCCGATTTGCCCTCCGGCGCCGGCAGTGCCATCGCCGGTACCGGCACGGTTGGACTGGGCAGGCTTGCTTCAATGCGGTCCCGGGCAAACGGGTCACGCCCGTCCAGGTAACGCATGGCCGACTGCACATCGCGCCAGCCCACGTACTCCATCAAGGCCTTCATGTCCCAGCCTTGGTCGTTGGCCCAGCTGGCAAAGCCGCGGCGCAACGAATGGCTGCTGTGGAGCCCCGCATCGGCAAAGCCTGCACTGGTCAGCAACTCGCGCAGCAGGCGCACCAAGCTGTTGGGATGCAGGCCTTCGGCGCTCACCTGGCCCCATTGGTTGACTGCCCGAAACACCGGCCCTTCTTGCAGGTCGGCCGCCTGCAGCCACGCCTGGGTCGCCTCCACCGGACATAACCGCGACAGCGCCGGCACCTTGTAGGTGACGCCGGCTGCTTGGCGATCACCCTTGCTGCGTGGCAAGAAGCAGGTCATCCCCTGTCCCGGCACCAGCGTGAGATGGGCCACGTCCAGACGCAGCAGTTCATCGCCACGGAATCCCCGCCAGAACCCGAGCAGCACCAGCGCTCGGTCTCGTTGATGGCGCAGCGCCGCCGGCCCATCGCCCCGGGCATGTGCCGCAGCGATCGCCGCGGCCAGCCAGTCATCGAGCTCGACCAGCCGCCGAATCTGGAGCGGCGCGGCTTGCTTGACCTGGCCCGGGTGCAGGGTCTGGATGCCTTTGAGCACCTTGCGCACCAGCGGCGATCGGGTCGGGTCGACAAAGCCGTGGTCGCGGTGCCAAGAGGCGATGGCCGCCAGACGTTGGCGGAGGGTGCTGGTCGCCAAGGTCTGCGCATAAGCGGCCAGGTACCGGGCCACGCTGTCAGGTGTCGCTGGGAGGTGGCCTTGCCATTCAACCTCGAAGTGCCGCAGCGCCGACGCATAGCTGCGCACCGTGTTCTGGCGCGTGGCCGCATCGAGGTAGCGGTCCAGTTCGGTCACTGGCGCGTGGCCTCCACCGAGGTCGTCTGGCGCAGCGTCGACAGGATGGTGCATTCCGCCCGCTGCCCGCCATGGCAACTGGCAATCACCCGTTCCAGCTCGCTGGCCATGCGCTGCAGGTCGGCCATGCGGGCGCGCACGTCGGCCAGATGGCTGCGGGCCAACCGGTCCACGTCCCCGCACGAAAGCTCCTCATCGCCGGCCAGCTGCAGCAGGCTGCGGACCTCCTCCAGGCTGAAGCCTAGGTCCCGGCCGCGCGCAATGAAGCGCAGCCGCTCGATGTCGGCCGGGCCATACACCCGGTAGCCATTGCCCGAGCGCCCCGGGCGCGGCAGCAGGCCGATCCGCTCGTAATAGCGGATCGTCTCCAGGTGGCATCCACTGGCCTCGGCAGCCTCACTGATTTTCATTCGTAGGACGCTTGACTCCGTAGTAGCTACGGACTTTACCCTCACCTGCTGTGTCATGCCAGCGGCCCGCCCGGGCCCGGCTTCCCTGCGACTGGAGATGTTCCGATGAGTGATTGCGGCTGCCACCACCAGGCCAAGAATGCGCAGGAGCGGCGCGTCCTCTGGATCGCCCTAGCGTTGAACGCGGCGATGGCGGTGATCGGCGGCATCGCCGGCTGGATTGCCCATTCCACCGGCCTGCTGGCCGACGCCTTGGATATGCTGTCCGACGCCACCGCTTATGCCATTGGCCTGGTCGCCATCGGGCGCACGGCTCGCTTCAAGGCCAATGCCGCTTGGGTCAGCGGCAGCGTGCTGCTTGTGTTGGGTGTGGGCGTGTTGGTTGAGGTCGGCCGTCGCGTGATGTACGGCGCCGAGCCGGTCAGCGGCTGGATGATTGGCACCGCCCTGCTGTCGCTGGCGGTCAATATGACCGTGCTGCGCATGCTGGCGCCGCTAAAGTCCGGCGAAGTGCATCTGCGAGCGACGTGGCTGTTCACGCGGGCCGATGTGGTCGCCAATGTTGGGGTGATCCTGGCCGGCCTGTTGGTGTGGTGGCTGGCCAGTCCGTATCCGGATTTCGTTATCGGAGCCCTGATCGGCCTGTATGTGATCAAGGAGGCCTTCGAGATCTTGGGTGATGCCCGCCGGGCACGTGCCGACGCGCGCAAGACAGCTGCATGACCGCCCTTGGCCGGCTGCGGACTGGCCTACGCTGGCTGCTGCTGGCGCATCTGGCTGTGGGCCTGGTGGCACAGCCGGTGCTGGCCCTGGTCGGCGAGCTGCATGCCCAAACCCACCTGGTCACTGCCGACCGCGGCCCGGCAGTGGCGCCGCCAGCTTCCGAGCGTGGCGCAGACGCAGCCCTGCACCGGCTTCAGCAGCTGGTGCTGTGTTGCGGCCAGGCCGCGCCAGCGCCTGAGATCCTGCTGGCCGTGGCGGACATCGGCCGGCATTTTCCGGTGATCCAAGCCAACACGCGCTCTTATCCGCACGAGCATCCGGTCGCGCCTTTCCGGCCTCCGATCGCAGGGTGATGTCGCCGGCAGTGCCGGCCCAGCGACCCGCTGCTGCGCGCGGTGGTGATCGTTTGTTGATATCGAAACCTTTCGGAGTACTTCCATGCATGTGCGATTGGCGGCCTTGGCCGCATGGCTGCTGTTGGGCAGCGCGGCGACGACGCCGGCGGCGGCCGCCGAGTTGATGACCTTGGACGACGCGTTTGCACGCGTGGCCCAAACCCACCCCGAGCTGCG
>NZ_CAUQLJ010000002.1:0-293152 GCF_963519125.1 uncultured Stenotrophomonas sp. | reverse complement strand
CCCCCCCCCCCCCCCCCCACCACACCACCCCCCGGGGGGTGGGTGTGTTGTGGTGGGGCGCCCCCGCGGAGAGGGGGGGATTGCAACGGCGCTTAGCGCCGTTGCCCCCGCGTGCTTCCTCTCCCCGCCCCTGTCGGGGCAGCCCCTCAACAGAGGGGCTTGTTTCTTTGGTGGGTGCGCGGATGCACATCGTTGCTATGGGCTTTGCGGCGATGGGCACGCACTCCGTGCCTGCTGTCCCGGTAGAGCCACGCCCTGCGTGGCTGATTTGCCCGGTAGACTGGTTGCATTCCAATAAACGGCCTGCCCCCATGACCGCAGAAATTTCGGTTCCCGTCTCGTTTGGTGAGCTGCTCGACAAGATCTCGATCCTGCAGATCAAGTCCGAGCGCATCAGCGATCCGGCCAAACTGGCCAACATCCGTGCCGAGCTGAGTGCACTGGAGAAGACCTGGATGGCGCATCCGGCCGGGGCCAAGGACATCGCCAAGCTGCGCGCGGAGCTCAAGGGCATCAATGAGAAGCTCTGGGATATCGAAGACAACATCCGCCTGAAGGACCAGGCCGGGGAATTTGATGATGGCTTTGTCGCGCTGGCACGCAGTGTCTACCTGAACAACGATGAGCGTGCGCGCGTCAAGAAAGACCTCAACAGCGCGCTGGGTTCGCTGTTCGTCGAAGAGAAGTCGTACAAGCACGCCAAGTGATGCCGTGACGGTGCCGGCATCGCGTGGGTCGGCCAACGGCCGACGCTATCGGGTAGCGTGGTCCGCTACGTAGCGCTCGAAGGCGGCAATGCCGTCTTCCACGGTGATCAGCTGCATCACGTCGTCGAACTCGATCTTGCTGCCCCATTTGAGTTCGCTGGCCGGCTTGCCCAGGAACTTCCGCGCTGCGTCGTCGTAGCGGTCCGCGCAGTAGCGGCGGTCCGAGTAGGGTCCGCTGCGGTGCGGGTTGCTGGCCGCATGCAGGCCCAGCACCTTGGCGCCCATCGCGTTTGCGATGTGCATCGGCCCCGAGTCCGGGGTCATCACCAGCGCCGCGCGGGCGAGCAGGGCGGGCAGCTGCTTCAGCGTGTCCTTGCCCACCAAATCCAGCGCCGGCGTCTCCAGCTGGGCCTGGATGGCGTCGGCCATGCCGCGCTCCAGCTCGCTGCGGCCACCGCACAGCACCACGCGCCAGCCGCGCGCCACCGCATGGTTGGCCACTGCCGCATAGCGGTCGGCGTACCAGTTGCGGCGCACGTGGCTGGAGCAGGGCGAGATCATCAGCACCGGCCGGCCATCGTCCTGCCACTGCGCCTGCGCCCATTCCACCGCCGCCGGCGGCACCGCCAGGTCCCAGCTGACGGTAGTCTGGCGGATGCCCAGCGGCTCGCCGAAGCTGCCGATCGCATCCAGTACATGGATGCCCGGGCGGTCGGGAATGCGCTCGTTGATGAAAAGCCCATGCAGGTCCTTCGAGCGTGCCTTGTCGTAGCCGATCCGGCGCACCGCCGGCACGAAGGCCGAGAGCACATTGGCGCGGAAGGCCACCTGCATCTGCAGCAGTGCCTCGAAGCGGCCCGGGGGCAGCTCGGCGCGCAGCGCACGCATGCCGGCCAGGCCGGTCTTCTTGTCGTAGGCATGGAAGACCACGCCCGGCAGCCCGTCGAGCAGCTTGTGCCCGGCTTTGTCGATGATCCAGTGCAGCTCTACGCCCGGCCGTGCCTGCTGCAGGGTCCGCACCAGCGGCACCACGTGGGTGACGTCGCCCAGCGCGGACAAACGCAAAAGACACAAGGAAGAGGACGCTGATGCCATGGTGTTGTTAGACTCGAAGGAATGGTCGCATTCGACGCCACTGAAGCACTGACGCCCTGCCGCGACGGACGCGGCATGGGGGCCATTCTGTTCGACCGCGAACGCCTGCGGCAAGCCGACATGAGCCTGTTCTCGCCTGCCCACTGGGGTGAGCGGGCGCGGCCGGTGGGTGAGGGCGGCCGTGGCGGGGCCTTTTTCGTGGACGCGCCGTTCGGGCACTGCGTGCTGCGCCAGTACCTGCGCGGCGGCATGGCGGCCAGGCTGAGCCACGATCAGTACCTGTGGCGCGGGGCCAACCGAACCCGCAGCTTCGCCGAGTTCCGCCTGATGCGCGCGCTGCGCGCGCTCAAGCTGCCGGTGCCGCAGCCCATCGCCGCCTTCTACATGCGCGACGGCCTGCGCTACCGCGCCGCGATCCTGATGGAGCGCCTGGAAGGCGTGCGTTCGCTGGCCGACCGCGCACTGGTGGCGGGACGGGGCGCGCCCTGGGAAGAGACCGGCCGGCTGATCGCGCGCTTCCACCGCGCCGGCCTGGACCACGCCGACCTCAATGCCCACAACATCCTGTTCGACGCCAACGGCCATGGCTGGCTGATCGACTTCGATCGCGGCGTGCAGCGCATCCCGGCCACCGCCTGGCGCGAGCGCAACCTCAAGCGCCTGCATCGTTCGCTGGTCAAGCTGCGCGGCGAGCGCAGCCATGAAGACGTCGAAAAAGACTTCGCGCGCCTGCGCCGCGCCTACGACCTGGCCTGGAACCGGGGGTACTGATGGACTGGTCGCTGCGTTTCATGGGGGTCGGCAACGCGTCGGCCGTGCAGCTCGGTTCGCCCATGGCGGTGATCGAGCGCGACGGCCAGCCGTGGCTGACCATCGACTGTGGCGGCGAAGGGCTCACTGCGTTCCTGGCCCAGTACGGACGCATGCCGGATGCCCTGTTCGTGACCCATGTGCACCTGGACCACGTGGCCGGTTTCGAGCGGCTGTTCGTCGATGCGTATTTTTCGCCGGAACGTCGCGGCCGCATCCGCGTGTACGTACCGGCGACCGTAGTGCCGCTGCTGCACCGGCGCGTGGCCGACTACCCGAACGTGCTGGCCGAAGGGGGCGCCAACTTCTGGGATGCGTTCCAGCTGATCGTGGTCGGCGACGCGTTCTGGCACGACGGCGTGCGCCTGGAAGTGTTCCCCGTGCGCCACCACTGGCCGGAGACCGCCTACGGCCTGCGCCTGCAGGGCGCACTGGTGTGGAGCGGCGACACCCGCCCGATTCCGGAAATGCTGGCGCGCTATGCGGCCGACAATGAACTGATCGCGCACGACTGTGGCCTGCACGGCAACCCGTCGCATACCGGCGTGGATGATCTGGAGCGCGAGTACTCGCCCGAGTTGCAGGCGCGCATGATGCTCTATCACTATGCCAGCGAGCCCGATGGCGACGCACTGCGCGCGCGCGGGCATCGCGTGGCAGTGCCGGGCGAATGCGTCGTGTTGGCGACGCCAACCGCGCCGACCCCGACCGCGTAACCGGTACCCCGAAACGGGTGACGGCCCCGCCGGCTGACCTCGGCGCCCGCGTCGATCGATACCGTTGCTGCCTTCCGGCCCTGGCGGGATTTTCGACCTAGCGTCGCGAGGGGCCGACGGGGCCGCCATAGAGACGTTGCACCGAAGTGCAGTCCAATAGTGTATCAGCAAACCCGCCCCGACTAGAACCTGCGTAGCGACACGCCACGCGTGTCCCACGCACGGCCTGAATGCCCCGTATCCCAACCCACCTCCAGAACGCCCCCCAACCACCCCCATTGCTAGAATCCTCCCCACACGTAGAGCGGGGCTCTGCCCCGCTGCACGTAAACCCAGGAGGACGGCCTCCCCCACATCGGGCGACAATCACCAGGACGACCTGGCCCCTTAAGGAGGGCCCCATGGCCTGGATCTATCTACTCGTTGCCGGTGTACTGGAAATCGTCTGGGCGTTCTCGATGAAGCAATCCGAGGGCTTCACCCGGCTCACCCCGTCCCTGATCACCTTCGCCGCCATGGCCGCCAGCTTCTGGCTGCTCGCCCTGGCCATGCGCAGCCTGCCGCTCGGCACCGCTTACACGATCTGGACCGGCATCGGCGCCGTCGGTGCCTTCATCGTCGGCATCGTCTTCCTCGGCGAGCAGGTCAGCGCCCTTCGGATCGGCGCAGCCGTGCTGATCGTCAGCGGGCTGGTGCTGATGAAGGTGTCGAGCAGCTGATACAACGCTGAAAAAACCGAGCGAAAACGGGGAGGGTCGGTTCCCAAACGACCGCCGATAGCGGTGCTGCGTTCTTTAACGCATGACCTCCAAACGAAGACGCGCCTCCGTCTCTGGTCATGCGTCACTCGCACCGGCGCGCGGCCCTCGCCATGAGCGAATTGCTCGTAACGCTGAGGTCGATCGACCTGGGGTTGTCCGCCATCGCCGCATGGCTGTCGGATCATCTTCCGCAGCTTCACTCGCCGGCGCCTGGGATCCCATCAACGTCCGAATACGGCCAGCAACCTGCCTCCGGAAAGTGCACACTCGCGCTTTCCGCCCGGAGCTGCCCCGATGAACGATCTTCACGCGCGTTTCGAAGCACTGCACACCGCCAGCGAGCTGCTGATCCTGCCCAATGCCTGGGACGCTGGCAGTGCCCGCCTTGCCCAGGAAAAGGGCGCGCAGGCGGTAGGTACGACCAGCGCTGCCATGGCCTGGTCCTGCGGCTACCCGGACGGCAGCGCCTTGCCGGAGGCGGCGCTGCTGCAACGTGTGAGCGAGATCGTGCGGGCCACGTCGATCCCGATTACGGTGGATATCGAGAATGGGTACAGCGATGACCCCGAGCAGGTCGCGGCGCTGGCGTCGAAGCTGGTGGAGCTGGGCGTGGTGGGTATCAATCTTGAAGACGGTGCGGGGGCGCCGGGGTTGTTGGTCGACAAGATCATCGCCATCCGCCGCGCGTTGGCGGGCCGCCCGCTCTTCATCAATGCGCGCACCGACGTGTACCTGCGTGGCATGGCGGAGGGCGACGCTGCCGTGCGGATGAGCCTGGAGCGGATGCAGGCCTACGCCGCCGCTGGGGCGAGTGGGGCTTTCGTGCCGTGCGTGGTGCAGCCTGCAGAGATGCGTGCGATTGCCGATGCGGTGTCACTGCCGCTCAACGTGATGTGGTTGCCGGGGTTGGCTGGGCATGCGGATCTTGTCGCTGCTGGCGTGCGCAGGTTGAGTGCGGGGCCTGCGTTGTATGTGCATGCGTGGGCCGCGTTGGCGGGTGCGACGGAGGCGATGTTGGGTGGGGCGCTGGCGTGGCCGGAGGGGGCGCCGGGGTATGGGGAGTTGAACAGGCTGTTTGCGTGATGCGCTTTGCCCGCTGACGCGCCATGCGTGTCATCCGTCGAACCCCCGTCCGGTGCTTCTCGTCCCCCGACTCTCCGCCAGACAAACGCAAAAGGCCGCCCCATGGGGCGGCCTTTTGCGTTTGTCTGGCGGAGAGAGGGGGATCGGATCGACCCGAACCTAACCTCTTGACCCTGCAGCAGATCGCAAACCGGACAAGTGTCCTGTGTTGTGTCCCATGATTGTAGACGAACAGGTTCTGTCCGCGGTATCTCAAAGGTCCAGCATGTCACCATGGATTTGACTTCAAGTGAATCCTTGCTATGAATGTAGTTGGCCTTTGATGGGAGAGCACACGTGGAGTCTTGTAATGAGCAGGCGGGCGGCGACGTGCTAAAGCTCGCTAATTCTTCTGACGCACCCATTGACGACAACATTGTCGAACTATTCGAGGAGGTTTTTTCCTGGGATAAAGATCAGCTCACTTGGGTCCGCATTTGTTCGGGCCAACCTGCGTCGTTGATGGGGTGTAGGCTTTAACGGGGTGACTCGTTTGTAGCTTCTGGTCTGGCTGGGGCGTTAGCGCGAGAACGTCGCTCTGACACTTTGCCCAACGTTGCAGGGGTGGGGTTGGCTTGGTGTTTGGCTCGGGCGTTAGAGATAGGCTCATGGCTATCGAGCTCAAATCAGCAACGGTTTTTGCGATCCTCATAAAACCTGTTGTGGAGAAAGCTATAAGGTTGAGCGGCTCGGTGCCGCCTTCGCTGTCCTCGCAAAGGAAGTTAAGATAGTTTTGGAATTCTTCAGGTCCGAGACCTATTTCGAACCAATCAGTGCTCTGCTGCGTTCGCACGCCTAGCCTTTTCTCAAAGGCATAAGCCAAGGTAAAGGCCGCGCACGGATTGCCATCGGCTATTGTCAAATCAAAGCAACCCGCTGTCTTTTTAATGGTGGATGGGTCTGTGAGTCTGGATAAAGATCCGAGCGCTGTTTCGATGAAATAGGGGGACAAGCAGATTGATTCGATTGCGCTATCTTTGTCCTTGTCCTGCCAATACGCGAAATAGTGGCAGAGTGATGAGCGAAGCAGCATGTTAAACGCATTTTGTTGTGATAGCGGCTGGCTGTGATCAACTTCGGTGGCCGTCTTTATTAGCTTCTCATACGCATACTTGGCCCGCCGAATCTTGTCCTTCCCCCGCTTTCTTGGTCGCCACTCTGATGAGAACTCGCTCCTCTGGGACTTCGCTTCAAAGAGGAAAAACCTGCCGTTTAATGCCGTAGCTATATCGCCGGCTCTGCCTTCAGCGTTGCCCGCAAGATTGAATGTTGGATCGGGAATGGTGTCTTTAGTTAGCACCCATTGCGTATCTCTGATTCCGACTACTACAGATACTTCCCAAAGATCATCCATGGCCATATTCCTTATCTTGAAAGTAGAGTGGAAGTTGGTTTTTCAACTTGCAGCTCGATCATAGCAGCGAGCGGCCATTGTGCCTGTTGCGAGATGTGGGAGGTCTATCCTGAGAGCTTTGTGTGGAGGACATATGGAAGCATTGGCAACCCACTCAGCAGGCCAAACACCCAGGAGGCGCCTATCAGACTCAATAACGTCATGGTCCACCACTTCCACCAAGTGAACTAGTGCCCCTGCCCTAAGCCGCGCTCCTCAAACGGATACCGCAAAGCTGCCCTCCACGTTACGCGTGGGACCACGACCGGCCCGACGACGAGTCCGAAAAGTCCGAGGAATGCCGAGGCGGCGCGGCCCAGCAGGATGTGCCGTCCGATGGGTCATCAGCTAGCGCTAGGCGACGCGCGGGTAGTGCCGGGGAGAGATTCGTTCCACGTGCCTAAGGCGCTTTGGGAAGGTCAGCATCGGCTGACGGTCCAATCTTGAACAATACGTTTTTCTCGGGCCCATGGCCAAGAACGACCTGCCATCGAGTGAAACCGACGGAAATCTCCCCTGTAGAAGGAAGGTTGTCCTCCACGATTACGAAGTTCTGGCCTCGAAACTCATGGGATTTGGCGCAGACCGCCAAGCAAGTCCCCTTTTGTATCAGGTTGCCCAAGGCGACTTGTGTGTAGTCGGGGCTGAAGACACTGGTCTCATCCATCTCGATGCGCACCGAGGGATACGCTAATCCGATCCATCCATCCGCACCCTCCGATTCAAACCAGGAGAATTGACGGTGTCCGCTCAACACGAGGCAGGCGCTCTTCCCGCTCGGCGAGTTCCCGATGAGCAATGGTTCGTCCAAGTGCCTTCTGGGGAGGAGCAGCGAAAGCGGAGTGCAGGAGCTTGCACTTGCCACGTGAAACTCGCCTGTCGTAATCACTTCAGCGCCTCCTGGGATGATTGCTAGAGCTTTGAAGTGGCGCGATCAGTTGCTCCCAGAGAAGCTCTGCCGCGCCTTCCTGGGTAAGTTTTTGATCGCGATTGGAGCCGAACGCCGACATCCCCATGCTAGTAAGGAATAACGATTGGTCATCATGACCAACCGTGAGGGCCTCGTTGTAGGAGTTGCTGTCAAGCGTCTCGCCTTGCATGTAGTGAATGCCTCCGAGCATCCCGCCAAGGTAGACGGTTGCTCGAGCAACGTCGTGCCCGTCTTCGTAGATGGTGGCAAAGAATCGATTAGCGTCCACGCGCCGGAACGTGCCTTCATAGCCTGGATTGCGCCGTTGGAGTTCGCTCAGGGAATTCTCAAAGTGCTTGGCTATGTATTCAAAGGTCTCCGCTTTGAAGTGGTCCTTGTCACGCTGCGTGAAAGCTTTAGCCAATCGCAGATTGCTGGAGCGCGGTCCTGAGGTCGCTTCGGGACTGCGGTTGGCAGCTTCGGTTGGCATGGTGGGACGGGCAAGCAGCGGCGAAGATGAGGCGGGCACCCGATCCGCTTCGGTTACGCCTATCTTTCGTGCATGCTCAGCCGCAGCAGCGCGAACGGCCTTGGCCACTTGCAAGAAAGCTTCGTCCAGATCAGCCCATTGCTTTACGGGCTTGCCATCGGTTGGGGTAGCCATAAGCTTCCCAAAGGGGGCGTGATGCCATTCGCAGGCCCGCAAGATGACAGGGATGACGATTGCTTCGCCCGAGTCGTGCCTCTCCAGCGCACGCTTCATTTCCCGGTCATAGCAGTAAGGAGAGGCAAGGAAGTCGGGACTGACCAGCAGAAGAATGATGTCATCGGAGTTGATGTGCTCATCAATCGTCTTATCGATCTCCTGGCCGGCAACGATCCTGCGGTCGTGCCACGTTTCGATAGTCCCCTGATGCTTAAGCATTGCTAGCTGCTTTTCGAGCTGGTCGCGGAGTTCTTCGTCTGCGTGGCAATAGGAAAAGAAGACGCTGGGCAAGATCATGCTCCTTAGGGCGCTGGGGCGTAGTTTCGTGGGCTAGATTCTATCCAAATGTAGGCGATTCTGGTTCATGGCACAAAACGTGCCACCCCATCCCTGAATGTCGCTTTTAGGCGTCGCGTTAGGTGAGACCAAGGGGTGATCTAATGGGTCTCCAACCCAGTGGAGGTGTGACAATGAAAGACGGCATTTACCACGTGCGTTTCTCGTCGAACATGCAGGGCGTGGGTGAGGGTATCGCTGTATTCAAGGGGGAGGGCGTCAATGGTGGCGACTCTGGCTACACGTATTCAGGGTTTAAGCAGGGCAGTGGCGCTGGTTTTACAGCCAAGCTGACCATCAAGCGCTGGGATCCGGCCTCTGAATCTGTGTTCGGTGGACTCGACCAGTTCGAGCTCGATTTTCAAGGAATCGCAACGGCATCTGGCTTCATCGCTGAGGGCAGCATCGTTGGGCACTCAGAAGCTACGTTGACAGCAGAAGGACGCTATCTGGGCCCTGCGGCCTGACAGACCCCCAACAAGAAGGCCCCCAACTAGGGGGCCTTTTTTGATTCTGCGAATGCTTTTAGGCCTGCGTCAGGTGTGCGTAAAGCACGAAAAGGAACATTGGCAACCCACTCAAAAGTCCAAACACCCAGAAAGCGCCCATCAGCGTCAGCGGCGTCATGATCCACCACTGCCACCACGTAAAGCCCACATCGCGTGCCTGAGCTGCTCGGGCCTCGACCGGATAGCGAAGCGCCGCCTTCCGGGTTGCGCGTCGCGCCAAGAGCGGCCCGACGACGAACCCGAAAGGTCCAGTGAGAAGCAGGGCACCCGAATACCACCAGAAGAACCGGTCCCTGGGGGTCATCAACTTGCGGTCGACGGGCGCCGGTTGGCCGGAAAGGGGAGGCGGCGGAGCACTCATTTGGCGTAGGCCTTCCAGGTTCCCGACTCCTTGGCATACCGAAGATTTTTGCTGACCGGGACAGGCACCTGCTGGCCGCCAATGTCGATGGTCACCTTCCCCGTGGTGTCGCACCGATAGCCCGCCGTGTCCTGGGCCTCCACGCACCCGGTGAGCTGGAAGTCTTGGATGTTGGTGATCTGACCGGCTCCGCTCTGGGTAAGAAGGGAGGCCAATGCCTTTTCGGCATCGCTGCTGGAAGGCGGGCCGCCGCAGGCAGTCAGTGCAAACGCGGTCGCCAAGCCGGCGAAGGCAATCTTCGGTGCTTTCATAGTCATTCCTTGAGAGTTGAGCAGGGGCGGCGGTGGGCCGCCCTAGGGAATAAACGAACCGGTGGGCCGGTTTACCGGTCCCGGTTTCCTTCAGGCTTGAAGCCCGCAATCCACATGCGACCGTCCTTGAAGGGGGTCAGGAGCCCAGAAGCGCCGGGGTAGATGTCGGCGGTTTGGATAAAGCCGCTGACCCACGCCACGCGCAGCGCCACCTGGACAGCCTTGTCGGACACGCCAGGTCGGGAGACGTTGACCACGAACGGTTGGCTGGGCGGGGTGGGGCCAGAGGAGCGGGTTGCCCCGGTGTTGGGCTTACTGGGAGGCACGCGAACCCCCATCAACGTGTCCCGGCCCTTCCAGAGGGCCGAGGTGTTCAGCTCGGCGGAGTCGCCCAAGTCGTCCGTCTCGGTCAAGGCGGCATTGGCGCAGGTGCGGAAGGTCTCCGTCGTGGAGGCGCTGGCGCTGGTCCAGATCCTCGCCTCGACGGTCCAACAAGGAAGGGTCGTGCCCCATTCGGTGTAGGTCAGTGCCACCCGAGGCCAGTCGAGCTTCCCAAGTTGGGCTTGCTGGTGGTTGTCCTGCTTAAACAGACCAGGCAGCTTCCCCGCGCCGCTGACGGCCACGTAGATGGCCCCGCCATCCGCACTCGCGTTGGCCCCACCTTGGGTCGGTTTGACCCCCACCATCTGCTGCCCAGCGTCTTTCAGGCTGCTGCCCAGCTGCCGAAAGAATCCCGGTTTGTTGGGCCTTTCTTCCTGCTCGGGGTGGCTCTGCGCGGCTGCCCCTTGGGCGGTCAGCAGCAGTGCGGCCGCGAGGGCGGTGGCGATCCGTGTCTCGATCTTCTTCATGAAAACCCCTGTGGTTGGTCGGGAGGGTGCTACATTTCATGAAGAGTCTGCCATGCATTGAGGGACCACGTCATGCTGTCCACCCGAGTTTTCAACATCCGTTCACTTGCCCAGCACCGCCGCCCGTTCCCTGTTCGCCGCCCGCCTCAAACAGGCCCGAGAACTGCGCGGCATCGCCAGTCAGCGAGCGCTGGGGGTTTTGATGGGCCTCGATAAGAAGCTGGCCAGCAGCCGGGTCAATCGCTACGAGACCGAGGTCAGTGGCATCGACCTGGACGGGCTGGGGAAGTTGGCGGGCGTGCTTGGTGTCCCAATGGCTTATCTGGTCGCCGAAGACGAAGCGACGGCCGCCGTCGTGCTGGCGCTCTCCAAGCTCACGGCCAGCCAGCGCGTTGAGTTAGCAAAGCAGTTGAGCCAAGCGCAGTAGTCTTGCCTTCCCAGCCTGCTCGCGACACGCGTCCTGCGCTTCAGACTTTTTGATCAGCCGAAATCGGTGTGCAAGCGCCGCATGAATGTCGGGCGAAAGGCGGTCCGGGTATGATTTCGCTCTCACCTTCCACTGGCAGCCCATGCGCCTTACCAAGCTACAAATGGCTATCGGTCACTTGCAGGCGGCTTGTGAGCTGTATCTCGCAGATGCCCACCCGGCGAGCGTCGTGCTCTTGGCAGGGACAGCGGAAGACATGTTTCGGTGCCTCCCCGCGACCAACGACACCCCTGCCGTGGGTGAGCACATGCTGCAATATGCGAGGCAACTGACGACTCGCCCAGACCTGCGCTACCGTGAAATCGAGGACGACATGGTTGGCCTTCGCAATTCGGTCAAGCACGTCAATCGCGATGACGAATCCCACGTGGAGGTTGGTCGCAGCGACATTCACCGCTACTTGGTCGGGGCCCTTATGAATGGGTTTCGCTGCGGAGTGGAGCTCAGCGAATCGATGGTCGAGACGTATGTCCGCATCGTTGACGTCGAGGATGGCCTGGAGCGCCCGACCGGTTAGGAATTAACCTTTGCAGGACGGGCCGGCCGCGCCTGCACCTGCTCATTCTTCCCGTATAGCACGGATGAGCTGGGTAAAGCGATAGGGCTTGGGAAGGTAGCGCACGCCTGGCGGGATGGGGGGGAGCTGCGCCTTTTGGAAGCCAGAGACCACCAGCACGCGGGCTTGTGGCTGGGTATTCACGACCTCGGCGGCCACCTCAAGACCAGAGACGCCTTCAGGCATGCAAACGTCGGTCACGACGACCTCGTATCGGGTCTCGCTTCGGAGCTTTGCGATCGCTTCGACCCCATTGCTGGCTGCGGTAACGGCGAAGCCCTGGCCCGCGAGGGCTTCCACAACAACCGACCTCAGGTCGTCCTCGTCTTCTACAAAGAGAACATTAATAGCCATTTCAGACCTCTTGAGCCGGGAAGCACAACGTGACCTGCGTGCCTTGGCCTGGCGTGCTGGCGAGCTGGGTGAAGCCCTTGGAGTGGGATGTGAAGCCGAACACTTGGCTGAGCCCGAGACCACTGCCACGCCCGACGGGCTTGGTAGTGAAGAACGGCTCAAACACGCGAGCTTGGTCGGCCAGGGAAATGCCTTCCCCATTGTCTGTAACGGCCACGCAGACGTAGGTCTGAAGCGCCGAATCCGGTCGAGACGGATCCCGTAGCTGCTGCGCAGACGCTGTGATCTCGATGTTCCCGCCGTGGGGGAGCGCGTCCCGGCTGTTGCACACCAGATTAAGAATCGCCGCCTCCAACTGCGACCGATCCAACTCTAGGGCGGGAAGAGAAGCGGGGACGGCTGCGGACAGCCGAATGTTCCCGCCTGCTGCCCGCTGGAGGAGCGGCTGGATGTCCTCCAACAGACCCGCCAGCGTCAATTCCTCGGGCGCCAGCGCTTGGCCGCGGCCGAAGGTCAGCAACTGCCGGGTCAGCAGGGCACCGCGTTCAATGGCCCGCTGCGCGGTGTCCACCAAAGTGGCCAACGCGCCGTCCTTGACGCGAAGGCTGAGCAGATCAAGGCAGTTAGCGATGATGGTCAGCAGGTTGTTGAAGTCGTGGGCCAGGCCCAAGGTGAACTTGCCGATCGCCTCCATCTTCTGGGCCTGCAGCAGGCTCTGCTGCGCCTCCTCAAGCTGCTCCTGGGCCGTGTGCCGCTCGGTGATGTCGCGCGTGATCTTGGCGAAACCCAACAATTCGCCATTTTCATAAATGGGGTCAATCACGACACTGGCCCGGAATCGGGTCCCGTCCTGCCTTAAGCGCCACCCCTCATCGACATAGCGACCCTCGGTTGCAGCGGTTTGCAGGTTTCGCTGCGGCAGGCCTGCCTCGACCTCCTCGGGGAGATAAAACCGTGCAAAGTTGGTCCCTATGACCTCCTCGGCGAGGTAGCCCTTGATGCGCTGCCCGCCTGGATTCCAAGTGCGAATGACCCCCTCCGGGTCGAGCATGTAGATCGCGTAATCTGTGACAGAGTTCACCAACAGCGAAAACTGGCGCGATTCGTCGTTGAGGCCGTGTGGCGTGGTCGAACGTGGGGTCACTGGACATCCTCGGGTTGCCGCCAAGGTAGTGGCCGACTTGTAAAAAATTCGTAAAGAAGCAGGTTTGACGCTTCCTTCACCCAGTCCTTACACTAGGCTGTATGGGTCAGACTCCGGCGTTGCCCCCGACCTCACGCCTCAGTGGAGATCCACCATGCTGCTCCCTAACAAAAAGCTCCATGTCTTCCTGGTGGAGGATGAGCCGACGTTGATGGACGTGGTCGAGCAGACGATCACCCAGTTGGGCCACAGCGTGACGGAACGCGCCGAACGCTTGGAAGACGCGTTGAGCAAGGCCGCAGCAGGCGGGTTCGACGTAGCAGTGCTGGACGTCAACCTCAATGGCCAGGATTCTTTTCCGGTTGCTGACGCGCTGATCGCCCGAGGCATCCCCTTCGTTTTCACCACCGGCTTTGGTGCGAACAACTTGCCGGAGCGTTTCCAAGGCGGCTACCTCTTGGAAAAGCCGTTCAGGCTGCGCGACATCGGTCAGATGCTGGATCGCTTGGCGCAATCGCTCTAGCGGGGCGTCACCGCTGATCCTTCCTAGGCTTCGAGGGTGGACTGTCGATCCCACTCCGCAATCTTTGCGTTGCTGACGGCTTGGTGCGTGCCGCAATGTTCGCAGCGGACCAAGGTGCCTCCGGGCAGATGGACCAACGCATGGTCGTCTGAAGTGGACGCCCTGTCGCAGCGGCCGCAGTTCAGCGTGACCCCTGTCACACGATCCACGCCGCCGGCGGCATTGAAGACGGCCTCGAACCGCTCGATGCTAAATAATCCAATGGTGTTCATGCGCTGCCCCCTGTCTCAGTATCCGCAGCATGAGGGAACCCGGATGATTGGGGCGTTAGCGTAGTCATGAAGGGGCTGCACGGGGCCTTCACGCCGCACCCTCCATCACCGGACGTTTCTTAATAGGCAGGTAGGGTGGGGCTGTCGCTTTACCTGGAGTCCAACATGCCCCTGCGCGCCATCGCTTACGTCAGTGAAGCCGACCAGCCTTGGGAGCGAGCCGAGGTGGAATCCATGGTGGAGCGGGCAGCGGCGTTCAATGTCCAAGCAGGCGTAACGGGGATCTTGTTCTTCGACGGCCAACGCTATCTTCAATACTTCGAAGGGCCTGAGGATGGCGTCTCGGTCGCATATCAACGGATCCAGAGCTCGTTGCTGCACTCCAATGTCATGGAGCTCGCGCGGGGCCCCGTGGGGCGGCGCCTGGTGCCGTATTGGAGCATGCGGTGGCTGCTGGCCGACCCCAGCCACGTGCTAACGATGGTGAAAGCCGACTGGACGGGGTTCGTTCGCTCCGACGCGCGGCAGAACGACCCAGTCACGGCCATGGAGCACCTGCATCGTTACGTTCAGCCTTACATCGCCGGGGCGGTGGCTTAGCCGCTGAAGCCACCGCCGGACGAATCGTCGCCTTAGGCACCGCCCCGATTTGAAAAGATGCCTACACACCGGCGCCGCTCCCCGTGTGTTGCGAGCGGCGCCGAATGTAGCGAGCGTCATTTAAGGGGGGGCGTCGTCTGTTGGTAGGTGCCGATGGCCTCGCCTCCGCCGATTACATGGCCCTTGGCCGCTTCAAGCACTTCGTCTCTGCTCGCCCCGGGCTTCAGATCCAGCAGCGCATCCAGGGCCAGCAGCTGGAAGTGATAGTGATGCGGCGGATCGCCGACGGGGGGCTTAGGCCCAAAGTAACCAATCGAGCCGCGGCTATTTTTCCCTTGCAGCATGCCTGCAGGCTTCAGGAGGCGTGGGTCCGCGGGAAGGCCTTCGGGAAGTCCGTTGGCGGTCGCTGGGATGTTGTAAGCCACCCAATGCACGAACGGTTTGGGGTCCGCGGCGTCCGGGTCTTCCATGATCAGCACATACGACTTGGCGTTCGGCGCCGAGGCCCAGGACAGCGGCGGAGAGGCATCGTCGTGATAGGCGCTGAAGCGAGGGGGCAGCGGTTGGCCCGAGACGAAGCCCGACGACCGCACGTCCGTCTTTCCGACGTTCCCCACCCGTTGCAACGCCAAGGGAACGCCCGAGCCCGCTTGGACCTGGGCTGCTAAGACGTCTGCGGGAACGGTCTTGGGCGCAACAGTGGTTGACGGTGCTGCGCCGTAGCTCACGCGATAGATGACCCCATTGGCATCGTCACCCACCAGCAACGCACCGCCCTTGGTCATGGCCAACCCGACAGGGCGTGCGATGTGGGCCTTCCCGCCGTCGACCAGGAACCCGGTCAGGAACGGCTCAAATCCCACCGGTTTTCCGTTTTCGAAGCGAACCCGCACGACCTCGTAGCCCGAAGCCGGTTTGCGGTTCCAAGACCCTCGCATTGTCACGAACGCGTCGTCGCGATACGCGGCGGGGAACTGACCGCCGTTGTAAAACACGAGTTGCATCGGGGCCGCGTGGGCGGTGTAGCCCAGCACCATGGGCTCGCTCATCGCCGCCCATTGCTTCTTGCTGATCTGCCCCGGCGGCGTGCTTTGGGGGTTCTCCCCGCCTTTGCCCCAGATGTGGGGCCATCCGTATTGCTTCCCCTTTTGGATCCGGTTGAGTTCTTCGGGCTGCTCGTTGTCGCCCAAGTAGTCGATGCCGTGGTCCATCCCCCACAGCTCCCCAGTCTTCGGGTCCCAAGCAAAGCCAATGGTGTTGCGCAGCCCACTGGCGAAGATGGAGCGGGACTTTCCGTCTGGGGAAGAGCGGAGGAGGGTGGCGTGCTCCGGATTGGTCTCATTGCAGGCGTTACAGGATGACCCGACGCTGATGTAAAGCATCCCGTCCGGTCCAAACGCCAAGGTCCGATTGGGGTGCTGACCCCCGTCGGGCAGGTCACTGATGATGCGCTCCTCCGGCCCCAGCGTGCCGTCCGGACGGATAGGGGCGCGGTAGACATCATTCACCGTGGCCACATACAACATGCCATTGGCGACGGCCAAGCCGTGAGCGCCCGGCCGAGTGAAAACGACCTTGGGCTCTGAATCGAGCGTGCCATCCTCGTTCTGGTCCTCGAGAAGCAAGACATCCCCTTGGTCTCTGCGTGACACGTAAATACGCCCGTCGGGAGCAACGGCAATGATGCGGGGATTCTGGAGGCCTTGGGCTAAGGGGCGAACCTGAAACCCGTTTGGAACCTTCAAGGCCTGCATCCGGTTGGGCGTGGCGTCCACCTTGGCCGGCTTGAAGGTATGGACGCCAGCCTGCACGTCGGTGCCATCGCCCTGCTGGGCGAACACTGCGGGGGAGGAGAGAAGAAGCAGCAGTAGCGCAGATCGATTCATTGTCAGGTCCAGGCGCATCGGGGCATTCAGCTTCCGCCTGGGACGATCAACACCTCGAGAACAGGATGCATGCGCCGCGTTATGGGCGCTGCTGGCTCAACCAGGTTGGATTCCTGCCCTAACCCTTTTGCACTGCTCGCCCTCGCTTTGCCTTCACGGTGACCTCGCCCCACACACATGGGAGCAGCGTTAGGTTGAAGTTCCATCCACCTACGAGATTTGCCATGGCCGAACTTAAAGAGAACCTCCTGGACTGGCTGCGCGACGCGCATGCAATGGAGCAACAGGCGGAAACGATGCTCAAGGGCCAAGCCTCTCGGATCGAACACTACCCGGTGCTCAAGGCCCGCATTGAAGAACATATTCAAGAAACCATCGGTCAGCGCGAGTTGCTGGAAGGCTGCATCAGGCGCTTGGGCAGCTCTCCCTCCACGATCAAAGACGTGATGGGCAAGATGTCAGCGTTCGGCCAAGCCGTTGGTGGAATGACCGCCTCCGACGAGATCGTCAAGGGCGCGATGGCGGGGTATGTCTTCGAACACTTCGAAATCGCCTCCTACACTGCGCTCATCGCCGCCGCAAAAACGGCCGGCGACTCCGAAACGGTCCGGGTCTGCGAGCAGATCCTCGTGCAGGAAGAAGCCATGGCCGATTGGTTGGCCGCACACCTTCCGGAAATCACTGAGGAGTTCATGGTTCGCGACGCCACGCCCGGCGTCGAAGCCAAGAAGTAATCGGCCTGCGCATGCGCGCAAGCCACGTCCCAGCCATCGCTAGAGGACTACCCCATGTTTTTGCACCACAAGAAGCTGATGTATACCGTCCGGGTCGAGCGCTCTGACCCCGCCCTTGCGACCCTCATGTTGGAACAGTTCGGCGGCCCCCAAGGCGAATTAGCCGCCGCGATGCGCTACTTCACCCAAGCGCTGGGCGAAACCGATCCGGGAAGAAAGGACCTTCTCTTTGACATCGCCACCGAAGAGATCAGCCACCTGGAAATCATCGGCACCATCATTGCCATGCTCAACCAGGGGCCCAAGGCTGTTCAGTCCGAGGGCATGGCTGAGGTGGAAGACATGCGCAACCTGGGCGGGAACAGCACCAGTCACACGCAGCAGATCCTCTACGGGGGCGGCCCCGCACTTGTGAACTCAAGCGGCGTGCCGTGGAACGCAGCCTACATCGACTCCATTGGCGAGCCCACTGCGGATCTGCGATCGAACATCGCCGCCGAGGCCCGTGCCAAGATTGTCTACGAACGCCTCATCAACGTCACCGACGATCCCGGTATCAAGGATGCATTGCGCTTCCTGATGACGCGTGAGATCGCGCACCAGAAGTCGTTCGAAAAGGCGCTTTACAGCATTCGCCCCAACTTCCCGCCCGGAAAGATGCCCGGCGACCCCGCGTTCACTGATCTCTACATGGACATGTCTCAGGGAGAAGGCGACGCCGCCGGCAGCTGGAACAGCGGTGATCTGTGGGAGCAAGTCAGCGATCGCGACGCCCAGGCAGCGTTGGATGGCGGCGACGGCGATTGTTCTGTGGGCCTCTCTGAGCGGGAAAAACTTGCGCTGGAGGCAGTCAGCTTGCGCACGCTTTCGGATCCCGAGGAAGATCCGCTCACTGGCGCGGAACTGGCCACCGGGGAAGGCGCCGGAGCAACGAAGAGTCCAGCTAGGGAGCCATGAGCATGGTCGACTACAACGAGTCGGCCGGGTAGGCGGACCCCATGTGGACCCCGTCGAGCCAAGGCGTCGCATACGCTGCCTACCTAGGGTGGCTGGGCTTTGGTTTGGCGGATTTTATCATCCACCGCCGCGCCGCACTCCCTCAGACCTCCGGGGTCAGGGAGAGCGCGCTGCACGGCGTCCAAATATTCTTCGTGGGGATAGGGGTGCTGGTGTGGGCGGTGTTTGAGAGTTCATGGGCGGTCGCCGCACTATTGGGTGGACTGGCGGTCCTTCATGCGACAGCGGCCTTTGCAGACACGAAGGTTGCCGATGCGACCCGGCACGTGGCGCCCGTTGAGCAACACGTTCACAGCGTCCTGGACATCGCACCCTGGGGTTTTGCCGCCTTTACCGCTTTCACCGCTGACCCGACATGGGCACTGACGTGGGACAGCAAACCGATATCGGTCTGGGCAGCGCTCATCTTGCCGCCCGTTCCCCTGGTCCTCATGCCGTGGGTTGCAGAGTTTCGCGCCGCGCTTTTGGCGAGCCGCCTTCCCTGATGGACGCCGGCTGGTTCACAGCGCGGCAACGCGCGCTGTCCTAGAACGGCCTTTGGAACGAGTATCCGTGCTCTTCTGCGGTTCCAATCACTACAAGAGGATTCCAGCATGACAGACGACAAGAGCAAGACCGGCGGCCCGGACCGCGACCGCATCAACGTCAACGAAGACTACGAACTTCAATACTGGACCAAGGCCCTGGGTGTCTCAGCGGACGAGCTGCGTGAAGCCGTTAAGGCAGTGGGGCCGACGGCCGCCGCGGTTCGGCAACACTTGGGCAAGTAGGCCGCCGCCATGTCCTTGGTCGAATACCGCCGCAAGCGCCGCTTTGATCAGACCAAGGAACCGGAGCCCGGCAAGGCGTTGCCAGCCGGGCAGCGGGCCATTTTTGTCGTCCAGCTCCACCACGCCAGCCGACGCCATTACGACTTCCGGCTGCAGGTGGGCGACGCCCTCAAGAGTTGGGCCGTCCCCAAGGGGCCCAGCTACGATCCCAAGGTCAAGCGGATGGCCGTGGAGGTCGAGGATCACCCCGTGGACTACGCTTCCTTTGAGGGCGAGATTCCCAAGGGCGAATACGGAGGCGGTCACGTGGCGCAGTTCGATCACGGCGTCTGGGCCACGAACGGCGACCCGGAAGCCCAGCTCGCAAAAGGGCACCTGCGCTTTGAGCTCTTCGGCACCAAGCTCAAAGGCGGCTGGCATTTGGTCCGCTCCGGCAAGCCCGCACGCCAGCCGCAGTGGCTGTTGTTCAAGGAGGACGATGCATTTGCAGGCGATCTGGAGGCAGACGATCTCCTGGCCGATGTGACAGCCGCACCTGCCGAAGATCTCAAGCGAGCGGGGGCGGGCAAGAGCGACAAAAAGAAGCTGACCGCTGTTCCGGCCAAGCGACCCCGCAAAAAGGACTGGGCGAAGAAGGCGTTGGCGTTGCCTGGTGCAGTGGTAGCAGAGCCTCCCGATGGGCCGTTCGAGCCTCAACTGGCCAAGCTCGGCGACGCGCCCCCGAAGGGGGAGCAGTGGGTGCATGAGATCAAATGGGATGGCTACCGCATCCTCGCAACGATCAACGACGGCGAGGTGCGCTTATGGTCCCGCAACGCCTTGGAGTGGACGGACAAGATTCCTGAAATCCGTGACGCCGTGGCCGCTTTAGGATTGAAGTCGGGGGCGCTGGACGGCGAGCTCATCGCCGGCAGCGGCACAAAGGAAGACTTCAACCTCCTTCAGGCCACCTTGTCCGGGGAGCGGCAAGGCACCCTGGCCTATGCGATGTTCGATTTGCTCCACATCGATGGGGTCGACATCGCCAATGCGCCCTTGCTGGACCGCAAGGCCCTCCTGCAGGCGCTATTGGAAGGATCTACCGGTCACTTGGCCTACAGTTCCCACATCGAGGGCGACGGCGAATCGGCGTATCAGCTAGCAGGCCAGCGCCATTTTGAAGGCATCATTTCCAAGCGGGCAGATCGGGCCTATCACGGAGGCCGAAGCGAGGACTGGAAGAAGACCAAGCAGCTGGCCAGCGACGAGTTCGCTGTAGTCGGTTACACGGCGCCCAAAGGCAGCCGCACGGGCTTCGGTTCTCTCCTGCTGGCCAAGCCCGACCCAAAGCATGGGTGGCTCTACGTGGGCCGCGTGGGCTCTGGATTTTCCGATGTCCTTATCAAAGATCTGACCCAACTTATCGGGCGAGCGGGTGGGAAGACCCCCACGGCCCACGTGCCCACGCAGGAGACGGACCTCCGGTCGGCGACCTGGTTCGCGCCCCGGTTCGTGGTGGAGGTGTTCTACCGCGGCGTCGGGGGGCAGCAACTCCTCCGTCAGCCCTCCCTCAAGGCGGTGAGGCGCGATAAAGACGTGGCCGACTTGATGGACTCGGACAGGGCTGGGGGGAGCACAGACGCTGGGAAAGGGACGAAATCAAACGCGGCTGGCAAAGCGAGCAAGAGCGCCCGGCGGCCAGCAGCGGCAACGGCCGGCGAGCCCCCGCACGCTACTAAGCTCTCCAGCCCCACCAAGGTGATATTCCCGGACATCAAGGCCACCAAGCAGGATGTCTGGGACTACTACACAGCAGTCATGGACCACCTGCTGCCCGAAATCATCGGCCGACCGTTGTCTATCATCCGTTGCCCCAGTGGAACCAGGAAACCGTGTTTCTTTCAGAAGCACCACACCGCAGGACTGGAGCTCGTGGACTCGGTTCGGCTCAAGGAGGACAGTGGCATCAACGCGCACTACCTGGTCGTGAGGGACGCGCCCAGCCTGCTGGAGCTGGTGCAGTTCAACGCGCTGGAGTTCCACCCGTGGGGCAGCCACGCAGAGGCGCCGGATCGGGCCGATCGGGTCGTCTTCGATCTCGACCCGGGCCCAGAGGTTCCGTTCTCCGAGGTCAAGAAGGCAGCGGTGGACATTCGCAAGCTCCTTGCGCAGCTGGAACTGGAGTCGTTCCTGCGCGTCTCCGGCGGCAAAGGACTGCATGTGGTGGTGCCGTTGAACCCCGGGTGCGACTGGGACCTGACCAAGCGCTTCGCCAAAGGGTTTGCAGAGGCGCTGGCCCAATCTGAGCCGACTCGGTTCCTGGCGACCTCAACCAAGAGCCTGCGGAACAAGCGCATCTTTGTGGACTACCTTCGAAACGGGCGGGGGGCGACGGCGGTCGCTTCTTATTCCCTGCGCGGCCGGCCAGGTGCTCCGGTGGCCCTGCCGCTCGCCTGGAGCGAGCTTGCCAAGTTGAACCGTGCAGATGCCTTCACCATGAAGGACGTGCCAGCGCGGTTGAGGCGTCGCCGCAAGGACCCTTGGGCGGACATCAACACGATCCAGCAAAACCTTGCCCGGTGGGCACAGGAAGATTGATCCACCGCGGCGCATCTGCAGATTTATGGAGACACCAATATGCGACGAACCATCCTCTGTGCTACCGCAGCGCTTGCTCTTTCAGCCTGTGGTGGCGGCAACACCGAATCCAGTGTGCGCGCCCCTGGCGCCGAGGAGACGGCAAAAACCAAGGCCTTGGACGCTGGGGCTGCCATCCTGCAGGACCGACCGCCGATCGACGCCATCAACGCCTACCTGGATGGCTTCCATTTCTACAATGGCCAAATGAGCGTCCAGATGGAGGCCCATCACTACTGCTCCATCCTCAACGAAGATGTCATTCAATGCACGATCTACGACGGCAACGTAAAGGACGCCAAGCTGATGGGTGTCGAATACATCATCAGTGAAGCGTTGTTTGCCGGCCTACCCGAGCAGGAAAAAGCGCTCTGGCACAGCCACGTCCAGGAAGTGAAATCCGGGCAGCTGATCGCGCCGGGTATCCCTGAGGTTGCCGAGCAGGAACTCATGGAGAAGCTCATCCGGACCTATGGAAAGACGTGGCACACGTGGCACACGGACTTGGACAAGGACCTACCGCGAGGCATGCCGCAGTTGATGATGGGCTTCACGGCCGATGGTCAGGCGGATCCTGCCATGGTGGCCGCTCGAGATAGCCGGCTCGGCGTAAGTAGCGACGAGAAGCGCAAACAACGTGCCGAGATTGCGGCGCCCGCAATTGCTCCAGGCGCAGATGCTTGGCAAAAGGGGACGGTGATCCAGATCGAGGATCCGGCTGGTGGCCATCTTCACGGCCGGGAGAGGAAAGCCATTGAGGTGGTGGTCCCGGACCAAAACGCGACATCCAAAGGGTCGGACACAAAGCAATAGCGGTGCTTTCTCTGGCTCTGCCCGAGAAGACATCCAGTTGGGCTAAAACGGCTGATTGGCCGCAATGCTCGCCATTACCTGACGTGTGGAGTGCACGGTGACTCCCCCGGTGTGGCGGAGGACGTTGAGGGCGGCCGATCGTCGGTGGGGCAGGGACGCGGTGGCGTCCGAGACGACGACGGATGGCAACTCGCGCGAGTTTGCATCCAATGCGGTGGCGAGCACACACGAGTCGAGCGCCATGCCAACGAGGACCAGCTGGCCCACGTCGAGCTTCGCGAGGAGGACGGCCAATGGTGTGGCGAGGAAGGCGGAGTGCTTGGGCTTCAGGACGGTGTAGTGATCCGGGCCTGAGAACAGCAGTTTGGCGATCTGACCGGGCGCGCCATCTTCATGTCGGCAAACCTCGGCGAGCTGGTGGAAGCCGCACTTCCAGTCGCCAAAATTGTCGTTAGCGTAGATCACCGGCCAGTCTTTTTCGTCAAAGGCCTCCCGAATCCGTCGGACCTTCCGCGCCGCTTGGAGCGCTAGGGGGGCCAGTTGTGGTCCGTCTGGGAAGTCGAAGCGTGAGAAGAGGTCGATGATGAGAAGGGCGGGGCGGGCCATCTCAATCCCCGGTCTGAGAGTGAGGGGCCTCCAACGCTTTGGACTGGGGCGAATCCTTTTGGCGCAGGAAGATCGACAGGATCACCAGGGCAAGGACGGCCAAGAACTCGCTCTGCCAGTTCTGCATCGACTCGAACCAGAAGTCGCTGCTGAAAAGGTGCTCGGTGAAGGTGGGAGGCAGGAGCCCGCTCAGCCGATCCTCGGCCGATTTGGCCTCCCAGCTGCCCACCGCATGAAGCGAAAAAGAAACGAAGAAGAGGGCGAAGAACGCGATTGCCAAGGAGTGGCTGTAAAGGGCTTTCCAGAGCCCGCCCTTGAGCACGGGAAGAGGGGTGGGGCCGGGTTCGATACGGGTCTCCTCTTCCTCAGGGTCCAGTGGCCTGGACTCGGCAGAGCCCTGCTGGCGGAGGCGGACGGTCAGCAGCACATACATCCCCATTTGGAGGAACTCGCTTTCCCAGTTCTCAAACGTGGCGCTGATGAAGTGGCCCGACGACAAGTAGCTCCACAGCCCGATGGAGGCGACCCCATGCTGGTTAAGTTCCTCGTTGTAAACGTGCCACCCGGTCAGGGCCTGGGCCGCTAGGAACACGGCCATCAGGCCAAAGAGCACCAACGATAGACCGTTTCGACGCCACATCTTTCCGCTCCTAGAAAAGACGGGCCCGAAGGCCCGCCAGAACTTACTTCGACTTGGCCGCGCTCTGGTTGCCTCCTTGCTCAGCGAGCAAGGTGAGCTTCTCGTCCGTGGCCTTTTCTTCTTCCAGCGTCTCCAGCAGGTAGGGCAGGGCGTCCTTGTAGCCCAGCTGCTTGGCCAAGGCGGCAATCGTGCCGTAGGACGCGATTTCGTAGTGCTCGACCTTCTGGGCACCACCAATGAGGGCGGCGTCGCGCACCGGGCCCTTTTCGATTTCTTCAATGACTTCCTTGCCTTCTTCAACCAGGCCTTCCATGGCGGCGCACTTGATGCGCTTGAGGCGAATGCCGAGCACCTCCACCACCTGATCGATGCGTTCGATCTGGCCCTGGGTCTCTTCCAAATGCGTTTCAAACGCAGCGGCCAAGTCCGGGTTCTCTGCGGCGCGGGCCAGGCGGGGAAGGGCCTTGGTCAGCTGCTTCTCGGCGCTGTAGATATCCGACAGCTCGTGCACAAACAGTTCTTCTGCGGTCTTGATTGCCATGCAAGGCACCTTCGTTCAGGGGATCGGATACCTACCATGCGCCTGCCTTGGAGCAAGAAGCGTGAAGGCTTGTGCTCAGGTGGAAGTGCGTCGTCACCCGGGAATCGGGACGCCACTCAAGCGGCTTTCCTCCACTGCGTTGATGAGGGAGGTGATGGGGTAGGGTTTGGAGAAGAAGGGCGCCCAACGGTGGTCAGCGGGGAGCTCTGAAGGATTGGAAGCGGAGGCAAAGACGTAGGGCACCCTTGCTGTGCGCAGCTCGTCTGCGACCTCCTTTGCATTCCCTCCGAAAATCCCCCAGTCGAGCACTGCGGCAGCCAGGGCACCTCTCCCGATGCGGACCTTTGCATCCCTTACGGTTCGCACGAGGTGCACATCATAGCCAGCCATGACGAGGACTTCTTTGAGAAGCGGAGCCAAGTCCAAGTCATCTTCGAGCACTAGAAGGTTGCCGTGGACTGCGGGATAGGCGTGGATGGAAGACATGGGAGCGTTACGAATGGGTTCTCTGGACCCTAAGCCTCAACGCGTGATCGGGATCTCAAGAAGCCGTCCCGAGCGTGGGCGGCACCGCCGTCCGGAAGGCCCGATCGGCCTTTGCCAGTGTTGGCACCTCCCTGGGGCGGCTCCGGTCCCTAGCAAAGACCACAGCGCAAATGCCGCGTTCAGTTCGCTCGCAAACGCTAGTGATATGGACGCGCAGGGCCTCTCGCCGATTGTAGGCGCGTCAGAGGCCGGTAATGGGCGGGACCTTCGGAAGGTCAGAGGGCTGCGAACGGCTCACAGCCAGCCCCCAAGGTAGGGCCGTCAGGGCGCGGGAATGGGCCCGCTGAACCCAGTGGGGAACCTATCCATGAAGTCAACGAACGTTTGCCCGGCAACAGCCTGCCGGGAAGCGCAGTTGGGACACTCGACCACGGTGCCGCCGTCGGGGAGGTTCACCAGAGTGGGCGGACAGGTGCCCATGAAGTTCTGGCCGCAGTGGGTGCATTGAGCATACAACCAGTGCACCTTGACCGCTTCCGGTCCGGAAGCCGTCAGGCCGTTGCAATCCACCTCAAATAAATAAAAGGAACCGATATTCGGCATGTCGAACTCCTGTCGTCCCAACAAGAGAAATGGCGCTGAAAAGCTCACACGGGGATAAAATCACGACCTAATCAGAGGCCGCACGGTCGACTGGATCCTCAGGACTATCCTAAACCCATCTTCACGCTGGGTCCAAGTTTACCGCCGCAGTATGGCGCTATGGACATGCCTCTAACGTGCACCACGGGTGTCACCATTACTCTTTATCAGGAAGAGGGCAGCTGTGCGCTGGATATTGGAGAGTTGCCGAATACCGCGCCCAACGACGACGAGTTGCTGTGGGTCGATCTCTGCGGGACCAGCGACGCGGACGTGGAGCGGGTCTGGCAGGCCTTGGGTTTGGAGCATGGGGCGTTGCCGACAGGTCCAATCTCGACCAACCCTAAGCTTGAGAAGTTTGCTAACCATTTCATGGCTCGGGTGGTTGCGGTGCTGCCCGGTCAGAACCTGAACTTTAAGGGCGCGGTCCTGACTATCGTCGCGGGGGATAACTTTGTCGTAACGCACCACGTGGACGACATTGATTTCTTGGCGGACATGCGAGTCCGTGAGCCGGAGACCGTTTGCGACATCGGTTGCCTAGGCGAAGCGAGTTTCGTGGCTGCCCTGCTGGATTGGCACCTTTCGACCTATTTTTCCGCAGTAGCGCTGTTTGAGGTCGAGATCGAGCGCCTGGAGAGCCGCATCTTGTCCGATAAGCCGCCGGGCCGGTCGGCGTTGCCTCAGCTGTGCGCGCTTCGGGGTGCCGCCTCGCGCTTGCGGCGGATGCTTGCACCGCATCGGGTGGTCTTCGACGGGCTCTCCCGGCCGGACTTCGTGCCCGACGGGGCCGAAGAAGTGGCCCGGCATCTAAGCGAGCTGGACGACCGCTACGAACGAGCGTTGGACGTGGTGGAAAACGCCCGGGAGCTGGTTGTGGGCAGTTTCCAGCTCTTCAGCACCCAGACCGAACTCCAAACGAACGAGCGCATGAAGCTGCTGACCTTTGTTACTGTTGTAACAGGTCTGTTGGCGGTCATCGCCGGCGCCTTGGGCATGAACTTCGACGCGAACTTCTTTAGCCTGAAAACCGAGGGCTTCTGGATCGCAGTGGCGGCGATGGTAGGGCTTGGGCTCATGTCCATTGTTGTTGGCCGCAGACGAGGGTGGTTGTAGTAATACTCCGTAGGAAATATGGGCGACCTCGGCCCTCACGCTCCCTGGGGTCGGAATGGAGATGGGAGCGCCTAGACAGCGCTGGACGTCACGCGAGGGGGTCGGGCCTTGAGTCGATGGCACGCAACGTCGCCGGTCCCCTGCCTTCGCCGCCAGAGGAAGCAAGCTACTATCGGGCTCATCCTGGCGGCACGGGACCGGTTCGCTGCCGTCGACGCCAAGCCAAGACTTGGCCTATGACCGCCGTGAGCAGCAGCAGGGCATTGGTCACGACAAACACGGTCGAACCCAAGAGCGCACTGTAGATCGTGAACAAGGTTGACGCGGTCATCTGACCGACAAACAGCCACTTGGAGACGGTTTCGGGGTGGGGCGACTGCCACTGTTTGATCATCTGCCGGACCAGCGTGGCGATGAGCACGACGGTTGCGGCCCAGCCAAGAACATCAGGATGCATGACCGTTCATCCCACCCTTTGGTCGGAAACCGTCGGCTCGACTTGGTCGCCTGTCCGGCGCTTGTGCGGCTCCTCAATAATTTGCTTGTTGAGAATGCGAACCTCACCCACCATCAGTAGCCGCATGTCGCGCACGATGTAATCGGCCAGCGCATCGTCAGTGATGTCGTCCCCGGGAATGTCCAAGCGGAAGCCTTGGCCTTGGATGCCCCCGCCGTTGCTGAAATCGATCTCGAAGTCAAAGCAGACCCGCTTTTCCATGTTGTTTTCCTTAGTTAGGCAACTAGTTCGATGCCAAGGGCGGCCCCGGGTGGTCGGCGCACCGCCGGTTGCAGGAGCGAGCTGCTCCGGCGGTTCCAGACATCCTATCGCCATGTTTAACATGATCGGGAGCCGCCCACTCGAGCGATGTGAACGTCGACGACAAGGGACCCGTTGTTCTTCGCGGGCTAGGGCCATGGTTTTGTGGCGAAGCGACGGTAGGAAGCGGGTTGGCTCCAGACACAACGTCATCGCCTTCACGCCATGGGTATTGAAGGGAGGCGGCACGCGGTGCAGACTGGCCTCCAGCCGGTGCAGCCGGCGGTGACAGCTTTACCAGTTCAGAGAGGCAGAAAGGTGGCGGTTGCAGATGCTCCAGACTCGTTTCACAGCGTAACGCTGTCCGTTGATGGGGCAACGTATACTGCTGACCTTTGGAGGGCCAATGGTTCTCAATGGCGACTGCTCGCAGTAGAAGTCCACGGGTTGCCTCCCGTGCAACCCGCTCGAAAAGATTATCCGTCTTGCCAGTCGTCCCTTGAAGCCGCTGAGCGGGTCGCTCAGGATGTTTTGAGCGATGCTCCAGCCATCCAGGCGTTCGCCCGGCACAAGGAACGCCGGAGGACTTGAAGGCCGCAGAGCAGTTCTAGGAGTGCCATGGTTGCCCAAGTGACTGGCAGCCGAGGCTGGTATCCGACGCCGGTCGCACCTGGGCGGGCTGACGTGCTCCCAAGCAGCGCTGAAGGGTGGCTCGCGTGATGTCAGGGGAAGCCGCTGGTGCCTAACTTCTCTGTCGTTTCCTGCGGTCGTAGAGCTTCATGTCT
The DNA here is from genome assembly GCF_963519125.1 of uncultured Stenotrophomonas sp. Classification (GTDB taxonomy): domain Bacteria; phylum Pseudomonadota; class Gammaproteobacteria; order Xanthomonadales; family Xanthomonadaceae; genus Stenotrophomonas. The sequence continues at coordinate 265,222 of NZ_CAUQLJ010000002.1, read as the reverse complement.
GCCCTGTTGATGGTGTCTGCCACCGATTCCAAGGGCCGCCCGATCGCGCAACCGCCCGAGAAGCAGATCGGAGCTTCGCCAGCACGTTCTTGGTAGACCTGCTCCAATACTTGGAGACGGCGCATCGTTGCGCCTGGCACGAACACCAGGAACTCATCGCCCCCGAGGCGGACCACTGCCTCTTCGCCCTCTAGTGGATCAGAGAGAAACGCGACGAAGTCCACCAGGACTTTGTCGCCGCGCGCGTGCCCTTGGGTGTCATTGACCTCTTTGAAGTGGTCCAAATCGAACACCAAGCATCCCCAGCCGTCGAGCTGCTGGGTGGCTAATTCACTTAGGTAGCGGCGGTTGAAGGCGCGCGTGAGTGGGTCACGGGTTGCCAAGTCATGAAGTTGCTTTTCCTGGATGTGCTGCGTGGTGATGTCTTGGGCATGTCCGAGCACGTAGGGCGGATCGGCCTCGGTGTCCAGCACGTTGTGATAAGCCCAGACCCTGCGAGAACCGTCGTGTGCCACCAGTTCCATTGTCCCCGAGTCGCTGGCGTTCTCCGCGATGCGCTTGAGGTAGTCCTCAAACGAGGCACGTTTTTCTTTCGGGATCACCTCTACGAGGCGTCGGCCAATCAACGCGCCTTCGGGCATGCCCAGCGAGTGCGACGCGGCAGGATTGACCGAGGTGATGGTCCCGTCGAGCGAGTGCGTGCAGATGAGGCCCAGGCTGTGCTGGAACAACCGCCGGTAACGTGCCTCACTGCGCCCCAGGGCTTCCAGCGCAGTCCGCTGCTCGGTAACGTCTTGGATGGCTCCTATCAAGCGTCCACCGCCTTCCGTATCCTCCCGCTGACCCACGACATGCACCCAGATGCGCTCTCCCGTGGCCTTGCTGGAGGGCAGGATCAAATCCATCGGGGTCCCAAGCCGCGTGCATTCGGTCAAAGCCGACTCCAAGCGTTGGCGGGCTTCGGTTGAGTAAAACGCCACCGCCGCGTCGAAAGAAGGTTTCGCATCTTCTGCTACGCCGTGAATAAGGTGAGTCTCCTTGGTCCATTTCAGCGCATTGGTCGCCAGAGAAAGCTCCCAGCCTCCCACCTTCGCCAGCGAATTGGTGCGCTCCAAGAAGAACTGGCTTCGTTGAAGCCGACGGTGCAGGGCATGGGACTCCGCGACCCGTTCGAGCAACCTGGCCCGCTGCTGCATACCCACCGCAGCGGCTTGGGCCAAGCAAGTCAGCGCTTCTGCGTGCGCTTGGGAGATCGTTCCCGGCTCAGGGCTGAGTAGGCACAGTGTCCCTACGCTCTCGCCTTTCGCGCTAATGGGGGCGCCAACGTAGTGCCGGACGAACGGCGGTCCCACGACCGAGGGGTTGTTCGCGAACCGGGGGTCCTCGACGGCGTCCTCGACCTCGAACAGCACGTCGGACTGGACCGCCCACGTGCAAAAAGAGATGGCCCTCGGGGTTTCCTGCACCCCCGACAGTCCCGTTTGCGACTTAAACCATTGCCTGTCCCCGTCGACCAACGAGATGAGAGCGATGGGCATCCCCGTCATCGTTCGCGCCGCTTGGGTCAGTGCATCAAAGAACGGCTCCGGATCGGAGTCCAGGATTCGCAGGGCATTGAGCGTGGAAAGGCGGTCCGCCTCGATCATCGCTTTGGTCCTCATGGGATCAGTGCTCACCGAGCCGAAGCTTACGATCCTCCATGGCGCAGCGAAGTGAACGACGCGTATGGACCATTCAGGCTCAACACTCACCTCCGGCCCGTCTCCGTGACCTATCCCCGGCGAAGGGGACCCCGGATTGGCGCGTTGGCAACCCACGTGAGCCCTTCCACGCCTCAATCATTAGAACTTCGACCCAAAAGCCTGCGCGTCGATCGGTCCTCAATCCGCCCGCCTCTCTTGAAAAAGCAAGATTTCTTTCCGAACGCTTGCGATTCCCTCGCTAAAAGCACGCCTGTAGCCGTCCGAGTATTCACCTAGGCCCACCGGTCCTTGACCGTCTGTCCCTTCCTCGTAGATGTCCAGCGCCGCGAGTAGGCTCGTGGGATCGGTGTGGGTGGCAATGGAGAGTCGCAACGAGACCTCCAGCGCCTTCAAGTGTGCCAAGGTGATCTCGAGCTGTCCTTCGATGCCGCGAATACGCTCCTGGATAAGATGCAGGTTTGAAAGATCCATCGTCCTTAACCAAGTGTTGTTGTTTCTATGGTAGCAGCGGGTAACGGCTGAGAGCCTGCCTTCTGTCCTTGGCCTTTGACCACCGCGTCATCGCCTGCAGCATCGTCGCCAAAAAACGGGGGCTGAGGCAGCCGCGCTGACGGTAATACGCTTGCTTCGTTCGGGGCCACCGATCAAAACGTTGCCCTTTCTAGGTCAATAAGGAGCGGGTCGCACGGAACTCAACGCCGTGGTTCCCCATCACGGGGTTGACGTTTGAATGAACCGAACTTAAGGTTCCATGATGAGCGCGAAGGGCGGCAGGGGGTTGCCAGCTATTTGCATGCTCTTGTCAGTGAATGTTGTTGTGCTACGCCCCGTAGTGATTCAACGGCGGATTAGCGGCGCTTAGTGGTGGTCGCGCTGTGCTGAGGCAATGGTGGAATGCACGAATGGACGCCTCGGCGTCCATTCTTGTATCCAGCCGTAGTCGCCCACGCGCTCTTGCACCGTTTCACCGCCCACGGCTCTTCGCCCCTACGGCGGTTGGAAGCCTAGAATGACTCAGTGGGTTGCGACTCGATCCTGCGCTTATTCGTTAGGTTTTCAAAGACCCGCGCGCAGGAGGGAACTTTGCCGATGCCTGGCTTGTGCTGCGGTGGCCCATCAGAATCGTCCCTGAGGAGCCAGCCAAGCGTGCGCGGCTTCAGGGACGATTCCCCGATGGTGGGCAGCGATCCCTCGCCTTGGCAGGGCCGCAATCTTGGAGCGGTGCTCGTCGGCCTTTGCACTAACCGCTCGTAGTCTCGCCGGCGTCGCCTCGCCAAGGAAACACCTCACTCGCTTTAGTTAAAGCGGCGCTCAGGTGCTCCGGGCGCATGGGCCGAGCGAGCGCATACCCCTGAATCTCGTCGCACCCCAATGCTTTCAAGCGGCCTACTTGTTCAAGGGTTTCCGCTCCCTCGGCAACGGTCACATACCCCAGATCCTGGGCGAGGCGCACGATGGCTTGGGCTTTCAGGAAGGCCCGCTCGTCTTCGACAATGTTGTCTATCAACGATTTGTCGAGCTTGAGGGTATGGATCGGCAGTTCGGTGAGGTAGCCAAAGTTGCTATAACCGCTGCCAAAATCGTCAATCGCTACTCGAACGCCAGCGGCAGCCAGTTCCGAGATTTGCTCACCCGGCAGCGAACTCGCTCTTAGCCATTCGCCTTCAGTGATCTCCACCTCCACATCAGCCGGCGCAAGGCCTTTGCCTTCAATCATCGCCAGAATCTGGGCAGCGGCCCCTGCCTTCGCCAGATCCTTCACCGAGAGGTTGATCGAAAGGCACAGCTCGATGCCGCTTCGCTTCCAAATCGCAAGCTGTTCAAGCGCGTTGGCCAGGACCCAAGCGGTGACGCTGCCGATGAGGGCGGTGCGCTCGAAGACTGGAATGAACTCGGCGGGGCTCACCGGTCCCAGTTGAGGATGGTTCCACCGAATCAGGACCTCTGCGGACCGGGGGCTCAAGTCGGAAAGTTGAAACCGGGGCTGGTAGACGAGGTGGAAGTCCTGCTGGCGCAAGCTGCGTTCGGCGTCGGCGGCCAAGCGGTAGCCACGGCGCAAACTTTCGTCTCTTGTTTCCGAATACCAACAGACAAGGCCTTGGGAGGAAATGGCCGAATGCAAGCCGATAAGAATCTTTCGGATGACATCCTGGGCCTCGTCCACCCCCAGGTCGACGGCGCACGCGCCTGCGTGGAACATGGGTGCCATCGGGACGGCGCCCGCCATCAGGGGCCGGATCATCCGCTTCTGGATCTCGGTGAGCAACGATTCGAGATCCTCAGGCCCTGGCAGGTCGACCAGGAAGGCGAACCGTGTGACGCCCACGTGGTAAACGTCCGCTATCCCGTCTAGGCCCAGTTTCAGGCGCACGCCGGCACGTCTTATCAGCGCTTCCAGCGGAGGCATGCCAAGAACTTGTCCGGCCTCGTTTGCGCGGGGAATGTCCAAGATGTCCACCAAGACGGCATACATGCGCTTGCCAGGCTCGCGCCGTGCAAGGCTTGCATAGTCGATGGCGAACTGGTGCCGGTTCGGCAGCCCGCTGACCGGCTCGCGCCGGCCCGACAATGCTCGGAGCTCAAGTTGATGCATCACGCTTTGGCCGAGCGTCTCCAACTGCCGTCGATCAGCGTCAGAGAACTCTCGGGGCACCGTGTCCATGACACAAAGCGCGCCAATGGCAATTCCGTTTTGGGCCATCAATGGCGCACCCGCATAGAAGCGCAGATGGGGCGGTTTGATGACCAAGGGGTTGTCCCGAAACCGCGGGTCCTCGCGCAGGTCAGGGACGACCTGGACTTGATCGGAGCCGATGGTGTGAGAGCAGATCGATTCGCGGATATGGGTCTCCGCCATCGGTAGGCCGAGGCGAGAAATCAACTTTTGCTTGTCGACCTCAATCATTGAGACGAAGGCGACCGGGGCTTCAAACGTGTAGGCAGTCAGTTCTGTCAACCTATCCAAGGACACGCCCGCAGCTTCGTCCAACGCCTGCAGGTTGCTTAGGGCGGTCAATCGTTCTTCGGTTCCAGTAGGAGGCATGGGCTAACGCGTTCTGGGACAGGATCAGATTACGCCCTAACCAGAAGGCGTGTCATCGGTATCGGCTGCCGCAGCAGCATCTACAGGGGAGGCCCGATCCACTCCTGAAGCGTTCAGCGCCTTTCGCTAGTGCCGACGGCTTAACCCGCTCTCTTTGCCGAAGCATCCGAGGAGAGTTCGGCCTCCAAGCTCAATCGGCATGAAATACCCGCGCCCCTCCAGCTTGAACAGCGCCGCTCCAGGTGAACATCCTGCGCGCCGACGTGGCATAGTAGAGCGACCCCGAGGTCCGCCAACTTCGGGCAATCCTAAGTGATGCAGTCACTTGCGATGCCGGGACTCGCCATAGCTGACGGAACACTAGTGTTCTTCCATGGTTGAGTCGACGCCCCCGATTGGGGCATCGTCGTGACCGGTTTTTTTATGGACCCACGTTGCCTGCGTGCGGCACCCGCCGGCGATCAACCGCCATCGCCGCCTGTTCAAGTTTCCTTCCGCGTGGGTTCGGGCGTAACCTGAGGAGAGAGGCAGGAGCAGAGCAAGTGGTTCAGTCGGAACAAATCGGAAAACGGTGGTTGAGCTTTCGTCTTCGTAGCGGTCAGTCGATTGCGCCTGGCAAGCTTAAAGAGGCCTGGTCTTACGCGACGCAAACCAGCCGCTGCGCTGTGAGGCGCGATGTTTTGGGCAGCAGTGCCTGCGTTTACGGCCTTTACGCGCCGGAGCGGTTGGCCTCACCGCGCAGTGCTGAGCTGCGAATGAGGGACTTTCTGACCAAGGAGGGCTACGTGTTCACCATGAGCACGATCCCGCGAGACGGGGTCACGCTCGAAGACGTGGCGAAGAAGTAGCTCAATTGCCCCTCCCTCGGCGCTGGGGGCGTTCAAACATGAATCCTTCAGAAGGGCATCTTGCTGACCAATGCCTGGGGTGTAGATTCGCTAAGAGCCTTGGGAGTCGCTATGGCAAGCAAGCGGATCGTCAGTTGCGTCACCTTATCCCCTGACACGACGTCTGCGCGTGCCGGAATGATCGGGGGTTTTCATCCGGACGGGCGCTGGTGGTCATTGTCCGCCGACGCGGCCATGGCGGGCATTGAGCGGGGCGAGTGGGCGTTCTACGTGGAGGTGGCCACGGGACTTGTCCCGGTCACAGTTAGAGGCACCGGGACCGGCGATCGATACCTGAGTGCGGACAGCGATGGCGCAGGCACCGACCCCTTAGCGTCGTTGCAGAAATGCCCGCGGTAGCCGGTTCTCCGCGAAGATCTTTTTGATAGGGGCTTGGCCCTTGTGGTTGGGCACAGTGGCACGGTTGGAACGATGGGCAGCTACTCATTGATTTTATGGCTCGGCGACCCCTTTTAGTGCAGTCGCTCCGATGTAGTAGGGCTATTTCTCCGCTGCCGTTGCGACGCCTAGGCGCCGTCCCACGCACCCGTGCCCTGAAGCATTTAGCTAAGTAGCGATGGTGTCTCCCAATGCAGCGGGTTTCGCAACGGATTCGTTACCTACAACGGCCTACTGTTGCTCATCGGCCTCACGGTGATGCCGACTATCGGAGACAGCCATGGGCAACCAGAATCAGCCGAACACCAATCCTGATCAGGATGAGCAGGACAAGAAGAACCAACGGGACAGTGACGAGCGGCGCCAATCCCAAGGACAGGAGAGCCGGGAGGAGGACTCCGAGAGCGTCCGTGACCTGGGGGGCAGGGAGGACGAAGAGGCGGAGTGAGGCTTGCTTCCGAAGCGCCAGAAGAGCCCGGCCTGAGGTCGGGCTCTCTCGTTTTAGATGCCGAGCTTTGGTCTAGGTGCCGCAGCCGGTCGCTGGGTCCGTGTCTTGCACGTCCGAAGGTTTATCGACGGCCGAGTCCGCCAACGGCGGCGGCTGTGGGGGCAGACGGCGGCAGAGCCACAGTGCGAACAGTGCATTGTCCACGGTCGGGGTCACCTTCGTCCCCGAGCGGGCCTCCGCCTCCAACGTATCCAGGAACGACGTCCCAGCATTGAACTGCTCAACGGACGGGTGAAAACGGTGTGCTGGAGCCAACAAGGAAACCGGATCGATTCCTGACCCCTCGCAAAGCAAGGAGAGGAAAGATGCTTTGCCTTCCTCTGTCATGCCGGTGACAGGGGGCTTGGACGGGTGAAGCCACATCAATCCCAGCGAAGTCAGCCGAAGCAATCGCCCGGGGGAGGGGCGAAATCCCTGGGCCGCCATGCTGAGGTCCGCCAACAAATCCAGCCGCGTTTGAAGGTCCATGAGCTCCTGCCCTGATCGCCTGCCACACCGGGCAATGTGTCACCTCACTGCGGTGCATTCAAGCGCAGGGGCCCCGCATCCCCACGATGAGATGGCGCGGACGCGATCCTATTGCCGCAGCTTGGCTCGATGCAGATGGAGCCACAGCCCCAACGCACACAGAGCGGCCGTGACCGACGGAAAGAGCAACGTGAGGAACCCCAGTCGATGGAAGGCGATAGCTGCAACCACCCCGCCCACTGAGAAACCCACCAACACCAGCCCCCACATGCCTAGGCGACGGCGGGGAGCAGGGTTCCCTCGGCAGATCTGACCAAGAACGAGGCCAAAGTCAGTAAAGAATCCGGTCAGATGCGTGCTTCGGATGGCGGAGCCGCTGTAAAAAGAGGTCATGGCGTTTTGCATCCCACAGCCTGCAGCAGCAAAGCAGGCACCGAAACCGGTGCCGCCGGCCAGTAGGGCAGCCGCGACGGCGAAGAACGCGGCCTCCACGACCAGGAGTGCCACGTAGGCGACAGAAAGGCTGCGGTCTCGAAGCAGCGTGCCGGCACCGAACGAGCCGGCGACGAACCCGGCCACTACCGCGAGCAGCTGCTGAGCAGCGTCCCAGTTGCGACCTTCGAGCGCAATGCTCTGAAGGGTCACGGTCCCTGTCATGTGGCTGAAGGCCTGGTGTTCATACCCCAAATAGCCGACCGCGTTGACCACGCCGGCTGCAAAGGCAAGCAAGCCGGTTCCGACCCAAACGATTCGCGGCACCTCTATGCCCACGTGACAACTCCTGTTCAATGAATGGGACCGGCCCTCATCGGCGGCGCCAGTGGCATGCTGCTTGCCATCACCTGGTGCGGGGGCGACTGGGCTGCCTGGTGAGTATAGAATCTTCACAGGCCCGTCTTGGGCTGAGTGGGTTGGATAGGAGATGTGGTGATGGATGCGTTGCCGAAAGCCGTTGCGCTGGGGTGGGGCAAGCTTTACATGACCGTTCCCGAGTTCCGCGAAACGTTTAGGCAGATGATGTCCGCGGTTGATCAGTTGCCGTCGACCCTTGTCGAGAGGGGGCGGGCGCTGGACTACCCGCCCTTACACCATGCATGCCGATCGGGCGATTTGGAGCTCGTAGAGGCGCTTTTGCAGGCAGGAATCGGCGCGAACTCCTATCCCTACACCGAAGACGAGACGGATGAGCCTCCGTTGATATGGCTGATCACCGCAGACGCGTTGGACACCGACACCAAGATCGCCGTGGCCGCGCTTCTGTTGAGGTTCGGGGCCGACTTGGAGGAGGGGGAAGCGCTGGCCTTCGCCATGGAGTCCAACGATCCATTGCTCGCGGACTACCTGAGGCGATCAGCGCAGCGCTGACCCGTCTCCGATGCGCGTGCCCCAGCGCTTTGCCGCCAGTAAGGGCTAAGCCGTTAGGCGTTTATTGCAGCAGCCCAAGACCACCCTTCAACGGTTTAACGAGATTTCTTTTCACGCCATTCACGCGCCCGCGAGCAAATTGCTCTCAACGACGGGGGAGACGCCACCCTTTAGGGGTGTCTCCAAGAGGAAGGAACCCGGATATTGCAGGTGACCCAGCAGGTGTTGGAGCATGACGCGGGTCATGCGCTCGATACCCTGCAGCTTAAGTGGACGAGAGCGAGCCAATGCCGCCGCTGACCGTCACGAGGCGCTTAGGTGGGTCGCAGAAGTGCAGCGGGGGCTGCCACCTGCGTATCCGGGAGGCCGCGCGTTTTCGCTCAACCTATCGTCCGCACAAACATAGAGTGCACGTTAGAGTTCGGGGCACTCACCCCGTGGCCTTTTCGCCACGCGTTGGTTCCACCGCTGACCCTCATGAAAACTGACTTCCCCTCACCTGAAGAGTATGCGGCCGAACGACCCCGTCATGGGGCGCTGCAGGTCTTGGATGTCCAGTCCCTGCAACACGAGGTCACTGGCTCATACCGAAACCAGGTCTTGCTGGAGTTCAACGACAGCTGCATTCGGATGGCGGTTTTCCATGGGGAGTATCGGTGGCATCTGCATCCCGACAGCGACGAAGTCTTCTTAGTCGTCGAGGGCGAGCTCCACATTGATTTGGGCTCCGGGCCTGGATTCGCACTCGGACCGTGGCAGTGCGTCACTATTCCTGCAGGCACGGTGCACCGAACGCGCGCTGTGGGTCGCACGGTCAACTTGACCATGGAGGGACGGAGCGCGCGCACCGTCTTTGTGGACGGGCTTGAGCTCCCTTAGCCGCTTGACGCGTCGGTATGCCGCAATCGCTTCGACGGTGAGAGACACCGCCTTCTGTAGGGCCGTTCGTAGATTGGGAAGGCCCAGCACGGTATTTTTACTGAGTTGTTCAAGTGACGGTGATGCAACGGCACTCGTCGGAAAAGATGCGTCAGCAACGTTGTGGGCGACTTGCGCAGTGAGCGCTCGCCCAAGCCAAGCTTGCAACGCTTCACCGAATCCCTGGCGCCTCGCTCAGTATCGCAGCGCCCGGTAACGCCCCTGGACGGGATGGCGCCGCTGCGTCACCTCCTGCCATACAGTCCGACGGAGGGCGACGAATGACCGTGGGAAACATCTCACCAGCATCAGACGCGACGAAAGAGCATGCGCAACCGCCTTCCCTCGGCAGAGAACGCGGCTGCTAACGCGCAAACTCCTCTCCTTTCTCCCAGCGCCCGGCCACGGGTCTAAGGACGCACCGGGACTCTGCATCCACCACGGCCGCAGTGACACCGGCGGTCAACAGAGACACCACGCTAAGGCATGTGTCCCGCTCGTCAAAGGTCTCGCGGGCATCGATCAGCACCACGCCCTCTCGCGTCTTGAGCCTCCAGCGCCAACCGCTGCTTCCCGTGAGATGCGCCCAAATACCGCGCGCACGATAAATCTCGATATACACCCACTTCCCCTGTGGAAACGCCTATAAGCAGTGTAGCAACGGTTCACCTGAGCGGTAGATGCCCTTCGGCATAGGCCTAAGCTGAAATGTTCAGTCAGGGGATCAAAGACGAATGCCCCTTACACCTGTGTCCCTGGGCGGCCGACCTCTCCTCGTCTATCGCGGCATCGAGCCTCTTGCTTACGTCGGATTGACAGGCCGGCCGCGGTTCTTAGACTGCCTTTTTGGATTTGCAGGACGAGGGACTCGGTTGATTATAGGAACGTAGAGCCGGAGGAGGGCACCCGCTGCTTGGGTCCAGTCACCTCAGACGATTGCCTTTTCAACGCTGATCCCCTCTATTCCTCGAGCAAAGACGCAGACTTTGTGCATTCAGTCAGGCGCAAGTTGCCGCGCAGAGGCCGCAGCGCCTCCGATGCCTATGCGGACCTCGCCGCAGTCATGCCCGCTTGGTTTGACGTGCTGATGCGCGTTCGCAACGCCGGCATGAAGGCGGTGGGAATGAAGGACCTAGGCTCTCTCGGCGCGGTCAGTCGGAATGCGCCGGTGTTGCCAGGGCACCGCGCCGGAATTTTCACAGTGCTGTCCTCCAATGATGACTGTTTGCTGCTGGAGGACAACGACAGGCACTTGAGAGTTCAGCTCGCACTGCGGTGGGGCTCCTCGTTGAACCAAGATGAGTTGATCATCTCGACCGTTGTGCACGTCCACAACGCGTTCGGTAGGGCCTACATGGTCCCCGTAGCCCCAACACACCGTCTGATCATGCCATTGCTGCTTGGTCGGCTTGGCGGTCAATGAGCCCGGTCTTTGTCTTAAGTGTGGGGTCGGTTGCTGCTACCCATTGGGTGTTGCATGACGACGCGGCGTTTATCCAAACCGGTATCTAATCGGCCCATGCCTTGCGATCCGTCTGCCACGAACGCGCTGACCATCTGGACCATTGGCCATTCCACTCGGCCTTGGGAGACGTTTTTGCAGCTCCTTGCCGAACATGGGATAACTGCGATCGCAGACGTGCGCCGGTTTCCAGGCTCGCGCCGCCATCCATGGTTTGCATCGGAGCAGATGGCGAGCGCTTTGCCGGTTCTCGGTGTGGAGTATCAGTGGATTCCGGAACTGGGTGGTCGGCGCAAGGTGCAACCCAATTCGCCGAATGGGGCATGGGATACCGCCGCCTTCCAAGGCTATGCCGACCACATGGCGTCGTCCGAGTTCGCCAAGGGACTGGAGAAAGCGCTAGCGCTGGCGGCGACAAACCGCACTGCGCTCATGTGCGCAGAGGCACCTTGGTGGCGCTGCCACCGGCGCCTTATTTGCGATTTGCTCACGCACCGAGGTCATGAGGTCTTGCATATCGTGTCGAGCGCTGAGCCCAAACCCCACCCGCTGAACCCGATGGCGCTTGGGGTGGGGCAGGATCTCATCTATCCGCCGGCGCAGGCTGCGTTGTTCTAAGACGACTTCGCGCCCGGTAGAAGGGAAAGCACGTGTAATGACGGGGCAGTGGTGGCGGATGGGGATAGTGAACATCCCAAGTTCTCTCCCTATAACTTCCCCAGAGAAAAAATTTCGTTAGCGCATCGCCCCGCCTCGCCACTGCTAGATGCCTATTGCAACGCTGAAAGCTACGCGAGGAGGGCTAACGCGACTTCCGGCTGAGCGCGTATTTCAGGACAGGAAACTAGGGCTCACCTATTCTCGGGGCGGTTCGATGGGGGAGTGATAGCTGGAGCGAAAGAGCGGAGATTGAAGTTGGCAATCACTTCAATGCTGCCCGTCGTGCGGCCGAGCTGCTGTTGGAGCTGGGCGATGTCGAGGCTCTCATCTTGAAAAGGAGCGGCAGCCAAGCTGGCGCGGATGAGGCAGGGATGCGCGGATCTCTCCGCGCACAGGCGCTGGATGTGCGATCGGGCTCTTCAATAGGGTGAGAAATCGCCTCTGCTCTTGTAGTTTTTGCTTTGAACGCCGGGAGAGGGCGGCGCGGGTTCTTGAGGAGGCTTGGGAGCGCGAAAGGCTCTCCAAAGCTCGGCATTTTTGTGCGCGATAACCATCTGAGTGAACTGATGACTTGCTTGCAAGGCGGGGCCGAATCTGCCGCTCGCATCGGCGACCACGACCTGCATGAGCGGTGTAAGGGAGGGTAGTTCAGCTACTGCGATCTCGGGATCAATTAGCAGCCATCCTGAGGAATCGTTTTGGGCCCCTCTCTTTAACAAGGGCAATACGGGCTCCGACTCGCCTGGAAGCGGATACTTCGTCTTAGAGCGGTCACGGTCCAGTTCCTTCTTGTAGGCAGATCCAAGTTTGCTTAGGGGAACGCAGACCGGCTCGCCCAAGGTGTAGATGAGGTAGTGGATCCAGCTCAAGCCCCCAAGCTCTCCAACAGTAGCGGGGTCCGTTCCGGCTTCCTGGAGTAGCTTAAGAACCTCCTTAGACTGCTTGGCGGTGTAGGCTTCCCCCTTGCTGAGGGCTTGGATGCGCCGACCGGTCTCAGCGAGCACGAAGATCTGAGCGTCGCGCGTTGTCCCATCTTCGCGATCTTTGGGGATTCTATTTAAGTCGGCATACCAGCTACTAGGCTTGGGTCCGCTGCTAACATCGAAACTTGATTTCTTAGCTTGGAAAATGATCAAGCGTGCCTGGCCCGATGGGGGGAGCAGGCACAACGCAAAGTCCGCGCCGCTACCGGGCTCCGTGACCTTCATGTCTGAGCCCCGATTCTTGCTAAATGAACCCCACCAAATCGGGCTCTGATTATCCTTATACAAGCCGGACTGAGCGAGAAGGTTGCTTGAGGCTGCAATGGCACCCATAAACGCGCCAGTGAACGTCTCCTCGCTTTCAGTGTTGAGACGACAGAGTCCTTCCAGTGTGTCGACAGCGGCGGCGAGCGAAGCGTTTAGCAGAGAGGGGGTTGTCATCCAAGAGTCCTCCGTGGGGAAGACCCATAGTATGCCTAGGCGGAGGCGCTTATCAGCAGTCTATCCAATGCGGCTTCTGCCCTTGCGACAAAGCAGAAGCCGGACCTTCGGTCGTTCCAGATCTGATCAAAATCGCTCTGCCAAGTTTCAGGGAGGTGGTCCGTGGAAGGTGGGGGCAGGTCCTCGAACATCTCCTTTAGAGATCCTGTCGAGGTATCTGGATAGTTAGCCAAAGCACTCAGCAAGTTCTTGCGCTCTTCTGGGCTGGAACTCTCAAAGCGCACAACGAAGCGCTTCACTTTGCTCTCGATGCTTAGTCGTTCGGCGGCGTAGTCCATCCACTCCAGCCACAGCGCGCCAAGCGATGGGAAAGTGCGTTCATCCAGGGGGAGATTTGGCGCAGCAACTTTCCAGCCTCTGCTAGACCGGAGATCGGCAGGACTGATATGCAAGCCGTATTGCAAGAAATAATGGGCCGTTTCTTCGGCGCTGGGAATCCGCATGGGAATCTCGGGGGTGGGGTGACGAACACTAGATCAGGTAATCAGATAGTCAACCCCTTGGGCGGCCCAGATCTTGGCTTCTAAGGCTCTGCCTGAGCGAGCATTGGCATGCAGAGTCTCGATCTTTGACGCGGGGCGCTCTGCAGCGCCCCTGCCATTCCCGCACTCGTCTCACTGCTTCTTCCTCATGGATAGAACTTCCTCGGGTCAGCCAGCTGCGCCTTGAACTGCCCTGTCTTGTAGGTGGGAAGCTCGACATCCGGGCGATACTGGTCAAGCACGGCGATCTGCTTCGTTCGTGCCAACGCCGGCTTTTTATGGAAATACGCTTCATGCAGCACCGGCACCTTCTTGCTGATGGAATGCCCGGTCACGAGTGCGATGTCTTCGTCGGCTACTCCCTTGTGGTGGAGCTCTGTGGCAATGGTATGGCGGAAGGCGTGGAAGCCGACGCCTTTTCCGAAGCCTAGGCCCTTCATGTAAGTGCTGAACTGGCTCAAGATGCCTTGGCTGTATCGTGCGTTCGGCTCTCCCGTGTCACGACGAACACCCGCGGAAAGGTGTGGGAAGAGCCTGTGGTGCCCGCACGCTCGGATGTCCTCCACGAACGCCAGAAAACCTGCATCCAGCAGCGGCTGTGGGATGGGAAGCGTCCGGATAGCGGCTTTGCCTTTTAGGCTTTGGCGGCTTCGATTCCTGTCCTTGTGGCTAAGGTCGGCATCAACCGTCTTCTGGATGCGGATGCACCACACGCCACTCTCCTGAACCACGTCTGCCAACTTGAGCTGAGCCACTTCGTTGATGCGTGCCCCGGTGTAAAGTCCAATCATGGGAACCCACCACCGATGAGGCGCTTTCATCGCCCAGGGGATGAACGTCTGGGGCGCGAAGATCCGCTGGAGATCTGCCTCATCGAACAAGCGTTCGGCCTTGTCCGGGTCAACCACTAAGTCCTTCTTCACCTCGGCAAAGAACTTCATTGGGGAGCCCGGGATCGCTTTGGCATCCTCTAGGCGCCCGAAGAACGTGACCAAAAAGCGACGGTGTTTCTCAACGGTTGCGCGCGCCGGTGGGTTGACGTGCAGTCGTTTGCCTTCTGTCACGGCTTGCTCGAAGGTCCAGCCGCGATAGACGGGGTTGGAGAAGAACAACGGTGGCGTCCAGCGCATCAGTTCCCAAAGGCGATATATGTGGGTGTGATCAATGCGAGAGACGGGGATGTCGCCGCAGGCCATCTGAAGCAGCTTGAGGGTGCGGGTTGTGGCTTCGATGGTGTCGCGCACCAAGCCCATGCGCTCGCGGTCTGCCAAGTAGTCTCTGATCTCTACTGACAGCAGACGAGCAGGAGCAGCGATGGGAAGCGGTTCTGGATAGCGCGTTGCGTTCTTGCCCAGACGTGCCCGCCGGGCGCGTTCGCAGGCATCGTTGATGATTTCCTGGGCGTGGATGGCGGCCTCACGTCCGCTGACAATCATCTCGCCGATGCGGACCCGACCGATGCGAACATTGGTGAGCGTGAGCGTGCCGGTGGAGTCCGACAAATACGATTTGAGGTAGTGCTGAGTGGCGTTGTTCACTGCGTTGCTTCCATCTGAAAGATGGAAGTAGGGATACGACAGGCTGCAAAATCGTCAATCGAATTTCGAGACTTTTTGCAACGCCTCAGGCCTCGCCTGGGAGGGCCCTTTTCGGCCCGGCCGCGGCGCGATCATTCCGCCGGTCCATTTGTGGAAACCGCAATGAAAACAAAGGTTTGAGAGAATGGTGGGGCGAATTTCTCGGAGTCATTACCGTACTGTTTAACTGACATAAACTAACGAAGCGCACTCTGAATATGAATGTAGGATAAACGCCGCCGTCTCTTTGTTAGGTTTAATTCCCACTTTTCTTATGCTTTCGTGGCCATCAGATGGTGGTAGGGAGAGACGACATGGCTAAAAACGAACAGACAAGCCCCAAGGCAGCAAAGGCTGCGAGTGATGTTTTGCGTGACGCTCGAACCAGCAGCAAGTCTAAGACGGCAGCCGGGTCAGCTTTGAGCCAGGCCCCC
The DNA here is from genome assembly GCF_963519125.1 of uncultured Stenotrophomonas sp. Lineage (GTDB taxonomy): Bacteria > Pseudomonadota > Gammaproteobacteria > Xanthomonadales > Xanthomonadaceae > Stenotrophomonas. The sequence continues at coordinate 249,832 of NZ_CAUQLJ010000002.1, read as the reverse complement.
GACAAGGGGAAGAAAGGAAAGAAGTAGTTCCACGGACCGGCATCAGTCGGTGCCGGTCTCTTTCAGGCGCCAAAGCCAGGGAATCACGATGAGTGAGATTGCATCGGTTCGGCCACGGTCGGTTGGCTGGCCGGGTTTGAATCTTGACGAGCACCAGTGGCCTGACACTGTTCGCTTCCTTCCCTACTGGGGAGACCTTTACTGGGATGGCATAGACGGCCAGCGGATCCTCCTGCTGGGCGAATCGCACTACCGAAAAGAGGGGATGAGCGACTCGCTGGAAGTAACCAGGCCGTTCACCAGGGATGTTTTCCGTGGGATGGCGGAGCCCATCCGGCACACCGACGACGGACCCTTCTTCAAGGCCCTGGATTCGGCGCTCACTGCTGACGGGAAGCCGGACGCCCAAGACGCAGCCGACGCCTGGAAGCGGGTGGCCTTCGCGAACCTCTCTCAGGCCTTCGCAGGGTCTCAAGCGAATCAGCGCCCCCGGAACGAAGAGCTCCTGGCAGGCGGCGACGTGTTGGTGGAGGAGATACTTCCAACACTCAAGCCCACCGTTGTCCTGGTTCTGGGCCAGACCACGTGGAGACTTCTCCGCCACGGCAAGCGAGAAGAGGGCCTGCCCCCATTTCTGGCGCGCGATGTGAATCGGCTCAATGGCCGTCGGCGCTATATCGAGCGCCGGGACATCTGGTCGCTCGACTACACGGGAGGCTCAGCCCTCATGACCTGGGTCTATCATCCTTCCTGGAACATCGACACTTGGCAAGACCGGGCCTTGGCGCTGCATCATCTTATCGACCAAGCCAATGGACGGTAACAATCGGCTGGGACGACGTGAGCAGGGCAGGTTGCGGTTACATACGTCCTGAAGCAGACCGTTACCGTCCGCTCATTTCAAGACGTCGGTGACGCCAGCCACACCTCATGCTGGCGTCCTCCATGCGTCCAGCCATTGAGCTAAGCTCTGGCAGAGGCATGGCCAAGGAGAGAAGGTGACCACTTTTCGGGTATACGACATCGTGTGGAGCGTGGAGGGCGCATCGGGGGATCTTCCGTCTGAAGTGGAGATTGCCTGCACCGACATAGCGTCCATCCCTGACGCTCTATCCGACGTCTACGGATGGCTGGTGACGGACTACAAAGTGGGTGAGTCGCCAGAGGCTGCGGGTCCAACCTTAGCTCCACTCGAATAGGCGACCTCATCCTGCGCGACGCGGGTGGGGAAGGACAAGGACGAAACAGGGGGTTAGATGAGCATTGTTGCGTATCGCGGCGGGAAGCAAATCACGGACGAACTGGAGTTGCAGGCTTATCTCGCATCTCTTTTGCGACTGGAGAACGTGGGTCTGTTGTTGGGGGCTGGGGCATCGTGCTCCGCTGGTGGGCAAACGATGAGGACTTTGTGGACTAGCTTCCTGGCAAGAAATTCGACCAAGGCAGATTGGCTTTTTGCCCAGAAGTTCATCACGGAGGACGAAAAGAGATTGCCGCTGCCTCCTCCTCCGCTCCCGCCGGGCGCTGTGCCGATCCCGCCCAACCCGTTTATCCCGGTCCCCACTGCAAGCCTGCCAAACTTTGAAGTCCTCTTAGACAGGCTTGAAATCGCAATCTTGGAATGGGAGCGGCAGCTCAGTCCGCAGCTCGCTGAAGCGCAAGAGGTCAGGACGGCTCTCTTCAGATCAGTCGTATCGGCAGCGACGCTAAAGGAAGAGTGGTGGGAGTCGCCCTTGGGAGCCGACTTGGCTGACGAGCTCCGTGCCCACCGCTCTATCCTCCAGAAAATCACTGCCGCACGACAGCCCGGCCAGCCCGCGCCATGGGTATTCACCACCAACTATGACTTAGCAATCGAGTGGGCAGCGGAGTCGGTTGACCTTCAGATCATCAACGGCTTCTTGGGCGTGCATAGCCGCCGCTTCTCACCCCAGAGCTTCGACCTCGGGTTCCGCAACGCCCAGGCCAAGGGAGAAGCTCGTTTCGGCGTCTACAACATCTACCTAGCCAAGCTCCACGGCTCGCTGACTTGGAAAGAGGTTGACCACAACTTGTATGAGGTGCCGGCGTCTGAGGCTTGGCGCGATATTGATGAGTTCTTGACCGGCTTCACTGACAAGCTGAGCTACTTAGTCCTTCCGCGTGCAGCCAAGTATCTTCAGACCGTTGGATATGTCATGGGCGAACTGCTGCGGCGATTCGCGGAGTTCATGGCACGCCCGCAGACTGCGCTCATCATCAATGGCTACGGCTTCGGCGATGAGCACATCAACCGCCTCATTCGCTCCGCGTTGCTCAATCCCACGCTCCAGGTGGTTGTGTATCTCCCAGAGTTCAAAGGAGACCCTGCGAGGGCGGAGCTCCCACAGACCGTGCGGAGACTGCTGGCCCTGCAAACCCCTCGACTGACTATCGTAGGTGGCGGCGCCAGGGCCTATACCAGCGCATTGGCAGCCGATCTCCCTGACCCGACGGTCTATGACCAGGAGCTGGCAGATCTGCGCAGGCGACTGATGGCTGAGAAGCCCGACGCGCCAGAGGAAGGTTTCGCATGAGAAGCCGTCAAGCCGTAGGCTACGTTGTCCAAATCGATGGCGTGGACATCACGCTGAACCTGATGGATGTCCATAGGGGGCAGTTGGCTGCTCACGTGCATGGCGTCTCGGTCGTCACTGAAGTCGGCAGCCTCCTGGGGATTGAATCCGGCGGGCGCCTGCTGGTTATGAAGGTTCAATCCCTGTCGTTTGCAGAGCCCAAAGAGGTTCACCGAGTCGGACTTTCGGGGACTTCGGTGTCCTCCGAGCCCTTGCGTCACCTTACGGGCTTGGTGGTCGGTCGACTGCGCCGCGATTCTGGACGACTAACGTTCGTGTCGGATTCGCTTTCCTCGCCGGCACTCGGTGCTGAGGCCTTCCCGCTCACCGACGACGAGCTCTCATCGATCTTGGGGGGCGACGCAGCCACGCCTGCGGACATCCACTTAGGGGATGACCTCCGAGGTGGCGGCCGTCTGACCATTGATCTACAGAATTTAGTGTCTAGGCATGTGGCGGTGCTCGGCAGCTCAGGGCAAGGCAAGAGCTGCTTTACGGCTGCGGTGCTCCAGCAGATCGCGAAGATGCCTAAGGCGCGCGTCGTCATCTTCGATATCAACGGTGAATACGAAGACGCCTTCCCCGCCAGCAGCTACCCTCCGAATGCCATCAAGGTCACTCGGATCGGTGGGTCGGATTCGGACAGCTACCGCATCCCCTACTACGCATTGGGTCGCCTTGGCCTGCAACGTCTTTTGTTGCCAAGTGACAAGACTCAACGGCCCGCCCTGACCTTTGCCTTAGACCATTTGAACAAGATTAAGTGGTTTGCGTCTTCTAAGGGTGCAGGCCTAGAGAGCGACACACAGGCTTCGCTCTTTGATGACTGCAGAGGCGACAGGGTGTTGGATGCTCAAGCCATTATTCAATGCCTAAGAACAGGAACGGCTCCCGTCGCCTCAGCATGGCCGCCCATGCAGGCGATGGGGCCGCTGATAGCAGATAGCCACGCCATTTCGCCAAGCAACAAAGGATTGGAGCGCAATGCCTGGAACTACGGCAACATCTCTCCCCTCATTACACGCATTGCCCGCTTCACTGACGATGAGATGTTTAAAGATGTCGTTGACGTGGCGGGAGGCGCGGGCTGCGGCGGCCCACTCAGCTGGCGCAACGAGTCAAAGGCGGTCGTGGAAAGACTATTTGGCGGTGATGAGGTCGACTGGCGGGTGCACATCGTTGACCTCCGCCGTGTATCTCATGACCTGACCCCCTTTGTCCTGGGTGCTGTTTTGGAGCTCTATGCATTTGAGCTCTTTAGTCGTGGCCAAGAGAACAAACGAGAGACCCTGTTGGTGCTGGAGGAGGCGCACCACTACCTACGCCAGATGGGAACCGGCGACGAGGCCGTGAACAACGCCTTGGCATATGAGCGCCTAGCCAAAGAGGGGCGCAAGTTCGGGCTGGCGCTCTGGTTGAGCACCCAGCGCCCCTCGGAGATCTCTCCAACCGTGCTTTCGCAGTGCAACACCTGGGTGTCCTTCCGGCTGTCGTCGGAGAAGGACCTTTCGGCCATTCAGTCTGCCAGTGAGTGGGCGGACAAACGGGAGGTCCGGCGCATCGCCGGTCTAGCCCGTCAGAATGCCTTGGCCTTTGGTGGCAGCCTACAGTTGGCTACCCTGATCCGGGCTCCGACTGCGGACCCGCTGCCTCGTTCGGAGGACGGGCGGTTCAACCAATGGGCTGATAGTCTCGACGACGGGCTCGACGTAAACGAATTCTTGTAGGGTGGCTAGGTCCAAGTAGCAGTAAGCATCAGAGGCAAGGCAACGTGGATCATTTCGAAGGGGTAGTTCTAGACTTCCTGCGGGCTGACCGCAGGCTTTTCGTCAATCCTCAGTGCTGCATTCAGTTGAATCCGGGCAGTAATCCGGACACCAGCGGGCCCCACTGGTATTGCGACGCGGTCGCTGTGAACGTCCGGGACCGGGCTGCCTACCTATGCGAAATCTCCTATGCGGCCCGCCTACCAACCCTCCTGAATCGGTTGAGGAGCTGGGACGAACACTGGGAACGCCTGCGGACAGCCCTAGCCAGGGATTGCGGTATCCCAGCCGATTGGACGGTTCGGCCGTGGCTGTTCGTGCCTAACGATCGCTTAGAGCGCTTGCGTTTGGGCACTGCTGCGCTATCACTGATGCCAGATCCGCGGATAACAGCCCTGGAGGAGGTCCTCCCTTGGCGCTACCGATCTTGGGACCGTGGAGACTACCTGGATTCTGGCCGTGACTGACTTCAATCTCCAAGCGCCTAGCTTTGCTTTGCTCCAGGCTCCCATGGTCTGTTGGAAGTGTGGCTTAGAGACCGTGGTCACTGCGATCTGGGTTCCTCGCCTCAAAGAGCTCGATGAGGAGGGCGAACTGGAGGTTGCTGATGCTGCTGTTCTTCAATACGTCGAATCTCTGGATCCTGCCGTTGCGGCGGTCATCGTCCAAGACGCGCCGCTCATGCGTGTCGGACAGTCGCAGACGGCCGGCGTCAAGTATTGGGCTAACCATTGTTCCCACTGCGATGCTCTCCAGGGCGACCACCACGTGATGGGGGTCGATGGCCCCTTCTTTCTCCAGTCTCGAGATGAGCTGTCGTCGCTGACGGTCCACCCAGCGGGCATGGGCCTTAGGGCCGCTGCCGGTTACTCGGAATCGGGCTGGATGAGCTGGGTCTCTAGACTGTTGGGAGACAGCCCGTGAAATCTTGGCATTGGGCTTTTGCGCCAATCGTTGACTTTGCATCTGTGCGATTGTTTCTCGTCACTGAGGAGTAAAGACGATGACGGAGTTCCCGAAAGGACCCTTTGACGTTGTTGACGATTTGTTCGGAACTTATCGAGGCTGGACCGAGGAGTTGAAGAGGGCGACTGAACCTGCGCTGCGGGTCCAGAGACAACTCCACGATCACCTGGAGCGTTTTCGAACTGAATTCAACGCCTGGTCTGAGAACCCGGCGACGAAGGAGATGGTCGAGACCCTGCGCAAGACTCTCATTTTGGTGGCGGAGTTCCCAGGTCGGTTCCAGACACAGCTGTTGAGGCTAGCTCAGCATGGTTGGTATATCGATCCTGAGATGCCGCTGACAGGCATTCGCTCGCTCAATGATGCGTTCGAGGGTGGAGCGGCTGACCAAGCTAGTGCGGAGCTTGAGAGCTATTTTCGGCAGAACCTCGATGTGATCGAGGAGAGACTTCTGAGCCGGCACCCGAAGAGGGCACATGTTCTAGCGGCCGCGTTCAACGCGCACCGTTTGGGGAACTACCTGTTGAGTATTCCAGTGATGCTCAGTCAGGCCGATGGAATTTCCCATGATGAGCGGGGGCGGCAGCTGTATAGCACCCGACAGACTAAGGGGATCGGAGGGCTTATCGACGGCCTAGAGACCAGCGATTTGAATCGCCACCTTTGGGAGGTGTTTCGCACCCAGTCCCCCCTTTCTTCGGCAATCGACACCCTGCCGGCGGACTTCTCGGGTCTAAACCGGCACAAAGTGCTTCATGGCATGGACTACAGCTATGGCTCGGAAACGAACGCTCTGCGGGCGGTTTCCTTGTTGAACTTTGCGAGCTTTGCCTTGGCGGACAGAGGAGGCACCTTAGAAGGCGGAAACTGAGCCAGGCTAGGCTTCTTCTGCGGTAAAGTAGGCGCGTCCTTGATCCACTTGACAAGCGTAAATGTTTCATGGAACATAGCTGTTCGCCCCATGTGCGCCGGTTCTACAAGCTATGTAGGAGTAGGCGCTTCACGAGAACCTCTCTACAGCTTCCAAGGTTGCGAGCGAGATGAGGTTGGCTTGTTGGCTGAATACTTTGCGCGGCGCTGCTAAATGCTCGTCTACCTCAGTATGGCTACCAAGGACCATGAGGCATGTTGAGAGGAAAGACTCTCAGTGGCGAGCATCCTGTATGGCTTTGGCCGGCGCAAGCCGGCCAACTGCTTTTTAGCGGACCGCATCATTGGGCGCAATGTTCAAATGAGATTTCTTTGCGGTCATCCAGTCGCGTGGGAGGTGGCAGTTGTGAAGTTCAGCAGAGAGCTTCGACTGGCTTAGTCGTGTGCAGTCGTAATGAAAATGCGGATCATATGTCACGCCTAAGCGCTTAAAGGCTGCAATCACACAATCGTCCGGATGGCCTTCTGTTTCGGGGTGGGCGGATCCGTGGCGATCATTTCCAGGCGCTCGGAACCTAATACCTGCATTGTTTGTAAAGACAGTCTGCGGCGGCTTTCTGGTCCAGTCGAGGGTAGGCGGAAACCTGCGCTCAAAATCCGCAACCAGCTCGCGAATCGTAGCGGTAGGGTCGATGGCGTCTAGAATGCCATTACTGACGTTGGATAGTAGGTTTGAGATTTCATTAGCCTCGAAGTTCTGCAGGGGTAACAGAAGGGGGGTCTTGTTTGAGCGTTCGGTGAACTCTTTGCGTAGGTGGGGCAGCGCTCGCTTAACTTTCTTTGTTGATTCGACAAGAGCTGTTACTAGGTCTTGTCTATTTTGCTCGCGCTCAGTTACTGAGCCGTATTGAAAGGTCCATGCGGCTCCTGTTGCGAAAAAGTTTGGGAAAAGGCCGTCTCTCAGGATGGTCGAATTAATCGTGTCGTTCTCAATATATATAACTGAGTAAGAATATTCTGACTGTTTAGCCTTGTCTTTCCTTATCCGGTCGGCGAAAAACTGCATGATGGCTTTCGCGTCTTTAGCTAGATACTGGTGTTGATTATTCTTGAGCCCTCGACCGTAGAACTCCGTGTCGGAGCCTGTGATGGTTCTTGCTCTGCGCTGTATGAAATCAAAGTCTGCGTGCGGAATCCCCGTATAGCAAATGATATGCTTCATGCATTGGAGTCTCTCAGGGTTGCGACAACATCAAGCGGAAGCTGAACCCGGCTGAGCTGATCTTGCGAGAGAGACTTGATCATCAAGTTTAGGACTGACTCTACCTTGCTGTGGTTTTGGCGCTCGAGAATTCGCATGATTTCCAAGCCTTGGGACTCAGACCAGCGCTGGATGCTGGCCCACACTTCAGACGCATGTTGACCTGCCGTAAGTGATCCTCTTGGTATCACATACTGACCTTCTATGAGGAGGTTGGCTTCATCAATGCTGTCCTGTTCTTTCCTATCCATAAATCTGAAGGGGGAGAGTGTGACCTCTCTTCGCCGGTTTGATGATATTTCCTTGGTGAAGGCATGCCAAACGGGCGATGGCATCCGAGGAATTATCGTTTTGGGTTTCGTATCCGCATCTGTAGCATTGTTTTTAGCCGGATCTTCCTCCTTCCCTTTCGGATAGACTTCCCAGGTTAACAGGACGCCAGGTCGTTCTCGGATAGCATATTTGTCATCAAACGCCTGTTTTATCAGCTCCCCCATTTTTCGACCCTTCAGAATCGCCTTGACATCTTCGCCCCGTGCGCTCAGTTGATGGCCTACGTTCGCCAAGGCTATTGGCTTTTTAAAGGTTGCCCAGTGCGAGTCGATTATGTTGGAGATAGCCTCAGCTTCGTGCGGCTCTAATGCATTTGTCATGATGAGTTCTCGTTACAGGTGGTTCGTATGGGCGACTTTAGGATATCCAATGTTCGACCAGGTTTGACATGTCAGTGGAAAGCTCTTGCTCACCTCTCCATGCGGACGAAGCGGGGTGAACCAGCTGCGCACAGGCGAATGATGCCCGCTCTCGGACCAAAAGCAAGAGCGCACTTAGGCATCCTGACGGATGCGTGCGCCAAGGGCTGCGCCCCTGGAACCCCAAGCCTCTGCGAGGCTTGCCAAAAGCAGAAGCTGGTCCATAAAGACTCCTGTTTCCTAGGAGTTTTCATGGCCATCTACCACACCGCAGTTAAAACCTTTAGCCGAGCCAAGGGGCAATCGGCCGTCGCCGCAGCCGCCTACCGGGGCGGGCTTCTGCTTGCCGACCTCATCACCGGGCAGCAGCACGACTACCGCCGCAGGAGCGGCGTCGTTGAGACGTTCTGCCTCGCGCCCCCTGACGCCCCCGACTGGGCGCTGGTGCCCGGCGAACTCTGGGCGGTCGCGGAGGCCGCCGAGCGTCGCAAGGACTCGACGGTGGCGCGTGAGTTCGAGCTCTCGCTGCCTCATGAGCTCTCCGACGAGCAGCGGGCGCACCTCGCGTTCGCCATCGCTGAAGCATTGGTCGACCGATACCAATTCGCGGTCCAGGCGAGCATCCACTCTCCGGGCACCCCAGACGGGCTCAACCACCACGTTCACGTCCTTGCCAGCACGAGGCGCATTGGACCTGAGGGCTTTGGCGAGAAAACGAGGGAGCTAGATGGCGGGGCCTCGGGGAAGTCCCAGGTCCAGTGGGTCAGGGAAATGATCGCTGAGACCACGAACGCTCACCTAGAGGCCGCGGGCCTGGCTGTGACCATCGACCATCGTAGCTTGGCCGAACAAGCCCGATCGGCCGCCGACCGAGGGGATGAGCTCCAAGCCGCCGCCCTCACCAGGGAACCCACCAAGCACCTGGGCAAGTCGGCCACAGCGCTGGCACGCAAAGGTCAGGAGAGCCGCCTTGCTCTCGAAAACGAGACCATCGAAGCGAGCAACCAAGAGCAGCTGGATATGCTGTCCCATCAGGCAGGGCGAGATACGAGCCCGCTAGCCAGCCAGACGACCGGTCGCGAGTGGGGCTCCAGGGCGTCGGTGCCCCACTTGGCGCCGGGCCTGGAAATCCGGGGCGTCTCAGGGATTCGTCTCGCCCAAGTCATCGGCCGGCACCGGGAGGGCACTGAAGCAGAAGAGCCGATCAGTCTTACCGAGCGCATTACGCAGGCATTGCGGGATCTTCAGGACATCGCCCGCGTCAGGGCGGATCTCTCCTTGCACCGGATCCGAGCCGGCTTGGAGTGGGCTCGGGACGCACTGGCTGATGTAGGGGAAACCGTGGCCATCCGCCAGTGGTTAACAAAAGCAGTGCTTCAGGTTCGAGCCCTGAGAAACGCCGTCATTGGACGATCCATGCGCCTGCTGGCGTTGGGACGCGCACAGCGGTTGCATCACATCGCCCAGCAGGAGTGGGAGCGATTCAACTCCGATTACCCACTCGGCTCTGCTTGCTACTCTCGCCCAGAGTGGATAAGGCGCCGGGAGCGCCGCCTGTCCGTCCTAGAGCAACGGACCAAAGAGCTTGAAAAAGCGAGGCTTCGTGGATCAGATGGGGCTCTGGCAGAGGTGGATGCCGACGTTGTCCGCCGTGCCTCCGAGCTAGAGAGCTTGGCCTCACCGGGCGAACTACTACCACAGCAGCAGGAACTGACTCACATCGAAGAGCAGCAGGTGCTGCCGACCGCGAAGCCAAAGCCCCCAGCCTTGCACTGAAAGAAAGAGCCCCGCTTGAGCGGGGCTTTGTCTTTTAGCGGGGAGACAGTCCAGGGAAGGGCTGCCGAGCGGCCTGAGGAGTTGGGGCGGGGGGAAGTCCGCGAGATTTACGCCATTCTTCTTGAGAGGGAAACGTTGGTGGGACTTGGGCTCGGTCCACCGCAGCAGCGCGTGGGGCCGAGCGGCTCCCGCTACTGGGAACATAAGCGTGCTGCACCTGCCCAGCGGGAGAGGCGGCGAAGCGACGCATCAGCAGGGCTGCAGCATCGAGCGCGTGTTGAATATCGGCTTCCCGGTCAGCGATGTCGCGCGTCCCACTCTGCGCCATCAGAGCGGGAAGGAGGCGACTGGCGATTCGAAGTTCTACGTTGGCGGGCATTGAGGGTCCATGTGTGGAAGGTCCCCACATCGAAGCAGCGATGTCGAAATCCGCAAGGGAGGGAATCTGCGCTGGTTCACAAATATCGAAGTTGCCTTCCAACGCCTAGGCTTGGCCCAACCCTGTGCGCGATCATCTCTTGCGAAAGGGTGGGCAGTCCTGGAAAAGCGTAATCAAATGCCGGTGCGCTGCTTGTTAACCCGCAATGCGGGCGTCCAAGCCAGCGTGCTCTCTGAGCAAGTAGAGCAGCCCGCCCCCATCAATAAGCTCGATGGGCTTGTCCTTGGCAAAGTCAAACGCAGCCGTGCCATAGCCACTCGTGCAGACCAAGATGCCCTTGCTTGCACCCTCGTTAAGCATCGTTCCGTAGAGATCTCGGACCGCGCTCACGCCGACTGTGTCCTTGTAGCGTTTCGCTTGGATAACCACCTTGCCCCCCAACACAGGTCGAGTGTCGAAGGCCACGGCATCCACACCCCCGTCTCGGGAGCTACGGGTCAACTTGGTATCAAGTCCCATCTTGCTAAAAAGATTGGACACTAGCGCTTCAAACTCGCCTGGAGTCAAGTCCAGTAGGTTCGGGCGGGATTCCAATCCAGACAGCACATCCGACTGTGCGATGAAGCGCTTGTCGACCATGTTGAACTCGACGATTGGCTTGATGGCTTGCAACTCGTCAGGCCTATTCGAGACCTGGGCGCCAAGGTTGCGAAGGCAGGCGACCTTCTCAACGCGCTCGAGCCGCAGTTGCAGGAAGGCGGCCTTGGTCGCGCGGACCGACACCACGGGAACGCGGACCTCTTGCCCTGTGGTGGGGTCGTGCGCATCGACCAGCCCATTGAAAGTCACCAATCCTAAGGCATCCGCTTGGTCGGCTTCGAACGCCTCGTGCAGTGTGCGCAACGTGATCGAGGCGATGATGTCCTGGTAGAGCGCTTTGATGTCGCTCGCCTTACGCGCCTTGGCGTCGATAGCATCCCGGGTCTTGACGTAGCGGTAGTCGGCCTCCGTGGGCACGACCGAAAGCTCGGGAAGGTCGTATTCGATGACCAGTTCCTTCGACGCCTCTGCATACGCGAGCTTGAATCTTTGAGGGAATCCCTCGGTTGGGTATTCCGAGCGTGCCAAAACCATGTCGTTGTAGGCCACGACGGCATCAGGTTCATGGGCTAAGTAGGCGCGTTGGAACTCGTCAATTTCCCCGTTTCGGCGGGCCACATCCGCCTCGTAGAGGGCGCGCGCAGCTTCGTGCTGGGCACGCAGGTCAGCCAGCTTTTGCTTCTTTAGCGTCTCTGCCTGTTGGAACTGGTCCAGGACTTGCTGGTGCGCCTGTTGCGCCGCCGCCATTGCCGCCCCGTGCTTCTTCCCGGCTCCCGGCCAAAAGCGGGCAAGGCCCGTCGGTGGGACGAGCTCGACAGCGGCTGGTGCGAAGCCGGGCACCAACTCCCTCGGCACCTCAAAGGTGGGGTGTGAGGCGGTGTGACGTAGGCCATCGAAACTGATGGCGTCGTTCACCGAAAGGGTATGGCCGAGTAAGCCCTCAAGTTCCTGTAGTCGGTCCCTGAGTTCGGCATTGAGGTCATCGACCTCGGTCTGCCGGTCTTCAAGGTATCCCGCTTTGGCTTGGCGGGCTGCCTCCCTTTCCGTCAACTCGGAGGCGCGAATCTTACGCAGCACCTGGGCTGCGGCCATACGCTCATGGCGCTCCAGCTGCCTTTGCTGCGTCGCCTGCATCCGCTGTTTCCGTTTGGTTTCTCGCTCCGCCGCTGCGGCCGCCCGGCCGGCTGCCCGCAAAAACCCCTCTAAGCCGCTTCGCCGTCCCATACAACCTCCTAGTTACGAGCACTCGAATTGACTAATAGTTCACTCGTTGCCGCTGGGTATTCTCGCTGAATCTAGACGCTCAGAAGGCTCCTCAGGACAGGCAGGTTCAGTCCATACGACAGCACTGACAGACCGGGCGAAACGTCCTTGAGCCCTTGCAGCTTTTCCCGTGCCGTGAAGCTGCGGCTGTAAGTCGCATGGTGCTCGTCGTCCAGTTCATGGCCCACCAGTTGGGCCCGGAGTTCGGAGACCACGCCAGCGCCTTGAAGCTCCTGAATCAGTGTTTTCCTGAGAGAATGGAAGCCCCTTTTTGCCTCCGGCCAGTTGGCCCCGACCTTTTCCAGGTGCCGGCCAAAGGCCTTGGTGATCCAGTTGCCTGCCCCGTTTTTTGCGTTCGCCTTCGCGGCAGGGAAGAGCCTTGGGGCCTTGTCGGCGCGCAGGGTGTCCACCCAATCCAAGAATCCCAGCTCGATGAGGTCCGGATGCACGGGGATCGTGCGCAGGCTGACCTCGGTCTTCACCTTTTGATGTTCGCCCTCGTCAGAAATCCTAATGCAGGGCAGGCCCTCCACCGCGAAAACGTCCTCGACCAGGAGCTGGCCGACCTCTGAGGCCCGGGCACCCGTGTAGAGACCCAGCAGCGAGGCCCAGCGGGCGGACAATGCCAGCTCCTCAAACGCGGCCGGCGCAAACAATGCTTGGATCTGGTGGGCATCGTAGGCCTTGAAGCCAAACTTCTTCCGAGCGCGCTTTTCCCGGGTCGAATAGGTGACGTGGCCGGAAGCCGGGTTGTCGCCCTTGGGGTAGTGGCCGGAGGCCATCGCCCACTCGAAAAACCCGCCCTTGCCCCCGATATAGGACTGTTTATTGGTAAGGGTGGGGGTGGCTGCGCCGCCATCTCGCATGAACTGATACCAGCGGGCTAAGTCGGACCTGGTCAGTGAGTGCAGCTTGCTCTTGTCGCCCAGGAAGGACACCAGCGCCTCGATGGCGGTCTTCTTGATGGTGTAGGTCTTGGGCAGGCAGCCGGGTTGGATGCTGGCCAGCCACCCGTCGCGAGCCTTGCCCAGGGTGATGGTCTCCACGGCAGGCTTGGTTACCCGACGGGCCACCGGCATGGGCGGCACGCCCTCGTGGATCAACTCGCTCAGCGCACTGGGCTGGGAGGCCGAAAGCTCCATCATCTGCCGGTAGAGCGTCACGTCCTCGGGGGTATCGATTTGCCAATGCTCAGTCACCGTCCCGTCGGCTGCCTTGGTCCGGTTCAACGTTAGCTTTTGGAGCGGGTCACCACCGGTCAGGCGATCTAGAAGCGCTCCAATGTCTTCGTCCTTCGTTCCCATGCGTTGTTCCCTCAACACGTCGAAGGCTTGAGCATAACGCGCAGCCAGGCCGAGGGCGCGCAGCTGGGCCACGGCCAGCTCGGACGTGCGAAGGGTGCGTTTGAAGATGCGTCGGCCAATCATGGCCTGAAGATCGGTGGGGACCCGTTGCCGGAACGACCAGAGCCCAGTGGGTGAGCGAACAAGATGGTGTGGGATGCGCATCGTGAGATGTGTCCCGATTTGTGTCCTGCATCCGGTCACCCCAGAAAAGCAAAACCCCCTGAAAAATCAGGGGGTTTGCGTTGTCTGGCGGAGAGAGGGGGATTCGAACCCCCGAAGCGCGGTTTAGACGCTTACACACTTTCCAGGCGTGCTCCTTCAACCACTCGGACACCTCTCCGGATCCCTGTCATCGGCAAACGCCTCAGCAGGGGCGCAGATTCTAGCGGGCTGCGCGGCACTTCACAAGCACCCCAGCCAGGAGCCTGCGAAGGACGTGCCGGAGGCGAGGGGCTGGACAGGCATGGCACAATGGAACATCCGATGGAAAACGGTGGCCTGATGTCCTACCTCGTCCTCGCCCGCAAGTGGCGTCCGAAGCGTTTTGCCGAGCTGGTGGGCCAGGAACACGTGGTCCGTGCGCTCAGCAATGCGCTGGACAGCGGCCGGGTCCACCACGCGTTCCTGTTCACCGGCACCCGCGGCGTGGGCAAGACCACCATCGCGCGCATCTTCGCCAAGTCGCTGAACTGCGAGCAGGGCACCAGCGCCGACCCGTGCGGCCAGTGCCCGGCCTGCCTGGACATCGATTCCGGGCGCTATATCGACCTGCTGGAAATCGACGCCGCGTCCAATACCGGCGTGGACGATGTCCGTGAGGTGATCGAGAACGCCCAGTACATGCCCTCGCGCGGCAAGTACAAGGTCTACCTGATCGACGAAGTGCACATGCTCTCAAAGGCGGCGTTCAATGCGCTGCTGAAGACGCTGGAAGAGCCGCCGGAACACGTGAAGTTCCTGCTGGCCACCACCGACCCGCAGAAGCTGCCGGTGACGGTGCTGTCGCGCTGCCTGCAGTTCAACCTGAAGCGGTTGGATGAGGACCAGATCCAGGGCCAGATGACCCGCATTCTCAGTGCGGAAGAGATCGAATCCGATCCGACCGCGATCGTGCAGCTGGCCAAGGCCGCCGACGGCAGCCTGCGCGACGGCCTGTCGCTGCTCGACCAGGCCATTGCCTATGCCGGTGGCGCGCTGCGTGAGGACGTCGTGCGCACCATGCTGGGCACGGTCGACCGGACCCAGGTGGCGGCGATGCTGGACGCGCTGGCCGACGGCGACGGCGTGCGCCTGCTGCAGGTGGTGGCGGCGCTGGCCGAGTTCTCGCCCGACTGGAGCGGGGTGCTGGAAGCACTGGCCGAGGCCCTGCACCGGATCCAGGTGCAGCAGCTGGTGCCGGGCGCGCAGGCCGACGGCGAAGGCATCGACGCCGCCGCCTTTGCCCAGCGCCTGCGCCCGGAAGTGGTCCAGCTCTGGTACCAGATGGCCCTGGGCGGCCGCCGCGACCTGCACCTGGCGCCGAGCCCGCGCGCGGGCTTTGAAATGGCAGTGCTGCGCATGCTGGCGTTCCGCCCGGCCGCCGCGGTGCCGCCGGTCCCGCGTGATCCGGGTGCCGGTACCGACGCGGGCGCCGGTTCGCGCGGAAGCGAGCAGGGCGGCATCGCCGCTGCGCC
This sequence comes from uncultured Stenotrophomonas sp., assembly GCF_963519125.1. Lineage (GTDB taxonomy): Bacteria > Pseudomonadota > Gammaproteobacteria > Xanthomonadales > Xanthomonadaceae > Stenotrophomonas. The sequence continues at coordinate 234,646 of NZ_CAUQLJ010000002.1, read as the reverse complement.
GGCTGCCGTGGCGGCACCGATCGCGGTGGATGCACCGGTGGCCGCAGCAGCGCCCGTAGTTGCGCCTGCAGTGGCGGTGGCGCCTGTCGCCCCGGTCGCTGCACCCGCTGAGCCGGAACCGACACCCGCACCGATGGCCGAGCCGGCCGCGGATGACGACCTGCCGCCGTGGCACCAGGCCGGCGCCGACGAGCGCGACGAGGCCCTGGCCGTGGAGCTGGCCAGTCCCGACGCGGCCATGGCTGCGCCGTGGGAAGCGCCGCCGGTGCGACCAGCAGCGCCGGCCCCCGCCGCAGTGCCGGTGCCGCCACAGCGCCCGCAGGGCATCTCCCTGACGCCGGCGTCGACCAGCGCTTCTGCCCCGCAGGGCGGCACGGTCGCCCTGACCTCGGCGGAAACCTGGCTGGAGCTGATCGCCCAGAGCCAGCTGAACGGCCCCTCCCGGCAGTTGGCCGCGCATGCGGCGTTCGTCGGATTCCAGCACGGTGTCTTGAAACTGGCGGTATCGCCCGGATTTGAGTACCTGTGTTCGGACCGTTCGCTGGCGGCGTTGACCGAGGCGCTGTCCGGCCCGCTCGGGACGACCCCGAAGATCGTGATCGAACATGGCAACGCCGAGGCCGAAACGCTGCACCAGCGTTCCGACCGCCAGCGTGGCGAGCGACAGCAGGCGGCCGAGGCCGCCTTCATGGCCGACCCGTCGGTGCAGCTGCTGATCCAGCAGCATGGCGCGCGGGTCGTGACCGATTCCATCCGTCCTTTTGAAGAGTAATACGACATGCGCGGCAACATCGCCCAACTGATGCAGCAGGCCCAGAAGATGCAGGAAAACCTGCAGAAGGCCCAGGAAGAACTCGCCAAGCTGGAAGTCACCGGCACTGCCGGCGGCGGCATGGTCAGCGTGACCCTGACCGGCGCCAAGGAGTGCCGCAAGGTGCGTATCGACCCGTCGATCCTGTCCGATGCGGAAATGACCGAAGACCTGGTGGCGGCCGCGTTCAACGACGCGTCCAACAAGATCGACGCCGAATCCAAGAACCGCATGGGCTCGGCCACCGCCGGCATGCAGCTGCCGCCCGGCATGAAGCTGCCGTTCTAAGCGTGAGCCTGCCCCTGCTCGAACAGCTGATCGAGGCCTTCCGGGTCCTGCCGGGGGTCGGCCAGAAGACCGCCCAGCGCATGGCCTACCACGTGCTCGAACGCGAGCGCGCCGGTGGCCAGAAGCTGGCCGAGGTGCTGGCCAAGGCGATCGAACGCATTGGCCACTGCGCGCAGTGCCGCGACTTCAGCGAAACCGAGGTCTGCGCGGTGTGCGCCAACGGCAGCCGCGAACGCCAGCAGCTGTGCGCGGTCGAGTCGCCAGCCGACCGCCTGGCGATTGAAACCGCCACCGGCTTCCGCGGCGTCTACTTCGTGCTGCAGGGACGCTTGTCGCCGCTGGACGGCGTCGGCCCGCGCGAACTCGGGCTGGACCAGCTGGAAGCGCGGCTGGGGCAGGGCGAGGTGCAGGAACTGATCATCGCCACCAGCGCCACCGTGGAAGGCGAAGCGACCGCGCACTACCTGGCGCAGCTGGCCCGGGCGCACAAGGTGCGGCCGAGCCGGCTGGCACAGGGCCTGCCGCTGGGCGGCGAGCTGGAGTATGTGGATCGCGGCACGTTGTCGCATGCATTCGGTAGCCGTACCGAAGTCGAATGACGAGGTAATTCATGAGCCAGGACACCCTGTTCGGAAAAATCATCCGCCGCGAGATTCCGGCCAATATCGTCTACGAAGACGAAGAGGTGCTGGGGTTCAAGGACATCGCGCCGCAGGCGCCCGTGCACGTGCTGTTCATTCCGAAGAATGAAGCCATCCCCACGCTGGATGACGTGCAGCCTTCGCAGGCGCACCTGATCGGCAAGCTGGCGATGGCCGCAGCCGAATATGCCCGCCGTGAAGGGTTCGCACAGGACGGCTACCGCATCGTGATGAACTGCCGCGAGCATGCCGGGCAGACGGTGTTCCATATCCACCTGCATCTATTGGCAGGCGCGCAGCTGGGCCACTTCGGAACCTGAAAAAAAACGCCGCTGGAAAGCGGCGTTTTTTTCTGAATCGTTTACCACCAGCCCCAGCCGCGGTAGCCCCAGCCCGGACCCCAACCCGGGCCCCACGGGCCATACGGGTAGACCGGCACCACATCGACCTGGCGCTGTTCCGGCCACAGGTAGATCACGTCCGCTTCCAGCTTCGGCAGGCGGTATTCGTAGTCGCCGATGCGGGTGTTTTCGTAGCCGGCGATCTTGCCGATGAAGGTCACGTCACGCCCTTCCTCGAACACGGCCGGGTCGTAGAAGCCGGCGCGGCAGGCCACGAAGCGACCGTCGCTGGCGTCATTGGAGGTGGTGTTGGGGCGGCCACTGCCGTTGAGCGGGCGCGACAGCAGCTGGAAGCAGGTCTGTCCTTGCCCCGGGGTGGTTTCAATGATGCGGCCGCCCCAGCGCACCGGCGTGCCGACCTGCTGGGTGGCGACCGAATCGCGCGGGCTGACCACGCTGAACTGTCCCTGCAGCGGTTTGGGGGCCGTGGCACAGGCGGCCAGCGCCAGCGACGCGGCAAGGGGAAGCAGGATCTTGGCGTTCATGATGTTGCTCCAGTGGACGGGCGATGCCTGTGCAGGTCACGCACGAGAGAAGGGTCGAGCTTTGCGCCAGCGTAGCGCGCCTGAACGAAACGCTGGCTGAGCGAAATCAGCGCCGGGTCGGGGCGCTGCCGGTGGACGCGCTGCGCCCAGTCCGTGGCGGTTTCTGCAGGTTCCCTGGCCAGGTCATGCCGCGCGTAACGCCGTCCCAGCCGGTGCCAGGCCCGCAACAGCGGATCGCGCTCGCGTTCCCCGCGGGCCAGCAGCCATGCCATCCAGCCTAGCGCAGCGCCTGCGAAGGCAATGAAAATGCCGATCAGCTGCGCGGGCTGCAGTGTGTCGATGCCCAGCGGGCGCAGCAGCTGCTGCTGGCGGGTGGCGTCGAACGACAGCACCAGGTCGTTCCAGCCCCGACGGAGGAAGTCTCCCACCTGTCCCAGCTGCAGCCAGCGTCCTTCCAGTGTGGTGTCAGCGCCTGCGCCGAGGCGGTCTTCCAGGGTGTCGTAGATGCGTTCGGGCGCCACTGCGGCGGTAGGGTCCACCCGCACCCAACCGCGTTGCGGCAGCCACACTTCCGCCCAGGCGTGCGCATCCATCCGGCGCACCACGAAGTAGTCGCCATACGGGTTGCGCTGGCCGCCGGCGAAGCCGGTCACCACCCGCGACGGAATGCCGGCATTGCGCATCAGCACCACGAACGACGAACTGAAGTGCTGGCAGTAGCCGGCCTGCTGGTCGAACAGGAACTCATCCACGCTGTCCCTTCCCGCCGCCTCGGTGGACAGGGTGTAGGCGAAGGTCGAACGCACCCATTCCAACGCGCGCGACACGATGGCGGCATCGTTGTCGCCCGCCTCCTGGCGCCATTGCCGGGCCAGCGCCGCCGTGCGCGGATTGAAGCCCGGCGGCAGCTGCAATGCGACCTGGCGCTGGAACGCGGTGAGCGGCTCGATGTAGCGGGCTGCCGGTGCCGACTGCAGGCGCCAGCGGGTCAGCGACGACAGGCTCTGTGTGCTGCGCAGGCTGTAGTCGGCGCCCAGCGTGGCACCCGCTGGCGCATGCAGTGGCAGATCCAATGCCACGAGTTGGCGTCGATCAGTGGGTTCGTAGTCGATCTGGTACTCCCACTGCGGCGCCGCGCGGGTCACCGGCGCGGGTGGGCGGCGGTCGCTGTACGGATCGCGTTCCCAGCGGCGGCCGTCGAAGTGGGTCATCACCGGGCCGCGCCAATAGCGCTGTTCCGGGCTCGGTACGGCGCCGAAGAATGTCACCCGCAAGGCGGGCGCATCGTCGGCCATCAGGTCCAGCCACTCGGACGGGTCCATGCGGTCGGACAGGCCGGGCTTACCGACCGCTCGATCTGGCAGGCCCCACAGCGGTTCGCTCAGGCGCGGGAACAGCCAGAACGCGGCGAACGCCAGCGGCAGGCCCAGCGCGAGCAGCCTGCCGACGCCGCGCAGTTGGCCAGGGAGCGGCGCGTTGGGTGCGCCACCTTCGGCGCGCGCCAGTCGCTGCAGGGTCAGCAGGGTGGCCAAAGCGGCCAGCATTGCCAGGCCCATCGTCAACGGGCCCTGGTCCAGCAGGAATGCTGCGAACGGTGCGAACAGGGCGAAGCCGAGCAGGCTGCGTGCGTCGCGCAGGCTGCGCAGCTCACTGGATTTGAGCGCCAGCATCGCCGCAAGCAACGCGCAGCCGGTATCGCGGCCAGGACGCGCGCCGAGCTGCCAGTACACCGCCGCCAACATGCCCAGGACCAGCAGGACGCGCACGGGCGCCGGCAGTACCCGTTGCCCCGAGGCCAATGCCGTGATCACCGCGACCACGGCGAACACGCCGGCCAGCAGTGGCGGCAACTGCAGCAGCAGCGGGAGCAGTGCCAGCGCGCCGCTGGCCAGGGTCCAGCGTCGGGCGGCGGGCGCGAGCAGGGAAGCGGGAAGGTCAGCCATGGGGCATCAGCGCCAGGGCGCGTTGGCAGAGGTGGTGGTGGCTGCTGCCCTGGCCCGGGCCCAGTTCCGGCTGGCCCGGCAGCTTGAGGGTGTAGCGGCGTCCTTCGCGTTCGGCCAGGTCGACCCAGCGTGCCAGCCGTGCAATGCGGGCCTCGCCGGGCAGCGGCGCCAGCTGGCGCCAGTCGAGCAGGATGTCCACGCCCACCGGCTTTTCATATTCGCGGACCAGCAGGGTGTCGCGCCGTGCCGAATGCTTCCAGGCAATGCTGCGCGGCGCATCGCCAGCGCGGTAGGGACGAAGCTGGTGCAGTTCGTCGCCGCTGGCATGCACGCGCGTATGCAGGGGATCGCCATCGCCGGTGGGCAAGGGCGGTGCCTGCGTTTCAGGCGCGGCATAGACCAGCAGCGGCGCATCCGGCCAGACCCACGACCACGCACGCACCAGGCCCAGCGGCTGCGTGGTCGACAGACGGATGCGCTCCAGGTCCAGCCAGCCGCGTCGTTGCGTGGGCAGCGGCAGGTCGACCTCGATCTGGTCGGTGTCCACCAGGTGTCCGTAAGCGACCGCATCGCCCAGCGACACCACCAGGCCACGGCGCGCCCGGGTGTCGGCGCGCGACAGGTTGATGCGCAGTCGCATCGTCGTGCCAGCCACGACCGGTTCGGCCGACACCGCGACGACCTTCAGGCCGGACAGCTGCAGGTGTGCACTGAACGTACTGGCGATCGCTACTGCGGCCAGCAGCAGGGCCAGCAGCAGGGCGGGGTTGTTGTTGTAGTTCAACGCACCAAGCAGCATCGCGCCCAGCAGCACGGTGACGAACAGGCCGAAGCGCGTGGGCAGCACGTAGATGCGCCGCCGCCCCAGCCGCTGCGGCAGGCTCTCGGGCAGTTTCGGCCGCGTGAACCGCCGGTTGGCGGCCGACATCGCCTCGTTCAAGCGGTCTCCCCAGCCGCTGCGCACTCAGTCCACCGCGACCGTCTGCAGGATGGCGCGGGTCAGTGCCGGCCCGCCGCTGGCTTCTGCTTCAGGCACCAGGCGATGACCGGCCACGGCGACAAACAGGGTCTGCACGTCTTCGGGCACCACGTGGCCACGCCCCAACAGAAGTGCATGCGCCTTGGCCGCGCGCAGCAGCGACAGTCCTGCGCGTGGCGACAGGCCCACGCGTACACCGGCATGCTGGCGGCTGCGTGCCAGCAGCGACTGCACATACTGGATGAGCGCTTCGCTGGCATGCACCTGGTTCACCGCGTCGCGCAATGCGCGTACTTGGTTGTCGTCCAGGCAGGCCGTCGCCTGCGCGATCAGGTGGCGGCGATCGGTGCCGCGCAGCAGTTCGCGTTCGGATTCCGGATTGGGATACCCCAGCGCCAGCCGCAGCAGGAAGCGGTCCAGCTGCGAGTCGGGCAGCGGGAAGGTACCCGACAGGTCCACCGGGTTCTGCGTGGCGATCACGAAGAACGGATCGGGCAGCGGGTGGGTCACGCCGTCCAGGGTGACCTGTTGTTCGGCCATGGCTTCCAGCAGCGCGCTCTGCGTACGCGGCGGTGCGCGGTTGATTTCATCGGCCAGCAGCACATGGGTGAAGACCGGACCGGGGTGGAACTGGAACTGGCGTGTGGTGGCCTCGTAAACCGAGACGCCGAGCACATCTGCGGGCAGCAGGTCCGAGGTGAACTGCACGCGCTGGAAGCCGAGTCCCAGGCTGGAGGCCAGCGCGTGGGCGAGGGTGGTCTTGCCCAGGCCAGGCAGGTCTTCGATCAGCAGGTGGCCGCCGGAGAGCAGCGCAACGAACGCCAGCCGGACTTCCTGGGCCTTGCCCAGCACCAGTCCATTGACCTGGTCCTGGGCATTGCGCAAAGCCTGTCGCAGTTCTTCGGGTAGCATGGCGGGCACGCGGGGCGAATTTTCCATGTCCGTCTCGTGTCGATGATTCTTTCGATTCTATAGAGCAATGCAGGGCGAACAACGCGCACGCACAATTTTTCTGGTGTTATGGACGCTCATCACGGCTGTGAAGCTGGTGGTGGCTGCGCGTCTGCCCTTGTTCGTGGACGAAGCATTCTATTGGCAGGAAGGTCAGCACCTGGCGATGGCCTATTCGGACCTGCCCGGGCTGACCGCCTGGCTGGCGCGACTGGGCGTGGAGCTGGGCGGCAACCATGTGCTGGCGCTGCGACTGCCGTTCCTGGCGATCGGCGCGATGCTGCCGTGGCTGGTCTCACGCATCGCCACGCGCTGGTTCGGTGCTGTCGCCGGCTGGCAGGCCGGCAGCCTGACCGTGTTGATGCCGCTGTCGGCGACGTTGGGCATGCTGGCGGTACCCGATGTGCCGATGGCACTGGCGGCGGTGCTGTGCCTGGACGCCGGCGCGCGGCTGTTGCGCAACGTGGACGCAGCGGCGGCGGTGAAGCTGTCGCTCGGGTTGGTGATCGGTGCGCTGAGCCATTACCGCTTCATTGGCGTGATCCTTGTCGGCTTCATTGCCTTGATGCTGCTTCCACAGGGGCGACGCACGCTGCGCGATCCGCGCGTGTGGGTGGCGCTGGCGGTGGGGGTGATGGCGTGGCTGCCGCTGGTGGCGTGGAATGCGGACAACCAGGATGCCGGGCTCAAGTTCCAGGTGGTGGATCGCCATCCCTGGGCCTTCCAGTGGAGTGGTCTGTGGTTCCTGGTGATCCAGCCGATGCTGGTCACGCCGATCCTGTGCATCGCGATGTGGAAGGTAGCGCTGGCCGCCACGCGTCCGGGCGGCGGTGCGCGTGACCAGTGGCGGTACTTCGGTCTTGTGGGGGCGGTATCGACGCTGGCGATCTTCGCACTGGGCTTCTTCACCGATGTCGAGCGGATCAGCTTCCACTGGCCGCTGCCGGGCTACCTGGCCCTGCTCGTGGCCGTCCCCGTCGTGCTCAATGGCTGGCCGCGCTGGCTGCGCCGCACCGGCTGGTGGCTGGCCGGTGCCGGGCTGGCACTGGCCTTCGGTTCCTACCTGGTGGCCTCCAGCCCCGACCTGCGCGCGACGCTGGCCGGGAACAAGTTCTACCCGCGCAACTTCGCCGGCTGGGCACCGCTGGCGGACGAGGTGCGCGCCGAGCTGGCCGGCATGCCGGCCGGTACCCGCGTGCTGGCCGGCAACTTCAAGGTCGGCGCGGAACTGGGCTTCCAGCTGCGCGACCCGCGCATCGAAGTGCTGCACCATCCGCTCAACGACAAGCACGGCCGCACCGCACAACTGGGTCTATGGGGCCTGCTGCATGATGGCGAGCGCGATGCACCGATGCTGCTGGTGCTCTCGCCCAGCGACCAGCGCTACCGCGACCTGCTGGAGCGCTACCACGACATCTGCCGGCAGGTCGGTCCGCTGCCGCCGCCGCGCGTGGTCAGCCAGGATCATGGCTACCAGCGCTTCCTGCTGTTCAAGCTGCCGGCCGCGCGCGTCGATGGCCCCTGCGTGACGCCGGCCATGGCCTGGGTGGATGCGCCTGTGCAGGACGAAGTCGTGGGCGACAGCCTTCAGGTGCGTGGCTGGGCCTTCAAGGATGGGGTGGGGCTGTCGCGCGTCGAGCTGCTGATCGACGGCAAACCTGTCGGCGATGCGGTGTACGGGCGAGCCTACGACATCACCGCAGCGTGGAAGATCTCCACCGATCCGCAGCATCCCCATGTAGCCTTCGATGCCACCCTCGACACCCGTCAGCTTGCCCCGGGCCGCCACTGGCTGGGCATGACCCTGTATGGCAGGGATGGCAGCGTGGAGCAGTGGCAGGAACAATCCTTCACCGTACCCGCGCGTTGACCGCGCCATCGCTTTTTCAAGGAAGATCGCTGCATGCGTGATGCGTTGCCGGCTGCTGCTTACTCGCCTCCTTCAGTAATCCCTTCGCGTCTTTCGCTGCCGGCGGTGACCGCCACGCTGTGGTGTGCGGCACTTTCGGTCATGGTCGTGGGCCTTGCCGCCATGGCGTGGCTCGCGCCGCGTGTGTTGTATGCCGATCCATGGCGCTTCACCCAGAAACTGCTGGAGCAGCCGTGGCCGCGCAATGTGCTGGCCTCCGACAATGGTCATCGCGAAATCCTGCCCAACCTGGTGCGCTTTGCGGAGCTCAGCTGGCTGCAGGGTAACCAGTGGCTGCAGATCGTCGTCGGCATGCTGTTGGCCGTGGGGTCGCTATGGGGCCTGGTGCGCATCCTGCGCCACGATGCGTTGTCGCCGCCGGTGCGTGCGGCCGCCGCGCTGGTCGGTGCGTTGTCGCTGTTCTGGCTCGGCAACCAGCGTGTGCTGACCCATGCCAACGAAACGGTGCATGCCTACCTGATCACCGCATTGCTGATGGGCGGGGTGGCGCTGCTGCTGCGCGGTGACCGCCTGGGAAGCGTGCTGGCGGCGGTGTGCGGGGTGGCCGCCACGTTCTCCTTCGGCAGTGGCGTGGCGGTGTTCGTGGGCTTTGAGGCGGTACTGGCGGTGCGCCGGGCCAGCGTGTCGCATTGGTTGCCCCTGCTCGCCGGCGCAGTGCTGGCGGTGGGCCTGCACCTGGGCATGGGCAGCACCGGCATGCAGGCCGACCTCGCCATCGCGCCGGTGCGGCAGCTGGACCTGGTGCTGCGCTGGTTTGCATCGCCGTTCATCTATGCGGCTTGGCCGTTGCTGGACCCTGCCATTGCGCAGCAATTGCCGGTGGCGCCGCTGCGCGGTGCCGCGCACGGCGTTGCCGGTACCTGGCAGTCGCTGTTCGGCCCGGTGATGGGCGCCCGCTGGCCGCACCTGGTCATCGGGGCGATCGGCGTGGCCACGCTGCTGGTGATGAGCTGGCGCAGCTGGCAACGCGGCCTCGCTGCGAGTGCGGGCGAATCCGTTGCCCTGGCCATGGCCTGGTTCGGCCTGGCCGTAGGCGTGTTGATCGCGCTGGGTCGCATGGCCTATTTCGTCGACTACCCCGCCCAGCTGTCCGCCCCGCGCTACGTGCTCTGGTCGTGGCTGTTCTGGTCCGGGCTGGCGCTGTGGTCAGTGGTCCGGTTTGGGCCGCGCCGACCGCGCCGTGCAGCCGCGGCAGTGATGCTGCTGGCGCTTGCCCTGGTGCCCAGTACGGCCTGGATGGGCAAGGTGGGGCTGGGCACGCAGCGGGTGGCGCATGGCACGGCCACGGCGGTGGCTGCCGGCGTGCTGGACCCGGCCCAGGTACAGGGTGAGAACGTGCTGGCAGAGCTCCAGTCAGCGCTTCCGGCGGTGCGTGCCGGGCACGTTTCGATGTTCGCCTGGCCCGAAACGCGCTATCTGGAGGGTCAACGCGAGGGCTTGGCCGGCACGGTCGCGGCGATCCGCAGCGTAGAACTCACCCCGGTGCAGAACCTGCTCGACGGCCAGGCCTGGCGCATCGCCTTCGATGCCGACAGCCCTGCGCCGCGGCTGGTCCTGCAGTGTGGCAACCGCCCGGTGGGCATGGCGCTGCGGGAGGGCGCGCGCTGGACAGGCTGGGCGACCGGTCCGCTGGACGCGGCCTGCCTGGGCGCCCTGCAGCTCCGCTGAGGGTCAGGGCAGGGTGTATCCGGCCTGGCGCAACAGCCCGGACAGCGCGATCAGGGGCAGCCCGATCAGTGCGGTGGGATCGCGGTTGTCGATCGCCTCGAACAGGGTGATGCCCAATCCTTCGCACTTGAAGCTGCCGGCGCAGTCCAGCGGCTGCTCGGCGGCCACGTAGCGCCCGATCTCGTCCGTCATCAGTGTCCGGAACCGCACCTGGGTCAGGTCGCAGGCCTCCAGCACCTGCTGGTCGCGGACCAGACAGATCGCGGTGTGGAAGGCCACGGTCTGCCCCGACATGGCGGCCAGCTGCGCATTGGCGCCGGCGATGTCGCCCGGCTTGCCCAGCGGGCTCCCATTCAGGTCTGCAACCTGATCCGAGCCAATCACCCAGCGGCCGGGGTGACGTGCCGCCACTGCCTCGGCCTTGGCCCGTGCCAGCCGCACCGCCAGGGACCGCGGTGCCTCGCCGGGGGCAGGGGACTCATCGACCTCCGGACGGGCGGTGTCCAGCGGCAGGCCCAGCCGTTCCAGCAGTTCACGGCGGTAGCGGGAGGTGGAGGCCAGCAGCAGGGGAAGCATGCGACAATACCGGGGCAGCAGGGGTGGGCGAACTCTACGGCATTTGACAACGGTCGATGGCGTCCTTAACATTCAGCGGCTTATGTCCGCGAACGTGCCCGAAACGCTGGATGCCTGGCGGATGGTCGCAGCACGAAGGTGCTTCGACGGTCAGGTAGAACTGGCTGAATTGACCCGCCTGCAGGGCCTGGTTGCCGATACCGAAGGAAAGTGCAGCTTTGCGCTGGAGTTCGGCCACGACGACGTCCTGCGGGTATCCTATGTGGACCTGTCGATCGATACCGCGTTGCCGCTGACCTGTCAGCGCAGCCTGCAGCGCTTCCTGCTGCCGGTGTCGATCAAGCAGCGGCTTGGCCTGATCCGCAACGAAGACGAAGAGTCGGCGCTGCCGGAGGAGTACGAGGCGATGCTGGTGCCGGAAGACGGCATCCTGCGCCCGCTGGACCTGGTCGAGGACGAGTTGGTCCTGGCGGTCCCGGTAGTGCCGCTGTCGCCCGAGGGCGAGGCAGTGAACCGGGACTGGGCGCCGACCGAAGAAGAACAGAGCAAGGCCAATCCGTTCGCGGCGTTGGCGGCGCTGAAGAAACCCTAGAAACAATTGCAGCCGGAGTGTCGTCGGCGGCTGCGGCGAAAGCGAAGTGTGCTGGGCGCTGGCGTCCTGCGCGACGATACGACGAAGCAAATCGAACCGAGTTTGGAGCAATCCCATGGCTGTGCAGAAATCCCGTGTTACCCCGTCCCGCCGCGGCCAGCGCCGTTCGCATGACGCCCTGAGCGCCAAGCAGCTGTCCACCGATCCGACCACCGGTGAAGTGCATCTGCGTCACCACATCACCGCTGACGGTTTCTACCGCGGCAAGAAGGTGATTGCGACCAAGTCGAACTCGGCCGTCGAAGAAGATTGATTCGTGAGGGCCGCTGTCCGTCGGACAGCGGCCTTTACCTCTTACAGGACATGCAATGAGCAAGCGGATCTACTCGAGGATCGCGGGCACTGGTAGCTATTTGCCCGAAAAAGTGTTGACCAACCAGGATCTGGAGAAAATGGTCGACACCACCGATGAGTGGATCCAGACGCGCACCGGTATCCGTGAGCGGCACATCGCCGCCGATACGGAAACCACCAGCGACCTCGGCTATCACGCCGCGGTGCGTGCGCTGGAAGCGGCCGGTATCGACGCTTCGCAGCTCGACATGATCGTGGTGGGTACGACCACGCCCGATCTGATCTTCCCCTCCACCGCGTGCCTGATCCAGGCCAAGCTCGGTGCGAGTGGCTGCCCTGCCTTCGACGTCAACGCGGCCTGTTCGGGCTTCGTGTTCGCGCTGGGCGTGGCCGACAAATTCATTCGTTCCGGTGATGCACGCCACGTGCTGGTCATCGGTGCGGAAACCCTCACCCGTATCGTCGACTGGAACGACCGCACCACCTGCGTGCTGTTCGGCGACGGCGCGGGCGCGGTGGTGCTCAAGGCCGACGAAGACACCGGCATCCTGAGCACCCACCTGCATTCGGACGGCAGCAAGAAGGAACTGCTATGGAATCCGGTCGGTGTCTCGGCAGGTTTCGGCGAGGGCGAAGAAGCCCGCGGCGCGATCCTGATGAAGGGCAACGACGTGTTCAAGTACGCAGTCAAGGCGCTGGACTCGGTCGTCGACGAAACACTCGACGCCAACGGCCTGAGCAAGGCCGATCTGGACTGGCTGATCCCGCACCAGGCCAACCTGCGCATCATCGAAGCCACCGCCAAGCGGCTGGACATGTCGATGGAGCAGGTCGTGGTCACCGTCGACAAGCACGGCAACACCTCCTCGGCCTCGGTGCCGATGGCGCTGGACGTGGCGGTGCGCTCCGGGCGCGTGCAGCGCGGCCAGCTGCTGCTGCTGGAGGCCTTCGGTGGCGGCTTCACGTGGGGTTCCGCTCTGCTGCGTTATTAATGCGTTAAACGGCACCTGCATCATCAACGGCCCCGACGGGGCCGTTTTGCATTTCTGGAGTACCCCATGGTCGAGCAGATCGTCATCCACGGCCAACGCGCCTGGCTCAAGCAATACGGTCAAAGCAGCCGCGCGGTCGCGCTGGGCCTGCTCAACTTCGTTGCCCACCGTTTCCAGCTTGACGCGCTGCGCCCGCCGCCGCATCGCGGTGGCGACGCCGCACGCCAGACTGAAGCGCGCCGCCTGGCGGAACTGCAGGCGCAGGGCGTCAACGTGCCGCAGGTACTCGGCACCGGCCGCGCCTCGCTGGTACTGGGCGACAACGGCAGCTCCTTCAACACCTGCCTGCGCCAGGCCGATGAAGCCGGTTGCGACGCGCTGGTTTCGACCGCCATGCATGCCATCGCCGCCGCCCATGCCAAGGGCGCCTATTTCGGCCAGCCGCTGCCGCGCAACCTGACCTGGGACGGCCAGCAGATCGGCTTCATCGATTTCGAGGAAGACCCGCTGGAAGTGATGGACCTGGCCCAGGCCCAGGCGCGCGACTGGCTGATGTTCGGCTACGGCGTGGCCAGGTACTACGAAGACCGTCCGGAGCGACTGCAGGCCTTGATGGCAGCGGCGATGGATGGCGAACAGGCGCCGGTGCTGGCGCATGCCCATGAGGTCTCCGGCCGCCTGCAGCGCCTGGCCCGCTACAGCATGAAAATGGGCCGCTCGGCGCGGGCCTTGGCGCACGCGATCCTGATCGTGCACGGCGCCACCACGCTCGGCATGCTGATGCTGATGGCGATCTGTTTCGACTTCTTCAGCGACGGCGACCTGGACATCCTGCAGCTGTTTGTCTGAGTCCTCAATACGCGCCAGTACAGACGAAGGGCGCCAAACCCCCTTATCATTCGCCGTTCGTTTTTAGCAGGCGGATTTCCGCGTGACCGATTCCAATCTCGCTTTCGTGTTCCCCGGGCAGGGCTCGCAGTCGCTGGGCATGCTGGCTGAACTGGCTGAACTGCACCCGCAGGTGCGTGAAGCCTTCACCGAAGCCTCCGATGGCGCCGGCGTGGACCTGTGGGCGCTCTCGCAGGGCGGCCCGGAAGAGATGCTCAACCGAACCGAATACACCCAGCCGGCCCTGCTGGCGGCCAGCATCGGCGTGTGGCGCGCATGGCAGGCCGTGCACGGCGCCCAGCCGGTGGTCCTGGCCGGGCACAGCCTGGGCGAATACACCGCGCTGGTCGCGGCAGGGGCGCTGTCCCTGCGTGACGGCGCCCATCTGGTGCGCCTGCGCGGCCAGCTGATGCAGGACGCCGCACCGACCGGCGTGGGCGCCATGGCTGCCGTGCTCGGCGCCGAGGACGCGCTGGTCAAGGAGGTCTGTGAACAGGCCTCGGGCAGCCAGGTCGTGGTCCCGGCCAACTACAACTCGCCCGGCCAGATCGTCATCGGTGGCGACGCTGAAGCGGTCGACCGCGCCCTGGCCCTGCTCGCCGAAAAGGGCGTGCGCAAGGCGGTCAAGCTGGCCGTCAGCGTGCCGTCGCATACCCCGCTGATGCGCGAAGCCGCCAACCGCCTGGCCGAAACCATGGCCGGCCTGGACTGGCGCGTGCCGGCCCTGCCGGTGGTGCAGAACGTCGACGCGCGCGTGCATGACGGCATCGATGCGATCCGCAGCGCCCTGGTCCAGCAGCTGTACCTGCCGGTGCAGTGGACCGGCTGCGTGGAAGCGCTGGCCGCCCGTGGCGTCACCCGCGTGGCCGAGTGCGGCCCCGGCAAGGTGCTGACCGGCCTGATCAAGCGCATCGACAAGAGCCTGGACGCGCGCACCCTGTCCACGCCCGCCGACTTCGAGACCGCCCGCGAAACGTGGGCCGCCTGAAGCATTTCGTTCGAGGATACTGAGCATGAGCAAGCCCCTTCAGGGTGAAATCGCACTGGTCACCGGCGCCAGCCGTGGCATCGGTGCGGCGATCGCCGACGCACTGGCCGCGCAGGGCGCGACCGTCATCGGCACCGCCACCACCGACTCCGGTGCGGCTGCCATCGGCGAGCGCCTGGCGGCGGTGGGCGGCCACGGCCGCGCGTTGAACGTGACCGACCCGGCCGCGCTGGACGCCGTACTGGACGGCATCGCCAAGGAATTCGGTGCGATCACCATCCTGGTCAACAACGCCGGCATCACCCGCGACAACCTGCTGCTGCGCATGAAGGACGAGGACTGGCAGGCCATTCTCGACACCAACCTGACCAGCGTGTACCGCACCTCGAAGGCGGTCATCCGCGGCATGATGAAGGCGCGCAAGGGCCGCATCATCAACATCGCCTCGGTGATCGGCGTGACCGGCAATGCCGGCCAGGCCAACTACGCCGCGGCCAAGGCGGGCATCATTGCCTTCTCCAAATCGCTGGCCAAGGAAATCGGCTCGCGCGGGATCACCGTCAACGTGGTGGCCCCGGGCTTCATCGACACCGACATGACCAAGGCCCTGCCCGAAGAGCAGCGCACCGGCCTGGTCAAGTCGATCGCGCTGGAACGCCTCGGCGAACCGGCAGACATCGCCAACGCGGTGGCGTTCCTGGCCGGTCCCTCGGCCAGCTACATCACCGGCGAAACCCTCCATGTGAACGGCGGCATGTACATGCCGTAAGCATGTGGTGCAGGGATTGCACCGCAAGTGGTTGATCCAAATGGAGTTTTGCTAGAATGCAAGGCGCCTTCGGTTTCCACTACACTATCCAACGGCCATCGCCACAATGATGGCGTCACTTTTGAACCACTACTCCATCTGGAGCGATATCCAATGAGCACCATCGAAGAACGCGTCAAGAAAATCGTCGTCGAACAGCTTGGCGTCAAGGAAGAAGAAGTCACCAACAGCGCATCGTTCGTCGATGACCTGGGCGCTGACTCGCTGGACACCGTCGAGCTGGTGATGGCCCTGGAAGAAGAATTCGAGTGCGAGATCCCGGACGAAGAAGCCGAGAAGATCAGCACCGTGCAGGCCGCCATCGACTACATCAAGGCCCACGTCAAGGCCTGATGTCAGACGGCAGTGCGCGCGCGGGTTCACGCTCGCCGCGCACCGCACCCCATGGGGCCGCTGTTGCGGCCCCGTGTGTTTGAGCATCACACCGAAGCAAACCGAGTTGCCCGTTGAAACCATCCGGGCCAGGAGAATCAGCAATGAAGCGTCGCGTCGTCGTAACTGGCCTGGGTATCGTCTCGCCGTTGGGCAATGATCTGGCCAGCAGCTGGGAAGGCATCACCCATGGTCGTTCGGGCATCGGTCCGCTGACCAACGTTTCTGATGCCTATCTGGATCGGTTCACCACCAAGATTGCAGGTGAGGTCAAGGGATTCGACATCACCGCCGACAATGAACTGTTCGGCAAATTCCGGGTCAGCGGCAAGGATGCCAAGAAGATGGACCCGTTCATCCATTACGGCCTCGGTGCCTCGTTCATGGCCCTGCACGACTCGGGCCTGGAGATCACCGACGCCAATGCCGAACGCATCGGCGCCATCGTCGGCGCCGGCATCGGCGGCCTGCTCGGCATCGAAGAGCAGACCATCGAGTTCCACGAGGGCAAGAAGATCTCGCCCTTCTACGTGCCCAAGACCATCATCAACATGCTGCCGGGCCAGCTCAGCATCATCACCGGCCTGAAGGGTCCGTCGTTCTCGGCGGTGTCGGCGTGCGCCACCTCGAATCATTCCATCGGCACCGCGATGCGCATGATCCAGTACGGCGACGCGGACGTGATGGTGGTCGGCGGCGCCGAGCGCGGCTCTTCGCCGACCGCTCTGGGCGGCTTCTGCGCGATGAAGGCGATGAGCACCCGCAACGACGCCCCGGCTGAAGCCTCGCGCCCGTGGGACAAGGACCGCGACGGCTTCGTGCTGGGTGACGGTGCCGGGATCCTGATCCTGGAAGAATACGAACACGCCAAGGCGCGTGGCGCGAAGATCTACTGCGAGCTCGCCGGCTTCGGTGCCAGCTCCGACGCGTACCACATGACCGCGCCGAGCGAGAACGGCGAAGGCGCCGCACGCTGCATGACCATGGCCCTGAAGGACGCGGGCGTCAGCCCGGACCAGGTCGGTTACCTCAATGCGCACGGCACCTCCACCCCGCTGGGCGACCTGGGCGAGACCATGGCGATGAAGACCGCCTTCGGCGACCATGCCTACAAGATGATGGTCAGCTCCACCAAGTCGATGACCGGCCACCTGCTCGGCGCGGCCGGCGGCGTGGAAGCGATCTTCTCGGTGCTCGCACTGCGCGACAACATCATTCCGCCGACCATCAACCTGCATGAAGCGGGCGAAGGCTGCGACCTGGACTACGTGCCCAATACGGCACGCGAGGCCAAGGTGGATGTGGTGATGTCCAACGGCTTCGGCTTCGGTGGCACCAACGGCACGCTGGTGTTCAAGCGGGTCTGAGGACGTCCGCGTAACGTGCTTCACCACCCGGGCCGCCTTCATGGGCGGCCTCGGTGCATCTGGGGCCGGCCCCGCACTTCAACCTGACGCATCCATTGCCATGTTCCAGACCCGTCCACTGCCCGCCACCACCGACCTTCCCGCGCTGCAGCGCGTGGCCCCGCAGCGCTACCCGCTGCTGATGGAGTCCACCGCCAGCAACAGTGCGCAGGGCCGCTGGGACCTGCTGCTGATGGCCAGCGGCCCTTCGCTGGCGCTGGAGGCCGACGGCGTGGTGCGCGACCACCACGGCAACGCCCATGCCGGCACGTTCCTGGAGGTGCTGGACCGGCAATGGCAGGCCGCGCGCCTGCCAAGAGAGGAGACCGGTTTGCCATTCCGCGGCGGTTGGGCGCTGATGCTCGACTACGAACTGGCCGGCCAGATTGAAGCCGTACTGGCCCTGCACGTGCGTGCCGACGGCCTGCCTTCCGCGCTCGCGCTGCGTTGTCCTGCCGCCGTGCTGCACGACCGCGTGCTTGGCCAGTACCACGCTGTGTGCGAAACCGGCTGCGAAGCACTGCTGGACGTGCTGCAGGCCGACCTGGAGGCGGTCGCCATGCAGGCCCCGTTGCCCGCGTGGCAGCCACCCGCGCAGATGGACGAAGACGCACCCGCACGCTTCACCGATGGCGTGGAACGGGTCATCGACTACCTGCGCGCCGGCGACGTGTTCCAGGTGAACCTCTCACGTCGGTGGCTGGCCCGGTTCGAGGCCGACCTGTCGCCGCACGCCCTGTACGCCCAGTTGCGCGTGGCCAATCCCGCGCCGTTCGCCGGCCTGTTCATCGCGCAGGGCAGGGCAGTGGTGAGCTCTTCGCCGGAGCGGTTGGTGAGTGTGCACGGCGACGACGTGCAGACCCGCCCGATTGCAGGCACCCGCCCGCGCTTCGAAGGCGACGACGATGCCGAACGCATCCGCGAACTGGTCGGGCATCCGAAAGAGCGCGCCGAACACGTGATGCTGATCGACCTGGAACGCAATGATCTTGGCCGCATCTGCACCGCCGGCAGCGTGGAAGTGGACGAACTGATGAGCGTGGAAAGCTACGCCCATGTGCACCATATCGTGAGCAACGTGCGCGGCCGCCTGCGTCCCGGAGTGAGCCCCGGCCAGGTGATTGCGGCGACGTTCCCCGGCGGCACCATCACCGGCTGCCCCAAGGTGCGCTGCATGCAGATCATCGCCGAACTGGAACAGACCGCACGCGGTGCCTACACCGGCGCGTTCGGCTGGCTGAACCGCGACGGCGACCTGGACCTGAACATCCTGATCCGCACCGCCGAAGTGGCCGGCCAGCACGCCGCCTTCCGCACCGGCGCCGGCATCGTGGTCGATTCGGACCCGGTCAAGGAGCTCGACGAAACCCGCGCCAAGGCCCGCGGCCTGATGCGCGCGCTCGGCCGCCAGGACTGAGCCAAGGTATGCTGTGGGGCGGGCCGTACGCGCCGTTCAGGCATCGCGGGGGACGCGCCATGCGTGTCCCCGCAGAACCAAACGAAACCGGTAGGACCACGCCCTGCGTGGCTCCACCACCCCAACCGAGGTATGCATGGCTGGCGCAGTAAAACGAGGTTGTTTCACCCTCCTGGCGGTATTGCTGCTCGGCGCAGGCCTCCTGGCCGCCGCCGGCGCATGGTTCTGGCACTCCCAGCGCGGCTTCGCCGACGCCCCGATCACCCCGGCGCAGACCAGCGTCGTCATCGCCCCGGGCGATGGCCTCAACACTGTGGTGCGCAAGCTGCGCGACGCCGGCGTGGACGAAGGCAACGACACCCAGTGGCAACTGCTCGCACGCCAGCTCGATGCGGCTGGCAAGCTCAAGGTCGGCGAGTACGCGCTCGATGCGAAACTCACCCCGCGCGAACTGCTCACCCGCATGCGCCAGGGGCGCACCCTGCAGCACCGCGTCACCATCGTCGAAGGCTGGAACATCCGCCAGCTGCGCGCGGCGCTCAAGCGTGCCGAACCGCTGGTCCACACCACCGATGAACTGGACGACGCCGCGCTGATGAAGGCGCTCGGCTTCCCCGGCCAGCACCCGGAAGGCCGCTTCCTGCCGGAAACCTACGTCTACCAGCGCGGCGACACCGACGTGGACGTGCTCAAACGCGCGCATTCTGCGATGGAAAAGGAACTGGCTGCCGCTTGGGAAAGCCGCGCCGACGACCTGCCGTTGAATTCTCCGTACGAGCTGCTGATCCTGGCTTCGATCATCGAAAAAGAAACCGCATTGCCCAGCGAGCGCCCGCAGATCGCTGGCGTGTTTGCCCGCCGGTTGAAGATGGGCATGCGCCTGCAGACCGATCCCACCGTCATCTACGGCATCGGCAGCAGCTACGACGGCAACATCCGCAAGCGCGACCTGACCACCGACACGCCGTACAACACCTACACCCGGGCCGGCCTCACCCCGACCCCGATTGCCATGCCCGGCCGCGACGCGCTGCAGGCCGCCGCGCGGCCTGCCGCAGGCGATGCGCTGTACTTCGTAGCGGTGGGCGACGGCAGCGGCGCGCACGTGTTCTCGTCGAGCTACACCGACCACAACGCCGCCGTGGCCAAGTACCTGCAGCAGCTGCGACAGCAGCGCGCACAGCAGCAGGCGGCGCCGCAATGAGTACCGCACTGCAGCGACACGCCCGTTTCATCAGCCTGGAAGGCGGGGAAGGGGCGGGCAAGACCACCGCGCTGAACGCCATCGTGGATGCGCTGGCCGCGCACGGCCATAACGTCCTGGTGACCCGTGAGCCCGGCGGCACGCCGGTGGCAGAGCGCCTGCGTGCGATGGTGCTGACTCCCGACGCCGAGATCGCCGGCGAGACACTCAGTGCCGAAGCCGAGCTGCTGCTGGTCTTCGCCGGCCGCGCCCAGCACGTGCGCAGCGTGATCCAGCCGGCGTTGGATGAGGGCCACTACGTGCTCACCGACCGCTTCACCGATTCGAGCTACGCCTACCAGGGTGGCGGGCGCGGGCTGGACCCGGCGTGGATCGCCGAGCTGGAGCGCCGCGCGGTGGGGCTGCTGCCCGGCCTGACCCTGCTGCTGGATGTGGACGTGGCCGTGGGCCGTGCCCGCGCCAGCGGCCGCGAAGCAGGCCCTGACCGGATCGAGCGCGAGCAGGACGATTTCTTCCAGCGCGTGCGTGCGGTGTTCCGCCAACGCGCCGAAGCCGACCCCGCCCGCTTCCATCTCATCGACGCGGCGCAGGACCAGGCCGGCGTGGCTGCCCAGGTGGTTCTCGCCATCAACGCATACCTGACCAGGGAGGGGGCCAATGGCTGAGTTCTCCCCCTGGCAGCAGCGCGCCTATGACCAGACCATCGCCGCGCTCGACGCCGGCCGGCTCGGCCACGGCCTGTTGATCTGCGGCCCGGCCGGGCTGGGCAAGCGTGAAGTGGCGCTGCGCATGGCCACCCACGTGCTGACCCGCGGCGAACCGGCGGCAGCCCAGCGAAGCGCCCAGCTGATCGCCGCCGGAACCCACCCGGACCTGCAGCTGGTCTCGTTCATTCCGAACAAGTCCGGCGACAAGCCGCGCACCGAAATCGTCATCGAGCAGGTGCGCGAGATTTCGCAGAAGCTTTCGCTCACCCCGCAGTACGGCATCGCCCAGGTGGTGGTGGTGGACCCGGCCGACGCGATCAATCGCGCGGCCTGCAACGCCCTGCTCAAGACCCTGGAAGAACCGCAGCCCGGCCGCTACCTGTGGCTGATCAGCAGCGACCCGGCGCGCCTCCCGGCCACCGTGCGCAGCCGCTGCCAGCGGCTGGAGTTCAAGCTGCCACCGCGCGAGGAAAGCCTTGCCTGGCTGCAGGCCCAGGGCCACAGCGAGGCCAGCGCCCGCGAAGCGCTGGAGGCCGCACGCGGCCATCCGGGGCTGGCAGACGACTGGCTGCGCAATGACGGCCTGGCCCTGCGCCGGCAGGTGGCCAGCGACCTGGAGGCGCTGGTGGCCGGGCGCTCCGGCGCGGTGGAGTTGGCCCAGCGCTGGACCGCCGACGACCATGCCGCGCTGCGCCTGCGCCATGCTGCCGACCTGGCGCTGGCCCAGGCCACCGGCGGTGGCTTGACCGATCCGGAACGATTGCACAAGCTGGGCGCCTGGTTCGACGCCGCCAACCGTACCCGCGATCTGTTGCGCACTACCGTGCGCGCCGACCTGGCGGTGGTGGAATTGTTGTTGGCCTGGAACAAGGTCAACGAGCGGCACGCAAAGGGGAATAGAGCATGAGCGCCACCAACGCCCGCCAGGGCATCCTGTCGCTGGCCGTCAAGGACAAAGCGGCGCTGTACAGCGCCTACATGCCGTTCGTGAAGAACGGCGGCATCTTCGTGCCCACGCCCAAGCGTTACTTCCTGGGCGACGAGGTATTCCTGCTGCTGACCCTGCCGGACTCCAGCGAGCGCCTGCCGGTGGCCGGCAAGGTGGTCTGGGTCACCCCCGCCGGTGCCCAGGGCAACCGCGCGGCCGGCATCGGCGTGCAGCTGGCCGACGGCCAGGAAGGCGAGAACGTGCGTAACAAGATCGAGACCGCGCTGGCCGGCACCCTGAACTCGGACAAGCCCACGCACACGATGTGAAGAAATTCAGCGAAACCCGTTGACGTAAAAAAATGCCGCCCTATAATGGGCAGCTCAGCAGCATCGGGCGGTTAGCTCAGCGGTAGAGCATCGCCTTCACACGGCGAGGGTCGCAGGTTCGAAACCTGCACCGCCCACCATGATCCAGACAAAAAAGCCTCCGGAAACGGGGGCTTTTTTGCGTTTGGGCGACGTGCGATGCATCAAGTGCGCAAAAGGTTGCAATGACCAACGGGAGTTCTCTGCAGGCGGCCACGCACGCCAGCATTCAGCACAGACAAGGCAATCACTTTTGAAGGGGGCACCGTGTTCGGACACATCGGCAATCTGCTGGTTCTTGGGCTTTTCAGTACCACTGCGCTGGCCGGCACTCCTGAATACAGACCCAGCTTCCATCCAGACCAGTTGAAGGGCCCGCCGGCGGGTCGTCCCAACCAGGTGCTTGTACTGGGCTCGCCGCACCTGTCCGCGCTGCCGAAGACGTTTGCGCCCGATCAGTTGGAGCCGCTGTTGTCGCGGCTGGAAGCTTGGAAGCCCGAAGCGATTGCAGTTGAGGCAGTCTCTGGCCTGCAGTGCGACTTCATGCGTCGCAATCCCGCACGTTACGCCGAAAGCGTCGCCAGCTACTGCATGGATACAGGCCCAGCGCAGTCGGCCACAGGTCTGGACGTGCCGGCGGCGAACGCCGAGGCAGAACGATTGCTTGCATCGTGGCCGGCGTCGCCGACCGCGGCAGAACGGAGACGGCTGGCCGCCGTGTGGCTGGCGGCCGGCGAGCGCAATTCCGCAGTGGTGCAGTGGCTGCGCCTGCCCACGGTCGAGCGGACCGCCGCCGATGGTCTGACGCCGGAACTCGTCAGCTACTTGGACAAACGCCTGCAGCGCAACGATGAGTCCGTCCTGGTCGGCGCAACCTTGGCCGCGCGCCTGGGTCTGGAGCGGGTCTGGGCGGTAGACGACCACACCGCTGATTCGCCCACGCCCAAGGATGTCGAGAAGGCCTCGGTCGAGGCGATCATGAAGGCCTGGGACAACCCGTACACCAAGGCGCGCGCCGATGCGGACGCGGCGCTGCAGGCCAACCTGGGGAAGCCTGGCGCCATGCTGGCCCTGTACCGCGACTACAACGCACCCGGTGCGGCACTGCAGGCGTACCACAGCGATTTCGGCGCTGCGCTGACGGAGCCGTCTCCGCAGGCATTCGGACGCGGCTATGTGGGTTACTGGGAAACCCGCAACCTGCGCATGGTCGCCAACATCCGCGATGTGCTGGGCCAGGCGCCTGGCAAGCGCCTGCTGGCCATTGTCGGTGCCTCGCACAAGGGCTACTACGAGGCCTATCTCAACCAGATGCACGACGTGCAGTTGGTGGATGTTGGGGGCGCCCTGCGTTGATGTTGCACGCCGAATGCGACGAGGGGCTACGGTTCGGAACTGTCGGAATCAATTGAAGGGGACTATCGAAGAGAGATTATCGATAGCGTGGTGGTATCTGAGATCCGCTTATTGCGAACGTTCCTTCTTCGCAGCATCATCGGACGAACGACTGAACAAGCGAGCCCTGACGTGCGACTTGGAAAAGGACGTTCCTCCGTACCCCGCTGGATAGCCGCCTGGATGTTGTTGACCCTGCTCCCTGCGGCGGCGGGTGCAGGCAACGCCGTTCCGCAGGAACGTTTCCAGATACTTCGCGTAGATGGCAGCCCACTGCAAGTACATCTGCAGCGCCCATCCACACAGGGCAAAGTGCCACTGCTGGTCTACATCGACGGCTCCCTGTGCATTCCTTCGACCTACAACCAGAGCGTGGCATGGTTGCAGACTCGGTTGCAGGAAGAGTCTCCCTTTGCCTTGGCCGTGATCGAGAAGCCAGGCCCGACGAATCCGCCTCTCAACAAAGAGGGTGATATCGAGATCGGGCCGGAGTTCAAGTGCAGCGAGGAGTTTCGCCGGTACTACACCATCGAGCAGCGGGTGCTCGATCACCTGCGCGTGCTGCAGCATCTGAATCGAAAAGCCGCGTGGTGGAACGGCGAGCTGCTGGTCTGGGGTTTCTCGGACGGAGGCAGGATCGGCGCACAGCTGGCTGCCTATTACCCGAACACCCGTTCGGTCGCGTTGGTGGGATTCGGCGGCGGAAGCACCATGGCTGATTCCATGGAAGCGATGGTATGCGCTGTGCCCGAGAAGCATGCCGAGTGCCGGGCGGCTACCCGGGCCCAGATGGACGAGATCCGCAAGGCGCCGGTGCCCACGCGTGACTGGATGGGGGAGTCCAACACCTACGCTGCATGGGCGAGCCGCCTGGATGCGGTCGAAGCCAACCTCCTGCGCGATCTCAACGCTCCGCTGCTGGTGGTGCACGGTGAACGCGACCTCTCGGTGCCCGTGGCTTCAGCGCGACGTCTGGCGGAGCGCATGAAGGGGTCGGGCGTTGTGTTCCGTTACCGGGAAGTGCCAGCAATGGGCCACAGTTTATGGGGGACGCCCACCGCGAAGGAAACCGAGGCGCTGCACCAGGACATACTGGCATGGTTGCTGGGTAAGCAGGGCTGATCGGCTCAGCCCCGTAGGCGCCTCCGGTGGGCAGGTCGGAACCCGGGTTGGACAGGGATTATTCCTGCGCGGAAGTGGTTGCAGCGGGCGCTCAACGATCGGGAAATACCTCGACGACGACCTGTGCGATGCGGCCGTTGAACGCGAACGGCAGCGTGTACGTCCAGTCCACGGCCGAGCCGGTGTCCAGGCCGATATCCAGGCCTTCACCAATGGAGAACTGGATCGGCACGGTGCGCTCCAGCCGGCCCTCGGCTACCTGCGTGCCATTGATGCTCAAGGCAAGCGCGCCGCCTTTGCCCATGCCGCCGCCGTCGTAGGTGAACTTTACTTCGACCGTCGATCTGCCTTTCGGTACGGCACTGGAGGCGACGAACGTGGGTCGCTCCACGCCCAGGAAGTTGTAGACGAAGGTGGGCTTGCCGTTGCGCAGGTACAGGCCGTAGCCGCCCTCTGAACCGCCCCGGGTGATGAGCATGCCTTCGGCGCTGTCCGGGGCGTCTACATCGATGTCGGCGCTGATCGTCCACGACTTGTTGAGCATCGGCAGGCAGGCTGCGTCCGGCAGCGCACGCATGCCTTCGTAATACACAGCCTTGGTGCGCTTGCCGACCAGACTGGGGCGACCCATGGCTTCGGCATTCATGCGGATGGTGGCGCGCCAGTCCAGCGGCAGTACCTGACACTTGGCCGCCTCCACCCACCACAGGTCCTGCAGCTCGCGCAGTTTCTCCGGGTGCTGTGCGGCCAGGTCATTGGCCTGGGAGAAGTCATCGTCCAGCTTGTACAGCTCCCACACCTGTTTGTCCGGGTCCCAGTCGTCCGGGCGCACCGGCATCCACGGTGCAAACGAGGGCGCCGAGGCCATCCAGCCGTCGTGGTACAGGCCGCGGTTCACGGCCAGCTCGAAGTACTGGGTGCGACGGTGGCTGGGCGCCTGCGCGTCGTCCAGCGTGTGCGCGAAGGTGACGCCTTCGATGTCCTTCTGCACGATGCCGTTGAGCTCACGGGGTGCGGTGATACCGCACAGTTCGTACAGCGTGGGCACGATGTCGATCACATGCAGGAACTGCTCGCGCAGGCCGCCCTTGTCGGTGATCCGCTGCGGCCAGCTGACGATCATCGGGTTGCGGGTGCCACCGAAATGACTGGCGACCTGCTTGGTCCACTGGAAGGGCGTGTTCATCGCATGCGCCCACGACGAAGGGAAGTGGTTGAAGTGTTTCGGCCCACCCAGTTCGTCGATGACCTTGAGGTTGTCCTGCCATTTTTCGGGGAAGCCGTTGAAGAACAGGTTCTCGTTGAGCGAGCCTTCGAGCCCGCCTTCGGCACTGGAGCCGTTGTCGCCGGCGATGTAGATGATGAGGGTGTTGTCGGCATCGGGCAGTGCCTTGACCGCGTCGATCACTCGGCCCATCGCCTCGTCCACCTGCGCGCCGTAGCCGGCGAACACTTCCATCATCCGCGCGTACAGGCGCTTTTGATCGTCGTTCAGTCCTTCCCACGCGGGAAGCCCGGGCGAGCGTTCGGTCAGCCGTGTGTCCTTGGGCACTACACCCAGCGCCTTCTGTCGTTCCAGGGTCTGCTCGCGATACGCGTCCCAACCCATGTCGAATTGGCCCTTGAACCTGTCGATCCACGCCTGCGGGGCCTGGTGCGGTGCGTGGGTGGCACCGGGTGCCACGTACAGGAAGTACGGGCGGTCCGGCGCGATGCTCTTGACCTTGCGCACCCATGCGATGGCCTTGTCGGCCAGATCTTCGGTGAGGTGATAATCCGGATCGGTGGAGGCCGGGACCAGGTCGCGGTTTTCGAACAGCAGCGGGTTCCAGTGGTTCATGTCGCCGGCGTTGAAGCCGTAGAAATAGTCGAAGCCCAGGCCGTTGGCCCAGCGGTCGTACGGGCCGGCCGCGCTCAGCTCCCAGGTGGGGGTGTTGTGGTTCTTGCCGATCCACGCGGTCATGTAGCCGTTCTGGCGCAGCACCTCGCCGACCGTGCCGCAGCTGCGCGGCAGCACGCAGCAGTAGCCGTCGTAGCCGGTGGCCAGTTCGGTGATGCCGGCGAACGAGGCCGAGTGATGGTTGCGGCCGGTGATCAGCGCGGCGCGGGTGGGGCTGCACAGCGCGGTCGTGTGGAAGTGGTTGTAGCGCAGCCCCTCCTGGGCCAGGCGGTCCATGGTGGGCGAGGGGACGCCGCCGCCGAAGGTGCTGAACTGGCCGAAGCCCACATCGTCGAGCAGGATCAGCACGATGTTCGGGGACCCGGGCGGCGCCTGCACGGGCTGTGGAAACTCGGCAGGGTCCGAATCGAGATAAGTGCGGCCGACCTCGCCGCGGAAATGGAAGTCCGGCGGCGGCAGGACGTCCGGTGTGCCACTGGCGCGCGTGTTGTCACCCATGAGCCTGCCCCGCAGTCGATGAAGGCTGATGGTGGCAAGCCGGAGCGACGCCGGCATCCGAAATACTCAGCAGCGCGGGCCAGTAAATCTACCTAGCCGGCTGGCGCCGTTTCAGTCGCCGCTCAACAGGAGTCGCGCCTGCGACTGCCACCCGCCTATGAACAGGTCCGGTTTGCCGTCGCCGTCAAGGTCGCCGCTTGCCATGCTCCAGCTGCGCCCGGTAGTCGCTGCGGGAACCACCTTGGCGGTTACGTCGGTGAAGATCCCCTTGCCGTCGTTCTGCCAGGCGCGGACCTGCAGCGGTTTGAAGCCGGGTACCTCGATGGCGCTCACCACCAGATCCGGATACCCGTCCTGATTGAAATCCACCACGGTGCCGCCCCAGCTGGAGAAGCGGTGCGTGGGCAGGCGCGCGACGGTTTCATCCTTGAAGCGGGCGTCGCCCTGGTTGATGAACAGGCGGGTCTGCGGATCCTTGTCCCACTCACGGTTGTTGCTGGTCAGGTTGAAGAACACCAGGTCCAGCCGTCCGTCGCCATTGGCGTCCAGCGCGTGGACTTCGCGGGTCTCGGTGGGCACTTGTTTGCCGAGCCGGTCGGTCGCGTCGATGAAGCGGCCGCGGCCGTCGTTCAACAGCAGGCGGTTGATCGGATCCTGGCTGGCGATGGCCATGTCCAGGTCGCCATCGCCGTCCAGATCTGCCAGCACGATGCCCTGCGCCTGTACGTCGATGCGGGGCAGGTGGGTCAGGGTAGCGTCAATGAAATGCCCCGGGCGTGCCGGGTCGTTCAACCACAGGAACGGCTGCGCGACGCCGCTTTTGCCTTCGGTGGTGTTGCCGATGACGATGTCCGGAAGGCCATCGTCGTTGACGTCGCCGACCGCCACGCCGTTGGCCTGGCTGGTGGCGGGCAGGCGTTCGCTCACGCGTTTGAATCCTCCCTTGCCGTCGCCCAGGAACAGGGCATGCTGCTCGGTGTCTTCGGCGATGAAGAGCACATCCGGGTGGCCGTCGCGATTGAAGTCCGCCACGCGCACATGTTCGTTGTCGCCCTTGATCGAACCAAACGCGCCGGATGCGTGGCTGAGCTTGCCGGTACCGTCGTTGAGATACAGCCGATTGGCGCCATTCTCCACCGCGACCGCGATGTCCAGGTCGCCATCACCGTCTGCGTCCAGCATCGCACCGTCCAGCGCATGCAGCGCTGCATCGGCAGGTACGTGGGTGGCGGTGACGTCGGTGAAGGCCGTGGTCGGGGGTTGCACCGATGCCGCGCCGACATTGAACGCGGCGCCGCAGAGCGCGGCCAGCAACAGAGGGAAGTGGGCGTTCGAAGGCATCGTGTCTGCTCCGTATCAGTGGATCTCGATCAGCTGCTGCTTGAAAACGGGCCACAACGCCAGTTTGTAGGTGACGCTGGTGATGGTCCGGCGCGGGTCGGTAGGGTGCGGCCGGGACGTGGTGCTGGTCCTGCCCTGCCGCCACAGCCCGAACATGACGATCTCCGAGCCGACCGGGAAGGATTGCAGCCAGGCTGCATCGTCGTGGCCTACGCTGACTTCGTAGAAGTCCCTGCGGTCGGCGACGTCGGTGCGTTGATATTTGGGCGCGCAGTTCAGATAGGTGGTCCCGGCGCCGGCGCCGGGTTGCGGCGAGCGGTGCGACCGGACCGTGCCCACCAGTGCCATCGGCAGGTCGGTGGAACTCGAGCCAAGCCGCTCCCAGGCGTCGTCGTACCGATCCTGTGCGTAGAAAAAGCTGCTCCAGTCGACCTTCTTCTTGCCGAGGCGCAGGGTCAGCCGCGCCGCCAGCAGGGCGTCGTCCGCGCACAGGGCGCGCAGTGACAGCAGGTCGGCGAGCGTCGCCAGGCAACGGTCGGATGACGGTTCGGAGGCATTGGCGGCGGCGCCACGCTTGAGTTCCTGTTGGAGCAGCAGCAGCCGAAGTTCGTGCTTCCCGTCCTCGAGCGCTGGCAGGAATGCCGCATCAGTGCCCGCGGTGAGGATCGACTGCAGGCGTGCAGGAGCGTCGTACCGGCAACCGGGTTGATGCTGTGCGCCCTTGTTCAAGCCAATGAAGGCAGGCACATCCATCGGCACGCCGCCGACGGGCGTCCTGCTGTGCCCGGGCACGAACCTGACCGACGCGCCGCAGCCTTCACTGTCGCAGAGCAGGGTGGGCAGGGTCTGCTTCGTATCGTGGCGCTTCTGCAGGTCTTCGATGCGGTGCAGGGTGCCGTGGATGCCCACGGCACGGCGCATCTTCAAATCACGGCTCATCAGCGTCGATCAGCCCGGGAAGGCCGGGAAGCGCTGGTCGGGATGACGTTTCTTCCACTCGGTGTGGGCCACGGTGCCTTCCCAAGCCAGAAACGACTGCGGAACGCGACCGCGCCCGGACCAGGTTTCCTGGGTGTGCGGCAGCCAGTAACGCGGCGGCAGTTCCTGTCGGGGGGCCTTGGGCGCCTTCGGGGCCTTCGCCGCGGGGGCCGCGCCCTCGCGGGCTACCAGCGCCTGGATCCTGCGCTGCTGCTCGGGGCTGAAATCGGCGTAGCTGGTGGTGAGCAGCACGGTGACGCGTTCATACGCCTCCTTGGTGGCGGCCCGCAGCAGGGCGTGCGGGGAGGGGGAGGCGGATGACGTGCGGGACATGTAATTCCAGGAAGAAGGACAGACCCGGGCACGATACCAAATGCCGGTGTGATCAATCCGCGCCCTCCCAGCACCGGCTGCGACCTGTACAGCGCTGCTTACTACTCTTTCGGGGCATGCGCGCCGGCGGAAACAGGTCCCCAATGGCGGCGGCCTGATCGAACGCTGGAGGCGACCGGTGCAGCTGCTTTACGCAACATTCCCTGACCGCATGCCCGGCGTGGGCCTGCTCCTGCTGCGTCTGATGCTGTCCTCGATGCTGGTGTGGCCGTGGGGCCTGCGTGCCTCGTTGCCGCACGGCGACGTGCTTGGCTGGGCGTGGATGGCGGCGGTGCTGATCGTGCTCGGCAGCCTGCTTCCGCTGGGGATCCTGGCGGCGGTGTTCGTGGCCTGCCTGGATCCCGGGCTGCAGGGCTGGCCGGTCGTCGGACTGTTGGCGAGCGTGCTGCTGCTGGGCCCTGGCGCCTACTCGGTGGACGCGGTCCTGTTCGGCCGGCGGGTGGTGGAGCTGCCGCCGTCGCAGCGCACGCGCCGCAGCGGGCCGGACCGGCGCGATCACCCGAAAGAGTAGGCAGGCACCCCGCCGATCGGGGCTGTGGCCGCGTGCGGTGCAGCGGCAGCATACAAGGCAACTTCGGCGAGGGTTCCCCGTGCACACCAACCCTGCGGCACGCGCGGTCGAACGCGGCGTGGATTACATCGAGGCCAATCTTTCCGAACCGCTGCAGCTCAGTGCGATCGCCGAAGCTGCCTGCATGAGCCGGTTCCACTTCGCGCGTATGTTCCGCGAGCAGACCGGGCTCAGCCCGATGGAGTATCTGCGCATGCGCAGGATCGAGCGTGCCCGGCAGCTGCTGCGCGCCGACGGCCAGCGCATCGGCCAGATCGCCAGCGAGCTGGGCTTCTACGACCAGAGTCACTTCGTCCGCTGGTTCCGCCGCAGCCTGGGATGCACGCCGTCGGCGTACCTGCAGGACGCCCGCGCCGACCGCCCCTGCCAGTAAGGCGTTTTTGTATGATGGCGCATGCGCTGGCGTAGCGCCGCGCGCGCGGGCAGGGGGGCGATGATGACGTACACACTTCGAAGTCTCGCCCTTGCCTTTCTGCTGCTCCTTGCCGGGAGCGCGAACGCGCTGGACCCGGCGCGCGCGGTAGGACAGTTCCACCACACCGCCTGGACCGTCAACCAGGGCGCGCCGGGCCAGGTCACTGCATTGGCGCAGACAGCCGACGGTTATCTGTGGCTGGGTACCGAGATCGGGCTGTACCGCTTCGACGGCGTGCGCTTCACGCGTTTTGCGCCCACCGGCACCGAGGCTTTTCCCGCCACCAGTGTGTCCACCCTGTACGCGCCCCCCGGTGGCGGACTGTGGGTGGGGTTCCGCTATGGCGGGGTCAGCCTGATTGAGGGCGCCCACGTGCGGCATTACGGGCAGGCCGAAGGGTTGCCGACCAGCACGGTGTTCCGCTTCGCCGAAGACGGCAGCGGTCGTTTGTGGGCGGCCACGTTTACCGGCCCGGTCATGCTGCATGCGCAGCGCTGGCAGCGCCCACCCGTGGCGATGGGGTATCCAGGCCGCCAGGCCCGCACCCTGTTCACCGACCGCGACGGCACGCTGTGGATTGCCGCCGAAAACGGCATGGTGTTACTGCGCCGTGGCGCCGGCACATTCGAGCATCTGCCTGCCGTGGTGGGACGGGTAAGCCAGATCGCGCAGGCGCCGGATGGGGCGATCTGGGTCGCCGAAGCGGACGGTGGCGTGCGCCCCCTGACGGCACCGGGCAACGCAACGTCAACCGCTCAACCTGGCGCACCGGGCGCGTCAGCCGGCCTGCTGTTCGACCGCGACGGTGTGCTCTGGGCCACTACGCTGGGCACCGGGCTGGTGCGGCGTTCGCCTGCGCGCGCAGGCGAGGGGTTTGAGACGTTCCGGCGCGCGGACGGGCTCAGCTCGGACTATCTGCAGCCACTACTGGAAGACCGGGAAGGCAACCTGTGGGTGGGCAGCAGCCGTGGCCTGGACCGCTTCCGCCACGCCAACCTGGTGCAGGTGGCGATGCCGGAAGGTGCGCAGGACTTCGCCATCGCAGCCGACGACGATGCGCTGCTGGTGGGTACCCGTAACCATGCCCTGCAGCGTGTGCGGATGGCATCGCGGCAGGCGTTGCCGCTGCATGCGGCGATCACCGCGATGCATCGCGACGCCGAAGGCGGCATCTGGCTGGGTGGCCCCGGAGGTCTGTGGCGGTTGCACGGCGGCAGCTTCGAGGAGGTCTCAGACCTGCCGGTGTCGCTGCGCTCGGGCGTGCAGGCGATCGCGACCACGCCCGACGGTGCCGCGTGGCTGTCGTTGAACACGCCGGGACTGTACCGGCTGCACCAGGGCAGCTGGACGCATCTGCAGGACATCGCCGACCTGCCGTCGAACGGATCGCCGCTGTCGATGCAGGTCGATGCCCGGGGACGCCTGTGGCTGGGCTTCGCACGCAACATCGCGGTGGTGCTGGAACACTGCAAGGCGACCACGCCGTGGACCGGTGAACCACTGGACGTGGGCAATGTCACTGCGCTGTTCGAAGACACCCACGGCATGTGGATCGGCGGCGAGCGCGGCCTGGCGCTGGTGAGCGCGGGTCGCCTGCGCAACGTGCTGGTCGACGTACGCGAGGACCTGCGCGGCATCAGCGGGATCGTGGCCGATGCTACGGGCGATGTGTGGTTCAACGGTGCGCGTGGCGTGGTGCGGGTGCGCGCCGACGATGTCGCCGGGCTGTTTGGCGGGCACGGCGGCCCGCGTTACGAACGCTTCAACGCGCTGGACGCACTGCCGGGCATCGCGGCGCAGTTCCGGCCCCTGCCTACCGCCGCCCGTACCAGCGACGGACGCCTCTGGTTTGCCACCACCAGCGGCCTGGTCTCGATCGACCCACGGCGGATCGTGCGCAACCCGGTGGCGCCACCGGTGGAAATCCTCTCGGTGACCGTGGATGGCGCGATGGTTCCCATCCGGGACGGCCAGGTGCAGTTGCCGGCCGGGCCACGCAACCTGCGCATCCGCTACACCGCGCTGAGCCTGTCGATACCCGAGCGCGTGCGCTTCCGCTATCAGCTGGAAGGGTTCGACTCGCAATGGATGGAAGGCGCGGCGCGTTCGGCGCTGTACAACGCCCCCGGATCCGGACGCTATGTGTTCAAGGTGCGTGCCAGCAACAACGACGGCGTGTGGAACGAACAGGGCGCGCAGCTGGTGGTGACGGTTGCGCCGCACTACTGGGAAACCGGCTGTTTCCGGTTGCTCTGCGTGGTGGCCGCCGCGGCCCTGCTGTGGCTGCTGTACCTGGCCCGGTTGCGGCAGCTGGCCGCTCGCATCCGCACGCGCCTGGACGAGCGCCACCGCGAACGCGAGCGCATCGCACGCGAACTGCACGACACCCTGCTGCAGAGCACGCAGGGCCTTATCCTTCGGCTGCATGCGTCCAGCCGCAAGCTGGCGCCAACCGATCCGGTCCGGCAGGAACTGGAAGCGGCGATGACCATGGCCGAGCGGGTCGGTGCCGATGGACGCGAGCGCGTGCGCGGCCTGCGCGGCGACGTGGACC
Organism: uncultured Stenotrophomonas sp.; assembly: GCF_963519125.1. Taxonomy (GTDB): domain Bacteria; phylum Pseudomonadota; class Gammaproteobacteria; order Xanthomonadales; family Xanthomonadaceae; genus Stenotrophomonas. The sequence goes on along the minus strand of NZ_CAUQLJ010000002.1, from coordinate 201,761 downwards.
ACGCTCGCGACCTCGGCGCTGCGCTGATGGCGGTACTGGACGAGTCGCACGGGTTGGATACGCCGGTGGTGCGTCTGGTGGTGGAGGGCACGCCGCGGCCGATGCAGCGCTGCGCCAGCGAAGAGGCGTACATGATCGGCCGCGAGGCGATGCTCAATGCGTTCCGGCATGCGAAGGCGGGCACTGTGCAGGTGTCGCTGGGTTACGGGCGGCATGCCTTCCGGCTGCGCGTGGATGACGACGGCATTGGATTCAGCCAGGAGGCGGGTGCGGTGGAAGGGCACTGGGGCCTGGCGGGCATGCATGAACGTGCGGCGCGCGCTGGCGGCACCCTGGCGATTCTCTCCGGTCGGCCCGGTCGCGGTACCGGAATCGACCTGCAGATTCCCGCTGCGTTCGCCTGGGAATCGCCGTATCGGCCCGGAATGGCAGGGCTGCGCGACCGCATCCGCGCGGTATTGAAACGCATGCGGCCCCGGCCACGCGGGTAAAGCGCAACGGTGTACAAGCGTCCCTGCGTGCACGTCTGGTTCCATGTGCGCTGCCATCCCCGAGAAGGACGCACCATGCCCCCACGCCAGCTGGACACGCTGACGCTTACCCGCCGCCAGGTGCTCCAGGTGGGCGCTTCCGCGCTCGCCGTGATGGCGCTGCCGGCGCTCGCAACCGCACGCACCTCGTCCCCCACACCGGAAACCACGCACATGTCCGAAAACTTCGTCACCACCAAAGACGGCGTCCGCATCTTCTTCAAGGACTGGGGCCCGCGCGATGCGCAGCCCATCGTCTTCCACCACGGCTGGCCGCTGTCCTCGGACGACTGGGACGCGCAGATGCTGTTCTTCGTGCAGCACGGCTACCGCGTGATCGCGCATGACCGCCGCGGCCATGGTCGTTCGGCACAGGTCAGCGACGGCCACGACATGGACCACTATGCAGCAGACGCATCGGCTGTGGCCGAGCACCTGGATCTGCGCAACGCCGTGCATATCGGCCATTCCACCGGCGGCGGTGAAGTTGCGCGTTACGTGGCGAAGTACGGCCAGCCGCAGGGCCGCGTCGCCAAGGCCGTACTGGTCAGCGCGGTGCCGCCGCTGATGCTGAAGACCGCCTCCAATCCGGGCGGTTTGCCGATCGAAGTGTTCGACGGCATCCGTGCCGGTGTTGCCGCCAACCGCGCGCAGCTGTTCGTGGACTTCCCGACCGGCCCGTTCTACGGCTTCAACCGTCCTGGTGCCACCGTCTACCCGGGCGTGATCCAGAACTGGTGGCGCCAGGGCATGATGGGCAGCGCCAAGGCCCACTACGAAGGCATCAAGGCGTTCTCGGAAACCGACCAGACCGACGATTTGAAGGCGATCACCGTGCCGACGCTGGTGATGCACGGCGACGACGACCAGGTGGTGCCGATCGCCGATTCGGCCGAGCTCTCGGTGAAGCTGCTCAAGAACGGCACGCTCAAGGTGTACAAGGGCTACCCGCACGGGATGCTGACCACCCACGCGGACGTGATCAATCCGGACCTGTTGGCCTTCATCAAGGCCTGATGTACCCAAGGCACACGGGGCCCCATGCCCCGTGTGCCCGGCACTGCCTGCAACGGCAGCAGCCTCGCACCCTTCCCGTGCTATAAGCCTTCCATCAAGCATCCGCCTGGAGTGGTCATGCCCGCACTTGCCCTGCTGTTTGCCGCTGCTGCCGCAACGAACGTTCCTTCGCTGCCCGATGCCCGTACCGTCGCTGCCATTGAAGCAACGTGCTTCGACTACGTGGATGGCCAACTGGAAGGCGACCCGGCGCGGGTTGCCCGATCGCTGCATCCTGACCTGGCCAAGCGCATGGTCCTGGGGGAGACGCCGGACGAACGGCTTGGCCTGCGCCGGATGAGCAAAGAAGAATTGGTGGGGCTGACCCGGCAGGGTGCCCTGAAAACGCCCAAGGACCAATGGGACCGCAGTTGCCGCGTGCTGGACGTCACCGACACCGCCGCTTCGGTCCGCCTGGAGACGCCCTGGTTCGTTGACTACTTCCATATGGGCCGCTTCGGCGAACGGTGGATCATCGTCAACGCCTTGTGGTATTCCAAGCCCAAACCTCCGGCTGCGGCGCCCCCGACGACACGCTGATCCGACACTCCATTCCACGGGCCTCGCGCCCTTTGCACCGAGCCAGGCAATGGCAGACCCCTACAACAGCGCAGCACGTCCCCCGAGCGGTCCCCGTCTCGACGACTCCATGGTCACTACGGCATTCGAGCTCCCCGGTTACCGGGTCGCACGCAACCTGGGCGTGGTGCGCGGCATCACCGTGCGTTCGCGCTCCATCGTCGGCAATTTGCTGGGCGGCATCCAGACTCTGTTCGGCGGCAACATCACCATCTACACCGAGCTGTGCGAACAGGCCCGCGAGGAAACCTATCGCGACATGGCCAAGCACGCGCGCATGCTGGGCGCCAACGCGATCATCGGCATGCGCTACGACGCTACCGACATCATGACCGGCCTCACTGAAGTGCTGTGCTATGGCACTGCGGTGGTGGTGGAACCCGTGCGCTGACCGCAGGCGGAGCGATATGCCCGGCGTATCGCAGCCCCCTGCAACTCGTATTGGCCTCGGATGACCCCGCGCCCTGATCCTGTAGGGATGCAAAGGCAAGACGGTGTTTCATTCGAGGGGCAGGTCGGCCTGGTGACCGGCGCGGCCAGCGGGCTGGGGCTGGCCTACAGCCGCCTGTTGGCGCAGCGCGGCGCACGGGTGGTGATGCACGACGTAGGAGCCGGTTTGGATGGGCAGGGCCAGGATCCGCACCGGATCGATGCCACCGTGGCACTGCTGCGCGGGACCGGGCTGGACGTGCATGCCGCGCACGCGGTGATCGACGAGCGCGAAGGCTGTAGGGGATTGATTGCCGGGATCCTGGCGCGGCAGGGGCGGATCGACTTCATCATCCACAATGCCGGATGGGTGGAGTACCAGCTGATCGATGCGCTGCAGGAAGACCATTTCGACTACATGATGACCATCGCGGCCAAGGCGCCGTTGTGGCTGGCTGAAGCGGCGTGGTCGGAGATGAAGGCGTGCCACTACGGCCGCATCGTACTCACCACGTCCGATCGCGCGCTGTATCCGCAGTACGTGCAGAAGGGTCTGGCGGCCTATGCAGCGGCGAAAATGGCGGCGGTAGGTATCGTCAACGTACTGGCCGCCGAGGGCGCGCCGCACAACATCATGGTCAATGCGATCTCGCCGGTCGCCAAGACCCGCATGTGGGGCGTGGAAGGTGAGCCCGATGAGCTGCATCCGGATGCGGTGGCACCGGGCGTTGCGTTTCTGGCTTCCACAGCGTGTCGCGAAGGTGGCTGGATCCTGCGCGCCAGCAATGGACAGTTCCATGCCACCCGCAGCGTGGAAGCCGAGGATGTGGCCTATCCGCGCGACCTGCGTGCCACGACAGCGGAAAGCATCGAGGACATCGCCGCGCAATGGTCGCAGATCGCTACACCGACAGTGGAACCGCGCAGCTAGCGTTTTCCACGTCATACTGACGCCCATGGTCGATCTCCGCCTGCTCCGCCAGTTCGTCGCCGTTGCCGAGGAACTGCATTTCCATCGCGCCGCCGCACGGCTGCACATGTCGCAGCCACCGCTGACGACGGCGATCCGCCGGCTGGAGGAGGAGATCGGCAGCGAACTGATCCTGCGCGGTAACCGCACGCTGGGACTTACCGCGGCAGGTGCGGTGCTGCTGGACGAAGCGCGGTTGCTGCTGCAGCAGGCCGACCGTGCGCTGCTGGCCACCCAGGACGCCGCTGCGGGTCGCACCGGGAGCATCCGCCTGGGCTACGTGGGAAGTGCGCTGTACGGTCGCCTGCCGGAAGTGATCCGCAACTTTCGCCAGGCCAATGCGGACGTACGCCTGGAGCTGATTGAAGCGACCTCCGCCCGCCAGATCCAGATGTTGCGCGAAAAGCGCCTGGACGTGGGCGTGGTCATTCCACCGGTGTTCGATGCGGAGGACATGCAGCTGCAGCCCTTCGACATGGACCGCCTGGCGATCGCACTGCCACGCGCGCATCCATTGGCGAAGGGCGACGCGGTGACCATCGCCGAACTTTCCGATGAACCCTTCGTGCTGTGGCCCGCACGCGAGGGCAGGGGCTTCCACTCGCAGGTGGTGCGGCTGTGCGCGGCTGCCGGCTTCACCCCGCGCGTAGTGCAGGAAGCACACGGGATGCATGCGGTGCTGTCGCTGGTGGCGGTGGAAGCCGGGATCTCGGTGGTGCCGGCCAGCATGGCCGGATTCCGCAGCGAGGAGGTCGCGTACCGGCATCTGCAGGGAGACGATGCCGGATTCGAGCTTCACCTCTGTGTGCGCTCGGACGAATCACTGCCGGCGGTGAAGCTGTTCCTGGATCGCAGCTGACGACGGACCTTCAGCGGGTCCGCTTGATCCACGCGCGCACCACCAGCCCGATCAAGGCGGCGAACACCACCCACGACACGACATCGAAGATCCCGTCACCGACCAGCGCGCTGACCAGCCCCAGCACGCTCGCTGCGGCGATCCATGCCGGGGCGGCGAAGGGACTTCCGTTCGGGGCGGAAGGGCGGCTCATGCGGCACCTCCGGTGTTCCCGGCACGCTCGATCTCGGTCACCCGCGCTTCGGTGCTGCCGCGCTTGACCCACAGATACAGGCCGCTGACCAGCACTGCGATGGTCAGCAGGTCCAGCAGCGCCCAGAGGATCTTCAGCGGCAGCTTGCCGTAGTCGCCGAAGTGCAGCGGCTGGCTGAGCAGCAGCACGCTCATGTAGGTGGGCAGCTGCGGCCGTGCGGTGAGCTCGCCGCTGACCGCGTCGATCAGTACCGGGCGGTACAGGCGCTCGGTCAGCGGGGTGTTGCCCTGCATGAACACGCCATAGTGGTGATCGCCGCTGTAGCCGGTGCCCGGGAAGCTGACGAAGGCCGGACGCATCTCCGGTTCGGCCGCACGCGCGGTATCTACGGCAGCCTGCAGCGAGGTGAGGGTGGTCGGTCGCGGCTGGCCGGCGTAGCGGGCCGCGAACTCACCCAGCTGTTCGCTCTGCCAGGCGCTCTCGAGCGGCTTGGCGATGGTGTTGATGGCGCCGGTGATGCCCACCACCAGTGCCCAGCCGAGGGTGACCACGCCGATCACGTTGTGCAGGTCCAGCCAGGCCAGGCGACGGCTGCGGCCGGTGCGAAGGGTGCCGAAGCGCTGCCGACGCATGAAGGGCCCGTACAGCACCAGCCCGGAAATGATCGCCACTGCGAACAGCAGGCCCATGGCGCCCATGAACAGCATGCCGGGCAGGCCCAGGAACAGGTCGGTGTGCAGGCGCAGGATGAAATACATCACGCCTTCGTTGAACTGCGCGGCAGGCACGACGGCACCGCTGCTGCTGTCCAGCAGGGCGGTCTTCATCTGCGGCGGCGGCGTGTCGGCGCGCTCACCGGTGTTGACGTACATCGTGTTGGCTTCCGGGTCCCAGCCCACGAACAGCGGCACGTTGCCCGGGTACTGGTCGAGCGCGGTCCTCACCTGTTCGTCGTAATTGCGCGCCGGTCCGGGGGTGGTGGTCTGTTCTGCATGCGGCTCGAGCAGGTGGTCGATTTCCTCGCCGAAGATCAGCGGCAGGCCGGTGATGCACAACAGCAGCAGGAACAGGGTGCAGATCAGGCTGGTCCATTTGTGGACCAGGAACCAGGCTTTGATGGTGGCGCGTTGCATTGAGTTCTCTGGCGGCGGCTGGAGAGGGGTGCGTCTTGATCAGAACCGGTAACTGATGGTCCCGGTAACGGTGCGCGGATTACCGGTGAAGCAATCACCGAAGTTGCGGCACGGCGCGAAGTACTTCTTGTCCGACAGGTTGGTGATGTTCAACGCCATGGTCCAGTCGGTTACCTGGATTTCGGCCAGCGCATCGACCAGCGTGTAGCTCGGGGTGCGGATGAAGCCGCCGAAGCCCAGCGACTGGGTATTGCCCACGTAACGGCCGCCAACGCCCAGACGCAGGCGCGAGACGTCGTCGATCTGGAAGCCCTTCGCCACCCAGACCGACGCCAGCTCCTGCGGTGTGTCATTGAGACGCTGGTTCACTTCCATCTCGAAGTTGCTCTTGGTCACCTTGGCGCGATTGCGCGAATAGGCGGCGGTAAGCGTGAGGTCGTGTGCGAAGGTGAACTGGCCTTCCAGTTCGACGCCCTTGGATTCGATCTCGCCGGTCTGAACCACGTTGAGCGGGTTTTCCGGATCATTGGTCTGGCGGTTGGTTTCGGTGATGCGGTACGCCGCGGCGGTGACCAGCATGTTCGCGGCGGGCTGCCACTTCACGCCACCTTCCCACTGGTCGCCCTGCATCGGCTTGAACGCGTTGCCGTAGATGTCCTGGCCGGTGACCGGCAGGAACGATTCGCTGTAGCTGATGTACGGCGACACCCCGGCGCCGATGTCGCCGATCAGGCCGGCGCGCCAGGTGGTGGCGTTGTCGGTCTGGCTCGGCAGGCCTTCGGTCTTGCTGCGCGCATGGTCGCGGCGCGCGCCCAGCACCAGCGACACACGGTCGGCCCAGCGGATCTGGTCCTGCAGGTACACGCCCAGCTGGGTCGTCTGCTGGTCGGGCAGGCGATTCCAGCCGTTGATGGTCACGCCGGTGGAGACCGGGGTGTAGATGTCGATCGGGGTCGGCGTGGCGTCCAGCTGCAGCGCGTCCTCGCGGTAGTCGCTGTAGTCCACGCCGGCCAGCAGCATGTGCTGGAACGCGCCGGTGGCGAAGTCGAACTGCACCGCGGTATCGCTGGTCAGCGAACGCACGTCCGGGCGCACGCCATACGCATTGCGGTTGACCACGCGCTTGTCGGCATCGATGAACGGGTCCAGCGGATTGCTGTAGGCGTCCGGGTAGAGCTCACGGAACTCGGTCTTGCCGTCCAGGTAGCGCACCGAGGAGCGCAGGCTCACGCTGTCGTTGAAGCGATGGTCGAACAGCGCGGTCACGCTGTACACGCGCGAATCGAGCTTGTCGAAGTCCTTGTCGCCCAGGAAGGTGGACGGGTCCAGGCGCGGCGTGCCGGCCGGTGCGTGCAGCGTGGCCACCACCGGCAGGAACTGCTGGCTCGAGGCGGTCTTGTCGTGCTGGTAGCTGGTGAGGACGGTGAGGGTGCTGCGCTCGCCGCGCCAGCTGATCGAGGGCGCGATGTAGATCCGGTCATCGTCGATCTCGTCGGTCTGCATGCCGCTGTCGCGGACCAGGCCGACCACGCGGCCGGCCACGGTGCCGGCGTCATTGAGCGCACCGCCGATGTCGCCCTGGAGCTGCTTGCGGTCGAAGTTGCCGAGCTGCACGCCGACCTCACCGCCCACGTCGGTATAGGTGGGCGCTTGGTCATGGCATTGATGATGCCGCCGGTGGCGCCGGCGCCGTACAGCACCGAGGAGGGGCCGCGCAGCACTTCCACCCGTTCAAGACCGTAGACCTCGGTACGCGCCAGCGGGCTGAAGCCGTAGCTGCGGCGCAGGCCGTCCAGGTACTGCACCGGGTCGAGCCCGCGCACCGTGCTGCCGTCGCTGCGGGTATCCAGGCCATAGGCGTCTGCGGTCACGCCGGCGCTGTAGCGCAGGGTCTCCTGCAGGTTGCGCGCACCCCGGTCGGTGAACAGCTCGCTGGTGATCACACTGATCGCCTGCGGGGTCTGGGTCAGCGGCGTGTCGGTCTTGGTCGCGGTGCTGGCGCGGTCGGCGACCACGCTGACCGCGTCCAGGGTACGCGCAGTGCTGGCGTCCTGGGCCTGGGCCATGGCCGATGCGAGCAGGGTGGGGACCAGCAGCAACAGGGGCGAACGGCGCGTCAGGGCAGGCATGGTCAGGATTCCGGGAGTGAGGGCCCGGATTATCGGGAGGTGAGGATGCGAACGCAAATGACTCTCAGCTTCAAAAGGTACGGAGGCGACTTCATCTGGCTGAAACATCCCCTGCACGGCCCGTACGCGTTTGCCCGCCTAACGTAGACCGTCCCCACGCCGCTGATGGAGACGCCCATGAATACCCTGCAGACCGCCGCCCGGGCGATGCGCAATGGCCTGGAAGAAATGGCGGCCCTGCTGGTCGGGGAACGCGCCGAGGACCTGCGCCGCGACGACTCCGCCGCTCCGGGCGTGGGGATTCCCATGCCGCGCCGCCTGCCCATGCGCCGGGCACTGCCGCGGGCACGCAAGGGCATGGCCCCCTGGCAGAAGGTCGGGGCGCCGCGCCGTACCTGAACAGGCAAACATGTTCCACACATCGGGTTGTGGCTTACTAGCGCCCCGACCAACCGACGGAACGATGTGTGAAGACAGCAGGACGATGGGGGCTGGCGCTGTTGATGCTGGCCGCAGCACTGTGGGTGGCGGGGCTCCTGGCGTACCAGTTGCCCGGGCCGGGTTGGTTGAAAGGGGTGGCGGTGCTGGTCTGGGGCGCCTTAGCGCTGACCACTGCAGTCGCGTTCGGTCGCGCCCGGGCCGGTCGTTGGCCCGGACCGGTGTTCCTGGCGGTGCTGGTCCTGTGCGGGGTCTGGTGGCTGCTGCTCAGCCCACGGCAGGACCGGGTCTGGGCCGATGATGTCGCCCAACGCCTGAAGGTGGTCGAGTTCGACGGTACCCATGTGGTGCTGGACAACGTGCGCAACTTCACCTGGCGCAGCGAAGACGACCATGACGTGCGCTGGGAGCGCCGCGACTATGACCTGGACCAGCTGCGTTCGGCCGATCTGGTGCTGTCGTACTGGATGGGGCCGCTGATCGCACACACACTGGTGTCGTTCGGGTTCGCCGACGGCCGCCAGCTGGTGTTCTCGCTGGAGATCCGCAAGGAACGTGGCGAGTCGTTCTCCGCGCTGGGCGGGTTCTTCCGCAAGTTCGAGATGACCCTCGTGGCGGCCGAGGAAACCGACATCGTGCGCGTGCGCAGCAATGTGCGGGGCGAGGATGTGTACCTGTACCGGCTGGCGGGCATGACCCACGAGCAGCTCAAGGGCCTGTTCGTGTCCTATCTGGGCGAGGCGCGCAAACTTGACGCCGCACCTGCTTTCTACAACACGCTCACCAGCAACTGCACCACCATCGTCTATGAACTGGCAAAGCAGATCGCGCCGGGACTGCCGCTGGACTACCGGCTGCTGGTGTCGGGCTACTTCGCTGAATATGCGCGCGACCTGGGCGTACTGACGCCCGGCGTGGACTTCGCGACGTTGAAGGCGCGCGGACGCATCACCGAACGCGCGCGCGCTGCCGGCGACGATCCGCACTTCTCCCAGCTGATCCGCAAGGGCGTGCCCGGGATCGAGCCGGAGCCGCAGCGATGAGCCGCTGGCTGCGCCGCGGCGCCCCGTTGCTGGCCCTGGTGCTGTCGCTGCTGCTGTCCAGCGGCTGCGCGATGGTGACCATGAAGCAGGTATCGCCGACCGATTACCTGGCCAACAAGCGCGGCGACGTGCTGACCTCCAGTCGCTTCAGCATGGCTTCGCAGGAAACGCTGAGCGTGATCGGGCTGGACGTATCGCTGTGCGAGAAGGATGTAGCGGCCTGCGAGAAGACCCTGAAGGAGACTTCTGACCTGCCCGAGGAGCAGCGCCTGTCGACGCTGTCCGAGCTGTGGGTGAAGAATGCGCTGGCACTGACCCCCAAGCCGAAGGACCGCGAAAAGACCCCGATGTCCGAGGCAGCGCTGGACGCCTGGCTGGAAGCCGCCCGCTATGCCTACGCCTACCTGTTCTTCAGCGGGCGCACGCCGTCCGACCGCGCCTTCGAAGACCGCCAGACCCAGGTGCGCGACTACTACAACTACGCCGCCGAGCAGACCGCCACGCTGGTGTTCAAGCGCAGCCGCGAAAGCGCGCTGGAAGGCGAAGACTACAACGCTGCCGTGGCCGGTGAGCGCTGGACGCTGACCTCGGACTTCGACCAGCTGCGCCTGACCAGCATTCCCACCACCATGGTCTCGGCCTCGTCGGTGAGCTTTGCCGGGCTGCGCAGTACGTATCGGCGCGACGGTTTCGGCGCCGAGCTGGTAGTGGTGATGGACCCGCCCAAGCTGATCGCGCCGGTCGACGGCGAGAAGGTGGAGATCCCGCAGTACAGCGAGATGTCCTCGATCAATGCCACCGCGCTGCTGCGCTTCAAGGGCGACACCCTGCAGCAGGTGCTGTACACGACCCAGGTGCTGTTCGACGTGTACTCGCCCGAGTCCACCGAGAGCGTGCAGCTGCATGGCGAGAAGGTACCGCTGGCCGGCAACTTCACCGCCGCCTACGGCATGTGGCTGGCCCAGTCCGGATTCGCCACGCAGTCACTGCGGACCCTGTTCGGGTTGAGCGAAGGCATCGCTGCGCCGCACATGTATTTGATGCAGCCGTGGGACCCGAACCGCCGCATCATCTTCATGCTGCATGGCCTGGGCAGCAGCCCGGAAGCGTGGGTGAACGTGGCCAACGAGATCCTGGGTGACCCGGAACTGCGCCGCCATTTCCAGGTGTGGCAGGTGTATTACCCGACCAATGCGCCGATCGCGCTGAACCGCTACGAGATCGACCAGGCGTTCAACAACACGCTGCATCATTTCGATCCCACCGGCAGCGCGCCGGCGTCGAAGGACATGGTGTTCATCGGCCACAGCATGGGCGGGGTGCTCGCGCGCCTGCTCGTCACCAGCTCCGGCGAAACGCTGTGGGACCAGTTGTTGGCCAACTATGACCTGAAGGGCGAGCGGCTCAAGCGGGTGCAGGCCAAGCTGGGCCCGCTGCTGCATTTCGACGCCGAACCGGACGTGGAGCGCGCCATCTTCATCGCCGCGCCGCACAAGGGCACCGATATCGCCGGCAACCGGGTAGGGCGCTTCATCGGCCGCCTGGTGCGCCTGCCGATCACCCTGCTGGGCAAGTTCGAGGATGTGTTCCAGACCCTGCAGCAGGCCGAAGTGCAGTCGGCGCAGGCGACCAAGCTGCAGATTCCCAACAGCATCGACAACCTGAAGGCCAGCGACCCGTTCGTGAAGGCATCCTCGGCGCTGCCGATCATGCCCGGCCTGAAGTACCACTCGATCATCGCCCAGCGCAAAGCCACGGTGCCGCTGGAACAGTCCGACGATGGACTGGTGCCGTACTGGAGCGCACACCTGCCGGGGGCGGTGTCGGAGAAGGTGATCATCTCCGGGCACAGCGTGCAGGAAACGCCGCAGGCGGTGCTGGAGATCCGGCGGATCCTGCGCGAGGACCTGGAGCAGGTCGACCGGAAAACGCCCTAGAGCGGGGCTCTGCCCCGCTGCGCGCGGTGCCGGCACTGCAGCCACGCAGGGCGTGGCTCTACCGGGGTGTCATACCCGCCGCGCGACCACCACGCTCGCCGCAGCCAGCAACAACATGATCGCGAAGGTCTGCAGGTAGCCCAGGGTCACGTCCACCGACAACATCCACGCGAACAGCGAACCGGACACCGCCAGCGTGGTGGCTACGCCCAGTGCTTCGCTCAGCTGCAACGCCGACGTATTGGCGCCCTGCTGCGCGGGCGGCGACAACGACAGCGTCAGCACTGACAGGCTCGGGTAGATCAGGCCCATGCCCAGGCCGGTCAGGGTCCATCCGGCCAGCGCCAGCCACAGCGGGACGCCGGGCTGGATCGCCAGCGCGGTGCCGATGATGCCCGTGCACATCAGCAGTGCACCGGCGCCCAGCAGTTGCTTCCGCGACACGCCCTGGCCCTGGTGGCCCTGGAACCAGGAACCGCTGAACCAGCCCAGTGCACCCAGGCTCAGGGCCACGCCGGCCAGCAGTGGGGTCAGGCCACGTTCGCGCTGCAGGAGGAGCGGCAGGAATGCTTCGCAACCGAAGAAGGCCGACGCCGCGATGCCGCGCAACGCGATCACGCTCGGCAGCCCGCGCCGCAGTCGCAGCGTGCCCTCCGGCAGCAGCTTCCAGCTGCACAACGCCAGGAGCGCGATGGCCGGTACCAGTACCGCCAGCGCCGGCCAGCCGACCTGCTGCCCGCCCACGTACAGCAGCAGCGCGCCCAGTGAGGCACCGATCGCCCAGCGCACCACTGTGCGGCTGGATCCAGCGCCCGTGGCGAGCGAGGGCACCGCGCGCAGCGCCGGTCGCAGCAGCAATGCGGCCGGAATGGCCAGCAGCGGTACGCCCAGGAACACCCAGCGCCAGCCGAGGTGCTGCACGATCAGTCCGCTGATCGCCGGGCCGATCAGCGACGGCACCACCCAGCCGGCCGAGAACGCGGCGAACACGCGCGGCCGCAGCGGCTCGGGGAAGGTGCGCCCCACCAGTACATACAGCGCCACCGAGATCGCACCCGCACCCAGCCCCTGCAGCAGCCGGCCCAGTACCAGAACCGGCATGTGCTGGGCGAAACCGGCTACCAGCAGGCCGGCGATGAAGCAGGCCAGGCCGAGCCACAACGGGCGTGCCGGCCCGAGGCGGTCGCTCCAGCGCCCGGCCAGTGTCATGCCGATCACGCTGGTGGCCAGGGTGCCGCCGAAGGCGAGCGCATACAGCCGCAGCCCGTCCAGATCATGGGCGACGGTGGGCATGGCGGCGGCGACCGCGAGCGCTTCGAAGGCATGCAGCGAGACCAGCGCCACCATGCCGACGGTGGTGGCGCGGTAGCGTGGCGAGAGGATCGACGCCGGTGCGTCGGTGGCAGGCAGTGAAGCGACATCGGAAGACATGTGCAATCCAGGCAACGAAGGTGCGTGGCGCTTGCGGTGCGCCACGAGGTGCCGCACGATGACACCTGAACCAAGGTTGAGGTCAAGCAGTGATCGCGCAGGAGTTGAGTGTAGGTGAGGTGGCTCGGCGCAGCGGCGTAGCGGTATCGGCGCTGCACTTCTATGAGCGCAAGGGATTGATCCGCAGCCTGCGCACGGCCGGCAACCAGCGCCGCTTCAGCCGCGACGTGCTGCGCCGGTTGGCGGTGATCCGCGTGGCGCAGCGGGTGGGCATGCCTTTGGAGGCGGTGGCGCATGCGTTTGCCGCGCTGCCGGAAAACAAGACCCCGACCCGTGCCGAGTGGGGAAAGATGTCGGCGCTGTGGCGCGGCGAGCTGGACCAGCGGATCGAGGAGCTGATGTTGTTGCGCGATCAGCTCACCGATTGCATCGGGTGCGGGTGTCTGTCGCTGAAGCGGTGCCGCTTGGCCAATCCGGGCGATGCGCTGGGCGAGCAGGGGGATGGCGCGCAGCGTTGGGGGTGAGGGTCTGCGTGGCTGAAGCGCTCAATCGTTCGCCGCAGACAACGTCTTCCCACGCCGGGTAGCGGCATCGATCGCCCGCTCGACCATCGCTTCGAAACCGTCGGCCTGGAAACTCTCGATCGCCGCCTGGGTGGTGCCATTCGGCGAGGTAACCCGGCGCCGCAACTCGGCCGGGGCCTCCCCGGACTCGTCCAGCATGCGGCTGGCGCCGAGCAGGGTCTGCACCACCAGCGTGCGTGCGGCCTCGGGCGACAGCCCCTGCGCAATGCCCGCCGCTTCCATGGCCTCGGCCAGCAGGAAGACGTAGGCCGGTCCGCTGCCGGACACCGCGGTCACTGCGTCCATGCGCGCTTCGTCGTCGATCCACACCGTGCGCCCGGCGCTCGCCAGTACGGTGTCGGCCAGCGCGCGCTGTGCGTCGCTGACACCGCCGGTAGCGAACAGGCCGGTGACCCCGGCACCCAGAAGGGCCGGGGTGTTCGGCATGGCGCGCACCACGGCGCCATGGCCGCCCAGCCAGCGGGCCAGTTGCGCGCTGGTGATGCCCGCGGCGATGGACACCACCAGCGGCTGCAGCCGTGCGGCGGGCTCGGCCAGCGTGGCGCACACCTCGCGCAGCACCTGCGGCTTTACCGCCAGTACCCATACTGCGCCCTGCACGGCGGCGTCGGCGGAGTCGGCATGGGTGTTGACCCCGAAGTCAGCGCTGAGCTGCTGGCGCAGGGTGGCGACCGGCTCGGCGACATGGATCTGGTCGGGCGCCACGCCCTGGCGGACCAGCCCGGCGATCAGGCTGCGGGCCATGTTGCCGCCGCCGATGAAGGTGATGGGAGCAGAGGTCATGAAGGATCCTTGTGTGGGGTGGGGCGGGCACCAAACAGTGCGGTGCCGACCCGGACCATGGTCGCGCCATGGGCAATGGCCTCGGGGTAGTCGGCGCTCATTCCCATGGAAAGGGTATCGACCTGTGGGTACCGGGCGGCAAGGGTCTCGAACAGGGCGTGCATCCGCTCGAAGGCCTGCTGGCGGCGCGCTGCATCTGGCCAGGGTGCGGGAATGGCCATCAGGCCGCGCAGGCGCAGCCGTGGTTGTGCGGCGATGGTGTCGGCGAGCACGGGCATCGTGTCCGGTGTACAGCCGTGCTTGCTGTCTTCATCGTCGATATTCACCTGCACCAGCACGTTCAACGGCGACAGCGTGTCCGGGCGATGCGCGGCCAGCGCAGTGACGAGCTTGGGCCGGTCCACGCTCTGCACCCAATCGAAGTGCTGCGCGGCCAGCTCGGCCTTGTTCGACTGCAGGTGCCCGATCAGGTGCCACTCCAGGCCCGATGACGCCAGCGCCTTGATCTTGGCCACCGCTTCCTGCACGTAATTTTCGCCGAAGGCACGCTGGCCCTGCGCGGCCAGGGCAGCCACCGCCTCGGCCGGTTGGGTCTTGGACACCGCCAGCAGGCGCGGCGGTGGCCGCCCGGCGGCCGTGGCCGCGTTGTGCAGGTTCAGCAACAGGGTGGGCAGGGGCAGGGCAGTCACGGGCAGGTACTCAATGGGGCAGTTTCCCGGTGGATCAGGGAGGCTATACTGCCGACCGGGGAAAGATCCTTCCAGTCGCAGCAGTCTATGGGGAGTAGCAGCGTATGGATATCGCCGAACTGTTGGCGTTTTCCGTTAAGAACAAAGCGTCGGACCTTCATCTGTCGGCAGGCCTGCCGCCGATGATCCGCGTCGACGGCGATGTCCGTCGCATCAATATTCCGGCCCTGGACCACAAGCAGGTCCATGCGCTCGTTTACGACATCATGTCGGACAAGCAGCGCCGCGATTACGAGGAATTCCTCGAAGTCGACTTCTCGTTCGAGATTCCCAGCCTGGCGCGCTTCCGCGTGAACGCGTTCAACCAGAACCGTGGCGCCGGTGCGGTGTTCCGTACCATTCCGTCCGAGGTGCTCACCCTTGAGGACCTGGCCTGCCCGCCGTTGTTCCGCGAAGTGATCCAGCAGCCGCAGGGCCTGATCCTGGTGACCGGTCCGACCGGCTCGGGCAAGTCGACCACGCTGGCGGCGATGATCGACTACATCAACAAGAACGAATACGGCCACATCCTCACCGTCGAGGATCCGATCGAATTCGTGCACGCCTCGCAGAAGTGCCTGATCAACCAGCGCGAAGTGCACCGTGACACGCATGGCTTCAACGAAGCGCTGCGCTCGGCGCTGCGTGAGGACCCGGACATCATCCTGGTCGGCGAACTTCGTGACCTGGAAACCATCCGCCTGGCACTGACCGCCGCGGAAACCGGCCACCTGGTGTTCGGCACCCTGCATACCAGCTCGGCGGCCAAGACCATCGACCGCATCATCGACGTGTTCCCGGCCGGCGAAAAGCCGATGGTGCGCTCGATGCTGTCCGAGTCGCTGCGTGCGGTGATCTCGCAGGCGCTGCTGAAGAAGGTCGGCGGCGGTCGTACCGCTGCGTGGGAAATCATGGTCGGCACCCCGGCCATCCGCAACCTGATCCGCGAGGACAAGGTGGCGCAGATGTATTCGGCCATCCAGACCGGCCAGCAGTACGGCATGATGACCCTGGACCAGCACCTGCAGGACCTGGTCAAGCGCAGCCTGATCACCCGCAACCAGGCCCGCGACTACGCCAAGGACAAGCGCCTGTTCGAGTAAGGCGGGGCCGCAACGGGGCGGCGTGCGCCCGTGCGCCGCCGTTCCCGCGCCGTTTCCTCCACCGACCGTTTCCTGGTACATGCCCCATTGGGAGCCCGCCGTGAACACCACCGCGACCACCATCGATTTCACTTCGTTCCTCAAGCTGATGGCGCACCAGCGCGCCTCGGACCTGTTCATCACTGCGGGCATGCCGCCGGCGATGAAGGTCAACGGCAAGATCTCGCCAATCACGCAGACCCCGCTCACGCCGCAGCAGAGCCGCGACCTGGTCCTCAACGTGATGACCCCGGCACAGCGCGAGGAATTCGAGAAGACCCACGAATGCAACTTCGCCATCGGCCTGTCCGGTGTCGGCCGCTTCCGCGTGAGCTGCTTCTACCAGCGCAACCAGGTCGGCATGGTGCTGCGTCGCATCGAGACGCGTATTCCGACCGTGGAAGAACTGAGCCTGCCGCCGATCATCAAGACGCTGGCAATGACCAAGCGCGGCATCATCCTGTTCGTCGGTGCCACCGGTACCGGTAAATCGACCTCGCTGGCGGCGATGATCGGTTACCGCAACCAGAACTCGACCGGCCACATCATCACCATCGAAGACCCGATCGAATTCGTGCACAAGCACGAGGGCTGCATCATCACCCAGCGCGAAGTCGGCATCGATACCGACAGTTGGGAAGCGGCGCTGAAGAACACCCTGCGCCAGGCGCCGGACGTGATCATGATCGGCGAAGTGCGTACCCGCGAAGGCATGGACCATGCCATCGCGTTCGCCGAAACCGGCCACCTGGTGCTGTGCACCCTGCATGCCAACAACGCCAACCAGGCGATGGACCGCATCGTCAACTTCTTCCCGGAAGACCGCCGCAACCAGCTGCTGATGGACCTGTCGCTGAACCTCAAGGGCGTGGTCGCGCAGCAGCTGGTGCCTTCGCCGGATGGCAAGTCGCGCAAGGTCGCCATGGAAATCATGCTGGGCACGCCGCTGGTGCAGGATTACATCCGCGACGGTGAGATCCACAAGCTCAAGGAAGTGATGAAGGAATCGGTGCAGCTGGGCATGCGCACCTTCGACCAGAGCCTGTTCGAGCTCTACCAGGCCGGCGAGATCAGCTACGAAGACGCGCTGCGCTACGCCGATTCGCAGAACGAAGTGCGCCTGCGCATCAAGCTGTCCCAGGGCGGCGACGCGCGCACCCTGTCGCAGGGCCTGGACGGAGTGGAGATTTCCGAAGTCCGCTGACACGGCGGATCCGGAAAACGGGGCGCGCGCGGTGCAATGCCGGCGCGCCCTTGCTGTACGTGGTGCTTCAAGGGGCCGGCACCGTGCCGGTAGCACTGTTACCGTAGAGAAAAATGCACATGGAATTGCATGATCCGTACCGCGCGCCGGCCACGTTTCCGACGCCTCCTGCCTTGCCGCGCGCCTTGCCCCAAGCGGGGCCTCACGCACAGCCGATCTCCGACGCGGCTGCGTACTACTCCCCCTCGTCCATGAAGATGGTGACGCTGTCGCTGACCACGCTGGGGCTGTATCCCGTGTACTGGTTCTGGCGCAACTGGCAGGCGATCAAACGTGAGACCGGGGGCACCCAATGGCCGTGGGCGCGCGCGCTGTTCTCGCCGCTCTGGGCGTACCTGTGCTTCAGCCAACTGCGCGACGCCGCCAGCAACCGTCGGCGCGACCTCGCGTTTGCGCCGGGCCTGCTGGCGCTGGCCTACTTCCTGCTCAACCTTGCCAGCCGCCTGCCCAACGCCGGGTGGTTGCTGGCCTTGTTCGCCTTCGTGCCGCTGCTGCCGGTCAACAGCCTGGTGCGTCGCTACCACCAGGACGAACGGGTGGACATGGCGCAGATGGACCGGTTCAGCGCGCTGCACATCCTGGTGACGGTCGTCGGCGGTCTGTTCCTGCTGCTGGTGTTCATCGCCATGGCGATGAACCCGGACGTCAGGCGCTAGTCGATCGTTGGCCGCACGACCCCCGGTCGTGCGCTGCCCCCGGGGCGTGTCGATTTCCAGCGTCCGGGTTCGTCGTACCAGATGAACCCACCTGCGAGGAACGGACATGAACGACACCGCCCCGGTCAAAGGCCCCGCGTCGTACTTCCCATCTATTGAAAAGACCTATGGTCAGCCGGTTGGTCATTGGCTGGCTCTATTGGCCACCCAGGGCGGGCTGAAGCACATGGCGCTGGTCGGCTTCCTGAAGGAGGCGCACGGTCTGGGCCACGGTCATGCCAACGCGCTGGTGGCCCATCACCTGAAGGGGCAGCGGGGCTGAGGTCCGGCCGAAGCGGGCCAGATACGGCCGATTGTTGCGGAACTGAATCATTTCACCTGCAACTGTCACGCCAATCGTGTCTAATACCGCTCCCCACGAGTCTGGCCCCACCCCCATGTCCCTTGAATCCCATGGCCCCGCGCCGTGCGACGACGCTGACGGCCATCTGGTCACTGCCGGCCCGCTGACCCCGCCACCGGACAGCGCGGGCACCCTGGCCGACGAGAAAGCGCTGCGCCATTCGGTGGTCGAAGACGTGCAGGGCATGATCCTGGCCACCCTGGTGGCCTCGCTGGGCCTGGCCATCTTCGCCAAGGGCGGCCTGATGATCGGCGGCATGGCCGGGCTGGCGTTCCTGGCCCACTACGCCTTCGGCTGGAACTTCGGCGTCGTGTTCGTGCTGGTCAACCTGCCGTTCTACTGGGTGGCAGTGCGCCGCATGGGCTGGGAGTTCACGCTCAAGACCTTCGCCGCGGTCACCGCCCGTGGCGTGCTCGTCGACCTGCTGCCGCGCTGGGCCGACTTCGCCCATATGAGCTCGCTGTATTCGGCACTGGTCGGCGGCGCGCTGGCCGGGCTGGGCATCCTGTTCTATATCCGCCACCGCGCCAGCCTGGGCGGCATCGGCATCCTGGCGGTGTACCTGCAGCGCACCCGCGGCTGGAGCGCCGGCAAGGTGCAGATGTCGTTCGACACCCTGCTGATGGGCGTGGCGTTCTTCGTGCTCTCGCCGGACAAGGTGCTGTACTCGGCGATCGGCGCGGTGGTGCTGAGCCTGGTGCTGATGTTCAACCACCGCCCCGGCCGTTACATGGGCGTCTGAGCCGGTAGCGCTGGCCGCTGGCCGGCCCAGGCGGTGTGTGCGATCAACGCGTGCAGACAGCCCAGGGAGGCGGAATTTCCGCCAGCCGCGCATACACGGGGCAATCCTTGGCATGCGCGCCCGGCAGGTACCCCAGGCTCATCAGGAATTCGCCGGTGATCTCGCCGCCGGTGAAGCGGAAGGTCTTCTTGAACAGCTTCACCCACTCGGCCTTGTCGCGCGGGTGGTGCGCGTCCAGCCAGGCCGCGAAACTGCCATGGCTGGCCCGCAGCTGCTGGATCACCTGGGCGTTGTGGATCGCCGCATGCACCTTGAGCCGGTTGCGGATGATGCCCGGGTCGTTGAGCAGGCGCTCCACCTCGCGCTCGCCGTAGGCCGCCACGGTGTCCACGTCGAACTGGTCGTAGGCCGCACGGAAACCTTCGCGCTTCTTCAGGATGGTTTCCCAGCTCAACCCGGCCTGGTTGATCTCCAGCAGCAGGCGCTCGAACAGCTCGCGTTCGTCGCGCTGCGGAAAGCCATATTCATGGTCATGGTAGTGACCGTGCACCGGGTGGCCCGGCGCAATGATGCAGTAACCGCTCATGGGGACTCGTCTTCGGCAAGGGGCTCGTCGATGCCCAGTTTACGGCCGCCGCCCAGCGACAACTGCGGCCAGCGCGAGGCATGCACCTTCAGTTCACCCTGAAGCAGCGGGTCGCGGTCGGGATTCCCGCTGGCCTCGGCGGGCAGTGGGAAGTCCACTTTGCCGGCGTTCGCCCATGCGGCGCCCTCGCGCGCATGCAACCGGCACTGCGCGCCGCCCCACTGCGGTTCGTGGCAGAGCAGCACCTCGTCCACGCCGTCGCCATCCAGGTCGCGGCGCAGGGCAATACAGCGCTCGTCGAGCTCCAGGCAGCTGCCGCCCTCGATCTTTCCGGCCACCACGGCCTGCCACCAGTCCAGCTCCGGGGCTGGGCTGCCCTTGGCCAGCTTGACCTGCTGGCGCAGCACGTCCACGTCGCCGATGCGGTCCGTGTAGCGTCCGTAGCGGACCTGCCGCCCGTCCACGTCCAGCACGCCAGCGATCAGGGCGCGGGCGCGTTTGTCGCTGCTGAAGCGTGGATCCTGCTGCAGGCTTTTCAGGGCCTGCACGCCGCGTCGGCCATAGTTGAAGCGCAGTTCGGTGGCCGTATCGGCGGTGATGGCCGGCGCCTTGGCCTCGATTCGCGCGAGCTGGCTGGCAAGGCTGATCCGCACCGGATCCAGCACGGGGGTGTTGGCCAGCACGGCCACTGCCATGACCACCCAGCACATCCAGCGGTTGACCGGTTCGATCCGCTGCAGCCAACGGCCGCGTCCGCGCAGCGCGGCAAGCGCGTAGCCCACCGCATAGCCGCACACCAGCAGCGCCGCAAGCAGGCCCCAGAAGCGTTCCTGGGTCCAGCCGTACTGGCTGATGCGCAGTCCCAGCGCGTACAACGCCAGCGCTGCATAGACCGGCAGCGTGAGCAGGCTGGCCTCGACCAGTCGGCGCAGCCAGAGCGGATACGCCGGACGATCGCTTTCATGCTGGTACACCGCATTGCTGAACACCACCAGCAGCAGCACCAGGGTGAGCAGCACGGTGGCCGCAGAGCGGGTGCGCCACAGCGGTTCCAGACCCGTGAACGGCAGGCACACCACGAAGATCACCGCGATGAAGGCCAGCAGCGGCAGCAACCCGCGAGCGACCGCGAACAGCACCTGGCGGATGACCTGGATCGCGCGGTGCTGGGTGCGCCCGATCAGCACGCCGAACCCCGCCAGCATTCCGGTGGCCAGCGCGATGAACGCGTGTTCGCGGAACAGGTCGCTGAAGAATTCGATCTCCACCAGGTCGAACAGCGCCGCCCACAGCCACAGCAGCATCCAGGTCAGCCCCGTGAACGCCGCCGCCAGTGCCAGCGTCAGGCCGTTCTGCCATGCATGCTGGAACAGCGCTTCGTACGGTGCGCGCCAGTGCCCGTGGCGCAGCCGGAACTGCCACCAGGGCAACGCTACGAACACCGCGATCGCGAGGCAGAACGAGAATGGCACCAGCAACGGTCCCTGACGCAGGTCGCCCGTAGGACCGCCCAGGTTCCAGCCGATCCATCCGGCCAGCCCCAGCACCAGCACGGTGGCCAGCCCCGCATGCAGCCACAGGCGGCGATCGCGCAGCTCGACCAGGGTCAGCGCGATCGCGGTGGGCACGGTGAGCACCCAGGCGTACCAGCACAGACGGTTGCCGAACTCGTGGAACGGCCAGTGACCGGCGGCTTCCTGCACGGCGTACATCATCAGGCCCTGCAACAGCGCGATCAGTACGATGGCGCTGCGCGAAGCCAGCGGCAATGACGGGTGGTGGTTCATCATGCGCATCCCTGCTTGAGTGCAGGCATCCTAGCCCAGGCTCACGCCCGTGTCCGGACGCAGCGGTTAGAATGGGCCCATGTCCACGCTGCCCACCACGCTTGCCCATCATCTTCTGGTCGCGCTGCCTTCGCTGACCGATCCGACCTTCGCGCGCACGGTGGCGTTGATCTGCCAGCACGACGAAAACGGCGCCATGGGGGTGCTGGTCAACCAGCCGTCCGAGTACACGCTGGGCGATGTGCTGGCACAGATGGAGATCCAGACCGACGACGTGGTGCTGCGCGACCAGGTCGTGCTGAACGGCGGGCCGGTCCATCCCGAGCGCGGCTTCGTCATCCATGATGATGCCAGCGGCTGGGATTCGAGCCTGCAGGTGGGGCAGGGCGTGTTCCTGACCACCTCGCGCGACATCCTCGAAGCCATGGCCCGCGGCGAAGGTCCGCGCCACGCGCTGGTCACGCTGGGCTGCGCCGGCTGGACCGAAGGCCAGCTGGAAGCGGAGATCGCCGACAACAGCTGGCTGACCGTGCCGGCCGATGCCGAGCTGCTGTTCGACACCCCGCTGGACGAGCGGTGGCAGGGCGCGGCCTCACGCATCGGCGTGGACCTGTTCCGCCACACCGACTACAGCGGCCATGTCTGAGCCGGCCACCATCCGGCGCGACGGCACCGTGCTGGGCTTCGATGTCGGTTCCCGCCGGATCGGCGTGGCCATCGGCAGCTCGTTCGGCACCCACGCCCGCGCCATCGCAGTGGTGGACGTGCACGGCAACGGGCCGGACTGGGCTGCCGTCGAACGCCTGATCAAGGAGTGGCGGCCCGACGGCCTGGTGGTGGGCGACCCGCTCACCCTGGACGGCCAGGACCAGCCCAACCGCAAGCGTGCGCAGGGCTTTGCCCGCCAGCTGCGGGAACGTTTCAAACTGCCGGTGGTGCTGGTCGACGAGCGTTCCAGCTCGGTCGAAGCCGCGCGCCGGTTCGCCGTCGAGCGCGCCGAAGGCCGCAAGCGTCGCCGCGACGCGGCCACGCTGGATGCGGTGGCCGCCGCGGTCATCATCGAACGCTGGCTCTCCTCGCCGGACGACGCCACTCCCGTTTCCTGACCCCCCAGACCCTAGCCATGACCGCCTCGCAACTCGATTCCGACGGACGCCTGCGCCACCTGCTGACCCTGGAAGGTCTGCCCCGCGAAACCCTGCTGCAGCTGCTCGACCGCGCCGGCCAGATCCGCGACGCGGCGGTCGGCCGGGTCGGCAACAAGCGCCATGTGCTGGCCGGTTCGGCGGTGTGCACGTTGTTCTTCGAGCCGTCCACCCGCACCCGCAGCTCGTTCCAGCTGGCCGCGCAGCGGCTGGGCGCGGACGTGCTGAACTTCGACGCGTCCACCTCGTCCACGCGCAAAGGCGAAACCGCCTGCGACACGCTGAAGAACCTGGAAGCGATGGGCGTGCGCGGCTTCGTGGTGCGGCACCCGGACGACGGCGCGGTCGCCGAGCTGGCCGCTGCGGCGGGCGAGGGCACGGCGCTGATCAACGCCGGCGATGGTCGCAGCGCGCATCCCACCCAGGGCCTGCTCGACATGCTGACCCTGCGCCAGGCCAAGGGCAGCGATTTTTCGAAGATGAAGGTGGTGATCGTCGGCGACGTGAAGCACTCGCGCGTGGCCCGCACCGACCTGCACGCACTGCGCACGCTGGGCGTGGGCGAAATCCGCGTGTGTGGCCCACAGTCGCTGCTGCCGGACGATGAGACCCTCAAGGGCTGCATCGTCGGCCAGGACTTCGACCAGATGCTGGAAGGCGTCGACGCGCTGATGATGCTGCGCCTGCAGCGCGAGCGCATGGAAGAAGGGCTGGTACCGTCGATCGAGCAGTACCACGCCGAGTACGGTTTGAACGTTGCGCGCCTCAAGCGTGCTGGCCAGGACGCGGCGGTGCTGCACCCGGGTCCCATCAACCGTGGCGTGGAAGTCACCGACGAGGTTGCCGACGGTCCGCAGTCGTGGGTACTGCGCCAGGTGGCGAACGGCGTCGCGGTGCGGATGGCGGTGTTGGAAACGCTGTTGGGTTGAGGCGCCGGCGTTACCGCCGCTGCGCGAACAGCCATTCCCACATCACGGCGTCCGCATACGTCGCGTCCCACGCGTTGTGGTTGCCCTGCGGGTACTCGGTGTAGCGCACGTCGGCGGCACCGGCCTGGTCGAATGCCGTCTTCAGGCGCCTGTCGTCTTCGGGCAGCACCACGTCGTCCTTGGCGCCATGGAACATCCAGATCGGCGTGCCCTTGAGCCGTGCGGCCATGGCGGCGTACGGGTCGGCTTCATTGGCCACCGATTCCACCAGCAGGCTCGCCCGCACTGCACGTGGGGCCAGCACCGCGCCGCAGACCGGTACGATCGCGGCGAAGCGGGTGGGGTGGTCCAGGGCGATGTTCCAGCTGCCGTAGCCGCCCATCGACATGCCGGTCAGGTACTGGCGGCGCGGGTCGGCGCCGAATTCGGCGATGGTTGCGTCCAGCGCGGCGAGCGCGATGCGGTTGTTGATGCCGGACCACTCCTCGTCTTCCGGCACCTGCGGCAGTACCACCAGGGCGGGGAAGTCGCGGGCATGGCTGCGCAGGTGCGGACCCAGGCCTGCCTCGGTCTGCTTGACGCCGTCGCTGCCGCGTTCGCCCGAACCGTGCAGGAACAGCACCACCGGCAAGGAGCCGCGCTGCGCAGCGGCGTTGCGCGGCACGAACACCTGGTAATGCGAGGTATGCCCCTCGACCGTGACCGAGCGCTCCACGAAGTGGCCCCTGTCCGCTGTGCCGGTTGAGGCGCATGCGCTCAACACGAGCATCGCCAGCACCGCGCACCACCAACCGCTCGCTTTTCGCACCATGGCCTGTCCTCGACTGGAATCGTTTTCAGTCTAGGCGCGCGCGGGCATGCAGGCATCTTGCAGTGCATCAGTCGGGGCGTGGCGCCGACCCCAGGATCTCGAGCTGCTCGATCGCTTCCGGGTGACCGTCGGCGGCGGCCGCCTGCACCTGGGCCAGGCTGGGATGCACCACCAGCAGGATCGGGTTTTCGCACACGGGGCAGTCGAACTCGGCCTCGTCTTCGTGCAGCTCCATCGCCATCTGGCGTGCCGTGCCTTTCCACTCGCAGGCAGCGCAGGTATGCGGCTGGTCGCGCCAGCCGGCGGCAAAATAATTGTCCAAGGTCAGTGCCATGCAAGCTCCGCTCAGTGCAGCAGGATCAGGGTGGCCAGGCCCAGGAAGCTGAAGAAGCCCATTACGTCGGTGACCGCCGTGACCACCACGGTACCGGCCACGGCCGGGTCGACGTTCATGCGTTTGAGCAGCAGCGGCAGCAGCACGCCGGCCAGTGCCGCAGCGCAGAAGTTGATGATCAGCGCCAGGGTGATGACCAGTGACAGCAGGAAACTGTGGAACCACAGGTAGGCGATGATGCCGACCACGGTGCCGATCAGGGTGCCGTTGATCAACGCCACCCGCGATTCCTTCCACAGCAGGATGCGCGCGTTGCTCTGGCCGACCTGGCCAAGCGCGATGCCGCGCACCATCAGGGTCAGTACCTGTACCGCCGCGTTGCCGCCGACGCCGGCCACGATCGGCATCAGCACCGCCAGCGCCACCACCTTCTGCAGGGTCAGCTCGAACTGGCCGATCACCGTGGCCGCCAGGAACGCGGTGCACAGGTTGATCCCGAGCCACACCACGCGGCCGCGCACGGCGCGCTTGATCGGCGAGAACAGGTCTTCCTCTTCGTCCAGGCCGGCCGCGCCCAGCGCCTGGTGCTCGGCCTGCGAACGGATGATGTCGACCACGTCATCGATGGTGATGCGGCCGAGCAGGATGTTGTTGTCGTCCACCACCGGTGCCGATACCCAGTCATGGTCGGAGAACTGCCGGGCCACTTCGTCGGCACTTTCGCCCACGTCGATGGCCGGTTGTTCGTCGTCGATCAGGCGGTTGATCGGGGTGCTGTCTTCGTGGGTGACCAGCGAGGCCAGCGACAGTCGGCCGAGATACTGGTGGCGACGACTGACCACGAACAGGTGGTCGGTGTGGTCGGGCAGCTCGCCGCGCAGGCGCAGGTAACGCAGCACCACATCGACGTTGACGTCGGCACGCACGGTCACCACGTCCGGGTTCATCAGGCGGCCGGCGCTGTCCTCGGGATAGGACAGCACCTGCTCGAGCCGCTCGCGGTTCTCGCGGTCCATCGACTTGAGCACTTCGTCGATGACCGTGTCCGGCAGGTCTTCGACCAGGTCGGCCAGGTCGTCGATGTCCAGGTCTTCGACCGCGGCGATGATCTCGTCCGGGTCCATGTCGGCCAGCAGGCTTTCGCGCACTTCCTCGCCGACGTGGACCAGCACCTCACCGTCGTCTTCCGGGTCGACCAGGCCCCACACCACCTCGCGCTTGCCGGGAGGCAGCGACTCGAGCAGGTTGCCGATCTCGGCCGGCGCCAGCGTGTTGACCAGACGGCGCACCGGCCCAAGCCGCCCGCTGTCCAGTGCATCGGACAACAGGCGCAACTGGCGCGCCGTCTTGTCGTGGCGTACGGCTTCGGCCATGCACAGCTCCCGCGGCAAAAGATGAAAGCCGCTATTCCGGACAGGATGCGGCAGAGGGGGTGGTCAGCGCGTCATTATCGCGCGGCATTGTTTCAGTGCACAGCCTCGAAGACGTATTCGCGACCCTACAGGTTGCTTTCGATCCAGCGTTCGATGCCGCGTCGGTCGCGGGCGGCAAGGAGCTTCGGCGCGGCTGCCTGCAATGCGGCAAGGTCGCTGTCGCGTACGGCACGGCGCACTTCCAGCAGGGTGCCCGGGTGCAGGCTGAACTCGGTGAGGCCCAACGCCAGCAACAGCCGGGTCATGCGCGGGTCGCCGGCGATCTCGCCGCAGACCGCCACCGGCACGTCGTGCTCGCGGCCGGTGCGCAGGATGTGCGCGAGCAGGCGCAGCACCGCCGGGTGCAGTGGCGAATACAGCTCGCCGACCGCTTCGTTGTTGCGGTCGGCGGCCAGCAGGTACTGCACCAGGTCGTTGGTGCCGACCGACAGGAAGTCGACCAGGTCGATGAAGCTCTCCAGTGCGATCGCCGCGGCCGGCACTTCGATCATCGCGCCGAACGGGATGTGCTCGGCCACCTCGTGGCCCTCGGCGCGCAGCAGCTCGGTCTGTTTCGCCAGGCGCCGGCGGACCGAGAGCAGTTCCTCGCGGGTACTGACCATCGGCAGCAGGATGCGCAGCTTGCCGTACGCCGACGCACGCAGGATCGCGCGCAGCTGGGTATCTGCCACTTTCGGCCGGGCCAGCGACAGGCGCACGCCGCGCAGTCCCAAGGCGGGGTTTTCTTCGTTGCTCAAGGTCAACCCGGTGCGGTCGGCCTTGTCCGCGCCCAGGTCCAGGGTGCGGATGGTCACCGGCCGCCCGCTCATGCCGAGCGCCGCATCCCGGTAGGTCTCGAACTGTTCCTGTTCGTCGGGCAGCTCGTCGCGCTGCAGGAACAGGAACTCGGTGCGGTACAGGCCCAGGCCGTGGGCGCCCAGCGCATGCGCTTCGGTGACGTCCTCGCGCGATTCGGCATTGGCCAGCAGCGCGATGGTGACGTTGTCGCGGGTGCGGCTGGGCTTGCTGCGCAGGCGACCCAGTTCGCGCTGCTCGCGGGCCTGATCGCGCAGGCGCGCGCGGTAGTCGCGCAGGTCCAGCGGCAGCGGGTTGATCGTGATCTGGCCGGTGCTGCCGTCGATGCCGAGCACGTCACCGTCGGAAATCTTCTGCAGCACGTTCGGTATGTTGACGATCAGCGGCAGGTGCAGGCTGCGCGCGAGGATCGCACTGTGCGAGAGCGCACTGCCGGCGGCGGTCACGATGCCAACCACGCCGTGTGCCTGCAGCTGGGCCAGCTCGGACGGCGCGATGTTGTCGCAGACCAGGATTTCACCTGCCAGTCCCTTCACGTCCGGTGGCCGTTTGTGCAGGAAGGCATGGATGCGCCCGATCACATGGTCCAGGTCGTCCATGCGGCTCTTCAGGTAGGCATCGTCCATGCCATCGAAGACCTTGGCCAGCCGGTCGCGCTGCACGCGCAGCGCGTAACTGGCGCTGTACGGTCCGCTGCGGATCAGCTCATCCAGCCCGAACAACAGCTCCGGGTCGTCCAGCAGCAGCGCGTGCAGGTCGAGGAATTCACCGGCTTCCTGGTTCAGCGCACCGTGCAGGCGCCTGCGCAGGTCGTGCATTTCGGCGCGGGCGGCTTCCACTGCCTGGTTCAGTCGCTGCAGTTCGGCCGGCACCTGGGCCGGGGGGATGCGCTGCTCGGCCACTTCCAGCGCGTGCGGCAGTCGCACATGCGCGCGGCCCAGGGCATTGCCACGCGAGGCCCCGTGGCCGGTCAACAGCAGGGCCCCGGACGCGGTCCGTGCCGTGCTGCTGGCGCCAGCGCGCGACGGTGGCCCCGGCATGCTCAGCTGTCCTCGTCGAAGCGTCGCTCGAACAGGGCCACCACGGCCTCCATGGCGGCGACTTCGTCTTCGCCGTCGATGCGCACGGTGACCGGTGTGCCCTGGCCGGCAGCCAGCAGCATCACGCCCATGATGCTCTTGGCGTTGATCTCGCGGCCCTTGGCGGCCATGGTCACGTTGCAGCGGAAGGGGGCCAGCACCTGCACCAGCTTTGCGGTGGCGCGGGCGTGCAGCCCCAGGCGGTTGGATACGGTGAGTTCACGTTCAAGCATCGTCGACAATCGCTCCATTGCGAGTGCCCGCCGCCGCAGTGGCGGGCAGTTGATCCAGTCCCTGTTCCGGATAATTCATCACTCGCAACAACATCGGCAGGCTCAGCGCCGAGACCCGGCGTGCCGGGGTACCCAGGCGGGCCAGCTGCGCTGCCAGATTGCTCGGGCTGGCGCCATACAGATCGGTCAGGATCAGCACGCCGTCTCCACTGTCCACCCGGCGCAACGCGGCCGAGGCAAGCGGGAGCAGGACATCCAGGTCTGCGTCGAACGGTACTTCGAAAGCTTCGGTCTTCAGCGGCAGGTGCCGCAGCAGCCGGGTAGCCACGTCCAGCAGGGACGTACCTACACCGGGATGAGTTACAAGGAGAATGCCACAGGTCATTGTCGAACGTTAACATCCCAACATGAATTGGGGATACACCTGTCCGGGCTAATCCAGCTCGCGATGGAACGTGGCCACTTCCGGCCAGCCCTGGTCCCGCGCATGCCGGGCCAGGCGCTCGGCCAGGTACACCGAACGGTGCTTTCCACCGGTGCAGCCGAACGCCACGGTGACGTAGCTGCGGGTGTCGTTGCCGAGGCGGGGCAGCCAGGTATCGAGGAAGTCGACCAGCTGGGCCACATAACGCTGCACGTCCGGCTGCTCATCCAGGTACTCGCGCACCCCGGCTTCGCGCCCGGACATCGGCCGCAGCTCCGGGTTCCAGTGGGGATTGGGCAGCACGCGGGCATCGAACACGAAGTCGGCTTCTGCCGGCACGCCCCGCTTGTAGGCGAATGATTCGAACAGCAGCGACAGCTTGTTGCCGTGGCTCAGCGCGAATTCGGTCACCACCTTGCGGCGCAGCTGGTGCACGTTGAGCGCGGTGGTGTCGATGACCGCGTCGGCGGCGCGGCGCAGCGGCGCGGTGAGTTCGCGTTCGCGCGCGATCGCTTCGGGCAGCGACAGGCCGAGCTGGCTCAGCGGGTGCCGACGGCGGGTGTCGGCATAGCGTTTGAGCAGGGCCTCATCGGTGGCGTCGAAGAACAGCAGCTGCGCGTCCAGTCCGGCCGCCAAGGCGTCTTCGCGCCAGTGCGACAGCTGGCTCAGGTCGCTCTGGCCGCGCACGTCGATGCCCACCGCCAGGCGGCGCGGGGCGTCGGCCTCATGGCCGGCCAGCAGGCTGCGCACGAAGTCGGGCAGCAGGTTGATCGGCAGGTTGTCCGAACAGTAGTAGTCCAGGTCTTCGAAGGTCTTCAGCGCGACCGTCTTGCCGGATCCGGAGAGCCCGCTGACGATGATCAGGGTGGCGGCGGTGGGGGGCGGGGTGTTCACGGGCTGCGGCGCTCCAGCAGATTGCTGTGCCGCGCGATGAACATCGCGGCCGGGTCGATGCCCTTGGTGCGCAGGATGTGCAGGCGGGTGGCCGCTTCGGTCAGCACCGACAGGTTGCGCCCGGGCATCACCGGCAGGGTGATCAGCGGCACATCCAGGTCCAGCACATGGCGGGTGCCGGAATCGCCGGTCAGGCGCTCGTAGCCATGGGGGGTGGGTTCGGTCATGGGCTTGGTCAGGTGCACGATGAGCCGAAGGTACTTGTTCTTCTTTACCGCCGTGTCACCGAACATCTCGCGCACGTTGAGCACGCCCAGGCCACGGACTTCGAGCAGGTCCTGCAGCAGTTCGGGACAGGTACCGTCGAGCACGTCCGGGGCGATCTGGGTGAATTCGGGGGCGTCGTCGGCCACCAGCCGGTGGCCGCGGCTGAGCAGCTCCAGCGCCAGCTCGCTCTTGCCCGACCCCGCTTCACCGGTGATCAGCACGCCGATCGAGTAGATCTCCATGAACACGCCATGCAGGATCACCCGCGGCGCCAGCGTCCGGGCCAGGTGGTAGGAGAGGTGGTTGAGCAGCTCGTGGCCGCGCTTGGGCGAGATCCACAGCGGCGTCTGCGACTCGTCGGCGGCCGCGCGCAGGTCTTCCGGGCAGGGCTGGTTGCGGGTGATCACCAGGGCCAGCGGATGCGACTGCATGATCCGTTCGATGGTTTCCCAGCGCTGGCGCGAGTCCAGCGAGTCCAGCCAGGACAGCTCTTCGGTGCCCAGGATCTGCACCTTGTTGGGGTAGATCGCGTTGAGGTAGCCGGCCAGCGAAGGGCGCCGTGAGACCGTATTGCCGGCCTCCAGCTCGCGCCGCTCGCCCTTCTGCCCGGCTACCCAGCGAAGGCTGAGGCGGTCGCGTTGCTGTTCGAACAGTTCACGGGCGGTGATGCTGGTATTCATGCGGCGCTCGCCGGCGGAGGGAATTCGATGACCTGGCGCAGGGTCGCCGCGTCGCGCGCTTCGCGCAGCGCCTGGCGGATGGCCGGTTCGGAAAACAGCTCGGCCAGCTCGGACAGCAGCATCAGGTGTTGATGCGTGTAATGGCTCGGTACGGCGATCGCGAACACCAGGTCCACCGGCTCGTCGCCGCCGAAGTCCACCGGACGCTCCAGCCGCAGCAGGGCGCCGCGCGGGCGTTCCAGCAACGGTGCGCGGCCATGCGGAATGGCGATGCCATGGCCAATGGCGGTACTGCCCAGCGTTTCGCGCTCGCGCAGGTTGGCGTACAGCAGGTCGGCGTTGGCTTCGCGGCAGGCCAGCAGCCTGGCGGCGGCCTTCAGGACACTGTCGCGATCGGCGGCCGGCAGCACCTGGGTGCGCACGGCCGCCAGTAGATCAGTCAAAGGCATGGAAAGGGGAGAGCGGGGGCGTCAGCCGCCATTGTCGCCCAAGGGAGCCGGAACCGGGGCGTGCTGGTGCTTTTTCTCCTTGTGCTTGATCACCAGCTGGTCGAGCTTGTCGGCCAGGATGTCGATGGCGGCATACATGGTCTGGCCGTCGGCCTTGGCATGCAGCGCCTTTCCGGCGAGGGTCACGTCGGCGTCCACGTGGTGCTGGGTCTTGTCCAGCTTGAGCGTCACCCGGATCTGGCAGTGCTGGTCGAAATGCTTGCCGACCCGGCCAACCTTTTCCTCCACGTAGCTCTGCAGGGCGGGGGTAACTTCCACGTTGCTGCCATACGTCTGGATTTCCATCGGTTCTTCTCCTCTTCGGATGTGCCAATGAACCTTCCCGTCGCGCGCGGTGGAGCGTCAGGCGATGCGTACTCGTTCGTGCGAGGCGGAAATGTTCATGGCCTCACGATACTTCGCCACGGTGCGCCGCGCCACCGGTATGCCGGAGGTCTTGAGCAGGTCAGCCAGCTTGGCGTCAGAAAGCGGCTTGCGCGGGTTCTCGTCGTCGATCAGGCGTCGGATCATGGCCTGGATGGCGGTGCTGGAAGCCTCGCCGCCGCTGTCGGTGTCGATCCCGGAGGCGAAGAACGCCCGCAGGGGCAGGGTGCCGCGCGGGGTGCGCACGTACTTGCGGGCAATGGCCCGGGAAATGGTCGATTCGTGGAGGCCCAGCTCACCGGCGACCTCGCGCAGGGTCAGCGGGCGCAGGGCCTGTTCACCAAACTCCAGGAAGGCGGCCTGCTGCTGCAGCAGGCAGCGCATCACCCGCAGCAGGGTCTCGCCCCGGGCCTCCAGGCCCTTGAGCAGCCAGCGCGCTTCCTGCAGGTGGGCGCGCAGGTAGCCGGCGTCGCTTTCGCCACAGCGGCGGATCATCTGTTCATAGCCCCGGTGGATGACCACCCTGGGCCCGGCGTGGCCGGCCAGGGCCGCCCGCCAGCTGCCGTTCTGGCGCCAGACCACGCAGTCCGGGACCACGTAGCTGTCGTGGGCCAGCTCGCCGATCTGGGTGCCCGGGCGCGGATCCAGCGAACGCAGCAGCTGCACGGCGGTCTCCACCGCGCCCACCGGCTCGCGCAGCTCATGGGCGATGCCGTTCACGCCGCTGCGCGGCAGGCGCTCCAGCGGGCCGTCGGCGATCCGCCGGGCCAGCGCCAGACCGGGGGTCTGCGGGTCCAGCACGTCCAGCTGCAGCTGCAGGCACTCGCCCAGGCTGCGCGCGCCGACCCCGATCGGGTCGAAGCGCTGGATCTGGTGCAGCACGGTGAGGATCTCGGCCTCGTCGGCATGGATGGCCGGCAGCAGGGTCTCGGCAATGGTGGAAAGCGGCTCGCGCAGGTAGCCGTCCTCTTCCAGTGCGTCGATCAGGGCGGCGCCGATGCTGCGGTCGCGCCGGGACAGGTGCGAGAGGTGCAGCTGCCACAGCAGGTGGTCGGCCAGGCTCTCGGTCTCGGCCACGCGCTCGGCGGCGCTGCCGTTGTCGTCATCGTCGAACGAGCCGCCGCTACCGCCGCTGCTCCAATCGCTTTCACCGGGCGCCCAGTCATCGGCACCGTCGGTGCGGGCGTCGCGCTCGTCGGCGCGCTCGGCCGCTTCGGCCGGGCGCTCGTCGCTGCCCGGCGACGTTTCCAGGCCGGGCTCGGCGTTCTCGGCCCAGTCCAGCAAGGGGTTGGTTTCCACCGCCTCGGCCAGCTCCAGCTCCAGCTCGGTGGTCGACATCTGCAGCAACTTGATCGCCTGACGCAGCTGCGGCGTCATGACCAGTTGTTGCCCGAGCGATGTCTGCAGCCGTGCTTTCATGCCTGTGCCGAACGGAGGGAAGGCGATGCAGCGGCCGGCGGGTCAGAGCTTGAAGGTCTCTCCAAGGTAGACACGACGGACGTCTGCGTTTTCCAGGATCGCGGCTGGTGCCCCCTGCGCCAGTACGCTGCCTTCGTTGAGGATATACGCGCGGTCGCAGATTCCCAAGGTCTCGCGCACATTGTGGTCGGTGATCAGGACCCCGATGCCGCGCTGTTTGAGGTGGGTGACGATGCGCTGGATCTCGCCGACCGAGATCGGGTCGACGCCGGCGAACGGCTCATCGAGCAGGATCAGGCGCGGCTTGGCGGCCAGTGCCCGGGCGATTTCGCAGCGGCGGCGCTCGCCACCGGACAGGCTGGCGCCCAGCTGGTCGGCCACGTGGCCGATCTGCAGTTCGTCCAGCAGCGAATTCAGCTCCTTCTCGCGGCCGGCCTTGTCCAGGTCCTCGCGCAGCTCCAGCACCAGGCGCAGGTTGTCGGCCACGGTCAGCTTGCGGAACACCGACGGCTCCTGCGGCAGGTAGCCCACACCCTGCTTGGCGCGGGTGTACATCGGGTCGGCGGTGATGTCCTTGCCGTCCAGCACGATGCTGCCGGCGTCGGCCTCGACCAGCCCGACGATCATGTAGAAGCAGGTGGTCTTGCCGGCACCGTTGGGGCCCAGCAGGCCGACCACTTCACCGGCATCCAGGGTCAGGCCGAATTCCTTGACCACTTCGCGCTGCTTGTAGCGCTTGCGCAGGCCTTTGGCGACGAGCATTACTTCTTGCTCCCGGCAGCGGGTACGGTGGTCTTGGCCGGCGCGGCCGGCTTGGCGGCCGGGGCCGCGCCCTTGTTTTTGGGCGGAATGACCGTGCGCACGCGGCCGGCTTCACCGCCGCCACCGCTGTTCATTTCGCCGGTACGGGTGTTGTAGACCATGCGCTGGCCGCTGTTGGTGCCCTGCGCGCTGACCACTTCGTAGTTGCCGGTCAGGGTGATGATTTCGCCCTTGATGTCGTAATCGATGTTGTCGGCGCGTGCATTCATCATGCTGCCGTCGTCCAGCTGCTGTTTCATGGTGGCCTGCTTGCCGGTGAACACGGCACGCACCGCCTCGCCATCCTTCATGTGGACCTGGGCCTGCGCGGCGCGGATGTCCAGCGTGCCCTGCTGGATGACGACGTTGTTGGACAGGGTGATGATGCCATCGCCCAGGAACGAGCCGGACTGCGCGCCGGACTCGATGGTCATTTCCTGGTTTCGATCGCTGCTCTTGGCCTGCACGGCAACGCTGGGCACGGCCAGGCACAAGGCGAATACGGCGGCGTAGAAGATCTTCATGACGTGGGGCTTTCCTGCCTGATTCGGGGGAACGGCCAGTGCCGTAGCTGGAACATCGGAGCGGGTCATTGGCGGGGCGTGTATCGGGTCTTGACCTGGCTCAGGAACTGATAGGTCTTGTCGCTGGAGTTCAATGCGAAGCCTACCCCGGACTGGACCATGCCCGGTCGGGTCAGGGTAACCAGGCCGTCGGAGGTGGCCCGGTTTTCATTCGGGAACACGTCCAGCTGCTCGGTACGGAACGTGGTCGGCGGCACCGTGGGCACGCGCGGGCTGTCGCCGCTGACATTTCCGGTCAGGCGCAGCTTGTCGCCGTTGGCGCTGACCCAGCCGGTGTCGCTGCGCAGTTCCCAGTGGTTGCCGTCGCGGTCGGGCAGCAGGAACAGGGGCGTCTGGATGGTCATCGTTTCGTCGCTGCGGGTGCGCTCCAGCAGCGGCGCACGCAGGGTGGTCGACTCGCGACCCTGTTCGTCCAGCGCTACGATCTCGAAGTCGTGCAGCACGTAGTCGCGGCTGGCGTCGTCGCCCGTCGCCAGCGGCGCCTTGTCGCGGCCGCGCAGCAGCGCCCAGCCGCTGAGCACGGCCGCTACCAGCAACAGGCCGCCCAGTGCGGTACGCCAGCTCATGCGCCGAACCTCGCCAGCACCGCATCCACGTGGCCCTGCGCGGCCAGCAGCACGTCGCACAACTCGCGCGCAGCGCCACGGCCGCCGTCGGCGCGGGTCTGCCAGTGCACGCGCTCGGCGATCCAGGGATGGGCATTGGCCGGGGCCACGGCCAGGCCGACCGCACACAGCGGGGCCAGGTCGGGCAGGTCGTCGCCCATGAACGCCACCTGGTCCAGGCCGATGCCGTGCTGTTCGCACAGCACCCGCACACTGGCCAGCTTGTCGCCGACCGCGATCTGGGTGTCGATGCCCAGGTCGGCGCCACGCTTGAGCGCCGACAGGCTGTTGCGCGCGGTGATCAGCACGGGGTGGATACCGTGCTGCTGCAGCAGTTTCAGGCCCAGTCCGTCCTGCACGTAATACGCCTTGCTCTCGTTGCCGTCACGGTCGTAGTAGAGCCGACCATCGGTGAGCGTGCCGTCCACGTCGAAACAGGCCAGCCGGATACGGCCGGCGGCGGCATGCAGGTGGGACGGGAAACCGGGCAGCGGGGAATAGGGCATCAGGAACGGAGGTCAGCTGAATGGAGGAGTGCCACTGTGGTTTAAACCACCCGGGCCCGCAACAGGTCATGAATGTTGAGTGCGCCGACCGCGCGGCCGTCGCCATCGACTACGATCAGGCCGTTGATCTGCTGGGTCTCCATGACCCGGGCCGCTTCCACGGCGAGCTGGTCGGCGCCGATGGTGCGCGGGGTCCGCGTCATCACGTCGACGATCCGCGCGCTGCGCACGTCCAGGTCGCTGTCCAGGGCCCGGCGCAGGTCGCCGTCGGTGAACAGGCCGACCAGGCGCTGGTCGGCATCGACCACCGCGGTCATGCCCAGTCGCTTGCGGCTCATTTCAACCAGGGCCTCGCTGAGGCTGGCGGTTTCGCCGACCTTGGGCAGTTCATCGCCGCTGTGCATCACATCGGTAATGTGCAGCAGCAGGCGCCGACCCAGGCTGCCGGCCGGGTGTGAACGGGCGAAGTCGTCGGCGGTGAAGCCGCGCGCGTCGAGCAGGGCCACGGCCAAGGCGTCGCCCATCGCCAGCGACGCGGTGGTGCTGGAGGTGGGGGCCAGCGCCAGCGGGCAGGCCTCGGCCGGCACGCTGACGTCCAGGTGCACGTCGGCGGCCAGTGCCAGCGACGAGCCGGGCCGCCCGGTCATGGCGATCAGGCGGTTGCCTTGGCGCTTGAGCACCGGCAGCAGCATCAGCACCTCGTCCGATTCGCCCGAGTAGGACAACGCCAGCACCACGTCGGCCTCGGTGATCATGCCCAGGTCGCCGTGGCCGGCTTCACCCGGGTGCACATAGAAGGCCGGGGTGCCGGTCGAGGCCAGGGTGGCGGCGATCTTGCGCGCCACGTGACCGGACTTGCCCATGCCGGTGGCCACCACGCGGCCGCGGCTTTCCAGCACCAGCTGGCAGGCCCGGCTGAAGTCCTCGCCCAGCCGCCCGGCTACCGCAGCAAGGGCGTCGCGCTCGATCTCGAACACGCGGCGGCCGCTGGCGACCAGCGCGGCCGGGTCGGTCGAAGAGGGGGGCAGGGGCGATACAGCCATGCGGGCGCCACGCGGGAGAGTAGAATGAGCGCACATTTTATTAGGAAAGCCCGTTGGACGCCGAGACCATCCGAAATTTGATCGAAACCGGCCTGCCGGGCGCCCGCGCGGACGTGCAGGGCGACGACGGCGTGCATTTCGAGGCCACCGTGGTCTGCGACGACTTTGCCGGCAAACTTCCGCTGGCCCGCCACCGCATGGTCTACGCCACCTTGGGCGATCTGATGGGCGGGGCGATCCACGCGCTGGCGCTGAAGACCGTGACCGCGGCCGAAGCGGCGAAGTAAGCGGCCGACGGCCGGCACCATTCCCATTTCCATTCCCCCTTCCTATCTGCAGGTTCCATGGCCAAGATCGTAGTGACCGGCGGCAAGCCGCTGCACGGTGAAGTGAACATTTCCGGCGCCAAGAACGCCGTCCTCCCCATCCTGTGCGCGACCCTGCTGGCCGACGAGCCGGTGGAGATCACCAACGTGCCGCACCTGCACGACGTGGTCACCACGGTGAAGCTGCTCGGCGAGCTCGGCGCCAAGGTCACCATCGACCAGGGCACGCTGTCGCGCGGCAGCGCGATCGTGGTCGACCCGCGTCCGGTCAACCAGCACGTGGCACCGTATGAGCTGGTCAAGACCATGCGCGCCTCGATCCTGGTGCTGGGCCCGCTGCTGGCCCGCTTCGGCCAGGCCGAAGTGTCGCTGCCCGGCGGCTGCGCGATCGGCTCGCGCCCGGTCGACCAGCACATCAAGGGCCTGCAGGCGCTGGGTGCGGAGATCGTGGTCGAGAACGGCTTCATCAAGGCCCACGCCAAGCGCCTGAAGGGTGCGCACTTCACCTTCGACATGGTCAGCGTCACCGGCACCGAAAACGTGCTGATGGCCGCCGTGCTCGCCGAAGGCACCACGGTGCTGGACAACGCGGCGATGGAACCGGAAGTCACCAACCTGGCGCACTGCCTGATCGCGCTGGGCGCGAAGATCGAAGGCCTGGGCACCGCGCGTCTGGTGATCGAGGGCGTCGAGCGCCTTTCCGGGGGGCGCCACGAAGTGCTGCCCGACCGCATCGAAACCGGCACCTTCCTGGTCGCCGCGGCGATGACCGGTGGCAAGGTCACGGTGAACCGTGCGCGCCCGAACACCATGGACGCGGTGCTGTCCAAGCTGGTCGAGGCCGGTGCCTCGATCGAGACCACGGAAGACAGCATCACGCTGGACATGCACGGCAAGCGCCCGCGCGCGGTCAACCTGACCACTGCGCCGTACCCGGCGTTCCCGACCGACATGCAGGCCCAGTTCATGGCGCTCAACTGCGTGGCCGACGGCGTCGGCGTGATCAATGAAACGATCTTCGAAAACCGTTTCATGCACGTCAACGAACTGCTGCGCCTGGGCGCGGACATCCAGGTCGAGGGTCACACCGCGATCGTGCGCGGCGCCGAACAGCTGAGCGGCGCGCCGGTGATGGCCACCGACCTGCGCGCCTCGGCGTCGCTGATCCTGGCCGGGCTGATGGCCGAAGGGGATACCACCATCGACCGCATCTACCACCTGGACCGTGGCTACGAGAACATCGAAGAAAAGCTGTCGTCGCTCGGCGCCACCATCCGGCGCGTCGCATGATCCTGCGCGGCCAGTTCACCCGACGCCGCAAGGCGCTGCTGATCCTGGTGCTGGTCGTGCTGGGCTGGCTGGGCTATGCCTGGTACGCCGATATCGCCATCACCCAGGGCCTGGAACAGCAGGACATGGACTGGAATGGCGACGGCACGGTCAGCCGCACCGAAGTGCTGCAGTCGTTCTACGCCGTCGGCGTGACCAAGACCGAGGACGGCAACCGGCACTGCCGCGCGTTCTACTGGCGGAAGAGCAACGAGCAGATCCGCGTGGACTGCAGGACGGTCTTCCAGGCCGAAACGCCCGCCAGATGAAACAAGGCCCGCAGATGCGGGCCTTGTTTTTTGACGGTTATTTGAACGATTTGATGGTCAGGTCCAGCGCGTCCTTGCCGCCTTCGCGCTGCAACAGGCGCACCGGCACCGGCATGTCCTTGGTCACCCAGGCAATCAATGCCTTGTTGCCGTCCACGCGCGACACCTTGGTGGCGTTGTAGGTCTTGCCGCCGACGGTGATGTTTTCAGTGCCGGCGACCTTGTAGGTCATCGGCTTGATCCGGCCTTCGTCGACCATGCGGTAGGTCAGCGGCTTGCCGGCGGCAAAATCGCGGGCAATGGCCAGGTTGATCAGCAGGGCGTCCATGTCGCCGGCCTTGAGCGCGACCGGACCGGCACGGTCCGGCTTGATGTCGCCGGTCCAGGTGGCCTGCTTCTTCGACCAGTCGTAGTTGGCCTGCACGTTGCGCTTTTTCACCAGCAGCAACGAACGGTCCTGGCTGCTGAGCGGACGCAGGACACCGTTGGCTTCGTCGAAGGTGGTGTTCTGGCTCAGCGTGGCCAGCTGGTTGCTGACATCCAGGCTGTACTGCCACTTGTTGCCGTCGACCTGCTTGAGGGTCATCTTGCCCGGCGCCTGCATGCCCATGTAGTTGGCCTGGTAGTCGGCGGTAAATGGCTGCAGCGCCAAGGCAGGCAGGCTGACCACGGCCAGCGCGCCGGCGGCGATCCAGGACAGGGGGCGGGAGAGGATGGTCATGCTCAGACTCCTTGGTATTCGATCAGGCGCAGGTCGATCCGATCCTGACCGTCTTCGCGTTGCAGGATGCGCACCGGGGTCGGAACCCCGTTGGCGATCCAGAGGATGGTTTCGTCATTGCCGCCGTTGGTGCGATACACCCGCAGCGCGTTGTAGGACAGCTCGCCGACCTGGACGTTCTCGGTCTCCGGCGCGGCTTGGTAGTCGTGCTGGCGGACCCGGCCGACATCGACATAACGGTAATGCATCTGCTGGCCCGGGCGCGCGTCGCGCATGATCGCCAGGTTGATCAGCAATGCGCTCTGGTCGCCCGGCTGCAGCGGAATGGGCTGGGTGCGTTCCTTCTTCAGGTCGCCCAGCCATTGCGCGGTGCCGGCCTTCCAGTCGTAGGTGCCGGTGACTTTCTTGCCCAGGAACAGGCCCTTGCGCACGGTTGCCTGGCTCAGCGGAACGTAAGTGGTGCCCTGTTTTTCGAATACGGTGCTCTGTTCCAGGTTCAGGCCCAGCACGCTGGCAAAGCCCTTCCGGCCCACCACCTGCATGTCCACCCGCCATTGGTCGCCACCGGTATGGGTGACGCGCATGGTCGCATCGCCGGCTTCCTTGCCCTTGTACAGGGCCTGGTAGGTGGCGGTGAACGGTTCCAGCGGAGGCGGTTCCCACGCGGCCGGCGGTGGCAGCACCAGCTCCGGCGCGGGCGGCGTTACCGGTGCGGGCGTTTCCTGCGCCTGGGCGATGGCCACGGTGCAGAGCAGGGACGCGAGCAGCAGCACGGGCTTGGACAGGGTCTTTTTCATACGCGCGCGGAAGCGGGGGAAGGGGGAGGATGCCAGCGCCCGGGTCAGCGGCGCGTGTGCACGGCCGCTAATGCGTGAGCGTTCCGGCGCAATCTAGGCGCAGCGGACTGAACAGGGGGTTGCCATCGACCTCGAGCTGTCCTTCGCGTTCAGCTACTCGACCCGCCACCAGCCACTGCAGGCTGGCGATCAGCAGGGGGTGCTCCACGGCCAGGACCCGCTGGGCCAGCGCCTCGGGACTGTCGCCAGGCAGCACCGGCACCCGCGCTTGGGCCAGCACGGTACCGGCATCGAGCTCGGGCACCACGAAGTGCACGCTGGCCCCGGCCTCAGTGTCGCCGGCCTCCAAAGCACGCGCATGGGTATGCAGGCCCTTGTACAGCGGCAGCAGCGACGGGTGGATATTGACCAGGCGGCCGCTGAAGCGCTGCACGAAGGCCTCGCCCAGGATGCGCATGTAGCCGGCACAGACCACCCAGTCCGGCGTGAACGAGGCCAGCGCATCGCCCAGCGCGGCGTCGAACGCGGCGCGGTCGGAGAAGTCCTTGGGCGAGCGCGCCCAGCGTTGCCCGGGGGCGACTTTCTGCAGAGCCGATGCATCGGGCTTGTCCGACAGCACCGCCACCACTTCGGCATCCAGCGTGCCGGCGGCGATGGCATCTACGATGGCCTGCAGGTTGCTGCCACGGCCCGAGGCCAGCACCGCGATGCGGCTGCGCGACGTCATCTGCGTGGGTCCCGACGGCCGTTGCTCATGCCGCGACCGTACCGTCGGTGGCGCCGAAGCTGGCCACCACTTCCGGACGCATCAGCACGATCAGCGCGTACACGCCCAGCGCGATGCCGAGGGCGCCGGCCAGGCAGGCCGCGCCTGCCGCAATCTTGCACAGCTTGTGCGAACGGCGTTCGGCCATGCGCCGTGCACCGATGATGTTCAAGGTACCCAGCCCGGCGAAGATCGCGCCGGCGACAATCATGATCGCCGCCAGCAAGGCCGGCTGGGCGTTGGGGTTGGCGCTGTTGCTTTCGCTGATGTAGCCGCCTGCCGCGCCCAGCAGCAGGATTGGCACCAGCAGCAGTTCCAGCGCCCCCAGGATGTAGAACAGGATCTTCAACGTGTGCAGGTGGGAGACGACCTGATGCGGGGTCCAGCCGCGCGGGAAGTTCAGCGGCGGAGGCGTGGTAGACATCGGCGAACCTCAGGGCTGGGCAGTGGGGGGGGCGTGGAAGGCGGCCTTGACCGCCGGCCGCATCAGCACGACCAGGGTGAACACGCCCAGCACGGTGCCCAGCGGCATGCACATGCACGACAGCGCGGCCACCACCACGCACAGCGTATGCCGGCGTTGGCGGGCGAGGCAGCGCCCCGCGTAGGCCATGAAGCCAGCCAGGGTCAGCCCGCACAGGATCACGATCGAGCCGATCACGATGAACAGCCAGCCGAACAGCCGGGTCTCATCGGGCGAGGCCGGGCCGCCGTTGCTGTTGATCGGCATCGCGCCGGACAACGTGGCGATGCCAATGCCCACGTGGATCAGCGGGAAGAGCGAGAACAGGGCGGTCAGCCCAGCTACCACGTAGTGGAATATCGAGAGCAGCCGCAGCTGCGACTGATCTTCGAGGGACAGTGCGGGGGCGGTGGGGTCAGTGCTTGTCATCAGACGTTCCGCTCGAAAAGCGCCTTGACCGGTGTACGGGTCAGCAGGATGACGGTCGGAATGGCCAGTACGAAGGCCGGCCCACAGAAGACCGCCAC
This sequence comes from uncultured Stenotrophomonas sp., assembly GCF_963519125.1. GTDB lineage: Bacteria > Pseudomonadota > Gammaproteobacteria > Xanthomonadales > Xanthomonadaceae > Stenotrophomonas. Next base: position 160,307 of record NZ_CAUQLJ010000002.1, on the reverse strand, counting down.
GCACGAGGCCACCATGCACAGCCGGTAGCTGCGACGGCGGGCGAGACAGACGCCCACGGTAATCAGCACGATGGCAAACACAGCAGGCATCGCCGCCATCAGCAAGGGAATCAGCGTGGACCAGGGCGCGGGCGGGCGTACTTCGACCGGCATGTCCATCACCATGCGGTTGCCGATCCACCAGGATGGGCCTGCCCACAACAGCAACAGCGCTGCGGCGATGAAAAACAATCGCGGCAACCAGCGCAGCATGCGTTCGTCGCCCTGGCTGAGGCCGGGGCTTACGGGCGGAAGGGGAATCGATGCATCCATGCGCAGCTCCTTCAGGCGAATGTCAGCCGATCCGCACGCGGTCGGCGCCGTCGGCCGCGGTGACCTTGCCGAAGGTCCATTGCGCCAGGCCCTGGGCTTCGACGGCAGCGGACACGGTAGCCACCTGGTCCGGGGCGACGATCAGCACGAAGCCGATGCCGCAGTTGAAGGTGCGCCACATTTCGCTGTCGGCCACCGCGCCTTCCTTCTGCAGCCACTGGAACACTGGGGGCAGGGTCCAGGCGGCGGCGTCGATGTCCAGGCCCAGACCGTCGGGCACCACGCGGATGATGTTCTCGGTCAGGCCCCCACCGGTGATGTGGGCCATGCCGTGGATGGCCGGGCCGTGGGTCTTGAGCAGGGCCAGGATCGGCTTGACGTACAGGCGGGTCGGCGCCATCAGCGCGTCGACCAGCTTGACCCCGCCTTCCAGCTCCAGGTCGGCCGGCTGGCCGGCGCGGTCGTAGATGCGGCGGACCAGCGAGTAACCGTTGGAGTGCGGGCCGGAGGAGGCGATGCCGATCAGCACGTCGCCTTCAGCCACGCTGGCGCCGTCCTTGAGCTCGCTCTTTTCGACGCCGGCCACGGTGAAACCGGCCAGGTCGTATTCGCCGGGGGCATACATGTCGGGCATTTCAGCGGTTTCGCCGCCGATCAGCGCGCAGCCGGCCTCGGTGCAGCCGCTGGCGATGCCGCCCACGACCGCCGCGGCGGTGTCGATGTCCAGCTTGCCGGTGGCGAAGTAGTCCAGGAAGAACAGCGGCTCGGCGCCCTGCACCAGCACGTCGTTCACGCACATGGCGACCAGGTCGATGCCGATCGTGTCGTGCCGGCCCAGCTGTTGTGCCAGCTTCAGCTTGGTGCCAACGCCGTCCGTGCCCGAGACCAGTACCGGTTCGCGGTACTTGCTGGACAGGTCGAACAGGGCGCCGAACCCGCCCAGGCCACCCATCACCTCCGGCCGGAAGCTGCGCTTCACCAGTGGCTTGATGCGCTCGACCAGTTCGTTGCCCGCGTCGATGTCGACGCCGGCGTCGCGGTAGGTCAGGGGGGAGGGATTGGACGGAGAATTGGTCACGGGCGTCGGGCTGCGCTGGGGTGAAAGCGGGATTTTAACAGGCCACGTTGGCGCGCAGGCCCTATTCGGGCAACAATTCCCCCCGGATACGCTCAATGGAAGTCCTGATGCGCCGCAGCCTCTTTGTAATGATGTTCCTCGCGCTGTGCCTGCCGGTGGCCACGATGGCCCAGAGCGGCCTCCGTACCGAAGGCGACGTGGCCACCGCCAGTGGCGCCTACGAGGCCGAAGTGCCGGTCAACAGCCAGGGCGAAGCCGACCGCAACGGGGCCCTGGCCCGCGCGCTGGGCAACGTGCTGGCCAAACTGTCCGGCGACCGCAGCGTGATCACCCGCCCGGGCGTGATGCAGTCCCTGCGCGACGCCAAGAACTACGTGGCCAGCTACGACTACCGCCAGGACCAGAGCACCTCGGCCAGCGGCGCGCCCAGCTACCGCACCATGCTGGTGGCCCGGTTCCGCCAGGACGACGTGGACGGCCTGATCTCCGCCCTCGGCCTGCCGCTGTGGCCGCAGCCGCGGCCCAAGCCGGTCGTCTGGATGGCCATCGACGACGGCAGCGGCCCGCGCCTGGTCACCGTGCAGCAGGCCAATGCGGCCCGGCCGCTGCTGAACCGCGCCATCGAGCGCGGCTACAAGCTCGGCCTGCCCACCGGCAGCGCTGCGGAACAGGCCCTGGTCGGCGCGATCTGGCGCCAGGACACCGCTGCGGTGGCCCGCGCCTCCTCGCGCTATTCCCCGCCGATGCAGCTGGTCGGCAAGCTGTACCGCGACAAGACCGGTGGCTGGGTGGCCGACTGGGTGTTCGTGGATGGCGGCCGGGAGCTGAACAAGTGGACCACCACTGACAGCGACGCGCGCCGCGCGATGGCGGGCGGTGCCGACGGCACCGCCGACGCCCTGGTGCGCCGCTATGCCAAGGCCGGTGCGGCCACGGGTGCGGCCGGCACCTACACCATCGTGGTGACCGGACTGAACAGCGCCGAGGACTACCTGCGCCTGGCCGCCGGCCTGCGCGAGAGTCCGGTGGTGCGCAACATCACCCCGGTACGCGCTTCGGGCAACCGCCTGGAGCTGGCGCTGGAGCTGACCACCGGTCTGCCCGGCCTGAACCGCATGCTCGGCGAGAACGGCGTGATCGTGCCACTGGCCCCGCTGCCGGTGCCGATCGACGAAGACGCCGCGCCTGGCACTCCGCCACCCCCGGCCAGCAATGAGTACCGCCTGCGATGATCCTCACCCCGGAAGCCGAGATCGCGCAGTTCCTGCGTCGTATCAAGTACATCCTGTTCGCACTGGCGGTCGGTTGGGTGGTGTGGCTGCTGGCCCCGATCCTGACCCCGTTCGTGCTGGCGCTGGCGCTGGCCTGGCTGGGCGACCCGCTGGTGGACCGCATCGAGGCCACCGGCCGCTCGCGCATGACCGGCGTGGTGCTGGTGTTCGCCGCGATGGTGCTGGTGATCGTGGCGCTGCTGCTGGTGCTGGTGCCGATGATCGAGCGCCAGATCACCACCCTGATCGCGGTCGCGCCGCAGGCACAGGCGTGGTTGATGGAAAAGGGCATTCCCTGGTTCGAGCAGAAGACCGGCCTGGAAGTGATGCAGTGGATGGATCCGGACCGTCTGATTGAATGGGTGCGCAGCCACTGGCAGCAGGCCGGCGGCTTCGCCACCACGTTCATGGGCTACGTCTCGCGCTCGGGCTTCGCGATGGTGACCTGGGTGGTCAACATCCTGCTGCTGCCGATCCTGGCGTTCTACTTCCTGCGCGACTGGGACAAGCTGGTCGAGCGCGTGGCCTCGACCATTCCACGCAACCACGTGGGCACCATCACCAAACTGGCGCGTGAGTCCAACGACGTGCTGGGCGCGTTCATCCGTGGCCAGTTCCTGGTGATGGTGGCGCTGGGCCTGATCTACGCGATCGGCCTGTCGCTGGTCGGGCTGAAGCTGGGTCTGTTGATCGGCCTGATCGCCGGGTTGATCAGCTTCATTCCGTACCTCGGCGCCACCACCGGCATCGTCATGGCGGTGCTGGCCGCGCTGGTCCAGGCGCAGGGCTTCGACCTGAAGCTGCTGATCCTGGTCGGCGTGGTATTCACCGTGGGCCAGCTGTTGGAGAGCTACGTGCTGACCCCGCGCATCGTCGGCGACAAGATCGGCCTCCACCCGGTGGCGGTGATCTTCGCGGTGATGGCCGGTGGCCAGCTGTTTGGCTTCCTTGGCATGCTGCTGGCGCTGCCGGTGGCGGCGGTGAGCAACGTGCTGCTGCGTTATGCGCACCTGCGCTATCGGGAGAGTGAGTTGTACGCGGGGGAGCCGACCGCGATCGTGATCGATACGCACATCGACAAGCAGACCGTGATCATCGACACGTCCAAGGGCCACGGCTGACGTGAGTGTTGTTCCGCAGCTGCCGCTTGCCCTGCGTTACCCGCAGGACGAGCGACTGGAAACCTTCATCGGCGCGCCGGACGGTGCGCTGGCGCAGCTGCGCGCGATCGCCGTGGGCGCGGACCAGCACTGGGTGTACCTGGAAGGCGCGGCCGGCACCGGCAAGACCCATCAGGCGCTGGCGATGTGCTCGCTGGCCGAACAGGCCGGGCGGCAACCGACCTACCTGCCGCTGAAGGCGGTGGTGGGCCGCACCCGCGCGGCGCTGGAGTCGCTGGAAGGCCGCGACCTGGTCGCGCTGGACGGACTGGATGCGGTGGCCGGCCACCGCGACGATGAAGTGGCGCTGTTCGACTTCCACAACCGCGCGCGCAGCGCCGGCATCACCCTGCTGTACACCGCCCAGCATTCACCCGACCAGCTCGGGCTGGTGCTGCCGGACCTGCGCTCGCGCCTGCAGCAATGCGTGCGCGTGGTGCTGCAGCCGCTGGACGACGAGGGTCGCGCGGTGGTGCTGCGCGAGCGTGCTGCGCGGCGTGGTTTGTCGATCGATGAAGCGGCCATCGAATGGCTGCTGACCCGGACCGGCCGCGAGCTGGGCAGCCTGGTCAGCCTGCTGGACTGGCTGGACCGCGAATCATTGGCCGCGCAGCGGCGCATCACCGTGCCATTCCTGCGGCAGGTGGTGGAAGAGGGATCGCATCGGTTGTAAACGAGGGCGGTGCTGGATGGCTGCCTCGGTAGGGTCGCATCCCGATCGACCGCCGATAACGTGGCAACGTTCATTTGTGGCATGAACCCTAATCGAAATCGGCGTTGGCTGGGGTCACGCGTTCGTCGCGCCGATCACCAATACGTGCGGACTGCTCCTTCGCATCCTGTGAACGCAGCACTTGTGCATCCATGCACGGCGTCGTTCGGGAACCGACCCTACCAGACCTCATAGCGTTCGCGAGAGTTCCGCATCCAACGCCGCCAACCGCTCAGGGGTACCTACGTCGGTCCATCGCCCATTGTGGCGCTGGCCGGTCACGCGGCTCTCCTTCATCGCGTGGCGCATCATCGGTGCCAAACCGAACTGCGGCGGGTTCGCTGCCGCGCCCTCCGTAGCGCCGATGACCTCGCGCCATCCGTTGAGGATTGCCGGGCGGAAGATTCCCACACCGGCATACGTCAACCGCGGCGCATCGCCCGTGTCACTGACACCGCCATCCGCACGCAGGATGAAATCACCCCGCGGATGCTGCACGGGATTGTCGACCAGCACCAGGTGCGCATCGCCTGCGGGGTCGCGGGGCAGGGTGGTGAAGTCCACATCCGTCCACACATCGCCGTTGACTACCAGGAACGGTGCATCGCCCAGCAGCGGCAATGCGTTGAGGATGCCGCCGCCGGTTTCGAGTGGCACCGCGCCTTCGTCGATGAAGTGCAGGCGCAGGTTCCAGCGGCTGCCGTCACCCAGCGCCGGCTCGAACTGGTCGCCCAGCCACGACGTATTGATCACCACGTCGTCGAAACCCGCGGCAGCCAGCCGTTCCAGGTGCCACACGATCAGCGGCTTGCCGCCCGCCACCAGCAGCGGCTTGGGCGTTGTGAGCGTCAGCGGGCGCATGCGTTCGCCCTTGCCCGCACTGAAGATGATCGCCTTCATGCGCCGCTGGACACCGGCAGCGCCAGCGCCGCCATGGCCGGTTTGATCCGGTCCTGCAGCAGCGTGTTCAACCCGGCAAGTTCCGGATGGCGTGGCAGCACTTCGTCCAGATAGCGGATGAAGCGCGGTGCGTCGGCGAAGTAGTGGCCCTTGCCGTCGCGGTCGCGCAGGCGCACGAACAGGCCGAGGATCTTCAGGTGGCGCTGCACGCCCATCCAGTCGGCGTCGCGCAGGAACTGCGGCCACGGCCGCACCGGCAGCCCAGCTGCCAACGCCTCTGCGTGGTAGCGCGCCAGCCAGGCGTCGACCTTTTCCAGTGGCCAGCTCAGGAACGCGTCCTTGAACAGACTGACCGGGTCATAGGCGATCGGTCCGCGCACCAGGTCCTGGAAGTCGAGCACGGCCGGGCCGGGTTCCACCGGCATCAGGTTGCGTGGCATGAAGTCGCGGTGGGTGAGTACCTGCGGCTGCTGCAGCGCGTTGTCCATCAGGCGGCGATGCACGAGCTGCAGCTGTTCCACTTCACCGCAGTCCAGCTGCAGGCCCAGGTGGCGCTGCAGGAACCATTCGTCGAACAGGCCCGCATCACGCTGCAGCAGCGCTTCACCGAACGACCCCATGCCCTCGGGCACCGGGATCGACTGCAGGCGGATCAGCTGCGCGAATGCCGCGTCGAACCAGGCATCCGCAGTGTCGTCATCGATGTACCGGGCCAGGGTCGGTCCACCCAGGTCTTCCAGCAGCAGGAAGCCCTGATCTTCATCGCGGGCCAGCACGCGAGGCACGCGCACGCCGTTGGGTTCCAGCAGGTCGTGCATGCGCAGCCACGGACGCACGTCTTCCAGCCCCGGTGGCGAGTCCATCACGATGTGGCTGCCGTGCGTGCTGCTGGCACGCCAGTAGCTGCGGAAGCCCGCATCCACCGAGGCCCGGTCCAGGTGCAGGTCGGGGTCGCCCAGTGCGGTGGCGGTCCATTGCCGGCGGAGTTCGGCGCGCAGCGGGTCGGAAGCGGGATCGTTCATGGACAGGTACGTCGAAGCGGCGCCGGGTGGCGCGCGTGGAAGGAGGGGGTGGAGATATCAGCGTTTGCTTCTGAACAACCGCAGCACGGCGAGTACGGCGATCGCACCGAGGATGGCGCCGATGAAGCCGGCCGGCTCACCGCGCGAGTACCAGCCCATGTACTGGCCGAACCAGCCGGCGACCAGTGCTCCGACGATGCCGAGCACGATGGTCAGCAGGCAGCCCATGCGGTTGTTGCCGGGCATGAAGAACCGCCCGAACAGGCCGACGAAGAAACCGACCAGGATGATGTAGAGCCAGCTGGAGCTGCCGAACAATCCGTCCATCGTGTAATTCCTGCGGGAGATGGACGCAGCCTATCAAAAGGCTGCGTCCCTCCGCGTCTACCTCTTAACAGCAACCATGCCCACCGTGGCGGGTACCGCTGTCGGCCGCGACCGGCGAACCGCTGGTCTCGCCGCGCAGGCTGGCCGCGTAATGCTCGCTGATCACCTTGGACACGCACGCGGTCACGCGCTTGCCCATCGGGATGTGCAGGAACTCGTTCGGACCGTGCGCGTTCGAATGCGGGCCGAGCACGCCGGTGATCATGAACTGCGCACCCGGGAACTTCTCGCCCAGCATGCCCATGAACGGAATCGAGCCGCCTTCGCCCATGTACATCGCCGGCTTGCCGAAGAAGGTCTGGCTGGCAGCATCGATGGCCTGGGTCAGCCACGGCGCCATCGCTGGTGCGTTCCAGCCCGACGAGGCCTTCTCCAGGTCCAGCTTCACTTCCGCGCCGTTCGGCGGGTCGCGCAGCAGCGCTTCCTTCAGCAGTTCGCCGCAGGCCTTGCCGTCGGCGGTTGGCGGCAGGCGCAGCGACAGCTTCACTGCGGTATGCGGGCGCAGCACGTTGCCGGCCGAGGCCAGCGGCGGCATGCCGTCCACGCCGGTCACCGACAGCGCCGGGCGCCAGGTGCGGTTGAGCACCAGTTCGGTAAGGTCCTCGTTCATCGGGCGCAGCCCGTCGACCATCGGGAATTTCTCGAAGATCTCGGTATCCACCACTTCGGCGGCGCGCTTGGCCTGGGCCTGGCGCTCTTCCGGAATCTCCACGTGCATGCCGTCGATCAGGATGCGGCCGGTGTTCTCGTCCTCGATCCGCGACAGCAGCTGGCGCAGCAGGCGGAAGCTGGACGGCACCACGCCGGAGGCGTCGCCGGAATGCACGCCTTCGTTGAGCACCTTCACGGTGAAGTTGCCGCCGGTCAGGCCGCGCAGCGAGGTGGTGCACCACAGCTGGTCGTAGTTGGCGCAGCCCGAATCCAGGCACACCACCAGCGACGGCTTGCCGATGCGGTCGGCCAGGTGGTCCACGTAGGCCGGCAGGTCGTAGCTGCCCGATTCCTCGCAGGCTTCGATCAGCACCACGCAGCGGGCGTGCGGCAGGTTCTGCGCCTGCAGCGCGAGCACCGCAGCCAGCGAGCCGTAGATGGCGTAGCCGTCATCGGCGCCGCCGCGGCCGTACAGCTTGTCGCCGCGCAGCACCGGCAGCCACGGCCCCAGGTCGTCGTCCCAGCCGGTCATTTCCGGCTGCTTGTCCAGATGCCCGTACAGCAGGATGGTGTCGTCGCCGGTTTCGGCGCCGGTGGCGGGAATTTCGAGCAGCAGCAGCGGCGTGCGGCCTTCCAGGCGCACCACCTCCACCTTCAGGCCCGGCAGGGTCTGGGCCTTGGCCCACGTCTCCATCAGGGTAACCGCCTGCTCCATATAGCCATTTTCGACCCAATTGGCGTCGAACATCGGCGATTTGTTGGGAATGCGGATGTATTCGACCAATTGCGGAACGATCTCGCTGTCCCACTTTTCATTGACGAATTGGCCGAGCTTGGCGCTGTCCATCAGGTAACTCCGAGTGCATGTGGCTGATCTCGCCATTCTACGCCTGAGCGGGGGTAGGGATTTCCCTACACGACGTCAGGTATTTAGCTGGCTGTGTGAAGGTGATGTCGACGATAGGCTGTGTGCATGTGGCGAGGGACACTGATTGCTCCGACGGGATGCCGGCAGCAGAGGGGTCCGAAGTCACAGGGAGCTACACGGTGGGGCCTTGGTTTTCGTGGAAGGCGCTGGTGCTGGGAGTGATGTTGGCGGGAACCGCTTCGGCGGCCGACCGGATCAACATCAACACCGCCGATGCGACGTCGCTGCAGCAGGGATTGACGAACGTGGGGTCCAAAAAGGCCCAGGCGATCGTCGCGTACCGGCGACAACACGGACCTTTCGTCCGGGTCGAGGACCTGGCCCGGGTGAAAGGGATAGGGACAGCAACGGTCGAACGGAATCGACGACGGATGACGGTGGGGGCCATGGCGGCGCCCACGGTGGCACCGCCCAGGAGGGCAGCGCCGACACCCGTTCCAAGGCGCTGACGTAACAGGATGGGTCGCGACCGGCACGACGCCGGTCACGGCAGCCAGGCAGGAGCCGGCTGCCACGACAGCCGCACGGAGGCGGCACGCACGGACGCAGCGCGGAAGGATTGGCGCGGATCCACCAGGACGGTGGCATCCAGACCCGGGAAGGGGAGGGATGGCGGAACAGAATTCGGCCGAGTGCAGGGAGCATGGCCGGCACCCACACTGCGCAGGATGCACAGGGGGAAGGCGGGATGCCGACAAGGACGTGACGATTGCCCGGTCCGCACAGGGATGTGTGACCGGGCAATTTCTTTTGTGGAATGGTGGCGTAGGTCGCAGTGATTCGCATGTAGCCGAATTCCCGCTGCTTTCCTGCGGGCCCCTCCAGACAGGCATGGCAAGGATGTTATGCGGCAGCAGTATGCGCAATGCACATCGCTTTTGCCCACGGTCCCCTTGCTGATTGGCGGCGCCCTGCTTCTGTGGGCGATCCTCTTTGGGGCGCAGCGGATGGATGCGGCCAGGCGGGGCGTCTGCGGCAAACAGCAGCGCATCCTCGACCCGGCGGAAATCAAGCAGGCGGCCGTGCGCCATGAGTTGAAGACCTTTCCACCAAGCGTCCCGGTAAGCCTCGAGGATCTGGGTGAAGGACGTAGTGTGCAGACCTGGGCCGTGCCGGCCAATGCCGAGCGTTTCGCCAGCGTTGATGACTTCTTGACGCGGTTGCCTGATGGGGCCCGCATCGTGCGAGGGGGAGCGGACGGTAAACGTCTGTCGGGGCTCTCCGCCCTGCTTGGCGTCGAGTACTACATCGTAAGGCTGCACTACCCGGTGCGCTTCGAGCAGGATGGAAGGATCCGCTCCATTCCCCATGAGAGTTTTGTCAGCGTCACTCGGTGCGGCAAGGTCGTGACGGTCAACGCCGATGATCGCATCGCCAACCGCGGAACGTGGGTATGTTGAAGAAGACGGCCCTGCTGATCGGCACTCTAGGGCTGCTGCGGGCATGCGTGCTGGCCGTGGTCGTGCTCGCCTGGCAAGGCTACTGCTTCGAGCAGCGGCGTTTCGTGCCTGCTGGGGAAATCGAACGTGCTGCAATCGAGAGCATGCTTGCCAGTTATCCGCCAAGCGTGGAGTTGGCGCGCTGGCGGCAAAAGGACGGCAACCTGAGCGTGACCTACGGTGTGCCATCGCACCCTGTAACGTTTGCCGGGGTTGACCATTTCCTGGCGCTCAATCCCGGTGCATGCCAGATGGTCGCTCGCGGCTGGGAAGGCCATGCCCCTTCGCCGATTTCCCGTCTTCTGGGCTACGAAACCTATATTGTCCGCCTGCGCTATCCCGTCCGCTTCCACGAGAACGGAGGGATGCGCGCGGTGCCGGAGGAAAGGTTCGTGTCTGTCGATCGATGTGGAAGGGTGATAAGCCTTTGATCGCACCGAGCGACACCGGTGAATCACCTGCAAGCGCCCATCGGGCATCATGTAGCGACACGCCATGCGTGTCCTCGACCCACCCGAAGGAAAGCAACATGCCCACACGCCGCACGCTGCTGAAGCACATCGCCGGTTCGCTGATCGCCGCCCTGGCACTTCCTGCCTGGGCGGCAACCGAACCCGCCGGCCCGACCGACCTCAAGCCCGGCCAGTTCCTCTGGCATCCCGAAATCTCGCCGGCCGGGCCGATCGTGCTGGTGGTCAGCCTGGATGAACAGCGCGCCTACGTGTACCGCAACGGCATCGCCATCGGTCTGAGCACGATCAGCTCGGGCAAGGCAGGGCATGAAACGCCCACGGGTGTCTTCACCATCCTGCAGAAGGACAAGGACCACAAGTCCAACCTCTATAACAGCGCGCCGATGCCCTACATGCAGCGCCTGACTTGGGACGGCATCGCGCTGCACGGCGGCAACCTGCCCGGCCACCCGGCGTCGCATGGCTGCGTGCGGCTTCCGCAGGCATTCGCGCAGAAGTTGTTCGGTGAAACAAAGCGCGGCGACACCGTGGTGGTGGCCGACGCCAAAAGCGCGCCGATGACCCTGGCCTACCCGGCGGTGCTGGCGCCGGTGAACAGCACCGGCAAGGCGCTGCTCGAAACCACCGACGCGCCGGACCACTACTGGAACGACAGTGCGGCGCCAGCCGGGCAGGTGGGCATTCTGGTCAGCCTGCACGACCAGCGGCTGTACGTGCTGCGAGACGGGGTGCTGATTGGCGAGTCACGGCTGGAGGCCAAGGCACTTCCGGCGTTCGAAGGCACCACTCTGTTCGTAATGCAGCAGGGCTATTCGGACGCCGCCAGCCCGCTGGACGCGACGCAGAAGCTGCACAAGTGGACGGCGTACCCGCTGCTGGGGCAGAGCGCCGGTAATGCCAGCCCGGATCTGTTGGCTACGCCGAGCCTGCCGATGGCGCTGCCGCCGTCATTCGCGGCGCAGCTGTACAAGGCGCTGGTGCCGGGGACCACGCTGCTGGTGACCAGCCTGCCAGCGGTACGGCCGGTGGCAGATGAACAGAACCTGCAGCCGGTGTTGGAATCGGACGCCGCCGGGGCCACCTTGTAGGAATGGCCCACCGAATTCCGTTTTCCCTGCTGCTGGGTGTCACCGCGCTCGCCCTCTCTGGGGGCGACGCGAATGCCGGACAACGGCCAGCGCTGCCGGCAGACCAGATGGCCGAGATGATGGCGCGTGCGGCGCCCAATGCGGACCGCAAGGTACTGCAGCTGGCGGCCAAGGCGATGTCCTGCGCGCTGCGCCGGCCGGAGCTGGGCATCGACCCTGGTCGCCTGAGCGTCATCGATTACTCACGCCCGTCCACCGAGCAGCGTCTATGGGTGTTCGACCTTGCGCGGCAGAAGCTGCTGTTCGAAGAATGGGTCGCGCATGGCCGCAACAGCGGCAGCAACGCCACCGAGCGTTTCTCCAACCGTTACGGCAGCTTCATGTCCAGCATCGGCGCATTCACCGCCAAGGAAACCTACATGGGCGGCAACGGCTATTCGCTGCGACTGGACGGTCTGGAGCCGGGCTTCAACGACAACGCCCGAGACCGCGCCATCGTCATCCACGGTGCGCCCTACGTGAACCCGACCATCGCGCGGCTGCAGGGCCGGCTTGGCCGCAGCCTGGGCTGCCCCGCGGTGCGCCTGACCGTGGCACGGCCCCTGATCGACAGCCTGCAGGGCGGGGCAATGGTGTTCGCCTACTACCCGGACAAGGACTGGCTGGCGCGTTCGAAGCTGCTCAGCCCCGACTGCGGCTGAGGCACAATGGCGGCATGTCGACCGCCCCTGACCTCAGCGCTGCCACGCGCGTCATTCCGAGTTTCGAGTACCGTCGCGAGCGCTGGCGTAATGGCCTGGGCTGGACGCGCGAGATCCTGCGCGTGCCCGACAGCGACGACTGGCAGTTGCGTTTGTCGATCGCCGAGATCGAACAGGATGCGGCGTTTTCATCGTTCCCCGGGATTGAACGCGAGCTGGTGCTGCTGCGTGGTGAGGGCCTGCGTCTTCGGTTCGCCGACGGCGCCGTGCATACGCTGATGCCGCCGCATGACCGGCTGCGCTTTGCCGGTGAAGCGCAGGTCAGCGGTGAACTGGTGGACGGACTCACCCATGATTTCAACCTGATGTGGCGGCGCGATCAGGTCGACGCCGAGATGTTGCACCGGCCGCTGGCGGGCAGCATGTTTTTCTTCACCGAGCCGGGTACGGCGTGGGCGATCCATCTGTTGGCCGGGCAGGCGCGGTTCGAAGGCGAGGCGGATCTGCCGCCGTTGGAGCAGGGTGATACGGCCTGGCTGGCGGCGGGGGAGCGCAGGCGGTATGCGCTGAATGGCGGCGGTGAAATCCTGGCGATCCGTGTGGATCAGAGGTAGGGTCGCATCCCAATCGACCGCCGATAACGGTGCAACGTTCATTGGGGTCATTACCTGCGTCCAACATCGTCTTCGGCACAGGTCATGCGTTCGCCGCGCCGATCAACCATACGAGCGGTCGATTGGGATCCGACCCTACCAACCCGCCCACCTGCGCCGGTCAATACACGTCGCGGCGGTACCTGCCTGCCACGATCAGCGCTTCCTTGCCGTCGCGGCCCAATGCCTGTTCGATCACCGCATCCACCGCCGGGGCCATGCCCTGCAGGCTGCCGCAGACCAGGATAGTGGCGCCTTCGCGGACCCACTGGCGCAGCGTGTCCAGTTCGGCCAGCAGGCGGTCCTGCACATAGCGGTGCGTGCCACCGTCGCGGCTGAACACCGTGTCCAGTTTCGCGATCATGCCTTCGCGTTGCCAGCGCTGGATGTCTTCGCCGAAATGGAAATCGTGGGCGGCGGTTCGTTCGCCGAACAGCAGCCAGTTGCGGCCTGCACCCAACTCCACCCGCGCACGCAGGTGCGCACGTAGCCCCGCCATGCCGGTGCCATTGCCGATCAGGATCAACGGAACATCTGCAGACGGCGCATGGAAATTGGGATTGCTGCGGAAGCGCAGATCGATACGTCCGCCGATCGCCGCGTGGTCGCACAACCACCCGCTGCCCAGCCCGGGCGTGCCGTCCGGCCGTAGCAACCGGCGCAGCAGCAACAGCACCTGCCCCTCGGCCGGGGTGCTGGCGATGGAGTACTCGCGGTGCGGCAGCGGTTTGAGCGTGGCCACCAGCGCGGCGTCATTGGCCGGTACTGAGTCGGGCAACACCGGCAGGTGCGAGCGCGCCAGCCAGTCGTGCAGTGACTGCCCTTCGACAATCGCAGCACCCTCGCGGGCATGCCGCGCGAGCCACGCGTCGACCTCGGCCGCACCATGCTGCGGTCCGATTTCGACCACATCGCCGGCCTGCCACGGCGGCAGCACGCCATCGGCGGGCACCAGCGCGACCTGCCAGGTCGCTGCGCCCGGGCTGCCCGCGTTGACCTTTTCGCGCGCGCGCAGCTGCCAGTGCTGGTACTGCGCCGGTGCCCAGTCCGGCAGCTCGGTGGCGTTGCCGCCGAGCTGGCCGAGCAGCTGCTGCCAGTGGCGCAACGCGGCCGGGTCGGCGTTGTCCACTTCGACGGTATCGAACAGCGGATGCGCGCCGTGCTGGCGCAGCCAGGCGTCGAGCTGGTGGCCGAACGCGCAGAAGTGGCCGTAGCTGCGATCGCCCAGGGCCAGCACGCCGTAATGCAGGTGCGGCAGGGCCAGGTCCTGCGCCATCACCCTGCGCAGGAACGGCAGCGCGTGGTCGGGTGCGTCGCCCTCGCCGGTGGTGCTGACGATCAGCAGGGCACGGGTGGACTGTTGCAGCAGTGCTGCATCGACCTGATGCAGGCCGCGCACCCGCACTGCCATGCCGGCCGCGCGCAGGACCTCGGCGCTGCGCTCGCACAACTGCTGGGCGAAGCCCGTTTGACTCGCCCAGACCAGCAGCAGGGGTGCCTCCCCGTTGTCAGCAGGTGCGTCGTCGCGACGGCGACCGCGCCACCACAGCAGCGTGCACAGCGCAGCGTAGGCGGCGATGCTGCCGGCCGCCCAGCGCCAGTGCGAGGCCAGCGGTGCGGCGCGCCACCAGTCTTCCTGAAGGTGCAGGCGCAGCAGCAGCCAGGCCAGTAGTGCGAGCGCGACCATCACGGCGATATTGCCCAGCACCGCGCGCGAAGGGCTACGCTTCATGCGGCCTGGTTCTGTTCGGCGAGCAGGTGCGCGAATGCGTCGCTCAGGTGTTCTTCGATGCCCTGTGCGGTGCGCACGATGAAGCGCGCCGCCAGTCCGTTCGCATTGGCGAAGGCGAGGCCCTCATCGGCACCCATCACGGTCAAGGCGGTGGCCCAGCCGTCGGCATGCATGGCCTCGCGCGCGACGACCGTGACCGCAGCGGAGGCACGACTGACCGGTGCGCCTACGCGTGGGTCCAGCGTGTGGCTGTACTGCGCGCCGTTGGCACTGAACTGATGCCAGCGATCGCCGGAGGTGGCGACGGCGAGGTCATCCAGCGCGAGCACGCGCGGCGGGTGCGGCAGTTGCGCTTCTTCTTCGGGACCGGCTTCGACCAGCACGCGCCACGGTTGGCCGTCCGGCTTGCTGCCGTAGCCGTGCAGTTCGCCGCCCACTTCAACAAGCGCTGCGGAAATGCCCTGCGCGCGCAGCCAGCGGCTGACCAAGTCGACCGCGAAGCCCTTGGCGATGGCGGAGAGATCCAGCTCCAGCCCGCCGGGTTGCAGCAGCGCGACGTCTTCCATGTGCAGGCGCTGCCAGCCACAGCGGGCGCGGGTTGCGGCCAGCAGGTCCACATCCGGTACACGCTGCGCGTGGGCCTGGGCACCAAAGCCCCACAATGCCACGAGCGGGCCCACGGTCGGATCGAACGCGCCGTTGCTGCGAGCTGCGATATCCAGCGCGCAGTGCATCACCTCGACGAAGCGATCCGGCAGCGGCACGGACGTACCGGCCGCTGCGCGGTTGAAACGCGAAATGTCGCTTGCCGCTTCCCACGTGCTCATCTGTGCCACCACGGTGTCCAGCTGCGCCTGGATGCCCGCGTGCAGCGGGTGCAGGTCGCGGTTGGGCGAGGCGGTCAGTTTTACCTGCCAGGTGGTGCCCATGGTGTGACCACCGAGGCTGGCGATGTCGTCGGACACAGAAGTCATTGGGTTACTGCGGCAGCACTTCCAGGGTGGCCACGTAATTCAAACGGCGGCTCTTGGCCTGCTTCAGCGTGGTCTTCTTGTCTTCGCTGCTGGTTTCCAGCCAGTACATGCCGGCTTCCGGCCAGGTCACCGTGAACTCGCCGTTCTTGTCGCTGGTGAGCTTGATCTCTTCCTGGGCGTTGCGATAACGCGTACCGCCACGGGTGATTTCGAAGGCAAGACCGGCGCGCGGCTTGCCGTCGACCAGCACGCGGAACTTCGCTTCCTCACCGGCGAAGAGGTCGTTGGGGTGGCCCAGCGCGACCAGTTCGATGCCGACCTTGGTGGGCGCCAGCGCGGTGGCGTTCGGCGTGCCGTTGGTAACGAAGGTCTCGATGCGGTTGACCGACTGGCTCACCTGCAGCTTCTTGGCTTTCTTCGGCACTTCGGTGGCGAAGGTCGCCACGGTGCCGCGCCAGCGCTTTGGCTTGCCGTTCTCTTCCCAGCTGGCCGACAGGCCGTTGTTGACCGAGGCCAGACGGTAGGTGCCCTGCTGGGTCAGTTCGACGTCGAACACGCTGCGGAACTTGCCGGTGGACGCGTTCTGCGGCTGCACGGTGGTGCCATCGGGCGCGGTGATGACCAGGCTTTCCAGGCGCAGCGGCACGTGGTTGAAGTAGAACAGGTCGTTGGACACCGCGGCGTCCACGGTGATCCACGGGTGCTCACCGGCGATGACGGTCTGCGACGGCTGCAGCCAGGCCTTGTGGGCGAGGGCGGAGAACGGAAGGGCGGCGGCCAGGGCGGCGGCTAGGACGAGCGAGCGCTTCATCAACAACTCCAGGACGGTTGAAGGACGCCCTCCCACGCGGGGAGGACGGCAGGAAAATCAGGGCTTGGCCGACAGCGTGACCAGGCCCAGTTCGGTGCTGCCCTGCGCCTTGCCGGTCTGCGGCGCGGTCGCCGGCCAGGTGAAGGGAACCTTGAGCAGTTCACGGCCGCCGACTTCGCGTACCGCTTCCACCACCAGGGTGTAGTTGCCGGGGGCCAGCGACTTCAACGCCGGCTGTTTGTCGGTGAACGACAGCGCGTGGGTACCGGCCGGCTTGGTCGGCCCGGTCACGCCGTCCACCGGCACTGTCAGCTCACGGCCGCTCTTGCGCCACCACTGGCGCAGGTCGGGCAGCCACTTGGTGCCCTTGCCTTCGCTGTTGCCGGTCTGCTGGTACCAGACCGCCAGGTTGGCCGCGACCTTCTGGTCGGCGCCTTCCAGCCACACCGCGACATACGGACGGTGGTACTCGGCCACGTTGAGCTTGGGCACCTCGACGTTGATGTCGAGGGTGGTGGCATAGGCCGGCGACGTGGCCAGCAGGCCGCTCAGGGCGATGGTGAGGGTGACGCGCATGGTGCGACTCCGAAAGGGGGGGGACAGGCGGATCAGTGGATCAGGATCAGGGCGATCAACAGCGGCACCATCAGGCCCAGGCCGACCAGCGGCCAGGTCATGCGGCGCTGGCGGGCATGCAGGTGCAGCAGGAACAGGCCGGTGATGCAGAAGACCAGGCAGGCCACCGCGAAGATGTCCAGGAACCAGCCCCAGGCCGGCCCCGCGTTGCGACCCTTGTGCAGGTCGTTGAAGTAGGACACCCAGCCGCGCGAGGTGGCTTCGTATTCCACTGCGCCGGATTCGCGGTCGATGCTCAGCCATGCGTCGCCACCGGGGCTGGGCATGGAGAGGTAGATTTCTTCGGGAGACCACTCGGCTTGGCGGCGGCCGATGGAAATGCCCAGTTCGCGGTCCAGCCAGCGCGCGGCGGGGCGGGGCACCGGGGCGTTGCCGTCGGTGCGGTCGCCAAGTTGGCCAAGCAGGTCGGCCGGCAGTTCCAGTTGGCGGTTGACCACCTGGGGCGTGGCCTCGATCTTGGCTGCGTGATTGAGCGTGATCCCCGTGGCGGCAAACAACAGCATGCCGATCAGGCAAACCGCCGAACTGATCCAATGCCACTGGTGCAGGGTCCGGAGCCAGAAGCCCCGGCTCTGTTGCTGCTGCACGGCGGTGGAAGGAGCGCTGGTGGCCACGGTCACAAAAGGAAGAGCGAGTAGCGAATTACACCATTGATGAGAATGGTTCGCAATTGTTGTTCGGGCGATGAGGGTCCGGTAGCCAACCAACGGCCGGCGCTACCGAGGTGTCCTGCGCCCGGCCCCATGGCCGGGCGCCACCCCATCAGAACTTCGCGTTCAACGAAATCCAGTAACTCCGACGCTGGTCTTTCGTCGCGTAATCATCCACACAGTTGAACTCACTATCGTTCAGCAACACGCACGATTGCGACACAAAATCCTTGTCGAACAGGTTGTTCACCCGCGCGTTGACGGTCAGCCACTGGTTGATGTCCCAGCTGCCGCCCAGGTGGAAGAGGGTGTAATCCTCGTAGTACCGCACCTGCGAGTTGCTGACCCCGCCCACATTGGTCACCAGCGTGTCGCGGTAGCGGTCATAACGCCCTTCGCCGATCAGCGACAGGCTCACCGCGTCGTTGATCTGCCAGTTGAGGCTGGCGTTGGCCATGTGCTTGGCCGGGGTGGTGGTGCCACCGACCGGCTTGCCCTTGTCCACGCCACTGGTCTGCTCGGACTTCGTATACGTGTAGTTGCCGCGCAGCTGCAAGCTTTCCAGCAGGTCCACGTGCGCCGCCGCTTCCACGCCACGCGTCTCAGCGGTATCGATGTTCACACTCTGGCTGAAGGTGCTGTACCCCAGCGCCGCCCAGCCCGGACCAACATCCACGCAGTACCCGCTACCTGCCGGCGCGACTTCGCAGTTCGGGAACGTGCCGCCACTGGCGATCTTGTCGTCGAACTTGTTGAGGAAGCCGGTGACATTGAAGCCCCAGCGCTCACCCTCGTAGTACGACGCGATCTCGTAGTTGGTGCTGGTTTCCGGCTGCAGGTTGGGCGAGCCCACCAGCGGCAGCACGCCCTGCCCACCGAAGCCGGTCACGCCCGGGAACAGCTGGTCCGGGCGCGGGGTCTTGTAGCCGGTGCTCACGCCGCCCTTGAACGTCCACGCATCGCTGGCGTTCCACACCAGGTAAGCGCGCGGGCTGACATGGCTGCCGAAGATGTTGTGGTCGTCATAGCGCACGCCCACGGTGGCGGTCAGTGCTTCGGTCAACGCCCAGTTGTCCTCGGCGAACACCGACCACATGCGGTGCTTTTGCTTGACGTTGTCGCGGTAGCCCGCGCCGTCCATGCCGAACACGCCGTCGATCATGTCGGTGTCGGTGTACTGGCCGCCGAGGGTCAACTTGTGCGCATCGAAGCTCATGTCCAGCATCGTGTCGAGCACGTAGCCTTCCAGTTCCATGGTGCGCATCGGGCGCGGCAGGAACGCTTCCAGTCGCCCCATCTCGGCTGGGTTCAACGCCGACAACCCGTTGCGGGCGCCGGCAGCGCAGTTGTTGGCTGCGCCGGTGCGGCGGCACACGTCGTTCCACAGGGTCTGCAGGTTGGCGCGTTCGTCCAGGGTCAGCGGCAGCGAACGGCCGAGGTTGTTGCTCTTGGTCTGGGTCAGCGTGGTCTGCCAGGTACCGAACGAATAACGTCCCTGGTGGCTCAACGCCAGCTGGTCGCGCTCATAGCGCTGGTAGGCGGTGTAGCCCACGCGCGGCTGCACCACGCGGCGGGTGACGGTGCCGGTGCCGTTCGGGTTCGGGATGGTCGCGTTGCCGACGCGCCACAGGCTGGCCAGGCTGTCCAGGGTACCGGTCTGGCCTTCGCTGTTGTCGTACTTCTGGCGCGAGACGTCGTAGTCCAGCGACAGGTCGTGGTCGTCGTTGATCGACCAGCTCAGGCGCACGCCGGTGTTCCAGTTGGTGTTGGCTACCGCCTTGCCGCCGCCGCCGAAGCCGATGCTGCGCTCCCACAGGGTGCCGTCAGGCAGGGTCAGCGCCTCCCATTCCGGGTTGGAGGCCTTGGCGTCGTAGTAGCTGCCACGCACGGCCACGTCCAGCCGTTCCTTCACCAGCGGGCCGGTCAGGTACACATCGGTGGTGCGTGCGTCGCCGAACTGGTCGTCCTGCTGCACGGTAAAGCCCTGGGTGACCGAGCCGTGCCAGCTGTCCTGGTTGCGCCGGGTGATGATGTTGATCACCCCGCCCATCGCGTCGGAGCCATACAGCGTGGACATCGGGCCACGTACTACTTCGATGCGTTCGATCGCATCCAGCGGCGGCAGGTAGGCGAACTGGCCACCGCCGAAGTTGTTCGGATACAGCTGGCCCACGTTGCTCTGTCGGCGGCCGTCGATCAGCACCAGGGTGTATTCGGACGGCATGCCGCGCATGGAGATGGTGGCGCGGCCGTTCTTGTCGGTGGTTTCCATGCCGACGTCGATGCCTTCCACGTCGCGCAGTGCATCGACCAGGCTGGTGTAGGGACGCTTGCTGAGTTCTTCGCGGCTGACCACGCTGATGCTGGCTGGGGCGTCTGTGATCTTCTGTTCGAAGCCCGAGGCAGTGACCACCACCTGGTCCAGGGTCTTGGGGTCGCCGGCGGCGTCGCCACTGGCGAAGGCAGGTGCGCTGAGCGCGCCGAGCAGGGCGACGCTGAGCGTGCAGCGGGACAGGGACGTGCGACGACGATGGCGCTGGGCCATGGGAGTTTCCTCGAAAAGGATGCGAACGCAGGAACACCGCGGCCGGCGGCCGCAGCGGAAATGGAAAAGTCAGCGGAAAACCCGCAGTGCGGGCGGTGCGGCAGGGTCAGCCGCTGGTGTGCGCACGCAAGGGCGCGCGACAGCCGGGATCAGCCCTGCGGCGGTGCCTGCCCGCGCTGCACGCGCAGGCCCGGGGCCGCCGGCAGCGGCGTGGACGGAGCGGAATCGATCGACGGCACGCGCTGCGGTGGCAGCTCGGCCAGGGTGGCGATCAGGGCGTCGAGCGATTCGTTGAGCGGGGCAGGTGGCAGGCGCGGTGGCACGGCCGCAGGTTGTGCACTGGCCGTCCGGCGCGGCTTGGCCGGCGTTTCTTCCTGCAGGCGGTTTTCACCGGGACTGCGCTCGTCGGCCGGCAGTTGCAGCACCAGCGCGGCAGTGCCGGGCAGGTGCGGTTCGAGCAGGGGCAGGGTGCCGAACAGCATCGACAGCAAGGCCAGCCAACCCAGCACTGTCGCCAACGCAGGGCGCTGCCCGCGCACGGCGGGGGCAAAGCTGCGGTGGTGGTGGGGATGACGCAAGACGGATTCCCTGTCGAAAGCACCGGGATTCCGGCGCGGCGGGAATTGTAGGTAGCGTTTGTCACAAACGCAAATAGGAATGGTTTACATCAGCCATGCTGGGCGTGGCTGATCGCGGTCCTCAGGTCTCGCTCCAGCGGCGCAGCAGGTTGTGATACACCCCGGTCAACTGCAGCACCGCGCCCGGATCGGCCCCGGTCACCCTGAGTTTCTCGATCGCCCCATCCATTTCCAGCAGCATCCGCCGCGCGCCGTCATCCCGCACCATGCTCTGCACCCAGAAGAACGACGCGACCCGCGCACCGCGGGTCACCGGATTTACCTTGTGCAGGCTGCTGGACGGGTACAGCACCAGGTCGCCCGCAGGCAGCTTCACTTCATGCTCGCCGTAGGTGTCGCTGATGACCAGTTCGCCGCCTTCGTAGTCCTCCGGCGCAGAGAGGAACAGCGTGCACGAGACGTCCGAGCGCAGGTGACCGCGCTGGCCGTCCGTGCCGGTGATCATCACCGCGCCATCGACATGGAACCCGTACTCGCCGCCGCCCTGGTATCGGTTGAAGCGGGGCGGCAGGATCCGCAGCGGCAGTGCGGCGGCGAAGAACAGCGGGTGCCGTTCCAGCGCCGCCAGCACGATCCGGCCCAGTTCTGCTTTCAGCGGCGAGGCGTCGGGCAGCTGCTGGTTGCGCTTCACCTGCGCGCCCTGCACGCCCACCGTCTCGCGGCCGTCGGCCCAGTCCGCCGCCGCCAGTGCGCGCTGCAGGTGGGCCAGTTCGTCGGCAGTGAGGACATCGGGGACGTGCAGCAGCATGGCAGGGTCCTGGCGGGGATCAGAAGCGGAAGTCGGCGCTGAACAGCACGCTGCGCGGCACGCCCGGGGTGTAACGGTAGCCGCTCTTGTTGATCGCGGCCACATACTGCTTGTCGAACAGGTTGTAAGCGTTCAAACGCAGCACCAGGTGGTCATTGATCGCATACGAGGCGACCGCGTCGTACACCGTATAGGACTTGGTGAAGGCCGGCGTACCCACCGCGCCGTCGGTGCCGCGGTGCATCTGGCCCGCGTAGCGCACGCCACCGCCCAGGGTCAGTCCGAACGGGAACGTGTAGCTGGTCCAGCTGGTGAAGGTCGCGCCCGGGGTGTAGGTCAGGTTGCGGGTGCCGTCGGCGGCCACGTTGGCGCCCTCTTCGACTTCGGTGTCCAGGTGGCTGTAGCCGGCCGACACCGACCAGTTGTCGGTGATGCGGCCCACCGTGGAGACTTCGATGCCCTGCACCGACTTCTTGCCGGTCTGGGTCGGGTTGCCGGCGTCGTCCAGCACCTGGGTGTTGATCTCGTTGCTGACCTCGGTCTTGAACAGGGCGACGTTGAACGCCAGCGCGTCATCCAGGAATGCCCACTTGGTGCCCACTTCCAGGGTCTTGGCCTTCTGTGGGTCCAGGCTGGGGTTGTCGGCGCTGCTGGCCGAGCTGCTCAGCTGGAAGTTGTTGCCACCCGGGGGCTGCTGCGACAGCGCGTAATTGCCGTACAGGCTGACGATGTCGCCGACCTTGTACACCGCGCCCAGCTTCCAGTTGAGCAGGGTGTCGCTGTGCTCCAGCGACGGGTTGGCGATGACCGTGCCGACCGGATTGACGCCGCAGGCCGGGCCACGGCCGCCGCACACCGCCGCACTCTGGTACTCGGTCTTGTAATGGTCCGCGCGCAGGCCGGCAGTGACCAGGAAGCTCTCGGTGAAGTGCAGCGTGTCGAACAGGTATACCGACGAGGTGGTGGTCTCGCCACGGGTGTTGGCGCCGTTGTGCGCCCAGGTGAGCCCGGTGGCGTTCCAGTCCGGGTTGTACAGGTTGGCGGCCGACCAGGTGGTGCCGTTGGTGGCGGCCTGCCCGAAGGTCTTGAGCTCTTCGCGGGTGAATTCCAGGCCGGTGCTCAGGTTGTGTGCGATGGCGCCGGTGTTGAAGTCCGCGCGCAGGTTGAGCTGGTCGGTAAGGATGGTGTTCTGCTGGTCCTTGAAGGTCGGCAGGCTGCGCGCGATCGTGTAGGTGTCCAGATTGTTGCGGTCGGTGTAGCGGATGTTGCCGGTCGGCGCGCCATTGGCGCCGCGTGTGCCGGTGCCCATGAACGCGGTCAGCAGGTAGTCTTGGTCGGTGCGGCCCCAACGCGCGGTGTTGGTCAGCTGCAGGCCGTCATTGAAGTCATGTTCGATCCGGAACGTGGCCATCTTCGCGGTGACGTCGTCATGGTCGGCGCGGGTGCCGTAGAAGTTCTCCGGATCCACCGGGTGGCCGGCCAGCTGTTCGAGGGTGGGCTGCGGGGTCCAGCCCGGCAGGCCGAGGGTCGGCACGCCGCCGTCAGGTACGTTCTGCTGATCCACGTACAGCAGGTTGAGGATGTAACGGGTGTTGCTGTCCAGCCCGAACACCAGCGACGGCGCGATGCCCCAGCGCGAGTTGTTGACGTGGTCGCGACCCGGCTGGTCGTTGTCCTGCCACATGGCGTTGAGGCGCAGCGCGCTGCTGGTGCCCAGGGTCTGGTTCCAGTCGGCGGTACCGCGCTGCTGGCTGTCGCTGCCCGCAGAGAGGGTGCCGCTGACCGCGTCATGCAGGTTGGCCTGCTTACTGACCATGTTGATCGAGCCGGTCGGGGCCGAGCGACCGTTGTCAGTGCCGGCCGGGCCCTTGGACACTTCCACCTGCTCGGTGTTGAACACATCGCGCGAGATCGAACCGACATCACGCACGCCATCCACGAAGATGCTGCTGGAGGTGTCGAAGCCACGCATGAAGATGCTGTCGCCGGTGTTGGTGTTGCCGTTTTCGCCCACGTAGAACGTGCCGACGCCCGGGCTGTTGCGCAGCGCGTCGGTCAGCGTGGTCGCGCCCTGCTGGGTGAACAGGTCGCGGGTGATGACCTGGATGGTCTGCGGCGTGTCCTGCAGCGATTGGGTGAACTTGGGCGAGGCGACCTTGTCGGCCTTGAAGCCGCGCGTGGCCAGCACGTGCACCTGGTCCAGCGTCCGCGCACTGGTGTCGCTGGACTGGGCCTGAGCGGCTACCGGCAACACGGCGAGGCTGAGCCCGGTAACCAGGCTGGCCGTGGCCAGGCTGGCGGCGCTACGGGCGGGGGAGGAATGCTTGCGGCTCTTGATCATGGTGGTTGGAGACCTTGAAACGGACAAAGGGATGCCGCGTACACGCACGGGGGGAAGCGCGCACGCAGGAGCATGGACGGTCGATCGGATGCGGAAAGACGAAGTGCGGACAGCAGTCAGCGGCACGCGCGGCAGCAGGCCAGCGCGGCGGGTTGATCAGGCGCGGAGGGGCGGTGCCTGGGACAGGTGCGAGCGCGGTGGGCGCGTCGGAAGGGAGATCGGTGCCGGAACGGCGGGTGTCGGGGTGGTGCCAGCACTGGACAGCAGCGGCATTGTCCAGACCGGTGCGCCCGTCTTGCCGGGCCTGCCGCTCTCAGCTTCCTTTTCGCCAACCGCGAAGGCCTGGACGGCGATGGTGGGGCGGTCGGGCAGGGGATCGCCGGATTGACTGCGGTCGTCGCCCGATACTGCGTTGACCGTTGGCCCGGCCGATCCTGCCGCCGCGTCCAGGCCCGGCCAGCCGATGAAGGCGGCAAGCAGGCAGAACATCGCCGCAGCGGTCAGCAGCAGCGGGGTCCAGCGGGCGGAGGCGGCGTCTCGGGCGAAAGCCATGAGGCGGGGATCGGTCAGGCCGGGGCGGCGGATGACGGTAAATTAACAGAAACAATAATGATTCGCATCCGCGATCATGTCGCCATCATCCCCGTTCTGGCGCTGAACAGGGCCGTATATCGAAAACTGTGGACTCAGTCGCGGTCGTCGCGGGTCCAGACCGCGTCGTGCTCCCGCTTCACCGGGAACTTGGGGACCGGGCTGTAGGCCGGGGCGCACAGGGCGCGGCCGTCACGCACGTCGAAGCGCGCGCTGTGCAGCACGCACTCGATGCTGCCTTCGGCGGTGTCGAAGGTGCCCGAGGACAGCTCGAACTCCTCATGGGTGCACTGGTCTTCCAGCGCGTACAGCTCGCCGTCCAGGTTGAACACCACGATCGGCGTGCCGGTGACCTCGTCGAAGGTGCTCTTCATCTCGCCCGGCAGCAGTTCTGCGATGGCGCAGACGAAGGTCCAGGTCTCGCTCATGCGTGCGCTGCCAGCGGCTTTTCCAGCACTTCGAAGCGCAGGTCGTCGCGCTTGGGAATGCCGAAGCGCTCGTCGCCGTAGGGGAACGGCTTCTTGATCCCGGTGCGCGCGTAGCCGCGGCGTTCGTAGAAGGCGATCAGCTCGTCGCGGATGTCGATCACCGTCATCTGCATCACCGGCACTGCCCATTCGCGTGCGGCATGCGCTTCAGCGGCGTCCATCACCTGCTTGCCGATGCCGCCGCCCTGCTGGGCCGGGTCCACCGAAAACATGCCGAAGTAGCCCTTGCCATGGTCGTCGGCCACGTGGGCGCAGGCCAGCAGTTTTCCGTCGCGTTCGGCCAGCAGCACGGTGCTGCGCGGGCGCTCGATATCGGCCTGCAGGCCGGTCGCGTCGATGCGCGCACCGTCCAGCATGTCTGCTTCGGTGGTCCAGCCGGCGCGGCTGGCGTCGCCACGGTAAGCCGAGGTGACAAGGGTGATCAGGGCGGGGATGTCGGCCAGCGTGGCCGCACGGAAGGTCAGGGTGCTCATGCCGTCATTCTAGTGGCGGCTGCCAGTGGCGGGTAGTTCGACGGCGCGGGCTCAGCGGATGAAGAATTCGACCGGGAACGACAGCTCCACCGGTGCCGGCCGGTCGTCCGGCACGGCGGGCAGCGGTTCGGCGCGGCGGAAGGTATCCAGCGCGGCCTGGTCCAGCATCGCGTAACCGGAGCTCTTCTCCACCGACAGCGCCAACAAGTGGCCGTCGCGGGCCAGGCTCACGCGGACCTGCACCACACCTTCGTGGCGGCGTGCACGCGCGGCATGCGGGTAGCGGCGGAAACGCTCCAATTGGGCCATGACCCGGCCTTCCCAGCTGTCGCGGCCGGGCGTGGCTTCGCTGGGGCCGGGCGGCAGTGGCGGACTGGGCGGAGAGGCGGCGACAGACGCCTGCTGCTGCAGTGGCGCGGGGGCGTCGGTTCTGGGCTGCGGCGGGGTAGGCGGCGGGATGACCCAGTTGGCCGCATCGCGCGGCGGCGTTTTCGGAAGATCGCGCGGCGGCTCGGGTTTCTGGTGTTGTACGGCGGCGGCGATGCTTGGCGTGGGCGCGATGATGTCTTCCAGCGGCACCTGGGGCGCGCGCGGTGGCAGCAGCAGGAGCTGGGTACGGTCGGCGGGAGGCGGCGGGAGCACCGGCGTGCTGCCCGCGTGGGTCCAAAGCAGGAGGGCGAGGGCGGCAACGTGGGCCATGATGGTCAGGCTGGCCGCGAGCTTGCGGGCGTGGCGCTCGGTGAACGGTGCGGCGGCGGTTGCGGTGCCACGCGGCGGGGGCAGGCGCCGCAGGTAATCGTGCAGCGACAGGCTGCTTGCGGCACTGGGGGCGACCGACGACATCAGACGGCATTAATGAGAAGGGTTCTCATTATGGCATAGGCACTCATCGCGTGCTGTGTCGGTGCAGTACGTGGTCCGCCGGCCGGCCTCGCCCGCTATTGGATGTAAGGGAATTCTTCATTGTGACGGGCATCACTATTGGTGGCGATTCTGTCGGGGAAGCATTCAGTACTGACGGCAAATCCCTATTGACGCGCTCTGGGCGCTGCCTCATAACGGTTGCCTGCAAAACGTGTCGGCGCTTCGGGGGATTCGAAGGCGTGACACTCCGGAATCCATAACGCTTTCCTGCCCAAGTGGCAGGCCGGAGATGCGCGCTCGCGTCAGTCCTTTGTATCTGCGTTGCGCGTCAGCGTATCGACAACAGGGAACTGGGGGATGCAATTGACTGCGAGCGAACTTTCTTCTTTGCGTGGGCCCATGCGGCGTCTGGCGCATCTATTTGTGATGGCAAGCGTTCTGATACCGCTGGCCGGACACGCCCAGATCGTTCCCACCTGGCGCGAGGAGTATGGGAAACGCCTGAAGTACGGCGATCTGGTTGAACCGATGAAGGGAGAGATCTTCGGCGAGAAGGTCAACCTGTACGACGGGTCCATGAGCCTCAGCGCTACCGACATTTCCTTGCCGGGCAACAACAGCCTGCAAGTGTCCATCAGCCGAAGCTACGACGATATGTCCGGCGGATCCAGCGACAACGAGTTCGGCAACTGGTTACTCGACATACCCTCGCTGTCGGGAACCTACGGCGATCAGCCCGAGACCGAAGTGGAGGGATACTGGAGTCCTGCCGCGCGCTGCTCGACAGTCACTGCCCCGCCGACGTTGGAAGTCTGGAATCACCTGCACACCCAGAAGATCTACTTCGACTCTCATACCTATTGGGATGGCGTGCGCCTCACCCTGCCCGGTGGCCAGGGCGAGACAGTGCTCGCGGGCAGCGGGGACCCGCGCCAGCCGGTGCCGCAGGTAGGCCAGCCAACACCCTGGAACACGAAAAGCGGCTGGTTCTTCTCATGTCTAAGCGCGCTGAAGAGCGGGCAGCCTGGGCAGGGCTTCCTCGGGCATTCGCCAGATGGCACGAAGTATTACTTCGACTGGATGGTGGCGCGTGTTAACGAGTCCGCTACGCTTCAGCCATACGACACCGTAACGCACGCCACGCTCAAGCGTAAGAAGGTCTACCTCTATCCCTCGCAGGTAGTCGACCGATTCGGAAACTGGGTTCGCTACGAATGGAATGGCGCACGGCTGGATCGAATCGTCGCTAGTGATGGCCGCAGCATCACCCTCACGTATGATGCGCAGGGCCGAGTGTCGACCGCCTCCACCTCAGGTCGGACGTGGACATATGCTTACTCGCCGGCAGGCCCTCTTCAGTTTGTAACGCTGCCGGACGGGACCAGTTGGGGATACAACCTTCCTTCGGTGTCCGTGACAAAGAAGTATCCGGATTACATCGGGCAGGCACCTGCCGAGTACATGGACAATCCGGCGGTATGCGCCAAGACGAACAAGATCGTTCAGACCGAAGTGGTCGCCACCATCACCCATCCTTCCGGTGCGGTTGGCACTTTTGCATTTCGTCCGTTCCGTCATGGACGCAAGAACGTTCCCTTCAACTGCCAGACGTCGGGCGATGAGCAACTGATCGCGGACGGTTGGAACCTCACGCCCATCTACCGCGACGCGATGTCGCTGGTGACCAAGACCATCAGCGGTCCCGGAATGCCAAGTGCGCAGTGGACCTATCAGTACACGAACCTGACGGGGCAGTACGACCGGAACGTGAATGCAGCAGGCTCACCGATGTACCCCGTAGGCCAGTCCGAGCCAAAAATCACGATTGAGACCGCACCGGACGGCGCGATCAGGACGTATGAGTTCGGTAAGGAAGTGGCGTACAATGATGGACTGTTGCTGGGCACCACCACCAGTATTGGCGGTACGGTGGTGAGGGCTGATCGAAACAACTACTACCCGGACGCGCTGCTGGCGTCGGCGCCCTTCCCGCGCGAGGCTGGGCATAACCTGAAATACGGCGCCACCGAGCTGGGTGAACACCTCAATCGGCCGGTGCAAAGCACTGTCATCAATCAGGACGGGGTGCAGTTCACGCGCCAGGTTCAGAACTTCGATGCATCGGTGCGCGAGGTCGATGTGGTTGAGTCCAATTCGACCGGGCAGAGCCGCAGCACTATCCAGCAGTACTACGACAATCCCCAGCTGTGGGTACGTGGGCAGCCCGCCCGAACTGTGCTCAATGACATTGAGCAGTCCCGAACCGAGTTCGATGGCACTACTGCGCTACCGCTGCGCGCTTACGCGTTTGGCCGCCTTGCCCAGCAGGTCAGCTACGCCGCGGACGGCACCGTCGCGACGGCTACCGATGGACGCGGAAACACCAGCCACCTGTCCAGCTGGAAGCGCGGCGTGCCCCAGCTGCTGCGGTCACCGCCCACCCAGGAAGCTCTGAATGGCGCCACCCGACAGGTAGAGGTGGATGACAACGGTTGGATCACCGCACTAACCGACGAGGCTGGGGCGACTACCCGCTACGGCTATGACAGCATGGGTCGGCTTCTATCACAGCAGTTCCCCACCGGCGACAACGTGGCATGGAACTCGGTGACCCTGAGCCTGGAGAGAATGGGCGCTGCCCAGTTCGGCATCCCCGCCGGTGCCTGGAAGCACTCGCGCACGATTGGTGGGCAACGCACCGATACCTACCTGGACGCCATGTTCCGGCCCGTGCTTGTCACCCAGAACCTTAATGGCGTGCTCGACAGCGCTGTGGTGACGCGGTACGACAGCTCAGGTCGTGCAGTCTTTGCCTCTTACCCCACGAGGCAGGTGTCGGATATTGCGCAATCGCTTGCGGGTACGAGCACGCAGTACGACGCGCTCGGCCGACCACAGGTTGTGCGCCAGACCTCAGAGCTAGGTGATTTGGTCAGCTCCACTGACTACATCGGCAACCTGTCGGTGCGCACTACCAATGCGCGCGGCCTTGCGACAGTGACCCGGCATCTCGCGTACGATCAACCGACATACGAGATGCCGCTCACCATCCAGCATCCGGAAGGCGTGGTCACGGAGATTCAGCGCGATGCGCTCGGCAAACCGCTTGCGATCACCCGGCGTAACGCTGATGGAAGCCAGGCGCTGACCCGGCGGTACGTGTACGACGCGTTCCAGCAGTTGTGCAAGACCATTGAGCCGGAAACTGGGGTCACGGTTCAGGACTACGACGCGGCAGGAAATCTTGCATGGTCTGCCGCTGGAACGGGGCTGACCAACGCTTCAGACTGCAGTCGCGCGGAAGCGCTGGCGAGCGGCCGGGCGATTTCTCGTGGTTACGATGCAGTCAATCGTCTGTCTGCACTTACCTTTCCCGACGGGCGCGGTAACCAGAACTGGTATTACGCGCCGGACGGCCTTCCTGTGGAGATCTACACCCGGAACGACCCCAGCGAGCTGCCCGTGATCAATCGCTACTACTACAACCAGCGACGTCTGCTGGTTGCAGAGAGCATGCAGCATTCCACCCTCGGAACGGTCACCCTCTATCACGGATACGATGCGAACGGCAACCTGGCATGGCAGATCTACCCGGGCGGCCGCAGCATTGACTACGCGCCCGATGCCCTCGGTCGGACCACCATGGTTGGCAGTTACGCTCAGCAGGCAAGCTATTACGCCAATGGTGCGCTGGCTGGATTCGTCTACGGCAACGGCGTTGTCCACACCATGGTACAGAACGCTCGCGGGCTTCCAGAGCGTAGCCGTGACGCCAATGCGTCGGCCGCCGTCCACGATGACAGCTATGACTACGATCCCGCGGGCAACGTGCTGGCGATCTCCGACGGGCTGCCCGGCGCCCCGGGCAACCGTGACATGACATACGACGGCCTGGATAGGCTGCGTACCGTGACCGCACCCAGCTTCGGCAATGCGCTGTACGAATATGACGCGTTGGACAACCTGCGCAGGGCGAAGGTCGGCAGCCGCGATAGAACCCACTACTTCGACCCGGCCAACCGCCTGGTCAACGTGATGGACACCGCAACCGGCGCAACCGTCACCGGCATGAGCTATGACCCGCAGGGCAACATGTCCGTGCGCAACGGCCAAGCGTTCGCCTTCGACTACGGCAACCGCCTGCGCAGCGTGAGCGGCGCTGAAACCTACGAGTACGACGCGCATGGACGCCGCGTCAGGTCTCTATCGGCTGCAAGCGGCGCCATTTACTCGTTCTACGACAACGGCGGCGTACTGCGCTTCCAGCGCAACGAGCGTACGGGCAAGCAAACGGATTATCTGTACCTTTCCGGGAGCTTGGTCGCCCAGGTGAGTGGGGCGGCGGCACCGAGCGTCCCCGCGCTCAGCGCCCCCGGGTATATCACGCAGGGCGGCGTGACGTTGACCTGGACCCCTGCGGGTGGCGCAAACCGCTACGAGCTGCAGCAGGGAGTAGGTGGCAACTGGTCCGCGCTGTACGGCGGCGCGGCATTGACCTACGCCGCCAGCGGATTGCAGACCGGCACATATCAATTCCGGGTGCGCGGGTGTAGGGATGTGTGTGGCGACTGGAGCAACGTTGCGAATGTGGCAGTGGAGCTTCCGCCCGCAGCCGTGCCCACGCTGAGCCTGCCAGCAGTCGCCTACAACGGCAGCTATGCGGTGAGCTGGTCCGGCTCGGCCGGTGCCACGGCATATCAGCTGGAAGAAAGCGCCAACGGTGCGGCATGGACGTTGATCCATAACGCGGCTCCACTGTCTCTCGGCATTGGCGGCAAGCCTGCGGGCCAGTACACCTACCGCGTGCGCGCCTGCAATCCCATCGGTTGCACGGGCTACAGCGGCAACGCCTCGGTTACGGTGGTCTATCCACCGGGCGCAGCCCCGGGCCTGAGTGCGCCTTCCCGCAGCGGGCCGGGTAGCATCGGCATTGGCTGGAGCGCGATTGGCGGGGCCGATCGCTACACGCTTCAGGAAAGCGCCAACGGTGCGGGGTGGGTCACGCTGCTGGACGCCAACGCGACCTCCTACGCGACCCCGTGGCGCGGCCCGGGTAATTTTGCCTACCGCGTAGCGGCCTGCAACGGCGCGGGGTGCTCTGGTTGGTCGGGCACCGCGAGCGTTTCGGTCATTGGGCCGCCTGGCCTGGAGCCGGTAATCAGCGCGCCCGGGCTGGTAAACGTTACCGACTATGCCTTCAGCTGGAGCACGCCGGCCACCACGGAGTATTTCATCGTGCAGGAGAGTGCCAACGGTGGTGGGTGGAACACGTTGCTGGCGGATGGGCGCACATCGGCGGCCGTCAGTCGTGGCAACGGCAGTTACAGCTATCGCGCACAGGCCTGTAACTTCGTCGGGTGTGGGCCGTGGTCCGGTGTTGCAACCGTAACCGTATCGCTTCCGCCAAGTACGCCGGTGTTCTACATAGCTACCTGGTTGACCACCAAGCGCGCGCCCTATCAGGTGTGGTGCGAGGCGGGTTGGCACCCTGTCGCGACGGCGACTGAGTACCAGCTGGAAACCGGTGTGGGCGGCAAACACCTGTATACGGGCCCTAAGGACTATGTGGCCGCAGCCGGAAATGCGTACTGCGGTTCGCCGATACGCGTGCGGGCTTGCAATGCGGGTGGGTGCTCTGAGTGGTCCCCGCTGTTCACCCCCGCGCGCGGCATCTACGAGACTGAATGATGAATGCAATCAGGATGACGAACGTGGTAATGCGCGGACTTATGACGCTGCTGCTGGCGACCGGGATGTTGCATATCGCCAGCGCTCAGGAAACGGTGGAGTACATTCATACTGACGCCTTGGGCTCGCCAGTGGCGATGACTGACGCCGGCGCCAATGTGATCGAGCGGATTGTTTACGAACCATACGGTGCGGTCGTCAACGGCGCGCCAAAAGATGGCCCGGGCTACGCAGGGCACGTCGCGGATTCGTCTACAGGGCTCAGCTACATGCAGCAGCGCTACATGGACCCACAGTCCGGGACTTTTTTAAGCGTAGATCCTGTAAGCGCGCACGGTGGCTCTGTCGCGAGCTTCAATCGCTATAGGTATGGAAACAGCAGCCCTTACAGGTTCAGCGATCCTGACGGCAGGAATGCTGTGGCTATTGAGACGATCGCAGTTCCACTTCTGGTGGTGGCGACTCTCTACTATGCGGCTCCGCCGGAGCAGAAAGCTGCGATCGAAAGAGCAATTGATAGTGGTGTGGATAAGCTGGTCCAGCGAGCGAAGTCGTTGGGAGGAGATGGCGGTGATGACGCCGGAGATCAGGCCAAGGGTGATCGCGGCAATCAAGGGACGGCTGGTGGAGAAAGGGCCTATAAGCCTTTCACAAAAGCGGGCAAGGAAAAGGTCCGGTCGGAAAACGCATCAAAGAATGGCGGCCAAACCACGTGTACGGATTGCGAAATACCTACGGTCCCGGCGGTTAAAAGTCAAGCGGGCGTGACGCCTCCAAAGAATGAGACTGCAGTTGATCATGTGATCCCGCGATCAAAAGGTGGAGATGGATCGCCGAGCAATGGGCAAGTACTCTGTAGGGAATGCAATGGCAGAAAGAGCGACAAGCTATGAATTCGATTCGTGTGCACTTCAAGCTGGACCAGGTGGATGACTACCCACCGGTCGCAGTCGAATCCATTTGGACGCAAGAGCTTCCCGGTGATGGAGGATATGTGATCGATAGCATTCCGTTTTTTATAAATAGCGCTACGCTTGGGGATAGAATCTCAGTCAGCGAGGATGAAGGTAGATTGTGGTTCGACGGAGTCGTAGAGACGTCGGATAACTCGCTGCTGAGGGTCGTGCTTTTTGATGATGCGCTGATTGACGAGGTAAGGTTGTCGCTGCAAAGGCTGGGATGCGCAGTAGAGACATTGGCAGCTAAAAGCCTGCTGGCAGTGAACGTGCCTCCAGAATCGAAGCTTTCCAGCGTGATAGCCTACTTGGAATCATTGTCTAACCGATCGCTCGCAGATTACGAGGAGGCAATTCTTCGGCAGTAGGGTTTTTCCTCCGCTGTCAAGCTGTGCCCGCCCCCCCCCGCTCCCCCCACACTCAGCGCCCTCGGCTACATCATGCAGGGCGGCGTGACTCAGCATCGGCATTGGCTGGAGGGCGATTGGCGGGGCCGATCGCTACACGCTTCAGGAGAGTGCCAATAGTGCGGGCTGGGTCACGCTGCTGGATGCCAACGCGACGTCCTATGCGACCCCATGGCGCGGCCCGGGTAACTATGCCTACCGCGTTGCGGCCTGCAACGACGCGGGGTGCTCTGGTTGGTAGGGCGCAGCGAGCGTTTTGGTCATTGGGCCGCCAAGCCTGGAGCCGGTAATCATCGCGCCCGGGCTGGTAAACGTTACCGATGCTACTTCCTGACGATGTACGTTCGATGCAATGCAAGTACCAGGGCGTACTACGGAACAATGTCTTCGTTGGGAGCGACTCAATGTTCAAGCAGCTACTTGAGACAGCACGCCTTCCTTGAGTCGACTGTACTCGACTCTGGCGGCGCGCTTCGTTAGCTATCACCTTCCAACTCTGACTGGTTGTCACGATGTCCGCTATCTCACAGCTTCCGAAGCTTGGACAAGACGCGATTGCGCTCCTTCTGCATGGCAGAGGTGTTCCTCGTGATCTTGTGGCGCAAACAAGCAGGATTGAGTCAGTAGTGAGGGACGAAACCTCCGCTGGCGTTTACGTGGACTTTGTTCTCACGACCGGCGCCGTTCCCCTGGAGGGGCAGCGGGACTTCCGCATCGCGGACTTGAGTGCTGTTACCGGCGACGCGAAGGAGCTGGAGTTCATTCTCTACGTGCGGAACGGATTCATCGCCTGCCTGGAGGTCTACTCAGTTTCTGACGTGCTTCCCTCTTATCGATACGCTCTCGGCGAATTCAGTGGAGTTCCGAGGGTCTACCAGTGACCTGGATGTGAGCGGCGCAATTGGCATCAAGGGGATCGAATTTTCAGATGAAAGACTTGCCGTATTGCGTGCCTTCTTCACCGTTTGGCAGGTGCATTACAAGAGTCGCGGCGGTGTCAATTGGGTTGGCGGTGTCCGCCTTGGTCGTTGGCGTGCCGCTTGGCTACTTTGAAGTCGAGTTGATTGCCAGCCTGGGACACATTAGTTTGCTTATTCCGCACGAGGTCTTGCTCGGGCTGGCTTACTTCCTGACCTGCTTCCCCTGTGCGCGTAAATGGCCCGGTGGCGCGGCGCCCAGAACCTTGCTCGCATTCGTTGTGGTTAAACTGCTTTCAGTCCCGTTGGTTGTGGGTACCAGTGCTGGGTTCCCGCCCGCAGTCCTGCTTCTTCTCAGCGTGGCCATCGGAGCGGCATGCGCACTCTTGGGGGCAATGGCTGGGGCGTGAGGAGGTCCTGAATCTACTCTGGAACAGCACTATTCGCTACCAGGATGAGGGAAAGGCTGTCCCTGTGATGGTGACGTCGACTTCAGGGGGAACATGTGCACCGTGCTGAAGCAGAGAACGGTTGCGGCGTTTTCCGTGTTGTTGATGTGACAACTACTTGATTCGAGGACGCCCCGAGTGGAGAGCAAGCGCTGGGATGAGGTACGTAAGCGGCGAACCTTGCTGGGCGATGAGAGAGCGCGCGCGCACTTGCGGTCACGCCACGGCGCTGCGCTGGTCCAGGCCATCAATGAAGCGGCCTCCTGCAACCTAAGTATCGATGACTTCCGGGCCAGGTCATTCGAGTGGAACATTTTGTGGCCGCGGGATATCCGTGATGCCCCGGGCCTCGTTCGTACTTATGTGGACCAAGCCGAAGCACTCAGGGTCATGCAGTGCGCCGAGCGCAGACTGGGTCTCGTTGAGGGCGAGATCGGCTTTCATGAGAACGACGATCTTGGATTCGCGCCCGTGAGCGGGTTCGCCGTCACCTCCATGGTGGCAATCGCGGCCTCCACCGGCGACTCGGCTCTGTTCCAATCTGAATCCGCTGGGGTCGTGATGCTCGTGGACTGTTATGGAAAC
This sequence comes from uncultured Stenotrophomonas sp., assembly GCF_963519125.1. Taxonomy (GTDB): domain Bacteria; phylum Pseudomonadota; class Gammaproteobacteria; order Xanthomonadales; family Xanthomonadaceae; genus Stenotrophomonas. The sequence continues at coordinate 125,039 of NZ_CAUQLJ010000002.1, read as the reverse complement.
ACTGCCGATGAGCAGTTCAGCGTGCTGATCCAAGGGGCAGGGGGGGCACCAGGCCTTGCAGTGAGCTTCCCGGCGAAGCGTTGACAGCAGCGCAGGCCCCGATAACCTGTGGCGATTAGTGAGGAAGCCGAACCAATGCCTGCTTCGTGCCAAGTCACCCTATACATCAAGGGCGATGCGCTTGATCCGGATGTCATCTCGGGGATCCTGGCCGTCCAGCCAACCAAAGCTCACAGGATGGGGCACGCATGGACGACGTCCAATGGCTCTGGCGTAGTGGAGAAAACGGGACTCTGGAGGCTGACGTTGCAAGGCGACGATGCCGAAGTTTCTGCACTGATCGCTGTCATGGGTCGGATCGCGATGAGTGGGGGAACTGAGTTGGCGAGCCTGCCCGGAGTTGAGTCTGCATTCGTGGACGTGCTTCTGCTTACGGACGTGGATGAGCGCGGTGGAGGTGCGGGGCAGGTTACTCTCGGCTCAAACGCAGTGCAGATATTGGGGCGTCTTGGCTTGCCTGTGAATTTTACTTTCGCGGCTGTTGTTCCTTGATGGTGTGCAATAGCGAAGCGGTTTGCGTTCTCCAGTCAGGGATGCAGGGTATCTGGTAGAGTCGCGATGATGGGTGCCTCTTTCGAAAGGAAGCGAAGGTGATGACGACTGATTGGCTGAACTTCATCGAGTCCATCTTGCTTCCGACGATGCCACCTGACCTGCCGTTTGCGACTTAGGGTTGGGCGGGAATGGCTTTTGACCGTACGTTGTATGAGGATCTGGCGCCCGATATTGTTTGGAGTTGCTGGCTGGCGGCGCACAACAGCGGGGTCGGATATCCGTCTGGCCTCGCTGCGACCAGGTACAGAAACGCGGCTGATTCGGGGTCCATGGTTCACATCAAGGCAGACATGGACTCAGTTCGGGCGTATTGGGACGAGAACACCAATTTCCTGCGCGACCACTATGTCTGTTCGCTCGGCAAGCGTTGGATTGTCCGGCTGGATCAGGATACGACGCTGTTCCTGGGGCGACTGGAATTCATGCGATCAGTGACGAGCAGGTTGGGCGGGATCGGTGAGGTGCGGAAGATGATGGATGACGATCTCATCGGTGGAGCTGTAGATGTCGTTGGGCTCGGAGGCTATATCGATGGGCTGCTTGACCCGCTGTCAAGGCGCTGAAGGGAGTCGTAGATTTTCGGCTTTGATCGTGCCGATGACGTGTCGGCACGGCACCAACCTGTGATTCCTAGTGTGACGTCAGCAACGCCGACGCTTGGAGCAACGTGACATTGAACTTGCATGACTGGACACTGCTGGATGTACGGGTTGACTGGGCACTTGGGACCGTCGAAATCCACGCACTGGATCCGGCGTCGTCAGTGCGGCGCCTGGTCTTTGAGTCTCTGGTTGACGTTCTGATCGATCGGCGCGAGCCCTGGGGAAGTAGCAATTCGATCAATGAGGTTACGTGGAACCATGACGGCGAGGCTCTTTCGGTGAAAATTGAGCTGCAGTCCGGTGGTGGAGTCAGAATTACTGCGGGTTCGTGCAACCTGGATGGCGCAGAGTGCATTTTCCGCCATGGCATCCCCGGCATCTAGGATGTGCCGCGTGGGTTGCTGGCTCGGTTCCAGTGTCAATCTTCGCATGGAATGCGTGGCGAGACCGGTGGGTGCGGGGGGGCGTCCGCAGTTTGCAATCTGCGCACGACCAGCGGTCGTGCGCTACCAGGTCAGCCCAGCAGCTTGCGAACCTTGTTCAGCGCTGCGATGAAGCGCTCGATTTCGGCGTGCGTGTTGTAGAACGCGAGCGACGCGCGGCAGGTGGCTGCTACGCCGTAGTACTGCAGCAGCGGGTGGGCGCAGTGCTGGCCGGAGCGGATGGCGACGCCTTCCAGGTCGAGCAGGGTGGCCAGGTCGTGCGCGTGCGCGCCTTCGATCAGGAAGGAGACCACCGCCGCCTTGTCCGGCGTGGTGCCGAACATGCGCAGGCCTTCGATCTTGTTGAGCTCTTCGGTGAAGTGTGCGAGCAGTTCGCCTTCGCGTGCTTCCACGTGCTCCAGGCCCAGCGATTCGAGGTAATCCACCGCCACGCCGAGACCAATGAAACCGGCGATGTTCGGGGTGCCGGCTTCGAACTTGTGCGGGGCATCGCTGAACACGGTGCCGTCGAAACTGACTTCCTTGATCATCTCGCCGCCGCCCAGGAACGGCGGCATGGCATCCAGGTGCTCGCGCTTGGCCCACAGCGCGCCGGTGCCGGTCGGGCCGCACATCTTGTGGCCGGTGATGGCGTAGAAGTCGCAGCCGATCGCGGCAATGTCGACCTTGCGGTGCGGCACGGCCTGCGAGCCGTCGACCACGGTGATGATGCCGCGCTTGCGCGCTTCACGGCAGATCTCGCGAACCGGGTTCACGGTGCCCAGCACGTTGGAGACGTGGGCAACGGCGAGCAGCTTGACCTCGGGGGTCATCGCCTTGCGCAGCGCGTCGAGGTCGAGTGCGCCCTCGGGGGTGATCTCGGCCACGCGGATGGTGGCGCCGGTGCGCTGGGCGACCAGCTGCCACGGCACGATGTTGGCGTGGTGCTCCATGCGCGACACCAGGATCACGTCGCCGGCCTTCAGGCGCGGCAACGCCCACGAATAGGCCACCAGGTTGATCGCGAAGGTGGTGCCGCTGCACAGCACCAGCTCGCTGGCGCGCACGTTGAGGAAGCGTGCCAGCTTGGTGCGTGCGCCCTCGTAGGCGTCGGTGGCCTCGGTGCCCAGCGCGTGCACGGCGCGGCTCACGTTGGCGTTGTAGCGCCGGTAGTACTCGTCCACCGCGCCGATCACCTGCACCGGCTTCTGCCCGGTGTTGGCGTTGTCGAAGTACACCAGCGGCTTGCCGTGCACTTCCCGCATCAGCAGCGGGAAGTCCAGGCGCACGCGGTCCCAGTCGGGGGCGACCGCAGTGTCGGTCGCCGGGCGCGGGGTGGAGAGGTTCATGCCACGCCTGCCTTGGCCAGCGCGATGTCGAGCTGGCGGCGCAGCTGCTCGGTCAGGCGCGCGTCGAGCATGTTCAGCGGTTCATGGCAGAACGCGGCGCTGAGCAGCTGCTGGGCCTGTTCGGCCGGCAGGCCGCGCGAGCGCAGGTAGAACAGCGCGTTGGCGTCGAGCTGGCCGACGGTGGCGCCGTGGGCGGCCTTCACCTCATCCGCGTCGATCACCAGCGTGGGCTGGGTGTCGATCTCGGCGTCGGCCGAGAGCAGCAGGTTCTTGTTGGAGAGGTTGGCGTCGGTGCCATCGGCGCCGGCCCGGATGTGGATGCCGCCGTGGAAGACCACGCGGCTGCGGTTGGCGGCGACGCCGCGCCAGACCATTTCCGAGGCGGTGTCGCGCGCGATGTGCTCGATGCCCAGGCGGGTGTCGACGTGGCGGCGGCCATTGCCGAGCAGCACGCCGTTGGCGGTGAGCTGGGCGTTGTCGCCTTCCAGGCGCACGTTGAGTTCGTGGCGGCTGAGCGCGGCGCCCAGCTCCAGGTCCACGCGGCGGTACTGCGCGTCCCGGGCCAGCACGGCGTCGGTGCGCAGCAGGGTGGTGGCGCGGGCGCTGTCGGCCTGCACGCGGGCGTGCGAGAGCACGGCGTCCTTGGCCAGGTGCACGTGCACGAGGGTGTTGCCGAAGTGCGCGGCGTCGCCCAGGTCCAGATGGTGTTCGACCACGCCGAGCGCGGCGCCGGCGCGCAGCTCGATCAGGTGGCGGTGGTGCCAGGCCAGGTCGGCGGTGCCGGCGGCGCTGATGAAGACCAGCTGCAGCGGTGCGTCGACCTGCACGCCGTCATCCACGCGGACCAGCACGCCTTCGTCGGCCAGTGCGGCGTTGAGGCGGGCGAAGATCTCTTCGCTGCGCTCGAAGCGGCGGCCGAGGAAGCGCAGGGCGTCGTCACCGGCGTGCAGCGCCGAGGACAGAGTCTGCACCTGCACGCCGGCCGGCAGCGCCGACACATCACTGTGCGCGGCGGACGGGCGGCCGTTCACGAACACCAGCCGCGGCGACGGGATGTCGGCCAGCAGGGCAGGGTCGATGTCGGGCGCAGCCAGCGGCGCGGGCTGGAAGGTACGGCGTTCCAGCTGGCGCAGCGAGGTGTATTTCCAGGCTTCGCTGCGCGGGCCGGGCAGGCCGGCCTGCAGGGCCGCGTCGAGCTCGGCGCGTCGCGCGTCGCTGCCGCAGAAGCCGGCGGCAAGGGAATCCAGCAGGGCGCTCATCAGACCGCTGCCTCCGGCACCACGCGGTCCTTCAGGAAGTGGTAGCCGTGGGCTTCCAGTTCCAGGGCGAGCTCCGGGCCGCCGCTCTGCACGATCTTGCCGTCGGCCAGCACGTGCACCACGTCTGGCTTGATGTAGTCGAGCAGGCGCTGGTAATGGGTGATCACCAGGAACGAACGGTCCGGCGAGCGCAGCGCGTTGACACCGTCGGCCACGCTCTTGAGCGCGTCGATGTCCAGGCCGCTGTCGGTCTCGTCCAGGATCGCCAGCTTCGGCTCGAGCACGGCCAGCTGGAAGATTTCGTTGCGCTTCTTCTCGCCACCGGAGAAGCCTTCGTTGACGCCACGGTGCAGCAGTTCGTCCTTCAGGTGCAGCACGGCCAGCTTCTGGCGCACCAGCTTGAGGAACTGCATGGAATCGAGTTCTTCCTCGCCGCGTGCCTTGCGCTGGGCGTTCAGTGCCGCGCGCAGGAAGTAGGTGTTGTTCACGCCCGGGATTTCCACCGGGTACTGGAACGCCAGGAACAGGCCGGCAGCGGCGCGCGCTTCCGGGTCCTGCTCCAGCAGGTCGACGCCGTCGAACTGCACGCTGCCTTCGGTCACTTCGTAGCCGTCGCGGCCGGCCAGGACATTGCCCAGGGTGGACTTGCCAGCGCCGTTCGGGCCCATGATGGCGTGCACCTGGCCCGGCTGGATGTCCAGCGACAGGCCCTTGAGGATTTCCTTGTCGCCGATGCGGGCGTGGAGGTTTTCGATCTTCAGCATGGTGGGGGTTTCCGTGGGGCGGGCCGCGGCCCGCCGGTAAAGAGAATGCGTTTGCGAGGGGCAGGGGCGGGCGGTCAGCCCACCGAACCTTCCAGCGAGACTTCCAGCAGCTTCTTGGCTTCCACCGCGAACTCCATCGGCAGTTCGCGGAACACCTGCTTGCAGAAGCCGTCGACGATCATCGACACCGCGTCTTCCTGGCTGATGCCACGGGCGCGGCAATAGAACAGCTGGTCGTCGGAGATCTTGGAGGTGGTGGCCTCGTGCTCGACGGTGGCGCCCGGGTTCTTCACCTCGATGTAGGGGAAGGTGTGGGCGCCGCACTGCTTGCCGATCAGCAGCGAATCGCACTGGGTGTAGTTGCGCGCGCCATCGGCGTTGCGGTCCACCCGCACCAGGCCGCGGTAGGTGTTCTGGCCGCGGCCGGCGCTGATGCCCTTGCTGACGATCTTGCTCTTGGTGCGCTTGCCGATGTGGATCATCTTGGTGCCGGTGTCGGCCTGCTGGCGGTGGTGTGTGAGCGCCACCGAGTGGAACTCGCCCACCGAATCGTCGCCCAGCAGCACGCAGGACGGGTACTTCCAGGTGATCGCCGAACCGGTCTCGACCTGGGTCCAGGTGACCTTGCTGCGCGCGCCACGGCATTCGGCACGCTTGGTGACGAAGTTGTAGATGCCGCCGACGCCGTTCTCGTCGCCCGGGTACCAGTTCTGCACGGTGGAGTACTTGATCTCCGCGTCTTCCAGCGCGACCAGCTCGACCACGGCGGCGTGCAGCTGGTTCTCGTCGCGCATCGGCGCGGTGCAGCCTTCCAGGTAGGACACGTAGGCCTTGTCCTCGCACACGATCAGGGTACGCTCGAACTGGCCGGTGTGGCCGGCGTTGATGCGGAAGTAGGTGCTCAGCTCCATCGGGCAGCGCACGCCCTTGGGAATGAACACGAAGCTGCCATCGGAGAACACCGCCGAGTTGAGCGCGGCGAAGTAGTTGTCACCCACCGGCACCACGGTGCCCAGGTACTGGCGCACCAGCTCCGGGTGTTCCTTGATGGCCTCGGACATCGAGCAGAAGATGATGCCCTTCTCGGCCAGTTCCTTGCGGAAGGTGGTACCGACCGACACCGAGTCGAACACCGCATCCACCGCCACGCCGGCCAGCTTGGCGCGCTCGTGCAGCGGCACGCCCAGCTTGTCGTAGGTGTCCAGCAGCTCCTTGGGCACGTCATCCAGCGAGGCGTACTTCGGGCCCTTCGGCGCGGAGTAGTAGCTGAGCGCCTGCAGGTCGATCGCGGCGATCTGCAGCTTGGCCCAGTTCGGCATCGGCATGGTCAGGAAGTGCCGGTAGGCGGCCAGGCGCCATTCGGTCATCCATTCCGGCTCGTCCTTCTTGGCCGACAGGGCACGGATGGTGTCCTCGTCCAGGCCGGGCGGCAGCGAGTCCGATTCGATGTCCGTGATGAAGCCGGCCGAATACTTGCGGCCGAGCTGCTCATGGATCTCGCGGTTGGGGGTATCGCCGGGGGCGACGGTGTCGAGGGTATCGGTGGCCATGGGGGCTGCCTGTAAATCAGGAGACGACATCCGCCGCGATCACGCGACGGGTGCCATCAACAAGGGGAAGAGGGGGCAGGATCTGCGCCAGGCTGACCTTGCGCAGTGCTTCGGACACCACGTCGTTGATCATCCGCCAGCTGCTGCGCGCGCCGCACTGGAGCTCGCGTCCGCACTGGCTGTGGTCGTGCGCGCACTCGGTCAGGCCCAGCGGGCCCTCCATGGCTTCGACGATCTCGAACAGGCTGATCTGGTCCGCGGCACGGGTCAGCCGGTAGCCGCCGCGGACGCCGCGCAGGCCTTCAACCAGGCCGGCCTGGGCCAGCGGCTTGAGCAGCTTGCTGACGGTGGGCGGTTCGAGGCGGGCGAATTCGGCCAGTTCGGTCGCGCTGAGTACCTCGCCCGGGCGTGCGGCAAGGACGGTCAGGACGACGGTGGCGTAATCGGTGAGCTTGGTGACGCGGAGCATGGGGAGGGCAGAGCCATAAAGCGGACTGAAATTGTACGCTTTTATGCGCGGGCATCCAACCCGTCGTGTTCAGGTAGGCATCATCACGACTATTAAGCGAGAATCGACCATCCCAACGTAACGGCCAGCCTGATGCCCAAGAAGATCCAAGCCCGCAAATCCTCGATCCACGGCAATGGCGTGTTCGCGCTGGCGCCACTGAAGAAGGGCGAACGGGTCATCCAGTACAAGGGCCTGCTGCGCAGCCACGCCGATGTGGATGCCGATGATACCGGGGATGTGGAAAGCGGTCACACGTTCCTGTTCACCCTGAACGACGACTACGTGATCGACGCCAACTACAAGGGCAACGATGCGCGCTGGTTGAACCACAGCTGCGACCCGAACTGCGAAGCCGTGATCGAGGAAGCCGAGGGCGACAACCGCCGCGAGGACAAGGTGTTCATCGAGGCGATCAAGGACATCCAGCCCGGCGCCGAGCTGACCTACAACTACGGCATCACCCTGGCCGAGCGCCACACGGCGCGCCTGAAGAAGATCTGGGAATGCCGCTGTGGCTCGAAGAAGTGCACCGGGACGATGCTGCAACCGAAGCGCTGACGGACAACGGTGTTGGGGTTATTTCCCCAACACCCCGGCCGGCACCATCGCGCCCAGGTCCTGGTTGAAGGTCACCACCAGCTTGCCGTTCTGCACCTGGGCCGACTGCACCTGCAGCGCGCCGAGCAGGGCGCCGACGGTCGGGTCGATTTTGTAGATCGGCTCGCGCCGGGCGTAGTCGGTCAGGAACACGTTGAGCAGCTCGCGGGTGCGCGAGTCCAGCCGACCACCGTTGTTGGCCGGGGTGAAGTCGTCCACGGTCGGCTGGTCCAGGTGGAAGCCCTGGGTCTGCGCGTCATAGCGCAGGCCGCTGCTCAGCTTGACCTTGCCCAGCGGCGCGGGGGCGCCACCGGCGGTCGCCAGCGCCACGTCCATGCCCAGGTCCAGCCGGTTGCCCTGCGGCAGGGTCAGCTTGGGATGGCTCATGGTCATGGCGATCAGGCCGCCCAGCGCGTCCTGGGTGCGCGGGAAGCTGCCATCGAGGTACTGCTGCACGTCGGCGGCACCGACCGAAAGGTTGCGACCGGAAATGCTGGGAGCGGCCTGCGCGCCGACGGCAGCGGCGATCAGGACGGTGCAGGCGGCAAGGCGGGCGAACATCGGGCGTAGCTTCATGGGCGCAGGCGCTGGAGTGGGATGCAGACACGATAGCGGGTCTGGATGAATCGGTGCTACACGGCTATTGCACCACCGGCTGCAGTGATGCGCCCTGGATTTCCCAGCCGCTGCCGTCGGGGCGCGGCTGCAGGCGGTACCAGCCCTGGAAGATGAAGGTGCCCGTACCGGTGATGGCGCGGACCCGCACCGGGACCTCGCGCAGGCGCGAAGGCTGTTCGGTGTCGCGGGCAATGGGACTGTCGGTGTCGATCCGCAGGTTGCGCAGGTCGGGAATGTCACGCAGCACTGCGTCGTCGGGGCGGGAGCTGGTACGGCCACCGCTCCAGTAAGCGTCCGAGGCGCTGCGGTCGCGGTTGAGCAGGGCATACACGTAGTTGCGTACGGTGGTGCCTTCGTCCGCGGCGCCGGGTGCCACCGCGCTGAGCGTTGGCGACGCCACGCTGGAGAGCGCGCCTTCCGCGGGCGGCGCTGCATCCGCCGCGGGCGCTGCGTGGGCGAGGGGAGCGGCATCCGGCCGCGCGCCCCCGGCGACCGGGTCGGGCTGGCAGGAGCACCCTGCAAACAACAGCGGCAAAAGAAACACGACGCGACGCATGGCGCACCCTCCCCGGTGGAGGGCAGAGTGTAGCGGTGCTTCAGGGCGCGCGCTGTATTCCATCCAGGGCGCTGAGCACCTGGTCCAGCTGCGGCTGCAGTGCGGTCAGCGGATGGCTGGGCTGGTCGGCGTAGCGCTGGGCCAGGTCCTGCAGCAGCTGGGTGGCGACGATTGCCGCGGCGCGCTCGTCGCCGCTCAGGCCGGTCTGGCGCCGGGCCACCTCCAGCAGCCGCATCCAGTCCTGCTGGGCACGGTGTTCCAGTTCGATGGTGCAGCGTCCGCTGCACTGCAGCCCGTCCTTTTCGATCGGGGTAACGGTGATGCGATAGCGTTGCGAGGGGCTGGCCATGGCGGTGCACTGTGGGGGGATGGACCCACCTTAGGCGCGGCGACGGGTCGGGGCGACAGGCGCGGCCGCACGCAGTGTTCCACCTTGTGCGTTCCGCTTTTGCGCGGATCCTCCGTGCAGCCCGTGGCGGCAGGGTCTGAACCGGCGGGCCGGGTGCTGCCGACGTTTGGCAACGCTGTGTTTCGCCAGCGACGCGGTGCCCCAAAACGAGGACGGGACGGCCAAGGCCGTCCCGTCCGGGTGCTGCAGGAAGCGCGCAGATTACAGCGCGGCGTCCTTGAGCTTCTTGAGCGGACGCACCTTCAGCTTGGTGGTGGCCGGCTTGGCGGCGAACCACTGTTCTTCCTTGGTGAACGGGTTGATGCCCTTGCGCTTCGGCTTGGCGGCAACGCTGACGGTGGTGATCTTCAGCAGGCCCGGCAGGGTGAAGCTGCCTGCGCCCTTCTTGTGCACCGAGGACGACACTGCGGTTTCCAGCGAGGCCAGCACTGCGCGGACGTCCTTGGCGACAACGCCGGAGGCTTCTGCGATGTGTGCAACCAGGCCGGACTTGGTCAGCACTTCCTTGATCGGCTTCGGAGCGGCCGGCTTGGCGGCTGCCTTCGTCGCGACTTTCTTCACTGCCTTCTTCGGGGCAGCCTTCTTAGCGGTCTTTGCCATGGTTTCCTGTTCCGTGATCGGTTGGTTGGGTGGTCGCGCCGAACCCATCGGCAAGCGAAATGTAGGGCAACAATGCGGCGCCGCCAATAGGCAAACGCATAAAAATTCGGCTTTTCTGCAATTTCGATTACCGCAGTGCATCAGGACATGCCCCGAAATGCGGTCCCGAGACGCCCTCCGGGCCGCTTTTGGGAGCCCCGGCTGGCCAGACACGGCGCTAACGCCCTCCGGTCTACGCTGCACTTGCCATTCACCCACAGAGGAAGAACCGATGGGCATTTCGCGTCACGCCACAGCGCACTGGGAAGGTGACCTCAAGACAGGCAAGGGACAACTCAGCACGCCGCAGAGCGGCCTGCTGGACAAGACCCGCTATGCCTTCAGCAGCCGCTTCGGCGACGAAAAGGGCACCAACCCGGAAGAACTGATCGCCGCCGCGCACGCCGGCTGCTTCACCATGGCGCTGTCGGCCAAGCTCACCGAAGCCGGTTTCGTGCCGACCTCGCTGGACACCGAGGCCAAGGTCGACCTGTCGATGGAAGGCGGCCCGCAGCTCTCGCAGATCACCCTGAAGGTCAAGGCGGTGGTCCCGAACATCGACGCGACGCAATTCCGCGCGATCGCCGACGACGCCAAGCAGAACTGCCCGGTGTCCAAGGCGTTGAGTGCGGTGCCGATCAGCCTGGAAGCCGAATTGGCTGGTTGATGGGGCCGGTAGAGCCACGCCCTGCGTGGCTGCGCGGTGTACGGTTCGCGCGCAGCCACGCAGGGCGTGGCTCTACCGGCATTCGGTCCATTACCAGGTGATCGTGCCTTCGATCACCGTCTGCACCTGGCCGCCGGACCAGACTTCGCCGTCTGCGTCCACATGCAGTGTCAGCCGCGCATCGTGGCCCACTTCGCGGCCTTGGCTGACCACGTAGCTTCCCGCGCGACCGGGCAGCGCACCGCGGCTGTCCAGCCACGCCGCCAGCACCGCATTGGCCGCGCCCGAGGCGGCGTCTTCAAAGCGTCGACCGTTGCCGACGAACGCACGGACGGCCAGGTCGTAGTCACTACCCGCAGCGCGCGCGTAGGCAAACACGCCCATGCTGTCGGTACTTTCGGCCAGCGCCGCGACCGCGTCCCAGTCCGGCGACAGGGCGCGCAGCGCGACTTCATCGGCGAGCGCCACCACCCACCAGCTGCGGCCACCGGCCATGCGCGCCGGCGGCAGTTCGCCCAACGGCCAGCCGGCCAGGGCTGCCTGCAGACGCGGGTCGCTGGCGGTGGTCACTTCTGCCACCGTCGCGCGCGGCGTGCGGATCGCGATGCTGCGCGTGGCGCCTTCGCCCACCACCCGCAAGGGCAGGGCACCGGCAATGCCGTCCTGTACCAGCAGGCCGTCCACTGCCTTCGCCAAGCCGGCGTCCAGCACTGCATGCGCGGTACCGACGCTTGGGTGGCCGGCAAACGGCACTTCCTTCTGCGGGCTGAACATGCGGATCCGGTAGCTGGCGCCGGGTGCCTGCGGGGCGAGCACGAAGGTGGTTTCCGGCAGCCGGGTCCAGCGCGCGATTGCCTGCATCCGGGCATCGTCGAGGCCTTCGGCGTCCAGCACCACGGCCAGCGGGTTGCCCGCACCGGGATAGGGGGAGAACACGTCAAGCTGGAGGAAGCGGCGGGCAGTCATGGCAGGTCGGTCAGGCGGAACGGTCGGGCAGCTTAACAAGGCCGGCCGGGTCTGACGGGGGCGGCCGGTTGGCATAGAATCAGAGGTTCGGCCCGGCGTGCCGGGTCGTTCCCCCCACTACCTACCCATTCTTACCTCCATGTCAGCTTCCCCCCTTGTCGATCGCTGGATCGTACTGAAGTTCGGCGGCACCTCCGTGTCGCGTCGTCACCGCTGGGACACGATCGGGAAGCTGGCGAAAAAACGTGCGGAAGAAACCGGTGCGCGCGTGCTGGTGGTGGTCTCTGCGCTGTCGGGGGTCACCAATGAACTGACCGCGATTGCCGATGGCGCCGCCGACAGCCGCGCCCGCGTGGACGCGCTGGTGGCGCGCCACCGCGAGTTCCTGGCCGAGCTGGCGCTGGACGCCGGCACGCTGGACGCGCGCCTGGCCGCGCTGCAGGGCCTGCTGGACGACCCACGCGCGGCCACCCGTCCGCTGGACTGGCAGGCCGACGTACTCGGCCAGGGCGAGCTGCTGTCGTCGAGCATTGGCGCCGCGTACCTGCGCGCCAGTGGCCTCGATTTCGGCTGGATGGACGCACGTGAGTGGCTGCAGGCGCTGCCCCCGCAGCCCAACCAGAGCGACTGGTCGCAGCGCCTGTCGGTGAACTGCCAGTGGCGCTCGGATGCCGAGTGGGCGGCGGGTTTCCGCGCGCAGCCGACCCGCATGCTGATCACCCAGGGCTTCATCTCGCGCCACGCCGACGGCGGTACCGCCATCCTCGGCCGCGGCGGCTCGGACACCTCGGCGGCGTACTTCGGCGCGCTGCTTGGCGCCAGCCGGGTGGAAATCTGGACCGACGTGCCGGGCATGTTCAGCGCCAATCCGAAGGACGTCCCGGACGCGCGCCTGCTGACCCGCCTGGATTATTACGAAGCCCAGGAAATCGCCACCACCGGCGCCAAGGTGCTGCACCCGCGCTCGATCAAGCCGTGCCGCGATGCCGGCGTGCCGATGGCCATCCTCGATACCGAGCGCCCGGAACTGCCGGGTACCAGCATCGACGGCAGCGCTGCACCGGTGCCGGGGGTGAAGGCGATCAGCCGCCGCAACGGCATCGTGCTGGTGTCGATGGAAGGCATCGGCATGTGGCAGCAGGTCGGCTTCCTGGCCGATGTGTTCGGCCTGTTCAAGAAGCACGGGCTGTCGGTCGACCTGATCGGTTCGGCCGAAACCAACGTGACCGTGTCGCTGGATCCGTCCGAGAACCTGGTCAACACCGACGTGCTGGCTGCGCTGTCGGCCGACCTGTCGCAGATCTGCAAGGTCAAGATCATCGTGCCGTGCGCGGCGATCACCCTGGTCGGGCGCGGCATGCGCTCGCTGCTGCACAAGCTGTCGGACGTGTGGGCGACCTTCGGGCGCGAGCGCGTGCACATGATTTCGCAGTCGTCCAACGACCTGAACCTGACCTTCGTCATCGATGAAGCCGACGCCGACGGCCTGCTGCCGATCCTGCACGCCGAGCTGATCGACAGCGGGGCGATGCCGGTGGAAGAGGGCGAGGTGTTCGGCCCGCGCTGGCGCGAGATCGCCGGCACCATCCGCCCGCGCGAAACCGCCTGGTGGCGTGGCCAGCGCGAGCACCTGCTGCACCTGGCGCAGGCCGGTACGCCGCGTTACGTGTACAACCTGGCCACGGTCCGCGCACGTGCGCGGGCGCTGGCGGCGATCAAGCCGATCGACCAGCGTTACTACGCGATCAAGGCCAACAGCCACCCCGCCATCCTGGAACTGCTGGAGCAGGAAGGCTTCGGCCTGGAATGCGTCTCGCACGGCGAGCTCAAGCATGTCTTCAACGCGCTGCCGACGCTGTCGCCGCGCCGCGTGCTGTTCACCCCCAGCTTCGCCCCGCGTGCCGAGTACGAAGCGGCATTCGCGCTCGGCGTGACCGTGACCCTGGACAACGTGGAAGCGCTGCAGCGCTGGCCGGACCTGTTCCGCAATCGTGAGCTGTGGCTGCGCGTGGACCTGGGCCGTGGCGAAGGCCACCATGCCAAGGTCCGCACCGGCGGCAAGGATTCCAAGTTCGGCCTGCCGATCGCCCGAGTGGACGACTTCGTGCGCCTGGCCGGCGAGCTGGGCACCCGCGTGGTCGGCCTGCACGCGCACCTGGGCAGCGGCGTGGAAACCGCGCAGCACTGGCGCCTGATGTGCGACGAACTGGCTGGCTTCGCGCGCCGCATCGGCAGCGTGGAAACCATCGACATCGGCGGTGGCCTGCCGATTCCGTACAGCGCCGACGACGAACCGTTCGACCTCGAGGCCTGGGCCGTGGGCCTGGCCGAGGTCAAGGCGGTGCACCCGGCGTTCCGCCTGGCGATCGAACCGGGCCGCTACCTGGTGGCCGAATCCGGCGTGCTGCTGGCCACCGCTACCCAGGTGGTGGAAAAGGACGGCGTGCGTCGGGTCGGGCTGGACGCGGGCATGAACACGCTGATGCGCCCGGCCCTGTACGACGCCTGGCACGACATCGAAAACCTCAGCCGCCTGGGCGGGTACTCGGAGGCGATGTTCGACGTGGTCGGGCCGATCTGCGAGTCCAGCGATGTGTTCGGCAAGCGCCGCCGCCTGCCGGCTACCACCGCGCCGGATGACGTGATGCTGATCGCCGATGCCGGCGCCTACGGCTACGTCATGGCCAATACCTACAACCAGCGTGAGCTGCCGCGCGAGGACATCATCGACGATGTGCCCTGAGCGCCGCCCGCTGTTTTCCCTCATGCCCCACCGGACCCACCATGACTGCTGCATTCGATAAACACCAGGTTGCCTGCTTCCGCTTCGTCCGCTGCGACTTCGCCGCGGACACCGGCGTGGCGCAGCTGGTCTACGCCTTCGACAACGGCCCGGAACTGGTCGAGACGGTCACCATTCCCGGTGCGCCGTTCGTGCTGGAAGGGGCCCGCGCCGAGGCGGTGCAGCGCGCGCTGCGCCTGCTGCACCTCATCGCCGGTGTCAGCTACTACAAGGCCGGCGTACCGGAGCAGGTGCGGATCGACAGCTACACCGTCGACGCCGACACCGCTGCGCTGGTGGAAACGGTGTACCTCAACGGCCTGGGGGAATTCGCCTACCGCAATGGCCTGAACCTGCGCGGTCGCTTCCGCCTGCCGGTGGAGGGCGAAGCGGTTGCCGCGTCGGCGGTGGGCCTGCGCGAGCATGCACTGGTGGCCATCGGCGGCGGCAAAGATTCGCTGGTCAGCATCGAAGCGCTGCGCACGCTGGGGATCGCCGAAACGGTGACCTGGATCGGTGGTTCGCAGTTGATCCGCGCCTGCGCAGAGCGTACCGGCCTGCCGATGCTCAACATCGGCCGCACGCTGGCGCCGGAGCTGTTCGAGCTCAACCGCCAGGGCGCGTGGAACGGGCACATCCCGGTGACGGCGGTGAACTCGGCGATCATGGTGCTGGCCGCGTTGCTGCAGGGCGTGGACCAGGTGGTGTTCTCCAACGAGCGCTCGGCCAGCTATGGCAGCCAGATCCCGGGCACCGGTGAAGTGAACCACCAGTGGTCCAAGGGCTGGGCCTTCGAGCAGGCGTTCGGCGAGCATCTGCAGCGCCACGTGGCCGCCGACCTGCAGTACTACTCGCTGCTGCGCCCGCTGTCGGAACTGGCGGTGGCGCGGCAGTTCGCGAAAACCGATTTCTACGACGCGCATTTCTCCAGCTGCAACCGCAACTTCCACATCCTGGGCGAGCGCCCGGTGAACCGTTGGTGCGGGGTGTGTCCGAAGTGCCACTTCGTGTTCCTTGCGCTGGCCCCGTTCATGCCCAAGACCCGGCTGGTGCGCATCTTCGGCCGCAACCTGCTGGACGATCTGGAGCAGGCCGGCGGTTTCGACGCGCTGCTGGAATTCCAGGACCACAAGCCGTTCGAGTGCGTGGGCGAGGGCCGTGAGTCGCGTGCGGCGATGGCGACCCTGGCCGCGCGTGCGGAATGGAACGAGGATGCGCTGGTGAAGCGCTTCATCCACGAGATCCGGCCGCAGCTGGACGCTGACGAGCTGCAGATCGAGCCGTTGCTGGTGCTGGAAGGCGAGCACCGCATTCCGGCGGCGATCTGGGAGCGCCTGCGTGCGAATTTCGCAGCTTGAAGGCAAGCGGGTTGCCTTGTGGGGCTGGGGCCGTGAAGGGCGTGCGGCGTTTTCGGTACTTCGGCAACGCCTGCCCGCGCTTGAGCTGACCCTGTTCTGTCCCGAGGCCGAGGCCGCCGCCGCGCGCGCCGAAGCCGGCAGCGCACTGCAGGTGCGGTCGGATGTGAGCGGCGACACGCTGGCCGCGTTCGACGTGGTGATCAAGTCACCGGGAATCAGCCCTTACGGCGAAGCAGCCCTGGCTGCTGCTGAACGGGGCACGCAGTTCATTGGCGGCACTTCGCTGTGGTTTGCCGAGCATGCTGACGCCGACGGCACCGTGCGCAATACCGTGTGCGTGACCGGCACCAAGGGCAAGAGCACCACCACCTCGCTGTTGGCGCACCTGCTGCGCGCCTCCGGCGCGCGCACCGGGCTGGTCGGCAACATCGGCCTGCCGCTGCTGGAGGTGCTGGACCCGCAACCGGCGCCTTCGTACTGGGCGGTGGAGTTGTCCAGCTACCAGACCGGCGAAGTGGCGCGCAGCGGTGCGCACCCGCAGGTGGCGGTGGTGCTGAACCTGTTCCCCGAGCACCTGGACTGGCATGGCAGCGAAGCGCGTTACATCCAGGACAAGCTGGCGCTGGTGACCGAAGCGGCGCCGCAAATCGCCGTGCTCAATGCGGCTGACCCGCACCTGGCCGGATTGTCACTGCCGAGCAGCGAAGTGGTCTGGTTCAACCAGCCGCAGGGTTGGCACATGCGCGGTGAGATCGTGTATCGCGCCGACCAGCCGGTGTTCGACACCGCGAACACGCCGCTGCCGGGACGCCACAACCGCGGCAACCTGTGCGCGGTGCTGGCTGCGGTGGAAGCGCTGGGCCTGGACGCAGTGGCGCTGGCCCCGGCCGTGCAGGAGTTCCGACCGCTACCCAACCGGTTGCAGACCATCGGCACCCGCGATGGACTGCGTTTCGTCAACGATTCGATCAGCACCACACCGCACGCCAGCCTGGCCGCGCTGGAGTGTTTCGCCGGCCAGCGCATCGCGCTGCTGGTGGGCGGGCACGACCGGGGCGTGGACTGGCAGGACTTCGTCGCGCACATGGCGCGCGACGTGCCGCCGGTGGAGATCGTCACCATGGGGGCGAACGGCCCGCGCATCCACGCGCTGCTGCAGCCGCTGGCCGATGCCGGGCGGTTCGGCCTGCATGCGGCAGGCGACCTGGACGAGGCCGTGCGGCTGGCCCGCGCCGCGCTGGGCGGGCAGGGCGGGGTCGTGTTGATGTCGCCGGGCGCGCCGAGTTTCGGGGTGTACAAGGATTATGTCGCCCGCGGCCGGCATTTCGCCGAGCTGGCCGGGTTCGACCCGGACCAGATCACCGCGATCCCGGGGATCGGGGTCGCCTGATCCGGCATGGCGTAGCGACACGCCATGCGTGTCCCACGGGAGGCCTGACACCGCGGAAACCCCCATCCAACGTCACATCCCCTGTGCTTTCATAAGGCTCTTTCCCGAAAGGAGCAGGCGCATGAAGCAGCAATGGCGGTGGGGTGCGGCACTGGTGCTGGGCATGACGGCGTTGCCGGCGCTGGCCGCGATGCAGGCCAAACCGGTCGAATGGAAACACGAAGGCACCACCTTCAGTGGCGTGCTGGTCTACGACGACGAAGACAATGACAAGCGCCCCGGCCTGGTCATGGTGCCGAACTGGAAGGGCGTGAATGACTCGGCCATTGCCAAGGCCAAGCAGCTGGCGGGCGACGACTACGTGGTGCTGGTGGCCGACGTCTACGGCAAGGGCGTGCGCCCGAAGACCGACGCCGAAGCCGGCCCGGTGGCCACCAAGCTGCGCAACGACCGCCCGGTACTGCGCGCCCGCGCGCTGAAGGCGCTGGAGGTACTCAAGGCCCAGGCCGGCACCGCGCCACTGGATGCCTCGAAGATCGGCGCGGTGGGCTTCTGCTTCGGCGGCACCACGGTGCTGGAACTGGCCCGTGCCGGTGCACCGCTGGCCGGTGTGGTCAGCCTGCATGGCGGGCTGGGTTCGCCGCTGCCGGCCAAGGCCGGTGACACGCATCCGTCGGTGCTGGTGCTCAACGGCGCCGACGACAAGAGCGTCAGCGCGGAAGACATCGCCGGCTTCCAGCAGGAAATGAACGCGGCCAAGGTGGATTGGGAGTTCACCAACTACAGCGGCGCAGTGCACTGCTTCGCCGAAGCCGACGCCAACAGCCCACCGGGCTGCGCGTACAACGCACGCGCGGCGAAGCGCGCGTGGAAGAGCCTGGATTCGTTCTTTGAAGGCTTGTTCGACAAACGGTAATCAGACCGTAGTGCCGGGCTCTGCCCGGCACCTCGACCTCAATGCGAGCGCTGCACCGCGTAGCGGGCCAGGCCGCGCAACGCGGCTGCCGCATCGTTGTCCGCCAGGCCGTCGAGCGCACGCTCGGCGGCCTCGGCATATTCCTCGGCCCGCTGGCGGCTGTATTCGAGGCCGCCGGTTGCATGGATCGCAGCCAGCACTTCCGGCATCGCCTCGGCGTCGCCGCTCTGCACGATCTCGCGCAACCGCCCACGGGTAGCCGCATCCGAATGGGCCATGGCATGGATCAGCGGCAGGGTGGCCTTGCCCTCGGCGAGGTCGTCGCCCAGGTTCTTGCCCAACTCGTCGGCATTGGCCGAATAGTCCAGTACGTCGTCGGCAATCTGGAACGCGTAGCCCAGGTGCATGCCGTAGTCGTACAGGGCCTGCTGGGTGGCCGCGTCCACGCCGCTGGCCAGCGCGCCCAGCTTGGTGCCGGCGGCGAACAGCACCGCGGTCTTGCGCTCGATCACGCGCAGGTAGGCGGCCTCGTCCGTATCCGGGTTATGCACGTGCAGCAGCTGCAGCACCTCGCCTTCGGCGATCCGGTTGGTGGTGTCGGCCAGGATCTGCATGACCGGCATGCGGTCCAGCTCCACCATCAGCTGGAAGCTGCGCGAGTACAGGAAGTCGCCCACCAGCACGCTGGGCGCATTGCCCCACAGCGCGTTGGCCGTGCTGCGGCCACGCCGCAGGCTGGACTCGTCGACCACGTCGTCGTGCAGCAGGGTCGAGGTATGGATGAACTCGATGATCGCAGCCAGCTGGTGGTGCTCGGGCCCGGCCTGGCCGACCGCGTGGCCGGCCAGCATGACCAGCATCGGCCGCAGGCGCTTGCCCCCGGCGGAGATGATGTGGTCGGCGATCTGGTTGATCAGCACGACATCCGAAGACAGTCGGCGGCGGATCAGCGCGTCCACGGCGGCCATGTCGGGCGCGGCGAGCGACTGGATCTGGGGCAGGCCCAGCGCGGGGCGGGTGTCTTCGATGATGGTCATGCGGTCTGACTTTCAGGCTTGGCCCGAATTATAGGCGGTGCGGACGTATTCCGCCCGCGAAGGCGTCCGGCGGCGGGGCAGGGCGTGAATACGTATGCAGGTGGCGCCACCGCCAAGGGCCCGCCGCTAAGCTTGTCGGGTACGTTCTGGCCCGGAGGGGGGCCCCTCGATGACGCAGACTCCATGGTGGCGCGGTGCCGTCATCTATCAGATTTACCCGCGCAGTTTCCTGGATGCCAACGGTGACGGCGTGGGCGACCTGCCCGGCATCATCGAGCGCCTGGACTACGTCGCGTCGCTGGGCGTGGACGCGATCTGGATTTCGCCGTTCTTCACCTCGCCGATGGCCGACTTCGGCTACGACATCGCTGACCACCGCGACGTCGACCCGCTGTTCGGCACCCTGGCCGATTTCGACCGGCTGCTGGCCAAGGCGCATGCGCTGGGCCTGAAGGTGATGATCGACCAGGTGTTCAGCCATACCTCGATCGAGCATGCCTGGTTCCGCGAAAGCCGCCAGGACCGCACCAATCCCAAGGCGGACTGGTACGTGTGGGCTGATCCGCGCGAGGACGGCACCCCGCCCAACAACTGGATGTCGATCTTCGGTGGCGTGGCCTGGCAGTGGGAGCCGCGCCGCGAGCAGTACTTCCTGCACAACTTCCTGGCCGACCAGCCCGACCTGGACTTCCATAACCCGGCGGTGCAGCAGGCGACCCTGGACTACGTGAAGTTCTGGCTCGACCGGGGCGTGGACGGCTTCCGCCTGGACTCGATCAACTTCTGCTTCCACGACAAGGACCTGCGCGACAACCCGGCCAAGCCGCTGGAAAAGCGCCTGGGCCGTGGCTTCAGTGCCGATAATCCGTACGCGTACCAGTACCACTATTACAACAACACGCGCCCGGAGAACCTGCCGTTCATCGAGCGCCTGCGCGGGCTGCTGGACCAGTACCCGGGCGCGGTCAGCCTGGGCGAGATCTCGGCCGAGGACTCGCTGGCGACCACCGCCGAGTACACCGCGCCGGGCCGCCTGCACATGGGCTACAGCTTCGAGCTGCTGGTGAAGGACTACAGCGCCGCCTACATCCGCGACACCGTGTCGCGACTGGAAGCGACCATGACCGAAGGCTGGCCGTGCTGGGCGATCTCCAACCACGATGTGGAGCGTGCGGTGACCCGCTGGGGTGGCCACCCGGCGCAGCCGCGCCTGGCCCGCCTGCTGGTGGCGGTGCTGTGCTCGCTGCGCGGCTCGATCTGCCTGTACCAGGGCGAGGAGCTGGGCCTGGGCGAAGCCGACGTGCCGTTCGAAGCGTTGCAGGACCCGTATGGCATTACCTTCTGGCCGAACTTCAAGGGCCGCGACGGGTGCCGCACACCGATGCCGTGGCTGGACGCGCCGCTGGCCGGGTTCACCACCGGTGAACCGTGGCTGCCAATTCCGCAGGACCACCAGGTTCGTGCGGTGGCGGTGCAGGAGCATGACCCGCACTCGGTGTTGAACGCGTTCCGGCAGTTCCTGGCCTGGCGCCGGACCATGCCGACCCTGCTGCTGGGTGACATAAGGTTCCTGGAGACCGCCGAGCCGGTGCTGATGTTCGAGCGCGTGCATGCCGGTGAAACGCTGTTGCTGGCGTTCAACCTGTCGGCCGAAGCTACCACGGTGGCGCTGCCGGAAGGGCAGTGGCACGCGTTGCACGTGCCGGGTCCGGATGCGGGCCAGGTAGAAGGTACCCAGCTGCAGCTGCCAGCCCAGGCGATGTACTGCGCACGGCGCAGCTGATTTACGATTTCCGGTGGTATTGAAGGGCGGGACCGAGAGGTTCCCGCCCTTTTTTTGGGTTCCCGCCAAGAGCAGACACGCATGGCGTGTCCCTACGCGTCATGGCCCTGGATGCTTCATCCGCGTAGCGACACGCCATGTGTGTCCCCGACCAACCCAGACACCAAACGAAAAAACCCGCTGCTCGCGCAGCGGGTTTATCGTTCGTGTTTCTACATCTGGATCAGAACTTGTAGTTCACACCCAGCATGTAGGTCCGGCCCCACTCGATGTATTCCAGCGGCCGGTCCTTGGTACCCGCGTAGGTGCGGTACGGCTCGTTGGTCAGGTTGCTGCCCTGCAGGAGCAGGGTCAGCCCGTGCAGGCTGCTGCTGTCTGCGAAGGTGTAGCTGATCTGCGCGTCGGTCACGTTCTCGCCGACCACGTAACGCAGGGTGCGGTTGCCGTTGAAGTTGCCGATCTCACCGATGAAGTCCGAACGACGGCGCTGGCTCACGCGTGCTTCGAAGCCATTGCGCTCGTAGTAGGCGGTGAAGTTGTAGACGCGCTCGGACAGGCCCGGCAGGCTGATCGGATCGGTACCCACGCTGGAGGCGCTTTCCGGGTCCAGGATCTTGATGTCGCTGTCGTTGAAGGTCGCGCTGGCCTGCACGCCGAAACCGCGCAGCGGGTCGGCGATCATTTCCAGCGGGAACGAGGCGGTCAGTTCCAGGCCACGCAGGGTGCCGCCGGTGCCGTTCTGCGGCGCGGAGAACGTACCGATGGTCTGCAGCGGTGCGGTCATGCCCGGCGGAATTACGTAGCTGGCCAGCAGGTCGCTGAAGTCGTAGTCGTCCACCGACTGGGTGTAGACATAGCTCTTCAGGTCCTTGTAGAACACCGCGGCCGCCACGTACGCCTTCTCACCGAAGTACTTCTCGTAGGAGAGGTCGATGGCGTTGGCGCGCCACGGATCCAGCAGCGGGTTGCCGCCGCTGCCGCCCGGCTTGCCGGTGGCGGTGTCCACGCCGAACTCCAGGCCGGCACGCATCTGGTCCACGCGCGGACGCGCCACCTGCTTGGCCACCGCGAAACGCAGGGTCTGCTGGTGCGGGAAGGTGAAGGCCAGGTTCAAGCTCGGCAGCCAGTCGGTGTAGGTCTTGCCTTCATCGATCGGCAGCACTTCCTGGCCGACCGGTCGCGAGCGGTCGAAGTAGTTCGACTGCGAGCTCTGGTCGGTACGGATCATCTGCACGCCCACGTTGCCGCGCACGCGCACGTCGCCGATATCGGTGTTGATGTTGGCGCGGACCCAGGCGGTGGTGGTCTTTTCCTGCACCACCCACGACTTCGGAATCAGGTAGTCCAGGTTGGTGACCGGGTTGAACACCATGTAGCGGTCGACCGCGGCCGGCACGTTCCACGCCGGGATATAGCCGATGCCGGCAAAGCCCAGGTTGACCGGCCGGTACTGCAGGTCGCTGCCGACGTTGGCGTCGCCCTGTGCGCCGAGCAGGATGTTGCCTTCGGCCTGGGTCTTTTCCTTGCGGCGGTCGGCGTAGTTCACGCCCACGTCCACGTCCTGGAACCAGGACAGCGCTTCGGGCATGTTGAACGTGCCCTGCAGGCGGGCGCCCTTCAGGCGGTCTTCGACCTGCGGCACCTTGCCGTAGCCCGAGCCGTAGATGGTGTTGGTCAGGTACAGCGCTTCGGGATTGGAGTAGTCCAGGCCCGGGCGGATCTGCGAGAAGCCATCGGGGTTGACGGTCAGGCCGATGGTGTCCAGCTGCGGCATCGGGGTGAGCTGCAGGTTGTTCTCCAGGTTCAGCTCATCGCGGGTGGCCTTGGAGTAGTTCACGTCGGCGGTCAGCTTGAAGCTGTCGAAGGTCAGCTCGTTGTTCCAGCCGAACGCATCGATCTTGTCCTCGCGCTTGTTGTACATGCCGCGCACCAGCGGGTACACGCCGCTGGCGGTGCCACCGGTGAAGGTGCCGTTGCCGTTGACCTGCGGATTGCTGATGAACAGACCCGGGGTGTAGCCGCCGTTGTAGTTGCTGAGGTTGACCTCGAACTGGTTGGCGGTGTCGATCTGTTCGGCCTTGGTGTGGAACAGGTCCAGCGTGCTGGTCCAGATGTTCGACGGGCGGAACTGCACGGTGGCCATGTAGCCGTCGCGCTTGGCGTTGCCGGTACGGCGCAGCGCCTTGATGCCGTCCGAGAACGCGGTGCCCGGCGCGACGCCCGGGCGGTTGCCCTGGTCGGTCTGCTCGGTGGTCCACGGCTCGTACAGGCCGACCTGGTTTTCCTGGATCGGGTTGTCGCTGTGCGCGTAACCGATCGCGATGCCCCAGGTGTCTTCGGCGAACTGGTCGATGTAGCTGGCGCTGAAGCGGTTGCCGAAGGCATCCACATTGGCGGCCTTGCCCAGCGAGTTCTTCGAGTAGCGGCCGCTCAGCGCGATCACGCGTTCGCCGAACGACAGCGGGCGTACGGTCTGCATGTCGATGGTGCCGGACAGGCCCTGGCCGACCAGCGCGGCGTCGGGGGTCTTGTACACGGTCACGCCATTGACGAGTTCCGACGGGTACTGGTCGAACTCGACGCTGCGGTTGTCGCCGGTGCTGACCATCTCACGCCCGTTGAGCAGGGTGGTGGCGAAATCCGGCGACAGACCGCGCACGCTGATCACCTGCGCGCGGCCGGCCACGCGCTGGGCGGCCAGGCCGGGCAGGCGGCCCAGCGATTCGGCAATGCTGACATCCGGCAGTTTGCCGATGTCTTCGGCCGAGATCGCTTCGACCACCGAGGTGGCGTCCTGCTTGATCGCGATGGCGTTCTCGATGCCGCGACGGATACCGGTGACCTGCACGGTGTCCAGGTCGGTGGCGGCGTTACCGGCCGGCGGCGGGGTGTCCGCACCGGTGGTGGTGGACTGCGCCGACGCCAACAGCGGCGTCAGGGCGACGGCCAGCGCGATACTCAGCGCGCTGCGCTTGCGATTCAACATTTTCCCCTCCCAGGCAATGTTGCCAAACATGTTGTGATCAACGGCGATGCGTTGCCGCAGGTGTCATGGCGCGGTGGCCGTTGACTGCGTGGCTATGGTAGGCAGCGCGCCTCCGGCGTGAATCACCCTGCATACGTATTCAATGCATATGCAGGATGTTGGAACCGATTACAGCGGGCTGAACCGGATGGCCTGGCCGCCGCCCGGTGCCAGTACAAGCGTCAGGGTGTCGGCACTGGAGACTTCGCGGGTTTCGCGCGCGAATGCGAACGGGTTGCGTTGATAATCGGCGCCCTCGCCATCGCGGTAGATCTCGGCGCGGTAGCGCACGCCCGGCTCCAGGAACGACAGCGGCACCGGCAGCGAACGACCGGACTCGTCGGTGATGCTGCCCAGGTACCAGTCGCGGCTGTTACGGTCCTTGCGGGCGATTGTCACGTAGTCGCCGACCTCGCCATCCAACACCCGGGTGTCGTCCCAGTCCACCGCGACGTCTTCGATGAATTTGAACGCCTCGCGATGCTGCTCGTAGTGCTCGGGCAGGTCAGCGGCCATCTGGATCGGGCTGTAGATCACCACGTACAGCGCCAGCTGGCGGGCGAGCGTGCTGGGGATGGCCTGACCATGGCGGCCCTTCAGGCTGAGGATGCCCGGGGTGTAGTCCATCGGCCCGGACAACATGCGGGTGAATACCAGGTTGACCTCATGCTCGGGCGGGTTCGGCGGCTGGCCCCAGGCGTTGTATTCCATGCCGCGCGCGCCTTCGCGCGAGACCCAATTTGGGTACGTGCGGCGCAGGCCGGTGTCCTTGATCGGCTCGTGCGGATTGACCGCGATATGCCGCTTCGCCGCTTCCTGCACCACCTTCAGGTGATGGCGGGCCATGAACTGGCCATCGTGCCACTCGCGCCACAGCGGGCCGCCGGCCGGGTTGCGCCGGTCGACCTGGCCGTCATCGCAGACGTAGCCGCTCTTGAAGGAATCCACGCCCAGCCGTGCATACAGGTCCAGCGCCGCGCCAAGCTGGTCTTCGTAATGCTCGATCGCACAGCCGGTTTCATGGTGGCCGATCAGGTGCACGCCCTTTTTCGCCCCGTACGCCGACAGCGCTTCGATGTCGAAGTCGGGCGTTGCCCGGGTGAAGTCGAAGTCGTAGCCGTTGCCGACCCAATTGCCGTCCCAGCCCGGATTCCAGCCTTCCACCAGCACGCCGCGGAAGCCGTGCTCCGCGGCGAAGTCGATGACCTTCTTCGTCTTGGCGGTGGTCGCCGCATGCTTCGGGCCGGTGGCCCAGCTTTCCTGGTCCAGATGCATCGACCACCAGACGCCCAGGTACTTGGAGGGCTTGAACCAGCTCACATCGCCCAGTGCATTTGGCTCATTGAGGTTGAGGATCAGATTGGATTCCACCAGGCCGCCGGCGGTGTCACTGATCTGCAGGGTGCGCCATGGCGTACTGAAGGGCAGGGTGCGGCGCACCTTCCAGCCTTCGGCCGACGGCGACAGCTGCGCGCGCAGCCGCTGACCATCGGTGCGGCGCAGCCACATGCCGGCGTAGTCGACCAGCGCGGCTTCGTGGATCGCCACGTGCAGGCCGTCGGTGCTGCGCAGGGTCAGCGGCGTGTGCGCCAGCGGCACCTGGTCCAGCGGGGTGCGCTGGTACAGGTATTCATAGTGGATCGGCTCGCCGGCGGGGATCCACCACGCGGTGGATTCGGGGGCGATGGCGAACTCGGTCAGCTCGTCGTCGATGATCGCTTCGCGCAGCCCCGGCTGCTCGGGGAAGTGGTAGCGGAAGCCCAAACCGTCGTCGTATACGCGGTACACCACGTCCAGCCGGCGCTTGGCACCAGTACGCTCGGCCAGCTGCACGGTCACTTCGTTGTAGTGGTCGCGCACGCGGCGGCGCTCGCCCCACGGCTGTTCCCAGGTCTCATCGACGCTGCGTGTGTTCTGTCCCAGGACCGCCAGATCGCGGTCCAGTCGTCCATCGCGCAGCTGGAAGCCCAGCTTCGACTCGGCCACCACGGTCTTGCCCAGCCGCTCGACCCGATAGGTCGGGTTGCCCCCATCGAGCTGGAGCGACACCTTCAGTATTTTGCCTGGCGAACTGGCGCTGGCCACGGTAACCGGTTCAGCCTGCGCGCCCACCGCGCAGAACAACAACGAAACGGCCAGCCAGGCCAACGGACGGGGCGCACGCAACGCGCGCGGCAACGCAACAACCAAAGGCATTTCCCCTCCCAGGGCAGCCGGAACCTGCTCTGGACTATAGCCACGCCGTTCACCGCATCACCGCGCCAGGCCATGAATACGTATGCAAGCGGGCGGCAACCGGCGCGTCTCACCTACCATGCAGGCAGGCACCCTGGGAGGGGGCCGCGACGACAGCGCCCCGGCGCTGTTGAACCACACCGCGTGCAAGAAGGGAGGAAGGCAGACAGGCGCACGCCGGTCGGCCGCTTTTCGATGCTGAAGACGATCTGCCTGACCGCCGCCCTTGGGGCGGCGCTGCTGTCCACCGCTACTGCGGCGGACCTCACCTTCGATGGCCGCAGTGCGCGTGCCAGCGCCGCCGCCGATGGCAGCTTCACGCTGCTCGCCGATGGCAAACCGGTGGCCATCGCCGCCCAGCCGATGCGCAGCCAGACCGGCAACGTGATGTTTGACTCGCTGTTTGCGCTGGCCCAGCAGGAAATGGCGGCCAACCGGGTGGACGCGATCCGCGATCCCGCCTTCAACTTCGGCAAGCCGGTCGACTGCGAATGCTTCGAGACCGGCGCGCGCTGGCCGTATGTGTGGACGCGCGATGTGAGTTTTGCGGCCGACCTTGCGCTGGCCCGGCTGGATCCGGTGCGTACCCGGCAGTCGTTGCAGTTCAAGCTGTCAAAGGCCCGCGACGGGCAGACCCCGGGCCTGTTCGTGGCCCAGGACACCGGCTCGGGCGGCAGCTGGCCGATCAGCAGCGACCGCGTGGTGTGGTTCCTGGCCGCGCGCGACCTGCATGACAACCCCGCATTCACCGAGCAGACCTGGCAGGCCCTGCAGTCCACGCTGGCGCAGGACCGCGCGATGGTGTTCGACCCGCGCACCGGCCTGTACCGGGGCGAGACCTCGTTCCTGGACTGGCGCGAACAGACCTATCCGGACTGGACCCGCCAGGACGTGCGCTTCATCGGCGACTCCTTCGCGCTGTCCACCAACGTGCTGCACTACCAGGCGCTGCGCCTGGCCGAGCGCTTCGCGCGCGAGCGCGGCGACGCCCGCGCCACCGACTACGCCGCATGGGCTGATGCCCTTGCCACGCAGATCGACGCGCGCTTCTGGCGCGAAGACGCCGGCATGTACATGAGCTACATCGGCGAAGCCGCGCACCCGGTGCCCTACGCCAAGTACGACCTGCTCGGCATTTCGCTGGGCGTATTGGCCGATGTGTTTCCCGCCGAACGTGCGCGCCGTGCGTTGGCCACCTATCCGTACGTGGAAGGCGGCAGCCCGGTGGTATGGCCGCAGGAAGCGCAGCAGCCGATCTACCACAACCGCGCGGTGTGGCCGTTCGTCAGCGCCTATTCGCTGCGCGCCGCCCGCAAGGTAGGCGATGCCACCCGCATCCAGCGCGAGATCGAATCGCTGATGCGCGGCAGCGCGCTGGCCGGCTCGAACATGGAGAATTACGAGATGCGCACCCTGTCGGTGCACGTCGACGAGGGCGAGCTGAGCGGCCCGGTGGTCAACTCCCCGCGTCAGCTGTGGTCGGTTGCCGGCTACCTCTCCATGGTGTTGGAAGGCGTATTCGGCGTGGCAGCCGACGGCAGCGTGACCCCACAACTGCCCACGGCCCTGGTCCCACAGCTGTTCGGCAATCGCACCAGCATCGAACTCAACGACGGCAAGACCACCTATGTTCTCCAGCGCCCCGACACGCTGGAAGGCACCCTGCTGGTCGCCGCGAGCGTGAAGCGCAATGCCAATACGGTCACCGTGAAACTGCGTAGCGACACGCCACGCGTGTCCCCCACAGCCCCCACCGAAACCAACCTCTTCGCCCCACCCACACCCACGTCGCCGGTGTGGGTCGCCGAGGCAGAACGCCCTTGGTTCACCATCATCCCCGCCAACCATCACCTCTGGCAGGACGGAAAAGAGGTACCTGGCACCACCACCTATACGTTGGCCGATGATGGCTACCGCCATTGCTTCACCCTGACCCGTCGCGAAGGCACCCTCGAATCCCTGCACAGCCCCATGAGCTGCGTCGGCCCGCAGCTCACGCTGCCCGGCGCGACGAGCTGGCGCTGGGCCGCAGCCAAACCCACCCGCGTTCGCCTGCGCCTGCGCTATGACAACCCGAATGGCCCGATCAACACCGGCGTCACCGCCGCGGTGAAGCAGCTGGCCGTGCAATGCACCGGCCAGGCACCACAACGCGCCACCGTCGTGATGCCCCACAGCGTCGGCCCGCAGGACTCCACCGCCGCCGAATTCGACCTGCCCAAGGGCAGCTGCACGTTCACCCTGGAACCGGGCTTCAACATGAGCGCACTGGAACATTTCGCCCAGTACAACGGCGGCAAGGGCGGGCGCGACGGCGTGCTCAATGCGGCCAACGTCAGCGCGCTGCTGCTTGCCCCGGTGGCCGGTGACGCGGAGGCCGCACGATGAGCCGCCCCGCCAAGCCCACCCTGTCGTTCTGGCAGATCTGGAACATGTGCTTCGGCTTCCTCGGCATCCAGTTCGGGTTCGCCCTGCAGAATGCCAACGCGAGCCGCATCTTCGAAACCCTGGGCGCGCCGATGGACGCGGTGCCCGGGCTGTGGATCGCCGCGCCGCTGACCGGTCTGCTGGTACAGCCGATCATCGGCTATCTGTCCGACCGCACCTGGACCCGCTGGGGCCGACGTCGCCCGTACTTCATGATCGGCGCGGTCCTCACTACGCTGGCGCTGCTGGTGATGCCGAACTCGCCCACGCTGTGGATCGCCGCCGGCACGCTGTGGGTACTGGACGCTTCGATCAACGTGTCGATGGAGCCGTTCCGCGCCTTCGTCGGCGACAAGCTGGCCCCGCGCCAGCGCCCCACCGGCTACGCGATGCAGAGTTTCTTCATCGGCGTGGGCGCCATCGTCGCCAGCTTCCTTCCGTTCATCCTGGCCCACTTCGGCGTGGCCAACACCGCCCCGGCGGGCGAGATGCCGCCCACGGTGCGCTACGCGTTCTACTTCGGTGCCGTGGTGCTGCTGGGCTCGATTGCCTGGACGGTGTTCAGCACCCGCGAGTACTCGCCGGCCGAGCTGGCCAGCTTCGACGACGCCGAACCGCCGGCGGTGCATCAATCCGCGCCGCTGGCCGGACCGCCGCCGCTGCTGCAGATCGGTGCCTGGATCGTGCTCGGCCTGGCCCTGGCCGCTGCGATTGCCTGGCGCGACGGCGACAAGATGCTCTACGTGCTGGCCGGGCTGTGCATTGCCTACGGCCTGCTGCTCGGCGTGGCGCGGGTGCTGCCAGGCCCGCACATGCTGGCCACCATCGTCGGCGACCTGCGCAGCATGCCGCGCACCATGCGCCGGCTGGCCTGGGTGCAGTTCTTCTCGTGGTTCGCGCTGTTTGCGATGTGGATCTACACCACCGCGGCGGTTGCCGGTACCCACTTCGGCTCCACCGACCCGGCCTCGGCCGCCTACAACGAAGGGGCCAACTGGGTGGGCGTGCTGTTCGGTGCCTACAACGGTTTCGCCGCGCTGGCCGCGTTGCTGATCCCGCTGATGGTGCGCTGGATGGGCCTGCGCCTGAGCCACCTGGTCAACCTGTGGCTGGGTGGGTTGGGGCTGATCTCGCTGATGCTGATCGACGACCCCAAGTGGTTGCTGCTGTCGATGGTCGGGGTCGGCTTCGCCTGGGCCTCGATCCTGTCGCTCCCCTACGCGCTGCTGTCCGACAGCGTGCCGGCGGCCAAGATGGGCGTGTACATGGGCCTGTTCAATTTCTTCATCGTGATTCCGCAGCTGGTTGCGGCCAGCGCACTGGGTTTCATGCTGCGCCTGTGGCTGGGCGGCGACCCCATGCATGTGCTGGCGCTCGGTGGCGCCAGCCTGCTGGTTGCCGGGCTGTGCGTGCTGCGTGTTCCGTCCCACCAGGAGGTTGTCTGATGCTGTGCCGTTCGCGTTTGAGCTTGGGTCTTTGCTTCGCCCTGCTGGCCGGCAGTGCCGTTGCCGCGCCGCGCCCGGAATATGTGGGCACGCTGGAGCCGTTCGCCAGCGACGCGGTGTACTTCGTGGTCACCGACCGCTTCGTCAATGGCGACCCGTCCAATGATCACCGCGACCAGGGCGGCAAGCACCGCACCTTCGACATTCCGGTGCCGTGCCCGGACAAGGTGGACGGCAACATCGGTTACCTGGGCGGCGACTTCCGCGGCGTGCTCGACAACGCGGACTACATCCGCAACCTCGGCTTCGGCGCGGTCTGGATCACCCCGATCATCGACAACCCGGACGAAGCATTCACCGGCAGCAAGCCGATCAGCTGCACCAGCACCCTGACCGACCGCGGCAAGACCGGGTACCACGGCTACTGGGGCATCAACTTCTACACGCTCGACGAGCACCTGCCCAGCAAGGACCTGGATTTCGCCGGGCTGACCCGTGGCCTCCACGACGCGAAGCTCAAAGTGGTGCTGGACATCGTCGGCAACCACGGCTCCCCGGCCTGGACCATGCCGGTCAGGCAGCCGCAGTTCGGCCAGATCTTCGACAAGGACGGCACGCTCATCGCCGACCATCAGAACCTGCCGCCGCAGCAGCTGGACCCGAAACACAACCCGCTGCACGCCTTCTACAACAACATTGGTCCAGTCGATTCGGCCAAGGGTTCGATCTTCGACGGCAACCTGGCCGAGCTGGGCGACTTCAACCAGGACAACCCGGCGGTCATGGACTACCTGGTCGGCGCGTACCTGCAGTGGACCGCACAGGGCGTGGATGCGCTGCGCATCGACACCATCGGCTGGCTGCCGCACCCGTGGTGGAATAAATTCGTCAAGCGCATCCGCGCCGAACACCCGGGCATGTTCATGTTCGGCGAAGCCTTCGACTACGATGCGGCGAAGATCGCCGAACACACCTGGCCGACCAACGCGAATGTGAGCGTGCTCGACTTCCCGCTGCGCGGCGCGATGTCCAGCGTGTTCGGCAGGGAGCAGAAGGGCTTCGAAGCACTGGCCGAACCGCTGCACCTGGTGGGCGGGCCGTATGCCAACCCGTACGAGCTGATGAGCTTCTACGACAACCACGACATGGCGCGGCTGGATGCCACCGACAACGGCTTCATCGACGCGCACAACTGGCTGTTCACCGCGCGCGGCATTCCGGTGCTTTACTACGGCTCGGAAACCGGCTTCATGCGCAGCCGTGCCGAACACGCCGGCAACCGCGCCTACTTCGGCCAGCCGCGCGTGGACGCCGCACCACAGAGCCCGATCTTCGGGCCGCTGCAGCGCATTGCCAAGCTGCGCGAAGCCACCCCGGCATTGCAGCGCGGGCTGCAGGTCAACGAGCGCCTGCAGGGCGACGAAGCGGTGTTCTTCCGCGTGCTGCAGCATGGGGACACCGCGCAGACCGCGCTGGTGCTGCTGAACAAGGGCGATGCCGCACGCAGCATCGAGGTCAGCCGCTACCTGCAGGCAGGTACCTGGCGCGATGCGCTGGGGCAGGGCAGCGTGAAGGTGAAAGGCAGCTTGAAGGCTGAGGTACCCGCGCACGGGGTGAAGGTGTACCTGCTGGACGGGCCGGTGAAGCAGAAGGCGCTGGAGGCGGAACTGGTGCGTGCGATGGACGATCAGGTCGCGAGGACGAAACGCCTTCGGTAACATGGCGGCATGATCGATCTTGCCCCCCGGAACCCCCTCGAAACCCTGCTCAAGTCCGCCATGGACGGGCAGGTTCCGCTGAAGGCTTTCATGCAGGCCTTCATGGCGTCGGACGTGGTGCTGCTCACTGGCAACCTGGTCACTGCGGATGGCAGCGGTTTCGATCCGCTGCTGTTTGCCATCAACGGTGTCATGCACGTGGCGGTGTTCACCGATGAGGCACGCGTCGGTGATTACCCGCAGGAGGCCCCGCACATCATCCGCATGCGCATGATAGAGGTGCTCAAGCGCGTACCCGGTGGCTACGGCGTGGTGGTCAACCCTGGCACTTCGCTCGGCCTTGAACTGTCCTGGCAGGGCATCCAGGAAATCCTCAAGGATTTCGCCTGAGCAGGCGCCGCAGTGCGCTCGTCTACACTCCCTTGACGTGCATGAACACGGCCGCAGCGTGACGCGCCGTAGAGACCACGATCACACAATTCCTACACAGAACCGGTTGCTAGACTCCTCCCCGTCAAACAGGGTGGACTCATATGCAGACACAGTCTTCGCGTGTCACTACCGGTGTGCAGGGCCTTGATTCCGTCATTGGCGGCGGCTTGCCGCAGGGAAGGTTGTACCTGCTGGAAGGGCCGCCCGGCTCGGGCAAGACCACGCTGTCGCTGCAGTTCCTGCTGCAGGGGCTGAAGCAGAGGGAGCGCTGCCTGTACATCACCCTGTCGGAAACCGCAGAAGAACTGCGTGAGGTGGCCAGTGCGCACGGCTGGTCGCTGGACGGCCTGCACCTGTTCGAGCTCGGTTCGGCCGAAGATGCGCTGGGCAATGGTCGGCTGCAGTCGGTGCTGCACTCGTGGGAGGTGGAGCTGGATGAAACGGTCAACCTGATCCAGGCTGAGGTCGACAGGATCCGGCCGAGCCGGGTGGTGTTCGACTCGCTGTCCGAGCTGCGCCTGCTGGCCCAGGATTCGCTGCGCTACCGGCGCCAGATCCTTGCGCTCAAACAGTATTTCGCGCCGCAGAGTGCCACCGTGATCCTGGTTGATGACCTGACCTCCGGCGCCGATGATCGCGACGGCCAGCTGCACAGCCTGTGCCATGGCGTGATCTCTCTGGAGCGGCTGACCCTGGATTTTGGCGCGGCCCGCCGCCGGCTGCAGGTGCAGAAGCTGCGCGGCGTCAATTTCGTCGCCGGGTACCACGACATCGCCATCCGCACAGGCGGTCTGGAAGTGTTTCCGCGACTGATTGCGTCCGATCACCACGCAGAGTTTGCCGAAGCGGCACTGGCCAGCGGCATCGCTGAAGTCGACAACCTGCTCGGCGGTGGCCCGCTGCGCGGCACCAGCACGCTGCTGACCGGCCCGGCCGGCAGCGGCAAGACCAACCTGGCCCTGCAGTACGTCTGGGCTGCCTGCGAGCGAGGCGAGAAGTGCTGCATCTTCGAGTTCGACGAGCGCGTGGGCACGCTGCTCAGCCGGGCCGACGCGCTGGGCATCGACCTGGTACCGCATGTCGACGCCGGGCGGCTGGAGGTCATGCAGATCGACCCGGCCGAAATCTCCCCCGGTGAGTTCGCCTGGAACGTGCAGAAAGCCGTGGAAGAACGCGGCTGCAGCGTGCTGGTGATCGACAGCCTCAACGGCTATGTGGCCGCCATGCCGCAGGAGAAGCAGCTGATGCTGCAGCTCCACGAAATGCTCTCTTACTTGAACCAGAAGGGCGTAGCCACGTTCCTGGTCAACCCCCAGCACGGGCTGGTCGGCACCATGTCCACCGGCAACCTCAACGTCTCCTACATTGCCGACGCGGTGATCCTGTTCCGCTTCTTCGAAGCGCAGGGACGCATCCGCAAGGCGATTTCCGTGATCAAGAACCGCGGTGGCGCGCACGAAGACACCATCCGCGAGCTCAAGATCAACCGCCAGGGCATTGCGCTGAGCGGGCCGTTGAAGGAGTTCAAGGGAATTTTGACCGGCACTCCGGAGTTCGTCGGCGACTCGGCCTCGCTGCTGAGTCACCCCTATGCGGGATGACTGTCGCGGCGGTGTGGTGCATATCGTCGCGCCGTTCGGACGCGATGCGGTCAGCATGGCTTCGGTACTGGATGCCGCCGGCCTGAGCACCCGCGACGCGGGCAGTCTGGAAGAGCTGTCGGCGGCGCTGGATGACCAGGCGGGTGTGGTGCTGATCACCGAAGAGGCCTTGGCGACCGGGACCGAGGCACTGCTGGCGGCGCTGGAAACCCAGCCCAGCTGGTCGGACCTGCCGGTGATCCTGCTGCGTTCACCGCGCGCGCACCGACGTTCGCCGTTGCCGATCCTGTTGCCGCAGACCATCAACGTAGTCGAACTGGACCGCCCGCTGGGCGGCATTTCGCTGCTCAGTGCAGTGCAGGGCGCGTTGCGCGCGCGGCAGAAGCAGTTCGTAGTGCGCGACCAGATGCGCGCGCTGGCCGATAGCCGCAGCGCGCTGGAACGCAGCGAGTCCGAGCTGCGCCTGATCGCCGATGCGATGCCGGTACTGATCGCCTTCGTCGACCGCAGCATGCACTACCGCTTTGCCAACAAAGCCTACGAGACGTGGTTCGACCTGCCGGTGGGCGAAGTGATCGGCCGGCACATCGGCGACGTGGTCGGCACCCGGGTGTGGGAAGAGCGAAAGCCGATCATGCAGCAGGTACTGGCCGGCGAAGAGCGCGTGTTTGAAGTGAGCTGGCCGACCCGGGAAGGGCGCCGCCGCGATTGCGAAGTGCGCTATTCGCCCCGGCGCGCCGCGGATGGCGCGGTGGATGGTTTCCACGTGTTCGTGACCGATATCACCGCGGCCAAGCAGGCGCTGGAAGCCAGCCTGCAGCACGCGCAGGAGCTTGAAACGCTGGTGGCCGAGCGCACCCGTGAACTGGAAGCGCAGATGGCCGCCCGCGAAGCCAGTGAGACCGCACTACGACAGTCGCAGAAGATGGAAGCCATCGGCCAGCTCACCGGTGGCATCGCGCATGACTTCAACAACATGCTCACCGGCATCCTGTCTGCGCTGGACATCATCCGCATGCGCGTGGAAATGGGGCGCGTGAATGACCTGGAGCGCTTCCTGGACGCGGCCACCACCTCCAGCCAACGCGCCGCTGCGCTGACCCAGCGCCTGCTGGCGTTTTCCCGGCGGCAGTCGCTGGACGCGCGCCAGGTCGAGGTCAACGCGCTGGTCGACGCGATGCAGCCGCTGCTGCGCAGCTCGCTGGGCGAAAGCGTACGTATCCGCACCGAGGTCGCCAGCACGCCGTTGCATGCCACCCTGGACAGCAACCAGTTCGAAAGCGCGCTGCTGAACCTGGCCATCAATGCGCGCGACGCCATGCCCAACGGCGGCGAACTGGTGCTGCGCGCGTTCCCGTTGCATCTGGCCGAGGCCGAACGGGCCACCGTGCCGGCCGGCCACTACGCGGTCGTGGCGGTGTCCGACACCGGTACCGGGATGCCGCCGGAAGTGATGGAGCGCGCCTTCGAGCCGTTCTTCACCACCAAGCCGATCGGCAAGGGCACCGGCCTGGGCATGTCGATGGTGTATGGATTCATGCAGCAGTCCGGCGGGCATATCGACATCGTCTCGGAAACGGGGCAGGGCACCACCATTTCGCTGTTCATTCCGCTCGTGGACGAAGCCGCCGACGCGACTGCCGAGCCGCCGCCGTCATCGGTCGCCAAGGGCGATGGCCAGTCGATCCTGGTCGTCGAAGACGACCCGCAGGTACGCATGCTGGTGACCGTGGTGCTGGAAGACCTGGGATACGCCGTGCAGGTGGTCGGTGACGCCGACGGCGCCATTCCGATCCTGTCCTCGTCGCGCCGGATCGACCTGCTGGTTACCGACGTCGGCCTGCCAGGCCTCAACGGCCGACAGCTGGCCGAGATCGCCCGCCAATCGCGCCCGGCGTTGCCGGTGCTGTTCATGACCGGCTACGCGGAAAAGGCGCAGGAGCGCGCCGCGTTCCTGGACGAGGGCATGAGCATGATCGCCAAACCCTTCCCGCTGGATGCGTTCAGCGATGCGGTGCAGGGGGCGCTGGCGGCAGCCGGATAGACGACTCGCGCAGCACCAGCTTCACCGGAATGGTCTGGCTTTCCACCGGCTCGCCCTGGATCAGCGCCAGCAGTCGTTCCACCAGCAGCTGCCCGGCCTGCTTGGTGTCCTGCTGCACCGTGGACAGGGTCGGCGAGATCGAGGCCGCCAGTGGAATATCGTCGAAACCGACCAGCGCCACGTCCTGCGGGACGCGCAGGCCGTGCTCGCGCAACGCGCGCAGGGCGCCAATCGCGATCAGATCGCTGGCCGCGAACACCGCGTCGATAGCGGCACCATCGGCAAGCAGCGCCTGGCAGGCATCGTAGCCGGACTGTTCCGTGGTGATCGCATCGAACTGCAGGCTCGGCTCGGCCACTACGCCACGCGCCGCCATGGCCGCCACGTGGCCGCGATAGCGCTCCTCGAACTCGGGGTAATGGCTGGAGGCATGGCCGACGAAGGCGATGCGCCGGCAGCCCTGGTCAAGCAGGTGGGCGGTGATGTCGAAGCCCCCCTGGAAGTTGTCGCAGCCGATCGACACCCCGGGCTGGTCCGGCAGTGCGGCACCCCAGCGCACGAAGTGGGTGCCCTGTTCGACCAGCCGCTGCAGCCGCTCGCGCGACTCGTGGTAATCGCCATACCCGAGCAGGATGATGCCGTCGGCCTTGTTGCTGTCCTCGTAATCGGCCTGCCAGTCGGTGGACAGCTGCTGGAACGACACCAGCAGGTCGTAACCGCGCAGCGCGCAGGCGCGGGTGATCGAGCCCAGCATGGCGTGGAAAAACGGGTTGATCAGCGAATCGTCGTTGGTCGGGTCTTCAAAGAACAGCAGGGCCAGCGTCCCGGCGTTGCGCAGGCGCAGGCTGGAGGCGTTCTTGTCTACCTTGTAATTCAGCTCCCGGGCGATCCGCAGGATCCGCTCCCGGGTCTCCGGGTTGACCATCGGGCTGCCCCGCAGCGCCCGCGACACGGTCGGCTGGGACACCCCGGCCAGGTGGGCGATATCCAGGGAGGTGGCTTTGCCGCGGATGGTCATGGAGGGCAGGGCTGGGACGACGGAGGCCATGATGCCATGGCCGCCCCGGGCCCGGGCGGCGGTCCCCCATGCGCCTTGTCCCACAAGGGTTGGGCTGAAATCCGACATCTAGAGCGGGCATCCCCGACAGGGGCGGGGCGCACGGCGGTGTTAGAATGCGTCGTTCAGTCATCCCTCGGACAACCGAAGAGCACCCTATGGCGCGCGGCATCAATAAAGTCATCCTGGTCGGCAACCTCGGCAACGACCCGGACGTGAAGTACACCCAAGGCGGCATGGCGATCACCCGCATCAGCCTGGCCACCACCAGCGTCCGCAAGGACAAGGATGGCAACCAGCAGGAGCGCACCGAATGGCACCGCGTTGTCTTCTTCGGCAAGCTCGGTGAAATCGCCGGCGAATACCTGCGCAAGGGCAGCTCGGTCTACGTCGAAGGCAGCCTGCGTTACGACAAGTACACCGGCCAGGACGGCGTGGAGAAGTACTCCACCGATATCATCGCCGACGAAATGCAGATGCTCGGCGGCCGCGGTGAAGGCGGCGGCGGTGGTGCAGGTGGCGGTGGCGGCAACTACGGCGGCGACC
The DNA here is from genome assembly GCF_963519125.1 of uncultured Stenotrophomonas sp. Taxonomy (GTDB): domain Bacteria; phylum Pseudomonadota; class Gammaproteobacteria; order Xanthomonadales; family Xanthomonadaceae; genus Stenotrophomonas. The sequence goes on along the minus strand of NZ_CAUQLJ010000002.1, from coordinate 87,719 downwards.
GTCCGCAGCGCCAGCAGGCCCCGCGCCAGGAGTACGGCGGTGGTGGTGGTGGCGGTGGTGGTGGCGGTGGTCAGCGCGGTGGTGGCTACGGCCAGCAGCAGCGTCCGCAGCAGCCGCAGCAGTCGGCTCCGCCGATGGACGACTTCGCAGACGACGACATTCCGTTCTGAGGTACACCTAAGCGTTTTTGTAGAGTTTAGTAGAGAAAGCCCTCGTCATTGAGGGCTTTTTCTTTGTTCCCATCGGAATTTTTTTGTTGAGAAAGATTTCTATAGTGCTACACTTGTAAAAAGTGGAGATAGTGGAGTCTCGCGTGTACACGCTCTCGATGCACATCTTTGGTGGCGGGGAGCGGGTTCCGATGCTTCATGACGCGCGGGGTCTTCCCCTGTTCTATCCCACGCTCTTCGCAACCTCGCAGTTGCGTAATGCTGGCGCAGCGGTCAACACCATCGTCAACACACTGAGAGACGTTCTGGTGCTGCTGCGCTGGGAGTCCAGGCAGACTCCCGCTAGAAATCTGGAGAGGGAGTTCTCGAACGGCAACTTCTTGACGCTCGCTGATGTGGTTTCCTTGCGCGACTTCGCGTCGTTGGACATGCGGCATGTGGAAGACATCAGTAGCGACGGAAGGACTTTGGCCAACAACGTTGTACTGCTGGAGGCGCGCACGGCCACGGTGTCGTCGAGCCCGACCGTCGAAGGGCAGCAGCACTACAATCGAATGAGTTCCATCGCGAATTATCTGGAGTTTCTGGGCTCCGCCATCACGCAACATCAGAACTCACCCAAGTTCGCGGCCGAAATTGCTCGGATGGCGAAGCTCATTCGGAAGCACCGCCCCCGCGGTCTCGCCCGACGGCATCAAGACGACCGAGATGAGAAGTCGCCGCCGACGGAACTAGTTGAGCGCTTCATGGCCGTTGTGGCCTACGAGTCCCCGGAGAATCCGTTTCGGGATCCCTCGGTCAGGCTGCGAAACGCCATCCTTTTTGCCCTCTTGCAATACACGGGAATACGGCGAGGGGAACTACTGAGCCTTCGAATCGACCAGATCGACCTTGGCGACGAGCCACAGGTGTGGGTCCGCCGTAATCACGATGACCTCCTCGATTCGCGACGCTATCAGCCTTTGGCGAAAACCAAGGAACGACCAATTCCGATTCCGGAAGGTCTCGCAAACCTGATTCACGAATACGTGATGAAGCATCGAGCAAGGATCAAGTCGGCGCGCCAGCATCCCTACCTGTTGGTCACCCATCACAAGGGGGAGCATTGGGGGAAGCCCATGTCGCTGTCCTCGGTGGGACGGATCATGGAAACGATGCGCTCCGTCAACGACGCGTTCGGCGACATCCATCCCCATGCGTTCCGCCACCATTTCAACTACGACCTCTCGGTGGCGATTGACGCCCACAACGCGCGGGTGCGGCATGGCGCTGCGCCTGGTGAGCAGACCCTCATTTCAGAAGGCCGTGAGCTCGACATTCGGGCCTTTCTGGCTGGCCACTGGAGCAAGGCGTCTGGTGCGGTCTACAACAAACGTCATATCCGGGAAGTCAGCGACAAGGCAGTGCGTGAACTTCAATCCGGGTTGGGTCGAGTCATACGAGGCCGAAGGGTAAGTTCATGAGTGCAAGAGCGCCCGAAGCAAGGTGTGAATTGCGGCTTACGAGGTCCGAATCGAAGGACGGCTACACCTTCGATGCTTCACAGGATACTTGGCAGCTGAATAAAGACGTGACCGTGTCGCTTGGTCATGCGACAGAGTTGCCAGAGCCGACCCAAGGCGGCTTCCGGGCGACGCTCCAGCGCTACGCCGAAGAAATGTCGGCGATGCACACGTTCAACATGGCGCAAAGGTTCAAGCAGTTCTTGCGAGACACCGGCGCGACAACAGTGGAGCCTGCGGCGCTGCTCAATTGGCGAGCAATGCTTGAGGAATCAGACCAGTACCATCTGGGAGCGCTGAAGGGCTTTCTGATCGCCTGGCACGACTACGGGTTCGAAGGCGTTTCCAATGAAGTCGTGGATCTGCTGGAGGGCTGGCGGATCAAGGGAAACATCAAGGGCGCGGCCGTCTCCAGTGGCTGTCCGGATAGTGGGCCATACACCGACATCGAGATGTCACTCATTCTCGAATGGGCGAATCGTGCTGTGACGACGCAGGCGATTCCCTTTCGGGACTACACGTACCTTCTTTGCCTTGCCATGACCGCTCGGCGAGCGGTGCAGCTCGCGGCCCTTCGCGGCAAGGACCTGATTCGCGAGAATCGCGACGGCGCGTGGCTACATCGAATCGTCATTCCTCGTGCCAAACAGCGTGGTGTGGGATTTCGTGGCGAATTTCGATCACTGGCCGTCAACGAGGATCTGTACCTGGTACTGCAAGGGCAGCACCGTCGCTCGATCGTGACGGTAGAAGAGCAGTTAGGTCGTTCGGTGATGGACGACGGGCTCCTGCAGGAGATTCCGATTTTCATTAACGGTCGTGCGTTGATGAAGGTAGTCTCGTTGGAGGCCCTTAAGGAGGCCTTGCTGGGGCAGCGGCCAGACGCGCTGCATGAAACTACCGCTGCCTTAGGCGACGCGCTTCGAAGCTGCGGACGCAAGTCGACAGCGAGGTCAGAGCGGACGGGGGAGTTCATCCGACTCACCGCAACTCGGTTTCGGCACACGCGCGGCACAAAGCTGAGGCGCGAGGGCTATGGTGCATTCGTAGTTGCCGAGCTCATGGACCATTCCGACATTCAAAATGTCCGCGTCTATACTGACAACACGCCGCAGGAGGCGGTCGTCATCAATCAAATGATTGGTCCCAAGCTAGCGCCATTCGCGCAAGCTTGCATGGGCACACTCGTCCGCTCTGAGAGGGAGGCGATTCGAGGTGACGATCCCAAGAGCCGCGTTCCGAACGCGGAGCAACATGCGGTAGGAACGTGTGGAAACTATGGGTTCTGCGCGAGTGGATATCGCGCCTGCTACACCTGCCGTTTCTTCCAGCCGTGGGTGTTCGGGCCGCATGAAGAGGTGTTGGAGGAGCTCTACGCCGAGAAGGCCGCTGCCCAGGCCGCTGGGTGTGCAGAAGAAGTCGTCAATGCCGACGACCTGCTGATTCTGGCCGTGGAGCATTGCGTGCTGCGCTGCCAGCAGATGCGGGCGGAGGATGCATTAGTGGTGGAGCAGGTGCGTGGCTGAGATCGTCCAGTTCGTTCCCAAGGCCGAACTGGATGCGCGGGGCAACCTCACGGCGTTCATTCGGTTGTGTCGGGAAGAACTATCCGCTTTTGGTGGGCTGGCAACGTGGGACGAAGATCGCTGGCAAGACGGAAAAGCGGTCGTCGTATTCGGAACGAAGACGGCGCCGTTGACGTCCTACTCGTTTGTTCCTCTCGCGGAGCCATTCAAGCAGTTCGCGAAGGCCTACATCCGCTACGACTATAGCCATCGGCCGGTCGTGTCCTTGAGTTACCGCATTCAAGCCTTGCGATGTGTAGAGGCGGCGCTTCGGGACAGCCCCGGTCCGGTCGACATCCAGCGCATTACAGGCGCGGTGATGGATGCGAGCGCGCAAAAGTGTAGGGAGTTTGCTACGAGCGATGATTTCATCCATAAGACTGGCCTCGATCTGGTGAAGTTGTTCGACTTCCTTCGTAGAAACCACTTGGTGCCGTCCCTCCCGGCCTGGAAATCACCATTTCGAAAGCCCACGATCCTGACTGAAGATCTGGGCGAAGCGGGCAGGGAGCACCGAGAGAAGAAGCTCCCCTCCCACGCGGCGATGCTCGCCATGGCTGAGGTGTTCGCAGAAGCCAACGACAAGGAATCACGTTACTTCTCCTCGATCATGGCGCTATTGATGACGGCACCCAGTCGCGGGTCGGAACCGTTCAAGCTTCCCACCAACTGTCTGCAATGGGAGGCAGACGACAACGGCGAACAGCAGATGCTGTTTCGCTGGCGCGCCGCCAAGGGCAAGGGCGCGATGAAGAAGTGGATCGTGGCTCCCATGCACTCGGTCATGGAGGAAGCGCATCGTCGCCTGATGGAGTTGGGTGAGCCAGCGCGTCTTGCGGCCAAATTCGCCTTCGAGAACCCAGGCAAGTTTCTGATACATGCCGGTTGCATCACGGCGCCCGATCATCCGCAAGACGCCCCGCTGTCGCCCGAGGAGTTCTGCGCGGCGATCGGGCTCAAAGTGCCCAAATCCATTCGTCGACGTGACGGCACGGAAAACTGGTCCGCAATCAAAGTCAGCAAGCCTTTCGCTGCGGTGATTGCCTCGGGCGAGGTCACCTACGCACGGCTGGCCGATGTGGTACGACAAGTCTATGGCGGAGCCCATTGGCCCTATACCGACGCAACGCGGCAGCTTCTCATCTGGGACGCGTTGTGCCTGCATCGCGAGAATGAATTCCACGCAGAGTTTTCACCCAAAGCATTCTCCTGGCGGCTGGCCGACGTCAATGAGGTTAATAGACGCATGCAGGATTCCCATGGCCCTTCGCTCTTTGCGCGGTTCGGGAAGACGAATCCGGACGGGTCAAGGATCGAGATGACGACGCACCAGCCGCGCCATTGGCTCAACACGATGGGTGTACGGACGGGGATGGATGACTACACGCTCGCTCAGTGGGCAGGGCGTGCGGATCCCCGACACAACCGGCACTACGACCACCGAACGCCTGAAGAGCGAGCCTCAGAGGCGCGTGCGCTCATCATCGGGGAGCGGCCGTCCGTGCTCGAGCGTTTTAGGGATCGAAAGCCCGTCCACTACACGGAACTTGGCGTCGATCGCCCCGGCACTGCCAAGGTGACGCTGTACGGCCTCTGCACCCACGACTATTCCATGATGCCGTGCGAGAAGCGCCGGAAGTGTCTCACCTGCACTGAGCTCACCTGCATCAAGGGCGACCACATCACGTTGGACCGCATACGGCTGGCCGAGGCGCAAACGGCGTGGTTGCTCGAGCGGGCCCAGAAAGCGCACGAGGACGGTGAATTCGGCGCGGATAGGTGGGTCGACAACCACAAGTGGGAGTTGGCCCACCAGCGCGCGATACGTATCACGCTGGAGCATCCGGACGTCCCGGACGGCGCCCTGGTGCGGATTCCCGAGGGGCATGATCCTTCACCTATCAAGCGCGCACTCATTGACCTCGGTGTCCATGTCATCCCCGCCACTGAAGTCGCGACGCCCCCCATCGTTTCTCTACCATCCAAGCTGCCTGAAGATGCCTAAGCGGGTCATCACCAAGTCCAGTCTCCCCAGAATCATGCGAGAACTGGATCGCTGGGAGGGCAAGCTGACCTGGCCGCTGTTCTGTGCGCGCGTCGCCAAGGTTCTGGACGTCGAGTCCGTGTCTAAGCACACGATGTACCTCTACCCCTCTATCAAGGAGGGCTTCCAGAAGAGACAGAAGGACATCCGCACTGCCAGAGACGCCTTGCCCCGCGACTACACGCTTGAGGTCGCGACGCGACGGATTGCCGACTTGGAAGCACAGGTGAAGCGTCTTTCGGAGACCAACGAGCTGCTCCTGGATCAGTTCCGGCGCTGGCAGTACAACGCGTACGCAAACAATGTTCGCATGGACTTGTTGGCATGGGACAAACCTCTCCCGGAGGTCAACCGATCCGGTCGGTCGCGCAACAAGAAGAAGACAAAGGAAAAGAAGTCTGCATGAAGCTGACTCAGCAACAACTTGAAGCTCACCTATGACAACGGATCTCGCAGGGAGTTTCTCAACAGCCTGGTAGTTTTGGCCGTTTGCTGCGAGAAAGGCGCCAGGAACAGGAGCTCACGCTGACCGCCTTGGCGAAGGAACTGAATGTGACAAAGTCGTACCTCAGCATGCTGGAAAGTGGTCGGCGACAACCTGCGGATGACCAGTTCGAAGCCATCGGAAACGCGCTTCAGATACCAGCCGACGTCCTCCGCGTGGCGGCGGGCCGCCTGCCACCCGATGTCGCCACCGTCGTGCCCGAGAGAGCCGAAACCATCGTGTCAGCGATCCGGCGTGAGGACGCAAGTGCACGAGTGACGTTTGCCAGAGAGTTGTCTGTCGAGTTTCAGGAGGTCGTCCTGAAGGCTGCAGCACGACCTGGCCCATCGGATGACATCCAACCGTTTCCGGAGGGCCTCCGCGCTGGGAAGAACTCCCAGGCGTATCGTGCGCACAGCTACCATACGAAAGTCGCACCCGAGGCTATTGAGAAACTCATTCGCCATCACACGAATGAGGGGTCGCACGTAGGGCTGTGTGACCCCCATCCTGCAGCGTGACCTGATTGGGTCAAGGCCGAGTTGTCATGCAGGAAGTTTGGCTGCAAGAAGTTCGACCTTCTCGATATTGGGCGGAGAACTGAGCAAGGTCGCTGCGTTGGCCATCAAGGCCGCGGCGATCTGGCCGTTCAGATGTGCCTGGCGACCTGCCTCATCGGCAAAGGCATCGAACACACCAAACGTCGAAGGGCCAAACTTCAATGCGAACCAGGCCGTGGTGCCGGACTCGGCGTTGGCGAGTGAATCGCCCCGTCTTTCCCGGAGGCTCCAAACCTTGAGAGGATGGAGCCATGAGCAACAGATTGACGAGGTACGCACCCGAGGTGCGTGAGCGGGCTGTGCGGATGGTCCTGGACCACCAGGGCGAGCACAGCTCCCAGTGGGCGGCGATCACGTCGGTGGCCGGGAAGATCGGCTGCAAGGCGGAGACGCTGCGGACGTGGGTCCGCCGTGCCGAGCGCGACAGCGGGCTGCGGCCCGGACTGACGACCGACGAACAGGCGCGGATCAAGGCCCTGGAGCGCGAGAACCGCGAGCTGCGCCAGGCCAACGAGATCCTGCGCAAGGCGTCGGCGTATTTTGCCCAGGCGGAGCTCGACCGCCGATTCAAGCCTTAAATGGGTTCATCGACGATCACCGCGATGCCTACGGGGTCGAGCCGATCTGCAAGGTGTTGCCGATCGCCCCGTCGACGTACTACGAGCACACCAGCCGCCAGGCCGACCCGTCGCGCCAGCCGGCGCGCTGGCATCGGGAGCAGGCCTTGGCGCCGGTGATCGACCGGGTCTGGAAAGAGAACCGGCAGGCCTACGGGGCGCGCAAGGTGTGGCGCCAGCTCCACCGGGAAGGCGTGCGGGTGGCCCGATGCACGGTGGAGCGACTGATGCGCCGGGCTGGCCTCCAGGGCGTGGTGCGTGGCAAGCCGCGCAAATGGATCGGGCAGGAAGTGGTGGAAGAGAAGCCGATGGACCTGGTGAAGCGGCAGTTCAAGGCTGACCGGCCGAACGCGCTGTGGGTGAGCGATTTCACCTACGTGCCGACGTGGCAGGGATTTGTGTACGTGGCTTTCGTGATCGACGTATTCGCCCGGCGGATCGTCGGCTGGCGGGCCAGTTCGTCGCAGCAGACGCAGTTCGTGCTCGACGCACTCGAGCAGGCCGTGTGGGTGCGCCGCCCAGCGGAGAAGGCACTGATCCATCATTCCGACAGGGGCAGCCAATACCTTTCCATCCGCTATACCGACCGCCTGATCGAGGCCGGCATCGAACCTTCGGTGGGCAGCGTCGGCGACAGCTACGACAACGCGCTGGCCGAAACGGTGATCGGACTGTTCAAGACCGAGGTTACGAACCGCCGCTCCTGGCGCAGCCGGGAGGAGGTCGAATGGGAGACCCTGGGTTGGGTCGACTGGTATAACAACCAGCGACTGCTGGGGCCAATCGGCAACATACCCCCGGCGGAAGCGGAGGCGGCGTACTACGCCGGCAACACGGGTCACGCCATCGCGGCGTGACTCAAACGAAATGGCCTCCGGAGAAGCCGGGGCGATTCAGTGGCTGGTGGTCGCCGTCGCCGACCTGAGGAAAGGTGCGCCCGGAGTCCGCGTTTGGCGCCAAGATCGACGCTGAACCCTCGCCGGAACAATCGACAGGAGCTATCGACACGGCAATCGCGGGGTGTTTCTCAACAGCCTGCTAGGGTCCAAACCCAATCAGAAGCTTGATTCTGCAACGGCGTGCTGATTCAGGAGTCTCCAGTTGAGGAGGGTCTGGGCATGGCGGGATCGTTGTTTTGGTTGTCGGATGCGGCGTGGGCGGCGATCGAGCCGCACTTGCCGAAGAACCAGCCGGGGGCCCGGCGGGTCGATGACCGACGGGTGATATCGGGTATCGTGCACATGCTGAAGTGCGGCGGTCGCTGAGCCGACTGCCCGAGCGAGTATGATCCCTCGACGACCATCTACAATCGCTGGAACCGCTGGAGCCGACGCGGCGTGAACTGTATCCTGGCGGCCTTGACCGAGGAAGGGTGGAGCGCCTAGACTGGCCAGATCGACAGCAGCTATGTGAACGCGCACCGGTGCTCCGGCGGCGCAAAAAGGGGGGACCCGATCACGCGCAAGCGCGTTAAGGTCTTCGGAATGGTCGGCCGGTTGGACCGGTTTTCTGAATGGAGAGAATTATGCGCGCACTGTGTTGGCACGGTAAGGGTGACGTTCGCGTCGACACCGTCGCGGATCCCGAGATCAAGCACCCCCGTGATGCCATCATCAAGGTCACGGCATGCGCCATTTGCGGGTCCGACCTTCACCTGCTCGATGGTTACCAGCCTACGATGGAGGCAGGTGATATCCTCGGCCACGAGAATATGGGGGAGGTCGTGGCGCTCGGTTCCGAAGTGACGAACCTGAAGATCGGCGATCGTGTCGTCGTACCCTTCACGATCAGCTGCGGCGATTGCTGGTTCTGTAAGAAAGGCTTGTTTGCAGCTTGCGACCGGACGAATCCGAACGCCGAGATGGCAGCAAAGGCCATGGGCCATTCGCCCGCAGGGTTGTTCGGCTTCAGCCACATGATGGGCGGCTACTGCGGCGGTCAGGCGGAATATCTGCGCGTGCCGATGGCCGACTTCGGTCCGATCAAAATCCCCGACAACATTACGGATGAGCAGGCGCTGTTTCTATCCGACATATTTCCGACCGGCTACATGGCCGCCGAGAACGCACAGATCGAGCCCGGCGACACCGTCGCGATCTGGGGTTGCGGCCCAGTCGGTCAGTTCGCCATCCGATCGGCCCTGATGATGGGCGCGGGCCGGGTGATCGCGATCGACGAGGTGCCCGAGCGGCTCGCCATGGCCGAGGCGGGCGGCGCCGAGACGATCAACTTCGCCGAGACCGATGTCTATGACGAATTGCAGGCGCGGACCAAGGGACGTGGCCCGGACAGCTGCATCGATGCGGTCGGCTGCGAGGCGGCAGGTCACGGCGCGGCCGACGCGGTGATGGACAAGGTCAAGGCGAGCTTGATGCTCGCCACTGATCGGGTGCATGTGCTGCGCCAAGCCATCATGAATTGTCGCAAGGGAGGCACGGTGTCCGTCCCTGGCGTATATGTCGGCGTGGCCGACAAGCTCCCACTCGGGGCGGCAATGAACAAGGGACTGACGATCAAACTCGGTCAGACCCACGTCCAGCGCTACACCAAGCCGTTGCTGGAGAAGATCGTAGCCGGTGCAATCGATCCCAGTTTCGTGATTACCCACCCGGCAAGCCTCGAGGACGCGCCGGAAATGTACGCCAAGTTTCGGGACAAGGAAGAAGGCGTCATTAAGGTGGTTATGCGCCCGCACGGCTGACGTGCGGATCTGATCTGCCCCCGCCGAGCGGACCGAGCGGTTTGTTAGTACAATAAGCTCGTCGCCGTCATGTCCGGACGGAGGTGGAGCGAAGCGGAACCGGAGGCCGGAGATGGCGGTGGAGCCATCTCCGGTGCCGGCGGTCGGCAGGCAGGCTGCCATGGGGCCCTACAGACCAGAAAGCCGACCCGCAGGCCGACATGATCGACGCAACCTATCTCAAGGCCGGCCGCACGCATTCCAGCCTTGGGGTAAAAAGGGATCTCGGGCCCCTGATTGGACGGACCAAGGGCAGCATCAACACGAAGCTGCACGCCGTGACTGATGCAAACGGCCGCCCTTTAAGCTTCTTCATCACGGCCGGCCAGATCAGCGATTACACCGGTGCAGCTGCCTTGCTTGACGATCTGCCCAAGGCCAAGTGGATGCTCGCCGACCGCGGCTATGACGCTGACTGGTTCAGAGATGCGCTGGAGCAAAAGGGCATCAAACCGTGCCTTCCGGGCCGCAAATCCCGATCTCTGCCTGTCAAATACGACAAGCCGCGGTACGAACGGCGTAACCGCATCGAGATCATGTTCGGCCGCCTGAAGGACTGGCGCCGCGTGGCAACGCGATATGACCGCCAACCGTCGGCTTCTCCGCACTAGCACTGGCCGCCACCGTGCTCTTCTGGCTGTGATCAGTGAGTCCTAAGCCTAGGCTCCAGACTCATTCATAGTCAGAAGGCGACCAGGATGGCGAGTGCGACGCCGGAGAGGAAGTTGGCCGCGAGTTTGTCGTAGCGGGTGGCGACGCGGCGGTAGTCCTTGATCCGGCAGAAGGCGTTCTCGACGCGGTGTCGTTCTTTGTATCGGGCCTTGTCGTAGATGACGGCTCGCTTTCGATTGGCCCGGCCGGGGATGACGGGAACGGCCCCGGTCTGGCGCAGCGAACGTCGCAGACCGTCGGCGTCATATCCTTTGTCAGCAAGGACGTAGCGGGCGTCGGGAGCGCGGGCGAGCAGGGTCGGAGCGACGGTGATGTCGGAGACGTTTCCTGGTGTCAGGATCAGGGCGAAGGGACGTCCGACGACGTCGGTGAGGGCGTGAACCTTGGTCGTTTGGCCACCGCGCGACGGGCCGATGCCCTGCGTCCGGCCCCCCCCTTTTCCGCCGAAGGCCGAGCGTTGCGCCTTGACGTAGGTCGAGTCGATCGAGGTGCTGCGAGTGACCGCGCCCGCATCGGCCAGCGCCTCCAGCAGCTTCAACCAGAACCGTTTGTGGGACCAGCGATTGAACCGGTTGTAGACGGTCGTGGACGGGCCGTATTCGGCGGGGCAATCCTGCCAACGACAGCCGATCTTCAACACATGAATGATGCCCGAGATCACCCGGCGATCATCGACCCGCCGAGCGGCTGCCTGGTTCCTCGGCAGATGCGGCTCGACTGCCGCCCATTGATCATCTGACAGCCAAAACAGCTTGCTCATCACCGGCTCCAACGCGATCAAGACGCATCGGAATCATGATTTGCCGTCAGGCTTCAAGTGGGTGATTGGGTTTGGAGCCTAGAGTCGTTCTGAAGGGCTGGCAGGAAGTGGTGAGAAAACACGCTAAAATCGTTCGCTGCGGCTGCGTTCTCTACAAGTAGCGGCCAACTAGTCGATCAAGGAGTAGGCCCTTGCCAAGAGAATGTCAACAAGATCAGATGGTTGGGGCGCAGTCCGGCGTCCTTGGGAGCACACCTATGTGTGCACAACCGTTCTGATTGAAGCGAATTAAAAGGCCCTTGCATTGCAAGGGCCTTTTTTGTGCCGCCATTAATGTTTCCGCTCCCAGTTCAGGATGCGCGTGATTGTTGATGGTCATGGGATAGATGGCTTCGCCGATAACGTGGTCGTACAGCCGACGAAAGCTTGTTTATTGAGCTTGTTCTTCGCAGAGCAACGCTCCACCGAATAGTGCGAGTCGTGTTTGAGGATCTTCAGCTTCGTAATGTAATCGCTGAAAAAGCACTGCTTGTTGAACTCGATGAGCTCGCTGCCCTTGCGCCATCCTGGGAATGTGATGTCTGTGATGACGACCCCTCCATCACCTCCGCACTCTCCAGTTGCTCGGGGCGGCAAAACCTCGACCGATACGTCTGGCCCTCCTTCGCATCGGAACGTCTGTTTGCCTGAGTGCGCGTGCCGATAGCCGTCTTTGTCCGGGCCGGGTGCCGACAAAGAGAAATCCGCCGTAGTTGCGATGATGGTCATGTTTGCATCGCCCTCGCACTTGTAGGCGGCGCTTGGCGGTGAGCTTGTCCGGCTGGCCTCCGATGCGTGAGCGCAAACTGCCATGATCAGGAGCGCCAGGGCCAGTGGATAGGTTCTGATCGTCATGTGCTTACCTTTCCGCAGGCAATCTGACACGTCATTCATCGGATATATATCTCCACGGCATAAGTCATATGCCACTGCTGCGCTTTTTCCATGACTTCCCCTGACGTACGTTGCTCATTCCCCTCGTTATCGAGCGTGCCATGACGCCAATCGTACTGCCTCTTCGGGTTCGCGTTGCCGCATTTCTGCTTGTTTCCGCCGCGCTTTTTCCGGTGGCACCAACACTCGCACGCGAGCCCCTGCAGATCGAGTCGCAAGGCAGCGTCATCGCCGGTGGCGCAGTGCATACGCAGCCAGGCATCTTCGATCCACTCGCGCCGTCCAAGCCGGATGGCCAGACCTTCCATGGCGATCACGTCTACGCCTTCTATCAGGTGCCTGTCGGGGCCAAGCCGCTTCCGATCATCATGTGGCACGGTGCAGGACAGTCCGCCAAGAGTTGGGAGACGACTGCAGATGGCCGCGAAGGCTTCCAGAACCTGTTCCTCCGCCGGCACTTCACGACGTACCTGATCGATCAACCTCGCCGGGGGAAAGCTGGCCGGAGCATGGTGGAAGCGACACTGAAGCCGGTTCCCGATGAGCAGATGTGGTTCAACCAGTTCCGCATCGGTTTCTGGCCGAATCCCTTCAAGGACAGCCAGTTCCCCGGCGGCGAGGAGGTCCTTGATCAGTTCTTCCGCTCGATGACGCCCAACACCGGTCCGTTCGATGTGCAGGTGCTCTCTGATGGCGTGGCGGCCCTGCTGCAGAAGACCGGTCCGGCGATCCTGTTCACCCACTCGCAGGCAGGTGGGCCGGGATGGATGACGGCGATCAAGAGCCAGAATGTGCGCGCGATCATCGCATTCGAGCCCGGCAGCAGCTTCGTCTTCGCAAAGGGCGATGCACCCGCGCCGATTCCCAGTGCCTTCGATACCGTCTCGGGCACCGAGGTGTCGCCTGAGGCGTTCAAGGCGCTGACCCGGATTCCGATCCTGGTCCTGTACGGGGACAACATTCCCGAAAAGCCGGTCCACCTGCCTGCCCTGGACAGTTGGCGCGCGCGGCTGGAGATGGCCCGGCTGTGGCGCGATGCCGTCAATCGGCAAGGCGGGGATGTAACTCTGGTCCACCTGCCGGACGTGGGCATCCGCGGCAACAGCCATTTCCTGTTTTCCGACATGAACAACATCGAGATCGCGGATCTGGTGAGCGACTTCCTGAAGAAGAAGGCGCTGGATCGTTGACCCTGGAGTGATGGCATGAACAAACCACTATTGGCCTTGATCAGTATTCCCTTGCTGGGGCTCGCGGGGCAGGCAGTGGCCAGCCCGGACGACGAAGTTGGCAGGCAACGCGTAACGCGTGCCGGAACCCAGGCCCCGGTGTTTGGCGCGCGTGAAAACTTCACCGGGCGCGTGCGCGTGGATCCCTTGTTCGCGGCCGAGATGGCGATCCCCGCTTCAGGAGCCTACGTGACGTTCGAACCCGGGGCGCGCTCGGCATGGCACACCCACCCGGCCGGGCAACGGCTGGTGGTAACGGCAGGGACTGGGCTGACGCAGGAATGGGGAAAGCCGGTCAAGGTCATCCGGCCCGGTGACGTGGTCGTGTGCCCGCCCGGGGTCAAACACTGGCACGGCGCCGGTCCTCGAACCGCCATGACCCATCTGACCGTTACCGGTGTCGTTGACGGCAAGAGTGTGCAATGGCTGGAGCAGGTGAGTCCGGAAGAGTATGAGCGGGATGCAACTGCCGCCCTGTCACCGGCTCAAGCCGACGCCGCGCTGTCTTCCAGGCGCAGGGCGATTCCCGTGATCGGCGCGGCGGCAGCAGGTGGTGACCCGGTTCGTCTGCGCAGCGCGCTGGCGCAGGGGTTGGATGCAGGTCTTTCTGTAAGCGCGGCCAAGGAAGTCCTGGTGCAGCTTTACGCCTACGCGGGTTTCCCGCGCAGCCTGAATGCCCTCGGTGAGCTGATGAATGTCGTCGAGGAAAGGAAACAGGACGGCGTACACGACGAGATGGGGCCGAACGTAACGGGCCCACTCCCCCAGGGCGCTGAACTACAGCGTATCGGACGCGAGAACCAGAGCCGCATTTCGGGTCGGACTGTCGATGGACCGGTCTTCCAGTTCGCGCCTGTGATCAACGACTACCTGCAGGCGCACCTGTTCGGCGCGATCTTCGAACGCGACACGCTCAATTGGCAGGATCGCGAACTGGCGACGGTCGGAATCCTCTCTACCATGCCCGACGTCACCGCACAGCTGCGTTCGCATATTGGCGCCAGTCTTCGCGTGGGCCTGGATGTCGACCAGTTGTGGCTGCTGGCAGGATCGCTCGACGAGGCCGGGATGTCGGAAGCAGGTCAGCGGGTGCACGCGGCGATCGATTGGCATCTCGCCCAGCAAGGCGAAACACAGCGCAGCTGATCAGGTTGAATAAACTCACGGGTCATGGCGCAACGCGTCTCGAACCAACGTAAACGCCGGTGAGGTCTGCCGCCGGCTCGGGTAATACAGGTGATACCCGGGGAAGGGCGGGCACCAGTCCGCCAATACCCGGACCAGTCGTCCGCCCTCGATGTGCTCCAGCACCAGGTCCTCCGGCATGTACGCCAGGCCCAGGCCATTCAACGCAGCGTCCAGCCGCATGGCGATGTTGTTGAACACCAGCTGCCCTTCGACCCGGACCTTGAGTTCCTCGCCCTTTTTCTCGAACTCCCATGCATAGATGCCGCCGTAGGTCGGAAGCCGGATGGTGATGCAGTTGTGCTGCATCAGGTCGCGCGGTGTCTTCGGGCGCGCTCGACCTTTGAAATAGGCAGGGGAGCCTACCACCGCCATGCGCAGGTCTGGCCCGACCCGCACCGCGATCATGTCCTTGGCGAGCTGCTCGCCCAGACGGACGCCGGCGTCATACCCTTCGGCCACGATGTCGGTAAGGCCATAGTCGACGATGATCTCGATATGCAGATCCGGGTTGTCAGGCAGCAATCCGGCCAATGCGGGGCGCAGCACGGTCACCGCGGCGTGCTCGCCTGCGGTGATGCGGACTTTGCCCGCGGGCTTGTCCCGATAGGCGGTGAGCAGGGCCAGCTCCGTATCTATCTCCTCGAAGCGCGGCGCCACGACGCGCAGCAGCCGCTCCCCCGCTTCGGTAGGCGAGACGCTGCGCGTGGTGCGCGCCAGCAAGCGCACGCCCAGGCGCTCTTCCAGTTGACGGATGACGCGGCTCAACGCGGGCTGCGACATGCCGAGCTTGGCGGCCGCACGGGTAAAGCTGCGTTCGCGGGCAACAAGAGCGAAGAGGGCCAGCTGGTCGTAGTTCTCGGTGATCATTTATGCGCCCACGGCATGAACCATATCCGATTATGCCCTCTAGTGATGGACTTCGCGTAGGCCTACATTGGTCCGGTACCCAAGCAAATGGCGAGGACAACATGAAAAAGCGCGTACTTGGACAGGGCGGACTGGAAGTCTCGGCACTCGGATTCGGTTGCATGGGCCTGAGCTTTGGCTACGGCCCCGCAGTCGACAAGCGACATGGCATTGAACTCATCCGGGCCGCGTTCGAGCGTGGTGTCACGTTGTTCGACACTGCAGAAGCGTATGCCCAGGGTGAAAACGAAATGCTGCTGGGCGAGGCGGTAGCGCCCTTCCGCGATCAAGTGGTCATCGCAACCAAGTTTGGATTCAAGAACGGCGATCCGACGCAGGGAACGGACAGTCGGCCTGCCCGGATCCGCGAAGTGGCAGACGCAGCGCTGCAGCGACTGGGCACCGACTACATCGATCTGTTCTACCAGCATCGGGTGGACCCTGCCGTACCCATGGAAGACGTTGCGGGTACGGTGAAAGATCTCATTGCCGAAGGCAAGGTCCGGCACTTCGGTCTTTCTGAAGCGGGCGTTGCGTCCATTCGCCGTGCACATGCCGTCCAGCCGGTAACCGCACTCCAGAGCGAATACTCGTTGTGGTGGCGGGAGCCGGAGCAGGACGTACTGCCGTTGCTGGAGGAGCTGGGCATCGGCTTCGTTCCGTTCAGTCCCTTGGGCAAAGGCTTCCTCACCGGTGCCATCGGCGCCCAGACAACGTTCGGCAGCGACGACTTCCGCAATTCGGTGCCGCGTTTCTCCACCGAGGCGCGGGACGCCAATCAGTCACTGTTGGATGTGCTGGGCGAGCTTGCCACGCAGAGAGGCGTCACCCCCGCGCAGATGGCGTTGGCGTGGCTGCTGGCGCAGCGGCCGTGGATTGTTCCGATTCCGGGCACCACCAAGCTGCACCGCCTGGAGGAAAATCTTGCCGCCGACAGCGTGGCGTTGACCGCCGAGGATCTGCAGCGCATTGCGACTGCGCTTGGGAACATCAGGATTGCCGGTGCGCGATACTCGCCTGCCGCGCAGAAGATGATTGACCGCTGAGGCCTCTGCGCATGGCCACCCCCAGGGATCCTTCACGCAGAGCTGTCGTCGCTGCCCTCGCAAGCCTGCCATTGGGCGGCGCTGTGGCGCCCAGTGCCGGAAACCCTGGCGCCGGGACGAACGGCTCCACCGCACTGGTGGCGTACTTCTCAAGGTCGGGTAATACCCGTGTTGTAGCGGGACTGATCCAGCGCGCTTTCGGTGCGGATCTGTTCGAGATTCAACCTGCGGTTCCGTACCCGGACGAGTATCTGGCCACGGTAGAGCAAGCGCGCCAGGAGCGGGACCGTGGCATCGAGCCGGCACTGGAAGCAACCGTGGTCGCGATCAGGAGCTACCAGACGGTGTACCTCGGCTTCCCGATCTGGGGAGAAACCGCGCCACCCGTCATCCGATCGTTTCTCTCCCGCCACGACCTCAATGGCAAGACCCTTGTGCCGTTCGTCACCCACGGGGGATACGGCCTGGGCAGCAGCAGGGAGGTGATAGCCCGACTGGCGCCTGGGGCGAATCTGCAGAAGGAGTTCCTCATGCAGGCCGACCAGGAGCGGCAGACGATGGAACGCGTAAATGAGTGGCTGCAACGCGGCCGATGATGCGAGGACAATGATATGAAGATGCGCACGCTGGGACAGGGACTGGAAGTCTCTGCGTTGGGCCTGGGTTGCATGGGCATGAGCGCCAACTACGGGCCAGCTGCCGACCCGCAGGCGATGATCGGGCTGATCCGCACGGCGGTTGAGCGTGGCGTCACCCTGTTCGATACCGCCGAGGTGTATGGCCCGTTCGCGAATGAAGAGCTGGTTGGCCAGGCCTTGGAACCGGTCCGGGATCAGGTGGTGATTGCCACCAAGTTTGGCTTTGACATGGACCCCGCCACGAAACAGCGCAGCGGCGGCACCAACAGCCGCCCCGAACACATCAAGGCGGTTGCAGAGGCAAGCCTCAAGCGCCTGCGTACCGACCGTATCGACCTGTTCTATCAGCATCGCGTCGATCCCAACGTGCCCATCGAGGACATCGCCGGCGCGGTGAGGGATCTCATTGCAGAAGGCAAGGTCAAACACTTCGGACTCTCTGAAGCCGGTGCAGAGACGATTCGGCGTGCTCACGCGGTCCAGCCGGTAGCGGCGGTGCAGAGCGAATACTCGATGTTCTGGCGCGGCCCGGAGACCGGTCTGCTGCGTGTGCTTGAGGAACTCCAGATCGGGTTCGTCCCTTTCAGTCCATTGGGTGCTGGATTCCTCACCGGCAAGATCGACGAGCACACCACGTTCGATCCCAATGACTTCCGGAACCTGGTGCCGCGTTTCTCACCGGAAGCCCGCAAGGCGAACCTTGCACTGGTCGATGTGGTGTCCGCCGTCGCAACCGCCAAGGGCGCTACGCCGGCGCAGGTGGCACTGGCGTGGTTGCTCGCACAGCGGCCGTGGATCGTGCCGATTCCGGGGACCACCAAGCTGCATCGCCTCGAGGAAAACCTGGGCGCGGTGGAGGTTTCGCTGAGCGACGCCGAGCTTGCCGCCATCAACGCCGGGTTGTCGGCGCTGGACGTTGTAGGCGACCGCCTGCCCGAGGGCGCTCTGAAAATGACGGGTCTTTGACCCGACGACTCGGTTGTACAGCGTATTTCCGATCAATATGGAGAGAGTGCGATGAATCGTCCGTCCGATATACCCGATAGCCAGCGTCGCCAGATGCTGATGGGCGCCGCAGTGGCTGGCATTGCGCCGCTGCTGTTGTCCGCATGCGGCAACGCGTCAGGCGACAGACAGGCAGGCAGCCAGGGAACCGCCCCGGCCACTCCCGCCAGCACCGCCCCTGTTCCCCGTCGCCGCCTGGGGCCCATCGAAGTCTTCCCCATCGGCCTGGGTGTCCAGTGGAACCCGGGGCAGGGCACTGACGTGGTGAATGACCTGTATTCCAGCAGCACCGACCGGGCTGCCGGCATCGCACTTATCCGACGCGCGGTCGACCTCGGTGTAACGCTGTTCGATACCGCCGAGGTCTATGGTCCGTTCTTCTCGGAAGCACTGCTCGGTGAGGCCCTTCAGGGTGTCCGGGACAAGGTCGTGGTGGCGACAAAATTCGGGTTCGACGTCGATCCGGACACCGGTGAGCGTCGCGGCAGTACCAACAGCCGGCCCGAACATATCCGCCAGGTCGTCGAGGGACAGCTGCGACGGCTGCGCACCGACCGCATCGATCTGCTCTACCAGCACCGCGTCGACCCGAACGTGCCCATCGAAGACGTCGCGGGGACGATGAAGGACCTGGCTGCGGAGGGCAAGGTGCTGCACTACGGCTTGTCCGAGCCCGGTTTGCAGACGATCCGCCGCGCGCATGCGGTTCATCCTGTTGCGGCCATCCAGAACGAGTTCTCGATGCTGTGGCGCGGACCTGAAACCAGTGTGCTGCCCCTGTGCGAAGAGCTGGGAATCGGTTTCGTGCCGTGGAGCCCGCTGGGCATGGGCTTCCTTGCCGGCATGGTCAATGCCCGGACGCACTTTGGGGAAGGCGACTTCCGTGCAGCGGTTCCGCGCTTTGCGCCCGATGCGCTTGCCAAAAATATCGTGCTGGCTCGACTTGTCCAGGAATGGGCACTGCGCAAGAGTGTCACATCGGCGCAGCTGGCGCTGGCCTGGCTGGGCACCGTCAAGCCCTGGATCGTGCCGATTCCCGGAACGACCAACATCGTGCATCTCCAGCAGAACGTCGCAGCGGCCTCCGTCTCATTTACCGATGCCGAACTCGCTGAGCTGCAGGCCGCCCTGCAGGGGATCCACATAGAAGGGGAGCGCCTGCCGCCGCCCGTGTTGAACGCGACGGGTGTCGAGGCGCCTGCCAAGCCCTGAACGAACGGCAGGTATCTGCACCCACTGCAAGTAATTCCAGAAAGCCCCGTTTACGGGCCTTTCTGTTGTGCCCTGCAGCAAGTTTTTTCGTGCACTGCGACTTGCAATAAATCGATTCGCTACTTTATGGTGCAATCGATTGCATTGCCCCGAATTGTTGCGTTTGATACCGGTTGGGAGGCCGGAGTGCGAATGTCCGACCGTTCGATTGGATCGATCCAAGTTTCGCGGTTCTCGCGACGGGATGCGCTGCGCATCGCGGTTGCCGGAAGTCTGGGGTTGGGCGCGGCCGGCGTTTTGCCCGCTTTGGCCGACGCCGCGCCTCTCAAGGGCAATATCAAGCATTCGGTCGCCCGTTGGACCTTCCCACAACAGTCGGTCGCGCAGCTCTGCCAGACGGTAAAAGGCATCGGCTTCGCCGCCATCGATCTTGTAGGTCCCGAAGATTGGCCCACGTTGAAATCCCATGGTGTGTACAGCTCGATGTGCAACGGCGCAGAGCTTGGACTGACCAAGGGCTTCGCCGGTGTCCAGTTTCACGATGAACTGGTGGCACGCTACACACGGCACATCGACCTGGTCGCCGATGCCGGCTACCGCAACCTCATCTGCTTTTCCGGCAACCGCAACGGCATGGACCCGCAGGAAGGCATGGCGCATGCCGAGGCCGGCCTCAAGCGTATCCTCGGCCATGCCGAGAAACGCGGCGTGGTGCTGGTGATGGAGTTGCTGAACTCCCGGGTTGATCATCCCGATTATCTGTGCGACCACTCCGCATGGGGCGTGGAACTCTGCCAGCGGCTCGGTTCGGACAACTTCGGCCTGCTCTACGACATCTACCACATGCAGATCATGGAGGGCGACATCATCGCCACCATCGGTCGGCATCACGCGCATTTCAAGCATTACCACACCGCGGGCGTACCTGGCCGACACGAGATCGGGGACCAGCAGGAACTGAACTATCCCGCCATTTGTCGCGCGATCCGCGACACCGGTTTCGACGGGTATCTGGCGCAGGAATTCAGTCCTGTGGCCGCCGATCCCGTCGCTTCGCTGCGCGAGGCGATCCGCCTCTGCGACGTCTGAAACGATATCCACCAAGGTGAAGTAGAACCCATGGCAGACAATCATTACGACGCCATCGTTGTTGGCTCGGGAATCAGTGGCGGTTGGGCGGCAAAGGAATTGACCGAGAAAGGGCTCAAGGTCCTGATGCTGGAACGTGGACGCAACATCGAGCACGTCAAGGACTACGTCAACGCGATGAAGGAACCGTGGGACTTCCCGCATCGCAACCGGCCGACCCAGGCGATGAAAGCGGACTTCCCCGTGCTGATGCGCGATTACGGCCTGGCCGAGAACCTGGAAGGCATGTGGGCCGACGAAAAGGAATCGCCCTACGTCGAGACCAAGCGCTTCGACTGGTTCCGTGGCTATCACGTGGGCGGCCGCTCGCTGATGTGGGGGCGGCAGAGCTATCGGCTGTCCGACCTGGATTTCCAGGCCAACCTCAAGGACGGCATCGCCACCGACTGGCCGATCCGTTACGTCGACATCGCGCCGTGGTACGACCACGTGGAGAAATTCGCCGGCATCGCTGGCACGCGCGAGGGGCTGGACGTCCTGCCGGACGGTGAGTTCCTGCCGCCCATTCCGCTCAACATCGTCGAGGAGGACGTGGCTGCGCGGATCAAGAAGGCCTTTGGCGGCACCCGGCACATGATCCACTCGCGTACTGCGAACATTACCCAGCCCAAGCCGGAGCAGGGCCGCGTCAACTGCCAGTACCGCAACAAATGCATCCTGGGCTGTCCGTTCGGTGCTTACTTCTCCACCCAGTCGGCGACGCTGCCGGCGGCTATGAAGACCGGCAACCTGACCCTGCGGCCGTTCTCGATCGTCAAGGAAGTGCTCTACGACAAGGACCGCAAGCGTGCGCGGGGCGTGGAGGTGATCGACGCCGAGAGTGGGGAGACCTACGTGTATACCGCCAAGGTCATCTTCCTCAACGCGTCCTCGTTCAACTCGACGTGGCTGCTGATGAATTCAGCCACCGACGTTTGGGAGGGTGGGCTCGGTTCCTCGTCGGGCGAGCTCGGTCACAACGTGATGGACCATCATTTCGGTGCCGGCGCGTCCGGCCGCGTCGAAGGCTACGATGACAAGTACTACTTCGGTCGTCGTCCCTGCGGCTTCTACGTTCCACGCTTCCGCAACGTCGCCGACGACAAGCGCGGTTATACGCGCGGGTTTGGATACCAGGGCGGTGCCAGCCGCAACGGCTGGTCGCGCGAGATCGCCGAGCTGAACATCGGTGCCGACCTGAAGGAAGCGCTGACCCTGCCGGGCGACTGGCGGATCGGTATGACCGGATTCGGCGAGATGCTGCCGCACCACGACAACACCATCCGCCTGGACCCGGAACGCAAGGACAAATGGGGCCTGCCGGTGCTGGCCATGGACGTTTCCCTGCGCGCGAACGAGAAGGCCATGCGCAAGGACATGGCGGCCGATGCCGCCGAGATGCTGGAGGCCGCCGGCGTCAAGGACGTGGAGATGCACGACAACGACTACGCGCCCGGCAAGGGGATCCACGAAATGGGCACCGCGCGCATGGGGCGTGATCGCAGGAGCTCGGTGCTGAACCAGCACAACCAGGTCTGGGACGCGCCCAACGTGTACGTGACCGACGGCGCCTGCATGACCTCCAGCGCCTGCGTGAATCCCTCGCTGACCTACATGGCGTTGACCGCGCGGGCAGCGGACCATGCCGTGCGCGAACTGAAAGCGGGGAACCTGTGATGGACCGTCGCGACCTCCTCAAGATGATCGTCGCCGCCACGGGTGCGGCTTTGGTAGGGCTGCCCGCTCTCGCCAGTGGGCAGGTGCCGGCTGCCGGGGCGAAGGCCTTCTCCGCAGCCGACATCGGCACGCTGGATGAGATCGCCGAGACCATCCTGCCGCGCACGAAGACACCCGGAGCCAAGGACGCGGGCACCGGCGCATTCATGGCGAAGTTCGTCAGCGACTGCTACACGGCCCGTCAGCAGGCTGCGTTCCACGCGGGCCTGGCTGATATCGACAAGCGGGCGGGCGGCCGGTTCGTTTCGCTTGCTCCAGAAGCCCGCGCGGTGCTGCTGCGCGAGTTGGACGCGGAGGCGAGGAAGCGCAATGTCGACGTCAGCTCCACCGGAGAATCGGACGCGTCCGGACCGACGCCGCATTACTTCACGATGATCAAGCAGTTGACCATCTTCGGTTACTTCACCTCGAAGGTGGGTGCGACTGAAGCACTGCAGTATGTCGCCGTACCGGGTCGCTACGATGGCGACCTGGCCTATGTCCCCGGTACGCCCGCCTGGGCGACCGGCTGATGGAGTGCAATGACACGATGACCCGACCCCTGTTGATGGCGGCGAGCCTGCTGGCCGCCGCCCCTGCCTTCGCACAGTCCAGTGGCGACCCGACAAAAACCGAGGTATGGACGCCCGTGCCCGCCGTAGTTGCCACGCCGGCGGGCGGCGCGCCTTCCGACGCAATCGTGCTGTTCAACGGCAAGGACACCTCCGCATGGGAGTCGGAGCAGGGCGGCCGCGTGCCGTGGACCATTGCCGACGGCGCGATGACCGTGGTGCCGGGCAGCAAGGGCATCCGGACAACGCAGACGTTCTGCGACATCCAGTTGCACGTGGAGTGGCGCACGCCCACGGAGACCAAGGGCTTCGACGGGCAGCACCGCGGCAACAGCGGCATCTTCCTGCAGGAGGTGTATGAGCTGCAGGTGCTCGACAGCTACAACAACCCGACCTATGCCAACGGCCAGGCGGCTTCCCTCTACAAGCAGGCCATTCCGCTGGTGAACGCTTCGCGTGCACCCGGCCAGTGGCAGGCCTACGACGTCATCTGGAAGGCGCCGCGTTTCTCGGAGGGCGGCGGCTTGATCTCACCCGCGCGCATCACCGTGCTGCACAACGGCGTGCTGGTGCAGAACGATACCGTCCTGTCGGGCAAGACCGAATACATCGGCGCGCCTTCGTACCCGGTCCACGGGTGTGCGCCGATCTACCTGCAGGAGCATGACTCGAAGGTCAGCTACCGCAACATCTGGGTGCGCGCGCTGTAAGGACCCGCGCACCCCTGGCGCCGGCTTCCTATTTGACCAGGAAGCTGGCGATGTCGTTGATCTCCTGCGGCGACAGCTGGGCAAACGGCGGCATCAGGCCGCCGCCTTTGGTGATCCTTTCCTTGATCTGCGCAGGCTGCAGGCGCTTGCCGATGTCGGTGAGCGCGGGGAAAGTAGGCGGAACGCCCGCGCGCTCCGCCCCGTGGCAGGCGACGCAGTGGGTGGCATAAAGCTTCGCGCCAGCTGCAGGGTTGTCTTCGCACCATGCGGCATTGGCCAGGGTTGATCCACAGAGCAGTACAGCTACAGTCAGAATGCTTTTCAAGCAGGACTCCTTCGCGTGCTAGCGCGGCGCGCGCGCCGTCAGGTGGGCGCGCAGGTAATCGGCCCCGGCCTGGATGGCCTTGGCCGGATCATGCGGTTGGTCGTGTTCGACGATGTACCACTGCACGCCGTCTGCCGCTGCCGCAGGCAGGATCGCGTTCCAGTCCAGGACACCCTGGCCGACTGCGGCGAAACCGCCTTCGTCTTCGGCCTGGCCCTTCGGTGCATTGTCCTTGGCGTGTACGGCAAACAGGCGGCCCTTGAACTTGCCCAGCATCACCACCGGGTCATGGCCTGCACGCTGTACCCAGGCCAGGTCCAGCTCGGTCTGCAGGTCGGGGCCGGCGGCGGCGAACAGCAGTTCAAGGCCGGTCTTGCCGTTGAAGTCGACCAGTTCGAAGTCGTGGTTGTGGTAGGCCAGGCGCATGCCCTGGGCGCGCACCCGCTTGGAGATCTGGCCCAGTTCCTTGCCCAGGGCCGTCCAGCCTGCTGCATCGGTGGGGCGATCCTTCTGGTCCAGGTACGGCACCACCAGCACGGTGTTGCCGATCGAGCGATTGAAGGCGATGGCCGCGTCCAGGTCATTGCGCAGATCGGCCAGCTGCACGTGCGATGAGATGGCCTTGATCGCATAGCGGTCGAGCAGCTGCTTGAGCTCCGCCGCGCTGACGTTCTGGGTGCCCACCGTTTCCACCGCGTGCACGCCCGCGTCGTGGACGATCTTCAGCTGCTGGTCGAGCGAACCGGCATTGCGCAGCGTGTACATCTGCACCGCGATGGGCGGTTGCGGGCCGGTGGGGTCGCCTGCGAAGGCGGGAAGGGCGGCCATCATCAGCAGCGCGAGCGTGGCGGTCCTGCGTGCAGCAATCTTCATCCGGAAATCCTCAGGGAATCAGTCGATGGGCGTCCAGGCGCGGGACCTGGCGGAGGCGATGACGCGGTCGACGATCAACGCCGAGCGCGCGCCGTCGTCAAAGGTGGGCAGGCCCTCCGGGCGCTCACCGTGGATGGCGGCATAGGTGTCGGCGACGAACGCCTCGAAGCAGTGGCCGTAGCCCTGTGCATGCCCGGGTGGCAACACCGAGAGTCGCCGTTGCTCTGCGCTGCCGGCGCCCGGGCCCCGTACGAAGATCTCCTCACGCTGGTCGGGCCGACCGATCCACAGTCGCTCGGCATCTTCCTGGTTGAAGGCCACGCTGGCATTGGCCGCGTCGATTTCGAACCAGAGGCGATTGTGGCGGCCCGCCGACACCTGGCTGACCGTCAACGATGCCAGCGTTCCGGCGCCGGTCTTGAACAGTGCCGCCGCCACGTCCTCGCTGGAGACCGCCTGCATCGCGCCGCCGGCGGCCGGCGTGGTGAAGCTCTGCCCGCTGCCGGCGCCGCGCTCGCCGATCACGG
This sequence comes from uncultured Stenotrophomonas sp., assembly GCF_963519125.1. GTDB lineage: Bacteria > Pseudomonadota > Gammaproteobacteria > Xanthomonadales > Xanthomonadaceae > Stenotrophomonas. The sequence goes on along the minus strand of NZ_CAUQLJ010000002.1, from coordinate 62,597 downwards.
TGGCGAAGGCGGCGCTGACGTCGACGAAGCGCTCGCCGCTCACCCACTCCACCAGGTCGCACCAGTGCGAGCCGATGTCGGCGAACACGCGCGAGGTGCCGCCCAGCGCCGGGTCCACGCGCCAGTTGTTGCTGGCCGGGTCCAACAGCCAGTCCTGGAGATAGCTGCCATGGATCAGGTGCAGCGGCCCCAGCTCGCCCTGCGCGATCCGCGCGCGGGCCTCGCGGACCACCGGGTGGTAGCGGTAGACGAACGGAACCGTGGCCACGAACCCGGTGGAGGCGGCCAGCGCCGCCAGCACCTGGGCATCCTGGAGGGTCGTTGCCAGCGGCTTCTCGCAGATGACGTGCTTGCCGGCTTCCAGCGCGGCCTGCGCCATGGCGCGGTGCAGGTGGTTGGGGGTGCAGACGTGCACGACCTGCACCTGCGGGTCGGCGACCACCTCGTCGATATCGCGGTAGGCACGCGGCAGATTCCACGCGCTCGCCACTTCGGTGGCGCGTTCGGGCGACGAAGCGGCGACGCCGCGGACCTCGGCGCCGGCCAGCAGGGCCGCGCGGTGGTGCACCGCGCCGATCATGCCGGTGCCGACGATGGCGATTCCAAGCTTGGGCATCGGGTGCGGTCCTCAGTTCGTGGCAGGCGAGGCCGCCACGACCGGGCGGTCGCGGAACAGGGCCAGGAAGGCGATCAGCACCACCAGTGCGACGCCGGCGGGGAACAGCCAGATCTGTTGCCAGTCCGGACCGGCCGCCGTGGTGTAGTGCTCCACCACTGCACCAGACAGGAACGTGCCGATCAGCATGCCCACGCCGTATGTGGCCAGGGTGATGAAGCCCTGTGCGCTGCTGCGGGCGTCGGGGCCGGCGTGCGCGTCGGTGTAGATCTGGCCGGTGACGAAGAAGAAGTCATAGCAGATGCCATGCAGCACGATGCCGATCACCAGCAGCGAGAAGCCGCCACCGGCGTCGCCAAACGCGAACATGACATAGCGCACCACCCACGCGGCCATGCCCACCGCCAGCATGGTCTTGACCCCCAGCCGCACGAACAGGAACGGCATGGCCAGCATCAGCAGCACTTCGGAGACCTGGCCCAGCGACTGCAGGCCGGCGGCGCCGCGTACGCCGAGGTCGTTGAGGTAGGGGTTGGTGAAGTTGTAGTAGAACGCCAGCGGAATGCAGATGGCGATCGACGCCAGGAAGAACACCAGGTACGAGCGCGACTTCAGCAGCTTCAGCGAATCCAACCCCAGGACCTGCCCGAGGCTGGCGTCACGCTGCTGTGCCAGCGGCGGCGTATGCGGCAGGGTGAAGGCATACAGGCCGAGCGCGAGCGACGCCACCGCCGCCATCTGGAAGGTCAGCTCCAGTCGATGCGCCTGTTCCCAGCCCAGCCAGCCGATCAGCACGCCCGCCACGATCCAGCCGATGCTGCCGGCCACCCGCACCGGGGGGAACTGCTTCTCAGGCGACTGCATGTGCCGCATCGCCACGCTGTTGGCCAGGGCCAGGGTCGGCATGAACAGCAGCATGTAGCCCATGACGCAGGCGAAGAACGTGTTGAAGTCGGTTGCCGTGGACGCCAGCCACATCAGTACCGCACCGGCGAGATGCAGGACCGCGAGGATGCGCTGGGCGGCGAAGTAGCGGTCCGCGACCAGGCCGACCAGGAACGGCGCGACGATGGCGCCGATGGACTGGCTGAGGAAGGCGGTCGCGACCTGGCTGGCACTGGCCTGGAGCGGGCCTTGCACCAGGTACGTGCCGAGGGTGACGAACCACGCGCCCCAGATGAAGAACTGCAGAAACATCATCGCGCCCAAACGCGACATGGTGTGCTTCATGACGTGCCCTCCCGGGGCGGTAATGGCTCAGATGCCGAGCATGCGGCGCAGTGAGTGAGGATCGGTGCCGCCTTCGGCAAAGTCGTCGAAGGCGCGTTCGGTGACGCGGATGATGTGGTCGCGCACGAAGGCGGCGCCTTCCCGCGCGCCGTCTTCCGGGTGCTTCAGGCAGCACTCCCATTCCACGACCGCCCAGCCCGGGAAGTCGTACTGCGCGAATTTCGAGAAGATCGCCTTGAAGTCGATCTGGCCGTCGCCGAGCGAGCGGAACCGCCCCGGTCGGTCGATCCAGTCCTGGTAGCCGCCATACACGCCACTGCGCGCGCTGGGGCGGAACTCCGCGTCCTTGACGTGGAAGATGCCGATGCGCGGGTGGTAGCGGTCGATGAAGCCCAGGTAGTCGATCTGCTGCAGCAGCAGGTGGCTGGGGTCGTACAGCATCTTCGCGCGGGGATGGTGGTCGACCACGTCGAGGAAGCGCTCGAACGTCGCGCCGTCGTGCAGGTCTTCGCCCGGGTGGATCTCGAAGCACAGATCCACGCCGCAGGCGTCGAAGGCATCGAGAATGGGGCGCCAGCGGCGGCCGAGCTCGGCGAAGGCTTCTTCGACCAGACCCGGCGGACGTTGCGGCCACGGATAGAAGTACGGCCAGGCCAGCGCACCGGAGAACGTGGCATGCGCTTTCAGCCCGAGGCGCTCGCTGGCCTTCGCGGCCAGCAGCAGCTGCTCCGCCGCCCAGGCCTGGCGGGCGGCGGGATCGCCACGCTTGTCTGCCGGTGCGAAGCCGTCGAACAGGCTGTCGTAGGCGGGATGCACGGCGACCAGCTGTCCCTGCAGGTGCGTGGACAACTCGGTGATCTGCAGTCCGTGTCCGGCCAGCATGCCGGCAACGTCGTCGCAGTACGCCTGGCTGCGCGCAGCTTCGGCCAGGTCGAAGAGGTGAGGCGCGCTGGTTGGTACTTGTACGCCAGAATAGCCCAGGCCCGCCGCCCAGCCGGCCAGCGTGTCGAGCCGATCAAACGGAGGTGTGTCGCTGATGAACTGCGCCAGGAACAGTGCGGGACCCTTGAGCGTCTTCAACGGGAATTGCCCTCGATGCAATCGATTGCATTACCCTAGCAGGGACTTCCGCAAACCCCGTTGTGCACTGCACAGCGGAAAGAAGAACTGACGCCATGGCCACCATTTACGACATCGCAAAGCACGTGGGCGTCTCCGCAGGTACGGTGTCGCGCGCGCTCTCGCGGCCGGACAAGGTGCTGCCCGCCACGCGCACGCGGATCGAGCAGGCTGCCCTCGCGCTTGGCTACGTACCCAACACCGTGGCACGCACGCTCAAGACCCAGCGCAGCGGCAAGCTGCTGGTCACCGTGCCGGACATCGCCAATCCATTCTTCGCGCAGATCCTGCAGGGCGCGGAAGACGCGGCGCAGGCCGTGGGCTACGCAGTCCTGCTGGGCGATACCCAGAACCTGCCCGAGCGCGAGGAACGCTACGCGCAGATGCTCCGCCGCAACGAGGCCGACGGGTTGATCGTACTCGGGCATCGGCTGCCGCCGACGGCGCGCGAGATCGTGCAGCAGCAGGGTGCAGAGGCGCCAGTGGTCAATGGATGCGAGTTCGACCCGGCACTGGGCATTCCCAGCGTGCACATCGACAACGCGGCCGCGGCGCGCGCGGTGATGGAGCACCTGTACGGGCTGGGGCACGAACGGATCGCCGTGGTGGGCGGACCGCCGGACAACCCGCTGCACCGGCAGCGGCTGGAAGGCGTCCGGGGCGCCGGCAAGGCACGTGGCCGGCTGCGCAGCCTGAGCGTGGTGCCCGGCGACTTCTCCCTCGAATCCGGACATGCCGCCGCAAGGGCACTGTTGGGCGGGGCGTCGAAGCCAACCGCCATTTTCTGCTTCAGCGACCAGATGGCGCTGGGCGCGATGGCGGCCTGCCGCGATCTGGGCCTGCGCGTGCCGGAGGACCTGTCCATCGTCGGCTTCGACGATCTGGCATCATCCAGCTATCTGTCGCCGCCGCTGACGACCATCCGGCAGCCGATGCGGGAGATCGGCGTGCGCGCGGTCAAGCTGCTGCTGGCCATCATCGAAGGGGTGGACGTGCCGCTGCAGCAGACGCTGGATTTCAGTTTGATGGTGCGGGGATCTACGGGTATGGCAAAGGAGTTGCAATGACTACATCGAAGCGCGTACTGCCGTGGGCGGTCCTGGCCACCTGGATGGTGCTGCCGGGGATTCTGTTGGCGCTGGCCCATGTGCTGGATCATCTGTACCCCTTCCTGGCGCACCAGCTGTATTACCTGCCACTGGGAAGTTGGGTGGGGCTTCCGTACTTCGAGCCGGACTCGGAAGTGATGTTCTGGGTGAATCCTGCGGGACGTTTTCTCACTGCGGAGAGCTATCTGGCGCTGGCGGCCCTGATCACGTTCATGCTGGATCGAATGGGCGTGTGGCGCAACACGATGTGGCGGCACATCGCGGCGCTGCTGGTCTTCCTTGCGCTCACCACGGAGGCGACGACGCTGTTCAACATCGGCATGAGGGCAGGGACCACCTTCTCCTTCGAACGGGCGGACGCCATTGCGGTGCTGTGCTCGCTCTGGTTCGCACTGGCCGGAGGGTGGATCTCCGGGCGCTATGGATTTGCCGTCGCCGTGGCCCTGATCAACATGTGCATGGTGCTGTTGTCCGCCTACTTCGTGGTTCGCCATAGCGAGCTCGGCTACCTGCAGATCGTCGCGGCCAACACCGCCACCATCGCGATCTGGATGGGCGCTGGCGCACTGGGCGCCAGTGCCGGTGTGTTCATCCGCAACCTGGGGTCTGGTGCAGCCAGGCAGTTGGCGAAAGCGTAGCGACGTGGCGCGCGGGATCAGCTCCTGCGCATCAGGATCATCTTTTCCTGGGTCATGTCGCGCATGGTGTACGGAATGCCGCCGGTGCCGTAACCGGATTCGCGGCGGCCTGCGAACGGCATCCAGTCGGTACGGAACGCGGTGGGGTCGTTGATCATCACTGCCGAGGCGTCCAGGCGGTTGGCGGCGCGCATCGCGATGTCGATGTCCTGCGCGAAGATGCTGGCCTGGAAGGCGACTGGCAGGGCATTGGCGCGCGCGATGGCGTCGTCCAGGTCGCCGTAGCGGTACACCGCAACCACCGGCCCAAACACTTCCAGCGTGGAGATGCGTGCATCGGCGGCTGGATCAAGCAGCACCGTGGGTTGATAGCTGGTCTCCGACAGACGCTTGCCACCAGCGGCGAGCTTGGCACCGCCCTTGATCGCCTCGTCGATCCACTCCGCGACCCGATCCACTTCGCGGGGCTGGATCAGCGGGCCTACTTCAGTGTCCTTCAACGTCGGGTCGGCGGTACGCAGCTTTTCGACGCGGGCGATCAGCCGTTCGGTGAAGTCCTCGGCGATGGTGTCGTGCACGAAGATGCGCTGCGTGGACACGCAGACCTGGCCGGCATGGTAGTAGCCGCCCTTCACGATGGGCTCGATGATCTTGCCGAGGTCCGCACTGCGGTCGACGATGGCCGGCGCCACGCCACCGTGCTCCAGCGCCGACCGTGCGCCATGGGCCAGCTTGGCATGCAGCGACCAGCCGACCCGAGCCGAACCGATGAAGCTCAGGAAGGCGACGCGTTTGTCCGTAGCCAACGCTTCGGCCAGTTCGTTGCCTTCGGGCAGGAAGGTCTGGCACCACGGCTCCGGCAGGCCGGCTTCATGCGCCAGCGCCACGAATTCCAGGCAGGACAGGGGCGTCGCACTGGCCGGCTTGATGATGACCGGGCAGCCGACCGCGATGGCGGGCGCGACCTGGTGCACGATCAGGTTCAGCGGATGATTGAACGCGGAGATGGCCGCGACTACCCCGATGGGTTCCCTGGTGGTGAATGCCCAGCGGTTCTCCGCCGCGGCCGAGAGGCCCATGGGGATTTCGCGGCCGGCGAAGTTGCGCAGCTCGTCAGCGGCGTTGTTCACGCCGTCGATGGCGCGGGTGGTTTCCACGATGGCATCGGGCAGCGGCTTGCCGCCTTCGCGTGCGATCTGCAGGGCAAGATGGTCGCGCCGCGCATCCATCAATGCGGCCAGGCGACGCAGGATGGCGATGCGCTGATGCGGCGGCAGCCAGCCGTCGCGATCCTTGAAGGCGCGGGCGGCGGCCTGCAGCTTGCGCTCCAGCGCAGCGGCATCGTCGGTGGGGACTTCCGCGATCTGCGCGCGATCAAACGCCTGTACGACCTTCAGCATGTTCAAGCTCCTCGATACAGCCTGGTTTACCGGCATTCCACGTCGGGAGTGCGATTGCGCAGCTCGTCGACCAGTACGCGGGTGTTTTCGGAATAGTCGATGGGCACGTCGACCAGATGCACGCCGCCGCCGGCGAAAGCCGCCTCAATCGTCGGCACCAGTGTTTCGGCCGAGCTCACCCGCGAGCCCTTCGCGCCATAAGCCTCGGCATAGCGAACGAAATCGGGATTGCCAAAGCGCATGCCGAAATCCTCGAACCCATCCACCGCCTGCTTCCAGCGGATCATGCCGTACGCGCTGTCGTTGAGGATCACCACCACCAGGTTCAGACTCAGGCGCACCGCAGTCTCCAGTTCCTGCGAGTTCATCATGAAACCGCCGTCGCCGCAGACCGCCATGACCCGGCGCTGTGGGTACAGGATGGCCGCCATCATCGCCGAGGGCAGGCCGGCGCCCATGGTGGCCAGCGCGTTGTCCAGCAGCAGCGTGTTGGCCACGTGGGTGCGGTAGTTGCGCGCGAACCAGATCTTGTACATGCCATTGTCGAGACAGACGATGCCGTCGTCGGGCATCACCGCGCGTACGTCGTGGACCAGGCGCTGCGGCGTGACCGGGAAGCGGTCTTCCTCGGCGCGGTCGTTGAGACGGGTGAGAATCTTCTGGCGCAGCGCCGTCATGCCTGCATCGGGCGAGAGTTTGCCTTCCAGGCGCCCGGCCAGCGCTTCCACCGCACTGCCAATGTCACCGATCACTTCGATGTCGGGGTGGTACACCTGTTCGACCGTGGCCGACTGGAAGCTGAGATGGATGACCTTGGGTCCTCCGGCGTCCTTCATCAGGAACGGTGGCTTCTCGATCGTGTCGTGGCCGATGGCCAGGATCACGTCCGCGCGTGCAATGGCTTCGTGCACGTAGTCGCCTTCGGACAGCGCGGCGGTACCCATGTACAGGTTGGAGCCGCCGGTGACGGCGCCCTTGCCCATCTGCGTGTTGAAGAAGGGCAGGCGCGTGCGCGCCACGAAGCTGGACAGCGCGTCTGCCAGGTGCGGCCGGCTGCATGCCGCACCGATCATCACCAGTGGACGTTGTGCAGCCAGCAGCGCGGCGGCCGCCCGGTCGAGCGCCGCAGGATGGGCGAGCGGGCGCTCCAGCGGATGCACCGGAACAATCGCGACCTCCTTCACTTCTTCGCCGGCGATGTCTTCGGGCAGCTCCAGGTGGACCGGCCCGGGCCTGTCTTCCATCGCGACGCGGAAGGCATCGCGCACCATGGTGGGAATGGCTTCGGCGTTGACGATCTGCCGGGTCATCTTGGTCAGCGGCTTCATCGACGCAACGATGTCCACGATCTGGAAGCGCGCCTGTTTGGCGCTCATTACGGCTTTCTGGCCCGTGATGAGGATCATCGGCATGGCGCCAAGATGGGCGTACGCCGCGCCGGTCGAAAAATTGAGGGCACCGGGGCCGAGCGTGGCCAGGCAGACACCAGGCCTGCCGGTGAGCCGCCCGTGGGTTGCCGCCATGAATGCGGCAGCCTGTTCGTGCCGTGTAAGTACCAGTTCGATACTGGAAGTTCGCAGCGCCTCCAGGAAGTCGAGGTTTTCCTCGCCGGGAACACCGAAAATGCGGTCCACGCCCTCGTTTTCGAGCGCTTCAACCAACAGGGCAGCACCGTTGCGCATCGTTCGGTTCCTCATGGGGGGTGTCGGACAACAACCTGCGAGCCGTTTCGATGCTAGCAGGCGCGCACCACCGCAGCCCTTCACGCACGAGGTCCGCAGCGCCGGGCTCTGCCCGGCAGAAGGCGCGCGATCAAGCTGAATAAATCCCATCCGGAATCGGTGCGCAGGCCCGGACATGATCCAGGTCAAGAGGCGCCCGACCGCAATGCCTAGGCTCTGCTCACCCCCTCGGAGCCTTGTCATGAACTCGTATCGAACCGCCCGTCCCAACCGCCGCGCGCTGACCTTGGCGCTGATGAATGCGCTCGCCGCCACCGGCCTGGCGACCTTCGCCGCCCCAGGCGTGGCGCTGGCCGACGGCTGTCAGCTGTACAGCGTCAACGGCCATATCTCGTGCTATCTCAACACCAATGGTGCCGCCGGATCGCCCGCGGGCAGTTCCGGCTCGGACCCGATTTTCGACGACAAGAACGGATACACCGGCGGCCCCGGTGGCCCGGCAGCGGACATCAACCTGGTGGTAGGCCTGAGCCCCACGCTGTACGACTACTCCCAGTACGACAGCAAGGGAAACCTGCAGATCGCCTCCTCGCCGATCAACGCGGTCAGCGTCGGCGGCGCAGGTGCGCAGGGCTCGGATGCCACAGCCGGTGGGTTCGACAAAGTGGGCGGCAATGGTGGACTGGGCAACAGCGGTGGCGATCTGACCGTTTCGGTGGGGCCGCAGGTGACCTCGCTGTCGCAGGACACCGTGAACGGCATCAGCGGCATCACCCTGATCTCGCTGGGCGGTGAAGGCGGCGCCGCCGGCAAGGGCAACATGAGCGGCGAGGATGGCACCTCCGGTGTGGGCGGCGTCGGCGGCAGCATCACCGCCACGCTCGATGGCTACACCAGCTCGCGCAACCGCAGCGTGCTGGTTTCCAGCCAGGGCGGTGCCGGTGGTCGCGGTCGGGATTACGGCACCGGCCTCAATTCGCAGGGTGCGGACGCAACCGATGGCATCGGGGGCAACGGCGGCACGGTCAACGCGACCTTCGTCAACGCCAGCAACAATGCCAACAACGGGTTTGTCGGTAATGCGGGTGTGCTGGTGCAGAGCGTTGGCGGAGACGGCGGCAACGGCGGCTCGGCAGAGGACGTGGATGGCTCGCAGGGCGGCAGCGGTGGGCTGGCCGGCAACGGCGGCAACGTCGCCGTCAGCGTGGGGTCCAACGTGATCATGGTGGCCGGCGGCAACAACGATGCCGCGCTGCATGTGCTCTCGCAGGGTGGCGCAGGCGGGCAGGGAAACAGTTCCGGTGGATCGGGCGGCAACGCCGGCGCCGGTGGCAATGCGGGCAACGCCAGTCTGGTCATCGACGGCAGCGCCGGCGCAGGCGGCGAGATAGCGGCCAACGGAACCTACTCGCCCGGGGTGCTGGTGCAGTCGCTCGGTGGCAATGGGGGCGATGGTGGCACGCCATCTGAGTTCGTGATCGGACCCAATGGCGGTTCCGGCTCGAACGGCGGCACCGCCGGTACGGTGTCGGTGACCGGCAGCGGCCTGGTGGTGCGTACCGGCCTGAACGTCGATCCGACCAACTTTGAAGGTTCGCCGGGCGTGCTTGCCCAGTCGATCGGCGGCGGCGGTGGCTCCGGTGGCGTGTCCAAGGGCGTGTTCGCGGTCGGTGGCGAAGGTGCCAACGGTGTGAACGGCAACACGGCCACGGTCGGCGTGCAGTCGAAAGTGGAAACCTTCGGGTTCGGTTCGGATGGTCTTGCCGTACAGTCGATCGGCGGCGGTGGCGGCAAGGGCGGCGACGCCAGCGGCGACAGTGTCGGCCTGCAATACGTCATCGGCGGTTCGGCCGGTGGCGGTGGCGACGGCGACAGCGCGTCGCTGACCAGCCAGGCCGGCAGCACCGTGCTGACCCACGGCGTCCACGCGCCGGGTCTGCTGTCGCAATCGATCGGCGGCGGTGGCGGGCAGGGCGGATCGGCGTACAGCAAGTCCAAGTCGGCCGGCTTCGGCGCCTCGATGGCGGTTGGCGGCAGCGGTGGCGCGGGCGGCGATGCATGCGGCAGCGGGTGCACCGGCACCCTCGCGCAGAACGATGGCCGGATCGGCACCGACAGTTCGGACAGTTACGGCATCCTGGCGCAGTCCATCGGCGGTGGCGGCGGCGCCGGTGGTGCGTCCACAGCGAAGTCGCAGGTCTACGCCGCTGAAGACGTGAGCATTTCGCTGAGCGCCTCGCTGGGCGGCTCGGGTGGCCAGGCCGGCAGTGGCGGCCTGCTGACCGCCGCCAACACCGGCCTGGTCACCACGGGCGGGCAGGGCGCGGTCGGCATGCTCGCGCAGTCGATTGGCGGCGGCGGTGGTGCCGGCGGCGACTCCTCGTCCGCCTCGACCGCCACCGGTGGCGAGTTCGATATCAGCGCGTCAATGGCGTTGGGTGGCAAGGGCGGCACCGCCGGTGACGGTGGTGCGGCAACCGGCACCAACAGCGGCCTGGTGCTGACCAGCGGCGAATCGGCGGCGGGCCTGCTGGTGCAGTCGGTCGGTGGCGGCGGTGGTGCCGGTGGCACCGGCGACGGCCAGGCCTCGGCGACGGGGGGTGAGACGAAGATCTCCACCACGTTGAGCATGGGCGGCACCGGTGGTGCGGGTGGCGATGGCTACGCGGCCACCGCCAACAACATCAACGGTTCCATCATCACCCTGGGCGACGGTGCGTTCGGCATGGGCGCGCAGTCGATTGGCGGCGGTGGTGGCGCAGGCGGCGGTGCGGCCGGCTCGGCCAAGGGCGAGTACGTGGCCACCGTGACCATGGGGGCCAACGGCGGCAAGGGCGGCAACACGTACCATATCGACGGCAATGGCAATGAGACCGACGGTGTGTCGGTGCACAACGACGCCACCTCCACGGTGGTGACCTTTGGTGCGGACGCCAATGGCATCGTCGCGCAGTCCATTGGTGGCGGCGGTGGCATCGGCGGCAAGGCCGGCTCCAACATTGCCAGCAAGAAGTCCGACGGCGCCGGTGGCAACAAGGGCAGCAATGCCGCGGCCGCGACCGGCACGCTGACAGCCGCTTACGACGCGAACGGCAGCGCGGCGCTCAACAGCTACCTGGGTCTGAACAACGCGGTGGCCTTCACCAACAGCCTGCTCGCCGACAGCACCTCGCAGGTTGCGTCGCGCGCGACGCTGGCGGCCGTGGGCGACGGCGACCTGGACGACGACCTCAACGACGCCGCCGAGTCCAAGGGCGAGACCGACGACGACAACGAGTCCACCAGCATCCAGCTCTCCGTCGCGCTGGGCGCATCGGGCGGCAGCGGCGGGTCTGCAGGGCTTGTCACTGTGACCAATGACGGCGGGATCGCCACGCTCGGCAACCACTCGGACGCCATCCTGGCCCAGGCTGTAGGGGGCGGCGGTGGCAAGGCCGGCGCAGCCAGTACCGCATCGACCAACGATTACAGCGGCAACCTGTCGGTGGGTGGTTCGGGCGGTGGCGGTGGTTATGGCGGCCAGGTGGTCGTCAACAACACCGGAACGATCTACACCAAGGGCGCGCTGGCGGCGGGCATCGTGGCCGAGTCGATCGCCGGTGGCGGTGGCATCGGCGGCGTGTCGGCGTCGTCCGTGAAGTCGAGCAGCAAGGATGCCGGCGACGACGACGCCGATGATGGTGCATTCAAATCGATCTCGCTGTCGGTCGGCGGCAACGGCGGCAGCAGTTATGACTCGGGGCAGGCGCGGGTCACCAGCAGCGGCGCGATCTCCACTGCCGCGCACGACGCCAGCGGCATCATCGCGCAGTCCATCACCGGCGGTGGCGGTATTGCCAAGACCCTGGCCAGCGACCTGGAGGGCGCCGGCGGCAGCGCGAGTGCCAAGGGGGGCGACTACGACGTGATGTTCAAGTTTGGCGGCAGCAGCGGTGAAACTTCGGGCGGCAGCGGACTGGTCAATGTCACCACCGCCACCGGGGGTACCATCACCACCAAGGGTGACAACAGTTACGGCATCCTGGCGCAGTCGATCAGCGGCGGCGGTGGCCTGCAGCTGGGCGGCACGGTCAGCGGCAGCACCGTGGGCGACTTCTTCGGCTCGGGAAAGAGCACCGGCAACGTCAACAACGATGGGGTCAACAGCCCCACCGCCGGCAACAGCGGGATCTCTGTGACCGTGGGCGATGCGATCAGCACCGCAGGCGCCAACGCGGTCGGCGTGCTGGCCCAGTCGATCGGCGGAGGCGGCGGCCTGGCCGGTGGCATTACCGCGCAGACCAGCCTGGCCGCAGCACCGCTGTACTTCAGTGGCAGCCGCAGCGCGGACGGCAACGGCGGCGTGATCAACGCGACCGTGGACGCGGGTGGGTCGATCAGCACCACCGGCAACAATGCACCGGCCATGCTGCTGCAGTCGCTGGGCGGCGGCGGTGGCCGCGTGATCACCGACAACGCGATCTACATGGGCAGCGCCGGCGGCAGCGGCACCGGTGCGGCGATCACCGCCACCATCAATGGCACGGTGTCAGCCACCGGCTCCGGTTCGGCCGGCATCGTCGCGCAGAGCATGGGCGACAGTGCCTCCAATGCGCCGATCAGCATCACCATCGCGTCCACCGGCAAGGTCACCGCCGGCCAGCAATCGGTGGCCACCTCGCCCAACGGCGGCTCGGCCGGGATCTACATCGACCATGGCGGCACCGGCAAGAACGACAGCAATGGCAATCCGGTCGTCAACACCGTCACCAACAACGGCACGCTGTATACCTACGGTTCGCAGGTCAATGCGGTGGCGGTGTACAGCACTGCGGGCGACACCCAGGTGATCAACAACGGCACGATGGGCGGCGACGTCCTGCTCACCAATGGCGGCGGCACCGGCTGTTTCACCAACAATGGCACCTTCAACGCCGGCGACAGCGTCACCGTGGGCAAGTGCGGGGTGACCAACAACGGCGTGATGGACATCCGTGCCACGCCACTGGCGGTGCAGGGCAACCTGCTCAACACAGCCGGGGGGCGCATCGTGGTGGCAGCCGACTTCTCCGGCAAGGCGGCCACACCGCTGCACGTGGACGGCGACGCCACTATTGCCGGCACGGTCGAGGTACGCCCCACGCTGATGCGCCGGAACACGGTGACCCTGGCCAGCGCCACCGGCACCCTGCAACTGGATCCGACCCTGGCGGCGGTGCGCAACGACCATCTGTTCGACTACCGCTTCGATACCGATGGGCAGAACCTGCGGGTCACCCCGAGCGCCCTGTTCAGTGCGCAGGCGGCGGGCATGGGGGCCAACAAGCGCGCGGTCGGCAACAACCTGCAGTCGATCTTCGACAGTGGCGCGGCAATGGACACCGGCTTCACCCGGTTGAGCACCGTCGCCGACGGCGCCGAGTACGAACGCAGCCTCGCGGCGATGTCGGGCAAGGCCCTCGGTGCGTTCGGGGCATACCGGATCAACAGCAGCCGCGACTTCGCCGTGAACCTGTATGGCGGCTGCTCCAGCGCGCCGGTGGCCAGCAAGAGCACCGACAGCTGTGGTTGGGGCCGGGTGATCGCCAATGGCTCGGAGCAGAAGGAAACCAACGATGCCCTGGGTTACAAGGTCGACGCGTCGGCGTTCCAGGCCGGCGGCCAGCTGCAGCTGTCGCCCGACCTGGCCTTGACCGGTTCGCTGGCCTACGAGAACAGCCGCCTGCGCGATGCCGACGGCAGCGCACGGGTGAATGGCGACGCGGTGTTGGGCGGCGTGGGTCTGCTGTATGACGCAGGCAGGATGGAACTGTCGGGCGGGCTGGATGCGGCATCGGGCAAGTACCGCTCCACCCGCGACGTGTCGGTGGCTGGCGTCGATGATGAAGCCAAGGCCAGCCCGAAGCAGTGGCAGGCCGGTGCGCACCTGCGTGCGGCCTACGGCGTGCCGGTGGGCCGGGAAGGCTTCGTGCGTCCGTTCGTGGAAGGCCATGCGATCCGCGTGGAGAACAAGTCATTTACCGAGGACGGCGACTCGCCGTTCCGCCTGGCCGTAAAGGGCAACGCGGACACCGCGCTGATCGGCGTGGTGGGCGTCGAGCTCGGCAACAGCATGCACTTCAACAACGGCATGACGCTGCGCCCGTTCGCCAGCGCTGCGGCGGAGTTCAGCAACAACCGCGACTGGACCACCACCGCGCGCTTTGCCGACCAGCCGCAGAGCCAGACCTTCGATGTCACCACGGCGGGCCCGGGCACGATCGGACGCTTTGCGGTAGGGGCCGACCTGTATGGCTCCAGCCATCTCAACCTGTCGCTGCAGTACGTAAAGGAAGTGGGCCAGGGCTTCGATGCCAACACCGGGCTGGCGCGACTGACGTACAGCTTCTGACAGGCTCAGCCGCCCCTGTACGGTCGGCCCGGCAGCGCCGCCTTGCCGCGGCGCTGTTCGGTGCGCCGCTCCTGGTAGCGCTGCATGCTGAGCTGGAGTTCTTCCAGGGCACCGTCCGGCAACCACAGCTGGCGGGTGCCGCGGGTCATCGCGGTATAGGCCGCGCGCACCGGATTGTGTGCGTACTGCCGGGTGAAGCCGGTACGGAAGCAGCAGCGCGACATCGCCACGCTGGCGAACTCGGCATTCTTGGCGTGCTCCACCAGCATCAGCTGCAGCGCCGCGTCGTGGAAAGGCAGCAGGCGCCCGGTGAGCTCCACGAACCGTTCGCGGTTGTAGCCCCGCATGAACATGCGCGGGATCTGCGCCAGGTCCTGTTCGGTGCATTCGGCCAGCAGGTCTTCCCAACGCTGGCTGCTGCCGCCGTGCGCGGTGAGCTCGCGATAGGCTTCCGCGCCACGGGTCACCTCACGGCCAAGCGTCGCCAGCGAATCGGGGTGGATCGAGAATGGGGCGCCGGCGGCGGCCAGGCGCTGGGCTTCTTCCAGCAACCGCCACGGGCTGCCGTAAATGCGTGCGCCGGAGACGGGTACGTCGCTCCACGCGGCATAGGTGCTGGACAGCGTGGGTCGGTCCGCCGATCCGCTGAACGGCGCCTCGAAGCGGCTGCTGGCATCCAGCGCCAGCGTGTCATTGACCAGCTGTTCCACCAGCCGGCCCTGGCGGACCGACTGGTCGATCTCCAAGGTCATGCCGGTGGCAAAGCGGGGCGCATGGCCAACCAACCGCTGGTTGGGGTCGCCCAGGCTGATCACGGCGCCCTCGTAGCTGGAAAGCAGGGCTTTCCACGCCGGGCTCAGATCGTGCCCCTCATCGATGAGCAGGGTGCCCCAGGTCGCTGGCACGCTGACCTGATGCAGGGCCAACCATTTGCCGATGTGATCCACGTTGACGCTGAGCAGCGCATGGCGCTGCAGCTGCGGGTCGAACATGCTGCGCCACACGTGCTCGGCGGCGGCCATCAACGCAGCGCTGTCGATCACCGTCCACGGCACGGCGCGCGCGAAGTGGCGGGGTACCAGCTGCAACGAGGTTGAACGACACCACGTGGCAATCCCTTCCAGCGCGATGCGCAGCACGCTGGCCGGTGCAAACGTGCCGATGGGCTGCAGCTCGATGCGGGCGGCGATGTCGCGCAGCGACTGTTTGCTGATCTGGAACACCGGCCGCCAGGTCGTGCGCAGCAGCCCGCGGCGGAACGCGTCACCGGCCACGTGGTTGGCGAACGCGATCTGCGAGATCACCTGCACCGGCAGCGCGGCGCTGAGGCGCTGCCGGAACGCCTGCACCTGGCCGGCACGCGGGGCGATGTAGGTGTAGCGGCGCGCGCCGCTGTCCAGCAGCTGCAGGATCAGGTGGGTTTTGCCGGCGCCGGCGTAGGCGTCCAGGTCGATGTGCTCGTCGTCGTTGGCGATGATCGCGCGCAGCGCACGGGCCTGTTCGTGGGTGTAGGAATGCGTGCGCTCGACGAATGCCGGTGCGCGCAGGCTGTCGTCGGCTACATGGCCTTCTTCGGCGTACGCCGCTTCGGTGGCAAAACGCAGGGTGTGCGGTTCCAGGGTCACCTGGCAGTCGGCCTGGAACGCATCCACCGGGTAGGCGTCGGGCGAGGCCTGTGCGTAGCGCGCCACTACCGCATCCGGGCCCAGCACCACGCCCTGCGCGGCCAGGCCGTGCAGCCAGGCGTCTGCAGCGGGAGGCAACGCACTGCGCAGCGCCTGGAACTGAGCGGAAGCTGCGTCCGGCTGTGCCACGAACAGCGCGCACGCCTCATCGACCAGCCGGGTCAGGGCGGCGGGATGGTGCGGGCGCTGCTGGCACAGCGCAGCGGCGAACAGGCCGGCGCGTTCCAGTGCCGTTGCGGGAACGGCGCCAGAGTCCAGGAATGCGCTCAGGTCCGCTTCCGTCAGTGGCAGGGCATAGGCAGGCGAGGTCACAGCAGCATGCTCAGTACGGATGCGCCTTGCCACAGGCCAGCACGTGGTTGTAGTCGCTGGACATGCACTGGTAGAAGGCGCGTTTGTTGCCCTCGGCCGCGCTGCAGTCGGCCTGGGTCAGCTGCGGCAGCAGCGCGCGCAACGGCGCTGCCGCCTTGTTGAACTGTTCGGCCGGCATATAGCCGCCCTTGACGTTCTTCGCGCCCACTTCAAGCATGGTTTCCACCCCGTAGCGCGCATTCTCCACCGCCTTTGCGCAGTCCAGCTCGGCCGGGTACTTCTGTACCTCCAGCAGGGCCTGCGCCATCTCGTTGGCGTCGGCGATGGCCTTGGCGCGCGGGTCGGCCACGGGCGTGGGCTCGGCGGCCCCGGCGGCAGCGGAAAGCGCGGTCATCAGCACCAGGCAGGTCAGGCGGGGAAACGTCGGCACGCAGGGAATCCTTCGGGCAGCGGAGAGGTCTGGGCCACGATGATACCGTGCGGCCCCGACCTGCTCCTGCCCGACCAGCTACTGCGCGCTGGCCACCGGCGTGTTCCGGCGCGCCTCCGCCTCTGCCGTCATGGTCCGCCACCACGGGGTACCCGCGTGCGGCGCCGACAGGTCCAGGCGTTCGCCCATTTCCGGGGTGGACAGGGCGATGCCGCGTTGCGCCGCCAGCGCGCTGACGCGCTCGAACGGTTCTTCCCAGCGGTGCATGGCCAGGTCGAACGTACCGTTGTGGATCGGCACCAGCCACTTCCCGCGCAGGTCCTGGTGGGCCTGCACCGTCTGTTCGGGCTGCATGTGCACATACGGCCACTTGGCGTCGTAGGCGCCGGTTTCCACGAACGCGACATCGAAGGGTCCGTAGCGCTCGCCGATCTGCCTGAAGCCGTTGAAGTAGCCGGAGTCACCGCTGAAGAACACGCGCAGGTCGTTGTCGATGATGACCCACGAGCCCCACAGCGTCTTGTTGCTGTCGCGCAGCCCCCGACCGGAGAAATGCTGGGTAGGGGTCAGCGCGAAGCGCAGGCCGTCGACCTCGGACTCCTGCCACCAGTCGAGCTGGCGCACCTTCCCAGGCGGCACGCCCCAGTCGACCAGGCGGTCGCCCACGCCCAACGGGGTGAGAAACACCCCCACGCGGATGGCCAGGAACTTCACCGTGGCGCGGTCCAGGTGATCGTAGTGGTCGTGCGAGAGCAGCACGCCGCGGATCGGCGGCAGGTCTTCCAGCGCAATCGGCGGGGCGTGGAAGCGCTTCGGTCCGATCCACTGGAACGGCGAGGCGCGTTCGGAAAACACCGGGTCGGTGAGCCACCAGCCGCCACGCAGCTTGATCAGCAGGGTCGAGTGGCCGAGCCGGTACACGCTGCGGTCCGGGGCTTCGGCCAATGCCTGTGCGGTGAGCGCACGCACCGGCGTGGCGACGTCGGGCACGGTGCCGGTCGGGCGGTTGAAGAAGAACTCCCAGAACAGCTTGAGGGTGCTCCCCAGCGATTCTTTGGGTTTGGGCGCGACATTGGTGAAGCCGTCGTCGGTGCGCTGCGGTGAGGTGTCGTAAGAGTCGATAGGCACGGTGAACATCATCCCGATCAGAACGGTGAGGGTGAAGGCGACAGCGAGGACAGGCAGGATGCGCATGCGTCTCCGGGAAATAATGGGTGAGTGTGTAGGCACTCAAGTAATGGGCGAAAAATATCAGCGCTGGATGCCCTTCCAGAACAGGTCGAACCCGGCCTGCTGCAGGACATCGCGTTGTTCGGGCTGGGCCGCCATGGCCTCCAGCGTGGTTTCCAGCAGGGTGATCAGGACCCGGCCCAGGTAGAACGACAGGCGCTCGGGGTCGACGTGACGCGCCAGGCTCGCTTCGAGCGTGTGAAGCGTGGTGCCGAACAAGCCTGCGCAATGCGTACGGGTGCACTCGGTAATTCGCTCGGACACCTTGAGCTGGCGCAGTGCCATGCGGTCTACAGGATGCGCCGCGCCCCAGACCAGCAGCGCGTTCCACACGTGCAGGAGCTGCTCGCGGACCCCGGCGTCGGCCGGGAAGCTGCCGCCCACCGCCAATGCCAAGCGCTCTTCCAGCCGCACGAACAGGGCGTTGAGCAGCACGTCCTTGGTCTCGAAGTAGGTGAATACCGTGCCCTCGGCCACTTTGGCCGCCTTGGCGATCTGCGCGGTCGACGCACCCACGCCCTGCGCGGCCACCTGTCGGGCAGCGGCATCAAGGATGGCGGTACGTTTTGCGTCGCTGAGCGGGCGGGCCATGGAGATTGTTAGTTGAGTGGTTGCTCATTTATAGGCCCCATCCAGATGAAGATCAAGCCCGGCCCCACCCGACAACGGCATCCGTTCAGGCACTATAGGCCGCGTAGAGCTGGGCTCTGCCCGGCTGAGGGAAACCCGTGGCCACCTCCAAACCCGCATCCCCACGCCTGCTCGCCGGCGGCAACCCCCAGATCCCCAAGGGCGAGGGCGACGCCCCGGTGCAGGCTTGGATCGCAGCGGTACCCGGCTGGAAGCAGGAAGCCGCCCGCCAACTCGACGCCCTGGTCGCAGCGGCGGTTCCCAACCTGCGCAAAGCAGTCAAATGGAACTCGCCGCTGTACGCCGTCGAAGGCACGGACGGGTGGTTCCTGAGCATGCACTGCTACGCGCGCTACATCAAAGTGGCCTTCTTCCGTGGCGCGTCGCTCAATCCGATGCCACCGGAATCCTCCAAAAGCCAGGACACCCGCTACCTGCATGTGTTCGAGGACATCCCGCTGGATACCGCCCAGTTCACCCGTTGGGTGAAGCAGGCCAGCCGGCTTCCCGGCGAGCGCATGTAGCGCTCCCGCAACCCACCTTTCCACTCGCCTGCGGTGGCAGCGGCAATCAACTTGGGCAAAGATGGTGCGCTGCATGATCGCCACTGGCGACCGTGCGTCCCCCCATTGAAACTGGAACTGCCTGTGCTGAGTGTTGTTGGAGTGGTGCTTGCGTTGTACGTGGTGTGGCGGCTGATCTGGCCGTTGCGGGTGCCGGTTTCGGTACGCGGCCCGCTGGGCCTGCTGGTGCTGGCGTTGGCATTGCACCACCGGATCGTGGCCCGGTTCGCCGGCACCATGGCGTCACCCGAAATTCCGAAGGCCGCCATCGCCATCCTGGCCAGTGGCTTCACCGCGCTGTTGCTGGTCGCCGTGTTCCTGCTGGTGCTGGATATCCTGCTGTTGCTTGCGCGCCTGCTGCGCCAGCCGCGCATTGCCGACGCATTGCGTCGCAGCTGGCTGCGTCCGGTCGCCGGCGTGTTGGCCCTGGTGCTGGGCATCTACGGTGTGCAGCAGGGCATGGCGGTGCCGAAGGTACGGCAGGTCGATGTCGCCATCGCCGGGCTGCCGACCGCATTCGACGGTTACCGGGTACTGCAGCTCACCGACATCCACGCCAGCCGCCTGCTCACCGGTGACTGGGTCACCCAGGTGGTCGCCGAAAGCAACGCGCAGAAACCGGACCTGGTGGTGATTACCGGCGATCTGGTCGACGGCAGCGTGCGCGCCCGCGCCAACGACGTGCGCTCGCTGGGCCAGCTGCAGGCGCCCGACGGCGTGATCGCCATCACCGGCAACCATGAGTACTACGGTCAGTACGCACAGTGGATGCAGGCCTTCCGCGGTCTCGGCATGCAGGTGCTGGAAAACAGCCATACCCAGGTCACCCGTAACGGCAGCTCGCTCACCATCGCCGGTGTCACCGACCCGGTGGCCGCACGCTACGGCCTGCCGATGCCGGACCTGAAAGCCGCGCTGGCCGGGGCAGATCCCAAGGATCCGGTGATCCTGCTGGATCATCGACCGAACCAGGCCGCTGCCAACGCCGCACAGGGCGTGAAGCTGCAGCTGTCCGGGCACACGCATGGCGGGCACATCGTCGGCATGGACCAGCTGGTGAAGCGCGCCAACGGCGGCTACGTTTCGGGCCGCTATGCAGTGAACGGGATGACCTTGTACGTGAGCAACGGCGCCGGCTTGTGGCCCGGCTTCGCGGCGCGCATCGGCGTGCCGTCGGAAATTACCGTGTTTACCCTGCGGCGAACTGCAGTGGCAGGCTCGGGCTGAGCTCCGGCGCCACGGCATGGGCGACCGCCATGCGCAGCATCGTTGGGCTGATGTAGCGGCGATGGGTGCGGTCGATTGCGGCCATGTAGAGGCGGCCGAATGCGTTGTGGGTACGCACGCGCGTGCCCAGCGAAATGCGCGCCTGGCCATCGTCCAGCCGCTCCACCCGCACGCAGGAGCGGAACCGCAGGTGCCGGTCATCCGCGCCGAGCAGGACTTCGGCACTCCTGTCTTCGCGGTCCACCCGCTGCGCCAGTACCGGAAAGCGACCGGCGAACAGCTGACTGCGGTCTTCGGACAACAGCGAGGAGACCGGGCAACCCAACGGTGAGGTGCGCAGCCGCAGTGGCGCCACCAGCACGTTGCGCGCCGCCATCAGTCGCCCCACATTGGCCGGTGGGTTGAGGATGAAACCTTCCAGCACCGTTTCAAGCAGTTCCCGGGCCGAGTGGCCAGGCACCGCATGCGCGGGCAGCAGCAGCGAACCATAGTCCTGGTGGTGGCTGCCTTCCGGCAGCGCCGCCTGCAGCAGGGAGTCGTCCGGCGCGGCACGCTGCTGGTGCACTGGATACGCGTTCGGAAGACGGCTGACGTAGCTGCGGATCGGGCGCAGCCGATGCAGCGCCGCACGCAGTCGGCCTACGTGGTCGCGACTGTACGCGCACAATCGCCCCGCCCACGAGCGCGATGGCGCATGCAGCGAGAGACTCACGCATGGCACGCGCTGTGGGTCGGTCTGGTTGAGCAGCGATTGCAGGGCGGGCGGCAAGGTATCGGTGAGGCTGGGAAGGTCGGCACTGTTGTCGGCCACGCGCGCGCGTTGCGCGTCACTGAGGGGGCCGTGCTGGTCGTTGGCATGGCAGGACAACGCGAACAGGGCCGCGTGCGGCGCGCGCTGCGATACGAACTGGTGCCAGGTGCCACTGCCGAAGCGCACGGTAAACAGGCAGTCGGGTGGGATCTCCACGAAGCGGAGCGCCTGCACGAAAGCTGCCGGGTCGTGGTCCAGCTGGGCATCCGAAGCCGTGGAAAAACGAAGCTGCGCGCCGCCACTGCCAGACACCGCCGTGAACATGCGCGTGCCAGCATGGCGATGGAAGGGGTGGCCGTGCGGACCCACCGCAAACGAGTAAAGCGACGATGGATCCTGGTGTTCAACGTGCATGCCGCCAAGACGCGCCGAAGGCTCGTCCAGTGCATCGACGAAGCGCGGATGCGCCGCCTGGCGGATGCCGGCGTCGCGCACCAGCTGGTCGCCGGCGCCGATGCCCAGCTGGGTGATGAGGGTCACCTCGACTGGGCTGCCGCCGCTGAAGGAGGGGAGGTTGATGCTTGGGAATGAACGGTCCGTGCGGGTCACTCCGGGCATGGCGGGCTCCTCAGTCCTGGGCGGGATCGGAATTCTTGCGGGCGCGCGCCTTGGCGCGGCTTTCGCGTTGCAGCGGTCCGCCCACCGGGCACACTTCGGCGGCCCATGCGAACAGGGTATTTGCGAGACGCGCGGGCACTTGGCGGAAGTACACGAACTGGCCGCGCTTTTCGCGTTCGATCAGCCCTGCGTCCTCAAGGATGCGCAGGTGGCTCGACAGTGCCGGCTTGCTGAAGTCGAAACGGTCACCCAGCTCGCCGGCGCTCAACTCGCCGCCATTGAGGTAGGCCAGTATCTGGCGGCGGGCGGGGGAGGCCAGGGCCTCGAAGATACGGTCCATTCGGTTAATTAATTAATTCGTTAACCAATGCTGCGCCCGGTACTGCGCCGCTGTCAAGCGCAGGCTGCGATGCACGGCCGTCACCACCCCGTAACACTGACCGCTTACCTTGCGCCGCACTTCAGGGGTGGGGCGGCACAGTGGCCGAGCAGGCAAGAGGGCGGCTGGCGCGCATGTTCGAAGAGCATGCGCCGGTGCTTCGGGGGTTCTTCGTGCGCCGGGGGGCGCGACAGGACGCCGAAGACCTGGTGCAGGAGACGTATCTGCGTCTGCTGCGTGCGCATGCGGGGCCTGGCGAATCGATCGCCAACCCCGAGGCGTATCTGTTCACCGTCGCGCTGAACCTGGCGCGTGAGCAGGCCAGCCGCAGGCGCTGGGCCACCTTGCCGATCGAGGATATCGCACAGCTGGGCCAGGGCCTGGCCAGCGGGGAATGCGTGGAAGACGCCGCCGAACGCGAACAGCGCCGCCAGCGCCTGCAGGCACTGCTGGGAACGCTGCCCGAACACACCCGCGCGGTGCTGGTGATGCAGTACCGCGACGGGCTGAGCTACAAGCAGATCGCCGAGCGCATGGGTGTCTCCGCGCACATGGTGAAGAAGCACGTGGTGCGCGGATTGTCGGTGTGCCGCCGCGCGATGGGCGATGCGGAGGGGCTGCGATGAACGAGCCGACCCTGCATCCATCGGCACTGACCCAGGCGGCTGCCCACTGGCACGCACTACAGCGCCAGGGCGACGTATCGCCCGCACAGCAGCGCGCCTTCCTGGACTGGCTGTTGGTCTCGCCCGAACACCTGCGCGAATACCTCGCCGTCAGCGAGACCGCCGGCGCGTTGGGCGATGCACTGCGCGCGATGCCGGACGACCTGGACCTGCTGCTGGCTGCGCCGGCGCCGCGCAGTGCGGACGACAACGTGGTGCAGCTGCCGCTGCGCGGCGCGCCCACGTCCATGACGACACCGCCGCGGCGGCGCCGCCTGCCGGGTCTGGCCGCTGCCGCAGCCTTGGTGCTGGCGGTAGGCGTCGGCACGCCACTGGCCTGGCCGCGCACCAGTCATTACGTCGCCGCACACGGCCACCCGCAACAGATCCGGCTCAGCGACGACAGCGTGGTGCATCTCGATGCAGACAGTGAACTGTCGGTGCGCATGAGCCTGTTCGCGCGCCGCATGGAACTGGAGCGTGGCCAGGCCAGCTTCGTGGTCGCGCCGGGCCGCCGCCCGTTTGCGGTGCATGCCGGTGGACTCAAGGTCACCGACATCGGTACCACCTTCGACGTCTCGCTGCTGCGCGAGCAGGCCCGCATCGCGGTCAGCGAAGGCCGGGTGTTGGTGCGTGGCGACGGCGGCCGTGGCCGCCTGCTGGCCGACCTCTGGGCGGGGAAGGTCGCGCAGGTGGACTACCGCGACCAGCGCGTGCAGATCCGCGATGAAGACGCGGCCAGCATGACCGCCTGGTGGCAGGGGCGCGTGGTGTTCCGCGACGAACCGCTGCGTGACGTCGCCGACCGCTTCAACCGACGCAACACACAGCGCCTGCGGGTCAGCGACGACGCCGGCACGCTGCGCATCACCGGCAACCTGCGTGCCGACGACCTCGGCTCGCTGCGCGCGTTCCTCGACCAGCAGCCTTCGTTGCAGACCTCGCAGCAGGGCGGCCTCATCGATGTACGCATGCGCGTGGCCGCGACCACGACCGACGCTGTCAAAAAAAATTCATCGAAATAGCGGTGCCCGATCCGCGCGCTGCGGCCTCGTAGTTGGGGAAAGCCACCGCCATTCCCTCACTGGATCCCACGATGCGCCGCACTCTGTTCCTTTCGATCGCCCTTGCCCTGCAGGTCGCCGCGACCACCGCTGCCGCCGAACCCACCCGTGTGTCCGCCGAGGCCATCGCCTCGCAGCCGCTGGACAGGGCGCTCAACGCACTGTCGCGCCAGACCGGCCTGCAGTTCGTCTACAACACGCAGACCGCCGGCAATCCGCGCACGCCGGCGGTGCCGGCCGGGCTCTCCGCCGATGCGGCACTGGGCCGCCTGCTGGCCGGCACCGGGCTGCGCTACCGCTATCTCAACGCCACCACGGTGACCATCGAATCGGACGTGGCGGGCACCGAGCCGAGCTCGGGAATGGTCACGCCGATGGCCCTGGCAGCAACCGAAGGCGCATCGCTGCAGGCCGCCGCCGCCGGCGAAGGCGTCAACCCGCAGAACCTGGAAACCATCCAGGTCACCGGCAGCTACAGCCGCAGCCTGGAACAGGCGGTCGACCTCAAACGCCACAACATCGGTTTCTCCGATTCGATCGTCGCCACCGACGTGGCTGACTTTCCAGAGCAGAACCTGGCCGAAGCCCTGCAGCGCGTGCCGGGCGTGACCATCGAGCGCAGCAAGGGGCTGGGTACCAAGGTCAACGTGCGCGGCCTGCCGTCCGAGTACACGATGGTCTCGATCAACGACCTGGCCACTGCGTCGGGCAGCGGAGGACGCGACGTGGAATTCGACATGTTCGCCTCCGAGATCATCCAGCAGGTCACGGTGCAGAAGTCGCCGACCGCGGCCGACGAGGAGGGCGGCATTGCCGGTTCGGTGAAGATCAGCACCGCGCGCCCGTTCGACTACAACGAGCGCAAGCTGGTGGTGTCGGCCGAGGCCGCGCACAACAGCATCTCCGAAAAGGTCGATCCGCGTTTCGCCTTCCTGGCCGCCGACACCTGGGGCGACTGGGGTGGCCTGGTCTCGTACTCGCAGTCCAAGCGTACCAACCGCACCGATTCCACCTCGGGCATCAACTTCCGCCCGATGTCGCGTTTCCTGAGCGCCTCCGGCACCCGCGGCACGCAGGCGCAGGCAGTACTGGCGCGCGACGCCGGGGTCAACATCGTCAACCGCAACAACACCGACGAAACCAACCTGGTCGTGTTCCAGGACAAGGTGGGCGACCGTGTCTACCTCAACGAGCAGGACAAGTGGGGCGCCACCGCGTCGCTGCAGTACAAGCCGAGCAGCAGCTTCAGCCTGACCTTCGACGCGATGCTGGGCGGCTACGATTCGACCGAAGACGAGTACGACGCGGCCGCGTACTCCGCCTCCAGCCGCAGCACCCTGGACACCATCCACGAATACGACGCCACCACGCTGTCCGAATACGGCATGGTCGTCCTGCGCGACGTGTCCTACACCGCCACCCAGCACGAAATGCTGAGCAAGGAGCGGATCAACAAGACCGACTACAGCCAGTTCAGCGTTGCGATGGACTGGAAGGGCCAGGACTGGTACGTGGACGCCATGGCCGGCTACTCGGGCGCGGAGAAGACCTCGGATTACTCCAATCTCAAGCATGTGGCCTATGCGCCGTCGCGCACCCGCTGGACCGGGCGCAGCGGCGAGACCATTCCCAGCACCCCCGGCGGCTTCGACATGTACAACGCCTCGGACAAGTACCTGTTCGAAGCCTATGAAACCACGCTGGAGAAGGTGGACGACGACAAGTACGCGGCCCAGGTCAACGTGACCCGCATGCTGGACCTGGCGTTCCTGCCGGCGCTGCGCGATATCAAGTTCGGCGCGCGCTACACCGACCGTTCCAAGCAGCGCCAGTACGGCGAACTCAAGATCACCGGGCCGGGTCCGGGCAGCAGCGCGTGGGTCAACACCCGCACGATGGCCGACAGCCCGTTGCAGTCGATCGGCGACATCGTCCCCGGTGGCGGCTACTCCATCAAGGACCTCGATTGGCAACAGGTGTCCAACGAGTACGCGCGCAGCGCGTTCCGCTACGACGGCTTCTACACCCCGTTCGACGCCGGCCAGTTCTACCAGGTCGACGAGAAGGTCATGAGCCTGTACGCGATGACCGACTTCGCCTTCGACATCGGCCAGGTGCCGGTGACCATCAACGCCGGTGCGCGTTACGTGGACACCAAGGTCAACTCGTTCGGCTACCACCCGATACAGCGCCCGGACGGCAGCACCGGCTACACCGACACCCCGGTGTCAAAGGACGGCAGCTACGACGACCTGCTGCCCAGCTTCAACATGACGGCTGAACTGTCGCAGGGCCTGCTGCTGCGCGCGGCGGCGTCCAAGGTAATGATGCGCCCGGCGCTGACCGACATTGCCTACAAGCGTACTGCCAGCTGGGGCTCGTACCGCTTCACCGACGGCAACCCGGAGCTGAAGCCGACCTACGCCAAGCAGTGGGAAGTGGGCCTGGAAAAGTACCTGGACAACGGTGCACTGTTTGCCGCCTCGTACTTCCGCAAGAACATCGACGGCGTGGTGATCAACTCGCTGACCGGCGTGGTCGAAGACGTGGCGGTGTACAACGCCAACGGTACCCTGAACGGTATCTTCGATTTCGATGTGTACCAGCCAGTCAACGCCAAGGGTTCCTACCAGGTGGACGGCGTGGAGCTGGTCGCGCAGCTGCCGCTGGGCATGTTCACCCCGGTGCTGGAAGGGTTCGGCGTGAATGCCAACTACACCATGCTGGACAGCTCGCTGGCCGGTGAGTCCGGCCTGGGCATCCGCACCCCGATGCCGGGCCTGTCCGAGAAGACCTGGAACTTCACCGCCTACTACGAGAACGACCGGTTCGACGCGCGCGTGTCCTACAACCACAAGGACGAGTATGTGGAGTCGATCGGCTATGACATGTATCCGATCTGGCGCGATGCCTACGGCCAGATGGACGTCTCGATCGGCTACCGGATCACCGACAACATCAAGATCAGCCTGAAGGGCATCAACCTGACCAACGAGATCACCAGCGGCTACACCATGGACCCGTCGTTCCCGACCATGTACGAGGCGTCGGGACGCCGCATCAGCCTTGGCCTGCGTGCCGACTTCTGATTCCGCCAGCGGTTGATCCGCCCGTTGTTCCCCCCTGCCTGTCGTCCGTGCGACCGGCAGGGGGCCTGCAAGGAACCTTCATGCGCAACCTCCTTCTGCTGGCGCTGCTCGCGCCGGCCCTGGCCACTGCGGCCGACACCCGTACCGACGCTGGCCGCGACTGGCAGCCCGGCGACCATCACGTCCACAGCGAGTGGAGCGTGGACTGGGACCGCAGCACCACGCCGCCTACCCCGATCCGGGGCGGCGACTCGTCCTACACCCGCACCCGCAATGCCCAGCAGGCCCGCCATTTCGGCCTGCGCTGGATGGTGCATACCGACCACGGCGGCCCCGGCCACTCGGCGGTGACCCGCGACCACGCTTACCCCGCGTTGCTGCAGGCGCGCCGCGACGTGCCCGACCTGATCCAGTTCAACGGCATGGAATTCGACGTACCGGCCGGCGAGCATGCCTCGCTGATCATTGCGCCCGGTCCGCAGGAAGGCGAGCAGCTGTTCGCCATCGAACGCGACTACAGCCGGGGCGAACCGTTGCAGGAGGGCACCCGCGATACCCACCGGCACATGATGGATGCGCTGGCGCACATGCGCGGGTTGCAGCCATTGCCGCTCATGCTGATCAACCATCCGTCGCGCACCGCAACCGGCGTGGGCCAGTGGGGTGAAGTCGAACCGGCCGAACTGATCGCGTGGCACGCGGCCGCGCCGCAGGTTCTGGTGGGAATGGAAGGCGCACCCGGCCACCAGGCCACCCGCACCGAGCGCGGCCTCTACCGCAATGAGCCGGCGCCGACCTTTGGTGGCTTCGACCAGATCACCACCCAGGTGGGCGGCGTGTGGGACCAGATGCTGGCCGCTGGCACCCGGTTCTGGATCACCGCCAGTTCCGATTCGCACGTGAACCAGCGCGATGGGGGAAGCGATTTCGACCCGGGTGAGTACAGCAAGACCTACGTGTGGGCGCGGCCTGACGCTGACGATATTCTCGAGGGCGTTCGAGGCGGTCGCATGTTCGCCGTCACCGGCGATCTCATCGACGCGATGGAGTTCAGCGTGCAGGCCGCAGAAGGCGGTGTGGTGGCGCGGATGGGCGATGCGCTGGTGATCCCGGCGGGCGCACCGATGCGGATCCAGCTGCGCGTGCGCCGGCCGGAAGCGGCCAACGCGATGGGCCAGCACCCGGCGCTGGAGCAGATCCAGCTGATCGTCGGCAGTGGCGGTGGCAAGCAGGCGCCGCAGATGCAGGCCCGCCGGTTCACCGCGAAGGAGTGGAAGCGGGAAGGGGCGTGGTACCGGGTCTCCTGGGAGTTGCCCGCACCGGCGGGTGGCGGCTTCGTACGCGCACGCGGCAGCAATACCGATGAGCCCACGCCGTTGGCGGATATCAAGGGCGAGGATCCCTGGCAGGACCTCTGGTTCTATTCGAACCCGGTGTTCATCACGCGGTGAAGGCCGCGCCAGCATGCCTGCACGAGGTGGTCACGGCGGCGCGCTGACTCTTGGAGGCATCACCTCCGGGAGCCGCCCATGACCACCCTGACCCTGCATGACCTGGCCAAGAAGATGGCCGGTATCGACTTCACGATGCTGCAGACCTTCGCCGACAACGGCGAGATCGCCGGTCGACCGATGAGCAACAACGGCGATGTCGACTACGACGGCGACAGCTGGTTCTTCGCCCTCGACAGCACCGACATGGTCCGCGAACTGCAGGCCGAACCGAAAGTGGCGCTCAGCTTTACCGGCAGCAAGGGCCTGCTCGGCAAGCCGCCGCTGTTTGTGTTCGTGCAGGGCAAGGCCAGGCTCGTGCGGGACAAGGAGGTCATGCGCGAACATTGGCAGAAGGACCTGGAACGTTGGTTCGAACAGGGCATCGACACGCCCGGCCTGGTCCTGATCCACGTCCACGCCCACCGCATCCATTACTGGGACGGCGAAGACCAGGGCGAGATCCGCGTCTGAGGCCATGCCCGGCATCGTCCGCCCGCTGATCGGCTGTGCCGGCTGGTCCATCCCCAACCGGTACGCCGATCTGTTCGGGCCGGGCGAGAGCATGCTGGCCCGCTACGCGACCCGGTTTCCGGTGGTGGAAATCAATTCTTCTTTTTATCGACCGCATAGACCGGTCACCTACGAACGCTGGGCCGCTACGGTGCCGCCCACTTTCCGTTTCTCGGTGAAGCTGCCGCGCACCATCTCCCACGATTCCGGACTGGTCGGCGTAGGCGCTCTCCTGGACCGCTTCCTCGACGAGACCCGCGCGCTTGGCCCCAAGCTCGGCGGCCTGCTGCTGCAGCTGCCTCCCTCGCTGGCCCTGGATGCGCGCCGAGCCGCCAGCTTCTTCCGCGCACTGCGCCGCCGCACGCACGCGCCCCTGGTCTGCGAGCCCCGGCATCCAAGCTGGTTTTCAGCGTCGGCCGATGCGCTGCTTGCCCGCCACGACGTTGCGCGGGCGGGCGTTGACCCGGCGCGTGTTCCGGCCGCCGCGCATCCGGGCGGCGCGCAACACTGGCGCTACTGGCGCTGGCATGGCTCGCCACGCATGTACTACAGCGAGTACGACGAGACAGCGCTCGCCGATCTGGCCGGACAGGCAGGGCAGGGCGCGGCGTCGTCGCCGTGGATCATCTTCGACAACACTG
This sequence comes from uncultured Stenotrophomonas sp., assembly GCF_963519125.1. Taxonomy (GTDB): domain Bacteria; phylum Pseudomonadota; class Gammaproteobacteria; order Xanthomonadales; family Xanthomonadaceae; genus Stenotrophomonas. The sequence goes on along the minus strand of NZ_CAUQLJ010000002.1, from coordinate 33,146 downwards.
CACACGGCTTCGCCGTGGCCAACGCCGCGCGCCTGCAGGAGCTCACCGCCGATGCCTGAAGGTCCTTCCATCGTCATCCTGCGCGAGGCGGCAGCGAAGTTTCGCCGCAAGACCGTGCGTCGCGCGATCGGCAACAGCAGCCTGGACCTCACCCGCATGGAAGGCCGGCGGGTGCTGTCGCTGCGCAGCTGGGGCAAACACTTCCTGATCGAGTTCAGCGGCTTCAGCCTGCGCGTTCATATGCTGATGTTCGGCAGCTACCGCATCGACGAACGCAAGCCTTCGCCGCCGCGCGTATCGCTGCAGTTCGACAACGGCGAGCTCAACATCTACGCCTCCTCGCTGAAATACATCGAAGGATCACTCGACGACACCTACGACTGGCGTACCGACGTGATGAACGACGCCTGGGATCCGCGCCTGGCCCGGCGTCGGCTCAAGCTGCAGCCGGAGACGCTGGTCTGCGATGCGCTGCTCGACCAGGACCTCTTCGCCGGGGTGGGCAACATCATCAAGAACGAAGTGCTGTTCCGCCAGCGCGTGCACCCTGAGTCGACGATCGGCGACCTGCCTCCGCGGGTGTTGGGCAGGGTCATCGCCGATGCCCGCGAGTACAGTTTCAGGTTCCTTGAGTGGAAGCGCGCCTTCGAGCTGCGCAAGCACTGGCAGATCCACACCCGACGCACCTGTCCCAGCTGCGGTGGCCCGGTATCGAAGACGTATCCCGGCAAGACAAAACGGCGCACCTTCTTCTGCCCGAACTGCCAGGTTAGATACTGATCGGCCTGCCGGTTACGCCTTGACGACACGGCGTGGAGGCGGAATGACGTAGGCTGCGGCCCATGACCCCTACTGCCCCCGCCGCGCCCGCGCGCGCAGCCACAGCGAACGCGCCCACCACGGCCCCGGCACCGACCCGCTCGATGATCGTGGCCGGCCTTTCCACGGTGGTGGAGTGGTACGACTTCACCCTTTACCTGTACCTGGCCACGGTGCTGTCGCGGGTGTTCTTCGGCGGTGGCGAGAACGCACTGCTGGCGACCCTCGCCGGGTTTGCAGTGTCTTACCTGATGCGCCCGCTGGGCGCGCTGTGCTTCGGCCACCTGGGCGATCGCTTCGGGCGACGCTACATGCTGCTCGCCTCCATGGCATTGATGACCATAGCCATGCTGGCTACCGCGCTGCTGCCCACCTTCGACAGCATCGGCACGACCGCCGGCGTGCTGTTGCTGCTGCTCCGTTGTGTCATGGCGTTTTCGGTGGGCGGCGAATACACCGGCGTGGTGGCCTACCTGCTGGAATCGGCACCGCTGCGCAGGCGCGGGCTGGTCACCTCGTTGGCCTCTGCCGCGAGCGAGGTCGGCGCCCTGCTGGCCGTTGCACTCTCCGCGCTGACTGTTGCGCTGCTCAGCACCGCCCAGCTGGACGGTTGGGGCTGGCGCATTCCGTTCTTCATCGGCGCCGCGCTGGCCGGCGGCATCCTGCTCGCGCGCTCGACCATGCACGAATCGCCCGAGTTCGAACGCCAGGTGGCCGCCGGTACCGTGCCGACCTCGCCGATCCGCGACACCTGGCGCTTCCACCGTGGCGCGGTCGCCCGCACCTTCGCCATTTCCGCGCTGGGCTCGATCACCTACTACGTGGGCATCACCTACGTGCCCGCGTTCCTCGGCTCGGCCAGCGACATCGGCGAATCCCAGGCGCTGTGGCTGTCGACCGGTGCAGCCGTGGCGGTGATCCTGGTCACTCCAATAGCCGGTGCGCTGTCGGACCGGGTCGGGCGGCGACCGGTACTGATCGGGCTGGCGCTGCTGTCGGCGTTGCTGCCGTTGACGATGTTCGGCGTCATGGCCAGCGGAACCGCCGTACAGATCGGCCTGGCCGCCGTTGTGCTGGCCTGCCTGGCCGGCGGCGTCAGTGCCGTGGCCGCACCCGCCACCGCCGAGCAGTTTCCCGGCGAAGGCCGGCTCAGCGGGCTGGCCCTGGGCGTAACCATGGCCACCGCCTTCTTCGGCGGCGCCACGCCGCTGATTGCCGAGCTGCTGGTTCGCCACACCGGTTGGGCGGCAGCACCGGGCGCGATGATCGCTGCGGTGGCGCTGCTGGTGTTGCCGGTGGTGTGGGGTCTGCGCGAAACCCGCCCGAGGTAGTGCCGGGCTCTGCCCGGCAAGCATCGGCATCAAGCCGTGTCCCGCAGTCAGGTTCCGCCTTCGGTCGGCAAGGGCGCGGGCACGTTCAACAATCCACCCGCCGCCACATACGCCGCCAACGCCTGGCCCTGGCTCAACAGATGCCGCTCCATCGTGCGTTCGGCACCTTCCGCATCGCGCCGGCGGAAACACTCCATCAACTCCCGATGCTCGCCCAGCGACTGCGCCGTGCGTCCCGGCGTCAGCAACTGCCGGCCCCGGTGCATCTTCAGGATCCGGTGCAGGTCATGCGTGATCCGGATCAACCACGGATTGCCCGCGTAGTGCTGCACCGTCTCATGGATCAGGTAATTGTTGCGGTAATAGTCGGCAATGTTGCCGTCCGCCGCCGCCGCCTCCATCGCCGCATGCAGCTCTTCAAGCCGTTGCACCCCGGCATCGTCGATATGCTTCACCGCCTCATGCGCACAGCGGCCTTCCAGCATCGCCATCACCGGGAACAACTGGTTGAGATCCTCCAGCGTAAGCCGCGTCACCCGCGCCCCACGCCCCGCATCGATCTGCACCAGCCCCTCGGCCGCCAGCAGCTTCAGCGCCTCGCGCAACGGCGTCCGGCTGATCCCCAGCTCCTCGCACAACGCCGGTTCATCGATCCACTCCCCCGGCGGCAGCCGGTAGTCGTAGATCTGCTCACGCACGCGTTCGGCCACCTCTTCATACAGAGGTGCACGCTTCTTCGATGAACGTGGGGCGGGAGCAATGGCCATGAGGAGATTGTAGTCGTTACGGGCAACCGGGGCATTCGGAGCAGCCGGCCGACGCCCGGCATTACCGCTTCTTCCATGAGCCCCGTTGCAGTCTCAAAGGTGGGTCGGTGTGGGTTTGTGGGGGTATGAGCCGCATGGATGCGGCGACTAAGGCTACAAGGACGTATTTACGGCGACCCCACGAACCCATACCGACCCGCCTAACCAGGCAGCAGTACAGTACCGATGCTGTTGCTGTTGCTGTTGCCGTTGCTTACATCCAGCCGGGAACCACGAACAGCAACCACGCCAGCAACGGGCCAAACACCACCACCAGCCCGCTGTACACCAGGAACCGGCGGAACAGCGACTCACGCTCTTCCTTCGCCGCCGACGCAACCACCAGCGCACCGTTGGTCGAGAACGGGCTCACGTCCACGATCGTCGACGACACCGCCAGCGCACAGATCACCCCCGCCGCGCCCAGGTGGCCCTGCAGCAGGAACGGCACCGCCAACGGAATGGTCGCACCCAGCACCGCCGCCGACGACGCAAACGCCGACACGATCCCGCCCACGTAACAGACCAGCAGCGCGCCCAGCAGCGGAATGCCGATGTTCGACACCCCATTGCCGATGAAGTCCACCGACCCCGCCTTCTCCAGCACGCCTACATAGGTGACCACGCCGCAGATCAGCAGCACCGTCGACCAGCTGATCCCGTCCACCGCACCCTTCTGGCTCGACGGCGACAACAGCGCCAGAACCACCGCCACCGTGATCGACACCAGCCCCACGTTGAGGTTGTAGATCAGCGCCGCCACGCCCAGCCCGATCAGTCCCACCAGCGTGAACAGCCGCTCGCGGGTCATGCCGACCGCCTCCAGCGCATCAGGATCATTCGACAACGTGCCGCCACCGGCCGACACCAGCGCCCCATGGCCCTCGATCGCAAACTGCCGCGACGACGCCTGCGGTCCACCCGCCAGGGCCAGCTCCGCACCACCCACCGCCACCGCGCCCCGGCGCATCAGCGCAATGCCGCCGAACGCGAAGAAGCAGATCATCGCCATCATGAAGTTGAAGCCCAGGCTGGTCAGGAACACCGCCATCTCCGTGACTTCCAACCCCGCCTTCTGCACCACCCCGTTGGTGATGCTGCCGTACACACTGATCGGCGAGAACCCACCGGCCTGTGCGCCATGGATCACCAGCAGGCCCATCAACAGTGGATTGATCTTGTACTGCTTGGCAAAACGCAGGGCGACCGGGCCGATGATCGCCACCGCTGCCGGCCCCAACGCACCGAAGGCCGTCAGCACCGCCGTCACCACGAACATCACCCACGGAATCGCCACGATCCGCCCACGCACCGCACGTACCGCCCAATGCACCAGCAGGTCGATCGTCCCGTTCTTCTGTGCGATCGCGAACAGATAGGTGATGCCGACCAGGGTCAGGAACAGATCGCCCGGGAAGCCGCCCAGCACCTCCTTGCCCTCCATCCCGACGAAGATGCCGCCGATGATGAAGGCCAGCGCGAACGCCACCGCACCCATGTTGATCGGCAGGGCCGTGGCGATGATGAACATGATCACCAGACCGATGATCGTTGCAATTTCTGGACTCATGCGCCCTCCCAGACACCTGATTCGCGTACCGCACGGATGGGAACCCGCCATCCACGGGGTGTGACGTACTACATCCGCCCGAGTGCGCCGTGCACCCAGTCCGCCGCACCCTCCAGGTGCTGGAATTCTTCAACCGCGCGCACTTCGCAGCACGGGTAGCTGCTGGCCACCATGCGCGCCAGCGCCGTGCCCGGGCCCAGTTGCAGGAACACCCGCGCGCCGCGTTCGAACAGCTGGCGCATCACCTGCGTCCATTCGATGGTCTGCACCAGTTGCGCCGACAGCGTGCGCACCATTGCCGCGCGATCGCGCACCGGCTGCGCGTCGATCCCGGCCAATACCGGCACCCGGGGGCGCTGCCAATCCACTGCCTCAAGCGCGTCCACGAAATCAGGCACTGCGCTCTGCAGCAGCGGGGTGTGCGCCGGCACATGCACCGCCAAGGTGCGGATCTCCGCGCCGGTTGCGCGCGCCTCCACGCCCAGCGCCTGCAGCGCGGGCCGTGTACCGCCCACGATGAAATGGTCCTGCCCATTGGCGATGGCCACGTACGTTCCGTAGGCCTGGCACAACGCCTGCAGGCGGCCGCGATCCATTCCCAGCACTGCCAGCATGCCGGCATCGGCTGGGCTGGCCCTGTCCATGCACGCTGCACGCTGCGCGGCCAACGCCAGGCAGGCCGGCGCCTCGAAACTCCCGGCAACGGCATGCGCCGCCAGCTCGCCAATGCTGTAGCCCGCCACCACCGCAGGCGCGGGGAGCGCGTTGCGAAGTGCCTCCCAGTGCGCCAGGCTCGCAGCACACAGCAACGGCTGCGCGTACGCATTGTCGAATCGCTGCTCGGCCGCGGCCGCGGCAACTACGTCCCGGCCCAGGATCTCGCCGGCGGCTTCCAGTACGTGGCGCGCCGCGACAGAGTCGCGCACCCGGTCGAACATCGCCGCATGCTGCGCACCCTGGCCCGGGCAGAGCAGGGCCAGGCTCATACCGCCTCCTGTTGCAGCAGGAAGCCGGCGGATGCCAGCAGGTCGGCACTGCCGCCCGGGCTGAGCCGGCGCACCGCGAAGGCATCGCCCAACTGCTGAAGGCGCGACCGCCAGTCCGGCGCGAACGCACCGCCGTCGGCCAGGAACGCCGCGGCCTGTGTCCGTGCCCAGTGCAGGCCTTCGGCGCCGCCCCGGTGCAGCAGATTCAGATCGTCCAGTTCGGCCACCAGCGTCATCAAGGTGTGGCAGGCCGCTGCCTCACGCGTCAATCCCGCCGCCAGCGCATCGCGCAGGGTCGGCAGGGCCAGCACGCGCAGTACTGGGAAACCCGCGGCGGCCTGCTCACGTACGCCGGCGATGCCATGCCGCGCACGTGCGCGCTGGCCGGGGCTGTTCGGGTCCAGCGGTGCATCGAGCAGCGCGGGCGACCAGCGCCGCACGGCAAGGCAGACCTGTTCACCGGACACTGGCAGCCCATCGCGCCGACACGCCGCAGCGGCCGCCACCAAAAGGCCCAGGTTGAAGATCGCGCCCCGGTGCGTATTGACGCCACCGGTAGCGCGCAGCATTGCCGCCTCCGCCGCAATGCCAAGTGTGCGCAGCGTCGCGAACGGTGCATCGCTGCCACCGGCCAGCGCGACAGCGCGGAAATAGTGCCGCAAACCGAACAGGCTGCGCAGGAACGTGCCCGCGTCCATGTCGGTGTGGCTGCCGGTGTCGAACGGCGTCACCAGCCCCGGCTTGGGCGCCAGCGCCAACTCCGCATGCAGGCTCGCCACCCCCAACCGCCCCAGCCGCGCGCACGCAGCCGCAGGCACTGCACGTCCCTGGCCCAGCATCACCGCGCTCACGAAGCCACTCCGACGCGTCCCGGTAGCGAAACGCCATGCGTGTCCCCGACAGCCCGTCCGAAAAGCGCGGACCGCAACTCCAACCCGGCTCCCTCCACCCGCTTCACCAGCACCTGCCGCGACCCACCCGCGATTTCCCGCCAGTTCACCGCGGCCCCACCCGGTAGACAGAATTCACCATCCACCCGCAGCCCGAACCGCGCTTCCCAGTCCTGCAAGGCCCGCACCAGCACGTCCGCACCGCGCGCATCGCGCACCGACCACAACAGATCGACATCCGACCGCGCATGCACATAGTCCAGCCCGGTCAGCACCTGCCACGCGAACGCGCCAAATACCCGCGCCGGCGCCAGCGCATCAAGCGTCGACAACGGAACGCGCCATGCTTCAGGCACTCCGGCATGCACTGCCACCTCGCCCAGCGCCAGTGGCGGCGCCTGCCGCGCGATGTCGTTCAATGACACCCGCAACCCCAATCGCAGCTTGCCCTCGGCGGGGGGGAGGGGAACGCCGAGACGCACGCGGGGATCGGGATCATCGGCGGCGCGGCGCGCCACCACCGCAGGAAAGCCGCCCGCAAACCACGCCGCCAGCCGCGCGTCGTGCGCGGGCACGTCGGCCCGCCAATCGGCGTGTGCCGACAGCCAGACCAGCGTGTGGCGGGCGGGCCGGTCAGGCATCGCCGGCGGCCACCTGTGCAGCAACGCGCGCCGCGAGCGTACGACCACCACGCTCGGCACCACTACGTGCGCGCACATCGCCCTCGGAAGGACGGCGCAACGCATCCAGCAGGTCCTGTGCAAGGTCGCCCTGCCACAGCGACTCCACCGCGCCCATGGCGACGTAGTTCTCCACGCCGGGTGCGAACACCGGCGAGCTCTGGCTCAGCGCCTGCAGCTTTTCCAGCGGCTGCTTGGTCACCCGCGCCATCGCGCGCAGGTCCATCACCCGCACCTGCGCATCGGGCAGGGCGTGGATATGGTCGGCCATCAGCCCGAACGACAGGAAGCCGCCGCTGACCGATTCACCGTATACCAGCGTCACCAGCCGCGCGCCGCGGCGCCGGGCCAGGTCCAGGGTCTGTGCCAGGTGGGCGAAGTAGCCATTGATGCCCAGCAGTTCGTCACGGCGCGCCAGGCGCTGGCCGGCAGTGTCGACCAGCATCACGATCGGGCGCTGCGGATGCGCGGCGGTACTCGCCAGCACGGTGTCGGCCAGCACCAGCGCATGGTCCACGCCGACTTCAATCTTGTCGGTGGTGCCGATCACGGTCACCTCGCCGTCGGCGGTGCTGGCGGTGCCGGTCAGTACCGAGTCGTGGACGGTGATGGCATGACCGCGCGGGAACAGCGCATCGAACAGGGATTGCAGCGCGGCACTCATGGCAGGCTCCGGTGCGCGGTGGCGGCGAGGAAGGCGTCGGTGTCCAGCAAGGGAAGCTGCTGCGGATCGCCAATGCCGAGCCGTGCCCAGATCTCCAGGCCGTCGCGGCAATCACTCCACGCCTGCGCGCGCGCCTTCAGCGCGGCATGGCGCGCCTGCAATGCCACGAGTGCCGCGTCGGTGTCCACGCTGTCGGTATCCGGGCGCAGCGCCGCGAATGCCGCGTCGGCAAAGGCATCGATCGCATCCGGTACCAGCACCTGGGCCTGGTCGATCAGATAGCGGTGCTTGCCGCCGGTGACCCGCCAGACCAATGCGCGGTCGCGCGCATCGAATTCTTCCACGCCGCGCACGGTCTCGATCACTTCCGGCCCGGACAGCGACAGGCGTCCCTCCTCGGACATGATCACCGTGGTGCAGCAGCGCGCCACGATGCCCATGCCACCGAAGGCCCCGTTGCCGCTGCCGATCAGTGCAATGACCGGCACCCCGGCGGCGCGCACGGCCAGGGTGGCACGCATGATTTCTGAAATGGCGATCAGCCCTGCGTTGGCTTCATGCAGGCGCACGCCACCGGTGTCGAGCAGCAGCAGCACGCCGTCGGGACGGGTCTGCGCGGCGCGCTGCAGCAGGCCGGTGAGTTTGGCGCCATGGACTTCGCCCACGCCGCCGCCCATGAACTGGCCCTGCTGTGCGGCAACCAGCACGCGCTTGCCGCGCAACCGGCCTTCTCCCACGACGATGCCATCATCGAAGGCGGCCGGCTGGTCCAGCTGCGCCAGGTGCGGGCTGATCGCGCGCTGTGCGGGACCGAGCAGTTCGCGGAAGCTGCCCGTGTCGAGCACGCCGGCAATGCGCTCGCGCGCGTCGGCTTCGTAGTAGCTGTGGCGGTGGGCGAGGCTCATGCGCGGTCTCCGGCGAGCAGCGTTTCCACCGCCTGGTCGAGGCGCAGGCTGACCACGGCCGGCGTCGCGCCGGCATCGTTGATCGACACCTGCACATCGCGCAGCGGATGGCGACGTGCGAAATCGGCGATCACCGCTTCCCAGATGCTGCCAAAGCCGCGCGCGGCGGTGACGATGCGTACCGTCATCGCACCGTCCAGTGCAGCCGGTTCCAGCAGGATTTCCAGGTTGCCCGAGCCCAGGACGCCCACCAGTACGGCGGGGTCCGCAAAACGCGCGGCACGGGTGCCGTTGAAGCGATATTCGAGGGTTTCCATGGCAGGTTCCCTTACCAGTTGCGGAAGCGCTTGGGCGGGTCGTACAGACCGCCGGACCAGCGCACCAGGTCTTTGACCGAACGCGCCGCCAGCAGGTCACGGCTGGCGTCACGCACATGGATGCCGAGATCGTCCGGGCGCTGGATCACGCCGCGGTCGCGCAGGTTCTCCACGATGGCGCGGTCGCGGCCCTGGCCGACGGCGGTGTAACCGGCCACGCCACGGATCGCCTGCTCGCGCTCTTCGGGGGTGCGGCACAGCAGCAGGTTGGCGATGCCTTCTTCGGTCAGCACGTGACTGACGTCGTCGCCGTAGATCATCACCGGCGGCAACGGCATGGCGGCGCGTTCGGCCAGGTCCCAGGCGTCCAGGCGGTCGACGAAGGCCGGGGCCATGTGCTCGCGGAAGGTTTCCACCATCTGCACCACCAGCTTGCGTCCGCGTGGCATTTCGCCGGGCCGCGCGGCCTGCTGGCCAGCTTTGAGCCAGGCGTCACTGGCGTGCCGGCGGCCGCGTGCGTCAGAACCCATGTTGGGCGCCCCACCGAAACCGGCGATGCGGTCACGGGTGGCGGTGGAGCTGTTGCCCTGCAGGTCGATCTGCAGGGTGGAGCCGATGAACATGTCGCAGGCATACAGGCCGGCGGTCTGGGAGAACGCACGGTTGGAGCGCATCGAGCCGTCGGCACCGGTAAAGAACACATCGCCGCGTGCCGCGATGTACTTCTCCATGCCCAGTTCGGAGCCGAACGAATGCACCGACTTGACGAAGCCCGATTCGATCGCGGGGATCAGTGCCGGGTGCGGGTTGAGCGCCCAGTGCTGGCAGATCTTTCCTTTCAGCCCGAGCGATTCGGCATAGGTCGGCAGCAGCAGTTCGATCGCGGCGGTGTCGAAGCCGATGCCGTGATTGAGCCGGTTGACCCCGTATTCGGCATAGATGCCCTTGATGGCCATCATCGCCATCAGCACCTGGATCTCGGAGATCTGCGCGGGGTCGCGGGTGAACAACGGCTCGATATGGTTCGGGCGCGGCGCCTGCACCACGACGTTGACCCAATCGGCCGGGATGTCGACGCGGGGCAGGGTGTCGACGATCTCGTTGACCTGGGCGATGACGATGCCGCCGCCGAACGCGGTCGCTTCGACGATCACCGGGGTGTCTTCGGTGTTCGGACCGGTGTAGAGGTTGCCATGGCGGTCGGCGGCCTGGGCCGCGACCAGCGCCACGCGCGGGGTAAGGTCGATGAAGTAGCGGCCGAACAGTTCCAGGTAGGTATGGATGGCGCCGATCTGGATGCGCCCTTCGGCGACCAGGTTGGCCAGCCGCACCGACTGCGGGCCGGAGAAGGAGAAGTCGAGCTTCGAGGCGATGCCGCGCTCGAACACATCCAGGTGCGAGGGCAGCGACAGCACCGACTGCACCATGTGCAGGTCGTGCACGCGGGCCGGGTCGAGGTCGGCCAGGCACTGGGCAAGGAAGTCGGCCTGCTTCTGGTTGTTGCCTTCCAGGCAGACCTTGTCGCCGGGTTCGAGCAACGCGTGCAGCACGTCGACGACATCGCCGGCGGCGACCTCATGGCCGCGCACCCATGGGGCGGCGCGTTCAAGCCGGGCCAGGCGGCCGCGCTCCAAGGTGTCCCAACTGGTGTTCATCGACAGGCATCCGGATGGCGTTTTGGTAATTACGCCATAATTATGGAGGGGCCTGCAACCCGCAGCGCAGCAAAAATGAAAGGGCCGCCCAAAGGCGGCCCTGTTCATTTTGAGTGGGGGGTAGAACCAGGCCCTGCCTGGCTGCCATGCCACATGGGATCAGAATTTCCAGCGCAGGCTGGCCGAAATGAAGCGCGGCTCGCCGTAGTTGTTGTAATCCAGGTTCGCCCAGTAGGTCTTGTCCAGCGCGTTGCGCACGTTGAGCGACGCGGTCCAGCTGTCGTTGATCGCGTAGTTGGCGTGCAGGTTCACCAGCATGTACGCCGGCTGCTTCACCGTGCGCGTGCCGCCCAGCGGGTAGGGGATGTTGTAACCCTCGACTTCGCTCTGCCAGGAGAAACCACCGCCCACGGTCAGCCGGTCCAGCACGCCGGGCAGGCGCACGCTGGTGTTGAGCTGCAGCAGGTCTTCCGGCGGGTTCGCGTACAGCATGTCGGTGGCGGCGCGGGTCACCTTGACGTGGGTGAAGCCGGCATTGACCGTCCAGCCCGGCATCACTTCGCCGTTGATGTCCATTTCCCAGCCGCGCGCCTTGGTGCCGTTCACACCGATGTAGGCCGAGCTGCCGTCGCTGAGGCTGCCGTCGGGCACGCTCATGTCGCGCACCGCGTAGTTGTCCTGCTTGGCTTCGAACACCGCCGCATTGGCGGTCAGGCGGCCGTCGAACCACTGGGTCTTCAGGCCGGCTTCGAGGTTGGAACCCTGCACCGGGGCCAGCAGGTTCTCGTTGCGGTCCTTGTAGTTCTGCGGGTTGAAGATCTCGGTGTAGCTGCCGTAGACCGAAACGTTCGGGTTGATGTCGTACACCAGGCCCACGTACGGGGTGACCTCATCGCTGACCTTGTACGCACCACTGGTGGCGGTATACGCACCGGCGGCGTTGTAGGCGCGGGTCAGGGTCTCCCACCGGCTCAGGCGCGCACCGGCGATCAGCGACAGCGGGTCGGCCAGGCGCAGGCGGGTGGCCAGGTAGAAGCCGCTCTGGGTGGTGTGGGCAACGCGACGCGCGCCGGTACGGCTGTAGGTGACTTCGGAAATGTCGCCGTTCCAGGTGTACACGTTCGGGATGTAGTAGCAGCGTTCGGTGCCGCAGCGTGCCCAGTCGGTCGGGTAACGCAGCGCGATGGTGTTGGTGGTGCCTTCGAGGTCGGACCACTGCGCGCCGACGGTGAGGTCGTGCTCGCGGCCGAACAGCGGGAAGGTACCGCTGAGGTAGGCGTCGACGTTGCGGCGGGTATCTTCGGAGTCGCCGGCGGCGGCGCGCAGGAAGATGCCGGCGCCGGTGGCCGGGTTCGGGTTGCCGGTGCCATACAGGCGCACGTTCTGCACGTTGCCGCGGGTGTAGGCGGTATTGATCTTCAGCAGCCAGTTCTCGCCGAAACGCTGCTCGAGGTTGGCGAAGGCGGTGCTGGTTTCGCGCTTCCAGTAGCTCCACTTCGGCGACAGGTTGGTTTCGCGCGGGAGGTGGGCGAAGTTGCCCTCGCTGTCGAAGAACGGCACGGTGCCCCAGGTGGAGCCGTACGGGTTGTTGTCCTGGGTCTGGTAGCCGACGGTGACGGTGGTGCTGTCGGTCAGGTCGCCTTCGAGGACGGCCATGCCGGCCATCTTGTTTTCGTCATAGCGGTCGTAATACAGCCCACGGTCGGTGTAGGCGGCGACCACTCGGCTGCGGAAGCGACCGTCGCTGGTGAGCGGTGCGTTGACGTCGGCTTCCATGCGGCGGAAGTCCCAGCTGCCGGCGCTGACCGCGAACGACGCGTCGAACTCCTTGCCCGGGCGCTTGCGCAGCAGGTTGACCGTGGCCGAGGGAATGCCGGCACCGCTGAGCAGGCCGTTGGCGCCGCGGATGACCTCGATGCGGTCGTAGAAGGCGGTGTCGTATTCCTGGTTGGTCGAGCCGCTGTAGGTGGGAATGCCGTCGACCTGGAAGTCGGTGATCGCAAAGCCACGTGCGTAGTACAGCGGGCGCTGGGTGTCGTAGAACGACACGCTGACGCCGGTGACGTTGCGCAGCACGTCATTGATGCTGAACAGCGCTTCGTCCTGGATGCGCTGCAGGCCGAGCACGGTGGAGGACTGCGGGGTTTCCTGCAGGCTGATCGGCAGGCGGGTCGTGCTGGATGGCGCACGCTGGGTGCTGACCACGTTCACCTTGTCCAGGGTCTTGGCATCGCTGGCGGCGTCAGCGGTCTCGGCCAGGGCCAACGGCGAGGCAAGCGAGAGGACGGCGAGGACGGCCAGGCCGAGCGGAGCGCGGCGGACGGGGCGGGACAGGGGCGAACGGAAGGACATGTGGGGGTCTCAGCGGCGGGAGGCGGTGCACAACGGGACGCAAATGTAAATCGTTCTCATTCGAATTACAATAATTTAACGTTGGCATACGTCCCCCGGGCAGCCGGGCAGGCAAAAAAAACCGGCCAGTGGCCGGTTTTTCTTCGTAGAGCGGGGCTCTGCCCCGCTGCTATCGCACATCTGCTGGCTTACAACGCCTGCATCTCTTCGTTGGCGTTGCGCTTTTCCTTCACCGGCGCGGCCGGGGGCGGGGTCAGCATCACCGCTGGGCTGGTTTCCACCGGCACGTCCAGGTAGGGCAGCTTCAGCGCCTCGCTGGTCTGGCGGCGCACTTCGTTGGTCAGCGCGGCGCTGTCATTGAGCTTGCGCCCATAGGACGGCACGATCTCGCGCAGTCGGGCTTCCCAGCCGGCGGCCATCTGCTCGGGGAAGGCCTTCTTGAGCAGGTCGAGCATGATCGGCGGCGAGGTCGACGCGCCCGGCGACGCGCCGAGCAGGGCGGCCAGGGTGTGGTCCTGGTCGGTGACGATCTCGGTGCCGAACTGCAGGACCGAACCCTTCTCCGGGTCGCGCTTGATGATCTGCACGCGCTGGCCGGCGGTCACCAGCTTCCAGTCTTCGCGCTTGGCGTTGGGGAAGTACTTGACCAGTTCGGCCTGGCGGTCGTCGTCGTTGAGGCGGGCCTGGCCCATCAGGTACTTGACCAGGTCCAGGTTCTCCATGCCGACGTCAAGCATGCCGGCGACGTTGTTGTGGTTGACCGAGGAGTACAGGTCGAACCAGGAGCCGTGCTTCAGGAACTTGGTGCTGTAGAGGGCGAACGGGCCGAACAGGACCACCGGCTTGCCGTCGAGCTTGCGCGCGTCCAGGTGTGGGACGGACATCGGCGGGGAGCCGGTTTCGGCCATGCCGTAGGCCTTGACGCTGTGGCGCCCGGCGATCTCCGGCGACTGGAAGGCGAGGAACTGGCCACCGACCGGGAAGCCGGCGTAGTTCTTCGATTCCGGAATGCCCGAGAGCTGCAGCAGCTTGAGCGCGGCACCACCGGCGCCGATGAAGACGAAGCGCGACTTGAGGGTGGACTCGGTACCGGCGTTGAGATCCTTGACGGTGACGTTCCAGGTCTTGTCGTCGTTCTGGCGCAGCGCACGCACTTCATGCTCGAGGTGCAGGCTGAAGTTGGGGTTGCGCTGCAGGCCGGCGGTGAGCTGGCGGGTGATGACGCCGAAGTTGACGTCGGTACCGAGCGGCATCCAGGTGGCGGCGATCTTCTGGTTGGGGTCGCGGCCTTCCATCATCAACGGGGCCCACGCCTTGATCTGGGCGGGGTCTTCGGAGTACTGCATGCCGTAGAACAGCGGGTTCTTGACCAACGCCTGCTGGCGCTTGTGCAGGTAGGCGATGTTCTCATCGCCCCACACGAAGCTCATGTGCGGGGTGGGGTTGATGAAGTCCGACGGCTGGCTGAGGCGGCCTTCCTTGACCTGGTGCGACCAGAACTGGCGCGAGATCTCGAACTGTTCGGCAATGCCGACCGCGCGCTTGGTCTCGATGCTGCCATCGGGCAGTTCCGGGGTGTAGTTCAGTTCGGCGAACGCCGAGTGGCCGGTACCGGCATTGTTCCAGCCGTCAGAACTTTCCAGGGCGACGCCGTCGAGGCGCTCGAACACCTGGATGTTCCAGTCCGGCTGCAGTTCCTGCAGGAAGGTGGCCAGGGTGATGCTCATGATGCCGCCGCCAACCAGCACGACGTCGACCGGCTTGTCGTTGCCGGCGGCCGGGACCGAGCGCTGGGTCAGCGGCCAGTACAGGAAGACGGCGGCGGCGATCAGCAGCAGGGCGAACAGGGCGAGGACGAGCTTCGCGAATTTCCTGCGACCGGCATGCTTGGCCGGGCGCCCTTCGGAACGCGGCGATGCGCCGTTCGAAGGCGTTCCAGACGATTTCGTCATGGGAATTCTCTTCAGTGGGGAGATGGGGGCAGGATGACGACGCCGCGCGGACGAAGCGTGAAGAAACAAGCACTTGAGCGCATCCAGACGTCGATTTTAGCCCTTTCCGGTACGAATTTGGTGCAACGCAGCATCCGGTCGCTGTGCCAAGCCCGGTCAGTCGGTTCCCATCGTGAAGTATTCAGCCAGGAAGTACCCGCTCTGGTAGAGCAGGGCGAATGCCGCGAGTCCCAGGTGCCAATGTCGTGATCGGCTCGCAATGCCGAGTCCTGCGATCACCAGCATGATTCCGGTGTGCAGCGGATAGGCCTCGCCCAGCATCTGCCAGCGGCTGTGGCCCTTGATCGCGGTGTCGCCCAGGTCGAGCAGGGTCACCAGCGCCAGCATGCCGAAAAAGCCGGCGCGCCGTTGCAGCAGGTACTGCTCGTAGCTGCCGTACTCGCGCAGGTCGTCGGGGAACAGCAGCACGCACAACATGTACCAGCTGGCGGCGTAGCCGATCACGAACAGGTACAGGCCGAAGGTCCATTCGCGCACGCTGGCGAGGCGGAACTCCCACCACCAGAAGGTCACCACCGACACCAGCGTCCACAGCACCCAGCACAGGTGGATGCCCGACCAGCCGCCGCGTCGGGCCGGATGCTCGATGACCGAGGCCAGACCTTTGACCAGCGTGGTGATGGACAGCCCGAGGATGATGCTGAGCACCACCCGGATATGCAGATAGACCGGATCCGATTCCATCGCCACGCCCCCGCCGGGAATGGCGTCAGCCTGCACGACGCCGTGTCACGGCATCGTCACCGCTTGCGCCGCACCAGCGTCGCCGACGCCGCCAGCACCGCCCTGGTCAGCAGCGCCATGGTCTGCACGTCGCCCTTCCAGTGCTGCCAGTACAGCGGCACGTCTTCCCACGCGCGCTGGCGCACGTAGACCAGGCGCCCGGCGTCCAGATGGCGCTTCACCAGCGGCAGGGGGTTCATGGTCCAGCCCATGCCGCCCAGGTTGGCCTGCACGAAGGCGCGGGTGGACGGAATCCACCAGGTCGGCGCGGTGCTGGGCAGGTCGTCGCCGGCCATGCGCCGGGCGAAGCGCGACTGCATTTCGTCCTTGCGGTTGAATACCAGCACCGGGGCCTGCGCCAGCGCCTGCGCGGTTACGCCCTTGGCGAAATGGCGCTCGCGGAACTCGGGGGTACAGGTCGCTGCGTAGCGGATGCTGCCCAGCGCGTGGATCTGGCAGCCCTGCACCGGCTCATCCAGGGTGGTCACCGCGCCCAGCACGGTGCCCTGGCGCAGTAGTTCGACGGTGTGGTCCTGGTCTTCCACGCGCAGGTCCAGCGTGGTGCCGGTGCTTTGCGCGAACTGCGAGGCGGCCTGCGGGAACCAGGTCTCCAGGCTGTCGTGGTTCACCGCCACCGGGATGCTTGCCTGGGGCAGGTCCTCGTCGGCCAGGCCCATACGGTGCAGGGCATCGTGTTCGAGCAGGGCGGTCTGCTCGGCCAGCTGCACCAGCACCTGGCCCTCGGCGGTGGCGGTGGCCGGAGTGCCGCGCATGACCAGCAGGCGGCCGACCCGGTCCTCCAGCGCCTTGACCCGCTGCGAGATGGCCGAGGGCGTGACATTCAACGACTGTGCGGCGCGGTCGAAGCTGCCTTCGCGGATCACCGCGGCCAGGGCGCGCAGCTGGGCATGGTCGATACGCATCGAATTAAGTTCCGCTAATGTTGGTTTAGGAAGTTTAGCTCGTCTTTTCCATGTTGCGGCGCGACAATGGCGCCCGTTCCGGTGCTGTCCGCCTTCGCGAGGCACCGTCCCCCCAAGCAAGTAAAGGCAGTGAATCCCATGTTCTCGGTCATCTCCGCCAGCACCGGCCTCGGTGCCTGGTTCTCTGGTGCAGCTACCGGCATCGGCCTGTTCGCCGTGGTCGGGGCCCAGAGCGCCTTCATCCTGCGCCAGGGCATCCTGCGCAAGCACATCGTGCCGGTGGTTGCCACCTGTGCGGCCATCGATGCGATCTTCATCTTCGCCAGCGTGGCCGGCCTGCGCACGCTCACGTCGGCACTGCCGTGGCTGACCACCGCCGTGCTGTGGACCGGCGTCGCGTTCCTGGCCTGGTACGCAATGAAGTCGGCACGCCGTGCGATCGCCGGTGGCGGTGGCATGGGCGAGGCTGACAGTGACGACGGCAGCCGCCGCGCGGTGCTGATGGCCGCGGTCGGCTTCTCGCTGATCAACCCGCACTTCTGGCTGGACATGATGGTGATCGGCTCGATCGCCGACAACTTCGGCAACGCGCGCATGGCCTTCGCCGCCGGCGTGGTCACCGCCAGCTGCCTGTGGCTGACCGCACAGGGCCTGGGCGCGCGCATGCTGGCGCCGTTGTTCACCAAGCCGAAAACCTGGCGGATCCTGGACGGCACCATCGCCGTGATCCTCTCAATCCTGGCCCTGAGCCTGGCGTTCCGCGGCGTGCATTGATCTCTCTCTCTCTCCGTCAATGCACGTCTAAATGGCACCGTTCGCGGTGCCATTTTCTTTTGTCTACACTCCCCCTTCACGGACAGGGTGTCCGGAGGGAGGGGAAGGATGAAGTACTCGAAGTGGGTGGCCCTGGCCGCCATGGCCCTGCTGTGCGGACCGGTCACCCAGGTGGCCGCGGCCGGGCTGGACCTGGAGCACTATCTCAAGCGGGATACGTTCACTGACATCCAGCTGTCGCCGGGGGGCGACTACTACGCCGCCACCGTGCCGATGGAGGACCGCACCGCGCTGGCGATCCTGAGCCGCGCCACCGGAAAGGTCACCGGCTCGTTCGTGCCCCCGGCCAACAACCACGCCACCGACTTCTACTGGGTCAGCGACAAGCGCGTGCTGGTCGGCCTGGCAGAGAAGTCGGGCAGCCTGGACACGCCGCGCCTGACCGGCGAGCTTTACGCCATGAACGCCAATGGGGGCGGCGGCGAACTGCTGGTCGGCTACCGCGTGGAAGGCAATGGCCCCGGCACCCGGATCCAGCCCAAGAAGGTCGAGGCGGTGGCCGCGTTCCTGATCGACTCGATGCCGCAGGACGAGCGCAACGTCCTGGTGGCCGTATGGCCGTTCTCCGATGACCCCTACACCCGCGTGGACCGGCTGGATGTCGCCACCGGTCGTCGCCAGACCGTTGCGCGCTCGCCGGTGCGGCGTGCGGATTTCACCAGCGACCCGAACGGCCAGATCCGGTTCGCGCACGGGGCCGGCGCCGACAACGTCAACAAGCTGTACTACCGCGATGCCATCGGTGACAGCTGGAAACTGGTCAACGATGAGGCCGACACGGGGCGGATTGAAACCGCAATGGGCTTCTCCGAAGATGCGAAGACGGCCTACCTGCGCGTGCAGCAGGCCGACGGTCCCGACGCCATCGTCAGCTGGGACCCGGCCACCGGCACCCGCACGCCGTTGCTTCGCGACCCGGTGGTTGACCCGGACCGCCTGATCTACCGGCCCGGCACCCGCGTGCCGGTCGGCGCGCTGTACTTCGGCGATACCCCGCGTACCCGCTTCTTCGACGAAACGTCGGCCGATGCCCGTCTGTACCGCAGCATGGAAGCCGCGTTTGGTGGCGATGCGGTGTTCATCAGTTCCAGCACCCGCGACGGTCGCCACGTGCTGGTCGAGGCATGGTCGGGGCGCAATCCGGGCGACTTCTACATCTTCGACACCGTGGAGAAGAAGGCCGAGCACCTGATCAGTCGCAGCGACTGGATCGACCCGGAAAAGAGTGCCAAGGTCCAGCCGTTCGCCTTCAAGGCGCGCGACGGCATGCAGCTGCATGGCTATCTGACCCTGCCGGCCTCCGCGGCGGGTGCCAAGCCGCCGATGGTGGTGATGCCGCACGGTGGCCCGTTCGGGGTGTTCGACGATGGCAATTACAACAGCGAAGCGCAGATGCTGGCCGGCGCCGGGTACACGGTGTTGCAGGTCAACTTCCGTGGATCCGGCAACTATGGCCGCGCCTATGAGCAGGGGGGCGCGAAGCAGTGGGGCGCGGCGATGCAGGACGACGTCACCGACGCCACCCGCTGGGCCATCGCGCAGGGTCACGCCGATGCCGGCAAGGTCTGCATCTACGGCGCCAGCTACGGCGCGTACGCAGCGATGATGGGAGCGGCACGCGAACCCGGGATGTACCGCTGCGCCGCCGGTTACGTGGGCGTATACGACCTGCCGATGATGCATACCAGCGGAGATGTCCAGCGCAGGGCTTCGGGCAGCAACTACCTGAAGGAATGGCTGGGCAACCCGAAGGACCTGGTCGAGGTCTCCCCGGTGAACATCGCAGACCGCATCAAGGTGCCGGTGTTCCTCGCCGCCGGTGGCGAAGACGAGCGTGCCCCCATCCAGCACACCAGGCGCATGGAAGCGGCACTGCAGAAGGCGGGCGTGCCGGTGGAGTCGCTCTACTACAGCACCGAAGGGCACGGCTTCTACACCGACCCGCACCGCCGCGAGTACTACGGCAAGCTGCTGGCATTCCTGTCGCGCAGCCTGGGGGGCAGCACCGCCGCCGCAGCGGCGGCGTCGCCCTGACCGGGGCGGCATGGCAGTAGGCAGGGCGGCACCTTCGGGTGCCGCTTTTCGAGCATGACCCGGCCGGGGGCCGGACCAAGGGGGGAAGGGATGCGCAAGACAACGATGGCGACGCTGCTGGGCGTCGCTGCGGCAGTGCTGTCGGCCAGCGCCGGCGCAGTGGATCTGGACCGGTTCCTGCGCGAGGACGCGTTCACCACGCTCAAGATTTCGCCGGACGGCACCTATGTGGCCGCCACCGTGCCGCTGGAAGATGCTACCGCCGTGGCGATCCTGCGCAGCGCGGACATGAGCCTGGTCGGCTCGTTCCGGCCACCGCCGAAGAACCATGCCGACACCTTCGACTGGGTGAGCGACCAGCGCGTGGTGATCGGCCTGGCGCAGAAGCTGGGCCGGCTCGACCGTCCGCAGCCGACCGGCGAGCTGTACGGCATCAATGCCGACGGCAGGGGCGGCGATCTGCTGGTGGGCTATCGGGTCGGCGGGTTCAACGAAAGCCAGATCTCGGCGTTTCTCACCGACGAGCTCGCAACGGACGACCGCAATGTGCTGATCGCAGTGTGGCCGTTCGCCGAGAACCCCTACACCCGGATCGAGCGCATGGATGCGGTGACCGGACGCCGACTGATCGTCGCGCGCTCGCCGGTGCAGCGCGCCAACTTCACTACCGACAACACCGGTGAAGTGCGTTTCGCGCACGGCGCCAGCTCCGACAACGTGCGCAAACTGTACTACCGCGCGCAGAAGGGCGACGACTGGGTGCTGATCAACGACGAATCGCTCAGCAACCGGCTTGAAATTCCGCTGGGGTTTTCCGCCGACGGCAGCCTCGCCTACCTGTGGGTGGAGCAGCCTGAAGGGCCGGATGCGATCCTGAGCTGGAATCCACAGACCAACGAACGGCGCATGCTGCTGCGCGATGAAACCGTGGACCCGGGCCGGGTGATCTACCAGCCCGGCACCCGCGTGCCGGTGGGCGCGCTGTACTTCGGCGACGAGCCGCGCGCGCGCTTCTTCGACGACACCACAAGCACCGCGCGCCTGTACCGCAGCCTGAAGGCCGCCCTGCGCAGCCCGGTCTACGTTACCTCCAGCACCCGCGACGGGCGCACCGTGCTGGTCCAGACCTGGTCGGGCAGCAACCCGGGCGACTTCTACCGCTATGACACGGTGGACAAGAAGGCGTCGCTGCTCGCCAGCCGCAACAGCTGGATAGACCCGTCGCGGAGCGCGCAGGTGCGCCCCATTGCCTTGACCGCACGCGACGGCCTGAAGCTGCACGGCTTCCTGACGGTGCCCAACGGCCGCCAGGCCAGCAGGTTGCCGCTGGTGGTGATGCCGCACGGTGGACCGATCGGCGTGTTCGATGACGGTGGCTACGAGCACGAAACCCAACTGCTGGCGGCAGCGGGTTATGCGGTGCTGCAGGTCAATTTCAGGGGATCGTCCAACTACGGGCGCGCACATACCGCAGCGGGCGCCCGGCAATGGGGGCTGCGGATGCAGGACGATGTGACCGACGCAACGCGCTGGGCCATCGCCGAAGGCATTGCCGACGAAAAGCGCATCTGTATCTACGGCGCCAGCTACGGCGCGTACGCGGCGATGATGGGCACGGTGCGCGAACCGGGGCTGTACCAGTGCGCAGCCGGTTACGTGGGCATCTACGACCTGCCGATGATGTACGAGCGCGGCGACATCCAGGACGATCGGTCGGGCGTGAATTACCTGCGCGAGTGGTTGGGGCCGGTGGAAGGGCTGGGAGCCCAGTCGCCGGTGAATCTGGCGGCACAGGTACGGGTTCCCGTGTTCCTGGCGGCCGGTGGCGAAGACAAGCGCGCGCCGATCCAGCACACAAAGAAGATGGAAGCCGCGCTTCGGCGTGCGGGCACGCCGGTGGAAAGCCTGTATTACAAGACCGAGGGGCACGGCTTCTACATGCCGGCGCACCAGCGCGAGTACTACACGAAACTGCTCGCGTTCCTGTCGCGCAGCCTGGGCGGGGAAACCGCCACAACGGCAACGCCCGCGCAACCGTGACCGGCTGCGCGGGCGCTTTACAGGTCATGCGATAGCGATCAGAACGCCATCTGCAGCTGCATCTGCGCCTGCACATCGGGGACCCCGAGCAGGCGCTCGGCCATGACCGCGCCGCCCAGGTTGGCGCGGCGGTAGCGGTAGTCCGCGCCCAGCATCACCCGGTAGTCGATGCCGGAGGGGGCCAGGCCGGGTACCGCGAAGGCATGGTCGCCTGCGCCGTGCAGCGTGGCGCTGCGCGCGCTGGCGCGATGCGCCGTGGACCCGTACAGGGCTGCGTCGCCACGCAGTGTCCAGCGGTGGCCCAGCCGGCCGCTCATCGCGCTGCCCAGTTCCAGCTGCATGCCGCTGCGGGTACCGGCACCTACCGACAGGCCCAGTGCGTCGGCACCCACTTCATGGAACGCGCCTTCGCGCGCATGGTAGGCCGACGCGCCGAACCGCGGCTGCCACTGCAGCCCCGCAGCCACCACCTCGGTGCTGAGCGTGCTGCCCAGCCGCACGCGCGACAGGGCACGCTGGCTGTGTGCGCGCATGCGCGTGCTGCCCCAGTGCAGCTGGCGCTGGCCGTCGGTCTGGTGCCATTCGTTGCCGAGCGTGTGCTGCAGGGTGAACGCACCCAGCGACTGGGCCATGCCGATCCCGGCAAAGCGCGACTGCGAGCGGGTCTGGCCGCCGTCGGTCGAGAAGTCCGAGCCGAGCAGGCCGGTGCTCAGCTGCAGCTGCCGGCCACCGCCCAGCGACATCGCCATCTGCATGCCGGTGCCTACGCCCTGCACGCCGAAATCGCTGGCCGAACCCGGGCCGAATGCCACCACGCGGTAACCGCTGGCCGGCGTGGCGCGGGCCAGGCTCGACCAGAACGCATCGCCGTTGGCGGTCAGGCGCAGGCCGGCCATGGCCAGGCCGGCGCCGGACAGCTGCTTGAGCGCGTGGTTGAACTCGGCGCCGCTGGCCACTTCCAGGCTGTGGTACAGCGCGTTGCTGGCGTAGCCTGCTTCCAGTGCAGCGGCAATGCCGTGGCCGCTGGCATCGGCCAGTTCGCGGTAGTCGTTGCGGGTCATTACCACGTCGACGTTGCCGGCGGCGTCGCGCTCGGCCTGGGCCTGCCAGACCACGGTGGCGCTGCGGATGTTCTGCTCGCCGCCGTCGGCGCCCGCGAACACCTTGTCCAGGCGGATCTGTGAGGCATCGGTACCGCGGGTGAAGCCGGTATCGACGTGGACGTCGGACAGTTCGCCGCCTTCATGCAGCACCATCTGCCCGGCGCTGCCATCCGCATTGGTGCCCACGGTGTAGCCGCTGATGCCGCGCGGCGCCTGCCAGCCCAGGTCCGGAGCAGGGCGGTCGGCGTCCTGGGTGGGCAGGTCGGCGTGGACGCCGCTGCCAGCGCCGAACACGTTGACCTGGCCGTTGTTGATCAGGCGGCCGCCGCCGCTCGGGCCCATGCGGAAGGCGTGCGAGTGGTCGGCATGGATGTTGATCACGCCGCCGCGGCGGTTGTTGAGCGTGGCCGAGCCGTCGGACTGCATCGCGACCATGTTCTGGCCATTCTGGCCGCCGGCCACGCCCAGGTTGATCACGCCGTCGTTGATCAGGGTGGCGCCGCGCGCGCCGGACATCGCCACCGCGCCGTCGCCGGTGACGGTGAGGGTGCCCTGGTTGAGCAGGGTGGCGTGGCTGCCTTCGGCATGCATTGCCGACTGGTTGCGCGCGTTGCTGGTGATCCGTCCACCGACGCGGTTGACGCCGCTGCTGGCGTGGCTGTCGGCGACCAGGGACAGCACGCGGGCGTTGCCGTCCAGCGTGATCTGGCCATGGTTGTCGAAGGCCTTGATCGGATCACGCTCGTTGCCCACCCGCGCAGTCACCGCATGCACCAATGCGCCCTGGTTGAGCGTGCCACGCGCGGTGACGGTGCCATGGTTGTCGAACTCCGCCATGCCGCCCAGCGCGAAGCCGCCGCCGTCGACGACCAGGCTGGCGTTGCGGCGGCGCTCGCCGTTGTCGAATTCGCTTTCACCGGTCAGGGTCACCACGGTGTCGCGCAGCTCCATGCTGCCCAGGTTTTCGATATCCGAGTCGCCATCGACGCGGATGCTGGCGCCCTGCGCGATCAGCGTACCGTGGTTTTCCAGACTGCCGTCGCGCTGCAGGTGCAGCTGCCCCTGCAGTTCCAGCCGTCCATGGTTGTCCAGCTCGCCGTCGTTCTCCAGCAGCAGGCGCGCGGCCTGGCCGATGCGCAGGGTGCCGGTGTTGCGCAGCTCGCCGTCGTTGCGCACCGCCAGGGTGCCGGCGCTGATGTGCAGGGTGCCTTCGTTGCGTGCGTTGCCGACCACGCGGGTTTCCACGTTGCGGTCCCAGGTGACGTCGCTGCCGGGTGCCGCCAGGTGCTGGTTGCCGCCGTACTGGCCGCCTTCGCTCCCGGGTGGCAGGCCGCCACCGCCGCCCCCACCGCCGCCGCCATCGCTACCCCCGCCACCGCCACCGCCGGCTGCCGCAGCAGCGCCGCCGGCCAGGGCCAGCCCTCCCAGCAACCACGCGCTCATGCCGCGCGATTCGCCTTCACTGTCCTCGCTGTCGTCGCACTGAAGGTGGTCGGGCGTGGTCTCGCAGTCGACGTCCTCGTCGGCGTAGGCGGGGGCGACAAGGGAACTGCACAGGGCAAGTGCGACAAAGACGGCCAACGGCCGACGGGTGGGAACAGCGGGGGACATTGGAAACTCCATGGACGCATCGGGAAAGACGTGCAGCTGCGTCGGGCAGGTCTGCACGTGGGAGCGCCATGGTGGTCAGCCGCGGTGTGGCTGTATCTACAACTTGTTTCAACGCCCAGGAACTGTGACTGGGTCGGATGGTGTTAAGAACTGTTTATGTGCAGGGGTGCGTCACCCGTGTCACTTCACCCCGTGCATCATCCGCTTCAACACCGGCGACCCCGCCAGTGCCACGGCGGCGCACCCCAGTCCGATCCACATCAGCAGCCAGAACAGGTGTTCGTAGCTGGCGGCGGCGCTGGCGATGTTCATGGTTTCGCCTTCGGGCACTTCGATCGCGGCGAGCTTGCCGAACAACGCGGCCAACGTTTCGGAGAACGCGGTGGCCAGGAACCAGGTGCCCATCATCAGGCTGACCACGCGCGGTGCGGCCAGCTGGGTGACCGCTGACAGACCCACCGGCGACAGGCACATCTCGCCGATCTCCAGCACCAGGTACGCCAGCACGAGCCACCACACACTGGCCATCTGCCCGGTGGCACCGACCTGCTGCGCGGCCAACGCCAACGGAATGAAGGAAAGCGCACCGAACACCAGGCCCAGTGACGATTTGACCGGCTTGGAAGGATCCAGGCGGCGCTTGTCCAGCCACGCCCACAGCGTGGCGAACAACGGTGCCAGCACCACCAGGAACAGGCCGCCCAGGTAGGTCAGCGAACCGGCGGTCTGCGGAATCACCAGGCAGTCGCGGATCAGCATCACCAACATCAACGCGACGATGGCGATGAACAGATTGCGCGGCGCGGTCGAGCCGGGGTTGCGCTCGGACAGGCGCGCGGCCACCACGAAGCCGAGCGGGGCCAGCAGCAGCGAGGCGATCGACCACGGCAGCGGCGTGCCGCCCTGGATCACCAGTGCGGGCACCAGGTCCTTGGTCAGCATGCGGTCGGTGAAGGTCACCCAGGAGCCGTAGGTCTGCTCGTACAGGGTGAAGAACACCAGTGCCATGAAGATCAGGGCCATCAGCGCGATCATCTGCTGGCGCTGCACCGGCGTGCAGCGGGTGCCGGTGAACCAGGCGAACCAGACCAGCACCGCGCCGAGCACGACGATCATCAGCATCAGTGCCAGGCTGATTTCGCCACCGAGCGCGAAGGCGCCGTTGGCCGCGGCCCACATCAGGGCGGCCACGGGCACCACGCCGAGCACGGCGGCAACGTAGATCAGCCATTCGCGGCGCAGGCCGAACACCGGCTTGCGCAGCGCCACCGGGTCGGTAGGTTCGGCATGGCCCTGCAGGTACTTCTGGCCCCACAGGAACATCACCAGGCCGACCACCATGCCGATGCCGGCGGCGCCGAAGCCATACTTCCAGCCATAGGCTTCGCCAAGGAAGCCGCATACCAGCGAAGCGAACAGGGCGCCCAGGTTGATGCCGGCGTAGAACAGCGAAAAGCCCGAATCGCGGCGGGGATCGTTTTCAGGGTAGAGCTTGCCGACGATGGTGGAGATGTTCGGCTTGAGGAAGCCCACGCCCATGATGATCAGCGCGAGCGACAGGTAGGTCACCCCCAGCGCTGCGGTGTCGCGCACCACTTCGCCGTTGACGCGCGTGGCGGCGTGGCCTTCGAAGGCCATGCCCAGGTGTCCCAGTACCAGCAGCACGCCACCGAACACCACGGCCTTGCGCATGCCCAGCCAGCGGTCGGCGAGCAGGCCACCGAACACGGGGATGCAATAGACCAGGCCGCCATACGCGCCGAGCAGGTCGAGCCCGGCCTTGTCGCCGAACAGGTGGTACTTGGTCAGGTACAACAGCAGCAGCGCCTTCATGCCGTAGAAGGAGAAGCGCTCCCACATTTCGGTGAAGAAGCAGACATAGACGCCCTTGGGATGGCCCAGGAAATCGTCGGAAGCAGGAGCGGCAACGGTCATCGACGGCGGGGACAGCGGAAAGGGCGCGATTATAGAAGGGGATGGGCCGGATCACGGCGCTTATGACAAATGCGACTTAATCCCCTCCGTCCCCTTTTTGCGGCAGGTGTTGCCGGGCCTTGCCGGATCGGTCGGTTGGCGTTGCCGAGCGGGTCGGGGAGGGCGTTGGGCCATGTCCGGCGGTGACCATGCGCACTGGACTTGCCGCCCCCTGAACGCTAGCGTGATCGGGATTTTTTGCCAGCAGGGGCTTCCATGAACCACGACGCTGCGCCCAAGCAGCTCACCTTCCGCGCAGTGGCCCTGGCCATCGTGCTGGCGGTGGTGCTGTCGGCCGCAAACGCCTACCTCGGTCTGTTCGCAGGCCTGACCATCGCCACCGCCATTCCCGCCGCGGTGATTTCCATGGGCGTGCTGCGCCTGCTGGGCGGTGGCTCCATCCTCGAGAACAACATCGTGCAGACCGGCGCCTCGGCCGGCTCGTCAATCGCCGCCGGTGTGATCTTCACCATCCCGGCGTTGGTGATCATGGGCTACTGGCCGGACTTCAAGTACTGGTGGGTGCTGGGCATCGCCGGCCTTGGCGGCCTGCTGGGCGTTCTGTTCTCGGTGCCGCTGCGCCGTTCGATGATCGTCGAAGACCCGCTTCCGTTCCCGGAAGGCAAGGCTGCGGCCGAAGTGCTCAAGGCCGGTGAGAACCCGGGCCCGGGCCTGAAGATCCTCGGCCTGTCGGCGGTGATCGGTGCCTTCGTCAAGCTGGCCGCGGAAAGCGGCATGCGCCTGATTCCCGATGCCTGGGCCACCTCGGCCTACGTCGGCAGCTCCAAGGTTACCGCCTTCATCGGCACCAACCTGTCGCCGGCACTGCTGGGCGTGGGCTACATCGTCGGCCTCAACGTCGGCATCGTGGTGGTGTCCGGCTCGATCCTGACCTGGCACATCGCCATCCCGATCTACCAGGCGTTCTTCATGAACACCGATCCGGCACTGGCCGCGTCGGTCGCCACCGCTTCGTCCACCGAAGCCGCGTTTGCCATCTGGGGCGCGAAGATGCGCTACCTGGGTGTCGGCGCGATGCTGATCGGCGGCATCTGGACCCTGATCTCGCTGCGCAAGTCGCTGCTCAACGGCGTCAAGAGCGGCTTTGCCGCCGCCCGCAAGAGCGGTGGCCCGGTGCTGGCGCACACCGAGCGCGACCTGCCGATGAAGTGGATGCTGGTGGCCCTGGTGGTCTTCGTGCTGCCGCTGCTGGCCCTGTACCAGGCCATCGTCGGCCAGTGGCACGTGTCGATCCCGATGACCCTCATCATGATCGTCGCCGGCTTCCTGTTCGTGTCGGTCTCGGCCTACCTGGCCGGCCTGATCGGTTCGTCCAACAACCCGGTCTCGGGCATCACCATCTCCACCATCCTGTTCGCCTCGGCCGTGCTGGTCGTGCTGCTGGGCGCCGATGGCCTCAAGCCGGTCGGTGCCGGCGGTGCGCCGCTGGGTGCGGTG
This sequence comes from uncultured Stenotrophomonas sp., assembly GCF_963519125.1. Classification (GTDB taxonomy): domain Bacteria; phylum Pseudomonadota; class Gammaproteobacteria; order Xanthomonadales; family Xanthomonadaceae; genus Stenotrophomonas. Next base: position 5,459 of record NZ_CAUQLJ010000002.1, on the reverse strand, counting down.
GCTGCGATCATGATCGGCGCGGTGGTGTGCTGTGCTGCGGCGGTCGGCGGTGACAACCTGCAGGACCTCAAGGCCGGCTACATCGTCGGCGCCACCCCGTGGAAGCAGCAGTTGATGCTGGGCATCGGTGCGTTCTCGTGCGCACTGATCATGGCCCCGGTGCTGAACCTGCTGGCTACCGCCTACGGCATCGGCGTGAAGTCCGAGCTGCACCCGAACGCGCTGGCTGCACCGCAGGCCAACCTGATGGCCTCGGTGGCCAAGGGCCTGTTCGGTGGCGAACTGCCGTGGACCTTCATCGGCATCGGTGCCGTGGTCGGCGCCGCCATCATCGCCTTCGACAGCTGGTTGAAGTCGCGCAACGCACGCTTCCGCGTGCCGGTGCTGGCCGCCGCCATCGGTATCTACCTGCCGCTGGAACTGATGGTGCCGATCTTCCTGGGCGGCCTGATCTCCTACCTGGTCGAGCGCTTCCACAAGGTCCGTGCCGACGACGAAGAAGGCCGCGACCGCGTGCACAAGCCGGGCGTGCTGTTCGCCGCCGGCCTGATCACCGGCGAGGCGCTGATGGGGATCGCCATTGCGGTTCCGATCGTGGCCAGTGGCCGCGCCGACGTGCTGGCAGTGCCGTTCAGCCTGCCGGCCGCGCAGTGGATCGGCCTGGCCGTGCTGTTCCTGGTGGGTTGGCTGATCTACCGGACCGGCAAAAAAGCCCATTCGGTCTGATCTGACCCCCGATTGAACCCCACAAACCCCGCTCCGGCGGGGTTTGTTTTGCCCATTACCTGTGGCCTTTGCACCCCGGGCATTTGCGCCATTACCATCGGCGTTTTGCCGTTCCGCGGAGAACCCGATGAAGCTTCGTTACGCCCTGTTGCCGTTGTGCCTGCTGACCGCGCTGCCGTCGCTGGCCGCTACGCGTGGCCTGGATGTGCGCGACATGATCGCGCTGGATCGGGTTTCGGCCCCGCTGCTGACCGCCGATGGCGGCAACGTGGTGTTCGCCAAGCGCGTGATGGGCAGCGACAGCAAGGCCAGCACCGGCCTGTTCATCCGCAACCTGCGCACCCGCGATGCGGCGCCGCCGAAGCCGCTGACCCCGGCCGGCTGGAACGTCAATTCGGCCGCCCTCTCGGCCGACGGCCAGACCGTGTACTTCCTCAGCGCCAAGGGCGGCAGCCAGCAGCTGTACGCCATGCCGCTGGCCGGTGGCGCCCCGCGCCAGCTGACCGACTTCGCGGTGGACGTGGACAGCTTCCAGATCGCGCCGCAGGGCGACCGCGTGGCGTTCAGCGCCGGCGTGTTCCAGGACTGCGGTTCGGACCTGGCCTGCACCAGCAAGAAGCTCGACGCGCACAAGGCGCGCAAGAATTCCGGCGAGGTGTTCGACAGCCTGTTCGTGCGCCATTGGGACACCTGGAACGACGGCCGCCGCAACACCCTGTTCGTGGCCCCGCTGCCGACCGGCAAGGCGGCCGCGGTGAAGGGCGCCTCTGCGATCAGCGCCACCCTGGCCGGCGATGCGCCGTCCAAGCCGTTCGGCGGCAATGACGATTTCACCTGGGCGCCGGACGGCAAGTCCGTCGTGGCCAGCATCCGCGTGGCCGGCCGCGAAGAGGCCTGGTCGACCAACTTCGACCTGTACCGCCTGGACGCCGACGGCAAGCAGGCGCCGGTCAACCTGACCGCCGCCAACCCGGCGTGGGACGCCGGCCCGGTGTTCAGTGCAGACGGCAACACCCTGTACTACCGCGCCATGAAGCGCCCGGGCTTCGAAGCCGACCGCTTCGGCGTGATGGCGATGGACCTGGCCTCGGGCAAGACCCGCGAGATCGCGCCGGGCTGGGACCGTTCGGCCGGTGAGGTGGTGCTGTCCGAAGATGGCAAGAGCTTCTACACCGCGGCCGATGACCTGGGCGAACACCGCCTGTTCAACATCGACATCGCTTCCGGCAAGGCCACCGTGGTGGCCGAGGGCGGCAGCATTGGTTCGCCGGTGATCGCTGGAGGCACGCTGGCGTACACGAAGAACAGCCTCAAGAGCGGCGACCAGATCGTGGTGGCCGGCGTCGACGGCAGCAGCCCGCGCGAGATCACCCCGAGCGCCGGCCAGATGCTCCCGGACGTGGCCTTCGGCGACTACGAGCAGTTCCAGTTCAAGGGCTGGAACAACGAAACCGTGCACGGTTACGTGGTCAAGCCGTACAACTACCAGGAAGGCAAGAGCTACCCGGTGGCGTTCCTGATCCACGGTGGCCCGCAGGGCAGCTTCGGCAACGGCTGGAGCTACCGCTGGAACCCGCAGACCTACGCGGGCCAGGGCTACGCGGTGGTGATGATCGATTTCCACGGTTCCACCGGCTATGGCCAGGCCTTCACCGATGCGATCAGCCAGCACTGGGGCGACCGCCCGCTGGAAGACCTGCAGAAGGGCTGGGCAGCCGCGCAGAAGCAGTACCCGTTCCTCAACGGCGACAAGGCCTGTGCGCTGGGCGCGAGCTACGGCGGCTTCATGGTCAACTGGATCGCCGGCAACTGGAACGAGCCGTGGAAGTGCCTGGTCAACCATGACGGCGTGTTCGACCAGCGCATGATGGGTTACGCCACCGAAGAGCTGTGGTTCACCGAGTGGGAGCAGGGCGGCACGCCGTTCGCCAAGCCGGAGAACTACGAGCGCTTCAACCCGGTCAACCACGTCGCCGACTGGAAGAAGCCGATCCTGATCATCCACGGCCAGCTCGACTTCCGCATTCCGGTCGAACAGGGCCTGGGCGCGTTCACCGCCGCGCAGCGCCAGGGCATCGAGTCCAAGTTCCTGTATTTCCCGGACGAAAACCACTGGGTGCTGAAGCCGCAGAACAGCGTGCAGTGGCATGACACGGTGAACGGCTGGCTGAAGCAGCACATCGGCGAATAAGGACCTCCGCATGCCCCTGATCCAGAACGACATCGTCGTCTTCGGTTTGATCGCCGCCACCCTCGGCGCCGTGTTCTGGACCGCCTCGCGTGAGCAGGGGCTGTGGAAGCGTTTCTACACCTTCGTGCCGGCGCTGCTGCTGTGCTACATGATTCCCGGCGTCTACAACACGATCGGGCTCATCGACGGGCAGAACACCCGCCTGTACAACCCCATCGCGCGTGACATCCTGCTGCCCGCCGCACTGGTCCTGTTGACCCTGGCGGTGGACATCAAAGGCATCCTGCGACTCGGGCCCAAGCTGATCGTGATGTATCTGGGCGCCTCGCTCAGCATCATGATCGGTGCGGTGGTGGCCTTCATGCTGATGAAGTGGGTGCACCCGGAGACCGTGGCCGGCGATACCTGGTCGGGCATGGCGGCGCTGGCCGGCAGCTGGATCGGCGGCGGCGCCAACATGCTGGCGATGCGCGAAGTGTTCGACGTCAACGCGACCACCTTCGGCCAGTTCGCGGTGGTCGACGTGGGCGTGGGCTATGTATGGATGGCGGTGCTGATCTTCATGGCCGGGCGCGCGGCGAAGATCGACGCGCGCACCGGGGCCGATACGTCGGCCATCGACGAGCTGAAGTTGCGTATCGAGAAGTTCCAGGCCGAACACGAGCGCGTGGCCAGCCTGACCGACCTGATGCTGATCATTGCGGTGGCGTTCGGCACCGTGGGTCTGTCGCATGCGATTGCAGGGCCGGTTTCGGCCTGGTTCAAGGGGCACGTGGCCTGGGCGTCGCAGTTCAGCCTGGACGCGCCGTTTGTGTGGGTGGTGGTGATCTCCACGACCTGTGGCCTGGCGTTGAGTTTCACCCGGGCGCGCAACCTGGAAGGGGCGGGCGCCTCCAAGCTGGGCTCGCTGCTGCTGTATTTCCTGATCGCCTGCATCGGCATGCAGATGGACCTGCTGGCGCTGCTGGAACGTCCGTGGCTGTTCGCGCTGGGCCTGATCTGGATCGCGGTGCACATCGCGCTGCTGCTGGCATTGGCGATGGCGTTGAAGGTGCCGTTCTTCTATTTCGCGATCGGGTCGCAGTCGAACATTGGTGGACCCGCGTCGGCACCGGTGGTGGCGGCGGCGTTCCATCCGTCGCTGGCGCCGGTGGGGGTGCTGCTGGGGACCATGGGCTATGCGACCGGGACGTACCTGGCGTACATCGTGGGCATCACGTTGCGGGCGTTGGCCGGAGCGGGGTGATTCGCCGAAGCGTAGCGACACGCCATGCGTGTCCCGCGCGGTGCCTGATCGTTCTAGGCGTCCAACAGCCCACGTTCAACCAGCCACGCCTTGGCATCTTCAGCGTCCTGCTCAAACCACGCCTGGGTCGACCCCAACCGATACGTGTACCCCCACGCATCCATGTCGGCCATCAACTGTGCGCTGCCCACGCCTGGCAGCTGCCCGGCCAGCACGATCTGCAGGTAACAGGTGGCGTCTTCTTCCGGCACCGAATCGGTGGCGTCGGTGTGGACCAGCGCACGCCGCTCCGGCGGCAATACGATCAGGTGGCAGGCTTCGTGCAGCATCGAGTGCACGGGGGTGTCGTTGCGCACGTACACATCGCTGGCGATGATGCCCGCCTCGGGCTCGCCCCAGTAACTGCCCGGAATCGGCGCGCCGTCGGCCACGCGGTGCAGCTGCAGCGCATGCCGGCCCAGCAACGCCACGGCGTCGTTGAAATCGATGTCGCCCACGCGGGTGACCTGCGGTTCTGCTTCGGCGGTGGCGGTCATGGCGTGGGCGTCGTGCGCCCCTTCCCGGCAGGGAAGGGGCCCTGGGATGAATTACTGCTGCGGGCCTTCCGGCAGGGCCACGGAAATGTCCAGCACGTCGTGCTCACCGTCCTTGACCAGGTCGACCTTGACCGCGTCGGCGTCGATGTTCACGTACTTCTTGATCACTTCCAGCAGCTCGCGCTGCAGCAGCGGCAGGTAATCCGGGCCGCCACGGTGGCTGCGTTCCTGCGCGATGATGATCTGCAGGCGGTTCTTGGCCGTTTCGGCGGTGGTCTTCTTGGTCTTGAGGAAATCGAACAGGCCCATGCTTACCCTCCGAACAGCTTGCTGAAGAAGCCCTTCTTCTCCACCGAGGTGAAGCGCATCGGGCGCTCTTCGCCGAGGATGCGGGCGACCGCATCACCGTAGGCCTGGCCAGCGGCCGATTCCGGATCCAGGATCACCGGCTCGCCCTTGTTGGAGGCGTTCAGCACGTCGCCCGATTCCGGGATCACGCCGATCGCCTTCAGCCCAAGCACTTCTTCCACGTCGGTGATGCTGAGCATCTCGCCGGTTTCCACCCGGGCCGGGCTGTAACGGGTCAGCAGCAGGAAGGCCGGCACGTTCTGGCCGGACTCGGCCTTGTGGGTCTTCGAATCGAGCAGGCCGATGATGCGGTCCGAGTCGCGCACCGAGGACACTTCCGGGTTCACCACCACCACCGCGCGGTCGGCGAAGTACATCGCCAGGAAGGCGCCCTTCTCGATGCCGGCCGGGG
>NZ_CAUQLJ010000001.1:0-352367 GCF_963519125.1 uncultured Stenotrophomonas sp. | reverse complement strand
GACAAGATGAAGAACACCAAGTCCAACGACGAGTTCTTCGGTTCGATGAAGCGCTGATTGGCGCGGGTATCGGCACAGAGAGGGCCCCGCATTGCGGGGCCTTTTTTTGTCTTTGCACCAAGGGAATCGGGGTCGTGCTGGCAAGGGCCTGCGGAGTAGAAGCAGCACTGCGATCCGCCGCCTATAGAGATAGTGAAGGGCTGGGGGATGAATGGAGTTTCGCCCGGTTGTAACATCCAGATCGGTGACTTTTCCGTAGCCAAGTTATCAGCCCCCCAACCATTGGCCGAAGTAGATGAAAACCCGTTATCACAACGCCATGTTGCTTTTGGGAATCTCCGCCAGCTTGACCGGCTGCGGGCTGTCGTTCTTCCCCGACAGCTCCCGTGACATGGAAGTACTCGCGAGCCAGGATGTTGCCTGTGAGCCTCCATCCATTGAGATTGTGATGGATTGGGGAATCAACGGCGTTTCATCCGGCTGCTACATCCAGGTCGGAGGCGTCGCCGCAGCCAGGGACGGTCACGTCTACCTGAGAGGCCAGTACTTGAACGGACAGAGGACCGGTACGTGGCGATGGTTGACTTCTGATGGGGGACTGTTGAAGGAGTCCACCTACGACCAGAGCAATATGGAGAACCAGCATTCCAACTTGTATGTGGAGGGCACGGATATCGAGGCGTTCCTTCGCCAAGGGCGCGACAGCCAGTTCGAAATACTCGACAGAGAACCTATCGAGTGCACTCCACCTGCTGTCAAGATGCTACGACCGTGGGAGGGTGGGAGTTCGGTCGGGTGCTACATCAGTCACGGCACCTTCCTCGCCGTCGAGGGAAGCCACTTACAGTTCCGCGGGCAGTACGCCAATGGGACACAATCAGGGGCGTGGTACTACTACGACGAGACGGGTCGCGTGTCTCACACCGTGAAATACTGAGGAAGTTCCTATCGCTGGCGGTGAAAAACCTACAGAACTACGGAATGACCAGTACCCCGATCCCACCCCACGGTCACTGGCAGATGAGACTCAGGGACGCATGCGATCCAGCAGTGGGCCAAAGTGGAGTGAACCCGGCGCTGCCACCGGGTCCAGCGGAGCCTCCGCTGCCACTTCCACGTTGTCGACCTGGGCCTCCTCCTGCCCGGCCGTCCCATCCCCCCGTTCGAACCCGATCCCCGCCCTGATCATCGTCGACACCGCGACCAGGATGAGCAGCGACAGCCCACCCAGCACATGCATCAGTGTCACATCGATCTCCCCGCGCCTGTGTAGCCCACACACTAGCGATCACGCGAAAAGCATCCTCTGCAACAACTCCCATTTTTGTGGCAATCCCGACACAAACTGTCGGTACAGCCGAGCTCTGCCCGGCTCCACCTCGAAGCCGATTCGCGCGTGCCCCCTTACGTGGGATCCCCTAAGCGCTGCACCGACCAAACAGCCTCACCGTCAACGACGTATCTCACGATCATGAACTCCGGGCTCCGATAGACAATCGCCGATGGCGCCTCCGCTGGAATCACGAGTCGTTTGGTGGGAAGAGATGCGCGGAAAGGAGTTATACCTGCCGGAAGTGCCCAGAAGACGTCATCCACCCTAGCGATGATCATATGTACCTGGCCGGCAAGATCATTTACCTGGTAGTACGAGATTCCCTCGCGCTCGAACTGGTAAACCAACCAGTTGCGGTCTTGGCTCACATTGGCCGCCAGCGGAGATGACTGCCCGAGCCCAAACGACTGCAGCTCATTGCCATGATGGTCACTTAGTTGAGCCATTGCTGACACCGGCAACACTGCCAACAGCAGCGCAGGCAACGCAGTACGGGCGAAACGTAACTTCACTTCAACCTCCAGAAAGCGACGGCAATGGCGCCTCGTGCAGCCTATCGGCCAATCCCATGATTGCCGCTGATACTTTTCCGAATCCCACATGCATTCGTTACTGTTTCGCCCTTGGCCGTGATGCACTTCTCCATACAAAGCTGACCCGCGTCACCGACAGAGCGTGATGTCGAACAACCTCGCTCGCGGCTGCATCCTCGTATCTTTCCTATAATTCAAAACGGCCATTGCACTGCACTGAGTTCACCGATACCGTCCCGCCTCGACTCGCTTTTGAACGAGCTGGTGACGAGTCGCGAACTTGAATGGAGAACAAGCATGCAAATGGCATGGTGGAAGCATGGGCTGCAATTCAACTTCCGCATCCACCCACTCGGACTTTGCCTCGCCATTGGCTACGCATTTGCGTACTGGTCTGCGCGCCAGCTCTCACTGGATCAGTTCTACCTTCCGGCAGGTGTACGAGTTGCAGCGCTTCTACTGAGCCCGCCCAGGTTCTGGCCCTACCTCCTCCTTGGCGAGTATTTCTACTTCGGCGTCGCGAGGTACCCGCTCGTCGACAAGCATGGGATCACGTGGGTCATTCTCGGCTCCGCATTGCTGATGCCGACGGTGATGTTGATCATGAGCACCTGTCACAGGTTCCTGGCCGCCACCACTGAGCTCTGGCTGATGTGTGTCGCGGGAGCCTCGACGATTGCCGTAACGGGTTTGAACCTTCTTCTTGCGCACCTGTTCTGGCCAACACCACCCGCTGCGAGCCTGGGTACGGACCTGGTTCGATTTCTGGTCGGGGACTTCATTGGCGTGCTCACGATCGCGCCACTTGCTCTGCTTTGGGTCAAGCGAAAAGCCTCTGCCCCTCCAAGGCGGGAGCTGCTCGTACCGACGTCCATCGCGCTCGTCCTGATGGCGATCATTGGATTCGCTGCGGTCTGGATACCTACCGAATCGGGTTCGGAGAAGACGAGCATGCTGTTGCTGCTCGCCCTGCCGGCCATCGCGCTTACCTGCATGCACGGGTGGCAAGGTGCAGCCGTCGGTGTCCCGATATGGAGCCTGGCCGTCAGGCTCACCATGCCTGCCTCGGGAATGGCCGACAGTTTCGATCCAGCCGCGTTTTCGGTACAGCAGAATCTTGCGGTAGTCGGAGGTGCATTACTGGCTGTGGGCGCTTGTCTCTCCCATCACTACCGGCAATCCAAGGCCAGTCAGCTGGACAGTGAGAGGGCGCTATCCCACACGCGCTCTGCATTCATATCAGCGGAGCAGGACCTGCGCACCAGGGCCCTCGACATCCGGCAGCTTGAAGAGAGCTTCGATGCGTCGCTCTGCAGCGTCGCAGAGGGTCTCAGAGTCGATGGACACGAGGCATTGGCGGGCGGGCTGTTGAAGGTCACCACCCTGCACTCCCGCAAGGTGCGCGAACAGGTGACGATGGTGTATCCCACGTCTCTTGAGCATGTGGGCCTCTACCTTGCTCTGCAGATCGGAGGCATCAATGAAGTTTGGAAGTCGACGGAGCGGGTGGCAGCCCATCAGCTCCTTGGTGACCCTTGCCGTCTGAGTATCGACCTTCAGCTTTCTGCCTACAGATTGATCCAGGACGCCGCCACTCTGCTCCTGCAGAAGGAGCCGGGGCAGATCCGGATCCGTGCACGCTGCGGGAGCGCAAAGGGCAACACGGGCATCCTCATTACCGTCGGGACTGTCGACGCGGGACATGGACTCTCCACCTGCACGGAACGCCTGGCAGTCGAACAGCTTTCTGGTCGTGCAACCGCGTATGGCGGGACGGTGGGGTGCCGGGGGAATCGTATCCGAATGCTGCTGATCGAGCCCGGGACGGAAGAGGTGCGCTGGAAGAATTGGGCGTAGAGCCGGGCTCTGCCCGGCTTCACGGAGCGCAGGAGCGGCCGGGCAGAGCCCGGCGCTACGGAACCCAGTCTACCGGCAGTCCACCACACCTTCTGCCTTGCCGGCCTTCGCTGCTACGCGCACCTGGGTGAACGCCGCTGCGAACGGCTTGTCGGCGCTGACCACGAACGGTGCTTCCACCGCGCCCAGGTCTACCCCTTTGCTGGCGAAGCAGGCCAGCGGGATGGTCACGGTGCGCTTCTGGCCCGGTTGCAGCGCGGCCAGCGTCGGCGCGATGTCTACGCCGCCCTCGCAGCCGGTGCCGCATTGCATGGTCACCTTTACCGCCGACGCCGGCTGGTGCTGCACCATCACGTCGAACTGCAGCGCGCCGTTGCTGCGCGCCAGCGCGCTCAGGTTCCGCCGCGAGGTGCTGCGTGCGATCAGCTGTGCCGGCGCCAGCCAGTTCACTTCGCGCGCGTCCTGCTGGGTGTTGATCTGCACGGTGCGCACTTCAACCACCGGCTTTTCCTTCGGCCAGCGCAGGCTGGCGTTGAGGTCGTTGCCGAGCGGCTGGGTGGCGCCGTTGGCAGCGATGTGCAGCGAGAACGGCGCGGTGTCCAAGCGGTTGAAGATCGGCAGGGTGGTCACCTCGCCGCAATGGTCGGCGTTGACCTCCGGCAGGCGGGCGACCTGTGCCGGCTGCGCATAGCTCAGGCCGTAACCGAAATTGAACAGGGGCGGCCGCTTCGGGTCCGGGCGGTCGATCGGCGCCGGGCACGGCACGCCCGGCCACGGGAAGCTCAGCCGGCCGGTGAAGTCATGCACTGCCTTGCCGTCCTTGCCGGCCACCAGTACGTCGGTGATGCCCTTGCCTTCGGAACCCGGCAACCACGCGGCCACGAACGCCTGCGAAAGGTTGAGCAGGTCGTTGGTGTACATCGGACGGCCGGAGAAGTACACGGTGACCACCGGCTTGCCGCTGGCGGCCGCCGCCTTCAGCACGGCCAGGTCCTTGGGCTGCGCGCGGCTGTGGCTGACCGTGTCCGAGGCGAGGATGTCGCCGTTGGTTTCGGCGTACGGCGTTTCGCCGATCACCGCCACCACCACGTCGAACTGCGCGGCGTCGATGCTTCTCGCGTCGGCATTGAATACGACCTGCTCCGCGCCCAGTTCGGCGCGCAGCGCGCCCAGCACCGAGTCGGCGTTGGGGAAGTCGGCATTGGTGTTCTCGGTGCCCTGCCAGGTCAGCGACCAGCCACCGGCCTGGTTGGAGAGGTTGTCCGCGCTTTCACCGACCACCAGCACCCGGGCGTTGCGCTTGAGCGGCAGCACCTTGTCCTGGTTCTTCAACAGCACCAGCGATTCGCGCACCGCTTCGCGCGCCAGCTCGCGGTGCTGCACGGCCGCGCTGTCGCCGGCGAACTGGCTGTCCGACGGCTTGTGGTCGAACAGGCCGGCACGCAGCTTGACCCGCAGGATGCGGGTCACCGCGTCGTCGATGCGCGCCATCGGGATTTCGCCACTCTCAACCTGCGCCATGGTGTTGGCGATGAACGCCTTCCAGTCGTCCGGCACCATCACCATGTCGATGCCGGCATTGATTGCCTGCGCACAGCTGTCGTTGCGGCACCCGGGCACCTGCGCGATGCCGTTCCAGTCGGACACCACGAAGCCATCGAAGCCCATCTTGTCCTTCAACGCGCTGGTGAGCAGCGCTTCGCTGCCGTGCATCTTGCCGTAGTCCACGCCGCCGGCGCGGTCGTTCCAGCTGTTGAACGAGGCCATCACGGTCTGCACGCCTTCGCCCAGCGCACCGAAGTAGCCTTGGCCGTGCACGTTGATCATGGTCGCCTTGTCGACCGTAGCTTCGCCCTGGTCGCGGCCGTTGTCGGTGGCGCCATCGCCGATGTAGTGCTTGGCCGTGGCCACCACGTTGCCGTCGGCTGTGAAGCGGCCCTGCGCGCCCTTGACGTACGCCGTGGCGAACTCGCGCACCACCGCCGGGTCGGAAGAGAAGCTTTCGTAGGTACGCCCCCAGCGTGGGTCGTGCGCGACCGCCAGGGTGGGCGCGAACACCCAGCCGATGCCGGTGGCGCGGGTGGCGGTGCCGGTGGCCGCGCCGATGCGTTCGATCAACGCGGCATCGCGGGTCGCGCCCAGGCCAATGTTGTGCGGGAACAGCGTGGCGCCATGGACGTTGCTGTGGCCGTGCACCGCGTCGGTGCCCCAGATCACCGGCACCTGGGTGCGCGCATCGGTGGACAGCGACGCCGCGTGATAGGCGTCGGCGAGCTTGACCCAGTCGGCCACGGTGGCGTGCTTGTCCATGCCCGGCCACGAACCGCCGCCGTTGAGCACCGAGCCGATGTAGTACGTGCGCACCTGCTCCGGGGTGATCTGCTTGATCTCCGGCTGGGTCATCTGCCCGATCTTCTGGGCCAGCGTCATCTGGCCCACGATGGTGCGCACGCGGGCTTCAATGGCCGGGTCGGCGGCGATGGCGCTGCTCACCCGGGGCCAGTCCTGCAGCCGTTCGGCGGCGAAGGCGGCAGGGGCCTGTGCGGCCAAAGCCGTCAGTACACATAGGGCAAGAACGGTCTTCCGGGCGCTGCTCACGGACATCTACCTCCAAAGAAAATGACGGGTGCGGGTGCGGATCGCGGCCGGTCCGGCGCCTCCGCTGACAGCGCTGTCATATAAGCCGGGCGTGGCCCTGTCAACCATTTGCGCGCGGCAATGTCCTGCCCTCACCGTGGCTGCTGGGCTGGCGCTGTCCGCGTGCGATGTCTGCGGGCCATTGCTGTTGCAACGCCGCATGGATTTGAATGACCGTGCACGAGTGCCCCGCGTCATGGCACCATCCGCTGCGGCCGACCGGCGCTTCCAGAGGAACCATCGCACCATGCGTAGTCGTATCGAAGATGTCGCGGCGGTTGCGGGCGTTTCGATCAAGACCGTCTCGCGCGTGCTCAACCATGAGCCCAACGTGCGCGAGGAGACGCGCGAGCGCGTGCTCGCGGCGGTGACGCGGCTGGGCTACAAGCCCAACCTCTCCGCTCGCAGCCTGGCCGGGCAGCGTTCGTATGCGCTGGCGCTGGTGTACAACAATCCTTCGCGCAATTACCTGATGGAAATCCAGAACGGCATGCTGGAAGCCTGCCATGCGCATCACTACAACCTGATCCTGGGTCCGGTCGGCATCGGTCGGCGTACCCTGCCCGACCTGTCGGCGCTGTTCGAGAACTCGCGGCCCGATGGGGTGGTGCTGATTCCCCCGCTGACCGATGACGCGGTGGTGCTGGCCTACCTGGAAGAAAACGAGATCCCGTTCGCCAGCATCGCGCCGCGCCACCCCGAGGGCATCATCGGCGTGCGCATGGACGAAACCACCGCCGTGGTGGAGCTGATCGGTCACCTGGTCAAGCAGGGCCATCGGCGCATCGGGCACATCAAGGGTCCGCGTGCGCACGGCGCCTGCCAATGGCGCCTGGCCGGTTACCGGCAGGCGTTGCGTGAAGCAGGGATCGAATTCGATCCCAGCCTGGTGGTGAACGGTCAGTTCTCGTTCGAGTCCGGGATCGACGCCGCCAACGCGCTGCTCGACCTGCCCGAACCGCCCACCGCGATCTTCGCGGCCAACGACGACATGGCTGCCGCCGTGTTCCGCGTGGCGGGCCAGCGTGGACTGCGCGTACCGCGCGACCTCTCGGTGTGCGGCTTCGACGACACGCCGATTGCCGGGCACATCTACCCGGCGTTGACCACCGTGCGCCAGCCCACCGACACGATGGGGCGGATCGCCACCGAACAGCTGATCGAACGGATCCGCTCGGCCGGCGCCGGCCGCATGGTCACAGTGGACCATGCGGTGCTGGTGCGTGAGTCCACCCACGCACCGCGCAGGCGCTGATCGCTCAGCCCGCCCGGCGCGAACCGCGCCATGCGTAGAACACGATGAACAGGTAGCACAGCAGGGGCAGCAGGAACGACGCCTGCAGGCCGTACTGGTCGGCCAGCCAGCCGACCGCCAGCGGAACCACCGCACCGCCGACGATCGCCATCACCAGCAGGCTGGAACCTTGTCCGGTCAGCGGGCCCAGTCCGCCGATGGCCAGCGCGAAGATGGTCGGGAACATGATCGAGTTGAACAGGCCCACGCTGACCACGCTCCACTTGGCAAGGTTCCCGGTGCCCAGCATGGTGACCGCCAGCAGGCCCATCACGATCAACGCAAAGATCCCCAGAAGGCGGCGCGGATCGAACTTCGCCAGCAGGAAGGTGCCCACCAGACGGCCGACCAGCGCGCCGCCCCAATACAGCGATACGTAGTGCGTGGCCTGCTGTTCGGTAAGACCCTCGCCGATGCCGGGCATGGACAGGAAGTTGACCAGCACACTGCCGATCGACACCTCCGCGCCCACGTAGAAGAAGATCGCCAGCACACCGAACGCCAGGTGCTTGTGACGCAGCGCCTGGCCAAGGGTGCCCTGCTGCTTGTTGTCCTCCACGCCGGCAATGCTGGGCAGCCGGAACATCCAGATCGCTGCGGCCAGCACGAACAGCGCAATCGCCAGCCCGAAGTACGGCAGCTGCACCGACTGCGCTTCGGCAGCGCGGTAGGCCAGCGCTTCGGCCTGCGGCAGCAGCGCCAGCTGTTCGGCACTGCGCGGCTCGGCGGCCAGGATCAGCAGGCCGCCGAACAGTGGCGCGATGGTGGTGCCCACCGCGTTCATCGACTGCGCCAGTGTCAGCCGGCTGGAACTGGTCTGCTCCGGGCCCAGCAGCGCCACGTATGGATTGGCCGCCACCTGCAGCACGGTGATGCCGGTGGCCAGCACGAACAGCGCGCCCAGGAACAGGCCATACACATGCAGCGCGGCGGCCGGCCAGAACAGCAGCGCACCGACGCCGGCAATGGCCAGGCCGGCCACGATGCCACGCTTGTAACCTACGGCCGCAACCAGCCGCCCTGCAGGCAACGACATCAGGAAGTACGCGCCGAAGAACGTGAACTGGATCAGCATCGCCTGCACCCAGGTCAAGGAAAACGCGGCCTTGAGATGCGGAATCAGGATGTCGTTGAGGCAGGTGATGAAGCCCCACATGAAGAAGATGGCCGTGACCACGGCCAGGGCCGTGCGCGTGCTCTGTACGTGGTGCCCGCGAACCGCGGTGGAAGTGTCCATTGCGTGTCCTTCTGAAGGAAATGCCAGCCATGCGGCGGCCAGACATGGAACCCGCTCGGCACGCGATTGTCCAGCGCTGTCAGACAATCGGCCAAAACACGCGACAGCGCTGTCAGCGAGCACGCGATCACGGTTTGCGCAGTTCCTTTCTGCACTGCACAACGAGCAGGCGGGACGCGATCAGGTGAGGGATGTCCCACTGAAAACCGCCCGGAGGGCATGTGCAGCAACGTTTTCAGCTGCTACCCACGGCGACTTTGCACGCGCGGGTGCGCTGGCGGCGGGCCATGCAACAGGAGGTTGCATGGCAGTTTGTTGACAACGCTGTCAGGCGTGGGCCCAATCCGCCCACATCGTTGTTGAATCGTGCCAGACACCGTAGGACTGCCATTACCGATTTCCCTGGGGAGGGAGCGCAATGAAGACGTACAAGGCTGTACCCCGCAAGGCAATGCTCACTTCCGCGCTGCTCGCCGTGCTGGCCGGGCCGGCGTGGGCCCAGGACACCAGCCGCGACGGCGCTGCGTCGTCCTCGCAGGGGCTCGACCCGGCCACCCTGGACACGGTGCAGGTCACCGGTATCCGCGGCAGCCTCACCTCGTCCATGAACCTCAAGCGCGACAGCCAGGGCGTGGTCGACGGCATCGTCGCCGAAGACATCGGCAAGTTCCCCGACACCAACCTGGCCGAATCGCTGCAGCGCATCAGCGGCGTGTCGATCGACCGCACCTCCAGCGGCGAAGGCTCCAAGGTCACCGTGCGCGGCATCGGCCCCGACTTCAACCTGGTGCTCCTCAATGGTCGCCAGATGCCGGCCTCCAACCTCGGCAACGGCGGTGGCGGCCTGTCCGGCTCGCGCTCGTTCGACTTCGCCAACATTGCCTCCGAGTCGATCTCGGCGGTGGAAGTGTTCAAGACCACGCGTGCCGACAATCCCACTGGCGGCATCGGCGCCACCATCAACGTCAAGACCCTGCGTCCGCTGGAAGCGGCGCCGGTGGTCAGCGTGGGCCTGAAGGCGGTCAACGACACCTCCAACGACAACCTGCCGCGCACCCTGAAGGGTTCGGACTTCACTGGCGAGATGTCGGGCATCTTCAGCGACACCTACGCCGACGGCCGTTTCGGCGTGATGCTGAGCGGCAGCTACCAGGAGCGCGACTCCGGCTTCAACCAGGCCACCGTGGCCGAAGGCTGGGCCACGTTCGAGGGCGACAACACCACCGACTGGCGCGTGCTGCCGCAGCCTGGCCAGGACTATGCCGACCGCATCCAGAACCGCCCGGGCCCGAACGATGTGTACGGTCGTCCACAGAACACCGCCTACAACGTCAACGGCGTGCAGCGCCAGCGCACCAACGGCCAGGCCACCCTGCAGTGGAAGCCGGTCGACAACGTGACCACCACGCTGGACTACACCTATGTGGAAAACAAGGTGCAGCAACAGCGCAGCGAACTGTCGGTGTGGTTCAACTACGGCCCGGGCGACAGCATCTGGACCAACGGTCCGGTCGCCGCGCCGATCATCTACAGCGAAGACATGGTCAATTCGGACGTGTCGATGGGTGGCGCGCAGCTGGCCACCAAGAACACGCTGGACTCGCTGGGCTTCAACGTGGAGTGGGAAGTCAACGATGCGTTGACCCTGAACTTCGACGCGCACAACTCCACCGGCGAGTCGCAGCCGGACAGCCCGTATGGTTCGGCCGGCGTGCTCGGCGTGGCCGCGTTCGTGCGCGGCAAGACCACGGTGGACTACAGCGGCGACCTGCCGATCATCAACATCGCGCTGCCGCCGGGCGGCGTGCAGGCGGCCGATGCGCTGGTCACCGGTTCGGTGTTCCAGAACAGCTACAACAAGTCCGAGGTGGAACAGTACCAGGGGCGCGGTACCTTCAAGTTCGC
This sequence comes from uncultured Stenotrophomonas sp., assembly GCF_963519125.1. Lineage (GTDB taxonomy): Bacteria > Pseudomonadota > Gammaproteobacteria > Xanthomonadales > Xanthomonadaceae > Stenotrophomonas. The sequence goes on along the minus strand of NZ_CAUQLJ010000001.1, from coordinate 341,571 downwards.
CGATTACTCGGCCCTGGACTTCGGCGTCGGCTACACCGACGTCAAGAACCGCTCGGCCTCGGCGATCATGCAGCGCAATACCTGGGGTGGACTGGGTACGCCGGCCGACTACGATGACAGCATCTGGTACGCCGACGACATGGCGAAGTACTTCGATGCCTTCTCCGGGCACAGCGACCCGCGCCTGACCGGCCAGTTCCTGGTGTTCGACTTCGACCGGCTGATCAACCGCGCCGCCCAGGTCGGCACCGCCTCCGACCCGGCCTGCCCGACCTGCTACGTGGCCCCTACCGAATACTCGCAGGACATCCGCACCAACGAAAAGTCCAAGAGCGCGTTCCTGCAGTACCGCACCACCTTCGACTGGTCGATGCCGTTGAACGTGGCGGTCGGCGTGCGCTACGAACAGACCGACGTGGACTCCACCGCGATGGTGCGCGTGCCGAACGGGATCAGCTGGAGCTCGGCCAACGAGCTGAACATCGACTACGCGAGCGAGAGCGGCTTCATCAGCGACAGCGGCAAGTACGACTACGTGCTGCCCAACCTGGACCTGAAGCTGGACATCAGCGATGCGCTGGCACTGCGCGGCAGCTACAGCCGCAGCCTGGGCCGCGCGGGGTGGGACCAGATCCAGAGCGGGCAGTCGCTGGCTGACATCGTGCGTACCCAGGGCGGCAGCGGGTCGCGCGGCAACCCGGCGCTGGAACCGCTGCTGTCGGACAACTTCGACCTGTCGCTGGAGTGGTACTACGGTGAGTCCAGCTACGCCTCGGTGGGCTTCTTCCGCAAGAACATCAAGAACTTCATCAGCAACACCATCGTCCGCGAGAACACCGGCGACCTGCACACGCCGGTCGGGGGCGCGTACTGGAATGCGGCGCTGGCGGCGGGCTGCGGCGTGTCCGACATGCCGTGCATCCGCGATTACATCTTCACCAACTTCAACGGCCAGCCCGGCGTAACCGCCACCGGCACCAACTCGGCCGGCCAGCTCACCGGCACCATCGTCGGCCAGCCCGGCGACCCGATCGCCGGGTTCGACATCACCCTGCCGGCCAACCAGCGTTCGGACCATCTCGATGGCTGGGAAATCGCCGTGCAGCACCTGTTCGGGCAGTCCGGCTTCGGTCTGGCCGCCAACTACACCAAGGTGAAGTCGGGGCTGACCTTCGACAACCTGAGCCTGGGCGACCAGTACCCGATGGTCGGGCTGAGCGACTCGGCCAACCTGGTGGCCTTCTACGACAAGAACAGCTGGCAGATCCGTGCGGCCTACAACTGGCGCGACAAGTTCCTCAACGGCATCGGCGGCCAGGGTCCGAACCCGAACTACACCGACGACTACGGCCAGCTCGACCTCAACATCAGCTATGCGGTCAACGAGCAGCTGTCGCTGAGCGTGGAGGCGATCAACCTTACCGACGAGACCATGCGCACCTACGCGCGCCACACCAACATGCTGCGCTACGCCACCCAGACCGGCCCGCGCTACATGTTCGGCGTCCGCTACAAGTTCTAAGGCCCACAGGCGGTCTGGCGGGTCTACACTCGCCAGACCGTCCCTGCCCCGCAAGCGACCCGCCATGCCTGCTACGCCCGGCCCGATCGACGAAGTCCGCGACCTCGACCGCAGCCAGCTGGCGGCGCTGCTGCCCACCTGGACCACGCCCAAAGTCATTCGCGGGCTGGTCGGCGATTGGCCGATGGTGGCCGCCGCACGTGCCTCTGCCGACGCCGCCGTTGCCCATCTCAAGCAGTACGACCACGGCACCCTGCCAGTGACCGCGACCACCGCCCCGCCCGAAGCGCAGGGGCGGATCTTCTACAACGCGGACATGAGCGGTTTCAATTTCCGCCGTGAGCAGATTCCTCTCAAGGTCGTGCTCGACACCCTCCTCAAGTACCGCAGCAGCTCTGCCGCGCCCACCATCTACGTGGCCTCGACCACGCTGGACAGCTTCCTGCCCGGCTTTCGCCAGGACAACCCGCTCGAACTTGGCGTGGACGATCCGCTGGCCAGCATCTGGATCGGCAACCGTTCGCGCATTGCCGCCCACCACGACGTACCGGACAACCTGGCCTGCGTGGCCGCGGGCCGCCGCCAGGTCACGCTGTTCCCGCCCGACCAGGTTGGCAATCTCTATGTGGGCCCTCTTGATTTCACCCCGGCCGGCCAGGCGGTGAGCCTGGTCGACTTCGCTGCGCCGGACCTGGACCGTTACCCGCGCTTCGAGCGGGCCTTGGCAAGTGCCCAGGTCGCCGAGCTGGGCCCGGGCGATGCGGTGTTCATTCCCTCGCTGTGGTGGCACCACATGGAGGGGCTGGACGACTTCAACGTGCTGGTGAACTACTGGTGGCGCCCGGTGCCGGCCTGGTCCGACGCACCGATGAATGCCCTGATGCTCTCGCTGCTGGCCTTGCGCACGCTGCCACCGGCTCAGCGTCGACACTGGCGGGCGATGTTCGACCACTATGTGTTCGCGGCGGGCGCGGACGCCACTGCGCACATTCCCGAGCACGCGCGCGGGGTGCTCGGTCCGCTGGACGAGGCGATGGCGGCCAACGTACGCAGCGTCCTGCGCAAACGGTTGGACCGGTAGTCCTGGCGGTTACCCATCGACCGGCGAATCCGTGATAATCCGCGCCGTGATCGATCGTCACTCTGCCGGTAGCCCTGTCCATGCCTTTGCTGTCGTCCCGCCTCAATCTGGGCAAGCTGATCCTGGCGCTTGCGCTGCTCAGCGCGCTGGTCGCCCTGGCCAACACCCTGCATGCCAGTTACCGCGTCCAGCGTGAGCAGCTGATCGGCACCACGCTGGAGTCCAACCGGGTCTACGCCAGCAAGCTGGCCGAGAGTACCCAGAACTTCGTGCTCTCGGCCCAGCAGCAGCTGGCCTACGCCGCCACCGAGCTGGGCAGGCAGAACCATGACCGCGCCGGACTTGAAGCCTACGCCGCGCGCCTGCAGCTGCAGACCAACAGCTTCAATTCGGTGCTGATCGTGGACCCGGCCGGCACGGTGCTGGCCACCTCGCCGCTGAGCCTGGCGCTCACCGGCATAACGCTCAAGAGCCAGGGCAACAGCGAAGCACTGAAACGTCGCGAGCCGTACATCAGCGATCCCTACCAGTCGGCCACCGGGCGCCTGCTGGTGGCGATCTCACACCCCATCTTCGACGCACAGGGCGAGTACCGCGGTTACGTCAGTGGCACCATCTACCTCCGCGAACGCAGCATCCTGCAGAGCCTGCTTGGCAAGCACTACTACCGCGACGGTTCTTACCTGTACGTGGTCGATCGCAACGGCCGCATCCTGTACCACATCGAGCCGTCCCGGGTGGGGCAGTTCGCGCTGGAGAATCCAGCAGTCAAGGCCGTGAGCCAGGGCCACTCGGGGGCGCAGGAAGTGCGCAACAGCCATGGCGTGCTGATGCTCGCCGGCTACGCGCCGGTGCCCAGCGTCGGTTGGGGCGTGGTGGCGCAGCGCCCCACCGCCGCCACCCTGGCCCCGTTGTCGCGGCTGATGAAGGCAGTGATCTGGAATGCCATTCCACTGGGCGTGCTGTCGCTGCTGGTCACCTGGTGGTTCGCGCGGCGCATTTCGCTGCCGCTGTGGCAGATGGCGCGCAACGTGCAGAACCGCGACACCGGCATCGCCATCCGCCATGTCAGCGGCATCCGCGCGTGGTACTACGAGGCCGCTCACCTCAAGCAGGCGCTGCTGTACAGCTTCAACCTGCTGCAGGACCGCATCGGCAAGCTCAGCCGCGCCAGCATGACCGACCCGCTCACCGGCCTGCAGAATCGCCGTGGCCTGCAGGAAGGGCTGGAAGACTGGCAGGCGCGCGGGCAGCCGTTCGGCATCGTCGCGCTGGACATCGACCGCTTCAAGACCATCAACGACCGCTTCGGCCACGCCGTGGGCGACGCGGTGATCCTGCGCATCGCACAGATCATGCGCGACGACTCGCGCGACACCGACCTGCTGTGCCGCAACGGCGGTGAGGAATTCCTGATCCTGCTGCCGGGCATCGACGTCGCGGCCAGCGCGGCCATCGCCGAGCGCCTGCGCCTGCAGGTGGAAGCGGAGGTGTTCGACGAGGTGGGTACGGTGACGGTGTCGCTGGGCGTGGCCCACTACCCCAGCTACCACGAAGACCCGCACCAGGCGCTGCGCCTGGCCGACAAGGCCCTGTACATGGCCAAGGAACAGGGCCGCAACCGCACCGTGGTGTACCCGGCGCCGGACGGCCCGGCGCAGGGGTAATCAACCGCCCAGAGGGGTGAGCAGGCGCGGCCCGTTGTCGGCATCGGCCATGTAGACGCCGCCGGCGGGCAGCAGGCCGGCCAGGTCTTTTTCGCCCTGTTCGGCCGTACGCCACGAGGCCTTCGCACGCGGGCCGGGAATGTAGACGTTCCACTTCCCGTAAGCGCGATTGACCTCATTGAAGTCGTAGCTCACCGGCACGCGTACCGTCCAGAACGGCTCGTCCACGGCGTCGCCGGTGGTGGGCGCACGGAAGGTCCAGCGGCGTGCGGTGTTCACGCTCTGCCGCGCAAAGGCCTCGCGCAGCTTCTGCATGCGGCGTTCATCGCCCACCACGCGCAGGTTGACCTGCTCGGCGATCACGTCCATCACCTTGCCGTCCCGGCCCACCTGGACCAGCAGCATCACATCGCCACTGCCCCCAAGGTCCTGGGCCAGCGACGGAAACACAGGCCGCGGCAGCGCCACGCTGGTGACGTGGTCGGTGCTGGTCTGGTCGTACTCGCCAAAGTTGGCCGCATCCAGCGTCACCCTGTCGTTGCCATCCACGCCGGGTTGGGCCAGCAGACGAATCGACACCTGCGTGCGCGCATGCACTGGCTTGCCATCACGCACGATCGGTTCGAAGCGCCAGGTCTTTACGGAGCGGTCGACGAAGTCCGCCATGTTGGCGGGCACCTTCTCACGCTGGTCGAGAGTGAACCCCTCAACCTCGCCTTCCAGGCCGATGTTGATCTGGCCGGTCAACACCATGCTGCCTTCGGCGGTCCTGCGGACTTCCGCATGCGTCCGCGCTGCGGCAGGCAGTGTTGCGGCAAGCAGGCCGCCGCCTGCAGCGAGCGCCAACGCCAGACAGAGTGAACTACGCATTGCACTTCTCCTTGTGAGCGACCGGACAAGGCTAGCCCGCCGGTACGCCCGTTGCCAATCCATCTGCTCTATCAACGATCGGACTGATCGGCCGTCAACCGCCCAGCGGGGTCAGCAGGCGCGGACCGTCATCGAGGTCGGCCATGTAGATGCCGCCATCGGCCAGCAGGTCCGGCGCGGCATTCGCATCTGCCCGGGCCTTGCTGAACGGCGCGCGCTCGTGCGGGCCCGGAATATAGGCTTCCCATACGCCGTAGCGGTCCATGCGGGACACGCCCATCGAGTAACGCACCGGCACGCGCACGTTCCACGACTCTGCGTCCTTGGCAGCGCCGGTAGTCGGTGGGCGGAAGGTCCAGGTCCGCGCAGCGGTTTCAGAGGCACGCGCGAGCGAGTCGCGCATGGCACGCATCTGCCGTTCCTTGCCGACCACGTGCAGGTTGACCTGCTCGGTGAACACATCGGCCACGCTGCCATCGCGTGCCACCTTGAGCAGCATCAACACATCACCACGGCCGCGCATCGCGGCCACGTCCTTCGGGTAGACCGGTGCGGGCCGGGCGACGATGGTGACCCGGCTGGTGTCATTCGGATCGTACTTGGCGAAACTGGCGCCGGTTACGCGTACCTGCGCGCCGTCGCCGCTCGGGTCAGGCTGCTGCACCAGGCGCAGGATGACCGGGGTCTGGGTCGACACCGCAGCACCGTCCACGCGCATCGGCTCGAAACGCCATGCCTGCACCTGGCGGGTAACGAATGCGGCCAGGTCGGCCGGCACCTTGTCGGCATGCGACAGCGCAAAGCCGGTCACCTGCCCTTCGCTGCCGATATCGATCGTGCCGCCCAGCGTCATGCTGGCTTCGGCGGTCTGCCGCACTTCGCGTGCGTTCTGTGCGGCAGTGTCACTGCTCGCGACCAGCCCGCTGCCGCCGAAGGCGAGGGCAACGGCCAGAAGGGGGGAATAGCGCATCTCACCTGCTCCTTGTGATGAACCCCGAGGGTACCCCACCCGTGTGTCAGGAGGAAATCACGCCAGCCGGTGGGTGTCCGCGTATGGCAGGGTGTCGGGATGATCCCCCGCCGCGAAACGGGCCTGCAGCCCCTGCCACCACAGCGGATCGAACAGGTGCGCATGGTGTTCGCGGACCGCTGCCAATTCGACGGCGGGCAGCCCCATGAACGGCGCGAACCGCTCAGGAAACACATCGCGCGGGCCTACATGGAACCACGGCTCGTCGGCCATCGCTTCATCGGCATTGCGGGGTTGCGGCCACGCGCGGAACACGCAGTCGCTGACCAGGCACAGCTCGTCGTAGTCGTAGAACACCGCGCGTCCATGCCGCGAAACCCCGAAATTCTTCGGCAACATGTCGCCGGGGAAGATGTTGTTGCGCGCCATGTCGGTGATCGCCTGCGCGTAATCCAATGCCGCTGCACGGCGCGCGTCGGCGGTCTGCTCGCGCAGGTACAGGTTGAGCGGGCGGAAGCGCCGCTGCACGTAGCACAACGCAATCACCAGGCTGTCGCCTTCTTCGCGCACGCTGGCGGCGCACTGGGTGAGCAGCTCCTCGCGCAGCGCCGCGGAGAAGCGCGATTTCGGGAAGCGCAGGTGGCGGTAGGGCTGCGCGTCCAGCAGCCGGCCCACGCGGTCCAGGTTGAACACCAGGGCGTACTTCTCTTCCACCTGGTGGCGGGTCATGCTCTTGGGCCAGGCGAAGCGATCACGGATCAGCTTGAACACCAGCGGATAGCTGGGCAGGGTGAACACCGCCATGACCATGCCGGGCGTGCCTTCGGCGTGCACCAGCTGTTCGTCGGGGTGGTCCAGGAAGTGACGGAAGAAGGTGCGGTAGCGTTCGGTTTTGCCCTGCTTGGCACGGCCCAGCACGGTGTAGATTTCATCGATGGGCTTGGCCGGAAGCAGGCTGCGCAGGAACACCACCGCGTCGCCCACCGTGGCCAGGTCGGCCTGGAAGTAGCTGCGCGACACACCGAACAGGTGCGCCACGTCACGGCGACGGGTCAGCACCGCCTCGGCACGCAGGCCGGCGCCGTCGTTGACGAGTGCTATCACGCACGGCGAAAAGCGGTGCTCGCCGAACACCCGCCCAACCAGATAGGCACGGCGCTCACGGTAGAACACGGTGTCGAGCAGTTCGATGCTGCGCACCGGATGCGTACCCCAATGCTGCAGGTCATCCTGCAGGCGCACTGCGATCGCGGCGGCACAGCGGAGCTGGTGCGCGTACGGCACCTCGAAACGATAGTCGCCCAGCACCCGCATGAACGCCTCCACCGGGCGCGTGGTGGACACCGCATAGGTGTGCCGTGCGACCGGATGGGTGATGGCATCGGACGGTTCAACGTCCAGCGCCATGAACTCAACGTCGGGATCCACGCCTTCGGTGGCGAACAGGCGTCGCGCCAACGTGTTGTAGAAGGTCTTGTACAGCTCGGCGTCGATCAGCCCGCCGACCAGACCGGCGTACGCGGCGTGGACACGCAGCCAGAGGCTGCGCCTGCCTACCGCCTCGCCGGCGGCACGCCGCAGCGCATCCACGGTCTCGGCAATGCAGCGGTCGTACAGCCCGATACGCTCCACCGCGTCGCCCTGCGCACCGCTCCAGTCACGGGTTTCAAAGCGCATCCGCGCGCGCCGCGTGATGCTGGAAAAGCGCGCGTGATAGTCCTCGAATCCCACGCGTACCAGCAGGGCGAGGGACGCGGCCAGCGCAACTTCATCGTGGGAATCGGCAACAGGCATGCAGGGCAACCGGAAGGACCGGCGCCATTGTAGCGCCGGGCCCTGCCCGGGAATGTCGCCATTCCGGCCTGCACCGGCCACCGCACGGTGACCGGTGCACTCCAGGCCTCGATTCCAGGTCGAATGATGGCGGCAGGTCCAGGCGGGAAACGCCGATCACCGCCGGTACGTCGGCGGCGTGCTGGCGCAGCACCGCGATGTAGTCCTGCTGTCGGAAATGCGATTGCCAACAAAAAACCCGCGCCGGGGCGCGGGTTTTCCGTCGATCACCACAGTAGCGGGGGTCGAACCTTACAGCGCTGCCAGGGCCGCGTTGAAGGTCTCGCTCGGGCGCATCGCCTTGCTGGCCTTGGCCACGTCCGGGCGGTAGTAACCGCCGATGTCCACCGGCTTGCCCTGCGCGGCGATCAGCTCGGCCACGATGGCCTGCTCGTTGTCGGTCAGCGCCTTGGCCAGCGGGGCAAAGCGGGCCTTCAGCGCGGCGTCGTCATCCTGCGCGGCCAGGGCCTGGGCCCAGTACAGCGCGATGTAGAAGTGGCTGCCGCGGTTGTCGATGCCACCCAGCTTACGCGACGGCGACTTGTCGTTGTCCAGGAACTGGCCGTTGGCCTGGTCCAGGGTGCGTGCCAGCACGCTGGCACCGGCGTTGTCGTAGCGGTTGCCCAGGTGCTCCAGCGAAGCAGCCAGGGCCAGGAATTCACCCAGCGAATCCCAGCGCAGGTAGTCCTCTTCGACGAACTGCTGCACGTGCTTCGGGGCCGAACCACCGGCACCGGTCTCGAACAGGCCACCACCGGCCATCAGCGGCACGATCGACAGCATCTTGGCGCTGGTGCCCAGCTCCATGATCGGGAACAGATCGGTCAGGTAGTCGCGCAGCACGTTGCCGGTCACCGAGATGGTGTCCTCGCCCTTGCGGATGCGGTCCAGCGAGAACGCGGTCGCTTCCACCGGCGGCAGGATGCGGATGTCCAGGCCGTTGGTGTCGTGGTTCTTCAGGTACTGCTCGACCTTGGCGATGACCTGCGCGTCGTGGGCGCGGGCGGCATCCAGCCAGAACACGGCCGGGGTGCTGCTCAGGCGGGCGCGCTCGACGGCCAGCTTGACCCAGTCCTGGATCGGCGCGTCCTTGGTCTGGCACATGCGCCAGATGTCACCGGCTTCCACAGCGTGCTCGAACACCACGGTGCCGGCATCGTCGGTGACCTTGACCACGCCATCGGCAGCGATCTGGAAGGTCTTGTCGTGCGAGCCGTATTCTTCGGCTTTCTGCGCCATCAGGCCGACGTTCGGCACCGAGCCCATGGTGGCCGGGTCGAAGGCACCGTGCGCCTTGCAGTCGTCGATGACGGCCTGGTACACGCCGGCGTAGCAGCGGTCCGGAATGACCGCCTTGGTGTCCTGCAGCTTGCCTTCGGCATTCCACATCTTGCCGGAGTCGCGGATCATCGCCGGCATCGAGGCGTCGACGATCACGTCGCTCGGCACGTGCAGGTTGGTGATGCCCTTGTCCGAATTGACCATGGCCACGCCCGGACGCTGTGCGTACTCGGCAGCCAGGTCGGCTTCGATGGCGGCGCGGGTGGCTTCCGGCAGCGACGGCAGGCGCGCGGCTAGGTCACCGATGCCGTTGTTGGCATCGAAACCGGCCTGCTTCAGCACGTCGGCGTGCTTGGCCAGCACGTCCTTGTAGAACTCGTTGACGGCCACGCCGAACATGATCGGGTCGGAGACCTTCATCATGGTCGCCTTCAGGTGCAGCGAGAACAGCACGCCCTGGGCCTTGGCATCGGCGATCTGCTCAGCGATGAACGCGGCCAGCGCCTTGCGGCTCATCACGGCAGCATCGACGATCTCGCCCGCCTTGACCGCGGTCTTTTCCTTCAGCACGACGGTGCTGCCGTCGTTGCCGTGGAAGGTGATCTTCAGCGCACCGGCGTTGGCCAGGGTGGCCGACTTCTCGCTGCCGTAGAAATCACCGGCGGCCATGTGCGCGACGTGCGACTTCGAATCCGACGCCCAGGCGCCCATGCGGTGCGGGTGCTTGCGCGCGTAGTTCTTCACCGACAGCGGTGCACGGCGGTCGGAGTTGCCTTCGCGCAGCACCGGGTTCACCGCGCTGCCCTTGACCTTGTCGTAGCGCGCCTTGTAGTCGCGCTGCTGGTCGTCGGCCGGGGTTTCCGGGTAATCCGGCAGCGGGTAACCCTGGTCCTGCAGTTCCTTGATGGCCGCCTTCAGCTGCGGCACCGAGGCGGAGATGTTCGGCAGCTTGATGATGTTGGCGTCCGGGGTGGTCGCCAGCTGGCCCAGCTCGGCCAGGTGGTCGGCTTCCTTCTGGTCGTCCTTCAGGAAGTCCGGGAACAGCGCCAGGATGCGGCCGGACAGCGAGATATCACGGGTTTCCACGGCAATGCCGGCGGTGGCAGTGTAGGCCTCGACGATCGGCAGCAGCGACTGCGTCGCCAGGAACGGGGCTTCATCGGTAAGCGTGTACAGAATCTTGGGCGTGTTCGACATGGGGGTCTGATGCTCTCCGGGTAACCCCCTCATTGTCGCGATTTCGGACCCGGGGAGCAAAGCGGCGCCATACGCAAAGGTACTGGCCAATAAAAAAGACGCAGCCTCGCGGCTGCGTCCATCGTGAGCCCGTGCCGGGAGAGAGTCGGCGGGACTTACTTGACCTCGAACTCCTGCGGCGTTCCGGCCGCCTTACCATCTACCATGACTTCCGCGCGGTACTTGCCCGCCGGCCAGCCACTGGCATTCGTGAAGCTGATGTTGGTGGTCTCGGCACCGGTGGTGTTCAGTGCCTGGCTCTGTTCGCCCGCCACCTGGCCATCCTGGTAGGTCAACTTGGCGCCGACGTTGGCGTTGTTGGCAGTGCCGTCGGTGCGGATCGAGACGATGATGATGTCCTTCGGCCCGAACGACGCGGTCGGCGCAACCGATTTGTCGGCGGCGGCGGTCTTGCCCACGCTGACGGCGGAGACATTCACCGGCGCGGCCGCCGTCATCGGCTGCGGCGCGGCCGGTTCTGCCGGCGCCATCGCTACCGGCGCGGCCGGCTGGGCGTTGTTGTCGGCGGTGTCTTCCTTCTTCTTGCAGCCGGCCAGCGCGGCGGTGGCCAGCAGGGCGGCAAGAACGGCGGTACTGATGGACGTCTTCTTCATGGAATTCCTCCCTGGGAATAGGTAGCGTGCAGTTCGGGTGGGATCAGGATTTCGACGGAATCTTCAGGACCTGGCCGGGCTGGATCTTGTCCGGGTCGTCCAGGATGTCCTTGTTCGCCTCGAAAATGCGATTCCAGGCGTTCGCGTCGCCCAGCTCGTGCTTGGCGATCTTCGACAGCGAGTCGCCCTTCTGTACGGTATAGGTACTGCCCCCCACCTTTTCAGCCGTGGTGTCTACCGAGGCGGTCACGCCGGAGAAATCGGCCTTCTCCACCTTTTCTGCAGTGGTATCGACGCTGGCTTTGACACCGGAGAAATCGGCTTTCTTGTCGGTACTCATCCACGCGCTCCTTTCTGGATATGACAACCTGGATCGCACGGTGTCACAGGCCGTGTTAATGGGGCATGGCGCGGATGTGAAGGATTCGGGTGCTTTTCTGAACAGGGCCCGGGAGAGCGATTGCCCACGCTAAAATGGCCGCATGAATACCCCCCAGGACTCCAGCCTCGGTCGCGAGGTCGCTTACCCCTCCCAGTACGATCCCGCCCTGCTCTTCCCGATTCCCCGCCGCGCCGCGCGCGAAGAAATAGGAGTGGACGAGGCCAACCTGCCGTTCGTCGGCCACGACCGCTGGCAGGCGTATGAGCTGAGCTGGCTGGACCGGCGCGGCAAGCCACGGGTAGCGGTGGCGACGGTCAGCGTGCCGTGCACTTCGCCGAACCTGATCGAATCCAAGTCCTTCAAGCTGTACCTCAACTCGCTCAACAGCACGCGCTTCGACGACGACGACCAGGCCCGCCAGCGGATTGCCGGCGACCTGTCGGCCTGTGCCGGGGCGGTGGTGAACGTGGTGTTCGGGGTGCCGCCGCTGGTGGACGGGGCCGAGGGCGAGTCGCTGGACGAACTGGAGGTGGCGATCGAACGCTACGGCCCGCCCGCGCCGGAGTACCTGTCGGCCAATGCCGGCCAGGTAGTGACCGAGACCCTGAGCTCGGCCCTGCTCAAATCCAACTGCCCGGTCACCGGGCAGCCGGACTGGGCCACTGTGAGCGTGCGCTATCGCGGCCCGCGCATCGACCGCGAAGGCCTGCTGCGCTACCTGGTCAGCTACCGCGAACACGCAGAGTTCCACGAACAGTGCGTGGAACGGATATTCAACGAGATCACCCAGCGCTGCCAGCCGGAATGGCTGGAGGTGGAAGCGCGCTACACCCGCCGCGGCGGGCTGGACATCAACCCGTGGCGGGCCAGCGCCGGCATCGAAGCGCCGGCGCGGACGGTGCGGGAAATCCGCCAGTAATCAGGTTGCCGGCGCGTTGAGGAAGTCCAAAGACACCTGCAGCAGCGCCCGCAACCCCACATCCAGCGCTTTCTCGTCCAGCAGGAACTTCGGGGAATGGTTGGCCGGGGCGGTGGCCGGGTCGATGCCTTCGCTGGTCGAGCCCACAAAGAAGAACATGCCCGGCACCTGCTGGGCATACAGCGAGAAGTCTTCGGCGCCCATCTGCAGCGGCGGTTCGTACACGTTGGCCTCGCCCACCACGGCCTGCAGGCTGGGCAGCATGCGCGCGGTCAGCGCCGGGTCGTTGACCGTGGCGGGGTTGCCCTCGGCTTCGAAGATTTCGGTCTCCGCTTTCGCGCCATGCGCGGCGGCGGTGTGCTCGGCCACGTTGCGCAGGTCGGCGAAGATCTGCTGGCGCATGCCCTCGTCGAAGGTGCGGATGGTGCCGACCATTTCCACTTCATCAGGGATGATGTTGTAGCGGATGCCGCCCTTGATGGCGCCGAAGGACACCACGGCCGGCTGTTTGGAGATGTTGGAACGACGGCTGACGATGGTCTGCGCGGTGCCGACCAGGTCGGCGGTGGCCACGATCGGGTCGACCCCGTTCCACGGCGCCGAACCATGCGTCTGGCGGCCGATCACCTTGATCCCGAACCGGTCCGACGCGGCCATCAGCGGGCCGCCACGGACCGCGATCTGTCCGGCCTGGACGCTGGAGAACACATGCAGGCCGAACACCGCGTCCGGTTTGAAGTCGGCAAACAGGCCTTCCTTGAGCATCAGCGCGGCACCGCCCTCTTCCGGTGCCGGCGCGCCTTCCTCGGAGGGCTGGAAGATCAGCATCACTTCGCCGGGCAGGTTGGCCTTCATCTTGACCAGCGCGTCGGCCACGCCAAGCAGGGTCGCGGTGTGCGCGTCGTGGCCGCAGGCATGCATCACCCCGACCGTCTCGCCGCGGTAGGTGCTGGTGGCCTTGGAGGCGAACGGCAGCCCGGTCTGTTCGGTCACCGGCAGCGCGTCCATGTCGGCACGCAGGGCGATGCGTGGCCCGGGCTTGCCGCCCTTGATGATCGCGACGACACCATGGTGGGCAATGCCGGTCTTCGGCTTCAGGCCCATCGCACGCAGCTGTTCGGCGACCTTGGCGGCGGTGCGCTCCTCGCGGTTGGACAGTTCCGGGTGCTGGTGGAAGTCGCGGCGCCACTGCACCACCTGGGCCTGCAGGCGGGCCGCGGCGGCGGTGACTTCCGGGCGCTCGGCCGGGGCGGCGGCGGCCAGCGCGGGCGAGGCGAGCAGCAGGGCGGACAGCAACAGCGACAGACGGGGCATGCGGGTCTCCGAGGGGGTGCCAAAGGTCGATTAACCTGAATGTAGGGCATCCGTGTGGGTTGGGAAAGCCGACTGGGGTGGGCTTCTACCGCGAATATCCCCGTATCGGGGGAACCTCACGGGGCTGCGCGGGTCTGACCGCCCGTCCCATCCGTCATGCATTCAGGATCACGCCCGGCGGGTATCCTTCGTACCTGCCAACCGGGCCAAGCCCTTCGCCAGCCTCAGGAGTTTTTGAATGTCGCGTTTCTGGAAGATCGTGCTGCTGGTGATCGCAGTGCTGGTGGTGGGGTTGGTCGGCATGCGCATGCTCGGCGGCGGCAAGGCAAAGGACGCCGAGGGCGGCCCGAAGACCGAGGCCGGCAAGGACGGCGAGCGCGACACTGGCCCGGTCCCGGTGACCGTGATCGACGCCGCCCGCCAGGACGTGCCGGTGTACGCCAGCGCGCTGGGCACGGTGGCCGCGATGAACACCGTGACCGTCAGCCCGCAGGTCGGCGGCCAGCTGCTCAGCATCAACTTCAAGGAAGGCCAGGAAGTGAAGCAGGGCGACCTGCTGGCGCAGATCGACCCGCGCACGCTGCAGGCCAGCTATGACGAAGCCGCCGCTGCCAAGAAGCAGAACCAGGCGCAGCTCGCCACGGCCCGCTCCAACTTCCAGCGCTCCAATTCGCCCGAGTACCGCCAGTACGTCGCCAAGACCGACCTGGACACCCAGCGCAACCAGGTGGCCCAGTACGAAAGCGCGGTCGCCGCCAACGAAGCCAGCATGCGCGCGGCCCAGGTGCAGCTGCAGTACACCAAGGTGACCGCGCCGATCTCCGGCATCGCCGGCATCCGTGCGGTCGACGCCGGCAACGTGGTCAGCGCCGGTACCGCGATTGTCACTCTGACCCAGGTCCACCCGATCCACGTGGTGTTCAACCTGCCCGAACGCCAGCTGCCGGAGGTGCGCCAGGCGCAGCAGGCCGGCCCGGTGACCATTGCCGCGCTGGACCGCAACGACGCCCATGTGCTCACCGACGGCGGCACCCTGGACGTGGTGGACAACCAGATCAGCAGCGACAGCGGCACCTTCCGTGCCCGCGCCCTGTTCGACAACAAGGACAACAGCCTGTGGCCCGGCCAGTTCGTCAACGTGCGCATGCAGCTGCGCACGATTGCCGGAGGCGTGGTCATTCCCACCCAGGCAGTGATGCGCGGCCCGGACGGCGAGTACGTCTATATCGTCAAGCCGGACAACACGGTGGCCATGCAGACCGTGAAGAGCGGCGTGGAAGTGGGCGACAGCCACGTACAGGTCACCGAAGGCCTGAAGGGCGGCGAGCGCGTGGTCAGCGAAGGCCAGTTCCGGCTCAAGCCGGGCAGCAAGGTCACCGCGTTGAAGCCCGGCGAAACCCCGGCCGCCCCGACCGAGGCCGAGCTCAAGGCCGCCGCGCAGAAGCAAGGCGGCGGTGGTCGCCGTGGCGGCGGCCCGCGCTGACCGCGCGCCCCGTGTCCGCGACGCCGGCGGGTTGGCCGGCGTTCGTTTCCTGCATCGCCGTGTGACGTAACAGCAAGGATCCGCCCGTGGGCTTTTCGACGATCTTCATCCGCCGCCCCATCGCCACCTCGCTGTTGATGGCGGGCCTGCTGCTGCTCGGCATTCTCGGCTATCGCCAGCTGCCGGTGTCGGCGCTGCCGGAAATCGACGCGCCCAGCCTGGTGGTGACCACCCAGTACCCAGGTGCGAACGCCACCACCATGGCCTCGCTGGTGACCACGCCGCTGGAGCGCCAGTTCGGGCAGATCTCCGGGCTGGAGCTGATGACCTCCGATTCCTCGGCGGGGTTGTCCACGATCATCCTGCAGTTCTCGATGGACCGCGATATCGACATCGCCGCGCAGGACGTGCAGGCGGCGATCCGCCAGGCCACCCTGCCCTCGTCGCTGCCCTACCAGCCGGTCTACAACCGGGTGAACCCGGCCGACGCAGCGATCATCACGCTCAAGCTCACCTCCGACACGCGCCCGCTGCGCGATGTGAACAACTACGCCGACTCGATCCTGGCCCAGCGCCTCTCGCAGGTGCAGGGCGTGGGCCTGGTCTCGATTGCCGGCAACGTGCGACCGGCCGTGCGCATCCAGGTCAACCCGGCGCAGCTGTCCAACATGGGTCTGACCCTGGAAGACCTGCGCAGCGCGCTGACCCAGGCCAACGTCAACGCGCCCAAGGGCTCGCTCAACGGCAAGACCCAGTCCTACAGCATCGGCACCAACGACCAGCTGACCAGCGCCGCCGAGTACCGCGAAACCATCATCAGCTACAAGAACGGTGCGCCGGTGCGGTTGTCGGACGTGGCCGAGGTGATCGACGGGGTCGAGAACGACCAGCTGGCGGCCTGGGCCGACGGCAAGCCGGCGGTGCTGCTGGAGATCCGCCGCCAACCTGGCGCCAACATCGTGCAGACGGTCGAGCGCATCCGTGCGCTGATGCCGCAGCTGCAGAACGTACTGCCGGCCGACGTGCACCTGGAGGTGTTCTCCGACCGCACCGAAACCATCCGCGCCTCGGTGCATGAAGTGCAGTTCACCCTGATCCTCACCATCGGCCTGGTGGTGGCGGTGATCTTCGTGTTCCTGCGTCGTCTGTGGGCCACCATCATTCCGTCTGTCGCGGTCCCGTTGTCGCTGGCCGGCACGTTCGGGGTGATGGCGTTCGCCGGCATGTCGCTGGACAACCTCTCGCTGATGGCGCTGGTAGTGGCTACCGGCTTCGTGGTCGACGATGCGATCGTGATGATCGAGAACATCGTGCGCTACATCGAACAGGGCAAGAGCGGTCCGGAAGCGGCCGAGATCGGCGCACGCCAGATCGGCTTCACCGTGCTGTCGCTGACCGTCTCGCTGGTGGCCGTGTTCCTGCCGCTGCTGCTGATGCCGGGCGTGACCGGGCGGCTATTCCACGAGTTCGCATGGGTGTTGAGCATCGCGGTGGTGCTGTCGATGCTGATCTCGCTGACCCTCACCCCGATGATGTGCGCCTACCTGCTCAAGCCCGACGCGCTGCCCGAAGGCGAAGACGCGCACGAGCGGGCCAACGCGGCCGGCAAGCAGACCGTGTGGAGCCGCACTGTCGGCCTGTACGAGCAGAGCCTGGACTGGGTGCTGGAACACCAGCGCCTGACCCTGGCGGTTGCTGCAGGCGCGCTGGTGCTGACCGTGGTGCTGTACATCGTGATCCCCAAGGGCCTGCTGCCCGAACAGGACACCGGGCTGATCACCGGCGTGGTCCAGGCCGACCAGAACATCGCCTTCCCGCAGATGGAACAGCGCACCCAGGCGGTGGCTGAAGCACTGCGCAAGGACCCGGCAGTGACCGGCGTGGCCGCCTTCATCGGCGCCGGCAGCATGAACCCCACGCTCAACCAGGGCCAGCTGTCGATCGTGCTCAAGGAGCGCGGCGACCGTGACGGCCTGGACGACATCCTGCCGCGCCTGCAGCAGGCGGTGGCCGGCATTCCGGGTGTGGCGCTGTACCTCAAGCCGGTGCAGGACGTGACCCTGGACACCCGCGTCGCCGCTACCGAGTACCAGTACTCGCTGTCGGACGTGGACAGCGCGCAGGTTGCGCTGCAGGCCACCCGCCTGACCGAGGCGCTGCGCCAGCGTCCGGAACTGGCCGACGTGGACAACAACCTGTCCAACCAGGGCCGCGCCCTTGAGCTGACCATCGACCGCGACAAGGCGAGCGTGCTGGGCGTGCCGATGCAGACCATCGACGACACCCTGTACGATGCGTTCGGCCAGCGCCAGATCTCCACCATCTTCACCGAGCTCAACCAGTACCGCGTGGTGCTGGAAGTCGCCCCGGAATTCCGCACCAGCACCGCGCTGATGAACCAGCTCGCGGTCGCCTCCAACGGCGCCGGCGCGCTGACCGGCAGCAATGCCACCAACTTCGGCCAGGTCACCTCGTCCAACTCGTCCACCGCCACCGGCATCGGTGCGCAGAACACCGGCATTCCGGTCGGCGCGGGCAACATCATCCCGCTGGCGGCGCTGGCCGAAGGCAAGGTCACCAGCACGCCGCTGGTGGTCAGCCACCAGCAGCAGCTGCCGGCGGTGACGGTGTCGTTCAACATCGCGCCGGGCTACTCGCTGTCCGATGCGGTCAAGGCGATCGAAGAGACCAAGGCCAGCCTGGACATGCCGTCGCAGGTGCATGCGCAGTTCATCGGCAAGGCCGCCGAGTTCACCGGCAGCCAGACCGACGTGGTGTGGCTGCTGCTGGCGTCGCTGGTGGTGATCTACATCGTGCTCGGCGTGCTGTACGAAAGCTACATCCACCCGATCACGATCATCTCCACCCTGCCCCCGGCCGGCGTGGGCGCGCTGCTGGCGCTGATGGTGTGCGGGCTGAGCCTGTCGGTGGACGGCATCGTCGGCATCGTGCTGCTGATCGGCATCGTCAAGAAGAACGGCATCATGATGGTGGACTTCGCCATCGAGGCACGCCGGGCCGGTGCCAACGCGCACGAAGCGATCCGCCGCGCCTGCCTGCTGCGCTTCCGCCCGATCATGATGACCACCGCCGCGGCCATGCTCGGCGCGCTGCCGCTGGCGCTGGGCACCGGCATCGGTTCGGAACTGCGCCGTCCGCTCGGCATCGCCATCGTCGGCGGC
This sequence comes from uncultured Stenotrophomonas sp., assembly GCF_963519125.1. Classification (GTDB taxonomy): domain Bacteria; phylum Pseudomonadota; class Gammaproteobacteria; order Xanthomonadales; family Xanthomonadaceae; genus Stenotrophomonas. Next base: position 323,217 of record NZ_CAUQLJ010000001.1, on the reverse strand, counting down.
CTGCTGATTTCGCAGCTGGTCACGCTGTACACCACGCCGGTGATCTACCTGTACATGGAGCGCTACTCCGAGTGGCTGCGCCAGCGCCGTGAACAGCGCGCGTTGCGCAACGGCACCGCCCAGGACCACGCGTGAACATCTCCGGCCCGTTCATCCGCCGCCCGATCGGCACCGCGCTGCTGGCCATCGGCCTGTTCGTGGTCGGCCTGATGTGCTACCTGAAGCTGGGCGTGTCGGCGCTGCCGAACATCCAGATTCCGGTGATCTTCGTGCATGCCAGCCAGTCCGGCGCGGACGCCACCACCATGGCGTCCACGGTCACCGCACCGCTGGAACGCCACCTCGGCCAGCTGCCTGGCGTGGACCAGATGCGCTCGTCCAGTTCCGAAGGCAGCTCGCTGGTGTTCATGGTCTTCCAGAGCGGGGTCGACATCGACTCGGCCGCACTGGACGTGCAGACCGCGATCAATTCCGCGCAGGCCGACCTGCCTTCCGGGCTTGGCTCACCGATGTTCCAGAAGGCCAACCCGAACGACGATCCGGTGATCGCGATCGCACTGACCTCGCAGACGCAGTCGGCCGACGAGCTGTACAACGTGGCCGACTCGCTGCTGGCCCAGCGTATCCGCCAGATCAGCGGCGTGTCGTCGGTGGATATCGCCGGCGCGTCTACGCCCGCCGTGCGCGTGGACGTCAACCTGCGCCTGCTCAACGCGCTCAACCTCACCCCGGACGACCTGCGCAACGCGGTGCGCGCGGCCAACGTCACCTCGCCCACCGGCTTCCTCAGCGATGGCAACACCACCACCGCCATCATCGCCAACGACTCGGTGGCGCGCGCGGCCGACTTCGCCAACCTGGTGATCAAGACCCAGGACGATGGCCGGGTGATCCGCCTGAAGGACGTGGCCAACGTCTACGACGGCCAGCAGGACGCTTATCAGGCGGCCTGGTTCGACCACAAACCGGCGGTGGTGATGTATGTGTTCACCCGCGCCGGCGCCAACATCGTGGAGACCGTGGATAGGGTCAAGGCGCAGATACCGATGCTGCGCGACTACCTGCAACCGGGCACCACGCTCACCCCGTACTTCGACCGCACCCCGACCATCCGCTCGTCGCTGCACGAAGTGCAGATCACCCTGCTGATCAGCCTGGCGATGGTGATCCTGACCATGGCGCTGTTCCTGCGCCGGCTGGCACCGACCCTGATCGCGGCGATCACCGTGCCGCTGTCGCTGGCCGGTGCTGCGCTGGTGATGTACGTGTTCGGTTTCACCCTGAACAACCTGAGCCTGCTGGCGCTGGTGATCGCGATCGGATTCGTGGTCGACGATGCGATCGTGGTGATCGAGAACATCATGCGCCACCTCGACGAAGGCATGCCGCGCATGCAGGCGGCGTTGACCGGTGCGCGCGAGATCGGCTTCACCATCGTCTCGATCACCGCCTCGCTGGTGGCGGTGTTCATTCCGCTGCTGTTCGCCAGCGGCATGGTCGGCGCATTCTTCCGCGAATTCACCGTGACCCTGGTGGCGGCGATCGTGGTCTCGATGATCGTCTCGCTGACCCTGACCCCCGCACTGTGCAGCCGCTTCCTGAGCGCGCATGCCGAGCCGGAAAAGCCGTCGCGGATCGGGCGTTTCCTCGATGCCGGCCACGACCGCATGCTGCGCATCTACACGGTGTGCCTGGATTTTTCGCTGCGCCACGCGCTGCTGCTGTCGCTGACCCCGATCCTGCTGATCGTGGCCACGGTGATGCTGGCCGGCGCGGTCAAGAAGGGCTCGTTCCCGCCGCAGGACACCGGCCTGATCTGGGGCCGGGCCAACTCCAGCGCCACCGTCTCGTTCGAGGACATGGTCAACCGCCAGCGCCGCATCACCGACATGCTGATGGCCGACCCGGCGGTGAAGACCGTGGGCGTACGCCTGGGCAGCGGCCGCCAGGGCTCCAGCGCGCAGTTCAACATCGAGCTGAAGACCCGCAAGGAAGGGCGACGCGAGACCACCGCGGAGGCGCTGGCGCGGTTGAGCGCCAAGGCCGACCGCTACCCGGACCTGGAACTGCGCCTGCGCGCCATCCAGGACCTGCCCAGCGACGGCGGTGGCGGCAACAGCCAAGGCGCGCAGTACCGCGTGTCGCTGCAGGGCAATGACCTTGCCCAGCTGCAGGAATGGTTGCCCAAGGTACAGGCCGCGCTGAAGAAGAACCCGATGCTGCGCGACGTCGGCACCGACGTGGACACCGCCGGCCTGCGCCAGAACATCGAGATCGACCGCGCCAAGGCCGCGCGCCTGGGCGTGTCGGTCGGTGCCATCGACGGCGCCCTGTATGGCGCGTTCGGCCAGCGCCAGATCTCCACCATCTATTCGGACATCAACCAGTACAGCGTGGTGGTCAACGCGCTGCCCGAGCAGACCGCGACCCCGCGCGCGCTCGATGAGATCCACGTGCGCGCCGGCAACGGCGAGATGATCCCGATCACCGCCGTGGCCCGCCAGGTACCGGGGTTGGCACCGCCGCAGATCACCCACCAGAACCAGTACACCACCATGGACCTGAGCTACAACCTGGCCCCGGGGGTGAGCTCCGGCGAGGGCGACGCGATAATCAAGGCCACCGTGGACGGCCTGCGCCTGCCCGGCGACATCCGCATCAGCGACGGTGGCGGTTTCAACGTGCAGCTCAATCCCAATTCGATGCTGATCCTGGTCCTGGCCGCGATCATCACCGTCTACCTGGTGCTGGGCATGCTGTATGAAAGCCTGGTGCACCCGGTCACCATCCTGTCCACCCTGCCGGCGGCGGGCGTGGGTGCGCTGCTGGCGCTGTTCGTGACCAACACCGAGCTGTCGGTGATCTCGATGATCGCGCTGGTGCTGCTGATCGGCATCGTCAAGAAGAACGCGATCATGATGATCGACTTCGCGGTGGTGGCGCAGCGCGAGCATGGCAAGAGTCCGCTGGAAGCGGTGCGCGAAGCCAGCATCGTGCGCTTCCGCCCGATCATGATGACCACCATGGTCGCGATCCTGGCCGCGGTACCGCTGGCGATCGGACTCGGCGAGGGCAGCGAACTGCGCCGCCCGCTCGGCATCGCGATGATCGGTGGCCTGCTGTTCTCGCAGAGCCTGACCCTGCTCAGCACCCCGGCGCTGTATGTGATCTTCTCGTGCCTGCAGCAGCATTGGCGCGGATGGCGGGCGCGGCGTCGCGAGAAGGTGGCCCTGCGGCGCGCAGCGCGCGCGTGACGGAAGATGACAATCATTTGACGCAAGACGTCCAAAAGAGAACAATTCGCATCAGCCACGGTCCTGCCGCGCCTAGCGCACCGCGCTGATTCCGCCTTCCGCGGGCAGTGCCCCGACTCAGCCACGCCCTCTTCTTTCCGCCATCCACCGATCGCGGACGGTGTGCTGCTGTCCGCAGAGGACCCCCACTACATGCGTGCTTCCGCTCTTCCGCGCCGGGCCCTGCGCCCGGCCCTGCTTGCGCTTTCGCTGTCGCTTGCCTGCTCCGCCCATGCCCAGTCCCGCGCCGCCACCGACCTGGATGAAATCAAGGTCACCGCCGAGCGCACCCACACCGACACCGGCGCGCTCGGCGACCGCCCCGTGCGCGACACCCCGTTCGCGATCTCGGTGATCGGCCGCGAGGACATCGAGAAGCGCCAGGTCGTCTCGCTCGGCGAAGCGTTCCTGACCGACCCTTCGGTGGTCACCCAGGTCAGCGCCTACGCCAGCGGCTGGAGCTCGCCGATCCGCAACCGCGGCATCGACCTCAGCTACGACAGCTACCGCGTCAACGGCCTGCAGGTCTCTTCCTGGGGCACCGAATGGCCGCTGGAAGTCATGGAGCAGGTGGAACTGCTGAAGGGCCCCGGCGGTTTCATGTACGGCTTCGGCCAGCCCGGCGGCATCGTCAACTACGTCACCAAGAAGCCCACCGACACCCCGACCTTCTCCGCCCAGCTCGGCTGGCGCGAACAGGGCATCGTCAGCGGCCAGGTCGATGCAGGCGGCCGCTTCGGCAACGAAGACATGTTCGGCTACCGATTCAACGCCTACCAGGAGAAGGGCGAAACCTTCAACGGTGGCGAGGTCGACCGCAAGGTCGGCGCGCTGTCGCTGGACGCCCGCCTGAGCGACACCCTCACCTGGACCTTCGACGGCGTGTTCCAGCAACGCGACCTGAGCGAGGAGTCCCCGCAGTACTACTTCATCGGCCTGACCGAACTGCCGCGCCCGATCGCCGGCGACGTCAACAACGCCATTCCGGGCACTTTCTACGACACCCGTTCCAGCCTGCTGTCCACGGCCTTGAACTGGCAGATCAACAGCGACTGGAAGGCCAGCCTGAGCTATGGCTACACCTCGTCGTGGAACGACGTGAACAAGATCTTCGCCTACATCGATGACGTCAACGGCGACTACGACGTCAACGCCTACGAACTCGGCGGCAAGAGCGAATGGAAGCTCGCCCAGGCCATCGTGCAGGGCCGCTTCCAGACCGGCCCACTCTCACACCAGTTGGTGGCCGGCGTCTCGCACCAGACCGGCCTCGGCTGGGACCGCCCGTACGAATGGAACACCATCGGCCGCGGCAACCTCTACCAGCGCCCCACCCTGCGCCACGACGCGGTAGGCTCGCATGAGCTGACCCGCGGCAGCGAAACCATCCAGCAGGCCGTGTTCCTCAGCGACACCGTTGATTTCGGCCACGGCTGGTCCCTGCTCGCCGGCGCCCGCTACAACGACTTCGAGAACAAGGGCAGCTACCACACCTACCCGGTCACCCCGACCTACGCAGTGATGTACAAGCCCGCCGACGAAGTCACCCTGTACACCAGCTACGTCGAATCCCTCGAAGCCGGCAGCCGCGTCGGCAGCGACTACATCAACGCCGGCGACGTGCTCGACCCCACCATCAGCAAGCAGTTCGAGATCGGCGCCAAGCTCGAATACCCGCGCTGGAACGCCAACGCCGCCGCCTTCCGCCTCGAACGCGGCGCCAACATCGACCGCCTCACCAGCGCTGGCAAGCTGCTCGTGCAGGACGGCATCACCCTGTACGAAGGCGTGGAAGTCAGCGGCAACGTCCGCCTCACCGACGCCTTCAGCCTCGGCGGCGGCGTCACCTGGCTCGACCCTACCTACGACAAGCTCTCGCCCGACAGCGTCACCCAGGAAGGCAACCGCACCGCCGGCGCCGCACGCTGGAACGGCGTGGTGCACGCCGATTACAGCGTGCCGCAGGTGGAAGGCCTGAGCCTTTACGCACTCGCCCGCTATTACGGCGATGTGTACTACGACGCCGAGAACACCCTGAAGCTGCCCGATTACACCTTGGTCAATGCCGGCGTGGGATACCGCATGCAGGCCAACGGACATCCGGTGACGTGGCGTGCGAGCGTGGAGAACCTGGCCAACAAAAAGTATTGGTCGAATGCAGGCATCGGCCTGCCGCGTACGTTTGCGGTGAGCGTGCGGTTCGATCTTTAAGGGCGCCTTCGTTTTGGGTCCCTGCGTTAAAGAACCGATGGATGTTATCGGCGGTCGTTTGGGAACCGACCCTACCGGCGACATCGCGCATGGTCCCGTGCCGCGTAGGGACACGCCATGCGTGTCTGCCGTTTCCAACCGCACACGACCCAGTGTGGGGGCGGCGGCCGGGTAGCCCCCGGAGGGACGCTAGAAAACATGGATGTTTTCTAGCAGCCTACATGGACGTACTTGCGGCGTGTCCCGGAGCGGGGCAGCCCGGCCGCCGCCCCAGCCAGTAGCAATGGAAACGCTGCTCTTCGCACGATCCCAATAGCAAACACGCAATAATGCAGACGCCCCGCACCACGAGTCCGCATGTCTGCCCGAGAATCCCGCCTGAGCCGCCTGTGGGCGCATGAGAAGGCCAGCTATGGCCTGCGGGTCTTCATCGCGTTGTCTGCCGCCATGGGCGTGTGCTGGCACCTCGACCAGCTGCCCGCCCTGCCCGGCGTGTTCCTCGGCATCATCGCCAGCGCCATTGCCGAAACCGACGACAACTGGTGGGGCCGGACCAAGTCCGTCGCCCTCTCCCTGCTCTGCTTCATCGCCGCCGCTGCCGCCGTCGTCCACCTGTTCGCCTGGCCCTGGCTGTTCATCGCCGCCCTTGCCCTTGCCACCTTCAGCCTGACCCTGCTCGGCGCCCTCGGCGAACGCTACGCCTCCATCGCCCAGGCCACCGTCACCCTCGCCATCTACACCATGATCGGCCTCGAACAGCACGGCGCCGCCGACCGCGCCCAGGCCTTCACCGCCGTCAGCCACCTGCTCGCCGGCGCCCTCTGGTACGGCCTGCTGTCCATCCTGTGGACCGCCCTGTTCGCCAACCGCCCCGTTCGCGAACGCCTCGCCCGCCTCTACATCGAACTCGGGCGCTACCTCCAGCTCAAGGCCGACCTGTTCGAACCGGTCCGCGACGCCGACGTCCAGAAACGCCAGCTCGCCCTTGCCGAACAGAACCGCCGCGTCGTCGACGCCCTCAACACCGCCAAGACCGCGATCCTCGCCCGCTTCGGCCGCTCCGGCCGTCCCGGCGTCCAGTCCGGCCTGTACCTGCGCCTCTACTACATGGCCCAGGACTTCCACGAACGCGCCAGCTCCTCCCACTACCCCTACGGCGCCCTCACCGACGCCTTCTTCCACAGCGACGTCCTGTACCGCTGCCAGCGCCTGCTCGCCCTGCAGGGCGACGCCTGCGCCAACCTCGGCACCGCCATCCGACTGCGCCGCCCCTTCGACTACGGCGAGCGCACCCGCCAGGCCACCGCCGACCTCACCGACTCCCTTGCCTGGCTGCGCGCCCAGCACAACCCCCAGTGGCAGCGCCTGCTGTCCTCGCTCGACCTGCTCGGCCACAACCTGCAGAGCATCGAACGCCGCCTCTCCGAAGCCGCCCAGTCCGAATCCACCCTCGACAACGTCGACACCCGCCTGCGCGACACCAACCCGCACACCCTGCGCGAAATGGGCGTACGCATCCGCCAGCAGCTCACCCCCGGCTCGGTGCTGTTCCGCCACGGCCTGCGCATGGCCATCGCCCTGATCGTCGGCTTCATCGCCATCCGCCTGTTCAACACCCAGAACGGCTCCTGGGTGCTGCTCACCATCGTCTTCGTCTGCCGCCCCAGCTTCGGCGCCACCCGGCAACGCCTCGCCCAGCGCGTCGCCGGCACCCTGATCGGCCTCGTCCTCACCTGGGCCCTGCTGCAGCTGTTCCACGATCTGCGCATCGAACTGCTGATCGCCCTGCTCTCGGCCCTGCTGTTCTTCTTCACCCGCAGCGACCGCTACCTGGTCGCCTCCGCCGCCATCACCGTCATGGCCCTGACCTGCTTCAACCTGATCGGCGACGGCTTCCTGTTGATCTGGCCGCGCCTGGTCGACACCCTGCTCGGCTGCGCCATCGCCGCCGCCGCGGCCTTCCTGATCCTGCCCGACTGGCAGGGCCGCCGCCTTGACCTGGTCATGGCCCGCGTCCTGCAGCGCTGCGCCGGCTACCTGCAGGCCGTGCTCGGCCAGTACGGCAGCGGCATGCAGGACGACCTCGCCTACCGCGTCGCTCGCCGCGACATGCACAACGCCGACGTGGCCCTCTCCACCGCCCTGTCCAACATGCTGCGCGAGCCGGGCCACGTGCGCGGCAACCTCGACGCCGGGTTCCGCTTCCTCGCCCTCTCCAACACCCTGCTCGGCCACCTGTCTGCCCTGGGCGCGCACCGCGCCCAGCTCGACAGCTACGCCCAGGACCCGCTCGCACGCTCCAGTGGGGAACGCGTGCAGCAGGCCATGCAGGAGATCGCCGGTGCACTGGAACGGCGCGAGCCCGTCGATGAAAGCGCGAACAACGCCGACCGCGCCCTGGCCGAACAGCTCGAGCAGGTCACCGACGAGATGCCCCCGAAACTGCAGCTGATCCGTACCCAGATGGCGCTGATGCTGCGGCTGCTGCCGAAGCTGCGCGCGGCGGCGAATGAAGTGGGAGGCAGTGCAGCGACACCTTGAAATGGTAGGCTGCGCCGGTCTGCAAGGAGACTCCATGTCCGGCCACAGTCAGTTCGCCCTGCTCCGCCAGCGCCGCTTCCTGCCTTTCTTCATCGTCCAGTCGTTGGGGGCCTTCAACGACAACGTGTACCGCCAGGCCATCATCGGCCTGCTGTTCTACCTCGGCGTCAGTCAGGAAGAGCAGTCGCTGTACACCACGCTGGCCCCGGCCATCTTCATCCTGCCCTACTTCCTGTTCTCCGCCCTGGCCGGACAGATCGCCGAGAAGCTGGAAAAATCGCGCCTGATCGTGATCACCACCACCATGGAGATCGCGATCATGTCGCTCGCGGCGGTCGGCTTCCTCACCCAGAGCATGCCCGTGCTTCTGGTGGCGCTGTTCTGCACCGGCCTGCAGTCCACCCTGTTCGGCCCGGTGAAGTACTCCGTGCTGCCCTCGGTACTCAAGCCGGAAGAACTTACCGGCGGCAACGGCCTGGTCGAGATGGGCACCTCCATGTCGATCCTCACCGGCATGATCAGCGGCGGCATCATCTTCACCCTGGCCGGCAGCTTCGGCCCGATCGTGGCCGCCACCGCGGTGATCGGCCTGGCCATCGCCGGCAACATCACCGCGCGCATGATCCCCAAGGTCGACGCGGGCGCGCCGGACCTGAAGATCAACTGGAACCCGATTCCCGAATCGCTCGCGGTACTGCGCCTGGCCAAAAAGCAGAAGGCCGTCGCCAACGCCATCCTGGGCGTGTCCTGGTTCTGGTTCGTCGGCACCATGCTCACCTCGCAGCTGCCCACCTACGCGGTGGTCAACCTCGGCGGCGAACCCACCCTGTACATCTTCGCGCTGGCGTTGTTCTCCATCGGCACCGGGGTCGGCTCGCTGCTCTGCGAAAAGCTGTCCGGGCGCACCGTGGAAATCGGCCTGGTGCCGCTGGGCGCGTTCGGCATGACCGCCTTCATGCTCGACCTGTATTTCGCGCGGGCCGGCACCGCCACCAGCGCCGGACTGGGCGTGGCCGCGTTCGTCGCAGCGCCGGGCAGCGTGCGCATCATCGTCGATCTGGTCGGCATCGGCCTGTTCACCGGCTTCTTCGTCGTGCCGCTGTTCGCGCTGATCCAGAGCCGCACGCCGAAGTCGGAGATGTCGCGCGTGTTCGCCGCGCTCAACATCCAGAACTCCGGCTTCATCGTGGCCGCCGCCATGATCGCGCTGGCCACCCAGAAGTTCCTGCACTGGACCATCCCGCAGCTGTTCCTGGCGTTGGCCATCGCCAATGCCGTGGTGTCGATCTACATCTTCACCATCGTTCCCGAATTCCTGATGCGCTTCCTCAGCTGGGTGATGGTGCGCTTCCTGTACCGGTTGCGTCCGCACGGCATCGAGGCGAACGTGCCCGACGAAGGCGCAGCGTTGATCGTGTGCAACCACGTCAGCTACATGGACGCGCTGATCCTGTCGGCGACGATCCCGCGCCCGGTGCGGTTCGTCATGTACTACAAGATCTTCAACATCCCGGTGATGCGCTGGATCTTCCGCACCGCCAAGGCGATTCCGATCGCCGGCGCCCGCGAGGATCCGGCGCTGATGCAGGCCGCGTTCGACGAAGTGGACCGGGCGCTCGCCGAAGGTGAGCTGGTCTGCATCTTCCCCGAAGGCGCACTCACCCGCGACGGCGAAATGGCCGCGTTCAAGTCGGGCGTTGAAAAGATCCTGGAACGTCGGCCGGTCCCGGTGGTGCCCATGGCATTGCGGGGCATGTGGGCCAGCATGTGGAGCCGGCGCGACAGCCGCCTGGGTCGGATGCGGGTACCGCGTCGGCTGCGTGCGCACATCGAAGTGATCGCCGGGACGCCGGTGGACGGTGCCACCGCGACGGCGGAAGGCCTGGAGGCGCAGGTCCGCGCACTGCGCGGCGATCAAGGCTAAAACCGCCAAAACACGCCGGATCGTGCAAGCAACGGGCCGCATGCGGCCCGTTTCCGTTCGTGCCCGCATGGGAAAAATCCCAATACGTCGGCATGTAAACGCATACATCCGCCGGAACTTCGGTTAGATTACCGCCCATAGGGGGTGTCCATTGGCGTTGGGAGATGCCAAGGACAACCAATGGAATGGAGCCGTACTTGAATCATCTGCCGCCACCGACCCCGTCGGGTGTAGTCGTTCCCAACAATCTTGTGTGGGCGATCCTGACCACGCTGTTCTGCTGCCTGCCGCTGGGCGTGGTGTCGATCGTGTATGCCGCCCAGGTCGATGGCCGCCGCGCGGCCGGCGACGTGGCCGGTGCTTACGCCGCGTCGCGCAAGGCTGCGGGCTGGGCATGGGCGTCTGCACTGGCGTTACCGGTCCTGCTGCTGTTGTGGTTTGGTCTGTTCGGCGGCATTGCCGCGCTGGGCGCTCTTTCCGAACTCTGAAACACCTTTCGTTCAACCCACCCTTGAAAATGGAGCTTCCTCGATGAACGCCACTGCCCCGCAAGTCCCCAACAACCTGGTCTGGGCCATCCTGACCACCCTGTTCTGCTGCCTGCCGGCCGGCATCGTCTCGATCGTGTTCGCCGCGCAGGTCAACGGCAAGCTGGCCGCCGGTGATATCGCCGGTGCCCAGGAATCGTCGGACAAGGCCAAGAAGTGGGCCATGTGGTCGGCCATCATCGGCGTCGTCGGCATCGTCCTGTACATCGTCCTGGTGATGGTGATGGGCATTGGCGGCGCGATGAGCGGCGGCAACTACTGATCGCACTCTGGACGGCCCGGTCCGGCGCCCCTGCGGGGTGTTCGGCTCGGGCCGTTCTGCCGTCATGACGATGCCGTCCCGTTCCGTTCTGTCGCGCTGGGCGCCGCTGGCGGTCAGTGCCGGCCTCGCCGCCGGCGCGGCCGTGGTGCTGCGCCATGTCAGCCCGTATGCCGCGAACAGTCCGCTGCCGGGGTGCCCGTTGTATGCGTTGACCGGGATCTACTGCCCTGGCTGCGGCAGCACGCGCTGCCTGTATTCGCTGGTGCACCTGGACTTGGCTGGTGCGATGGCGATGAATCCGCTGCTGGTGATCTCGCTGCCGTTCCTGTTGTTGATGCTGCTCAACAACGCGGGCGTGCGCATGCGTGGGCTGGACCCGTTGATGCGGGTGTTGGCCAATCCCACCTTCTGGTTGGTGCTGTTGGTGGGGTATGCGGTGATGCGGAACCTGCCTTGGTATCCGTTCACCGTATTGGCGCCTGGCGCAGGATAGACCCCTTGGGCCGGCCAACGGCCGGCGCTACCGGGGGGCGCGTTTCAGGTCACCCAGCCGGCGATCACCAGCAGAGCGAGGGCGGCCATCCACAGCAGCAGCATGCGCCATACCAGGCTCATGGCATCGCGCAGCTCCGGCAGGCGGCGCCATACCGGCACCATGCCTGCATCGCTGTAATCGTGTGCGTCTTCGCGCAGTTCGGCGCTGACACTGGCGCGTGCGACCGCGCCCAGGAAGTCGGTCGACTCCACCCAGCGGTTGCCGTGCGCGTCGCGCCACGCCTTGAATGCGGTGTCGAAATTGCCGACCAGCGCCATCGACAGCGACATCAGCTGCGCCACCGGCCACTCCAGCCATGACAGCACCTGGCGCGCGCCCACCACGGTTTCCACGTCGGCCAGCGAACGCATCGGACCGACCGCGAGCAGCGCCAGCAGCCGGTATGCCAGCGCCCCGACCGGGCCCAGCAGCAGGAACCAGAACAGCACCGCGAACCAGCGCCGCAGTGCGTTGAGCACGGTCGCCTCGACCAGCGACGGCACGTCTTCGTGCAGGCTGCCGCCGGCCGATTGCAGCTGGCCGATGGCCGCGTGCCGGGTGTGCGCGTCGTCGGCGTCGATCACCGCCTCCACGTCGCGGTCCAGGTCGCGCGGGCCCCAGCAGATCACGAGGGTGGCGATGCCCAGCAACAGCGACGGCAAACCGAACAGGCGGTCGTGGAACAGCCATTGCACCAGCGCCAGGCCCACCACGAACGGCAGCAGCGCCAGTACCCACCCGTGTCGCCCGCGCCAGACACCGGCCTCCGGGGCATGTGCGTGCAGCCACTGCAGCCAGCGCCGGTAGAGGCCGAACCGACGCAGCGCCACTGCCGCGGCAGGCGCGACATGGCCCAGGGCCAGGGCGACCAGGACTGCGACCAGGGTGGTGAACATGACTGCCTCCGTTCGGTTTCTGGCCGCTACTATGCCGTGCGCCCCGGCCATTCCCCGGGGCCACAGGTAATGTACGCCGCCCCGTGTTCAGGCAGCGGCAACGCTTTGCCCCGGCTCAGCCGACCTGGCGGCGGTACCAATGTTCGATCAGGCTGCGCGAAATCGAGATCGGCGGCGACAGGCGGATCCCCTGTCCGTCGTCCTCGATGTCCCGGGCCAACGCCGCGCCCACCTCTTCGGCGGTGAACCAGCGCGCGTCTTCGAGCTCGCCGTTCACGGTCGGGATGTCGTCTTCGGCAGTAGCGCTGAAACCGAGCATCAAGGCGCCCGGGAACGGCCACGGCTGGGTGCCCAGATACTGGCAGTGCCGCACCCGCACCTTGCTCTCCTCGAACACTTCGCGGACCACGGTCTGTTCCAGCGATTCGCCCGGTTCGACGAACCCGGCCAGCACCGAGTAGCGGCGCGGCGCCCAGTTGGCCTGTCGGCCGAGCAGCAGCCGACCGTTGTTTTCCACGGCTACGATCACCGCCGGGTCGACCCGCGGATAGTGTTCGGTGTTGCATTTGGCGCAGCGGCCGATGAAGCCGCCCCGGGTGAAGGCCACGGCGCCACCGCACACACCGCAGAAGCGCGTGCGCGACTGCCAGTACGACATGCCGCGTGCATAGCAGAAGGCGCTGGCATCGGCGGCCGACCAGGTGGTGGCGGACTCACGCAGGTCCACCCGCTGCGGGGCGGTGGCATCCACCGCAGCCGATTCCACCGAGAACCATGCCTGCTGGCCGCGAAGGCCCAGGAAGATCGCAGTGCCGGGACCGCCTCCGACCTCGGCACCGGTCAGCACCAGCGGCTGGCCGTCGTCGCCGGCCAGCGCGCGGCCATCGGGGTCAATGACCAGCAGATGCGCCTGTGGCCACAACTGCAACAACGCTTCGGCGTCGTCGCGCATCGTGTCGGCGCGTTCAAGGGGATCGGTGGTGAATGCAAAACCGGCCAGCGGCAGGGAGATGTTGGACATCCGCAAAGCCTGCCGCTATTCAACCGGAACAGCAAGTCACATGCTGAAACTGCTGCCGCAGCCGCAGGTGGTCTTCGCGTTCGGATTGCGGATCACGAACTGCGCGCCGGTCAGGCTTTCGGTGTAGTCCACCTCGGCGCCCATCAGATACTGCAGGCTGAGCGGATCGACCAGCAGGGTCACGCCGTTGGTGTCCACGGCCAGGTCGTCGTCGGCGCGGTTCTCGTCGAACTCGAAGCCGTACTGGAAACCGGAGCAGCCACCGCCCTGGATGTAGACGCGCAGGGCCAGCGAATCGCTGGCTTCGTCCTGGATCAGTTCCTTGACCTTGGCCGCAGCGGCCTCGGTGAAGTTCAGCGGACGGTCCAGCGATTGGTAGTTCGGCGCGGCGGCAGGGGCGCCGGGCAGGGAAACAAGCGTGCTCATGCACCCAGCATGGGGGCGCATGGGCACGCTTTCAAGCGCCCGGCATTCAGGCCATGGCGTCGGCGAGCTTCTTCCGGGCGTTGCCTTCCTTGACCGCTTCGGGCTCTCCCGCCGGCGGCGGCAGCGCCATCTGCGCCGCGCCATGGATCAGTCGGCCGGTCAGCTGCGCGCCGGCGTTCATTTCCACCACCTGGTAATGGATGTTGCCGGTGACGCGGGCGCTGGGGGTCAGCTCGACCCGCTCGCTGGCGTGCACGTCGCCGTCCAGGCGGCCGCTGAGCACCACCACGTGGGCACGGATCTCGCCTTCAATGCTGCCCTGTTCGGCCAGGGTAATGGTGGCGTTGGTGGCGCCGTCCTGGGCGATCACTTTGCCCAGGATGGTGCCTTCCACGTACAGGCCACCGCTGAATTCCACGTCCCCGCGGATCACCACCTGCGCGCCAATCAGCGCGTCCACGACCAGATGCCCGTCGCGGTTGGACTTGTTGCTGCCAAACATGGGTTTACTCCCCTTTTTCTGCCATTGCTGGTGCAGCCGGTGCGCCGGCCTGCTTCCAGTCGAATACCTGGGTGGCGCCCCCTGCGCCGGTTCCCAGCGTGACCCGCACGCGTTGCGGGGTGAAGTCTTTTGGCAACATGACGCTGCCGGTGAGCTGCTGGAAGTACCGGAAGGAATACTCCTGGCCCGGCACCTTGGTGCGTTGGTGCAGCTCGTCCCAGCTGACCGAGGTCAACTTGCCGTCCTTGACGCCTTCCACCGTGAAGCGCATCTGGCCCTGGCTGATCGCGCCACGGTTCAGGTTCTGGGTCAGCACCACCGCGTACTGCCAGGTGCCGCCCGCTTCGGGCGAAAACTCGATGGAATGGGTGTTCAGGCCCTTGCGCTGGCTGGTCGCACCGACCAGCCGTTCGTAGAACGCCACGTCGGCGCGCAGGCCGGCGATTTCCTCGTCACGTTCGCCCAGCGAGGTCTGCACCTCGTTGTTGGCGGCGCGGCTGATCCGGTCCGAGGCCTGCAGGGTGGCCTGGCTCTGCGTCAGTTCGGTGACCTGCTTCTGCAGCGTTTCAGCACGTGCCTGCGCGGCCTCCAACTGGCGGCCGACGTCGCCACCGGGGCTGCCCAGCCAACGACCCAGCAGCACGGCCAGGACCAGACTGGCCAGCCAGATGCCGGCCAGGATCATCAGGCGGCGGCGATCGGGGGCCACCGGGGTGCCGGGGCGCCGGATCTGGACGCGGGACGGTGTCGGATTGTTCATGGCGAATAGGGCGGTACCACCGGCTGGGCGATACCGACACAACCCCTGTCGGAAAGAGCGACTCCCTAGTGTAAGTCACGGGTGGCACATTTTTCGCCCTTCCCCCCTCCCCGGGCAGTAGCGTTCAGGCACGTCATCCCCGATAGTGTGGGCCTGTGCACACTTTGACGCCGGAGCGCCTGGCATGACCGAGGCCCACCTGTTCGTGATCGGCATCCTGCTGGCCTGGCTGGCCGGCATCCGCGTCTACCTGACCGTGTTCGGCGTTGGCCTGGCCGGCCTGCTCGGCTGGGTCGACCTGCCGCCGGCCCTGCAGGCCACCGAGTCGTGGTGGGTGCTGGGCACCTCGGCGGCGCTGGCCGCGACCGAATTCGTGGCCGACAAGATTCCCGGGGTGGACTCCGCCTGGGACCTGGTCCAGACCCTGGCCCGGGTGCCGGCCGGTGCCTTCCTGGCCGCCGCCACGCTGTCGCCCGACGGCGAGCTCAGCGCCACGTCGCTGGCCGCCGGGGCCGGGGTGGCGCTGGCCAGCCATGGGCTGAAGTCCGGCACCCGCGCGCTGCTCAACACCTCGCCCGAGCCGGCCAGCAACTGGGTGGCCTCGGCCGCTGAAGACACCGTAGTGGTGGGCGGGCTGGCACTGGCGCTGGCCCATCCGTGGCTGGCGCTGGTGGTGGTGGTCGCCTGCAGCCTGATCGGCGCGCTGGTGGTCTGGCTGGTCTGGCGCACGCTGTGGAAGGGCATGCGCTGGTTGCTGCGGCAACCGGCCAGTCGCGATCCCGCCACCCGCGATACCGCATAATTGCGCCGCAGACAGGGAGTACTGATGGCCGTCCAAGACAACGCTGTTGCATCCACCCGCGCCACCCGCGCCGAGACCCCGCCCGCCGACCATTGGCAGCGCTGGGCCAGTGCGGAGGCCGCCGCTGCGGCGCGCGCGCCCAGCAACGTGGTGCCGCTCAATGCCGGCACGGCCGCGCCCGCCGCGCCGACGCCGCCCGCGCTGCCGCCCACCCAGGGGCAGGACGACGGCGCGCAGCTGCCCCTGGGCAGCGAGGCTCCCTACCGCGTGCTGATCGTCGAAGACGATCGTTCGCAGGCGCTGTTCGCACAGAGCGTGCTGCATGGCGCCGGCATGGAAGCGATCGTGCACAGCGAAGCCGAAGGCGTGCAGCAGGTGATCACCGAGCAACGCCCCGACCTGATCCTGATGGACCTGCACCTGCCGGGCCTGGACGGCATGCGCCTGACCGCGCTGATCCGCCAGCAGCCGGGCCAGCAGCTGCTGCCGATCGTGTTCCTCAGCGGCGACCCCGACCCGGAGCGCCAGTTCGAAGTGCTCGACAGCGGTGCCGACGATTTCCTGAGCAAGCCGATCCGCCCACGCCACCTGATCGCAGCGGTCTCCAACCGGATCCGCCGCGCCCGTGCACAGGCGGCGATGCAGCCGGGTGCCCGGGGCGCCCCGGCGATGAACAATCCCGAGACCGGCCTGCCGACCCGCCACCATGTGATGCAGCAGCTGTCCGGTGCGCTGACACACGGCGAGCACGGTGGCCTGTTCTTCATCGAAGTGGCCAGCGCGCTGGGCCTGCGCGAACGCTATGGCTATGCCGCGTTCGAGCGCCTGATGGTGCAGGCCGCGCAGCGGCTGGCCGACAACGCGCATCCGCACCTGCTGGCGCGCTTGAACGACAACAGCTTCCTGGTACTGGGACGCGGACTGGACGAGGAAACTCTGGACAGCATGGCGCACCAGCTGCGCGACGAGCTGTCCGCACGCGCGTTCGTGATCCGCGACGAAGAGTCGGTGCACCTGCGCGGCGTGGTTGGTCATGCGCAGCTGTCCGGCGGTTTCAGCGATGCCGGTACCGCGCTGGAAGCGGTGGAACGCACCACGCTGCAGGCGCGCCTGCTGCCGTCCGGAGTGGCCGCGCACGTGCGCCGGGAAGATGTGGCCGCGCAGGAACACCTGGCGATGCTCGAAGGGCAGCTCGAACCGGCCTATCAGCCGATCGTCGCGGTCGCCGGTGGCAACACCGCGCAGTACCAGGTGCTGCTGCGCCTGCGCCAGGCCGACGGCAGCGTGCTCAACGCCGGGCAGGTGATTCCCGCCGCCGAAGCGGCCGGGCGCATCGCCGACCTCGACCAGCAGGTGCTGGACCACGCGCTGGGCCTGCTCGATCTGTACCAGCACGCGACCCAGCCGCTGAGCCTGTTCGTGTCGCAGTCGCTGCGCACCCTGGCCCGCGACGCCTTCGCCGACTGGCTGCTGGAAACGCTGCAGCAGCGCAACCTGCCCGGCAGTGCGCTGGTGATCGACGTGCGTCTTCCCGACGCGCTGATCCACACCGTGACCCTGCAGCAGTTCTGCACGCGCATGAGCGCGGCCGGAGTGCGCTTCTGCCTGAGCCAGTTCGAACCCGGTGGCGAAGCCAACGCGCTGTTGAACCAGTTGCCGCTGGCGTTCGTACGCATGGCCGCGCGATTCTCCAGCAGCCATGCCAACCAGCAGACCCGCGATGAGCTGCGCGCGGCCATTGATGCCGCGCACCGTGCCGGGGCGATGATCATCGGCCAGCAGATCGAAGATCCCCAGGCCGCAGCGGCGATGTGGATGGGCGGAGTCGATTTCATCCAGGGCAACATGGTGCAGTCGGCCGGAAGCGAACTGAACTTCGACTTCCACAACGCGGTGCTCTGAGCATGACGACCCAAGGACGGGTTCCCTTTGCACTCTGGCTGGCGGCGATTGCCGCCGCGCTGGCGGCCACCGCCAGCGGGATGGCGCTGGCCGGCGCCAACGGACCGTGGCCGGCGATTGCCGCCGGTACTGCTGCAGCCGCCGTGATCGCGGCGCTGGTCGCGGTGGGCCGCTGGCGCGAGCTGCAGGCCCAGCTGGCGCAGGGGCAGCGGCGCAGCGAGGCGCTGGCCGGCGAGCGCGACCACCTGCAGCGTGCCGTGCAGCAACAGGACATGCTCGAGCGCGAACTGCTGCAGGCCAAACAGGCTGCCGAAGCGGCCGCGTTGGCCAAGGGCGAGTTCCTGGCCACCATGAGCCACGAGATCCGCACCCCGCTCAACGGCATCCTGCCGATGCTCGACCTGATCGCGCGCGGCCAGCTCGGTACCGACCAGCGCCAGATGCTGGCCACTGCCACGGTCAGCTCGCAGCAGCTGCTGCGGATCGTGGACGACATCCTCGATTACTCCCGTCTGGAGGCCAAGGGCCTGGACCTGGAGATCACCACCTTCAACCTGCGCGAGCTGCTCGAAGGGATCGTCCAGCTCATGCAGCGCAGTGCCGAGGCCAAGGGCCTGGCGGTCTCGCTGGAACTGGACCCGGCAGTGCGGCTGTCGGTGCGCGGCGACCCGGTGCGGTTGCGCCAGGTGCTGGGCAACCTGATGGTCAATGCGATCAAGTTCACCGAGCGCGGCCAGATCCGCCTGAAGGTCACCCGCCTCGGCGAGACCGGCAGCGAACACCAGCTGCGTTTCGAAGTGATCGACACCGGCATCGGCATCGACGGCACGCAGCAGGCACGGCTGTTCCAGTCCTTCAGCCAGGCCGACGCTTCGACCACGCGCATCTATGGTGGCACCGGCCTGGGCCTGGCGATCTGCAAGCGCATCATCGACCTGATGCACGGCCAGATCGGGGTGAGTTCGACGCCGCGCCACGGCGCCACGTTCTGGTTCGAAATCCCGCTGCTCAAGGTGGCCGGTGACCTGCCCGCCGTACCGGCCACCACCCGCGCGTTGCTGATCAGCGAAGACCCGCTGCTGGTGCAACGCCTGCAGCGCGTGCTGCAGCATCACGACATCCGCCTGCACACGGTGGACAGCGCCTCGGCCGCGCTGGATATCCTGCGCGCGCCAGTGCGCCCGGGGATCGAACCGGACCTGGTCTGGGTGATTGCCGATACGCATGCGCTGCGCCACGGTGCGACCGCGCTGCATCGCGCGGTCCTGCACGACGCCCGCACGCCAACCCCGCGCCTGCTGTGGCTGCAGGGCGACGAACCGCTGGCGGCCCTGCTGCGCGAGAACACCCAGACCCTGCCGCGCGACACCGACGAGACGCTGC
Source organism: uncultured Stenotrophomonas sp. (assembly GCF_963519125.1). GTDB lineage: Bacteria > Pseudomonadota > Gammaproteobacteria > Xanthomonadales > Xanthomonadaceae > Stenotrophomonas. The sequence continues at coordinate 304,211 of NZ_CAUQLJ010000001.1, read as the reverse complement.
TGCATGCGCTGCTGCGCCCCGCACAGGTCAGCGCGCGCCCGGCACCGCTGCTGGCCAGCGTCGAGCCGTACACCGGCCCGGTCGAAGCCCCGCAGCTCGGCCTGCGCCTGCTGCTGGTGGAAGACAACAGCACCAACCTGCTGGTCGCCCAGCGCCTGCTGCAGGTGCTGGGCTGCACCGTCACCACCGCCAACGACGGCGAGCAAGGCCTGGCGCAGCTGCAGCGTCAGACCTTCGACCTGGTGTTGATGGACTGCCAGATGCCGGTGCTGGACGGCTACAGCGCCACCCGCCGCTGGCGCGAGCAGGAAGCCGCGCAGGGCCGCACGCGCCTGCCGATCGTGGCGATGACCGCCAATGCCATGGCCGGTGACCGCGAGCGCTGCCTGCAGGCCGGCATGGACGACTACCTGTCCAAACCGGTCAACCGCGAATCGCTGCAGGCCTGCCTGCTGCGCTGGCAGTTCCGAATGGAAGACAACGCTGCCGACGCACGCAATGTGCGGGCGGCTGCGCCGTCGCCCGAGCCTGTTCCGAGTCCGCCGCCGCCGCCGCTGCCGCTGCCCCTGTCGCCAGTGATGGCGCCTGCGCTGCTGGACAGCAGCGACGAGCCCAGCCCCGCAGTGCTGGACGCGGAGGTGCTGGACGAGCTGCAGGAGGTGATCGGCGCGGAGATCGCGACCATCATCGGCGTGTTCCTGGAAGACACCCCGCCGCTGATCCGCCAGTTGCAGGATGCCTCGGTGGAGGCCGACCTGGAACGGCTGCGGGCGCTCGCGCACAGCCTGAAGTCGGCGAGTGCGAACGTGGGGGCGATGGCGCTCTCGGTAGCGGCGCGTCGGATTGAACACGACGCCCGCGCCGGCACGCTGGAGCGCCCGGCCGTGGCCGTGGCGCTGCTGATTGCCGAGTACGCGCGTGCGCGGCTGGCGCTGGCCGGCTACCAGGCCAGCGTGCGCGCCAGCGAGCTGCGCTGAATCACTCTTCCAGCTTGGTGAGCAGGTAGTTCGGCTCGCCGATGCGCTCGATCAGCTCCAGCTGGGTTTCCAGCCAGTCGATGTGCTCTTCCTCGTTGTCGAGGATCTTCACGAACAGCTGGCGGCTGACGTAGTCGGCAACCGAATCGGCATACGCCACCGCTTCGCGCAGGGTGACCACGCCTTCGCGTTCCAGCGCCAGGTCGCACTGCAGGATCTCGGTGGGGTTCTCGCCGATGCGCAGCTTGCCCAGCGCCTGGAAGTTCGGCAGGCCTTCAAGGAACAGGATGCGATCGGAGAGCACGTCCGCGTGCTTCATCTCCTCGATCGATTCCTTGTACTCGTGCTCGGACAGTTCCTTCAGACCCCAGTTCTTCAGCATCTTGGCGTGCAGGAAGTACTGGTTGATCGCGGTCAGCTCGTTGTAGAGGACCTTGTTGAGGAATTCGATGACCTTGGCGTCGCCCTTCATGACCGTGCTCCTGCAGCGTGAAAACGCGGGCACTGTAGCGCGTCCCCGAAAACAATGAGGGAACGCGAATCATGATCGCTATCGCTTTTCGGCGGGATGTGGGTCCGGGTATCGTCAGGCAACCTGGGCCAGACCCAGCACGGGCAACGGCAGGTCATGGGTGTTACGGGCCTTGGCCAGCAGGTCGGCGGCCATGTCCAGGCAGGAGCCGCAGGTGGCGCCGCAGCCGGTGCGCATGGTCAGCTCGGACACGCTGGCGACACCGCTCAGGGCGGCTTCGCGGATCTGGTGGTCGGTAACCCCGTTGCAGATGCAGACGTACACGTTCGAACTCGGCTGGCAGACAGGCCGGAATCGGCCTTTGGCTATTCCAATCGAAACGCGAATGGTTGTCAATTCCGCACATGAACCATTCTCGATACGGTTCAGCCGGCCCGTTCAGGCGCAAAAAAAAAAGACCGATCTTTCGATCGGTCTTTTTTCGTATTTGGCTGCCCCGGATGGATTCGAACCACCGAATGCCTGAGTCAGAGTCAGGTGCCTTACCGCTTGGCGACGGGGCAAAACGTGCAACTATTTTCTCACTTTTCACACTGAAAAACAACTTGATTTTCAGTGTGGTGGCTATGGGTGGACTCGAACCACCGACCCCAGCATTATGAGTGCTGTGCTCTAACCGGCTGAGCTACATAGCCTTGGTGAGCCCGCTATTCTGCGGATGTGTATCGACCCTGTCAACACTTTTGTGTCGTGCTTGTGGGCCGACAGAGGGCATGGGATAGTCCTGACCAGTAGATTTTCTTAGGAGTCCGCATCGTGATCGATCCGGACGGCTATCGACCGAACGTCGGCATTGTGCTGATGCGGCAGGACGGCCAGGTGTTCTGGGCACGACGTGTGCGCCGGGACGGCTGGCAGTTCCCGCAGGGTGGCATGAACACCGACGAGACGCCTGTCGAAGCCATGTATCGCGAGTTGCATGAAGAAACCGGCCTGTTGCCTGAGCACGTGGAAGTGCTGGGGGCGACGCCGGGCTGGCTGCGCTATCGGCTGCCGGCCCGGGCCATCCGCCGCAACGAGAAGCAGGTCTGCATCGGCCAGAAGCAGGTCTGGTTCCTGCTGCGCCTGTCCGGCGACGAATCGCACGTGAAACTGGACCACACCGACAGCCCCGAGTTCGACCAGTGGCGCTGGGTCGACTTCTGGTACCCGGTGGAACACGTGGTGATGTTCAAGCGCGGCGTCTATGCGCGCGCGTTGCGCCACCTGGCACCACTGGCCCGCGGCGTGGCCGGTACCGGCGTGGATTCGATGCCCAGGTCTGCACAGGAAGCCTGGATGCCCGGCAATGCGGCCGGGCACGATCGACCGCGCAAGCGCGCGCCCGCACCCAAGCGGGGTGGCGGCTATTGGCCGCGCAGCAAGGCCAAGGGCGAACCGGGCGCGACCTGAGCCCGGTTGGTCGCACTGAAACGACAAAAGCCCGGCCGAAGCCGGGCTTTTGCTTCCTCCCAGCGGGATCCCGAAGGATCCCACGCCAGGCGCGATGGATCAGCGCTTGGAGAACTGGGTGGCGCGACGTGCCTTGTGCAGGCCGACCTTCTTACGCTCGACTTCACGGGCGTCACGGGTCATGAAGCCGGCCTTGCGCAGCTCGGACTTCAGGGTTTCGTCGTACTCGACCAGAGCACGGGCGATGCCCAGACGGATCGCACCGGCCTGGCCGGTGGTGCCGCCGCCAGCGGCGGTGACCATGACGTCGAACGATTCGGTGTTCTTGGTCAGTTCCAGCGGCTGACGCACGATCATGCGTGCGGTCTCACGGCCAAAGAACTCGTCCAGCGGACGACCGTTGACGGTGATGTTGCCGGCGCCCTTGCGCAGGAACACGCGGGCGGTGGAGGACTTGCGGCGGCCGGTGCCGTAGTTTTGAGTGATAGCCATGATTAGATATCCAGAACCTGGGGCTGCTGAGCGGCGTGCGGGTGCTCGGAACCCGAGTACACCTTGAGCTTGCGGTACATGGCGCGGCCCAGCGGGCCCTTCGGCAGCATGCCCTTGACGGCGGTTTCGATGACGCGTTCCGGGTGGCGCTCGAGCGCCTGGGCCAGGGTTTCGGTCTTCAGGTTGCCGATATAGCCAGTGAAGCGGTGGTACAGCTTGTCCTGCAGCTTGTTGCCAGTGACGGCAATCTTTTCTGCATTGATGACAACGAGGTAATCACCGGTATCAACGTGGGGGGTGTAGACCGGCTTGTGCTTGCCGCGCAGACGGCGGGCCAGCTCGGTGGACAGACGGCCCAGCGTCTTGCCGGAGGCGTCGACGAGATACCAGTCGCGCTGGACGGTCTCGGACTTTGCAGTGAAAGTGCTCATGAAAGAACTCAGGTAGGTCGGGCTCATTGCGGCCATGGAGCGGCCGGAACTCTGCCACGCGTTGTGAAGAGGCGGGATTGTACCGGGCCTCCTGCCGACATGCAAATGGGCGAGAATGGGACCTCCCCCGCCGCCGCGATGCCTGCCCGCATGACCGCGAACCGCCAGATCACCCCGCTCGACCACCTGCTGACCGAGGCCCAGCGCGCCCTGGACACGGTGTTCGGCAACCCGCCGGCCAGCCGGCCCTATCCGGCGGAAGCCACCGATGAGGCCCCGATGGCCCGCACCGAGCGCCGCCATGCGGCCGGGCTGATGCGGATCAACCACGTGGGCGAGGTCTGCGCCCAGGGCCTGTACTTCGGCCAGGCCGCCGTGGCGCAGGAGCCGCAGACCCGCGCCCACCTGCTCGAGGCGGCCCAGGAAGAGACCGACCACCTGGCCTGGTGCGCGCAGCGCCTGCGCGAGCTGGACAGCCGGCCCAGCCTGTTCAACCCGATCTGGTATGCGGGCAGCTACACCATCGGCACCCTGGCCGGCCTGCGCGGAGACGGCTGGAACCTCGGCTTCGTGGTCGAAACCGAGCGCCAGGTGGAAGCCCATCTGGACGAACACCTCGACACCCTGCCCCCGGCCGACCAGCGCAGCCGCGAGATCCTCAAGGTGATGAAGATCGATGAAGCCCGCCATGCCGACCACGCCGAGCATGCCGGCGCGCGCAAGCTGCCGTTCCCGATCCCGGGCGTGATGGCGCTGGCCTCCAAGGCCATGAAGACCATCGCGTACCGGTTGTAGCGCGCGATGTAGAGCCGGGCTCTGCCCGGCTCGACGGTCAACCGGAAACCAGCTTCAAACCGATGACGCCGGCCACGATCAGGCCGATGCACGCCAACCGCGGCGCCGACGCGCTGTCGCCGAACAGGAAGATGCCCAGGATCGCCACGCCGAGCGCGCCGATGCCGGTCCAGATCGCATAGCCGGTGCCCACGGGGATGGTGCGCAGGGCCTGGGTGAGCAGGTAAAGGCTGATGCCTGCAGAGATGATGGTGGCCACGGTCGGCCAGGGCTTGCTGAAGCCGTCGCTGTATTTCAGGCCAAGGGCGAAGCCGATTTCGAACAGGCCAGCGAGCAGCAGGTAGATCCAGGGCATGGGGAGTGCCTCCTAAACAAAAACAAAACGGCCCGGTGTCTTCACACCGGACCGTCGTCGGTAGCTTGCCGTGGAACAACAACTCTGCGCAAAACAGATGTTCCACAGGGCGGGACGTCCCGCCTTGTGCAGCACCGCCCGGGCCAGGCCCAGGCGGGTGTCGCGGTGTATTACTCGGACAGGTTGCGCCCGTGGAACAGCTCTTCGATCTCACGCTTGAGCAGCGCTTCGATCTTCATGCGCTCCTTGAACGAGATGTTCTTGGCCTTCTCTTCGAACAGGTACTGGTCCAGGTCGAAGTCCTTCAGGTGCATCTTCGTGTGGAAGATGTTTTCCTGGTACACGTTGACGTCGAACATCTCGTAACGCGACTTGATGTTCTTGGCCAGGAAGTTCTGGATCGAGTTGATCTTGTGATCGATGTAGTGCTTCTTGCCCTTCACATCGCGGGTGAAGCCACGGACGCGGTAGTCCATGATCACGATGTCCGACTCGAGGCTTTCGATCAGGTAGTTCAACGCCTTCAACGGCGAAATGACGCCGCAGGTGGCCACGTCGATGTCGGCGCGGAAGGTGGCGATACCTTCCTGCGGGTGCGTTTCCGGATAGGTGTGCACGGTGATGTGCGACTTGTCCATGTGCGCGACCACGGCGTCGGAGATCAGCTCCTTGCCGGCCTGCTTCTTGTCGATCACCGGTTCTTCGGAGATCAGGATGGTCACCGAGGCACCCTGCGGGTCGTAGTCCTGGCGGGCCACGTTCAGGATGTTGGCGCCGATGATCTCGGCGACATCGGTCAAGATTTGAGTCAGCCTGTCGGCGTTGTACTCTTCATCGATGTATTCAATGTAACGCTGACGCTCCTCTTCGGTGCGCGCGTAACACACGTCATAGATGTTGAAGCTCAGCGCCTTGGTGAGGTTGTTGAAACCCTGCAACCTCAGGCGAGGCAACGGCTTGACCACGGCGGTCGATCCTGTGTGTGGTGGGAAAGGAACAATTATGGGGCAAACTGATCGAGGGCGAAACTTGCATTGAAACAAGTTGCTGTGTTGGGGTTTGCCCTTCACAACCCTGATCGTTAAGCTCGCGGCACATAGCCGTGAATTGTTCATGAGCAAAGGGAGCGCCTCAACGTGTCATCTGTGCGCCTTGCCACGAGTCCATTGGCCCTGGACATCGCCACCATAGATCGCTTTCTGGCCCACAGCCACCGACGCCGCTACCCAGGCCGCACCGATGTTTTCCGTCCCGGAGACCCCGCCGGGACCCTGTACTACGTCATCAGCGGTTCCGTTTCCATAATTGCTGAAGAAGATGACGATCGTGAGCTGGTGCTGGGCTACTTCGGCTCGGGCGAGTTCGTGGGCGAGATGGGCCTGTTCGTGGAAACCGAGCGCCGCGAGGTGATCCTGCGCACCCGCACCCCGTGCGAGCTGGCCGAGATCAGCTACGAGCGGTTGCACCAGCTGTTCCTGGGGCCGCTCTCCACCGACGCCCCGCGCCTGCTCTACGCGCTGGGCCAGCAGGTCTCCAAGCGCCTGCTGGACACCAGCCGCAAGGCCAGCCGGCTGGCCTTCCTGGACGTCACCGACCGCATCGTGCGCACCCTGCATGACCTGGCCCGTGAGCCCGAAGCCATGAGCCACCCGCAGGGCACCCAGCTGCGCGTGTCCCGCCAGGAGCTGGCGCGGCTGGTGGGGTGTTCGCGTGAAATGGCCGGGCGGGTGCTCAAGAAGCTGCAGAGCGACGGGCTGCTGCACGCCCGCGGCAAGACCGTTGTCCTGTACGGGACGCGCTGATTCCGGTTGCCGGCCCACGGCCGGCCGCATGGCAGGGCATGACAGCGCCCTTCACGGGGTGCCGGTAGGCTGAATGCATGGCACCCGGCAGCGAATTCTACTGGTTCATCCTGATCGGCCTCGGCGCGCAGCTGGTCGACGGCGCGCTGGGGATGGCGTTCGGGCTGGTGTCCTCGTCGGTGATGCTCAGCATGGGCATCCCGCCGGCGGCGGTCAGCGCAAGCGTGCATACCGCCGAGGTGTTCACGACAGGCGCCTCCGGTGTGTCGCACCTGGTGGCGGGCAACGTGGACAAGCGGCTGTTCCTGCGCCTGGCGTTGCCGGGCGCGGTCGGCGGCGTGGTCGGCGCCTACGTACTGACCCAGCTGCCTGGTGAGGCGATACGCCCCTTCATCTATGGCTACCTGCTGGTGCTTGCGGTGTTCATCCTGCTGCGCGCGGCCGGGCGGCTGGTGCCGCGCCAGGAAGTGAAGCGGGTGCCTGTGCTGGGCTTCTTCGCCGGGCTGCTGGACGCCAGCGGCGGCGGCGGCTGGGGTCCGGTCGCCACCTCCACCCTGCTCGCCCGCGGCGGTCAGGCGCGCACCACCATCGGCACGGTCAATGCCGCCGAGTTCGTGGTGACCCTGGCGGTGTCGATCACGTTCCTGCTGTCGATGGGCCTGCAGTACCTGAACATCGTGGCCGGCCTGCTGATCGGCGGCATGATGGCCGCCCCGCTGGCGGCCGTGCTGGTGAAGCGGGTCAAGGAGCGCTGGGTGCTGGTCGCCGTGGGCGTGCTGGTGCTGTCGATCAGCCTGTTCCAGATCGGCCATGCCTTGAAAGGGTGGTTGGGTTAACCCCGGTCGCCACCGCGATCCACGCAACCCCAGTTGAGGATGCGGGTGCCGGGCTTGAGCACCTGGCGGAAGTACGCGACCTTGGACACCTTCGGGTTCACCACCACCGGCTCTTTCGCGGCCAGCAGCAGCGGCAGGTCGGCGGTGCTGTCCGAATAGGCCACGTCGATGTCGCCGTAGCCACGCTCGCGCAGCATGCGCATCTTCTCTTCGTTGTGGCAGTGCCGGGTGGCGCCAACGGCGCCCAGGCGCGGCCCCACTTCGCTGCCGATCACCGGCACGCCCTGGTGGGCGACGAAGGCCAGGATCGCGCGGGCCAGCTCAGGCGGTGCGCCGGTCGCCACCACCACGCGGTCGCCCTTGGCACGATGTTCGGCGAACACCTGCAGCGCCTGCGGCAGCAGCTTGGCGCGCAGCTGGGCCTCATGCTTGAGCACGTAGGCGTCGATCACGCGATTGAATTCACGCGCACGGTGCAGGCCGAAGGTGGCGATCCATACATAGACCGAAATGCCGGTACGGCGCGTGGGCAGCATCGCCACCAGCGGCCCGGCGACCGGCGTCACCAGCAGTGCGGCCAGCAGCCGCAGCGGATTGCGCTTGATCAGCGAGGCGAACAGATGGCTGCCGGAGTCGCCGTCGTACAGGGTGTGGTCGAAGTCGAAGACCACCAGCGGCGCGTCGTCATGCGGAGTCGGGTAGTTCGCTGTCATGCGCTGAAGAATAGCTGACGCAGGCCCTCGCCGGGCTCTTCGACCCGCATGAAGGCCTCGCCGACCAGGAAGGCATGCACCCCGGCGTTGCGCATCAGGGTCACGTCGTCGACCCCGAGGATGCCGCTTTCGGTCACCAGCAGGCGGTCGCGCGGCACCGCCTGGCGCATCTCCAGGGTGGTCTGCAGCGACACCTCGAAGGTGCGCAGGTTGCGGTTGTTGATGCCGATCAGCGGCACCGGCACCTGGATGGCACGCTCCAGTTCGTCGATATCGTGCACTTCCACCAGCACGTCCATGCCCAGCTGCATCGCCAGGTCCGACAGCTCGGCCAGCTGTCGGTCCTCCAGCGCAGCCACGATCAGCAGGATGCAGTCGGCACCGAGCACGCGCGCTTCGACCACCTGGTAGGCGTCGATCACGAAATCCTTGCGCAGCACCGGCAGCGTGCATGCGTCGCGCGCCTGCTGGAGGTAGGCGTCGTCGCCCTGGAAGAAGTCCACGTCGGTCAGTACCGACAGGCAGCTGGCGCCACCGAACTCATAGCTCACCGCGATGTCGGCCGGGTGGAAGTCCGGGCGGATCACGCCCTTGGAAGGGCTGGCCTTCTTCACTTCCGCGATCACCGCCGGATTGCCGGCCGCGATCGAGGCGCGCAGCGCATCGGCGAAGCCACGCACCGGCGGCGCCGCAGCCAGGCGCGCCTGCAGTGCTTCCAGCGGAACCCGGGCACGGCGCTCGGCCACTTCAACGGCCTTGCGGGCCAGGATGGTCTCGAGGATGTCGCTCTTGTCGCTCATGTCGTTCGGGGTCCTTCAGGCCGGCCATTATCGGCCAGCCACGGGTGCTGCGTGAAGGCGGGCTCAGCCCGCCGTGCGGATGCGCCGGGTGGCGTCCACGTAGTCATGCATGCGCTGGCGGGCGCTGCCGTCGGCAATGGCGGCGCGGGCGCGGGCCAGGCCGTCGGCAATGCTGCTGGCCACGCCCGCCACGTACAGCGCCGCGCCGGCGTTGAGCGCCACGATGTCCAGCGCCGGGCCGGGTTGGTTGTCGAGCACCCCCCGCAGCATCGCAATGGATTCTTCCGGCCCACTCACCTTGAGGTTTCGGCTGGCCGACATGGCAATGCCGAAATCTTCCGGGTGGATCTCGTACTCGCGAACCTTGCCGTCGCGCAGTTCGCCGACCAGCGTGCCAGCGCCCAGCGAGATCTCGTCCATGTTGTCGCGGCCCCACACCACCATGGCACGCTCGGCGCCCAGCTCGCGCAGCACGCGCGCCTGGATGCCGACCAGGTCTGGATGGAACACGCCCATCAGCACGTTGGTGGCACCGACCGGATTGGTCAGCGGGCCCAGGATATTGAAGATGGTGCGCACGCCCATCTCGCGGCGGACCGGCGCCACCACCTTCATCGCCGGGTGGTGCATCGGCGCGAACATGAAGCCGATGCCGGTCTCTGCAATCGCGCGGGCAACCTGTTCCGGCTGCAGTTCGATCGCCGCGCCCAATGCTTCAACCGCGTCGGCGCTGCCGGACTTGGACGACACGCTGCGGTTGCCGTGCTTGGCGACCCGCGCACCGGCCGCGGCGACCACGAACATGGCGCAGGTGGAAATGTTGAAGGTGTGCGAGCCATCGCCGCCGGTACCGACGATGTCGATCAGGTGCGACTTGTCCTGCACCGGTACTGCCAGGGCCAGCTCACGCATCACAGTGGCCGCCCCGGCAATCTCGCCGACCGTTTCCTTCTTGACCCGCAGGCCGGTGAGGATCGCCGCGGTCATCACCGGCGAGACCTCGCCGCGCATCACCTGGCGCATCAGGTCGACCATTTCGTCGAAGAAGATTTCGCGATGTTCGATGGTCCGCTGCAACGCTTCGTGGGGGGTGAAGGTCATGCGCGGGTTCCTTGCAGGAAGTTCTTCAGCAGGGCGTGGCCGTGCTCGGTCAGGATCGACTCGGGGTGGAACTGCACGCCTTCGACCGGGAACTCGCGATGGCGCAGGCCCATGATTTCTTCCATGGAACCGTCGTCGTTCTCGGTCCATGCGGTCACTTCCAGGCACGCCGGCAGCGTCGTCTTGTCCACCACCAGCGAGTGGTAACGGGTGGCCTGGTAGCGGTCCGGCAGGCCGGCGAACACGCCCTTGCCTTCATGCCGGATCGGCGAGGTCTTGCCATGCATGATGGTGCCGGCACGGATCACGTCGCCGCCATAGACCTGGCCGATGCCCTGGTGGCCCAGGCATACGCCGAGGATCGGCGTGGTCGGCCCGAGCCGCTGGATCAGCTCCAGCGACACGCCCGCTTCATTGGGCGTGCACGGGCCGGGCGAGATGACGATGCGCTCAGGCTTCTGCGCGGCAATCTCGTCCACGCTCATCGCATCGTTGCGCACCACCTTCACCTCGGCACCCAGCGTCTGCAGGTACTGCACGAGGTTGTAGGTGAAGCTGTCGTAGTTGTCGATCATCCACAACATCGGAATTTCCTGGTCAGAGGCCCTTGGCGGCCTGGGCTACAGCGCGGAACAGGGCGCGGCCCTTGTTCATGGTCTCGTCCCATTCCTTGCCCGGGTCCGAGTCGTAGACGATGCCGGCGCCGGCCTGCACGTGCAGGCGGCCGTCCTTGATCACCGCGGTGCGGATCGCGATGGCGGTGTCGGCGTCGCCATGCCAGCCGATGTAGCCAATGCTGCCGGCGTACACGTTGCGCTTGATCGGCTCCAGCTCGCGGATCACTTCGAGCGCGCGGATCTTCGGCGCGCCGCTGACGGTGCCGGCCGGGAAGGTGGCGCGCAGCACGTCGGCATAACTCAGGCCCGGCTGCAGCTGCCCGGTGACTTCGCTGACGATGTGCATGACGTGGCTGTAGCGTTCGATCACGAACTGCTCGCCCACCTCCACCGTGCCCGCCTTTGAAACGCGGCCGGCATCATTGCGGCCGAGATCGATCAGCATCAGGTGCTCGGCGCGTTCCTTCGGGTCGGCCAGCAGCTCGGCTTCGAGTGCGTTGTCTTCTTCCACCGTGGCGCCACGCGGACGGGTGCCGGCGATCGGGCGCACGGTGACTTCACCGTCCTGCAGGCGCACCAGGATTTCCGGCGAGGAGCCGACCACCTGCACCTCGCCGGTGTCGAGGAAATACATGTACGGCGACGGGTTGAGCGCACGCAGCGCGCGGTACACATCCACCGGGCGCGCCTTGAACGGCACGCTCAGGCGCTGGCTGAGCACCACCTGGAAGATGTCGCCGGCACGGATGTACTCCTTGGACTTGTCCACCGCGGCAATGAAGCCTTCGCGGGTGAAGCCGGAAACGAAGTCGTTTTCGTCCAGCACGTCGCGGGTGATCGGCGCCGGATAGCCCGCACCCGGCGCGCGCAGCTTGGCCACCAGCGTGTCCAGGCGCGCCTGCGCGTCGTCCCATGCGCCGGGCTGGCCGGGGTCGGCGTGCACGATCAGGTACAGGCGGCCCTTGAGGTTGTCGAACACCGCCAGGTCTTCGGAATGCAGCAGCAGGATGTCCGGGGTGCCCAGCTCGTCGCGACCGCGCGGCGGGGCCAGGCGCGGTTCGATGTAGCCGATGCACTCGAACCCGAACCAGCCGACCAGGCCGCCGGTGAAGCCCGGCAGCCCCGCCAGCTTCGGCACCGAATGGGCGCTGCGCAGCGCCTCGACCTCGGTGAACGGGTCGGCCACTTCGCGGGTTTCGACCACCTGGCCGGCTTCGCTGACGGTCAAGGTGTGCCCATGGAACGCATACACGCGCCGCGCCGGCAGGCCGATGATGGAGTAGCGCCCGAAGCGCTCGCCGCCTTCGACCGATTCGAACAGATAGGTGTGCGGGCCGTCGGCGAGCTTCAGATAGACCGAAAGCGGCGTGTCCAGGTCGGACAGCACTTCGCGGACGACGGGGATGCGGGTGTGGCCTTCAGCGGCCTGCTGCTGGAACTGCTCGAGCGTGATCAAGACGACTTTCCTTCCGGGAAACGGCGGTGGCGGGACGGACGACGGCAACAGGCCACCATCGCCACCAACGGCGAGCGGAAGAAAGGGTATGCGGGGTCGTCAGAATGGACACCCGGGGACTGTACCGCATTGGCGGTGCCGGATGGAACCCGCCCGTGCAGGGCAAACCCGGCCCTGCAGGCGGTTCAGCCGCCAACAGGGCCAGAGGCGTCAGCCGATGCGGCGCGCGGCCTGCTGCTCCTGCTCGCGCTGTTCGGCACCCAGGTCGGCGACCAGCGCCGGGGCCGCCACGGTGCGCTCCTGCTGGCGGTTGACCTCGGCCACCTGCTCGGTGCTCACGCTGAGCGGCTGCTGGCGGCCGGCCGCCACGTCCACCTGGGCGAACTGTCGATGTACCGAGGCCAGGTCCTGGGTATCGACGGCGAAGACGCGGGTGCGGTCTTCGCTGAGTACCACCCGCTCAATCCGCTCCAGGCCTTCCTGCGTGGCCTTGGCCGCCAGCGCACCGGCCAGCTGATCGCTCTGCAGGTCGGGCACACGATTGTGGGCCGCGTCGATGCCATGTATCCCGGACTGCGCACCCTGGAACATGTGGTACTGCCTGTGGCCGGGATCGTTGATGCCGACCACCAGCGTGGAGGGTTCGGCGGCGATGGCCGCGTGCTTCTCCGCCGGGTGCTGGATGCGTTCGTGCTGTTCCAGCAGCGTGCGCGCGTGCGCCTCCTGCTTGATGAGCTCGGCGTCCAGGCTGGGAATGACGGTTTCCTTCATCCCGTGGCGCTGCACGGCCTCGCCAAACGCCGGCCCGATGCTGTCTACCAACCGTTTGGTTTCAACGATGTTGCCGATGTTCTGTGGCGTCAGCGCCGTGGGCACGTAGGTAGCGGCCGCGCCGCGTAGGCCCGCGACGGCCCCACCCACCGAGGCGAACACCGCCGGTGCCTGCGCCGTGGTGTTCCTGATGTGGTGCGCCGCAATGTCATAGCCCTGGTCGACATAGGCGCCGGCCGTCGCGTACCCGTTCTGCAGCTTGCCGGCGACCCACTGGCCGTTCCGGTCGATGTTGTCGGCAGTGCGCTGGCCCGCGGCGCGCGCGGCATCGGCGTCTTCTAGGGCGTCACGGCTGGCGGCGGTGGCACGCGCCTGGCCTGCCGCGTGCACGGCATCGGCGCGGCTGTCGAGATCCTTGGCAGTGCTCTCAAACCCCAGCTTGCCGGCGCCCCATGAGGCCACAGACAGAACGCCCGACTGCGCGCGCGATTCCACGCGATGTGCCGTGGACGCGATCATCCCGGTCAGCTCGCGGCCCTCCGCATACACCGTGGTGGTGGCTTTGGTGCCCACCTGCAGCGTGGCCGAGCCCATGTCGACCACCCGGCCAACCACCATGCCCTGCGCCCGGGCCACCTGCTCCACGGCGTCGCCGGTGCGGTCAAGGACGTGGGCTGCGGTTGCGCCGCCCTTCTCCACCACTTCGCCCACCACCCGCCCGTTGTGCATTCCATGCGCGGCCGAGTGCAGCACCTTGGACAACGGGCCGGCCAGCTCGGCCACCTGGCTGGGCGCGTCGGTACGCGCGCGATCCACCAGTCGGTCCTGGGCGTCGTAGGTCTTCGGATCGAGCACCAGTTCCATCCGCCCCGCCGCCACCGGGATGTCGCGAAGGGCCTCGTAGCCCGGCTTGGTAGCCAGCTGTTCGACGAACTGCGCGGCTGCGGTCTGCGCACCGGGCGGCAGCATCTCGCGCATCTTCTCGGCCACCTTGGCCTGCATCAGCGGTTCGCGCATCAGCATGCTGGCTTCGTTCGCCAGCAGTCCGTAGGCGTGGCGCTGCTGTTCGTTGAGGCGCTGCATCCCGTTCTGCACATCGTTGAGCACCTCACCGCTAGTCTGGTAGGTGTGCACGGTCTGCTGCGGATTGAAGGCGGGCAGACCGTTGTCCTTGGCGTAGCGTGAAGCGGTATCCGGATGCAGGCCAGCCGCATTGAAAGTGGTCGCACGCGCGCCGGTCACGGCCGAGGCCGCAGAGGCCATGCCGCCGCCGAGGGAGTGGCCTGCGATTTCGAAACCCTCTGGAATCTCACGATTGATGGTCACTGCGAGCCGCATCGCGCGATCGTAGTAGTCACTACGCATACCGATGCCCTGCTGCCCGTTGTTGAGGAAGTCTTCGCCGCCAGACTCGCGTCGCCCTCCCGGTGCAGACGGGTCGATGATTTCGCCCGTCGAGCCCTTATAGACCACGACCGGCTTCGCCCCCTCACCGAGCACGGACTTGTCGGGCAGGTAGATCTCTGCACGGAACCCGGACTGCAATGGCTGCAAGAGGTCACGGATTTCATCGTCTTCCAGGTTGATACCCGCGGCGCGCAGCGCGGCGGGATCCTCGCTGGCACGCGACCAGCCCACCGGCGGTGCACCGTCGCCTTTTGCGGAAAGGTAGACGTCGGCGGCGAGCCCAGACATCTCTCGTGCGTGATACGTCTCCTGAAGTCGATCTGCCTCGGTGTCATTGCCGCTGTCGCGCAGCTGCTGAACGAGGAGAAGGTTCTGCTGGACGGCGCGGGCACGCGCCTGGAATTCGGGACCACTCATGGCAAGCTCCATTGCACAGTGAAGGCGCGCGATCCCCCCGAGCCGCGCCGCTTATCGAATAGCAGAACACTTTGCTAATGTCACCCCTTCAGGGGCTTCAACATCAGGATGATCATGCGCGTCAGTCTTCACAACATGATGACAAAAGGCCTCATAAGTGCGGTTTGGCTCACACTTTTTCTGGTCAACGGATGCGCCGCCTCCTCTTCACAAGGAGCTGCGGATTACTTTGAAGGAAAAGCGCTACAGCTCGCCGTGGCAACCGAGCAGGGCGATCAGGAGGCGATCAGGCGACTGATCAAGGACGAGGGCGTTGATCCTGACAGGACCTTCGCGCACAGGGATGGCATCCCGCTCGTTGCCTGGCCACTGCGTGCAGGAAACCTGGATGGGTTGCGCGCACTGCTGGTCAACGGCGCAGATCCCAATGCCCGCGAAGTGAAGCAGATGAACGGCCGGGAGATCCGCTTCAACAACGCGATGGTCTATGCGGCCAAGATGGAAGATCCACGCTTCCTCGAGCTGCTGCTCGAGCATGGCGGCGATCCGAACACGCGGAATTCGGCCAACGAAACGTTGCTGCTCCAGGCATTCCTCAGCGGCAATCAATGGAAGAACATCCAGGCATTGATTGCGCACGGGGCAAACATCAACGCGTCCAATCTGAGCAAGGGCGATGACACAGTCCTGAGCTGGTACACCGGCCGGGGTGGCTTCGATTCTGCGTACTGGTTGCTTGAACATGGCGCCGATCCCACCCTTCCGTCGCGACCGCCGGCAGAGTCAAGCACCCCTTCGCGCCAGCTGATGGTTGAAGACATCTACTGGGAAATCACTACGCCCGACCTCCTGCCGTGGCAGAAGAAGTGTCAGGAATGGTTGGTTGCACGCGGCATTCCGCGTCCGCCGATGCCTGAACACATCCGCCGAAAGCGAGAGGCGTTCGGGTTCCCCAGCACGGAAGCGGAGATTCCATTGCTTTGAGCGCGCACACTACGTGCCGAGTCCTGCAGGCGATGGTTGCCGTCGTCGTCATGGGGAGCTTGGCTGGCTGCAAACCCTACCGATCATCCCCCGCAGGGCCATGCGGGGGGTTCTATTCCGAGCACGAAACCGAACGCAGGCACGACTTGTCGGTGAGTAAGGACGGCGATGACCTCGTGTTCCGCTACACCAATGTCAGCGCGGCAGAAGGCCGCAAGCCGGTTTGGGCCATGCTCGAATCCACTTCACTTTACCCTCTCCATCTTCATTATGAGCCCAAGGGTGTGACAGTGGGTTGCCTTGACCCATTCGGGGATTACGACCCACGGGATCAGTCGCATGCGGACGTCAAATGGGCTCTTCCGGCCGGTCATAGTGTGACCAAGCGATTCAGTCAGGCTCAGGTCTGGAAGGCCATACGGGAGGCGACCCCATCCGTGGTTCGCGAGGACGGAACACCGCTGCGTTTCATTTTCGATGGCTTTGCCTCAAACCTTTGCACAGTAGAAGGTCTCGAAACCGACAGGGACTCGCAACGATTGGTCTGCACACCAAGTACTCCCGAACAGCGGGCCAAGGAGAACCGGCAACGCAGATCGTGGTGGGATCGCATTGCCAATCGTGGAGAGAAGCAGATTTGGCGTTGGTAGCGGGCGGCAAGAATGTGCCGCGGATTTGACAGCAGCAGGGCAGAGCCCAGCTCTACCGGGGGGCAGCGTCTGCGCGTTGTTCGGCCAGCAGCGCGCTGTCCAGTGGAAGATGCATGCGCAGGCGCGATGCAACGCAGTCGATGCGGAAGCGGCGTGCTCTTACCGGCTCGCCGTCCAGGTTGAGTGTCATCGGTTCGTCGGCGTCAATCTCCACCCATCGCGCACGGGTGCGTTCGGCCACCTGCTCCAGCGCGCCCTGCTTGCCGCCGCGCACCAGCGCGGCAAGGGTGGAGGCGACTTCGCCGGTCAGCTCGGGAATCACGGTGACATCGAGCAGGCCATCGTCGACCCTCGCCTCCGGGCACAGTACCTGCCCACCGCCAGCCTGGCGGCCGTTGCCGATTCCCAGTGCGATGAAGCCACCTTCCCAGCTGAAGTCCTGCGTACGCAGCCGTGCGCGGATCGGCTCGATCCGGCCCAAGCGCGAGATGCCGGTAACGAGATAGGCCAGGCCACCCAGCACCTTCTTCAGTCCCTCGTCGGTTTCCACCGTCACCTCGGTGCCGAAGCCGCCACTGGCCACGTTTGCGCACCACCAGAGATCGCCCTCGGCGTCGATACGCAGCAGGTCGAGCGGCCGCGCCGGCTGGGCGAGGATCATCTGCAGGGCCTGCAGCGGCTCGTCAGGGATACCGGCGGCCGTGGCAAAGTCATTGGCGGTCCCCAGCGGGACCAGGCCCAGCGAGGGCAACGCGTCGGCCGGCTCTTCGCGGTGGGCCAGGGTTTCAGCCACCTCGCTCAGGGTACCGTCGCCCCCGGCCGCGATGATGGTATCCACCCCGTGCTCGATGGCCTCGGCAACATAGCGTTCGGCGTCGCCGTCCTCCCAGGTCACCCGGACCTCGAGGGTGACTCCCTGCCCGCGCAGCGCGTGCACGGCCTCGCGCACCTCCTGGTTGCCGGTCGACTTGCCATTGAGGATCAGACGCCAGCGGGGGCCACTCATGCTGCACTTCCACGGTAGGGGGAGGCGCAGGCTATCAGCCGCATGTTTCAGGGGCGGTGAACGTCATCAAACGGTCACTGATCGCCCGGAGAATGGAAGTCCATAGCAGGGACGATGGATGGAGGCAGGATCAGCCTCCCGCTATTCCCAGGGCCGCATTCGCAAGAGTGCGGTCTTTTTTTTACGACGCGAAGTTCTTCAACGCGTCGCCTTCGAGCCGATACACCGTCCACTCACTCTGCGGCTTCGCGCCCGCTGCTTCGTAGAATTTGATGGCCGGTTCGTTCCAGTCCAGCACCGACCATTCGAACCGGCCGCAGCCTTCGGCAACGGCGATGCGGGCGATGTGCTGCAGCAGGGCCTTGCCGGCGCCGCTTCCCCGTTGGGCCGGGCTGACGTACAGGTCTTCCAGGTAGATGCCGTTGCGACCCAGCCAGGTGGAATAGTTGTAGAAGTACACCGCGTAGCCGATGGCGTTGCCGTCGACTTCGCACACCAGCGCACGGGCTTTGGCGCCTTCGCCGAACAGGCTGGCGACGATGCCGGCCTCGTCGGTCTGCACCGACGATTCGGCCTTCTCATAGATCGCCAGTTCGCGGATGAAGCGCAGGATCAGCGCGGCATCGGCGGCAACGGCGTTGCGGATCTGAAGATAGGCCGCGCCCATCATCAACCCCGCGCCTTGGCCACGTTGTGACGCATCTGGTCGATCACGTCCTTGTAGCTGACCGGCGCGTTGAAGATCGCCGAGCCGGCCACGAAGGCATCGGCGCCGGCGGCGGCGATCGCGCCGATGTTGTCGGCCTTGACCCCACCGTCGATCTCCAGTCGCACGTCGCGGCCGCTGGCATCGATTTTCTGGCGGACCACGCGCAGCTTGTCCAGCGCCGAGGGAATGAAGGCCTGGCCCCCGAAGCCCGGGTTGACCGACATCAGCAGCACCAGGTCCAGGTCGTCCAGCACCCAGTCCAGGATGTCGACCGGGGTGCCCGGGTTGAGCACCAGCCCCGGCTTGCAGCCCAGCGAGCGGATCAACTGGATGGTGCGGTGCACGTGGCGGCTGGCTTCGGGGTGGAAGCTGATGTAGGTGGCGCCGGCCTCGGCAAAGTCCGGAATGATGCGGTCCACCGGCTCCACCATCAGGTGCACGTCGATCGGCGCGGTCACGCCGTGCCTGCGCAGCGCCTGGCAGACCATCGGGCCGATGGTCAGGTTCGGCACGTAATGGTTGTCCATCACGTCGAAGTGCACCCAGTCGGCGCCGGCGGCGAGCACGTTGTCCACTTCCTCGCCCAGCCGGGCGAAGTTGGCGGACAGGATGGACGGGGCAATGATGCAGTTGGACATGGCCGGGGCCTTCAGGACGTAGAGAGGGGATGGCGCGCGCTCAGCGCTTGCGCAGGGTCTTGATGCGGTCGTAGGCGGCATTGAGCTGGCGCGACCGGCGTTCGGCCTGCTGGCGCAGCTCGGGGGCGGCGCCCACGACCTTGTCGGGGTGGTACTGCGACATCAATCGGCGGTAGGCCAGGTCGACCTCGGCATCGGTGGCCTCGGAGGTCAGCCCCAGCTCCCGGTACGGGTTCTCCCTGTTCAGGCGGAACCAGTCGGAGTCGAAGGCATGCCCGATGAGCAGGCCGACCACGGCGCCAAACAGCGGATTGGGCCTGAAAAGCAGGGCACCGGCGATGAATCCGAGCAGTTTTCCGTACCAGCGCATGGTCGTCGGGGCGGCCGTGGCAACAAGGGAGCCTCATTTTACGTCACAGCGGGCCCAACCCGCTTTACACTAGGCCGCCCGCTGTCCCTGCGGGCCCTCCGGGTGCCCTGGGCAGCTGTCTCGACGAAGCCTCAGGAGTGCCCGTGCCGACCACGTTGTTGCAATCCGATCTCCCCGGCCTGCCCTTGCGCCATCGCGGCAAGGTGCGTGATGTGTTCGATATCCCGCGCGAGCGGCTGCCCGCAGGGACCCCACCGGGCGACTACCTGCTGATGGTGGCCACCGATCGCCTGTCGGCGTTCGACGTGGTCCTGCCCGACCCGATTCCGGGCAAGGGCGAGATGCTCTGCCAGGTGTCCAACTTCTGGTTCGCCAAGACCGCGCACCTGATGCCCAACCACCTGACCGGCATCGACGTGGCCAGCGTGCTGCCCGAGGGCGTGGACCCGGCCCTGTATGCAAAGCGCGCGGTGGTCACCCGCAAGCTGAAGCCGGTGCCGGTGGAAGCGATCGCCCGCGGCTACCTGATCGGCAGCGGCTGGAAGGATTACCAGCGCACCGGCAAGGTCAGCGGCATCGACCTGCCCGACGGCCTGCGCCAGGCCGAGCAGCTGCCCGAGCCGATCTTTACCCCCTCGACCAAGGCCGCCGTCGGCGACCATGACGAGAACATCGATTTCGATGCGATGGTGAAGCAGGTCGGTGCGGACCTGGCCGAGCGCGTGCGCGATGCAACCCTGCGCATCTACAAGTTCGCCGCCGACTACGCCCGCGAGCGTGGCATCATCCTGGCCGATACCAAGTTCGAGTTCGGTACCGACGCCGATGGCCGCCTGTACATCATGGACGAGATGCTGACGCCGGATTCCTCGCGATACTGGCCGGCCGACGAGTACGAAGTGGGCACCAGCCCGCCGAGCTACGACAAGCAGTTCGTGCGCGATTACCTGGAGACGCTGGACTGGGGCAAGACCGCCCCGGGCCCGAGCATCCCGGCCGAGATCATCGAGCGCACCCGCGCCAAGTACGCCGAGGCGCTGCAGCGCCTGGCCGGGATCAGCGTCGACTGATCCGCCTGCGCCCCCGGCCCGCCGGGGGCGTTTCATTTTGGTGGTAGTGCCGGCCGCTGGCCGGCAACCTCGGCGAATCCGCAGCCAGACATGGCCTGGCTCTACTGTCGGCCCTGGCGGGAGTATGCTGGCCGCATGCAGACATCCACCGAGCTTGCGCGGCCGATCGACCGCTATTTCGCCAGCTACTCCGACGACCACCGCAATGTGATCAACCAGCGCATCCACGTGGTGGCGGTACCGGCGATCCTGTGGTCGGTGGTGGCCCTGCTGTGGTGCCTGCCGCCGCTGATCACCTGGTTCCAGTACGGCATCTGGTCGGCGTTCGCGATGTTCAGCGCGTGGTGTTTCTACAACAAGCTGTCGCGCCCGCTGGGCATCGGCATGCTCATCCAGTTCTTCGTGTTCGGCTGCCTGTGCCGCCTGCTGGAGGCCGAAATCGGCCTGCAGGCCCTGCGCTGGCTGGCGGTGGGCGTGTTCGTGGTGGCCTGGATCGCGCAGTTCATCGGCCACAAGTTCGAGGGCCGCAAGCCCAGCTTCCTGACCGACCTGACCTACCTGCTGATCGGCCCGGCCTGGGTGATGGCCAAGTTCTACCGCAAGCTCGACTGGCGCTATTGAACTGCGGCCGGCCGACGGCGACCATCGTTTCCTGAACGGGCAGATTCCGTCACCCGCACTCCACGACGGCCCTGCCAGCCTGCCCCGGTGACTCGCTCCCCACTTCCCGCCCGTCGACGGCAGCCCCTGTGCGACAGGGCCTGCGGTCTCCCTGCGTGGGCGTAGGGTGTCCTCCCAGGGCTAGCGGGGAAGAGATGCAGGAACGCGATGCTGCACCGCAGAAAAAATGAATCAGCGAACGTTACATGCAATTGATCGCTGTTCGATGGGTTTCGGCGACATTTCGCAGCCTGTTATCCTCCCTGACCTGCTCGTGAATCATGGATTCCCTGCATGCTCCCCAGCCTGCCCCTGCTGCTGGCCCTGCCGTTCCTGATGGCAGCGGCTGTTGCGGCCTTCCCCCGTAGTTCGCGCTCGACTGCTGCCTGGCTGGCGGCGCTGGCGCCGTTGGGCGGACTAGCCATCCTCGGCTGGCTGACCCCGTCCGTACTCGACGGCCAGGTGGTGCGGACGATGGTCCCTTGGCTGCCACAGATCGGCCTGGACTTCACCCTGCGCCTGGATGGGCTGGCCTGGATGTTCGCCGGGCTGGTGCTGGGCATCGGCGCGCTGGTGGTGCTGTATGCGCGCTACTACCTGAGCCAGCAGGACAACGCGCACCGCTTCTACTGCTACTTGCTGCTGTTCATGGGCGCCATGCTGGGCATGGTGCTGTCGGGCAACCTGCTGTTGCTGATGATCTTCTGGGAAATGACCAGCATCAGCTCGTTCCTGCTGATCGGCTTCTGGTCGCACCGCCAGGACGCCCGCGAAGGCGCGCGCATGGCGCTGGTGATCACCGGCGGCGGCGGCCTGGCCCTGCTCGGTGGCGTGCTGCTGATCGGCCGTATCGTCGGCAGCTTCGACCTGGACGTGGTACTGGCCGCCGGCGAGCAGATCCGCGCCAGCGCGCTGTACCCGTACGCGCTGTTCCTGGTGCTGGCCGGCATCTTCACCAAGAGCGCGCAGTTCCCGTTCCACTTCTGGCTGCCGCATGCCATGGCCGCGCCGACCCCGGTGTCGGCCTACCTGCATTCGGCCACGATGGTGAAGGCCGGCGTGTTCCTGCTGGCGCGCCTGCACCCGGCCCTGGCCGGCACCGATCTGTTCTTCTATACGGTCAGTGGCATAGGTGCAGTCACCCTGCTGATCGGTGCCTGGAACGCGATTTTCCAGCACGACCTGAAAGGCCTGCTGGCCTATTCGACGATCTCCCACCTGGGCCTGATCACCCTGCTGTTCGGCCTGTCCACGCCCATGGCGGTGGTGGCCGGTGTGTTCCACATCCTCAACCACGCCACCTTCAAGGCCTCGCTGTTCATGGCCGCGGGCATCATCGACCACGAAACCGGCACCCGCGACATGCGAAAGCTGGGTGGCCTGCGCAGGCTGATGCCCTTCACCAGCGCGCTGGCGATCATCGCCTCGCTGGCGATGGCGGGCATTCCGCTGCTCAACGGCTTCCTGTCCAAGGAAATGCTGTTTGCCGAAGCGATCACCGCGCAGGGCCCGGAGCCGATGCGCATCGCCGTCTCCATCGCCGCACTGCTGGCCGGCGTGCTCGGCGTGGCCTACAGCCTGCGCTTCGTGCACGACACCTTCTTCGGCAAGGGCCCGCACGACCTGGACCGCGTGCCACATGAGCCGCCGCGCTTCATGAAGGTGCCGGTGGAGATCCTGGTGGTGATCTGCGTCGCGGTCGGCATCGCCCCGGCCATCACCGTTGCACCGGTGCTGCACGCGGCGGCTTCGTCCATCCTTGGCCCGGCCATGCCGCAGTACAGCCTGTCGATCTGGCATGGCTTCAACATGCCGCTGATGATGAGCATCGGCGGGGTGCTGGGCGGCATTGCGCTGTATTTCGGCCTGCGTCGCCTGATCAACCTGCATGCGGTCATCACCCGCGCCACCGGCCGCAACCTGTTCCACAAGCAGCTGGACGTGGTGTTCGGCTTTGCCCACTGGCTGACCCACACGCTGGCCAACGGCAGCCTGCAGCGCATGCTGATGGCGCTGGTGGTGGTCTCCATCGTGGTCGCCGCCGCGCCGTTCGTGGCCAACCCCGTGTCGCCCAACTGGCCCTCGCCACAGCCACTGTCGCTGCTGGGCTGGGTGGTATGGTTGGTGATGATGGCCTGCGCGCTGGGCGCATTGTTCCTGTACCGGCAGCGCCTGCTGGCGGTGCTGGTCATGGGCGGCACCGGGCTGATGGTCTCGCTGACCTTCGTGTACCTGTCCGCCCCGGACCTGGCGCTCACCCAGCTGCTGGTGGAAATGGTCACCCTGGTGCTGATGCTGCTGGGCATGAACTACCTGCCGGCACAGTCGCCGCCGGAGAAGTCGCAGTGGCGCAAGCGCCGTGACGCGCTGATCGCGGTGGCCGGCGGCGCCGGCCTGGCCGCCATGGCCTACAGCGCCATGACCCTGCCGCCCAACACCATGGCCGGCGAAATGCTGGCGCGCGCCCTGCCCGAAGCGTACGGCGAGAACGTGGTCAACGTGATCCTGGTCGACTTCCGCGGGTTCGATACCTTCGGTGAGATCACCGTATTCGGCATCGCCGCGCTGGTCGTGCACGCCATGCTGCGGCGTTCGCGCATGGCGCCGGAGCAGATCATGCCGGGGCCGCCGATCCAGCTGCCGGTGCCGGCCGACCTGGCCCAGGTGATGTTCCCGCTGACCCTTACCGTGTCCATCTTCCTGTTCCTGCGCGGCCACAACGCGCCCGGCGGCGGCTTCATCGCCGGCCTGGTGCTGGCGGTGCCACTGCTGATCCAGTACGTCATCCAGGGCACCGCATCGGTGGAGTCGCGCTTCGGCTTCGACTACATCCGCTGC
Source organism: uncultured Stenotrophomonas sp. (assembly GCF_963519125.1). GTDB lineage: Bacteria > Pseudomonadota > Gammaproteobacteria > Xanthomonadales > Xanthomonadaceae > Stenotrophomonas. The sequence continues at coordinate 280,392 of NZ_CAUQLJ010000001.1, read as the reverse complement.
ATCGGCGCGGGCCTGTTGATCGCCATCGTCAGTGGCAGTGCGTCGATGCTGTTCGGCGTGCCGTTCCTGACCAGCGGTCACATCGACCTGGAACTGCCCCTGGTCGGCACCGTACCGCTGGCCAGCGCGATCGGGTTCGACACCGGCGTGTACCTGGTGGTGTTCGGCGGCGCGATGCTGATCCTGTCGATGATGGGCACGGTGAAGCCCTCGCGCACCCGCGACTCGCGCAAGGGCGAGATCGATCCCAACCGCCGTTCGGCACGCACCGGGGAGACTCACTGATGGAACTGGCCCTGGCAAGTGCGATTGGCGTCCTGGGTGCGATCGGCATCTACCTGCTGCTGCGTGCGCGCAGCTTCGATGTGATCCTCGGCATGACCTTCCTGTCCTACGCCACCAACCTGCTGATCTTTGCCGGTGGCCGCGTGGTGCTGGGCAAGGCGCCGGTGCTGCAGGAAGGTGTGGACAGCCATCTCGGCAACTACACCGACCCGTTGCCGCAGGCGCTGGTGCTGACCGCGATCGTGATCGCCTTCGCGATGACTGCCGTGAGCATCGTGCTGGCCATGCGCAGCCGCAGCGACAACCACAGCGACCACGTGGACGCCCACGAACCGGATGACGACCTGCAGGATGAGCGCGTGCCGCCGCGCCAGGACGAGGACCGCGCATGAATCATCTGGTGATCCTGCCTATCCTGATTCCGCTGCTGGGTGCTGCACTGTCGCTGTTCGTCGAACACCGCCGCTATGGCCCCAGAGTGCAGCGCGCGGTGGCCTGGACCGCGCTGTCGGCGCTGGCGCTGGCGGTGGGCCTGCTGTTTGCCAGCACGGCCAGCGGTGACATCAACGTCTACCTGCTCGGCGACTGGCCATCGCGGCTGGGCATCGCGCTGGTGGCCGACCGGCTGTCGGCGTGGATGCTGCTGACCACCCTGCTGCTGGCCATTCCCTGCCTGCTGCATGCCTGCTCGGGCTGGGACCGCCGCGCACCGCACTTCCATGCACTGTTCCAGTTCCAGCTGGTGGGCCTCAACGGTGCGTTCCTGACCGGCGACATCTTCAACCTGTTCGTGTTCTTCGAGGTGATGCTGATCGCCTCCTACGGCCTGCTGCTCAGCGGTGGCCGCGGCCTGCGCATGCGCATCGGCCTGCACTACGTGGTGTTCAACGTCACCGCCTCGACCCTGTTCCTGATCGCGCTGGGCCTGCTGTATGCCTCACTGGGATCGCTCAACATGGCCGAGCTGTCACAGCGCGTGGCCGAAGTACCGGCCAGCCACCTGACCCTGACCAAGGCCACGATGGGCCTGCTGCTGCTCGTGTTCTGCAGCAAGGCGGCGCTGATGCCGCTGTACCTGTGGCTGCCGGAAGCCTATGCGCGCGCCCCGGCTGCGGTGGCGGCGCTGTTTGCGATCATGACCAAGGTCGGCCTGTACGCGATGCTGCGGGTCAGCAGCCTGTGGTTCGGTGAGGACGCCGGCGCCATGGCGGGCTACGGAAGCGACTGGCTGTTCTGGGCCGGCGTGGCCACGCTGCTGCTCGGTGGGCTGGGCGTACTGGCCGCCGCCCGCCTGCGCGTGCTGATTTCCTACCTGGTGGTGGTGTCGGCGGCGACGCTGTTCATCGCCTTCTCGGTCCGCACCCCCGAGGTCCTTTCGGCCGGGTTGTATTACCTGCCGCACAGCACCTTTGTCGCCGCCGCGCTGTTCCTGATTGCCGACCTGATCCGCCGCCGCCGTGGCGGTGCCAGCGACCGCAAGGAGATCATTGCGCCAATGCCGGGCAAGGAAACGCCCGCGGTGCTGTTCCTGATCGGTGCGGTGTCCGTGGCCGGCCTGCCGCCACTGTCGGGGTTCCTGGCCAAGGCTGCGCTGCTGGCCGGCATGCCGGCGCAGTACACCGCCGTGGTCTGGGCCGCCGTGCTCGGCAGCAGCCTGATGGTGATCGTGGGCATCACCCGCGGCGGCATCCGCCTGTTCTGGCGCGTGCCGGTGCTGGAAGAGGGCGTGCCGCCGCCGCGCAAGGCCCCCACCCGCACCGTTGAATTGTTCGCGGCCGCGTTGCTGCTCTGCTATGGCATCGGCATGAGCGTGTTCGCCAACCCGCTGATGCAGTACACCGATGCCATGGCCGCCCAGCTGCTCAACCCGCAGGAGTACGTGGGTGAACTGCGCGCGACCACGCCGGAGATCCGCAACCCATGAGCCGACGCCCGCTGTTCCGCCGCGTTTTCCCTTCGCCATCGCTGAGCGTGATGGTGACGGCGTTCTGGGTGCTGATGTCCGACAGCTTCACACTGGGCCCGATCCTGCTGGGCATGGTGCTGGGCGTGGTGGTGCCGTTGTTCGCCGCCCGGCTGGACCGTGAGTTCGCCCGCATCGGCTCATTGCGGCCGCTGCCCAAGCTGGTCTGCGTGACGCTGTGGGACATCCTGGTCTCCAACATCCGCGTGGCGATCCAGGTGCTGGGACCCGAGCGCCGCATCCACCCCGGCTTCATCTGGCTGCCGCTGGACATCGCCAACATCCACGGGATTGCCGCGTTGACCAGCATGATCACCCTGACCCCGGGCACGGTGTCGGCCGCGCTCTCCGACGATCGCCGCTATCTGCTGGTGCATGTGCTGCACCTTGAAGATCCAGACGCGCTGATCAAGGAGATCAAGCGCCGTTACGAAGCCCCGCTGATGGAGATTTTCCCATGACCGGTTTCACCTTCATCCAGACCACCATGGCGGTGTGCATGCACATCGTCGGACTTGCCATGCTGATGGCCACCTGGCGCCTGCTGCGCGGCCCGACCGTTCCCGACCGGATCCTGGCGCTGGACACCATGTCGGTCACCGCCATCGCCGAACTGATGCTGTTTGGCATGTACCTCAACTCGGCGGTGTATTTCGAAGCCGCATTGCTGATTGCGATGCTCGGCTTTGGCAGCACCGTGGTGCTGAGCAAGTTCGTGCTGCGCCGGGACATCGTCGAATGATCACCGCGATCCAGATCGGCCTGTCGATCCTGCTGCTGTTCGGCTGCTTCTTCATCCTGGTCGGCGCACTGGGCCTGGTGAAGCTGTCCACCTTCTTCAAGCGCCTGCACGCGCCGACCAAGGCCAGCACGCTGGGCGTGGGCTGCGTGCTGGTGTGCTCGGTCTGCTACCACATCTTCCTGGGCCAGGACCCGCAGCCGCGCGAGCTGCTGATCACCGTGTTCCTGTTCATCACCGCGCCGATCAGCGCGCACATGATGGCCAAGGCGGCGCTGTCGTTGATGATGGAAAAGCGTCCGAGTTTGCCGGGAAATGAGACGGCGGAAGAGGAGCAGTTGCCGCCACCGCGTCCGGAAGCAGAAGAAGACAAGTCGTAACGTTTTACCGGACCATGCGCCGCGATCAAGCCAGCAGCGCCAACTCCAGAATCACCCAGCCCACAAACGCCACCAGCAGAATCCCGCCTTCCTTCCGGCTGACCACCAGGTCACCGCGCAGCATCGGGTACAGCACCAGCACGAACGCGATCGCCGCCGGCAACTCCAGCTTCACGAACGATTCGGGCAGCGCCAGCGGGCGCAGGGCGGCCATGCCGCCTACCACCACCAGCAGGTTGAACAGGCTCGAGCCGATAACGTGGCCCAGCACCATGTCGCCCTGGCCACGGCGTGCCGCTACCATCGCCGCGGCCACTTCCGGCAGCGCGGTACCGATGGCGACCGGCAGCAGGCCGACCAGTAACGGCGACCAGCCCAGGCTGGCGCCCATCACCGGTGCCGCACCGACGATCCAGCGCGCGCCGTAGTACAGACACACGGCCGCGAAGACCACCCGGATCAGGTTGAGCCCCAGGCCGGTCCGGGTCATCGCGTAACCGGCCAGCGCCTCCCGGACCCCTTCCGATTCCCGCTTGGCCGCACGCAGCACGAAGGCGAGCAGCGCGACGAAGCCCAGCAACAGCACCGCGCCTTCCCAGCGCGCGATCACCCCGTCCAGGCCGAACACGATCAGCGCCAGGCTGGCCACGGCCAGCAGGATCAGCAGCGGCGACAGCAGGCGTGCCCGTACCAGCAGCGGGGCGGCCAGCGCCGCCATGGCCAGGGTCAGGCCCACGTTGACGATGTTGCTGCCCACCGCGTTGCCCAGCGCCAGGTCCTCGGCGCCGACCACGAACGCACGTGCGTTGACCACCAGTTCCGGCAGCGAGGTGCCGAAGGTGACCAGCAGCAGACCCGCCACGAAGGGCGAGGCGCCGAAGCGCTGGGCGAGCCCGGAGGCGGCCTTGACGATGGAGTCGCCACCCAATGCAAGCAGCAGCAGGCCCAGCAGGAACCAAGCGGTAGCAGCAATCATCGGTGGATCCCCAGGTGTCGTGGCCCGATTCTAGGAACAGCCTTCGACGTAGTCCACCTGCGGGGTCTGCCCGACCCGCCAGGCGGTGACCTTGCCGTCGCCATCGATCTCGAAGTTGATCAGCGCCCCACCCTCGGCAAGCGGACGCACCCGCAGGTTGTGGCCACGTTCGTCGTACTTGTGCGGGGTGAGGTCGCCACGCTCCGGGTACAGCGTCTGCAGCTGGCCCAGCGACATGCCGACCTTGCCACCGCCGGGCGCGGCGATCCGGTCGTTGCGCACGTCGTAACGGACCAGCCGGTTGCCTTCGATCATCAGGATCACGTCATCGGCCTGGCTGCCCTGCGGCCGCAGGGCGTGGCAGTAGTCGTCGGGGACCTCGCCCTGCAAAGGCTCTTTCCAGGCGCTGCGAACGTCCTCCAGGGTCGAACCGAGGGTCAGCGGACCGTAGCCGTCAAGGCGGGCCGGGCCTTGGCTGGCCGTCTGCGTGGCCGGAGCAACGGGGGCGGTGTCCGCAGATGGTGCGGCCGCAGCCGGCTCGGCCACCGCCGCCTCGGCGTCGGTCGACGGGGTCTCCGGAGCGCGATCGCAGGCACTCAACGTCAATGCGATACCCAGCGCCAAAACGCCTCCCAGCTGTTTCATCTGCACGTCCTCCTGTCTGTGGTCCGCAGGCTAGCGTGGGGTATGTGCAGCCCATGCATGCAGATCGTGCTTGTCATCACAGTTACACCTGGGCCGTTCAGGCTCGGCGTGCACCGCTTCGACCCCTATGCCCATGCAACCGCGCAAGACCGATCTCGCCCGCGACGCCCTGCAGGCCCACCGCGCGCCCCTGGACATGCGCCAACGGCGCCTGCTCATCCTGTGCGATGGCCAGCGCGACCTGGCCCAGCTCACCGCCATGATCGGGCCCGAGGCGTCGGCCATGGTGATCCAGCTGATCCAGGCCGGCTACCTGGTCTCGACGGCACCGGCGGCACCCGCACCCGAAGCTGCAGCGGTCGCGTCCCCGTCGTTGGCCGCCCCGGTACCGGCGGCCTCCCCGGCCGCGCCGGTCACCGAGCGCCGCCGCTCGATGGTGGCCGCACGCATCTACCTGCTCGGGATCCTGGAACTCCAGCGGCATCCGCAGGCCGCTGCACTGCTGTACGCGCTGCAGCAGTCGCGCAGCGACGAGCAGGTGATCGCGGCCCTGCACGCTGCGCTGGATGCCCTGCCCGGCCTGACCTCGCCGGGCTACTGCGAGCGGGTACGCCAACGCCTGTTCGAGGTACTGCCGGAGTCGCACCTGGCACAGCTGGAACAGGCCGGCGTGGTGGCAGGCTGACTCAGGCCCGGAAGTTCTTCTTCAAGCCCTGCCAGCACTGCTGGTAACCGCGCTGGCGGTGCGCGGCGTCCATCGCCTGCGCGGTCGGACGGATCACGCCCCGGGTTTCGAACATGAAGGCCATGGTGTCCTTGATCACGTCCGGCTTGCTGAGGTCGGCCGCAGACGCCTTCTCGAAGGTGGCCGCATCCGGTCCGTGCCCGCTCATGCTGTTGTGCAGGGACGCACCGCCGGGCACGAAGCCTTCGGCCTTGGCGTCGTAGGCGCCATGGATCAGGCCCATGAACTCGCTGGCGATGTTGCGGTGGAACCACGGCGGCCGGAACGTGTCCTGCGCCACCAGCCAGCGCGGCGGGAAGATCGCGAAGTCCATGTTGCTGGTGCCGGGCGTGTCGCTGGGCGAATGCAGGACCAGGAAGATCGACGGGTCCGGGTGGTCGTGGCTGATCGAGCCGATGGTATTGAAGCGGCGCAGGTCGTAACGGTACGGCGCGTAGTTGCCGTGCCAGGCGACCACGTCCAGCGGCGAGTGGTCGATGGACGCGCGCCACAGCTGGCCCTGGAACTTGGCGATCAGTTCGAAGTCGCCGTCCACGTCTTCATAGGCGGCCTGCGGGGTTTCGAAATCGCGCGGGTTGGCCAGGCCGTTGGAGCCGATCGGCCCCAGGTCGGGCAGCTTGAGCAGCGCACCGAAGTTCTCACATACGTAGCCACGTGCCTGCCCGTCCGGCAGCTCCACGCGGAAACGCACACCGCGCGGAATCACCGCGATCTGCTGCGGTTCGATCTCGATCACGCCGAATTCGGTGAGCAGGCGCAGCCGACCCAGCTGCGGCACGATCAGCAGCTCGCCGTCGGCGTCGTAGAAATACCGCCCCTGCATGTCGGCAGTCGCCGCGTACAGGTGGATGCCCACCCCGCCATGCGCGTCCGGCGAACCGTTGCCGCCCATGGTGTACAGGGCGTCGACGAAGTCGGTCGGGGTGGACGGCAGCGGCAGCGGGTCCCAGCGCAGCTGATTGGGCGACACCGCGCCGTGCGCGAAGTCGCTGTGCAGGTGCGGCTGCGGGTACGGCTGGAACTCGCCGTGGGTGACCGCCGGACGGATCCGATACACCCAGCTGCGCCGATTGCTGCCACGCGGCGCGGTGAAGGCGGTGCCGGAGAGCTGTTCGGCATACAGCCCGTGCGCGACCTGCTGCGGGGAATTGCGGCCAACCGGCAGCGCGCCCTCCACCGCCTCGGTGGCGAACTCGTTGCCGAAGCCGGTCTGGTAGCCACGTGCGGAGATGGAGGACGTCATGGTGGGCTCCTTTGTTCTTACAGCACGCCGCGCTTGATCTGGTCGCGCTCGATGCTTTCGAACAGCGCGGTGAAGTTGCCTTCGCCGAAGCCTTCGTTGCCCTTGCGCTGGATGATCTCGAAGAAGATCGGGCCGATGCAGTTCTGGGTGAAGATCTGCAGCAGCTTGCGCTGGTGGGTTTCCGGATCGGCGTCGATCAGGATCTTGTTCTTCGCCAGGCGCGGCACGTCTTCACCGTGGTTCGGCACGCGCTGGTCGATCACATCGAAGTAGGTCTCCGGCGTGTCGAGGAAATCCACGCCCTGCGCGCGCATGGCTTCAACGGTCTCGTAGATGTTCTCGGTGAAGCAGGCGATGTGCTGGATGCCCTCGCCCTTGTACGCGTCCAGGTACTCGTTGATCTGGCTCTTCGGGTCGGACGATTCGTTCAGCGGGATGCGCACGATGCCGTCCGGCGCGGTCATCGCCTTGGACACCAGGCCGGTCTTCAGGCCCTTGATGTCGAAGTAGCGGATCTCGCGGAAGTTGAACAGGCGCTCGTAGTAGTCCGACCACTGCTGCATGTTGCCGAAGTACAGGTTGTGGGTCAGGTGGTCGATGAAGGTCAGGCCGAATCCGACCGGATTCTGCTCGGCGCCTTCGATCGGTGCATAGTCGGCGTCGAACACGCTGCCGCCGGTGCCGTAACGGTCCACCAGGTACAGCATGCAGTCGCCGATGCCCTTGATGACCGGGGTCCGCACGGCTTTGCTGTCCGGCTTGAAGTCGACCACTTCGGCGCCGTTGCCCAGCGCCATCTGCAGGACCTCCTCACCCGGCTTCTTGAAGCGGATCGCGAAACCGCAGGCGCTCGGGCCGTGCTTCTCGGCGAAGTCCGAAGCGAACGAATCCGGTTCCTCGTTGACCAGGAAGTTCACCCCGCCCTGGCGGTACACCGTGATGGCACGCTGCTTGTGGCGCAGCACCGCAGTGAAGCCCATTTTGCGGAAGTATTCGTGGAGTTCGGCGCCGCGACCGGCCGGTGCGGCGAACTCGACGAACTCGAAACCGTCGATGCCCATCGGGTTTTCGAAGGTGGTGACCTGCATGCCCAGGTTGGGGGCGTGCGACGCGGTTGCGGGCTGGCTGCTCATGATTGGGCTCCGAAGCGGCCCACCCCCGGAAAAAACCAGGTGCGGGCGGAAGGCAGACCCGCGAGAATGCGGAATCCGGAAACAAGGTTATAGTTTCACATGAAACCACCATCAAGGTGCACCGCAGCATGAGCCCAGCCGATCCCAGCAGCCACAGCATCCGTGCCTCGCACGCCCTGCTCGACCTGGAGCAGTTCCTGCCCTACCGGCTGAGCGTCCTCTCCAACCGGGTCAGCGGCAACATCGCCAAGCTGTATGGGGACCGGTACGGCCTGGCGATTCCCGAATGGCGGGTGATCACCATCCTGGCGCTGTACCCGGGCTCGTCGGCCAGCGAGGTCTCCGAGCGCACCGCCATGGACAAGGTGGCGGTCAGCCGGGCCGTAGCCAGACTGCTCGAACGTGGCTTCATCAAGCGTGAAACCCATGGCGACGATCGGCGCCGCTCGGTGCTGGCGCTGTCGGCGGCGGGTTTCGAGGTGTACGAGACGATCGCCCCGCTGGTGATCGAGATCACCCGCAAGCTGATGTCGGTGCTCAGCGAAGAGGAGGAGCAGATGCTGGAAAAGCTGATCCTGCGCCTGGCCGGGGACGGCCTGCAGCGGATGGACGAGGGCTAGCTCAGATGCTTCCGCCGCGCATGCACCCATGGCGCGGCCAGCGCACCGATCGCCCCGGCCGCCAGCCCGAGTGACGCCGCCACGGCGGCCGCTTCCAGCGCGCCCGGCAACGCCAGTGCGGCGATCACCAGCAGCGCGGCCGGCAGCGCGATGAAGGTGGCCAGGAAATAGCGCCAGCGCGGTGCCCAGGTGCCCACCTGGAGCAGGCTGACCGGCATCCAGGTCTCGCCGGACGCGTCTTCGGCCAGTTTGGCCACCACCTTGGGCAGGTCGACTTCCACCGGGCCTTTTCCGGTGCGTGCGGTGGCCAGCGCCCGTGCCACTTCGTCGATGGCCGGATACGAGCTCGGCCACGCGGTCGGTGCGGCAACGCCATACGCGGTGAGCAACGGCACGCTCAGCCATGGCGCGAGCAGCGGGCGCAGCTTGCGCCGGTCCAGCACGCACCAAAGCTGGGGAACGCCGTTGGCCACCACGCTATACAGCGCCAGCTGGCCCGGCTCCGGATACGGCAGCACATGCACGCGCGCGGCCATGCTGGGGTAGCCCATGTGACGCAGGAAGCCAGGGCGACTACGCCCTTCGTGCGCCCAGGCCAGGCCCAACGGCGCGACCAGATAGGCTTCAGCCGGGTCTTTCACCCCCGCGCTGGCGCGGTCGTCGCTGGCGAGGAAGAACGCCAGCGACTTCGGCTCGGCCACGTCGGCGTGGTCCCAGCGACCACTGTCGCCCAGCACGTGCTTGAGCGGCAGACGTGCCGGGGCGGTTTCGGCCTTGGTCGCGTTATGCAGGTAGGGCAGCACCGAGAGCACGAAGGCCTGCAGGTCCACGCCGCGCGTGCCGCTGCCCTGCCATTCGCCAGGTAGCAGGCCGGCCAGCGCCGGGTTGCGCGCCAACACGTCCAGCTGCGCCTTCTGCTCCACCAGCTTCTGCACGGCTGCCTTGAGCAGCACGTTGTCGGGCACCGACACCAGCGGTAGGCGATACAGCGCTGCACCCGGGTCGGGCGTGTCGGTATCGCCACCGTGCGCGGAGTGGTCATCCAGCAACACGTCCGCCGGGGGCAGGCTCACGCCGCCCGGTGCCTCGTTGAGGGCTTCGGAAACGCGGTCACTGCTGCCTGGCTGCATGCGGAGGTCCTCCATGGATTGCGCCGCGCATGCGGCGTCAGGTCCTTGGGGATAGCGGCAGCGCGCGCGGGATCTGTAACCACGCGGGTAAAAAAAATGCCGCGATGATCGCGGCATTTTCGGCTTGCATCAGGGAGCCTGTGGCGGCGCCCAGTCCTTGATGAAGGCCACGAACTTCTCGCGGTTGTAGCCCTTCGGCAGGCCCTTGTCGGCCTCCAGCTCGCCGGTGAACTGCGAGTGCAGCAGCCTGCCCTGCGCATCCAGCACGAACAGGTGCGGGTAGCCCTTGATCTGCGGGAACTGCGACAGGAACGCGGCGTTCTCGTTGTCCTCGCTGTAGTTCACCTTCATCCAGACGTAATTGGCGTCGCGGAAGCTGCGGATCTCCGCATCGCCCTCGACGAACGCGTCCAGCAGGTGGCACCACGAGCACCACTCCCCGCCCACGTCCAGCACGATCCGCTTGCCACCCCGCTGGGCTTCGACCTTGGCCGTGGCCAGGTCGGCCACCGGGTCGCGGGCCGGATCGAACTGGGCGTTGAGTCCGGCCACCGCAGCGACATCCGCTGCGGCCGGCGTGTTGCCCGAGGCCACCGGCTGGCCGGGGTCGGCCACCGGTGGCTTCTGCTCGGTGGTGTCCAGCGGCTGCGCAGGTGCGGCGGTGGGCGCCGACGGCGAACAGGCGGCCAGCAGGCCGGCCACGATCAACGAAGAACCCACAGCGGACATGCGCATCGCAGACCTCACTTGACGCCGTGCATCAGCTTGTTGATCAGCGGCGCGATCAGGAACAGCACCACGCCCGAGCCAATCAACGCCCAGAAGCCGAAGGTGTACCCCTTCAGCGCCGACTCGACGGTCATGCCGCCTTCGCCGCTCACCACGCCGGCGAAGATGCCCGACAGGTTGTTGCCGATGCCGGTGGACAGGAACCAGCCACCCATGCCGAAGCCGACCAGGCGCACCGGGGCCAGCTTGGTCACCATCGACAGGCCGATCGGCGACAGGCACAGCTCACCCACCGACTGGATGACGTAGACCATGAACAGGGTCCAGAACGGGATCTTGCCGTCCACGACCATCTGCGACAGGGCGAACATCAGCAGCGCGAAGGCGGCACCGTTGAACAGCAGGCCCAGGCCGAACTTGCGCGGGATGGACGGATTGGCGCGGCCCATGGCCACCCAGATCCAGGCGATGATCGGGGCCAGGGTGATGATCGCCACCGAGTTGACCGACTGGAACCACGCGGTCGGGAACGTCCAGTCGCCGAACTGGCGGTTGACGATGTTCTCGGCCAGGAAGGTGAACGAGCTGCCGGCCTGTTCGAAGAACATCCAGAACATCACGTTGAAGGCGAAGATGATCAGCATGGCGATCACGCGGTCGCGCTGCACCTTGCCCTCGCGGATGCCCTCGACCAGCAGCAGGATGGCCAGGGCGGTGAACATCGCACCCAGGATCCAGGCCAGCGCGGTGGCGCCGGTGGCCAGCAGGAAGTACGCGACCGGAATGGCGACCACGGCACCGGCCAGCACCATGATGATGCGGCCGAAGCCTTCAGCGCCGGCCGGCGGTGCACCGATGCCCTTCAGGCCGGCGCGACCGATGTAGAACCACACCAGCGAGATCAGCATGCCCACGCCCGAAGCGATGAACACGACCTTGTAGGACGGCATGGCATCGGTACCGAACACCTTGCGGGCCAGGTACTCGGTCAGCACCGGGGCGATCATCGCGCCGATGTTGATGCCCATGTAGAAGATGGTGAAGCCCGAATCGCGGCGCTCGTCCTTCAGGCCGTACAGCTTGCCGACCATGGTCGAGATGTTGGGCTTGAACAGGCCGTTGCCGACGATGATCGTGGCCAGGCCGAGCTTGAAGATGTGCTCCTGCGGCAGCGAGATCATGAACAGGCCGGCGGCCATGATGATCGCGCCGGTCAGGATCGATCGCTGATAGCCCAGTACCCGGTCAGCCACGTAGCCACCGAAGATGGCTGCGGCATACACCAGGGCCAGGTAGGCGCCGTAGATGCGGCTGGCGTCGCCTTCACCGGCAGCGCTGCCGTTGTAGAACTGGGCAACGATGTACAGCACCAAGGCCCAGCGGATGCCATAGAACGCAAAGCGCTCCCAGAACTCGGTCATGAACAGCATCCACAACGGGCGCGGGTGGCCCAGCGTGGTCTTGAAGTCCGGCAGCGCCGGCTCTGGGGTGTTCGCAGTGGCGTTTACGCTCATGCGGGTTTCCTGGTTCGGTGGATGACGAGCACGTCCGCTGTGCAGTTGGAGCAACGCGCGAGGATCACCGACTTCTGGCGTTCACGTCAAATACACGCCGTTTGAGACAGGTGCCGGCCTGCTCGCTGAACTTGCATCTGAAACGATCCAGCCAGTGGCCGGGATCCAAGCTGAATACGGATCAGCCCTGTGCTGACGGGGGCCCGGCCTGCAGGCTGGTGCGCACCTGGAACAGCTCGGGGAAGAAGGTCAGTTCCAGCGCCTTGGCCAGGAAGCCCACCCCGGACGAGCCGCCGGTGCCGCGCTTGAAGCCGATCACCCGCATCACGGTGCGCATGTGTCGGAATCGCCACAGCTGGAAGGCGGTCTCCAGGTCCACCAGGTCCTCGCACAGCGCGTATTCGCGCCAGTAGCGGTCGGTGTCCTGGTAGATGCGTTCGAAGACCGGCTGCAGTGCGTCGTCGGCCACATGCGGCTGGGTCCAGTCGTGGTTTTCATACACGGCCGGTACGGCGTGGCCGAAGCGGGCCAGGTACTTCAGGAACTCCTCGTACAGGCTGGGCGCCTCCAGCACGGTGCGGAGCTGCGCCTGTCCGGCCGCATCGTGCTCGAACACCTGCAGCATCTGCGCGTTCTTGTTGCCCAGCAGGAACTCGATGTAGCGGTACTGCAGCGACTGGAAACCCGACGACGGGCCCAGCACGTCGCGGAAGCCCATGTACTCGGACGGGGTCAGCGTTTCCAGCACCGACCACTGCTCGGTCAGCTGGCGCAGCACCTGCTTGCTGCGCGCCAGCACCTTGCGGCACTGCCAGACTTCATCGCGCTGCAGGAAGCCGATTGCGGCGCGCAGCTCATGGCCCAGCAGCTTCAGCCACAGCTCCGAGGTCTGGTGCTGGATGATGAAGAGCATCTCGTCATGGTGCGGCGGGTTGGACAGCGGCTGCTGCGCGCTGAGCAGCTGGTCCAGCCGCAGGTAGCCGCCGTAGGTCAGGCGCCCCTGCAGGTCGGTGTGGATGCCGGCTTCGAGATCGCGTTGGTTGTTGTCGACGGACATGGGCGGGACCAGATCGGGGGCGGCAAGGGTAGCGCGTTGCCGCCGCGCTGGCAGCCGCCGGGCCCATACCCGGGCGTGCGGTTGGCCGTGGAGCATCGGCCGATCCCGGGCCTGCGCGTGGAACCGTCCAGGCCGTTGTACTGGCGGTCAGCCAGAGGGGTATTCTGATGCTTTGCAGCAACGACTGAATACGTTGTTGTTATTGGCCCCCCACCCGCCGGCAGGGGTAAAACGGGGAATCGCCGTGTTGCGGCGCAGGAAGGCTATTCCGTACGCGTTCCTTAACATGGCGATTCATATCATTTGTAACTTCTCTGTCGAAGGTGCAGTACGCAATGACGGTTGCCGCTGAATTCAAGATCGAATACCTGCAGTACCTGGATACGGACGGCACGCTCGTCCGCGACGACCTGCCCGCGTCGCTGCGCGACCCCAAGGTCCTGGTACCGCTGTTCAAGCAGATGCTGTTCGTACGTACGTTCGACAGCAAATCCATCGCGCTGCAGCGCACCGGCAAGCTCGGCACCTATGCCGCCTGCCTGGGCCACGAGGCTGCGCACGTGGGCATCGGTGCTGCGATGCAGAAGGACGACGTGTTCGCACCTTCGTACCGCGAGTATGGCGCGATGTTCATGCGCGGCGTGCGCCCGCACGACGTGCTGATGTACTGGGGCGGCGACGAGCGCGGCAACGATTACGGCGGCAACGCGGCCAAGGACTTCCCGTTCTGCGTGCCGATCTCCACCCAGTGCCTGCACGCCGCAGGTGCCGCGCTGAAGTTCAAGCTCAACAAGGAACCGCAGATCGCGGTGGCCGTGTGCGGCGACGGCGGCAGCTCCAAGACCGACTTCTACGCAGCACTGAACTCGGCCGGCGCCTACAAGCTGCCGCTGATCCTGTGCATCGTCAACAACGGCTGGGCCATCTCGGTCCCGCGTTCGGCCCAGACCGGTGCCGAAACGCTGGCGCAGAAGGGCCTGGCCGGCGGCCTGCACTGCCTGCAGGTGGACGGCAACGACCTGATCGCGGTGCTGGCGGCGATGGAACAGGCACGCGAACGTGCGCTGGCCGGCGACGGTGGCACCGTGCTGGAACTGATGACCTACCGCCTGTCCGACCACACCACCGCCGATGACGCGCGCCGCTACCGCGACGACGCCGAAGTGAAGGATGCCTGGCAGCGCGAGCCGATGCTGCGCCTGCGCAAATACCTGATCAACGCCGGTGTGTGGAGCGAAGACGAGGAAACCGCCTGGGTCGCCGAGTGCGGCACGCGCGTGGACGAGGAAGTGAACCTGTACCTCAACACGCCGGTGCAGCCGGTCGAGGCGATGTTCGACTTCCTGTATGCCGATCCGCCACCGGACCTGCTGGCCCAGCGTGCCCAGGCGATCGCCCTGGAGAAGCGCCATGGATGAGATCAAGAACGGCGCGCCCGGCGCGCACACCAACGCCGCCGACAGCGCTGCGGTCGCGCGCGGAGATGACAGCATGACCACCACCCCGATCACCCTCATCGAAGCCATCACCCAGGCCTTGGCCTGGGAGCTGGAACACGACCCGTCGGTGCTGGTGCTGGGCGAAGACGTGGGCGTCAACGGCGGCGTGTTCCGCGCCACCGCCGGTCTGCAGCAGCGCTTCGGCTCCGAGCGCATCCTCGACACCCCGCTGGATGAGACCACCATCGCCGGCCTGACCATTGGCCTGGCCGCGCAGGGCATGAAGCCGGTGGCCGAAGCCCAGTTCGATGGCTTCATGTACCCGATGGTCGACCATATCGTCTGCCACGCCGCACGCCTGCGTTACCGCACCCGTGGCCGCCTGCACTGCCCGATGGTGCTGCGCGTGCCGTGGGGCGGTGGCATCCGCGCGCCGGAACACCACAGTGAAGCCAACGAGGCGATCTTCACCAACGTGCCGGGCCTGCGCGTGGTGCTGCCGTCGTCGCCGCAGCGTGCGTACGGCCTGCTGCTGGCCGCGATCCGCGAACCGGATCCGGTGATCTACATGGAGCCCAAGCGCATCTATCGCCAGTACAAGGAAGTGGTCGTCAACGACGGCGAAGCCTTGCCGCTGGACGTCTGCTTCGTGCTGCGCGATGGCACCGACGTGACCCTGGTGACCTGGGGCGCGCAGGTGAAGGAAGCGCTGGAAGCGGCCGACAAGCTGGCCGGCGAAGGCATCAGTGCCGAAGTCATCGACGTGGCCACGCTGCGTCCGCTGGACTTCGCCACCATCGCCGAGTCGGTGGCCAAGACCGGCCGCTGCGTGATCGTGCAGGAGGCCCCGAAGACCGCGGGCTTCGGCGCCGAGATCGCCGCACGCCTGGCCGAGGAATCGATCTACGACCTGCTGGCGCCGGTCGAACGCGTTACTGGCTACGACACCCACATTCCGCTGTTCCGCCTGGAAATGAAGTACCTGCCGAGCGTGGACCGGATCGTCAGCGCGGCCAAACGCGCGGTGGCGGCAGGCTGACATGCGGGCCCGTCTTCTAGGCCCCTACCGCAGCCAGTACCCCAACCCGCTCCGGTTCCGCACCGGCCAGATCGTCGAACTGGGTGTTCGTGACGAGGAATGGCCGGCGTTTGCCTGGGTACGCACCGATGACGGGCGTGCCGGCTGGGCACCGGTGGCGTGGTTGCAGCGGTTGGACGACGGTCGCGCGGAAGCACTGCGCGACTACGACGCCCGCGAACTGGACGTGGACAGTGGCGAAATGGTCAAGCTGCATCATGAACACGGCGGCTGGTGGTGGTCCGAACGCGCGAACGGCGCGACGGGCTGGCTGCCGGCCCGCGATCTCGAACTGCTGGAAGAGAACTGCACATGAGTGAGAACAAGAATTTCCACCTGCCCGACCTCGGCGAAGGCCTGCCCGACGCCACCATCGTCGAGTGGTTCGTCAAGGAAGGCGACGTGATCAAGCTGGACGAGCCGCTGGTCTCGATGGAGACCGCCAAGGCCGTGGTTGAAGTGCCCTCGCCGTTCTCCGGCACGGTACTGAAGCTGGCCGGCGGCGCGGGTGACATCATTCCCACCGGCAGCGTGCTGGCCCAGTTCGTACTGGACCCGAACCTGCCGCAGCGCGCCGATGGCCAGGACACCGGCCACAGCCACGGCCACGCGGCCCCGGCGTCGACCCCGAGCACCGGCCAGACCGCGCCGGCCCAGCCGGACAAGGTGGTGGCCTCTGATGACGGTGGCGAAATCGCCAAGCCGGGCGCCGAGCGCGAAGACGAAGGCACCGTGGTCGGTGCGATGCAGAGCTCCAACGCCGTGCACGCCGAACAGGCGGTGGCGGTCGGCGGGGTCAAGGCCGTGCCGGCGGTGCGTGCCACCGCGCGCAAGCTGGGCGTGGACCTGAGCCGCGTGCGTGCCACCGGCGCCGACGGCGCAGTGACCATGGCCGACGTAAAGCAGGCCGCGGCCGATGGCACCGCCAAGGTCGGTTCTGCACCGGCACCGGCCGCTGCTGCGCCGGTTGCGGCTGCCGCACCGATCGCGCGCGCTGCTGAAACCCGCGCGCCCCTGTCTGCCGCCGGCAAGCCGATGCGCACCCAGCCGCCGGGCGTGGTTGCCAAGGGCCAGCCGGAGCAGCTGAAGGGCGTGCGTCGCAACATGGCGCGGGTGATGGCCGATGCGCACAGCAAGGTCGTCCCGACCACGCTGAACGATGACGCCGACATCCATGCCTGGGCGCCCGGCAACGACATGACCGCCCGCCTGGTGCGCGCGATCGTGGTCGGTTGCCAGAAGGTCCCGGCGCTCAACGCCTGGTTCGATGGCGACGCCCTGACCCGCACCCTGCATGCGCACGTGGACGTGGGCATCGCGGTGGACACCGACGACGGCCTGTTCGTGCCGGCCCTGCGCAACGCCGATGTGCTCGACGCACGCGGCATCCGCGAAGGCGTGAACCGCCTGCGCGAGCAGGTCGAAGCGCGTTCGATCGCCGCCTCGGAGCTGAGCGGCTACACCATCTCGCTGTCCAACTTCGGCATGTTCGCCGGCCGCTATGCCACCCCGGTGGTGGTCCCGCCGTGCGTGGCCATCGTCGCGGCCGGCCGTGCCCGCCACCAGATGACCCCGGTCATGGGCGGCGTGGAAGCGCACAAGGTGATCCCGCTGTCGGTCACCTTCGACCACCGCGCCGCCACCGGTGGCGAAGCCGCCCGCTTCCTGCGCGCCATGCTGGACGACCTGGCCCTGGCCAACTGACCGGCACCTGCTGACGATGCAACGACGGCCACCGCAAGGTGGCCGTTTTTGCATGCGCCCTCACACCAGTTCTGCCGACCCCACGACCTGCACCCCGGGACGTGGCGCCAGTGCCGCATCCACCATGGCGGCGGCGATGCGCCCGGCCGGGTTGATCCGCCAGGCGCGTGGCAGCACCGGGCCCAAAGCGCCCAACACCAGGCTGGCCAGGTGTTCGCCTGTGCGACGTTCCGCGCGTTCGCCACCAATCAAGCCCGGTCGTACAAGGGTCAATGACGGATACCCCAACGCGCCCAGGTCCTGTTCCAGCCGGCCCTTGACCTGGTTGTAGAAGATCCTGGATCCCGGGTCGGCACCCATCGCCGAGTTCAACACGAACGCGCGAGCGCCTGCGGCCCTGGCCCGGGTGGCGAACATCAACGGATAGTCGTGGTCGATCCGGGCAAAGGCCTCGCGGCTGCCGGCCTGCTAGATGGTGCTGCCGAGCGCGCATATCACCGCATCCACGGACCACCAGTCCGCCTCCAGCGGCAGCTGCTCGAAGTCGACCACCGGGTTGCGCAGCGCCGGGTTGGACCCCGGCAGCGGACGCCGGGTGGGCGCCACCACCGTGTCGCAGCGGGGCTCGTCCAGCAGCAGCTGCAGGACCTGTCCGCCGACCAGCCCGGTTGCCCCCAGCAGCATCACCTTCATCGCATACTCCCGCCATTGGATCTTCGATCATCGTGGCACACCCGGGGTTCAAGCCCGCGTCCATGGCGCCGATACTGTTCCAACCTCCCTTCCCGTCCGGCCCCGTGGCCGGTTGACCCGCCCAGGACCGCCGCATGAAGGACCCGCAGGACGCCCTCCCCAGCCCCGGCCCCGGCACCGCCGTGGGGCGGTTGCTGTCGCGCCGCCTGGGTGCGGCCAAGGCGGCCGAGGCGCCGGCGGGAGCGTCGATGTCCCAACCTGGCGGGAGTGCGCTGCTGCAGCGCCTGTTCGCCGGCGCCGAGCAGCCCGAGCCGCTGCTCGCCGCGTTCGCCCAGGGCATGGCCAGCCTGCCCGGCGAACTGGGCGACATGGGCGAGCGCCTGCAGTCGGCCCAGCGCAGTGCCGACTGGGTCAGCTACGGCCGCGCCATGCGCCAGCTGATCGACAAGTACATCCGCACCATCGAGCAGGACAGCCCCGACGGCCCGCCCGACAGCCTGCGCCTGCGCGAGCTGTTGCGCCTGACCCTGGGCGTGACCGTGGCCAGCTTGCTGCAGAACATGCCCGAGCTGAAGGACGAGCCGGTGCAGCTGGCTGCCGAGCTGCGCCACTGGCACCCCGGCCAGCCGCTGCAGCCGCTGGAACTGCGCCTGCGCGAGCTCACCCACCAGATCGGCGTGCGCAGCGACGGCTGGCAGGAACAGCAGGAGCTGCTGCTGAGCCTGTTCGACCTGCTGCTGGACAACATCGGCGAACTGCTCGACGACAGCAGCTGGCTGCATGGCCAGCTGCATGCGGTGCGCGCATTGATCGGCGGCCCGCTTGACCGCGATTCGGTCGAGCAGGCGCGCGCCAACCTGCGCGAAGTGATCTACAAGCAGGGCCTGCTGAAGCAGGGCATCGTCGACTCCAAGGCGGCGATGAAGAGCCTGATGGGCGACTTCATCGAGCAGCTGGACGGCATGGCGGTAAGCACCGGCGAGTACCACGACCGGATCAGCAGCTATGCGCTGGCGCTGAAGGAAGCGCGCAGCATTGCCGACCTCAACCAACTGCTGCAGGACGTACTGCAGGACACCGGCCGCGTGCAGGAACAGGCATTGCAGGCACGCGACCACCTGGGCAATGCGCGTCGCGACGTCGAGCAGGCCGAAGCGCGCATTGCCGAGCTGGAACAGGAACTGCGCGACGTCTCCGGGCTGGTGCGTACGGACCCGCTGACCGGTGCGCTGAACCGGCGCGGTTTCGACGAGCTGCTGGAGCGCGAACTGGGCCGCGCCGAACGTCACGGCCACCCGCTGGCGCTGGCGCTGCTGGACCTGGACGATTTCCACCAGACCAACAGCGACCATGGCCACCCCGGTGGCGACGCGATCCTGCGCCACCTGGTCACGGTGTGTCAGCTGCTGTTGCGCAGCTCGGACACCATCGCGCGCATCGGTGGCGACGAATTCGTGCTGTTGATGCCCGAAACCCCCGGCGCCGACAGCATGTCCACCCTGCAGCGGCTGCAGCGCTCACTGGCGCAGCGGCCCCTGCAGCTGGATGGCCAGCGCGTACCGGTGCACTTCAGCGCCGGCCTGAGCCAGTGGCAGCCCGGCGAAAGCGGGGACGCCCTGCTGAAGCGCGCTGATGCGGCGCTCTACGCCGCCAAACGCGTAGGCAAGAACCGGGTGCAGGCGGGGTAGAGCCACGCCCTGCGTGCTGCGTAATGTCCGACACCGCGATAGCCACGCAGGGCGTGGCTCTACCGGTCAATGCGCGGTCTTGCCGCGCGCTTTCTGGATACCCGTCACCACCGCCAACACGATGGCGCCGGCAATCACGCCGACCACCACGTTGCCCAGCGCGTTGACCAGCCAACCCCACTGCCCATCCCCGCCCAGCCCCTGCACGAAGTGATGCAGCGCCGGTACGTTGTGCACCAGGATGCCACCACCGACCAGGAACATCGCGGCGGTACCGGCCACCGACAGGAACTTCATCAGCCACGGCGCGGACACCAGCAGGCCGCGACCGAATGCGGCCAGCGCGCCGCCCTTGCGCGAGAGGTACAGGCCCGCGTCATCCAGCTTCACGATCCCCGCCACCAGTCCATAGACGAACACCGTCATGCCCAGTGCGATGACCACCAGCGCGGTCACCTGGTTGAGGAACGGCGCGGCCGACACCACGCCCAGCGACAGCACGATGATCTCTGCAGAAAGAATGAAATCGGTGCGCACGGCGCCTTTGATCTTGTCCTTCTCCCACGCCACCATGTCGACCTTCTCATCGGCCAGCGCCGCGACGCGCTCGGCCTTCTTCTGCGCGTCTTCTTCCTTCGAATGCAGGAAACGGTGCGCCAGTTTCTCCACGCCTTCGTAGCAGAGGAACGCGCCGCCGATCATCATCAGCGGCACCACGATGGGAATCGGGTAACCCTTGGTCTTCAACCAGGCTTCCAGCGCGCTGATCGCCAGCGCCGCCGGCACCAGGATCGCCTTGTTGACCAACGAGCCCTTGGCCACCGCCCACACCACCGGCAGCTCGCGGTTGGCGCTGACCCCGGTGACCTGCTGCGCGTTCAGCGCCAGGTCGTCGCCCAGCACGCCGGCGGTCTTCTTCGCCGCGACCTTGGTCAGGACCGAGACATCGTCGAGGAGGGTGGCGATATCGTCGAGCAGGGCGAACAGGCTGGCACCGGCCATGGGAAGTCCAGAGAGGGAATGAGCGGATTCTGACCGATACCGGGGCGGCTGCGGAAGCGGTCGGATTCACCGCGTGCCTACCGCCCCCCGGCGACACTGCGGAATCCGGACATTGCTGGCCAGGGGCCGGCACGACCGTCTTTGCCGCATGGGAGTTCCGCTTGAGCAATCCGCCCACCGCCAATGGCAATCCCCCGCTGGTCAAAGGCATGAACCGGCGCAGCCAGATCCTGCGCCTGTTGATGCGCTACCGCCATTCAGGCGTGTTTTCCGGCATGAACCTGGATGCCGCCAGCAGCCAGGCCGACGTGCCCGCCGACGGCAATCCGGAGCAGTTCGTCAGCGACCTGGAGGCCTTGGGGCCCACCTTCGTCAAGCTGGGCCAGATGCTCTCTACCCGCCCGGACATGGTGCCGGTGGAGTTCGCCACGGCGCTGGAGCGCATGCAGGAGAAGGTGGCCGAGATTCCGGTCGAGCGCATCCATGCCATCGTCGAGCAGGAACTGGGCGCGCCGGTGAACAAGCTGTTCGCTGCGTTCGATCCCGAGCCACTGGGCTGCGCGTCGATCGCGCAGGTGCACCGCGCGGTGCTGCACGATGGCCGCCAGGTAGCAGTGAAGGTGCAGAAGCCTGAAGTCGCCGCGCAGCTGCGCTCGGACCTGGAGGCGTTGCGCAGCTTCGCGCTGGCCGCCGACCACCTGACCCAGGTCGGCCGCCGCGTACGCCTGCGCGACTGGCTCAACGAGTTCGCCAAGACCCTGATGCAGGAGCTGGACTACCAGGCCGAAGCCGAGAACCTGCAGCGCTTCGGCCAGCACCTGCGTCCGTTCAAGCCGCTGTGGGTGCCGCAGCCGATCTGGGACTACTGCAGCCACCGCGTGCTGACCATGGAGCTGGCCCAGGGCGTGCGCGTGGACATGATCCCCGACGTGCGCCGCACCGAAGAACCGATGGCGCCACTGGCCGGCGCACTGATCCGGGGCTACATCGACCAGATCTTCGTGCACGGCGAGATCCATGCCGACCCGCATCCGGGCAACCTGCGGGTCACCCCGGACGGGCGCCTGGCGATCTTCGACCTGGGCATGGTCGCGCACATGCCGCCGCGCCTGCGCGAGCGCCTGCTCAAGCTGCTGTTCGCCGCTGTCGACGGACGCGGCGAGGAAGTGGCCGATGAGATCATCGGCATCAGCACGCGTCTGGAAGCCTTCGACGAAGAGCGCTACCTGCGCGAGACTGGGCAGGTCATCGCGCGCTACGCAGCAAGCGGAACATTCTCGGAAGGTCGCGTGGTGCTGGACCTCGTACGCATCGCCACTGCCAGTGGGCTGCGCACGCCACCGGAACTGAGCCTGCTCGGCAAAGCGCTGCTCAACCTCGAAACGGTCTGCCGCCTGCTCTCGCCCGACCTGGACACGCGCCGGATCGTCGAACGCCAGCTGCAGCACGTGATGCGCGCGCGGCTGAAGAAGTCGCTGTCTGCCGCCAACCTCGCCAGCGAGGCAATGGAAGTGCAGCAGCTGCTGCGCGAAGGGCCGCGCAAGATGTCCGACATCCTCGCGCTGCTGGCCGAGAACCGCCTGCAGATGAAGGTGACCGGACTGGAGGAATCGCGCCTGATGGAGAACCTGCAGAAGATCGCAAACCGGGTTTCCGCAGGCATCGTCACGGCCGCACTCATTCTTGCTGCGGCATTGATGATGAAGGTGGATACCGGCTGGCACTTCTTCGGCTATCCCGCCATCGCATTCACCTTGATGTTGATCGGCGTGATCCTCGGCCTGGGCATCATCCTCAGTGCACTGCTGTTCGACCGGCGCGCACGCTCGCGCGAAGAACGCGGACACCGCTGAGGCTTTCACACGCGCTTTACCCTTTGCGATGCAATGCGATGTAGGGCTGAAGCGCGCCGTTTCAACAAACATTTCAGTCAGGTTCGTGCAGGCATGCTCCAGTCATCGGCCTGTCACGCACATGTGCTTTGGCGGTCGATCTGTCTCCGCTGCCGATGCCATCTATGCTCTGGATCCTGCTGCTGTCGCTGTTGCTGCTTACCTGGTTGCTGCTCGCTTCCGGTCGCTGGGCATGGTGGAAGGCAGGGTTGATGTCGTTGCTGCTGCTGACCCTCAGTGCATGGTGGTTGATCAACAAGTTGTCCGGCGACGGACTGAATGCCGCAACCCTGTATCACCTGGGTGCGGACATGGAAGGCGCGGGCGTGGCCGACTTCAAGGGCTACATCGCCGGCTTCATCGCGCTCGCCCTGCTGTCGCTGCTGCCGTTGCTCACCCCCCGCATCAAGCGCTGGCATCGCACCGCGCACGGCCGCAGCGTGTTCGCTGGCTTCCTTGCGATGTGGATCGTAGCGATCGGGGTCAGCCCGCTGTACCGCGATGGCCAGCGCCTGTACCAACAGATGCGTCCGGTCGACTACAGCATGGTGGCGCCGGAGTATCGCGTGCCGCAGCAGGCACTGCGCAAGCCACGCAACATCGTGTGGATCTACGGCGAAAGCCTGGAACGCACGTACCTGGATGAAGCCGCGTTTCCGCAGCTGATGCCCAACCTCAACCGGCTCGCCGGCCAGTCGCTGGACGTGCGTGGCCTGGTCTCGGCCGAAGGCGGCGGCTGGACCATCGCCGGGCTGGTGTCGTCCATGTGCGGCGTGCCGCTGACCACCGCGCAGGGCGATGAGAACAGCATGGACCGGATGGGCAGCTTCCTGCCCGAAGCGGTCTGCCTGGGCGACTATCTCAAGCAGCAGGGCTACACCAACCACTACCTGGGCGGTGCCAACGGGCTGTTCGCCGGCAAGGGTCAGTTCCTGGCCACGCACGGCTTCGACGCGGTCGACGACCTGGCCTGGTTCAAGCAGCAGAAGATCGCGCGTTCGCACTTCTCGCCGTGGGGCGTGCACGACGATGTGCTGCTGGACAAGGCGTTCGACCGCTTCATGCAGCTCTCCAAGGCCGGCCAGCCGTTCATGCTGACCACCCTGACCATGGACACCCACCACCCGGCCGGCCACCTGCCGGTGGCGTGCAAGCGCACCCGCTACAAGAGCGAGTACGGCAACATCGGCATGCTCAATGCGTTGAAGTGCACGGATGGCCTGATCTCCAAGCTGGTTGACCGCATCCAGGCCAGCGCCTACGGCGACGACACCCTGATCGTGATCGCCTCCGACCATCTGGCCATGCCGAACGACCTCAGCCACATCCTGGCCAAACAGAAGCGCGAAAACCTGCTGCTGTTCCTGGGCAAGGACATCGCGCCACGCCAGCTGGCCGCGCGCAACGGCTCGACCCTGGACTCTGGCGCCACCCTGCTCAGCCTGGTCGACCCCGCGATCGGTGAGATCGGCTTTGGACGGTCGCTGCTGCATCCGGAGCAGTCCAACAGCGCCAGTGCCGCCGCATTCCGCGAGGGCGGCAAGGACTTCCCGCGTTACCTGGCGTTCTCGCGCTCGCTGTGGCTGGGCGACAAGACCCGACAGCTGCGCATCGACGACGACAACCAGGTGGTGATCGGCCTGCAGCACGTGCAGCCTCCGGTGCTGCTCGAGTACGACAAGACCTGGGATCTCAAATCGGTCTACCTGGAAAACACCTCCAAGCAGTTCGACCTGGCCGACCCGGCCAACACGCTGGCTTACGTGGACCGCTGCACGGCGTTTGAGGACGGCTCGGCCGACGGCGACTGGTGCGCGATGCTGGTCAACCGCGACAAGGGCATCAAGCTCTACCGCGACGACCAGCTGCGCCAAGGCTTCGCCGTGGACGCGCCGCTGGACCCGTTCAACGGCCCGCGTCCCAGCATCCGCCAGGCGCACATGATTACCCAGAAGGGTCGTCGCACCCGCGCCGGCCAGTACATGCTGCAGCTGGTGGCGAAACAGTCGCCCGATCGCGGCTTCTGGATCGAAGCGGTCTCCTCCAAACGCAAAGTAGTGGTCGCCCAGCAGTGGGTGCAGCCCGACGCCGACGGCCGGATCAACGTGCCGTTCGGCCTGGACCACGAAGTGGATGACCTGGAGATCCGCGCCTGGTTGAACCATGCCGAGAAGCTGGCCGTGGACGACTTCGCGCTGATCCCGTCACGACGTGGCAATCGCGGCTGAATATGGCGTCGTGGGTCGCACAACGGGCCCATTCTGCGATGACACGCACAGCCTGATCGGTTCTGGATCGGCAGAATCGGCGCCCGCCGCTGTCGATCCGGGGAGCACACCATGCTGGGCCCACTGCAGGGCGCGGGCCGCACTGCGGCGCCGCCGTCCATTGCCGTTCCTGCACCGGTAGAACCCACACCAGGCGTGGCGCCCGTCAGCCTGCGCAACGGGGCGTGGCGTGCTGGCAACGACGCGGCCGAGGTTTCCCTGACCCCTGCACTGACACGCCTGCTGCGGCGTTGCCCACTGCTTCCCGCCGAGCTCACCCGGGTGGAAGCGCAGCTGCACGAAGCCCTTGCTGCCACGTCGCCGGAGGCGCTGGGCATGCAGTTGGCGAACATGCTGAAACGTGCACCGCTGGCAGCCCGACCCGCGGCGCTCGACGCCGCACTGGCGGCCCAGCCCGGCGTGCCCATGCCGGCGGCGGACGCCTGGCAGCAGGAATGCACCCGGGTCATAGCGGCGCTGCTCGACGGGCTGGGCCAGCTGCAATGCACCCGCGCAGCCGGGCTGGCGCTGTACGCGGTCGGCAACGCGGCACTGGGCCCGGAGGGCGCCCGCCTGCTGGCGTGGTCGCAACAGGCGGTGGCGCTCCCACGCCTGCTGGGGGCGCCAGGCGTCCTGCCGTGGCTGGTGTGGCTGTGCCAGCTGCCGCTGCCCTCGCTGCGCGGTGGCGCGTGGGTCGAACCGCTGGTCGCCCTGCTTCCGCACGGACTGGAGGTCGCGCTGCAGCAGGCAGCGACAGCGCACCACGCCCTGCACCGGGGCCTGGAACTGCCGTCCGCGCCATTGCGCCTGCTGCTGCTCGGCACGGCGTGGGTGCTCTGGTTCCGGCAGCAACCCACCGCACCACCGACAACGCGCTTCGGGCAGCAGGTGGCCCGGCTGCCCGCCGCGCTGGACCAGCTGGACCGGGTCGGAACCGGCGCGCGTGCGCTGTTCGCGCCTGCGATGCCCGCACCCGCCGATGCGGGGTGGGAAGCCCGTGACTGCACGGCGCTCGCCGCCACGGGTGCCTCTGTCTCTACCCACCTTCTGCACCCCGCGCTGCCGATGGCCATGGCCGGCGCAGCCACGCTGCCCGCGCTGGCGCATCAGCTCGGGCGGCGACGGGGCGTCGCGCTGGCAACCGGGGTGGCCGCAGCGACCGCCGGCGCCGGGCTGGCCGCCTGGGCATTGAACGCCGCCGCCACCCCGACGCCGCGAACCCACGGCACGCCGTTCGAACCGTCGCCCCGCACTGGCGAGCCAGCCGGCATCGACGTTCGATACCCGGCGTCGCGCCGACCGGCGCGCTCGCTGGACGCAGTGGCGCCGGCGCAGAACGAGGCGGCGGCACAGGACCAGGTCGCCTTGATCGAGGCGCTCTGGACGCTGCGCGATGCCGCCGTCGCCCAAGGCAGCGCGATGATCCCGGGTACGTCGTTCAGTCCCGCCGTCGGGTCACCCTTCGCGATGGCACTGTTGGCCGTACGGGAGCAGCTGGGCTGGCTCTACCGCCAGGATGACTTCCAGCACCATCTGTACGGCGAGCGCACGCCACCGTCGACGATCCGGGTGGCCGACGGTCAGGTGCATGCCGCACGGGCGATCTCGGGCACGGTGGTCCAGCTGCATCCGCAGTTCGATGCCGATGGCATCAATACCTGGTCCACCCCCACCGAGGTACTGCTGCTGGACCTGCAGCGCATCGTGCGCAGCGCCGGCGGCTGTTTCGACAACGCGGTGCCCGGCCGCCTCGATTGCGCGCTGGGGTTTTACCTTGGCCACCCGGCGCCCACCAGCGCGCAGCGGCCGCTGGCGATCGACAGCGCCATCCAGCAGCTGGAACGGCTTCTGCAGTTGCCTGACGGGCAGACCGCCGCGACCAACGAAACCACGACGCTGCTGGAGCTGCACCAGCAGGTACGGCGGCTGAAAGCAGCGCCGATACGCGGACTGGAACCGATCTGGCGCAGCTGGCGGCCCGACCCGCGATCGCACCTGGGTCACAACATGGCACTGGCGCGCAGCCTGCTGCTGCAGGTCTCCCAGCATGCCGACGTGATCGCGCTGTGCTGGCACCACCACGCCGACCCGGCGCAGCTGGAATACCCGGCGCACGGTCCGGTGCTGGCGCGCGGCCTGCAGGACACACGCAGCATCCCGCTGTTCGACGCCGGCGACCCGCCTGCGGCACTGGCCTCGATCGACAGCCTCCTGCGTGGCATTGCCACGCTGCTGCATGCCCCGGTGCGGTCGGAAGGGCGGTTGAGGACGCCGGAAATGCTCGCCTACTACGCCGCACCGCTGCCCGCCGCGCCGATCGACGATGCACCGTTCGACACGTGCCTGGCCGCCCTCGAGCGGCAACTGGCGCCGCCCCCGCCGCCGGTGTCCGAGCCGCGGCGGGCGCAGGTTGAATGGGACGAACGCAGCGACGTACTGGCGCAGCAGGATCACCAGCGGCTGCTGTCCCGCCTGTGGGAACGCTTCGATGCGCTGCCCCGCACCTGGGAGGAAGCGCTTGAACGCCAGAGCCTGTCGCCCACCGCGTCCTCGCCGCTGCTGGCGGCATGGCGCGACGCGCAGCAGCAGCTGCGGCATGTCTACGAGCAACCTGCGATCTGGCTGGAGATGCGCCGCCAGAATGCCACGTTCCCTACCTTGCGGGTCGGTGCCGACGGGCTCACCGCACAGGTGCGTGGCGGCGGACGCAGCGTGATCATTGCCGACGGTCTACCCGGCAACCTTGCGCCACCGCTGTCGGGTTGGTTGGAAGCGCTGTACCGCATGACCGACCGGCTCGGCCGGTTCTCACCCGGTACATCGGTGCCGTTGGGCAATGCGCTGCAGTTCCATGGCGCCCTCCCGCCCCCATCGCCTGCACCGTGCGCGGTGCCGACCCTGTGCACGCACGCCCGCCTGCTGCAGGCCATCGCGCGGGTGCAGGAACGCTGGCTGCGGCATGACCCGATGCAGTCAGCCTGGCGCCAGGCAAGCAACGAACTGCGGGATCTCGCCCAGCTGCTCAGCCACCATCCCGACGCCACCGGTGAGGACCATCGGGCCGCGTTGGGCACCACCACCACCAGCCATCAGTACCCGGCGCTGCATGCCTTCGCCACGCTGCTGGCCTCCCCGGGCCTGCAGGCGGCACTGCAACGCACACAGCGTGTACCGCGCTGGATCGGCATGGACATCCAGGGCGGGCTGGTCGCGCAGGACGCGGCGGGCGCGCCGTACACGCTCGATGGCAACGACACCTGGCTGCACGATCCCGACGTCGTGCCGCAGCTGGCTACCCTGCGCGCAGTCGCGTCCCAGCTCGGTGGGCAGGTCCGCTCCGACAGTCGGGTCAGTGTCTCGGACATCCTGACCGCGCACGGCGGCTGCGGGCCGGAAGAGGAGACCCACTTCGATGGCGCCGCGCGGTGCGTCGAGCGCCTGCTCGCGGAGCTGCGGCTGGGCATGCGCGCCGACCTGCTGCATGCATGGGACGCGCTGGACGCCACCGATCTGGCACAGGTCCGCGCCACGAGCACGGCGTTTCTTGCCCAGCGCGCGCCGGGCGATCAGACCCTGCTGGAATATCTCGCCCGGCCGCTGGTGGAGCGCGGCGAAATGGCGTGGGACGAGGTACACCGCACCAGCCATTTCATCGCCGCCATGGCGCGTACACCGCGCGCGCAGGTGCTGCAGACCGCGCTGCTGCGCGCGCTTGGCTGGTACCAGGGCAGCCTCCATGCGCCCACGTCGCCGACGCTGCTGGCCAGCCTGACCCGGGTTGCGATCGTGCTCGACCTGGGCCCGCCCTCGAACCGCGACGCGCGCGTGCTGCTGGGCTACCGCCTGCACAAGCCCTCCAACTGGGGCCGCACCTTCGCCAGTATCCGCCTGGACTTCCACGACTACCTGCGCAGCATGGGGCGCATTCCCGATTCGATGCTGGGCATGGCGACCACGCTGGCCCTGCAGGACGCCGCGCCGGAGCTGCTGATCCGCGACGTGCCGCCCAACCTGGTGTATGCCAACACCATCGCCTCGATCCATTTCGTTTCCGG
The DNA here is from genome assembly GCF_963519125.1 of uncultured Stenotrophomonas sp. Lineage (GTDB taxonomy): Bacteria > Pseudomonadota > Gammaproteobacteria > Xanthomonadales > Xanthomonadaceae > Stenotrophomonas. The sequence continues at coordinate 251,415 of NZ_CAUQLJ010000001.1, read as the reverse complement.
CGTGCACCTGGCCGAGCGGATCCGCCGCGGACTCTCGCAGCAGATGCGCTTCAGTGAACTGCTGACTCTCTCGGTCGACCTGCTCGAGAACGACGACGTGCCCGAGCTGGTCAAACGGCTGGCCCTGCATGCGCGACGCCTGCCGACCCAGGACTGGTACGTGTTCCGCCAGCTGGAACGGGGATCGGCGCGGCCGATGCGCCGCTCCGAACGCATGGAAGCGGCGCTGCTGGCATTCGACCAGCGCGTGGCCGACATCGAGCGCGCGGTGGTCGACGTCCTGGCCCCGCTGCCCTACCGCATGCCGCTGGTGGAGGCGGAGATCCACCGCCTGTTCCCGAAGTTTCCCGGCGTCCTGTCCAACCATGCATGGAACTCCACCGAGTTCCTGCTCTGCCACGACGATAACCATTTCGGCCGCAGCTTCCCGTTCTTCGAACTGGTGGCGGCCGGCGCGCTGCGAAACGGCAGCGACCGCTGGCGGCCCTGCCGAACCTTCGTCCCCGACACACCGCTCAACCACGCGCAGGGCAATCCGCGCTATGAGGCTGCACTGCAGAACGCCTATGCGCAGATGAAACCCGCTCTGCCGCGCCTGGCCGACATCAACGCCCGCTTCCAACGCCGGTTCGACGCCTATTTCCGGAAGGCGCAACGTGGCTACGGCGTATTGATCGAAGAGGCGCTGTATCAACGTCCCGAGGACGAACGCGAAGCGCTGCTGCGCGGCGACGTGCAGGTCTTCACCCTGCGCACGCACGAACCTGACCTCGAAGCGCAGCAGGAAACCCGCAACGACACCGACCCGTACCGGGGCCGCTTCGGCGTCGTGTACACGCTCACCATCAGCGGACGGCCGCGCCACTTCCAGCTGTTCCCGCTGCAGAGCCGGATCGTGCCACTCGATGTGGACGGACCACTGCCGCTGGGGGGCGAACTGCAGAAGCGGAAGGTGCGACTGCGCAGCGGCAACATGGCAACCGTGCACGTCCGTCGGGGCACGCCGTTGCCGGTGGACTGGCTCGCCTTCAGCAGCGACAAGGCGCCCGCTGACGGCATGCAGTCGGCGGTGATCGTCGAGCCGCTGCTGGCGCCCCCCCGCGCGGATGACCATGACAATGCCACCCGATCACCGTTCCATGCACTGGTCGATCCGATCCAGTCCGACTTCTTCTGGCTGGACAGGGAAAACTTCCACCGTGAGGGCATGGCGCTGACCGGCTACGAACAGTACCTGGCAGGAGCGCCGCTCTGGCTCAGCGCCGTGGACTTCATCGTGCCCTTCGTGGAGAACCTGCGCCGGATCACCTCGAAGGACCGCAACGAATTCTCCATGGCCGCGTTTGGTCTGTACCTGGAGGCGATCATCGTGGTCGGGCCGGTGGTCAGTGGCATGGCGAAGGTGCTGGCCAGACCCGGACTGAAGCTCACCGTGCCGCGCTTCACCGAACTCTCGAAGGTGCTGGGGCGTGGCACGGTGGACGCGCTCAACCCGGCGGCCGGCAGCGTGGCGCTGCTGCGCGTGGGGGTCAGCGTGGTCCAGCGCACCGCACGTGGCAGGCTCCGCTTCCTGTGGACGTTCATGGGTCGGCAACCGCCACCGGCGCGCACCGTGGGGCTGCGCTGGGCGATGCGCGAAGGCATGGCGATCGCCAAGGAAGGCGGATCGCTGGCTTCGCCGCTGTATGAGATCAAGGTGCGCACGGTCAATGGCATTCCGGGGGCGATGGTGTCGCCTCCACCGCTGGCCAGCGCCAGCAGCAGCCGGACCCTGCACCTGGTCGACCCTGCCACGCTGACCCTGTACGGACCGGCGTTGCAGGAGCCGCTGGTGGAAGGCGGCAACGCGGCCGGCATGCTGATCAAGGTGGGCGGCAGCCCGCGCACCCCGCATGTGTCGCCGGGCAAAGCGCTCAAGCCGATCAAACAGGGCGGCAAGACCTCGGACGAGGAAGGTGGCGACGAACCGGGTGCACTGCAGCCCCCGGTGGTCGTGCTGCCCGACCACCGTGCGCTGGGAGTACCGGCGACCCACCGCTGAGGTGGGCCGCCGGCGCGCTCAGGGCGTGTCCGGCGGCAGCGACGGATCGCGCACCAGATGGATGTCGGTCGGTGCCGACAACGCGATCCCGGCCGCCGCGAACTTCTGCAGCATGGTGAAGTACAGGTCGCTGCGCACCCCATACACCGCACGCGGGCCGGAGGTGTAGGCGAAGCTGTTGATCGCCACCTGGCCGTTGGCGATCGAATCGATGAACACCGACGGCGCCGGGTCGGCCAGCACGCCCACATGGTCGGTATACGCATCGAGCAGGATCTGTCGCACCAGCGCCACATCGGTACTGAGCGGCACGGTGAACTGGATCTGGATCCGGCCCTGCGCATTGCCCATGGTCATGTTGCGCACGGTCTTGGTGATGAGCTCGGAGTTCGGCACGATCAGAGTGGACTTGTCGCCAACCTGGATTTCGGTCGAGCGCACATTGATGCGCTTGATGTCGCCCTCCTGGTCGCCCAGCTTGACCCAGTCACCGATCTTCACCGGCCGCTCGGCCAGCAGGATCAGGCCCGACACGAAGTTCTGGGTGATCGCCTGCAGGCCGAAACCAATACCCACCGAAAGCGCGCTGACCACCAGCGCCAGCCGTTCGAAGCCGATCCCCAGCGCGGTCAGCGCCCACAGCACCGCCGCGATGATGCCCAGGTAGCGGGTGACGGTGCTGATCGAATTGCGCGCACCGGCGTCGAGTTCGGTCTTGGGCAGATACGTGTCGCTCAGCCAGCGCTGGAATGCCTGCATCACCCCCCACACCAGCAGGAAGGCGAGCACCGCATAGAGGATGTTGCTGGGCTTGACGGTGATGTTGTCGCCGAGGCTGATTCCCTTGGACAACGTATCCAGGCCACCGTACAAAGCACTCACATTGCCGAACGGCGCAGTCAGCGCGATCACTGCCAGCAGGATCACACCGATACGCAGCGCCGCCGACAGCAGTACGCCGGCCTGCACGATGCGCGATTCGCTCAACCCGGTGGTCAGCAGCACGGTGCGGCCGACGCTGCTGGTCGGACACAACAGCCAGGTAGCGAGGTCGTCGGCAAACTTCATCAGCAGCGAGGCGGCCATCAGCACCACCGCACCCCAGATCAGCTGCTGGCCCACGAACAGCGCCAGGTTGAGATAGCCCAGCAGGGTGGCGATCACCGCCGCCGCCACCACCACGTGCCCGGCCAGCCTCGCCACCACGATCCAGCCACTGCGGCGCGGCGGACCCTTGGGCTTGGGCTTGGCCTTGGCGTCGGCCTGCGCCTGCGCTTCCAGCTTGGCTTCGGCCTCATCGGTCTGGCGGCGATGCAGGCGCGCCAGCGACACCAGAATGGCGATGATCAGCGCCATGTAGGTAATCGCGATCAGGCCATCCACCGCCACCGTGGTGATGGTGCTGGTGCGTGCAGCGCGATTCAGTGCCACCAGCACGATGCTGATCCAGGTCAGTCCTGCTGCGCCCCACGCGTACTTGCGCAGGCGCCAGGCGGCGGCGTCATCCAGGTTGAGCAGGCGCCACGACGGGCGCTTGGGAACCAGCAGCGAAGCGCTCAACGCGGTGATGAAAGCCGCGATGAAGGTGGCCACCTGCAGCATCAGGGCCACGTTCTGCAGCCGCGGGGGAATCGCGCCTATCGCATCCAGCGACCCCACCAGCACCACGCCGGCCAGGCCGGGCAGCATCGTGCCCACCGCCAGCAGCCACACCGCCAGCCCGGAGCGACGCAGGCGTCCGTCCGGGGCGCGCTCGGACGCCGCGTAGCGGCGGCCCGCCGCGCGCAGCCACAGCCGCAGCGGGAAGAACATCAGCAGTGCGAGCACCAGGCCGGTCAGCGGTGCGGTCCATCCATGCTGGGCAATCGCCTTGCGCGCAGTGCTTTCGCCCTGCCGGTACAACGCGCCCAGGCGCTGCATGTCGGCCGGCACGTCCTTGGCAAACTGCCTCCACAGCGTCGGCGACAGCGGCGAATTCACCTTGCGGGCGAGCTCTTCGCTGAACTGGGTGACGCGCATCTTCTCGATGTCCGCCCCCAGCTGCTTGGCGTCCACTGCGAGCAGCTTGGCGCGGGCGATCGCCGATGCGATGTCGGCACGCTGCTGGTTCAGCCCTTTGCGCTGCTGCGCCAACTCCCGCGCCTCCACGGTGCCTTCAGGCACGGTGCCGAGCTGGGTCAAGCGGTTGTCGAGCTGGTCCAGTTCCGGTTGCAGTGCCCCCTGCGCGGCGTCGGCATCGCGCTGCACTTTCATGGCGCGGTCGAACAGCGAGCTCAGCGTCTCACGGGTTTCGGCGTCGGCCAGCGCGTCACGGATCGCGTCCAGTTCCTTGCCGGCCTGGGACAGCTGCGCCTTGGGCTGCGCGGTGGGATCGTCGGTGGCCTGCGCCCAGGCCCCGGGGGCCATGCACAGCCAGACACTCAGCAGCATCACGGCCAGCGGCCGCAGCAGGGAATTACGGGGACGGAAAGACAAACCTGCACCTGGAGTTCACGCGGACCACCGCGCCTGTCGAGACTATAAACCGAGCCCTGTTCACGCCGGGTATGCGTGGCTAAATCGCATCGTTCAGGCTTCACCCGGCCATGGCGGAAGCCCCGGCATCGTGGCGTCCACGTCCATTGCGGAGCCTGTGATGACTACCCACCCCGAACTGAAAACCGTTGCCAACCTGCAGCTGCCGCGCTACGTCGGCACCTGGTACGAGCTCGCCCGGCTGCCGATGTCGCATGAGCCGGAAGACTGCACCGATGTCACCGCCCACTACGCACTGAAGGACAACGGCCATGTGGCCGTGCGCAATCGCTGCCGTATCGGCGACAAGGTCGAAGAAGCCGAGGGCGAAGCCACCCCTGTGGGCGACGACCCGGCGCGCCTGGAGGTGAGCTTCCTGCCCGCCGGCCTGCGCTGGATTCCCTTCACCAAGGGCGACTACTGGGTGATCCAGGTCGCCCCGGATTACAGCGTCGCCCTGGTCGGCAGCCCGGACCGGAAGTACCTGTGGTTGCTGGCACGCCAGCCCACGCTGGACACCACCACGGCCGAGCACTACCTGGAAGTGGCGCGCCTGCAGGGCTTCGACCTGACCCCACTCATCCGCACCCCGCATACCGGCCACCCCACTGCCTGATCGCACATGGACCTCAAAAGCGGCTATCCGTTCTGGGCGGTCAGCAACGGCCTGATGCATGCCTTCCCGCCGCTGCGCGACGACCGCAGCTGCGACGTGCTGGTGGTGGGCGGCGGCATCAGCGGCGCGCTGATCGCCAATGAGCTGTGTGCGCATGGCCATGACGTGGTGCTCGTCGAGCAGCGCGACATCGGCTGGGGCAGCACTGCCGCAAGTACCGCCTTGCTGCAGTATGAGATCGACACGCATCTGATCGACCTGGCCAAGCGGTTCGGTGAAGCGGATGCGGTAACGGCTTACCGCGCCTGCGCCGAGGCGATCCCTGCGCTGCGTGCGGTGGCGGCCGGCTTCCGCGGCGTGGATTGCCACCCCATGCAGAGCCTTTACTACGCCAGCAAGCGGCGGCACGGACCCGTCCTGCAGGACGAATACGCCCTGCGCCGGAAGCACGGCTTCGATGTGCACTGGCTGGACGCGGACGCGGTGCATGCCGGGTACGGCATACCCGCACCCGGCGCGATCCTCAGCGCACTGGCGGCGCGGGTCGACCCGTACCAGCTCACCTACCGCCTGCTTATGCGCCTGGCCAAGGCCGGCTGCGCAGTGCACGACCGCACCGTACTGCACGGCCTGGAGCCCACCGCGCGCGGCGTCACCGCCACCACGCCGGAGGGGGTACGCATCCGCAGCCGGCACGTGGTGCTGGCCACCGGGTATGCCGGGCAGCGCTGGCTGAAGCAGAAGGTGGCGCGCAACCGCAGCAGTTACGCCTTCATCACCGACCCGATCGATCCGGGCCTGCTCGGCCCCCTGGCCGACACCATGGTGTGGGAGTCGGCGCGACCCTATCTGTACATGCGCAGCACCGGCGACCACCGGTTGCTGGTTGGCGGCGAAGACGACGCGGTGGACATCCCGGCCCGGCGCGATCGCCGCGTGGCCGGCAAGACCGGCACCCTGCTCAAGCAGGTCGGCAAGCTGTTCCCGCATCTGCCGCTGCAACCCGCGTTTTCCTGGGCCGGCACCTTCGCCGAGACCGAAGACGGGCTCCCGTTCTTCGGCCCGCACGCGCAGTGGGGACCACGGGTGCTGTTCGCCATGGCCTACGGCGGCAACGGCATCACCTATTCGATGATCGGTGCCGAGCTGCTGCGGGCGCGGATCGAGCGCCGGCGCCACCCGCTGGCCGCGCTGTTCGGGTTCGAGCGGCTGGAGCGCTGACCCAAACGGCGCAATGACAGGCATCATTCAAGCAACGGCTGCTAGCGTCAGCGCTGTCGGCCGCCTTGCCTTGCCCCGGAGCCCACCATGATCCGCCCGCTTTCCCTGCTGCTGTTGCTGCTGGCCCCCGGCGTCGTGCTGGCGCAGTCCGCTGCCGGTGCCACCGGCCCGCAGTCGGCCACCGACCTCGACCTGTCGCTGCCGCAGCAGCCGCTGCAGTACCTGAACGACCCCAGCCTGCGGGGCGACCCGCCGGGCACCTTCTATGGCGACAAGAGCGGCCGCCGTGCGGTCCAGCGCGATGCCGCCGGCAACCGCATCGCCGACGTGGTCGACGACAAGCTGCGGGTCAACGGCAGCATCACCACGGGCATCGGCTATGCCAAGAACTTCGGCAACACGCACTACAACGCCGCCGAGTTGAACCTCAACAAGAATTACACCAACGACGAAGGCAAGACCCGCAACATGAACCTCAACATCCAGATCAGCGAGGGCAAGGGCCCTGGCTTCTATGGACCGTATGGGGCGGGTTACGGCGGCTACGGCCCCGGCTTCTGGGGCGGCCCGCCGCCGGTCGGCTGGTAAGCCAGCTCAGTCCCACCAGTTGTCGCGCTCGGTGGAAATGATCCGCCCGTCGTGGCCGCTCATGCGCACGTCCACGCGCTGGTTGCGGGCATTGCGCGCTTCCAGGGTCCAGGTGGCGCCGTCGCGTTCCAGCGATTCGATCTTCGTCAGTCCGGCCTTGCCGGCCAGGGACAGGATCTGCCCCGCCTCCAGCATCGGGCGGCCGCTGAGCGGATCGAAGATCTCGCCGGTGGCCGGGTCGACGATCACCTCGGCCAGGCGGCCGTCAGCGCGGATGACATCGGCCTCCCATACGCCGTCGTCGCGCTCGAGCTCCATGACCTGGGTGTAGCCGGCGGCGCTCAGCTTGGCCTGCACCTCGGCAGCGTTCAGGGAAGCGGCAAGGGCTGGGGCGGTGGTGAAGGTGGCCGCCAGCGCCGCGGCAAGGATCAGCTTGTTCATGGGGGTGTTCCTGGAAAGTGACCGGATCATCCCGGCGCCGCCAGTCTGGCAAGCGCCCTTAAGCGCAGCATGAGGCCCACTGTTAGGCCCCGTTTAAAGGCCCCGCGTATACCGTATGGCCATGAATACCCTGTCGCTGCTGCTGCCCCTGCTGTTGACCGCCTCGACCCAGGACCCGATGCGGGTGCTGGATGGCGGCGCACGCCAGCAGGACGCGGTGCGCCAGGCGGTCAAACAGGGCCGTTACGTCCCGCTGGAAACCGTGGTGCGCGACGCCCTGCGCCGCTATCCGGGGCAACTGCTGGAAGTGGAGCTTGACGACGGCGAGTATGAGATCGAGATCCTCGGTCCCAATGGCGTGGTGATGGAGCTGGACTATGATGCGACCAGCGGCCGCCTGCTCAAGATGGAAGAGGACTGATGCGACTCCTGCTTGCCGAGGACGATGCCCTGCTCGCCAGCCAGCTGCAGCTTCTGCTGGAGGACGCCGGGTACGTGGTGGTGCACAGCAGCGAGGGCGTGGACGCCGAGTACCAGGGCCAGGTGGAGGACATCGCCGCCGCAGTGGTGGACCTCGGTCTGCCGGGGCTGGATGGCCTGAGCGTGATCGAGCGCTGGCGCCAGGCCGGGCGCGATTTTCCGGTGCTGGTGCTGACCGCGCGCACGCGCTGGCACGACAAGCTGGCCGGTTTCGACGCCGGTGCCGATGATTTCCTGACCAAACCGTTCCAGCCCGAGGAGCTGCTGCTGCGGCTGCGCGCATTGATCCGGCGCAGCGCCGGCCATGCCAGCCCGCGCCTGCAGTGCGGCCCGCTGCGGCTTGACGTCAACGCCGGCCGCTTCGAGCTGGACGGCGTGCTGCTGCCCTTGAGCCCGCAGGAACACCGGATCCTGAGTTACTTCATGCACCACCCGGACGTGGTGATCAGCCGTTCGCGGCTGGGCGAGCATGTCTACGAATCCGGCTTCGATCCCGACTCCAACACCCTGGACGTGCTGATCGGCCGCATCCGCCGCAAACTCGGCAGCACCCTCATCCATACCCATCGCGGCCAGGGTTTCCGCCTGTCGGCGCAACCATGAACACCCGTTCGCTGCGCAGCCGCCTGCTGCTGGCCGGTGGACTGGGCATGGTGCTGGTTTCGGCGCTGGCCACCTGGTGGCTGGGCGCGATGTACGAGCGCTCCGCGCAGGCCACCCTGGACCAGCAGCTCAACAATGACCTGATCGCGGTACTGGCCCTGCTGGAGGTGGATGCGCAGGGTGCCGTGCAGGTGCGCGACGAGCTGCGCGGCGAGCGCTACCAGCGTGTGTTCTCCGGTGCGTATTGGCAGCTGCTGGACGCGCAGGGCCAGCCGCTGGGCCAGTCGCGCTCACTGTGGGACGAAACGCTGCCTGCCCCGGCGACGCTGCGTACCGGCCCGGCCCACGCATTCGATACCAGCGGCCCGCTGCAGCAGCCGCTGCGGGCGTTGGCACAGCAGGTCACCCTGCCACGTGCGGCCATGCCGCTGCGGGTGATCGTGGCCACCGACCGCAGCCAGCTGGATGCCCAGGTCACCGTGTTCCGGCAACGTACCGCGCTGGCGCTGATGGTGCTGATCGCCCTGTGGTTTGCGGTCCTCGTTGCCCAGGTGCATTACGGGCTGCGGCCACTGAAGCAACTCGGGCGCATTGCCGAGCAGGTGCGCAACGGCGAAGACGTGCGCTTTCCGCAGCAGGGCCTGGTACGCGAAGCAGCTCCGTTGGCCGCCGAGCTCAACGCATTGCTCGACCACCACGGCCGCATGGTGCTGCGCGCGCGACGCAGTGCCGAAGACCTGGCACACGCGTTGAAGACGCCGTTGACCGTGCTCTCTACCGAAGCCGCAGGCGCCGGGACCGACTGGCGACAGACCCTGCGCAGCGAGACCGCACGCATGCAGGCCAGTATCGACCGCTACCTGGCGGTAGGCGTGGCCGCCGACCATCAGCAGCGCACGCCGGTGGCGCCGGTGGTCAGCGCGCTGTGCGGGCTGATGCAGCGGGTGCATGGCCAGCGCGACGTCGCATTCGTCTGCGCCACCGACGCACCCGGCGTATTCGCAGGCGCGCGCGAGGACCTGGAAGAGATGCTGGGCAACCTGCTGGACAACGCAGGCAAATGGGCGGCGCAGCGGGTGGAGGTGGGCGTGGTATTGGCCGACAAGCGGCTGCAGATCACCGTCAGCGATGACGGCGGCGGCTTGCCCGAAGACGACCTGGAGCGGGTGCTCGGCCGCGGCGTGCGACTGGACCAGCGCGCGCCGGGCAGCGGCCTGGGGTTGGCGATCGTGGCGGATATCGCCGAGAGTTACGGCGGCGGATTGGTGTTGCGGAATGGCACGCCGGGGCTGCGCGCGGAGCTGGTGTTACCCGCGGGCTGATCCCGCGTGCATGAGCCAGCAATCAATCGCATCCAGCACGATGTGGATCATCAGCCCGATCCCGAACAACCGCGTCTTCTTCGGAATGCATAGCCCCGCATACACCGCGATCGCCGGCGCGGTGTGCAACGGATGGAAGCCGATGCTGCACCGGTTCGGCGCATAGATCGGATCGGCCAGGAGGTGGTCCAGGTCGATGATCCAGCCCAGCAGCATCAGCACCCATGCCGACAGGAAGCGCTTGCGCCAGAACATCCACGCCAGCAACGCCGGTATGGCGGCGTGCAGGAACAGATGGAAGATGGCGCGACTGCTCAGACCAGCGGCTCGTCAGACAGGTAGGTGTAACCGGTCAGCCCCGCCTCAAGCGCATCGGACAGCTCCTGCGCGCGCTCCGGCGACAGCTTCGCTGCGGCCACGCGTTCGGCGTAGCTGGCACGCAGATCGGCCAGGCTGTAGCCCACGTAGTCCAGCATCACGTCGGTGGTGTCGCCCCGACGCTGCTGGGTGATGGCATAGCCATCGGCCTCGGCCCGCACTTCCACCGCGTCGGTGTCGCCGAACAGGTTGTGGATGTCGCCCAGGATCTCCTGGTACGCACCGACCATGAAGAACGCGATGCGATAGCTTTCGCCCGGGCGCACCGCGTGCAGCGGCAGTGAGGTGTCCAGGCTCTCGTTCTCGACATAGGTCTTCACCATGCCGTCCGAATCGCAGGTCATGTCGGCGATGATGCCGCGACGCTCCGGCACTTCGTTCAAGCGTTCGATCGGCACGATCGGGAACACCTGGTCGATCGCCCACGCATCCGGGATCGACTCGAACACACTGAAGTTGACGAAGTACTTGTCCACCAGGCGCTCGTTCAACTCGTCCAGTGCCGGCCGATGGCTCTTTTCGTCGTAGCTCAGGCGCGCCCGCACCGCATGGGCGATGGCGTAGAACAGGTCGTCGATGCGCGCACGCTGCGGCAGGTCGATCTGGCCCAGCGCATAGCTGGCCAGGCCTTCGGCATGGAAATGCTGCGCTTCCTGGAACAGCTCCACCGCCGGGCGCACGTCCAGTTCGTCGTGGATCTCGCGCAGGTGGCGGATCGCCGCCGGCTCGTCGTCGTGCTGGTCCGGCACGCGGCCTTCCTGCGCCTCTTCCACTTCCGACACGTTGGCGATCAGCACCGCGTGGTGCGCGGTCATCGCGCGGCCGCACTCGGTCACGATGCGCGGCGGGGTCAGGCCGAACTCTTCGCAGGCATTGGCCAGCGGCTGCACGATGTTGCTGGCGTAGGAATGCAGGCCGTAGTTGATCGAGCAGAAGCTGCGCGAACGGGTGCCTTCATAGTCCACACCCAGGCCACCGCCCACGTCGACGTGGGTGATCTTCGCGCCCAGGCGCGACAGCTCCACGAAGTAGCGGGTGGCTTCGCGCATGCCGTTGGCGATGTCGCGCACGTTGGAGATCTGCGAGCCCATATGGAAGTGCAGCAGGTTCAGGCAGTCGGCGTACTCGGTGTCACGCAGCGACTTCCACAGGTCCAGCAGCTGGCGCGGCGACAGGCCGAACTTGGCCTTGTCGCCACCGCTGTTCTGCCACTTGCCGGCGCCCAGCGAGGCCAGGCGCATGCGCACGCCCAGGCCCGGCTTCACGTCCAGCGCCTTGGACTCTTCCAGCACCAGCTTCAGCTCGGACGGCTTCTCGATGACGATGAAGGTCTGCAGGCCCAGCTTGCGGCCGATCAGGGCCAGGCGGATGTACTCGCGGTCCTTGTAACCGTTGCAGACGATCAGGCCCCCCGGGCGCGACAGCGCCAGCACGGCCATCAGCTCCGGCTTGCTGCCCGCTTCCAGGCCGAAGCCTTCGCCGTGGTGGCTGGCCAGGGTACCGGCCACGCCGCGGGTCTGGTTGACCTTGATCGGGTACACGGCGGTGTAGCCGCCGCTGTATTCCCAGTCCTGCTGGGCCTGGCCGAAGGCCGCCTGCAGCTTGCCCAGGCGCTGGCCGAGGATGTCCGGGAAGCGCACCAGCAGCGGCAGCTTGGCGCCCGCCGCACGCGCCGCATCGACCACCTTGGGCAGCGACACCACCGGGCCGTCCGCCCCGGTCGGTCTCACCACCATGTGCCCGGCCTGATCCACATCGAAGTAACCGTCCGCCCAATGCGGGATCGAGTAGGTCTTGCGGGCTTGGTCGAGGGACCAATCGGTCATTTCAGTCGGCCTTGTTGGCAATAAAAGGGGGGGCATGATAACGCCTATATGCCCACAGGTTCGTTATCATGCGCGCCCGCGCCCGTGACAGGTTTCAACCTGAACGGGCCGATCCGTCCGGATGTGGCATCTGTGCCACGCGGCCCCGCCCGCCAGCCCGGCTCCACCCCTCCGAACAGGACTGTTTTCCAATGACTGACAGCAACAACTGGTACATCGAACACTTCGAGCGCACCGGCTCGGCCATCGGCTACCGCATCACCGGCAAGCTGGACGAGGTGCAGTCGCCGTTCCAGAAGATCGAGATCTTCCAGACCACCGACTGGGGCAACCTGATGACCATCGACGGGGCCATCATGCTGACCAGCAAGGACAACTTCTTCTACCACGAGATGATCAGCCACCCGGTGCTGTTCACCCACGCCGCGCCCAAGCGCGTGGTGATCATCGGCGGCGGCGACTGCGGCACCCTGCGCGAAGTGCTCAAGCACACCGGCGTGGAGAGCGTGACCCAGTGCGATATCGACGAGCAGGTCACCGTGATGGCGCGCAAGCACTTCCCGGAACTGTGCGACTCCAACGATGACGCCCGCGCCGAGCTGCTGTTCGACGACGGCGTGGCCTACATGGCCAATTGCCCGGCCGGCAGCGTGGACGTGGTGATCGTCGACTCGACCGACCCGGTCGGCCCGGGTGAAGGCCTGTTCAACAAGGCCTTCTACGAGAGCTGCTTCAAGGCCCTGAAGGACGACGGCATCCTGGTGCAGCAGTCCGAGTCGCCCCTGATGCAGCTGGATCTGATCAACGAAATGCGCGCCGAGATGGGCAAGGCCGGCTTCGGTTCGTTCAAGACCCTGCCGTTCCCGCAGCCGTGCTACCCCACCGGCTGGTGGAGCGTGACCATGGCGCGCAAGGGCGACAGCAGCTTCGACTTCCGCCAGGCCGACTCGGCCGCCAAGACCTTCAACACCCTGTACTACACCGCCGCGCTGCACACCGGCGTGCTGGTGACCCCGCCGTTCGTGCAGGCGGCACTGAAGGGTTGATCCAAACAAAAACCCGCGCTGGCGACAGCGCGGGTTTTTGCTTTCTGTAGAGCCGAGCCATGCTCGGCTGCTCTTCGGACAGGTTGCGGTAGACCAAGCCGAGCATAGGCTCGGCTCTACAACATACCCCGCGGAATCCGGTAGCGCCGGGCCAAGTCCGGCCGCGGTTCGCTCAGAGCGCCCAGATACCGGCAATCACCGCCACCACCAGGCCCCACTTGATCAGCTGGTAGGCCACCACGCTGCGCTCGCGCAGTGCCTTGGCCTTCAGGCGCACCTTGTAGACACTGCCAAACGCCTTGTTGACGCCACCGGTCGGGTCACCCGGCAGGTTCGGCGATGCACCGCCGGCCAGCAGCGTGGCCGCCACCGCACGATTGAACAGGCCCGGCAGGCCGAAGCGCAGCGGGCGGGCGATGTCGCAGAACAGGATCACGCGGTCATCGGGCGTCTCGTTGTGCGCGTGGTGGATGTAGGTCTCGTCGAACATCATCCACTCGCCATCGCGCCAGCTCTTCTTGATGCCGTCCACTTCGATGTAGCAGCCGTCGTTGTTCGGCGTGGCCAGGCCCAGGTGCAGGCGCAACGAACCGGCGAACGGATCGCGGTGCGGACGCAGTTCGCTGCCCGACGGCAGCTGCGCGAACATCGCCGCGCGCACGTCCGGCAGCGACTCCAGCAACGCCGTGGTCTTCGGGCACATCGCCTTCGCCGACGGGTGCGACGGGCCGTACCACTTCAGGTAGAAGCGCTTCCAGCCACGGCGGAAGAACGAATTGAAGCCGGCGTCGTTGTACGAGCTGGAGGCGGCGATCTTCTCCGCATCGCGCAGCGCCAGCGCCTCATCGCGGATCATCTTCCAGTTCGCCCGCAGCGGTTCCAGCTGCGGGAACTCCTTGCCGGGATCCAGGAACGGCGTGGTCGGTACCTTGGAGAACAGGTACATGATCACGTTGATCGGCGCCATGAAGCTGGAATGGTCGAGCAACTGGCGCGACCAGCGTGCCCGGACCTTGCCGCGGTAGTGCACGTACAGCACGCAGGCCACGAACAGGGCCACCACAATAATCTTGATCATCAAGCATCCACCGGCCGCTGCCGGAACCCGAAGGTGTAAGGGGGGAGAGCCTGGCGCGACGGAGACGTGCCGTCAGGTGCGGGACTGCCGCGCGGGCGCTTTCAATCACGCTATGGTCCGGGCCAGCCCGCCCCGGGTCAAGCCAGTCCCGCCGTGACATTCAGACGCGCGACGCTCTGTTCCACCCCCGGTTATGACATTTTTCCGACAAACACTGGTTTCGTGTACTCCCGAGTACTAAAATTAACGAAACCTTCATCCCTCCCCCTTCAGTAGCACCGGTACGCCTGACGCTTTGCGCCGACCGCCGGGTCGCCTTGGAACGTCATGAATACCCCCGTTGCTGCGTGTGTCGACGACACCGCCCCCGCCGAGCTGCTCAAGCGCGGCGAACGCCTGCTGGAACCCGATGTCTACCGCACCTGCCTGAATGGGCAGCCGGCGGTGGTCAAGGACTACACCCGTTACCGCGGCACCCCGCTCTCACCGGTTGCCCGCCTGCTGGTCCGCCGCGAAGCCCGCATCCTGCAGCGGCTCAGCGGCTGGAAGCACGCCCCTGCACTCCTTGGCACCATTGGTGGCCTGGCCCTGGGCATGGAATTCATTCCTGGCCAGACCCTGAGCGCGGCCCAGTCGGTCGGTATCGAGGTGTTCGAGCAGCTGCAGTACGCGCTTACCCGCCTGCACGCGGCCGGCATCACCCACAACGACCTGCACGGCACCAATGTGATGGTGAGCGGCGGCGTCCCGGTGCTGGTGGACTTCACTTCGGCCTGGCGCAGCCCACGCTGGCTGCCAGTGCACCCGGTATCCCGTCAGCTGCGCCGTAGCGACATGAAGAACCTGCTGAAGATGCGCCAGCGCCTGACCGGCGCCCGCCCCAGCGCCGCCGAAGCGGCCCAGGTGGCCGACCCGCGCTGGGTATCCGGCGTGCGGGTGGCCTGGAAGCGGTTCTATCGGTGGTTCAAGGCGTAATCGCCTACAACGCGTCGGCGTCCAACTCACCGGTGCGGATGCGCACCACGCTGCCCAGGTCGTACACGAACACCTTGCCGTCGCCGATCTTGCCGGTGCCGGCCGCCTTGACGATGGCTTCCACCACCTCCTCGACCTGCTCGTCGGTTACCGCCACCTCGATCTTCACCTTCGGCAGGAAGTCGACCACGTACTCGGCGCCCCGGTACAGCTCGGTATGCCCTTTCTGCCGGCCGAAGCCCTTGACCTCGGTGACCGTGATCCCGGTGACACCGCGTTCGGCCAGCGCCTCGCGCACATCGTCGAGTTTGAACGGTTTGACCACCGCCATGACCATCTTCATCTATCGGCTCCTTTGATCTGCGGCGCAAGGATAACGCTATCCTAGTACCTGGCCAGCCCCACCCGCAGAGAACACCATGATTGACCTCAACCAGCTCGACGACCTTGCACGCCGCCTGAGCGACATGGTCCCGCCGGGCCTGCGTCAATCCCGCGAAGAGCTGCAGGCCACCTTCAAGAGCGCCCTGCAGGCTGGGCTGGGCAAGCTGGACCTGGTGACGCGCGAAGAGTTCGACGTCCAGCGCGCGGTGCTGCTGCGCACCCGCGAGAAGCTGGAAGCGCTGGAGAAGACCGTGGCGGCACTGGAGGCTGGCGCTGCCGCTCCGGAGCGTCCGGCGCCCTGATCCTCGGTTGAGGGTCGCCGCCGAGGTAGCGCTGCGGCTTCTCCTCATCTGCCCGCGCGGCTCCACCCGACAGCCTTCCGGAGCATCCCCGGGCAACCTTGCAGGTTGTTGAGCCAACACGGGAACCTGCATGAGCCTTGCACTGGTGCACAGCCGCGCGCGCGTGGGCATCGCTGCGCCGGCGGTACGCATAGAAGTGATGTTGAGCGGCGGTCTGCCGCATACCACCATGGTCGGCCTGCCCGAAGCCGCCGTGCGTGAATCGCGCGACCGGGTGCGCGCTGCGCTGCTGTGCGCGCGCTTCGATTACCCGCAGCAGCGCATCCTGATCAACCTGGCGCCGGCCGACCTGCCCAAGGAGGGTGGGCGTTTCGACCTGGCCATTGCGCTCGGCATCCTGGCGGCCAGCGACCAGATCGACCGGCACCTGCTGGACACCTACGAATTCCTTGGCGAGCTGGCCCTCACCGGCGAACTGCGCGGTGTGGACGGCGCCCTGCCCGCTGCCATTGCCGCCGCCCAGCAGGGTCGCACGCTGATTCTGGCAGCCGGCAATGGCGAGGAGGCAGCGCTGGCCCAGCACGCCGACGTGCGGGTGGCCCGAACCCTGCTGGAAGTGTGTGCCTCGCTGGCCAGCCGATCGTTGCCCCCTGCCGTGCCGGCGCCTGTCACGCCGTTGGCGGTCGCCGACCTGCGCGACGTACGCGGCCAGCTGCAGGCGCGTCGCGCCCTGGAAGTGGCAGCGGCCGGCGGCCACCACCTGCTGTTGCTGGGCACGCCGGGCTGCGGCAAGACCCTGCTGGCGTCGCGCCTGCCCGGCATCCTGCCCGATGCGACAGAAGCCGAGGCGCTGGAAACGGCCACCATCGCCTCCTGCAGCGGCGTCGGCATCGATGCAGCGCGCTGGCGGCACCGTCCTTATCGTGCTCCGCACCACACCGCCAGCGCGGTATCCCTGGTCGGTGGGGGCACGCACCCACGACCGGGTGAGATCTCGCTGGCCCACAACGGCGTGCTGTTCCTGGACGAACTGCCCGAGTGGAGTCGGCATAGCCTTGAAGTACTGCGCGAACCGCTGGAGTCCGGCACGGTGATGGTGGCGCGTGCGGCGCGCACCGACCAGTTCCCCTCCCGCTTCCAGCTGGTGGCCGCAATGAACCCCTGCCCGTGCGGCTGGGCAGGCGACCGCAGCGGTCGCTGCCGCTGCAGCGGTGAAGCCATCCAGCGGTATCGCGGTCGCGTGTCCGGCCCGCTGCTCGACCGTATCGACCTGCACGTGCAGGTGCCACGCCTGGAACCGAGGGAGCTGCGAAGCGGCGCGCCCTGTGGGGAAGACAGTGCCACCGTCCGCGCACGCGTTGTGGCCGCGCGCGCGATACAGCTGGAGCGCAGCGGCAAGCCAAATGCCCAGCTGCTACCCACGGAGCTGGACCTCCACTGCCGACTGGAGCCTGACGATCAGACCCTGCTGGAATCAGCGGTCGAGCAGCTGCAACTTTCTGCCCGCTCGATGCATCGCATTCTGCGTGTAGCTAGAACGTTGGCGGATCTGGCGCACAGCGAACGAGTTGCTACCGAGCACGTGGCTGAGGCGATTGGGTACAGGCAGGTGGATCGAGGCGGAACTGGATGAAGCCGGGATGGCCGCACAAGCGGCCATCCCGTCGATCCATTACTGGAAGTCCAGCGACAGCTCCACGAACATCGAGCGGCCAAATGCGTTGTACACGCCCTGGTCGTAGTACGGCCAGTTGCCGTTGGTGCGATCCACCGGCGGTCGTTCGTTGGTCAGGTTGTTGGCAGTCAACATTACGCTGGCCAGCTTGTTGATGCGGTAGTTGACCGTGGCATTCCAGGTCGTCCACGGACCAATGTTGCGCTCTTCGCCGATGGCGTTCCAGGTCGGTGCGTTGCGGATGCCATACACGTTGGTGCTGAACGCACCGATGTTCCAGTTTGCACCGAACGTCGCGCGGTAATGCAGCTCGTTGGAGTTCGCGCAGCACAGCATGTCGTAGACCGGGTCGCCTTCCTGCTGCTGCAGTTCGTGCTTCAGCGACCGGTAGTAGCCCGCGTTCACGCCGAAGTCGCCCGCACGCCCCGCGCTCCACTTGTAGTCGGCCGACGCCTGGATGCCGGTCTGGCGCTGCTTGGCCAGGTTGATCGGGTAGGAGAACACCTTGGACACGCCGTTCGGGTTGATCGGATCGGTGGCCGGCAGGCGTTGTACCTGGGCCAGGATCTGGCGGCAGGTCGGCGAGTTGATGTCGAAGTTGACGTCGCCGTTCTCCGATGTTCCCAGTCGGCAGTTGGCTTCGGAGGTGAGGATGCTGTCGGTACCGAGGATGGACACCTCGTTCTCGATCTTCACCGAGTTGTAGTCCACCGACAGGTTCAGTGCATTGTCCAATGCCGACCAGACGAAGCCGTAGGTGAACGTTTCCGCCGTGATGTCCTTCAGGTCACGGTTGCCGGTACTGGAGGACAGCACCGAGAGCGACGACTGCGGGCACTCGTCGAAGTTCTCGGAGGTATAGCCCGCCTGGCGGCACAGGAAGGTGTCCACGTTGGTGGTGTAGCCGCTGCTCTCGCGCGAGTACAGATAGAACATGTCCGGCGAACGGAACGCAGTTGCGTAGCTGCCACGCAGCAACAGCGAGTCGATGGGGCGGTACTCCAAGCCCAGCTTCCAGGTCGCCTTGCCGTTGCCGCCACCGCCCTGCAGCGAGTACTTGTCATATCGCCCGGACAGGTTGGCACTGAAGGTGTCGAAGATTGGCACCTGCAGTTCGGCGCCGATCGCGTACAGGTCGCGCTGACCCTCGGCCGAGGTGCCTGCGGTCTGGCCGCGGAACAGCGTGGCCGCATTGGGGTCGGCCGACTGGTTGAAGAACTTCTCGCGGGTGCCCTGCAGGATCATCGCAAAGCCGACGTCGCCGGCAGGCAGGTCGAACAGCGAGGTATTGGTCACCAGCGCGGTCACACCGGTACGCGAGGCGTTGGATTCGGCACGGTTGGTGCCACTGAACTGATCGTACTGGCCGCGGGTCAGCGGCTGGTACAGCACGCCGAGGTTCGGCGCGTAGGACTCGTAGCCGTTGACCATTCCCAGCTGCGGGCCAAGATAGTAGTCATCGATGCCGCCGCGTGCCAGGAAGTCGGTCGACTTGCGGGTCACGTCGGTGCTGGAGCGGTTCACGTACACGTCGTAGTCGAACCCGGTATCGCCGAGTCCGCCGCGCGCACCTGCGGTGATGTTCCACGAGCGGGTATAGACGCGCTGGTCCTTCGCGTCCATGCCCACTTCTTCCGGCGCATAGATGCGCTGCCACTGCTCGTAGTTGCCGCTGGTCTGGTTGTAGAAGGTCTTGTTCCAGAACGGGCTGCCGCCCGAGTAGGTGGGCCGGCCGTAGCTGAAGAGGATGTCCGAGTACAGCTCGGTGGTTTCGCTGAGGTGGTAGCGCAGGAAGGTGGTCGCGTTCACGTCCTCGCTCTTGTTGTAGAGCGTGGCCGTGCCGATGTTGTTCGGGCTGCCGCAGTAGTAGCCGGTACCGGCCGCGTTGCGGTGTGCGTAGCTGGTGCTGCCACCGAACAGATAGGTCAGCGGCTCGCACGTGGCCTGGCCCGGGTCGATGTAGCCGTTGGGCGACATCTGCATGCGCAGGAACGTACGCGACGGATCCTGTGGGCCGGTCGGGCTGTCATTGACGCTGTCGATGTAGCTGCGGTCGGACGCGAAGATCGGCTTCTGCTTCGTGTATTCGAGCCCGTAGCTGAGGTCCAGGTTGCCGAAGGTATGGCCGTTGCTGAAGATGAAACGCTGGCTGGAGCCGCCACCGTCGCTGTAGCCGCCCGCGCGGTAGCGGAAATGCGCGCCCTCCACCTTGTCCTTCAGCACGATGTTGATCACGCCCGCTACGGCTGACGAGCCGTAGACGGACGACTGCCCACCCGTGAGCACGTCGATGCGTTCGACCATGCCGAGCGGAATGTTGGCGATGTCCACGATGCTGGTATTGCCGTTGTAGGCCAGCGGATAGCTGTTGAGCGGGCGCCCGTTGAGCAGCGTGAGCGTGTAGCTCGGATCCAGGCCGAACAGGCTGACCGTTTTTGCGCCCGGCGTGTAGAAGCCGGTGCCCTGCGAGTCCTGCACCGAGCCATTGGCCACCGGCAGCGAGCGCAGCGCGTCGAACACAGTGGTGAAGCCTTGGGCCTCGATCTCTTCGGCAGTGATGGTGGTCACCGGCGACGGGCCTTCGATCTGTGCGCGGGGAATCAGCGAGCCGGTGACATTCACCGCATCGAGCTGGCGCGTGGCCGGCTCGGCGCCCTTTTCTTCGGGCGGGGCGGTCTGTGCCTGGGCGGCCAGGGGGGACATCAGTACGGACGACACCAGCAACGACAGCAACGTGCGCTTCATTCTGCAGCTCTCCAGTACAAGGTCTCCCGGCGCCGGACCGGCGCAGGAGGGTTGGGTATGAGGGGATTCCGTGAAGCGTGGGGAGCGACTTTTCTAGATCGATCCAAATGGATTGTCAATAATTTGCAATGAAACTATTTTTGCCGGATTAGATCGAACGAAATGGCACTTGCGGGCACTGCGTTGGGTGATGCAGGATCAGCGCGCTTGTCGGCCTCGGAAGCCGCCGACAACCCGTTCCTCGCGCCGCACTGCAGCATTGTTTCGCTGTGGTCGCCAGGCGTTTCCCCGTCACGTCCCGGAGTGCCGTCCATGCGTTTGCGCCGTTGCCTGATCGTTCCTGCCGTTGCCGCCGTCCTCGCCTTCCCCGCAGCCCATGCTGCGGACATCACGCAGACCCGCGACGGGGTCACGCTGACTTACCAGGACCCGAGCGGTTCAACGAAGGCGGATGTGCGCGACCGCATCATCGCCACCTTCTTCTCCGCCTACCCGCGCGAGCGCGCCGATTTCCACCCGGCCGCGCCTTCCAGCGTGCGCATCGTCATGGACCCGTCCTACGACGGTGTTGCCTATGTCGGCGAGAAGGAGAAGGCCGCCACCATCACCATCAACCCGCGCTGGTTGGAGAAGCATCCCAACGACACCGACCTGGTCACCCATGAAGCGATGCATATCGTGCAGGGCTACCCGGGCTACGCCAGCGAGCAGGCGCCTTCATGGCTGGTGGAGGGCATTGCCGATTACGCCCGCGATGTCTACGGCGTGGACAACGCTGCCGGCGGGTGGGCGCTGCCGGCGCAGGTCAAGGCCGAGCACAAGGTGGATACGGGTTACCGGGTCACCGGCGCGTTCCTGAAGTGGAGCGAGGCCGAGCATCCGGGATTGGTCGAAGCGCTGGATGGGGCGCTGCGCAAGGGCATTTACACACCGGCGTTGTGGAAGCAGCGCACCGGGAATGACCTGGCCGCGCTGTGGGAGGCATATGTTGCGCAGCGGAATGGTGGCAGGCAGGCGTAATGCGGAGGCGTCGCTCCGTTTTGGGTCAATGCGTTAAGCATTGATCATCGTTACGTGCGGCCGTTTGGGAATCGACCCTACCGGAGAACGAATCGCTCAAGTGCCATGGCGACGCCGTCGTCTGCGTTGGTTGATGTCTGGTGCAGCGCTGTCGCCTTGACGATGTCGACGGCATTGCCCATGGCCACGCTGGTGCCTGCGTACTGCAGCATGGTCAGGTCGTTTTCCTGGTCGCCGATGGCCATCACCTGGCTGCGGTCGATACCCAGGTGTTCGGCCAGCTTCTGCAGGCTGGGGCCCTTGCCCGCGCGGTGATCGAAGACCTCCAGGAAGAACGCGGCGCTCTTGAGCACCGCGAAGCGTTCGGTCAATGCGGCAGGCAGGCGCGGAATGACCGCGTCCAACACCTGCGGCTCGTCCACCATCATCAGTTTGATGAAGGACATCTCCGGGTCCATCTCAGCCACGCTCCGGTACGAGAGCGGCACGCGGGAAAGATGGGAGTCGGCCACGGTGTAGATGCTGATGTCGCGGTTGGGCGTGTACAGGCGCTCGCCGTCCAGTGCCTGGAAGTGCACGCCCATCTCGCGCGCAACCTGCTCGCAGAACAGGAAATCATCAAAGCTCAGCGGGTACTCCACCACCACTTCGCCGGTGGCAACGCGCGTGACCAGGCCACCGTTGCAGGCGATGCAGTAGTCATCGGAACCATCGATACTCAGCTCGTCCAGGAACGGCGCCAGCCCGGAAACGGGTCTGCCGCTGGTCAGCACGATCCGGACGCCCTGCTCCCGGGCGCGTGCGATGGCCTGCTTCACCCGTGGGGTAAGGCGATGTGCGGGATCCAGCAGGGTGCCATCCATGTCGATGGCCACCAGTTCAATCGCCGCCGGGCGCTGCCCACTATCCAATTCGTTCGACCTTGTTCACTACCGATACCCGGGCACCGCCCAGCGCCGTAGTTTAAGGCAGCCGACCACGGGAACAAAAAGGAGCCAGCCGGGTTGCCCCGGCTGGCTCCATCACTACACACGCCTCAAGCGTAGGGTGATGCTGGCTTAGCGCCCCATCGCCACCTTCTGCTGCTCTTCCTGCACCTGGCGCTGCTGCGTCTCGCTGTTGCCCAGCAGCTGCGCGTTGGTCTGCTCCAGCGGAGGCGCCTGGCTCAGGTCCACCGCCGCGCGGTAGCCCGGCGTGGTTCCCATCACGAAGGCCTTGCCGTCCTGCACGCTCACACTCTGCAGCTTCTCTGCCGAGTCGATGCCGGCCTGCTTGGCCTGCAGGGTCACGTTGGCGGCCGCTTCGTTGGAGATCGCTGCCGGCAACTGGCTGCGGATGGCAGTGTGCAGCGCCGTGTCCGGGTGCGCCTTGTCGCCGAGCTGCGGGCCGGTGGAACTGCGGGTCTCCGCTGCCTGGACCTGGGTGGCGGCCAGCTTGGCGGACGTCTCGCGGCCGACTACGCCGTCGTCCTTCAGGCCCTGCTGCTTCTGGAAGGCCAGCACTGCTTCGCGGGTGTTGTCGCCGAACTTGCCGTCTTCGGCAAGGCGGTTGCCGTTGGCATCACGCACGCCCTGGCGGTTCAGCGCCTGCTGCAGCTCGGTCACCTCGTCGCTGCGGTCGCCCTTGCGCAGGGTGCCGGCCGGGGCATGGTCGTGGTCGTGCTTGCCCGCTTCCTGCTGCACGCCCTTGTTCCAGTAGCTTTCCGGGTTGATCAGCTTTCCGGAGGCGTCCTTCATCTGGTAGTGCACGTGCTGGGCGTACTGGTTCGCGCCCTGCGGGCCACGGCCGCCCATGGTGCCGATCGGATCGCCCGGCTCCACGTGCTGGCCCACCTTCACCTGGGTGCTCTGCATGTGCAGGATCTGGTGCGAGATGCCGTCCGCGTCCTGGATCATCACGGTGCCGTACCTTCCACCTACCGACGTCACGGTGCCGGCAATCGGTGCGTGGATGGTCGGGTGCTGCAGGTTGCGGCCGGTCTGGCCGCCCACGTAGTTGAAATCGCTGCCACCGTGCGCCTTCTCGCCGCGGTGCTCACCGAAGTGGCCCGTGATGTGCGGCTTCACCCCGTTCTGCGGCGGCAGCATCACCTGCATGGTGTGTTCGTAGGAGCGCGTTTGGCTGGTAGCGCCAACCGCTGCAACGGCCGCTGCGGCGGCAACCGGTGCTTCCTGTTGCTGCTGCGTCGGAGCCTGGTCCTGGGTCTGGCCCAGCCGCTGGTTTACGAACTGCTCGTACTCATCCAGGTGCGGCGCCACCTTGCGCTGCGACAGGCCGAGGCCGCCGTAGTCCCTGGTCGGGCCGTCGTGGTGGTACTTGTAGATGTAGTCTTCGCCCTGGCCGCGGTCACGCGCCAGGTTGCGGTTGTCGACGAAGTGCGCCACCAGTGCGTCGGACTGCGCGTCCACGTCGAAACGGTTGGCGTTGTTCAGGCCGTAGTGCTTGCCGGTGCGGTCGATGAACTGGCCCAGGCCCGAGGCCGAGGTGGTGCCAGCGGCGGCGTCCGGATTGAAGCCGGATTCCACGCGGGCAATGGCCAGCACGTACGCGGTTTCACGCGGGGTGAGGCCGGCCTCGCGAGAGGACTCGATCAGCGAGTCGATGACGCGCGACTGCACTTCCGGCGATGCGTCGCCCCAGCGGCGCGACTGGCCATGCAGGGGGCGGCTTTCGTCGATCGGCTCGCGGTAGTGGCTCCACGGCTCGATCTGGCTGCTGCGGTACGCCGCGCCTGGCGGCTGGACCATGTTGGTGTAGATGTCGTTTGGCATCTCTGTGCTATCCATTCTGTGAGAAAGGGGCTTTCCTTAAAGGGTGTTGCTCCAGTGTTTCAGTCTTCGATGTCGTCCACCTCCGGGTGTTTGATGCCGAGCTTGGCGATCAGCTGCGAGTACTCATCGTTGTTGGGCGACTGCGACTCGCCTTCGCCGCGCACTGGCGGGTTGCTGTGGGTCAACTGCTTGCCGTTGGCGTCGTACAGGTAGAACCATTCGCAGAACGCACAGCCGTACGGTAGTTCGCCGTACTGCACCACGAAATACGAAGTGCCCTGCTGGTCTTCAACGCAGGCCAGGCCAACGGCGGTGTAACCCCTCATTTCCGCCGGAGCGTCGATGGTGCGGCGCTGGCCGTCCTTTTCGATCTCCAGGCGGGTCTGGGTGGCTTGCCCGTCCTGGGCCGGCAACGCGGTCAGGTGCAACCGTGCACCTGGGCATTCCTTGTGCATGCCTTTTTCTTCCTGCTGGGTGGGTAAAGGGGTGGCTGCAACTGCGGCCTTGGGCGCGGCAGCCGTTTCCGGCGCAGCGGTGGAAACCGCCTGACCGGAAGGCGCGCTGCACGCGGCCAGCAACAGGGCGAGCGCCGGAACGAAACGCAGGTTCGACATCACAGGCTCCGTTGTGGGAAACGACCGCGCGTGCTCGCGCGGTCAAACAACTCAGATCGACTCGTCGGTCATGCGCACCAACTGCCAGCACGGTCGCTGGGCGAAGTAGTACGACTGCTGGTTGCTGGTGTCAGGGGTGCGGATCAGCACTTTCATGGTGCCGTCGTCCTGTTTTGTCACCTGCATTTCGCGACCCATGTCCTTCAAACCGGACGGGTTGGGCATGACCGGCCAGGCCACGTCGGCCAGCGGCACCTGCTCGCTGACCAGCTTCGGCTCGTCACCTTGGGTGTCGTACCGTTCGCTGACCAGCGGGTCGGCCACGGACTTTTCCTGCAGGGCGATCTCCCGACCGAACTGCGGCAGGAAGGCGTCGAAGTCTGCGTGGGCGCAGTTGGCGCTCGCGTCAGTACTGGCCGCTCCGGGTGCGGCAGGTTCGCTGGCTTCGGGGGCGACGGTGGACGCTGTGGTCGTCGGTGGGGCGGCGTTTGCAGGCGCAATGGGGGCGGCGTCAGGCTTGCACGCGGCCAGCAGGATGCTCAGCGAAACGGCGAGCAGGGTCATGGAACGATGATGGGACAACGGATCCTCCTGATTCGTGTCGTGGCGTACATCACATTACGCCGGGTCGCGTAGCATAGCGACGCGCCAATGCGTTGGCGTTCACATATCCGCTACATCGCAGGTCTGGCATGCCATGCGTGATGTAAGGCACATGATTTACGTGAACCTCATCACACTGTAATGCGTGTGCTTTTATTGTCTTCCCTGGCGATGTCAGCCCTTTGACACCCGCCGCTGTTTCTGGTGATTGGCACGATGCGCATCAACGTTCTCCAGCTCCCCGTCTCCGATGTTGCCGCAGTCGCCGCGTGGTTCGGCGAGGTCATGCAACTGCCTTTACGTGGCACTGCCGTGCAGATCGGCTGGACCGCGCTGCAGCTGCGGGACGCGGGCAATGACCCGGTGGGGGGTGTCCATCTTGCCTTCAACGTCCCGGCCGACCGCTTCGAGGCCGCCACCGCATGGCTGCTGGAACGCTCGCCGCTGCAGCGCAATGCCAAAGGGGAAGCCCACTTCACCTTCGGTGGGCGATGGGAGTCGGAGTCGATCTACTACGACGGCCCCGACGGGTTGATCCTGGAACTGATTGGACGGCGGCGGCTGCCTGCCTCCGGGCGAACTGGCGCGTTCCACGGCAGCGAGCTGACCTGCGTCAGCGAAGTGGGCCTGCCCACTGCCGATGTCGCCGCACTGACCGCCCGCGCCGGGACTGCATTCGGGCTGCAGCCGTTCAGCCCGCCAACCCCGCACTTTGCCGCACTGGGCGACGACGAAGGTCTGTTGATCGTCGTGGATGCCACGCGGCACTGGTTTCCGGAGCAGAAGGTGCTGCCCAATGCACGCGGGATCGTGGCGACGCTGGGCGATGTAGATACCGGCCAGCTGGCCGATGACATCGAAGGTTGGCAGATCACCGCGCCCGGACCCGCCTGAACACGTTGCCTGCCCGCATTCACCTGCGCAGCCAGTACATTTGCTGAGCCGCAACGGGTAGAAGGACCGTTGCGCGGTCGGCACCCCGGCAACACAGTGGCTTCAGCCCACTCCAGGTTGCCCGCCGTGGAACTGCTGACCGCCGCACCCGCCACCGACCCCACCCGGGACGACCCTTCCCTTTCCCCCTTGCTCGAGGTGGACGCCCGGCTGGCCAAGCTGGGCAGCAGGATCCGCATCCTCTCTGGGCTGGCGTGGCCGATCGAGATGGAAACCCGCTTCCTGGAAAGTTGGCGGGCGGGAAAGCCGGAAATGCCGTCCCCGCCCACCCAGCCACAGGACCATGCGGAAACCATTGCCGCACTGGATGACATCCTGCAGCACCTCGACCGCGGCCACCCAGTAGGCGACTGGCTGTACCGCACCGCGTGGAGCATGCGCGTGGCCGCGCGCATGCTCTCCAGCATCGGCACGCCGCGGTTCACTGCGTGTTCCACCCTCCTCTACGGGCACCCCAGCACCCAGTACCGGTCCCAGACCATCACCACCGCGCAATCGGCCGCGCAGATGCTGGCCATCACCGATCAGCTGCTGGGTTCGCAGTACGTTCCCCGCATTGCCTACGACATTCCCGCACCGGATTTCTCGGAAATGCTGCGCAAGCGCATCGATCCTTTCTTCACCGACGACCCAGTGAAGGTGGTGCTGGACACCGAACTGGCCTCCAAGGCCGCCGCCGGCAGCAAGGTCATCCGCCTGCGCGCGGATGCCCTGTTCTCGCAGCTGGACCTGGACCAGCTGGTGGAACACGAAGCCTTCATCCACGCCGGCACGCTGCTCAACGGCAAGCACCAGCCGTGGCTGCGCTGTTTGGGTACAGGCTCGCCGCGTACAACACGTACGCAGGAAGGCCTGGCGACCTTCTCGGAGATCATCACCGGATCGATGGACATCAATCGACTGCGCCGCCTTGCGCTGCGCGTGGTCCGGTTGCAGGAAGCGTTGGAAGGCGCGGACTTCATCGATGTCTTCAAGGCCTTCCTGGCCGCCGGCCAATCTGAGGAAGACAGTTACCGAAGCGCCGCGCGCATCTTCCGCGGCGGCGACGTGCAAGGGAAGGTGTGCTTCACCAAGGACGGCGCCTATCTGGAAGGCCTGCTGCTGGTCACCGCCTTCATCAAGCGCGCCCTGCATGAGAATCGCGGCGACACGCTAAGGCTGCTGTTCTGCGGGCGCGTGGACCTGGGTGACCTGGTCACGTTGGCGCCGTATCGCGCCTCTGGGCTGATCGCCCCACCGCGCTACGTGCCGCCGTGGGCGCAGCATCCGGAGCGGGTGCTGGCTACGCTGGCCTTCTCGACTGCCGCGCAGGCGATGCGGTTGGATACGTTCGACCTTGGGCGGTTCTCTGCGGTTGAGGACGAGTTGATGGCGGGGGCCGGGTAGAGCTCAGACCTGATCTACTGGCTATTCATAGAGTCCAAGCTCCTCCAGAGCCGACTGCATGGACATGAAGGATTCCGGCATTCCCTGGTCCCGGCGATCCTAGTACAAAAAAAGGCCCCGCCGAAGCGGGGCCTCATCGTCCGGCGCTACAGCCAGCCGTCACTCTTCTTCGTCCTTCCAGCCCTGCTGCTGGTTCTGGTTGCGCTGCTGCTGTTCCTGCTGCTGTTGCTGCTGCTGGTCGCGTCCGCGCCCCTCCTGCTGACCACGCTGGTTCTGCTGGGAACTCTGATTGCGCTGCTGGGCCATCTCGGATCTCCGGAAGCCGCGGGCGGGATGCCGCGGTCACGGTAATGCTGTGCAGGGCACGGTTAAGAGCGTGTGGCAATTTTCATACGAATTTGTCAAACGTAGTTATGAATTCGATCCCAAACACGGTGTTTTCAGGGGCTTACGCGATCCAGGAAAAGCCTCATTCCGCGATGGAATGCACACATGCCCCTGTCCGCATTACGCCGAAGTCAGCAGTATGAATGCGCTGCTCCGCGCGAATCCACGAGCCCTCGATTTGCGCAAGCCATGGAAGTCCGATTGATGCCGTCTTGGGCAGTGAGGGAATCAATTTCACGGGCCCTATCAGTAAAGCGCCAAGCAGGTTCCAGTTCCAGCACCTGAATTCGCATCATCTGAAATGGTGCAGATACGCACATTGACGCCCCTCGGGGTGCCGCGCATGTTCCCTGCGATGAACACTTCACACGGTAGCGCAAGGCTGGGAGATATCGCCAGCATCAGCCAGGGGCATCCCTTTCGCGGAGCGATCAGAACGACCTCGGATGGATCGGTGCGAGTCATCCAGTTGAAGAACGTCGGCATGAATGGCATGGACGATGTGCTTGACCTGATTCGCACGCATCTGAGCAACCGAAAAGCGCCAGACTGGGTGAAGGATGGAGACGTGGTGCTTACAGCACGGGGTAGTCGCCCGATGGCAGCACTGCTCACCGACCCGCCGGAGAGGACGGTGTGCAGCCCACATCTCTACGTGATTCGGGTAGCTGATGCCTCCAGGGCCTTGCCTGCGTTCATCGCCTGGCAGTTGAATCAACCACCGGCACAGGAGTATCTACGCAGGAAATCGGCTGGATCACGCCAACAGAGCCTGCGGAAGGCCTCAGTCGAGAACCTGCCGATGAGGCTGCCGCCGCTGCTCCAACAGCAGCGAATCTTGACCATCGCCAGGGCCGCGCTGCTTGAACGATCCCACTGCGAGCAGTTGATCGCAGCGCGCACTGAGGAGGTCTCGTGCTATGCGGCCCGCCTTCTCGGCGGCGCCTCCAGCTGACCCGCTGATGCACTTTATGTCCATGATTCATAGGGGATTATCCCGTTTTC
Source organism: uncultured Stenotrophomonas sp. (assembly GCF_963519125.1). GTDB lineage: Bacteria > Pseudomonadota > Gammaproteobacteria > Xanthomonadales > Xanthomonadaceae > Stenotrophomonas. The sequence continues at coordinate 222,440 of NZ_CAUQLJ010000001.1, read as the reverse complement.
CGATATCAAGAATCCGGGTGTAGATTCGGCGATCCGATCACTCCGTACACGCGATGATGACAACCGACACTCCGGCCACCCTGGCCGCTCTGGTGCATGCGCGTGACGCGCTCGGCGAGGTAAGGCGGCCTGATGCCGACACGCATCTGACTCTTTCCCTTCTGCTGCTCAAGCTGGCCAGCGACGTGCACCAGGGCTGCACCCCACCCTCTGCACAGGCACCGTTCGACCGGTTGCGTTCCGTGCCGTTCTGCGTGCCGGCACATGCGCGGTTCGAGACGCTTTACCGGCAACGCCACGCACAGGGTAATGGGCTGCGGGTGATGACAGCGCTGCGGGTCTTCACCCTGGCGAACCCACGCAAGCTGGGCGGCATCTTCCCCGCGCTGCAGCTGGTCGATGCGCTGCCCTCCGATGAGACCCGCCGTGACGAGGTGCTGCTGCACCTGCTGGAACGCCTTGCCCTGCCCGCGCTGGATTTCCGTGGGCACCCCGGATTCGGCAATGCCTGCATCAGCGATGCGGTGGAGGGTCTGCTGAACCGCCCGGTGGCTGGGCGCGGCCCGGTTGAGGCGGGCCAGGTACCAGATGCGTTGGCCTGGTTGATGGCGGCTCTCACCGATCCGGACGCCCGCGAGTCTGTGTATGACCCCATCTGCCGGCAGGGCACGTTGCTGCTGGCCGCCACTCGCCAGATGCGAAAGGAGGACGCCGAGACCAGCCCGGCTTACCGCTACCCGTTGTATGGGCAGGAGGCCGACCCGCTGCTGTGTGCCGTTGCACGCCTGCGCCTGCTGCTGCATGGCAGCGACAACCCGCACCTGCGGTCGCGCGACGCATTGGAGGATCCGCTGCTGGAAGACGGCCGCCTGCAACGCTTCCACGTGGCGCTGGCCTGTCCGCCGCTGCACCTGAAATGGGTGTCCGCGCAGGCGGCGCACGACCCCTACCTGCGCTTCCTGCACGGCACCGCGCCCCGCCAATGGGCGCATGCGGCGCTGATCCAGCACATGCTGGCCACGCTGGATCCCCAGCGCGGTCGCATGGCAGTGGTGGTGCCGCACGGCGTGCTGTTCCGCGACGGCGAGGAAGCTCGGATACGCCAGGCGTGGCTGGACGCCAACCTGGTGGAAACCGTGATCGGGCTGCCCGACCGTCTGTTTGCCGGGTCTTCGGTGGCGACAGCCCTGCTGGTGCTGCGCAGGGTACGCAAGGACGAAGCGGTGCTGTTCATCGACGCCCGCCGACCTTCCACTGCAGGCAAGCGCGGTCCGCGCCTGGGCATGGAGGCCGCAGACACGCTGCTGCGCCTGTGTGCAGAACGCACCAACGTGCCGGGATTGGCGCATCTGGCACAGTTCGATGAGATCACCGCGAACCACGGCAACCTGAGCATTGCGCGTTACGTGCGGCCGGTACCGGCTCACGCTGCTACCGACCTGGCCACGTTGCGCTCGCGGCGCGCATCGCTGGAAGCGACATTTGCAGCGATACAGCAGGAGTTGAACGCAGAACTGGACGCGTTGGAGCGCGAGTTTTCAAAACTGGCCTGAAACGACGCATATGTGTGCGACCGATTGGCGTTCTCTATTCGAATTTGAAAATGGATTGAGAACGCGTTCCGTTGTCTGCACATCGAACGCATGATTCGGAATGATGCACACAGTGTGAGATGGATGTGATCGAACACACTGTCCGCATGAACATCGCCCCCCAAGATCTCGTCGTCGCGGACACGCGTATCCGCCTTTGTGTCCCCGAGGTGCTCGCATGAGCGTCAACCACGGCAGATTTGGTGTTCGCCACTCAGCGCTGGGCTGGTTGCGTCGGCTTGGCTGGAACTACCTGGAGGCACGCGAGCTGCGCCCGCTTCGCGGAATCCCGGAAAGCACGCTCCTCGAGAACCGTCTGCTGCCGTGGCTGCGGCGCTTCCGCTTCGAGCGCAACGGCGAGCTGCTGTCGTTATCACCAGACTGCTTCCACGAGATCATTTCCGTGGTGGATACCTGCTGTCACAGCCTTGACTGGGAAGCATCCAGCGCGACCGTTCACCGTCTGCTGGTGGAAGGCGCGCGTACGGTGCAACAGCTGCCCGATGGAAGCAGCACCGACGTGCTGGTTCCGCTGATCGACTGGGAGCATGTGCTGCGTAACCACTGGGACGTGGCCGATGCGGAGCCGTATCCGGATCCGCTCGATCCCGACATTCGCGAGCTGGTGGGTTACGTCAATGGCATTCCGCTGGTGGTGCTGGCGTGCGTGGAGCGCGACCGGGAAAAGCGCTGGGGCACCGCCGCTGCCGGGATCTCCCACCTGTGGCGTGGCAAGACCGCCTTTGTTTCCCATCGGCCAGCGCTGCACGCGCAACTGCTGCTCTGCCTGGACCGGCGCGGCGGCTGCTATGCCAGCGTGGGCACGCCGGCCCATGGCTGGATGCGCTGGCGGGAACATGGCTGGCGCCGCGAGACGGTAGACCAGTTGCGCGACCGTCCGGTGCCCTTCGCCGAGGTGGCGCTGGACCCGCCGTGGGCAGCCCATGCCGAGCTGCTGCACGGGGTACTGGGGCCGGCGCGGTTCCTGCAGTTGCTGCGCGGCTTCCTGCACACCGGCGCGCATGGGCGCCGCTATGTAGCCCGGCCCGGGCAATTCTTTGCCGTGCAGCACGCGCTGCAGGCGCTGCGCACCCGCGATGCCGCCGGCAGGCGAGGCGGCGGTCAACTGTGCCTGGCCGCCGGCAGCGGGCTGCAGCGCGCGCGGTACTGGCTGCTGCACGCGCTGCGTACAGACCCCGAATTCGAAGGGCTGCGCATACTGCTGCCGGTGGCACGCCCAACCCCAGCGCCACAGGAACACAAGCGCAGGCCGGGCCCGCAGGCAACCGACCAGCTCACCGAGTTTCTCGCCGGTCATGCCAGCTCGCCCCATGAGGTTCCGCTGCGTGTGTTTCGCGGCTGGGGGCGCAAGGCCGCCCTGCCGACGCCTGCAGAGGAAGCCGGTACGGAGATCCTGCTGATAGTCGACGCGAACTTCTGGGAAAGCCCGCCGGCCCTGCTGCGCCGTCTGCGTCGCTGCCTGCCGCGTTCGACCTGGCTCACGTTGAGTTCGCAGCCGATCCTGCTGCCCTCGGCAGACCTGGACCCCGGTGCGCCGCTGTACCACTACCCACCCGAGCATGCGGTGGCCGACGGCGTAGTGGTGCCTGCGTGGCGCGATGGCGGGGCGATTTTCCCTGTGCTCAGCCGGGACATGCCGGCAGATGCCGAGGCGACCCCACGCGAACTGCGCCAGGCGCAGGTGGCCACCGCCATAGGCCAGCACTTCCACGGCTTGATCCGGGTGGCAGAGCGCAACCTGCGCGGCACGCTGCTGGTGGAAACCCCGAAGGAAGCGGAGGACTACCAGCGTGCACTCCATGCCGACGGGCGATTGCAGACGCAGTTGACCGGCTACGACAGTCGCGGCCTGTCCACGCAACGGGCATGGGAAGGCATCTCACCGCAGGTTGAGCTGGTGATTGCACATGGCGACCTTCCAGCGTCGCAGGATGCGCGGCTGAGCCTGCTGTACGTGGACCGCCCGCTGTCGGACCCCGAACGGCTGCGCGCGGTGGGGTTGATCAATGCGCCCCACCCGGACAAGCGCGCGGCACTGGTCGTGGATTTCCATGCCAGCGGGATGAATGAAGCACCCGGACAGGGGTGGTTGCCTGGGTCGGTACAGGTCAACCGCGACGCGCTGGCGGATGATGATCGGCGCCTGCAGGGGTTGTTGCCCGAACGTGCGGAAGATGACTTCCACGCCTGCCGCGATCACCTCGCACCGGACTGGACGCTGGGCACGCACGGCGACGACATCGACCTGCACCGGCGGCGGCGCGACCTGCTGCATCGCCGCGTTACCGAGTTCGGGCAGCGGCTTCAGGTGGCCATCGCGTCGGAAGCGGCGTTTACCGGTGAACAGGCCGCAGCAAGTGCGCGCTACCGCAGCACCCTGCATCGCTACTCCCTGCTGCGCGACGCGGTCAGCCAGTTGGCGCTGGAAGATGACCGCTTCAACCCCGAAGACCTGCGCGTGCGGCACTGGACACGCGAGCGCGCCCCGGCAGTGCACGAGGAGCCGCTGGACTACCAGGTATTCGCTCCGGATGAGCGTAGCGATTCTGCAGTCGGGCAGCAGTCCAACCAGATGTACACCCGCCTGCGCCACCAGCTTGGCCAAACAGGGGAAGAGCCGCACCTGATCGAACAGGGTCGCTACAACCTGGACCAGGTACTGCTGAGCCCCGCCGGCCAGATGCGACTGGACGCACTGCACGCATTCGAAGCCGCGCTGCAGGTGTCACTGCACGGCGGCGGCAGCGGACGTCCGCCGTCATGCGGCCTGGCGGTGCTGGAAGGCCTGTTCGGTGCGACCCGGCACCAGGCCGACCGCATATCCATGGGCGCGCTGATCGACGTCGTGGTGGCCGAAGCACACGCCGGCCCCCGCATCCTGTTCCACGAACACCTGCGCGACCGGCTGGAACCCCTGCTGCGCCGACACCTCAAGGAATCGCAGGTGCAGGCCGTGCTGCACGCGGTCCTGTCGCGCGCGCATGACTGGCCGCCGGAGTGAGCGGGCGGCAGATACCGCCTACGGCATCACCGGCGGCACATAGGTCAGGGTCATCCCGAGCACCCACAGCAATCCCAGCACCAACGGGATGTGCACCAGCAACTGGATGAAGGTGAAACCGACGATGTCGCGCGCCTTCAGGCCCAGCACGCCGAGCAGCGGCAGCATCCAGAACGGGTTGATCAGGTTGGGCAGGGCCTCGGCAGCGTTGTAGACCTGCACCGCCCAGCCCAGGTGGGCTTTCAGCTCATTGGCCGCCTGCATTACATACGGCGCTTCGATGATCCATTTGCCGCCGCCGGACGGCACGAAGAAGCCCAGCACGGCGGAGTAGATGCCCATGACCAGCGCGAAAGTGTCGGTGGTGGCGATATGCACGAACACGGTGGACAGGCGGTGCGCCAGTGTTTCGCCGCCACTGCCCACGGCGTGGGTGAGGATCATGGCGATGCCGCCATACAGCGGGAACTGGATCAGCACGCCGGTGGTGCTGGGGACGGCCTTGGCCACTGCGTTGAGGAAGCTGCGCGGACGCCAGTGCAGCAGCAGGCCCAGCGAAATGAACAGGAAGTTGTAGGTGTTGAGGTTGGCAATGGCGGTAACAACCGGCTTGCTGGCGAACTCGCTGAACAACCAGCCGAAGGCCAACAGCGAAAGCAGCACGGTGAGCAGCGGGCTGTATTCCAGCCACTCGCCCGCACGCGTACGCGGCTGCAGTGGCTCCGGCTCGGCTTGGGCCGCGCCAGCAAAGTCGCGCGAGGTGCGTGCCGTCGCCGGGCCGGGCGCGGTCAGCCATGCGATCAGCAGTGAGACCAGGATCAGCGCCGCAGTCAGCGCGATCGACTGCCACAGGAAGATGGTTTCAGTGAAGGGCAGTACACCGGTGATCTCCACCAGGCCGGGCGGCATGCTGGCCGGGTTGGCCTGCAGCTGCGCGGCCGAGGAACTCAGCCCCATCGCCCACACGGCGCCCAGACCCAGGTACGCAGAGGCACCCGCAGCGCGGTAGTCCATGTGCAGTTCTTCGCGGCGGGCCAGGGCCCGCACCAGCAGCCCGCCGAACACCAGCGAGAACCCCCAGCTGAGCAGCGAGGCCAGCATGCTGACCAGGCCCACATACACCACCGCGCCCCGGCCGGTGCGCGGCACCCGGGCCAGCAGCTCGATGAAGCGGGCCACGATCGGTGCGGTGGCCACGGCATAGCCGCCGATGACCACGAAGGCCATCTGCATGGTGAAGGGAATCAGGCTCCAGAAGCCGTCGCCAAACGCCTTGGCGGTGGCCTGCGGGGTGGCGCCGAAACCCATGGCGGCCAGCGCCACGATCACCACGCCCAGCACCGCGAACACGTAGGCGTCTGGGAACCACTTTTCTGCCCATGCCGCCGAACGCAGCGCCGCGCGCGCCATCCAGCCGTCCTGCGTTGCCGCCGATGCCGTAGTGGCCATGCCCTACCCTCCCAGGTTCAATGGCGGGCAGTGTGCAGGAGGCCGGCGGTGCTGTCTGTGACCTATTGGTAGCACCCGGGCCCTGCCCGGGTGACCGTCAGCCCAGTGCCAATGCGGCGGCAATACCCACGAACAACGCCGCACCCACCCAGTTGTTGTGCAGGAAGGCCTTGAAGCAGGGGTCGCGCTCGCGCTTGCGGGCGATCCAGAATTCGTACGCAATCAGCCCGGCGGCCACGGCCACGCCCAGCCAGTAGTAGAGCCCCAACCCGCTGCGCACGCCGACCAGCGCCATGGTGCCCAGGAACAGCGCGTACAGGATGCCCTGGATGACCAGGTCCAGGTCGCCGAACAGGATGGCGGTGGAGTGCGAGCCCATCTTCAGGTCGTCGTCGCGGTCGACCATGGCATACCAGGTGTCGTACGCGGTGGACCACAGGATGTTGGCGCCGTACAGCAGCCAGCCGATTACGGGCACTTCGCCCTGGATGGCGGCAAACGCCATCGGGATGCCCCAGCCGAACGCCATGCCCAGGTAAACCTGCGGCAGGTGGGTGTAGCGCTTGAGGTACGGGTAGCTGGCCGCCAGGAAGATGCCGATGAAGCTCATGCCGATGGTCAGGGCGTTCAGGGTCAGCACCAGCGCGAACGCCACCAGCATCAGCCCGGCGAACAGCACCAGCGCCTCGCGCCCGGACACGCGGCCGCTGGCCAGCGGGCGGTCCTTGGTGCGCTTGACGTGCGGGTCCAGCCAGCGGTCGGCGTAGTCGTTGATCACACAGCCGGCCGAACGCGTCAGCCAGACCCCGGCGGTGAACACGAACAGGATCCACAGCGGCGGCAGGCCGCCGGCAGCCAGCCACAGCGCCCACCAGGTGGGCCACAGCAGCAGCAGGGTGCCGATCGGGCGATCGGCGCGCATCAGTTTCCAGTACTGGCCCCAACGCGACGGCGGTGCGCCGGCGGGGGCGTCAAAACGTTCGTAAGCCATGCGTAAAGGATACCGCCAAGGCCCCCGACGGGGTGCGCTGCGACACGATTGGGCCGAGGGGGCAGACCTGCGCCGCGTTTACGGATAGAATGCCCGTCCCGCACCGCCGCATGGCGCTGCGGCGGTTTCAAGATGCGCCCGTAGCTCAGCCGGATAGAGTAGTGGCTTCCGAAGCCATTGGTCGGGGGTTCGAATCCCTCCGGGCGCACCATCTTCCCCCGTTTCGCCGAATTGACCGCACAGCCACGCAGGGCATGGCTCTACCGCGTTGTGCGCGATCGGGCGGTACAGCCACGCCCTGCGTGGCTGCGCGGTATCAGGGTGCGCATTGGGGTGCCCAGCGCTCCAGAGCACTGGGCACCCTTCAATCAATACGTCCCGTCGAACGCGAAGATCGGCTTGCGCTGCTTCCACAGACCTGCCGTGAAGTCCGGGAACTCCAGCGTCTGGAAGCTGTTGGCGATGGACTGCTCGGACAGCGGCGTGATCGCGCTCCAAGTGATGGCGTCGTAGATGTCGATCGGCATCGGCGCCTTGGCCTTGAGCGACTCCACGAACGCGTGGATCACGAACCAGTCCATGCCGCCGTGACCAGCGCTGGCGGCGGTGTCGGCGTGCTGCTTCCACAGCGGGTGCTCGTACTGGTCCTGGTAGGTCTGGAACGCCTCCCACTTGTGCGGCGGGCTGCGGCCTTCGATGTGGATGGACTGGTTCACGTCCATCCACAGGCCCTTGGTGCCCTGCACGCGGAAGCCCATGGAGTACGGACGCGGCAGCGAGGTGTCGTGCTGCAGCAGGATGGTCTCGCCGTTCTCGCAGGCCAGGGTGGTGGTGACGATGTCGCCCAGCTTGAACTTCACCTGGGTGCTGGGGTGGGTGGTGCCGCCACTCTTGGCCACGGTGTACTCGTGCAACCCGCGCGCCTTGCTGGCGAATGCATTGATGTGGGTGAAGCGGTTGCCACGATTGATGCCGGTGTACATGGCGCACGGGCCGATGCCGTGGCTGGGGTAGAGCTCGCCATTGCGGTCCACCGAGTGCTGGGTGCGCCAGCGCGCTTCGGACCAGGCATTCGGGCCGAATTCCACACCGCTGTCGTAAGGCTGGGACGGATCACCGGAGTTGAACTTCACCCCGCGCAGGTCGTGCTGGTAACCGGCCTGCAGGTGCACCAGTTCACCGAACACGCCCTTGCGGACCATCTGCAGCGCGGCCATCACGTCGCGGCGGTAGCAGACGTTCTCCAGCAGCATGTACGGCGTGCCGGTGGAGAGCTGGGTCTTGAGTACGTCCCAGTGGTCCTGCAGGGTGATGCCGGCGACCACTTCGCAGCCCACGGCTACCTTGGCCTGCATTGCGGCAATCGCCATCGGGGCGTGGTATTCCCACGGCGTGGCGATGATCACGCCGTCCAGGCCGCGCTGCTCGAGCAGGCGCTTCCAGGCGTTGCGGTCGCCGTCCTGCCCGTAAGCCCTGGGTGCGGGCTTGCCGGCCTTGGCCACCATGTCCATGCCCTTCTTGAGCATGATCGGTTCGATGTCGCACAGCGCGACCACTTCAACGTCGTCGCGGCGCACCAGCTCCTTGAGCAGCACCTGGCCGCGCATGCCGGTACCGATCAGGCCGAGCCGCAGCGTACGCCCGCGGGCCCAGGCCGGGGTTTCCGGCAACAGACTGGTGGCGGCCAGGGCCGCACTGGCGGCAATGAATTCCCTACGCTTCATGAAACGATACTCCCGTTGAAATCGCGCCGACCGGAGCCGGCGCGTTGGAACAATCAGAACTTGTAGCCGACCTGCAGACTGTAGCTGCGGCCGAAGATGCTGGCATAGTCACTGGAGTCACCCAGGAAGCTGTTCGGGTCATAGAACGGCAGGCGATCGAACAGGTTCTTGACCGTGAGGCCCAGGCTCCAGTGGTCATCCGGACGCCAGCCCACGCTGAGGTTGGCGGTCCACCACGATGGCACGCCATCGCACTGGGCCGGGTTGACCGGCAGCGAACCGGCGGTGCAGGTGTCCGGGTTGTTGTCTTCGGCATCCACACGGTCCCACGCCCACTTGGTGGTGCCCACGTAGTTGATGAAGAAGCTGGTGGTGACCTGCCTGTAGTTCCAGTCGGCATTCAAGGTGGCGCGCAGGCGCGGGTTGCCGTAGTAGCCGATGGTGTTGCCGTAGTACCAGCGGTCTTCATCATTAAGGTAGGCCTCCTTGCGCCGCGCGATGGTGGCCGCCATGCCGATGTTCAGCGAGCCCCAGTCGCCCAGCGAGAAGCGACTGCGCGCGTCGATGTCAAAGCCGTCCACCAGGGTGCGGCCCTGGTTCTTGTACTGGCCCACCACGGCGGAAACGTTGCCCACGCTGTAGCCCGGCAGTGCGCCCGGGCAGCTGACGCCGCTGGCCGGATCGGCACACATCTGGGCCAGCGCGGCCTCGTTGGCCCGGTCAGCGTCGCTGATCGGGTTGCGGGTCATCGAAAGGATGTCCTGTTCCTTGCTGTAATCCGGCGCGGCAATCTCGTTGCGGCGATAGATGAACCAGTAGTCGGCGGAGATCGACATCCAGCTGGCCGGCTCGTAGACGAAGCCGAGCGTGGAGATCTTCGCCTTCTCCGGCTTCAGGTCCTGGTTGGGCTGGGTCATGCGCGCCACGGTGCGGCTGCAGTCGCTGTTGAGCAGCGAGTTGCCCAGGTCGACGTCGCCAGCACGGTTGGACTGGCGCAGCAGGTTGGCAATGGCGTTCGTTTCATCGCAGCGGATGTCGTCCTCGAAACCACCGAGCTGGGCGAACACGCCGCCGGTGCCGGCTTCGGCCAGGCTGGGGGCGCGGAAGCCTTCGGAGTAGGTGCCACGCAGCAGCAGCTGCGGCAGCACCTGGTACTTCAGGCCGATCTTCGGGGCGAGGTTGGCGCTGAAGTTGGGGTACTTGTCCACGCGCAGCGCCGCGTCGAGTTCCAGCTTGTCGGTCAGCGGCGCCACCGCTTCGGCGAACAGCGCGTAGGTGTTGCGCTTGCCATCGAACCACGAGCCGCCCTGCTGGGTGATCAGGCCGTTGGCCGCGTCTTCGTTGCCGGGGGTGTAGAAGGTTTCGCGGGTGGCGTTGAAGCCAAAGGCCGCGCGCACGTCACCGGCCGGCATGCTGAACAACGGGCCTTCGATCTTGCCATCCAGGGTATGCAGGCGGGTCCAGGACTGGATGTCGAAGGTTGGATACGCTTCGCGGATCAGCTGGGCGTTTGCTTCATTGATCACGCCGAACTGATAGGCCGGGTTGTCGGAAATGATCACCCGCCCGGTGCCGGGGTCGATGGTGTACGGACCGAAGGCGCGCTCGAAGCCGTCCAGGTTCACGTTGACGGTCTGGTAGGTCACCGAGTGCGTGCCGGCGGTGGCGAACGCGGTCTCCCAGTTCCAGTCTTCGCCCAGGCTGCCACGCAGGCCGGCCAGCACGCGGTAGCTCTGGTCGGTGTTGCGTTGGCCGAAGTGTCCGTCGCCCACGTCCTGCATGAGGTAGTTCAGGCCCACTACGCCGCCCATGAGTGCCTTCAGCTCGGGGCTGGCGAGGTTGTAGACGTTGTTCGGTCCCAGGTAGGGAGTGAGGAACTGATTGACTACGTTACCCGTGTTGCGCGAGTACCAGCTCGACGGATTGCCGGTGGTGGTGTTGTAGGCCGAGGGCGTGCCGCCGTTGGCGGTCAGGTCGATGTCGGTATAGGTGACTTCGGCGAAGGCCTCGGTGCTGTCACCGATCAGGAAATGCGAGCTGATGTAAGCGGTGGCACGCTCCGTCTTCGCCCCGGCGTCCACCTCGCGGTTCATCCAGGTCTGCCAGATGCAGCGTGTGCCCGCCGCATCCGCAAGGACGTTGTTGCAGCCCGGTGCGGCCTCGCGGACCAGCGCATTGGTGGTCGGATCGAACGCGAAGTAACTGCCCGGGTTGAACACGCCCGGCTTGCTGCCGGTACCGAGGCGCAGGTTGGTGATGTAGTTCGGGTTGTTGACGTAGTACTGGCTGGGCCGCTTGTCGTAGAAATCGCTGAGCGGAATCGCGTTGCGCCGGTACAGATTGACCGAGGCGTAGATGTTGTAGCGGTCTTCGTCGAGGTCGCCGAAACCGGCGGTGATGCTGCCCTGCTGCTCGCCGTAGGAGTCGATGCGCGAGGAACGGTCGGCCGTGATGTTGACCTCCGCGCCCTGGTAGCTCTGCTTGGTGATCACGTTGATCACGCCGGCCACCGCGTCGGTACCGTACACGGCAGAGGCGCCGTCGGTGAGTACTTCCATCCGCTCGATGGCAGCGGCAGGAATGGCATCGATGTTGACGAACTGGGTCTGGAAGCCGGCCGGCGCACCGTAGTACGAGAGGCGGCGACCGTTCAGCAGCACCAGCGTGCCCTGCGCGCCCAGGCCGCGCAGGTTGGCCTGCGAGGCACCGTCCGAGCCGGTGAACAGCGAACGCGAATCCTGCTGGCCGGGCCGTGCCGCCGGCAGGTTGTCGAGCACCTGCAGCAGCGTGCGCGCACCCATGTTCTCGATGTCCTGCTTGCTGATCACCTGCACCGGCGACGACGTTTCCACGTCGCTGCGGCGGATGTTGGAGCCGGTGACCTGCACGCGCGCCAGCTCGGTAGCGTTGGCTTTGCTCTTGGCGTCGGTGGCAGTGTCGTCGTCCTGCGCGAAGGCGGGGCCGCTCACGGCCAGGGCAAGGCCCAGCGCGACGGACAAGGGTGTGGCGGGGATGCGGCGATGGCGTGCGTTCAACATCTTTGGCTCCTTGTACTTCCGCAGCGTGGGGCTGCCTGGGTGGGTTTTTTCGGGCAACAGTTCCCCGCGCCACGGCCAGAAGGCCGTAGTCGGATTACCGTGGGGTGAGGTGGTATGAAACGTCGTGCGGTGGGTTACGGCGATACGATGCTGGCGGTATCGCCCTCCTGTCCGATCAGTGCAGCGTTGGCCCAGTTGCCGCAGACCTGCGTGGGCTGCGCGCCCTGTGCGCCCAGCGTGCGCAGGCTGAGGGTCTGCAGCCCGCGGATGTCGAGTTCGGGTTTGACCACGCCCGGCGCCTTGACCAGGCCACTGTCGTACAGCAGCCGACCATCGCCCCAGACCTGGAACTGCATGCCACCGGCCGTGCGGCAGGCATCGTCGATGCCGAGGTCGGCACGAAGCAGGCGCCACTGACCCTGCAACTGCAGGTCGATGCGGCTGGCCGGGCCGACGCCCAGCCCACGACGGAACAGCAGGCCGTTCATGCGCATCGGCTGACCGCCATGGAAGGCAAGGTCGGCACGCACCTGCGCTGTGCTGGCCGCGGGCAGGGTCAGCTCCGACAGGTAACGCTGTTGGGCCGGACGCTCCGGAACCTGGTGCTCCAGGATCTGGAAGGTGCTGAGCGTGATCGGCCCGACGTCGCGCGGCTGCAGGGCGTCCACCGCGCGGGCGACGTTGCCCTGCGCGGCCGTGACCATCGGGTCGCTGCCGGCGACGCCATCGCCTTCCGGGTTCTGCACGCTGAGCACGCGGAAGCGCAGCAGGCGGCCGGCATGCGCGGGGAAGTCGATCTGCTGCTTGTCCTGCCTTAGCGCCAGGCGGCCACGCTTGATCGGCTCGCCCCACTCGCCGTTGGTGTCGGCAAGATAGATCTCATAGTCGCGAACCTGGCCGCTCTTCCAGTGCTGGTCGTTGCGCGGCGCCAGCACAATGCCGTCGACCAGCCGGCGTTCGCCGAAGCCGATCACCCATTCGTGGGCGCCGGTACGCACGGCCTGGTTGCGCACGGTGCGGAACCAGCTGGCCGGGTCGTCGTCGAAGGCCTTCTCCAGTTCGTAGCCGCGCTCTTCGGCCGGGCGGTTGACCACCAGCAGGCTGTCGGCGGGCAGCGCGCGGCCCAGCACCGGCGCGGCGGGGAAGGCATCGTCGGCGGGCGCAGCGGCCTGCGGAATGTCGAGCTGGAATGCGAGCGGCGTGCGGATGTCCACCGCAGTGGTGCGCACATGCACGGTGCCCTGGCGCTCGGCCGCGTCGTAGTACCAGCCTTCGCTGGCGCTGTGCCATGCGGCGGCGTCGGCCAGCATCGGCAGCGCGCGGCCATCCAGGGTCACCGCCGTCGGACGCTGCCGGCTCAACACGCGCAGCGCATAGCGGCGCTGCGCCAACTGGCCCTGGTACTGCCCACGTACGCCGTCGATGCTGACCTGCACCGGGCCGCTGCCCTGTGCGGGGGCCTGCATGCGCACCTGCTGCTGGCTGGACTCGCCCTTCTCATACCGACGCGTATTGCCATCGTCTTCATACAGCGTGTACTGCGAACTGCCCTGCGGGTACAGGTCGAAAGTCACTTCGTCGAGCGGCTTTTCGCCGTCGAACAGCATCTCCGGGTACATCGGCACGATCGCACCGGCGCGAACGAACAACGGGATCGTTGCCAGCTCCACCGGGCGGTCCAGCGTGCGGCCTTGCGCATCTACCTGCAGCGCGCGACCGTCCCAGTAGTCGATCCAGCGGCCCTGCGGCAAGTGGATGTCGCGGCGCCACCCGCGGCTGGCGGCCTGGCTGCGGTACACCGGCGCCACCAGCAGGTCGCGGCCGAGCAGGAACTGGTACTTGTAGGTTTCGTCCCACGCATTCGGATCCTGCGGGTAGTCCCACATCAACGCGCGCAGGATCGGCGCGCCGGTCGTGGCGGCCTCGTGCGCCAGCCCGTACATGTACGGGGTCATGCGCATCTTGAGCTTGAGGTAGTCGCGGTTGATGCTGCGGTAGGGCTCGTCGTACCACCACGGGTGCTTGCGTGCACTGCCCGACCAACCGGACATGCCCATCAGAACAGGGGTGAACGCCTTCCACTGCAGGTCGCGGGTGAACGTTTCGGCGCTGCCGCCGAAGATCGCATCGACGTCACCACTGGCGTAGGCCATGCCGGACAGGCCGGAGCCGACCAGGGTGGGAATGTGCCATCGGATGTAGTCCCAGCTGCTGCTCTGGTCGCCGGTCCAGGCCACCGCGTAGCGCTGGATGCCGGCCCAGCCCATCACCGTCCACAGGAACGGCCGTGAGTCGGAGTTGTGCAGGATGCCGTTGAAGGCGGACTGGTTGGCGTCCATCGCGAACTGGTAGCCCTTGCCGGTCCAGGCCACGTCCAGCTTCTGCACACGCGTGCCGGCGGTACCCACTTCCCAGGCGATCTTGTCCACGCCGTTTTCGGTCCACAGCCCGGTCTTGAACCCATACCCGGCCAGGCCCTTCACCGTTTCCGGCAGGCCCTTGTAGCCGCAGCCATAGCCGTCGTTGGGCAGGATCCAGCCGCCGGGCATGTCGTGCGCGCGGTACTGCTTTGCCACGCTGTCGACCACGTCCGGGGTGGTGCCGGTGGGGCCGTCGCTCCAGCCCTCGGGGACGCTGCCGGGCTTTTTGACGTTGTCGCCATCGTTGTAGCAGTCGGCGTCGCCGTAGGAGAACGCCCAGCGCGGCAGCAGCGCGGCGCGGCCGGTCAGCGCGGTGTAGCGGTCCAGCAGCGCGGGCAACCCGCCGCCGACGAAGTAGTAGGCATCGAAGCGGTCTTCGCGATGCAGCAGCGTGGCCTGGTCGGCCTGGCGCAGGTCGTAGCTGCCATCGCTCCAAGTGTTGCGCAGCATGCCCCAGCCGCGCGAGCTGAGCAGCATCGGCGCGGGGTTGGGGCGGTCGCCCTCTTCCCAGCCGCCGGAATAGGACACTTCAAGCTCGCGTCCCTTGAAGGCGAACCGGCCGTTCTGCTGGCCACCGCCCACGAACTGCTCGTCCGGCTGGCTGCTGAGCACCTGCACGCTCTGCGCGGTGTCCATATCCAGCGGTTGCAGTTCGCGCCACAGCGGCACGTCCTTGCCACCCTGGCGGCGGTCCAATGCCAGCCGCAGAGGCTTTCGCTGGATGTGCAGCACCAGCGCGTCGGTGCGGATGCGCACCTCGGCGGCATCTTCCTCAAGGGTGAACGGCACTGCGCCGGCGGGCTGCGGCAGCACGATGGGCGCGGCCTTGTCGCCGGCCGGTTGCAGCGTGCCGGTGCGGCTGGCCTGCACGCGGAGCAGATCGTTGCGTAGCAGGTCCACGCGCACGGTCATGCCGTTGTCGGTGGTGAGGTTCCAGGCGGTTGCCCCACTGCCAGGGGCAGCCTGCACTGTAGAGAGATTGCCCAGCGGCGCGGCCAGCGCAGGCAGGGCAGCCAGCGACAGGGACGAAAGCAGTGCGATGGCCAGTACGGTGCGTCGACAACGGGTAACCACTTCGCCCCCAAAGCCCGCGGTTGGCGGGTGTCCGAAACCAGTGCGGCCGACTATGGGGCAGGCTGTCGAAAGATGTCAATAAATTGCAAAGAAAAAAGCTTAGGAATTTGTTTGAAAAGAAAGTTGATGCAAAGCACCACTTGCTTTCTGCCAACTGAATGCGCGGATTCTTCCCTGCTGTAGCGCGTCGCGTCCGATTCTGATTGCGCTTTTCCAAAAATTGCGATTGCAAACTGTGACCAACCAATCTTATTTATATCTTTCGTTATTTGACATTTCGAAAGAAAACGAAGATCGTTTGGTTGCCCAACAGGAATCGCGAATGGACGTCACCCTGCTCCCTGACTTGCCCGCCTGGCAGCGCCTTGGTGGCGCGCACACCGCTGAAGAAATCGCGCAGCAACCGGCCCTGTGGTCGGCGTTGGCTGGGGTGATCGACGGCGCTCGCGAACGGATCGACGCCTTCCTTGGCGACGCCCTGAACGATCCCAACCAGCGGGTAATCTTCACCGGCGCCGGCAGCTCGGGTTTCATTGCCGAGATGGTGGCCGACCAGATCAACGCGCAGTGGCCGGCCGACGTGCGCGCCATCCACACCACCAGCCTGCTGACCCACCCGGCGCTGTACCTGCAGCGCGACCGCCCGACCCTGCTGGTGTCGTTCGGGCGCAGCGGTTCGAGCCCGGAGAGTGTGGCGGTGGTGGAGCTGGTACGTGCGCAGGTGGACCAGGCGCGCTTCCTGGACATCACCTGCAATGCCGAAGGCGCGCTGGCCCAGCGCGGCCAGGGCCGCAGCGACACGCTTTCGTTGTTGATGCCGCCGGCCAGCTGCGACCGCGCCTTCGCCATGACCAGCAGCCTGAGCTGCATGCTGCTGGCCGCGTTGAGCGTGTTCGACCGCGCTCCGTGGGCCGAACGCACCGCGCGCCTGCACAGCCTCGCCGAGTGCGGAGCCCAGGCGCTGCACGCGTGGGACGCGCCGGTCGCCGCACTGGCGCAGGGAGACATCTCGCGGGTGATCTACCTCGGCAGCGGGCCGCTGGAGGCCACCGCGCGCGAAGCCGCGTTGAAGGTACTGGAGCTGACCGCCGGTCGAGTGTTGGCATTGGCCAACACGCCGCTGGGCTTCCGCCACGGTCCCAAATCCACGCTCAACGGCACCACACTGGTGGTGATGCTGCGCAGCGCGCAGCCGCTGGCCCGTCGCTACGAACAGGACCTGCTGGAAGAACTTCGCCGCGACGGCATTGCCGCACGGGTGATCTCGGTCGGCCCAGCCGGTGCGGACAGCGCCGACGGCGACTTCGTACTCGACGCACCGGTCCTGCCCGACGCGTGGCTGGCCCCGCTGTGGCTGGTGATGGCGCAGTGCTTCGCGCTGCAACGTTCGGCCGCGCTCGGCCTGACCCCGGACAACCCCTTCCCCGACGGGACGGTCAACCGCGTGGTCCAGGGCGTGACCATCCACGACCATGGCTGAGTCCGATATGCCCCTGCAGCGCTGGTACGGCATCGACATCGGCGGCACCAAGATCGAACTGGTGGCCTGTGACGCGGACCTGACCGTCCACCATCGCCAGCGCGTGGCCACGCCAACCCACGACTACGCCGCCTTCGTCGAGGCCATCGGCCGGCTGGTGGACGAGGCCGAGGCCGCGCTCGGCACACGCGCCACAGCGGTGGGCGTCGGCCTGCCTGGCGTGCGCGACCGCGACAGCGGTGTACAGCTCAGCGCCAACGTACCGGCGCTCAGTGGCCAGAAGGTTGGCCACGACCTGGAAGCGCGGCTGCAACGCCCGCTCGCGCTGGGCAACGACCTGCAGTGTTTTGCGCTGTCCGAGGCGCACGACGGCGCGGCGGCCGGTTATCCCAGCATGTTCGGCGTGATCCTGGGCACCGGCGCCGGTGGCGGATACTGCCTGCACGGGCAGCTGGTGGCGGGCAACAACGGCATTGCCGGCGAGTGGGGCCACTGGAGCCTGCCCGCCACCCTGCAACTTCGCCACGACCTGCCGTTGCTCGACTGCGGCTGCGGCCTGCGCGGCTGCCTGGAGCGCTACGTGTCCGGCAGTGGCCTGGCCATGATCCACGAGCGCCACGGCGGCCAGGCCCGCGACGCCACCACGGTGGTGGAACTGGCGCACACCGGCGACCCGACCGCGCTGCACGCGCTGGCGATCCATCGCGACCTGCTCGGTTACAGCTTCGCCAGCCTGATCCTGGCGCTCGACCCGCACGTGATCGTGCTGGGCGGCGGACTGTCCAAGCTGGAACAGCTGTACCGCGACCTGCCTGCGGCCATCGCACCGTATCTGTTCAATGGCGTGCGCGTGCCGCCAATCCTGCCGCCGGTGTTCGGCGACGCCGGCGGTGCACGCGGCGCGGCGTTGCTGGCCCGCCAACAGCATCGCGCGCCCTGAAATTCCCTCCCCCTTCATCCTGCTGCATCAGGAGTACTGCCATGTCTGCCGTCCAATCGTTGATCGCTGCCCATCGCCAGGGCCAGCCTGTTGGCCTGTACAGCGTGTGCTGCAGCAACGAACAGGTGCTGCTGGCGGCCATGGACGTGGCGCGCACGTACGACACGGTGCTGCTGGTCGAAGCCACCTCCAACCAGGTGGACCAGTTCGGCGGCTATACCGGCATGACCCCGCCGCAGTACCGCGATTACGTACTGCAGCTGGCGCGCAGCCACGATTTCCCGGTGGAGCGGCTGATTCTGGGCGGCGACCACCTCGGCCCGAATGCCTGGCAGAAGGGGCCTGCCGAGGTGGCGATGGCCAACGCGCGCACGCTGATCGCTGCGTACGTGGCGGCCGGTTTCCACAAGATCCACCTGGACTGCAGCATGTCCTGCGCCGACGACCCGAGCCCGCTGCCGGACGCCATCGTCGCGGCGCGCTCGGCGGAGCTGGCGCGCATCGCCGAACGCACCGCCGCCGAAAACGGCCTGCCGCCACCGGTCTACGTCATCGGCACCGAAGTGCCGGTCCCCGGCGGCGAGGCATCGCTGGACGCCGGGCTGGCGGTGACCACGCCAACGGCCGCCGCGCTGACCCTGGCCATCCATCGCGACGCGTTCGCTGCACCGGACCTGCTGCCGGCCTGGGAACGGGTGATCGCAATGGTGGTTCAACCCGGCGTGGATTTCGACCACAGCAGCGTGCATTACTACGACCCGGCCGCGGCGCAGGCGCTGTCCGCATTCGTGGAGACACAGCAACGCATCGTGTTCGAGGCGCACTCCACCGACTACCAGACCGAAGCGGGCCTCCACGCGCTGGTGCGCGACCATTACGCCATCCTCAAGGTCGGACCGGCCGCAACGTATGCGTTCCGCGAGGCCGTGTTCGCGCTGGCCATGATCGAACGCGAGCTGCTGCCCGCCGCCGAGGGATCGCAGCTGATCGAGGTGCTGGAGCGCTGCATGCTGGACAAGCCCGGCAGCTGGGCCAGCTACTACACCGGCAGCGCGCACGAACAGCGCCTGTTGCGCGCGTACTCGCTGAGCGACCGCAGCCGTTACTACTGGGGTGAGCCGGCGGTGCAGGCGGCGTTGGCCACGCTGGTGGACAACCTGACGCGGGTGCCGCCGCCGCTGATGCTGCTCAGCCAGTTCCTGCCCGAACAGCTGCGCGCGGTGCAGGCCGGCGCGCTGGCCGTCGAGCCATTGGCGCTGATCCGGCACAAGGTGGGCCTGCGCCTGGCCGAGTACGCCCGCGCCTGCGCCCGCAATCAGCATGTGGCCGATAACGAAAGTTTTTATGCCGCAGAGGTTTCGGAACGGTAAGCTTCGGCTTTCCTTCCGAACGGAATCGCCTCCATGCGAAACACACGGCAGCGCCGCCAGCAGATCCTGCAACTGCTGGTCGACCATGGCAACGTGCAGGTCAGCGAACTGGTGGACCGTTTCGGCGTGTCGGCCGTGACCATCCGCGCCGACCTGACCCACATCGAGTCGCAGGGGCTGGCCACGCGTACCCACGGCGGTGCCACGCTGGTGCGCAAGCCGCCGCTGGAACAGGACATCCACCAGAAGGACACGCTGAACCTGCCGCTGAAGGACAGCATCGGTGCGCACGCCGCGCGGCTGGTGCGGGCCGGCGACAACATCATCATCGATTCCGGTTCCACCACCATGACCCTGGCCCGCCACCTGCGCGAACACCAGGACGTGACGGTCATGACCAACGGCCTGAACATCGCCTGGGAGCTGGCCAATGCACCGGGCGTGGAGCTGCTGCTCACCGGCGGGCTGCTGCGCAAGCAGTCACTGTCACTGCAGGGCAGCCAGGCCGAAGCCAGTCTCAACACCTACAGCTTCGACACCCTGTTCCTGGGCGTGGATGGCCTGGACCTGCAGTTCGGGCTCACCACCCACCACGAGGCCGAAGCCCGCCTCAACCACCGCATGGTGGAACGCGCGCGCCGCGTGGTGGTGCTGACCGACGCGTCCAAGTTCGGCCACGTCAGCCTGCACCGCATCGCCCGCCTCGATCAGGTCCATACCATCATCACCGACGCCAGCATCGACCCGGACTACCTGGACGGGCTGCAGAAGCTGGGCATCGAAGTGATCATCGCCGAGTCTCCGCCGTGAACCCTGCCGCCATCCTGCATGGCCGCGTACTGACCCCGTCCGGGTGGGTACGCGGCGACATCCACTTCGACCAGCGCATTGTTGCGATCCGCAGCGACCACGCCGACCCGCGCGGCGACGACGAAGTGCCGTTCATCCTGCCGGGCTTCATCGACCTGCATGTGCATGGCGGTGCCGGGGTGGACATCATGCAGGGCGGCGACACCGCGGTCACCGTGGCGCGCGCGCATGCGCGGCATGGCACCACCGCGCTGCTGGGCACCACCATGACCGCCGAGGCGGACGACATCGCGCGGGCGCTGCAGGGGTTGGCGGGCGCGATCGCCCAGCGCACGCCGGGCACCGCCCGCGTGCTCGGCGTGCATCTGGAAGGCCCCTTCATCAGCGCCGAACGGCTGGGCGCGCAGCCACCGCTGGTGGTGGAAGCCACGCTTGAAGACGTGCGCCGCCTGCACGCCATCGCGCCGATCAAGGTGCTGACCATGGCGCCGGAGATCGGCCAGCACCTGGCCTTGATTCCCGCCTTGGGCGCGCTGGGCATCCGCGTGCAGCTCGGCCACAGCGCAGGCAGCTACGACGATGGCGTAGCAGCACTGGAAGCCGGCGCGGCGGGATTCACCCACCTGTTCAACGGCATGACCGGCGTGGACCACTACCACCCCGGCATCGCTACGGCGGCACTGGCGCATGCGCAGTACGCCGAACTGATTCCCGACCTGCAGCACGTCCATCCCGGCGCGATCCGCACCGCATTGCGGGCGATTCCGCGCCTGTACTGCGTGACCGACGCCACCGCCGCCACCGGCATGCCCGATGGCGAGTACGCGCTGGGCGTGCAGCGGGTGCACAAGTGCCTGGGTTGCGTGCGCCTGGAAAGCGGTTCGCTGGCCGGCAGCGCACTGACCATGGACCAGGCGCTGCGCAACCTGGTTGCGCTGGGACTGGCGCTGGATGACGCCTCCGACCGTGTTTCACGCTTCCCGGCCGACTATCTGGGCCTGGAAGAACGGGGCCGCCTGCAACCGGGCGCCTGGGCCGACCTGGTGGTGCTCGACCACGACCTGCGCGTGCAGCAGGTCGTGGTGGAAGGCGAGACCATCGCGATCGACTGAGTGAGTCCGCGCCGCACACGGCGCGCTTGAAACCTGGACAGGACCGCACCATGAACGACGTTTCCGCCGCCATGCCCGTGCCCGCTGCCGCCAACGCACCGCGTTGGCCGGTGCGCTATCTATTGTTCATCGGCGGCATGGGCGGACTGCTCTACGGCATCGACATCGGCATCATCGCCGGCGCCCTGCCCTACCTGGAGGCCACCGCCACCGCCAGCTGGCAGCTCACCACCCAGCAGCTCGGCTTCGTGGTGGCCGCGGTACTGCTGGGCAGCGTGCTGTCGTCGCTGTTTGCCGGTGCGGTAGCCGACCTGATCGGGCGGCGCGGGGCAATGGTGCTGGCCGGGCTGTTGTTCACCGCCAGCATTCCGGTGATGGCGCTCTCCGAAGGCTACGGCCCGCTGTTGATGGGGCGGCTGTTGCAGGGCATCAGCGGTGGCCTGATCGGCGTCGTGGTGCCGCTGTACCTGGCCGAAGTGCTCAGCCCGGAACGACGTGGACGCGGCGCGGCGATGTTCCAGCTGCTGCTCACCATCGGCCTGGTGCTGGCCGCGGTGATCGGCCTGTATCACGCGCACAGCGTGGACGTGGCCACGGCGGCGGTGGCGCACCTGCCCGGTGAAGAGCAGCAGCGCCTGCTGTTCGCGGTGAAGGACCATGCCTGGCGCACCATCTTCTGGAGCTGCCTGCTGCCGGGGCTGGTGTTCACCGGCGGCGCGCTGCTGATCAGTGAGTCGCCGCGCTGGCTGGTGCGGCGCGGGCGTATCGACAAGGCCCGCCGCGCACTGCAGCGCACCGTGGCGCCGGACGAGGTGGAAGCCACGCTGGCACGCATGCAGGCCCCCGATGCACCGACAAGTGACGGCACGCCCGCCAAACGCGACCCGCTGCTGAGCCGTCGCTACGTGTGGCCGTTCGTGCTGGCCTGCCTGGTGTTGGCCTTCACCCAGGCCACCGGCATCAATTCGGTGCTGGCGTATGCGGTGAACATCCTTCACCAGGCCGGCCTGCCGGGCGCGGTGGCCAACTGGGCCGATGTCTCGATCAAGCTGCTCAATGCGCTGATGACCGTGGTTGCGCTGGTGCTGGTGGACCGCAAGGGCCGCAAGTTCCTGCTGATGCTGGGTACGGGCGGTATCACCGTTGCCCTGTTGTGCGCGGCCCTGCTCTTCGTGCGCAGCGAACATGGCCGGTTGGATGTCCACGCCACGCTGCAGCAGCAGCTGGTGGGCGACTCGCTCGCGCTGCCGATGGACGATGCGCAGTGGCGCCGCCTCGACGGCAAGGCCGACGGGCAGCCGCTGCAGCTCACGGTGTCCTATGCCTACGGCGGCTTCAGCAACGTGCGCTCGCTGCGCAGCGACAACCCGATCGACACCACGTTGCAGATCCGCCGCGAAGACGCCGTCTCAGCTGACAGCGTGATCGGTGCGTTCTTCCGCCGCCTCCACCTCAATCCGTTCCCGGACCCGGCTGCCGCTGCAAGCGCGCCGCTGGTGATCGAGCGCGCGGTGATCGGCCCGGTGCCGTCGCCGACCCATGGCTGGATGGTGGCCGGCTGCATCCTGCTGTTCGTGGCCTTCTTCGCGGTCGGCCCTGGTGTCTGCGTGTGGCTGGCACTGTCCGAGCTGATGCCCACCCGCATCCGTTCCAACGGCATGAGCATCGCACTGCTGATCAACCAGTTCGTGTCCACCGTGATCGCCGCGATCTTCCTGCCCACGGTGGGCCACCACGGCTACGCCAGCATGTTCTTCTTCTGGGCCGGCTGTACCTTGGTGTACTTCCTGGTGGCCGCGTTCCTGCTGCCGGAAACCAAGGGCAAAACGCTGGAAGAGATCGAGGCGCGGTTCCGCTGACGCCGCTGCGGAGGCCTCAGCGCAGCTTCCGCAAGCGGAACGCCACCGCGATCTGCAGGAAGCCGTACAACAGGCTGCCGATGCCGATCCACAAGGTGGTCACCGCCACCCCGCCCAGCGGGTTGGCGAACATCATGCCCCCGAGCACGATCGCCAGCAGGCCGCTGACGATGAGCAGCCACTCACCTTCGATCTGCTTGCGCACCCGGATCGCGTAAACGATGCGATAGACGCCAGCCATGACCAGCCAGATCGACAGCAGCAGCACCAGCACCTTGGCGGTCACCAGCGGATTGATCACTGCCAGCGCACCGAATCCGATGGACGCCAGTGCATAGACCAACGCCCAGCCGCGCGGCGCGCCGCTGTTGCCGCCAAACACCGCGAACAGACTGATCAGGCCCTCTATCAACGCCATGACGCCGATGGCCCAGGCCAGTCCTGCCGCCGCCGACAGCGGCCGCATCACCGCGAGCACGCCGAAACCGATGGCCACCAGCCCATACAGCAGCAGGACCCACCAGCTGCGGCCCACCAGCGACAACAACGAGGTACCGCGCAGATCCGAGGCCTGGCTCATGACGGTGTTCCTGTGAAGGAGGTCAAGCGCGATGCTAGGCCTGCTTGCGCGCCGCGACAAGGCGTCAAGGCGCCCGGGCGCACACCCACAAGGTGGCCTGCTCCATCCCTGACCGCTTCAACGCGCGCATGGCCGGATCCAGGGTGGCGCCGGTGGTCATCACATCGTCGATCAGCGTCAGCCGGGGCGGCGGGGTGGCCTTTACAGCGAAGGCCCCGCGCAGGTTCTGGCGGCGGGCCTCCGCATCCAGCGTCGACTGCGCCACGGTGGCCCGGCTGCGGCACAGCCCCGACCACAGCGGCACGCCCAGTTCACGCGCCAACGGCCGGGCCAGCTCCCGGGCCTGGTCGTAACCGCGCTCGCGCAGCCGCCGCCGGTGCAGCGGCATCGGCATTAACGGGTCCAACGCGAACTCCGGCACCGCCTGCAGCATCAACTGCGACAGCAGCCGCCCGGCGGCCAAGTCCTGGTGAAACTTGAAACGCAGGACCAGCCGGTCGATCGGCGCGGCATAGATGAAAGTTGCCGCCGCGCCGACCTGCCGTGGCGGCTGACGCAAGCATGCCCCGCAGGCGGTGGCAGGCTCGTCTGGCGGCAGAGGCAGCGCGCACAACGGACATGCATGGTCATTCCACGGCAGCGCGGCGTAGCAGGGGAAACACAGATCCAACCCCTCGTGACCGGGATCGGCGCACACCAGGCAGCGCAGAGGAAGCACCTGTCGGCCCAGCCATCCCAGGGCATCGTAAACTTTGCGTAGATCCATATGGTTGACAGCCTCCTCCAACCTCACCAGACTGCCGCCCCTCGCTTCCGCAATCTGTCAGGACACTCCCATGGCTTCTGTCATCCGCCACGACTGGCACCCCGAGGAGCTGCTGGCGCTATTTGAGCTGCCCCTCCCGGAGCTGCTCTTTCGGGCCGCGGGCGTGCACCGGGAGGCGTTCGACCCGGCCGAGGTGCAGGTCTCCACGCTGCTCTCGGTAAAGACCGGGGGCTGCCCGGAGGACTGTGCGTACTGCCCGCAGGCACAGCGCTATGACACCGGGGTGAGCGCGCAGAAGCTGATGGCCACCGACGAGGTGGTCGCCAAGGCCCGACAGGCCAAGGCGGCGGGCGCGTCGCGGTTCTGCATGGGTGCGGCCTGGCGTTCGCCCAAGGACCGCGACATTCCGAAGGTGGCGGCGATGATCCGCGAGGTGAAGGCGCTCGGACTGGAAACCTGCGCCACGCTCGGCATGCTCGACGGCCAGCAGGCCGCTGCGCTGCGCGAGGCCGGGCTGGACTACTACAACCACAACCTGGACACCGCGCCGGACTACTACGACTCGATCATCCATACCCGCCAGTACCAGGACCGGTTGGACACGCTGGAGCACGTGCGCCAGGCCGGGCTGAAGACCTGCTGCGGCGGCATCGTCGGCATGGGCGAAACCCGCGCGCACCGCGCCGGGCTGCTGCTGGCGCTGGCCAACCTGCCGGCCCACCCCGATTCGGTGCCGATCAACCGGCTGGTGCAGGTCGCGGGCACGCCGCTGCACGGCAGCGCCGAGCTGGACCCATTCGAGTTCGTACGCATGATCGCGGTCGCCCGCATCACCATGCCCCAGTCCATGGTGCGGCTCTCGGCCGGGCGCGAGGCGATGAGCGACGAACTGCAGGCGCTGTGCTTCCTGGCCGGGGCCAACTCCATCTTCTACGGTGAGAAACTGCTGACCACCGGCAACCCGGACACCGAGCGCGACCTGGCCCTGTTCAGCCGGTTGGGACTCCGCCCGATGGCGGTACAGGTCGACGCGGCCGGGCACGACCACCCGGGCACCGTGCATGCCGAGATCACCTGTGACGGCGGTTGCGGACAGGCGGCCTGAGCCCCGCCCCGGGCGGTGCAGCGCAACGCCCGGCAACCGGGTACGCTAGCTCCCCTGCCCGCCCATGAGACATGACGACCATGGCCCGTCCTGACCTGCACGACCGTATTCAGTCCCAGCGCAAGCTTCGCGATGCGCAGGGTCGGATCCGCGTGCGCCGCACCGTGACCCGCCGGGATGGCGTGCGTCTGGAACTCAATGGCCAGTGGCTTACTGGCTTCTGCAGCAACGACTACCTGGGCCTGTCCCAGCAGTTCGGCGTGGTCAGTGCCCTGCAGGACGCCGCCGCGCGCGAAGGCGCCGGCGCCACCGCCTCGCACCTGATCTGCGGCCACCATGCGCTGCACGAGGCCCTGGAACAGGAAGTGGCCGACTGGCTGGGCTACCCGCGCGCGCTGCTGTTCGGCAGCGGCTTTGCCGCCAACCTGGCCGTGCAGCAGGCGCTGCTGACCGAAGAAGACGATGTGTGCGTGCAGGACCGGCTCAACCACGCCAGCCTGCTCGATGCCACGCGCCTGGCCGGTTGCCGCCTGCGCCGCTACCCGCACCTGGACACCGAAGGCGCGCTGCGCCAGCTCAAGCACGCGGCCGAAGGCGCGGCGATGCTGGTCACCGACGGCGTCTTCAGCATGGACGGCGATATCGCCCCACTGCGCTCGCTGTCGCTGGTGGCGCGCATGCAGCAGGCATTGCTGTATGTCGACGACGCGCACGGCGTGGGCGTGGTTGGCGAACATGGCCGGGGCTGCGTGGCCGAGGCCGGGCTGGGCGTGGCCGACGTGCCGCTGCAGCTGGTCACGCTCGGCAAGGCGCTGGGTGGCAGTGGTGCGGTGGTGGTCGGCGACGACGCGCTGATCCAGCACCTGGCCGAAACCGCGCGACCCTACATCTACACCACCGCCGTGCCGCCGGCGCAGGCCGCTGCCGCACTGGCGGCGGTGAAGCTTGCCCGCCGCGACGACTGGCGCCGCGAAAAGCTGGCGGAACTGGTCGGCGTGTTCCGTGCCGGCGCGCGCCAGCACGGGCTTGAGCTGATGCCGTCGGACACGCCGATCCAGCCGCTGTTGTGCGGCGCGGAGTCGACCGTGATGGCGCTTTCGGCCGCGCTGGAAGCAGCCGGTTTCCTGGTCAGCGCAATCCGTCCGCCGACCGTGCCCGAGGGCAAGGCACGCCTGCGCGTGACCCTGTCCGCGCTGCACACCGTGCCGGAAGTCCGCGCCTTGACCGATGCGATCGCGCACGCGCGCGACCACGTGCTGCGCCAGCAGTCACTGGATGCACTGAGCGCGTGATGCAGGGGCGGTACCGGTGAGCCTGCATATCGAAGTGACCGGCAGCGGGCCGGCGCTGGTGCTGATCCACGGCTGGGCCCTGCATGGCGGCGTGTTCGCGCCGCTGGTGGAGCGCCTCGCCGCACAGTTCGAGCTGCATCGGGTAGACCTGCCCGGCCATGGCCACAGCCGCGAGGATGGCACGCCGCTGCGCCTGCCCTTCGTGGTCAATGCGATTGCCGCCGCCACCCCGCCGGCCGTGTGGTGCGGCTGGTCGTTGGGCGGTCTGTTCGCACTGCACGCCGCGGCTACCGTGCCCAAGGTGCGCGGTCTGGCGATGATCGCCGCCACACCGCGCTTCGTACGTGGCGAGGACTGGCCGCACGCGGTGGAACCGGCCGTGTTCGAACAGTTCGGGCAGGACCTTGCCACCGATTACCGTGGCACGCTGGAGCGCTTCCTGGCCTTGGATGCGATGGGCTCCGAGCACGCCCGCCAGGAACTGCGCAGCCTGCGTGCCATGCTGGTGGAACGTGGCGAACCGGCACCGCGCGCCCTGCAGGAAGGCCTGCGCCTGCTCGAGAGCACCGACCTGCGCGGGGCGCTGCCCGCATTGCCTGTTCCCAGTCTCTGGCTGGCCGGCCAGCGCGACCGGCTGGTGTCGGCGCGCGGCATGCAGGCCGCTGCAGCGCTGGCACCGCGTTCCAGCGTGCATGTAGTCGCCCATGGCGGCCACGCACCGTTCCTGGGCCACACCGACGACGTGGCCGCGCAGTTGCAGCACTTTGTAGCCGCCCTCCCTCCTTCACGGAACTGAC
This sequence comes from uncultured Stenotrophomonas sp., assembly GCF_963519125.1. Classification (GTDB taxonomy): domain Bacteria; phylum Pseudomonadota; class Gammaproteobacteria; order Xanthomonadales; family Xanthomonadaceae; genus Stenotrophomonas. The sequence continues at coordinate 195,019 of NZ_CAUQLJ010000001.1, read as the reverse complement.
GCATGGACCTTGGAATTGCCGGCCGCTGGGCCCTCGTCTGCGCCGCAAGCAAGGGGCTGGGCCTGGGCTGCGCCCGTGCATTGGCGCGCGAAGGGGTGAACGTGGTGATCGCCGCACGCGGTGAACAGGCACTGGAACAAGCGGGCGTAGAACTGCGGGCGCTGGCCGGCGCCGGCCAGGTGGTCACCGTGGTCGCCGACGTCACCACCGAAGCCGGCCGCGCCGCCGCGCTGGCCGCCTGCCCGCAGGTGGACATCCTGGTCACCAACGCCGGCGGCCCGCCTGCCGGCGACTTCCGCCAGTTCGAACGCGAGGACTGGATCGCCGCGCTGGACGCGAACATGCTGGCCCCGATCGCGCTGATCCGCGCCACCGTGGACGGCATGATCGAGCGCGGCTTCGGTCGCGTGGTCAACATCACCTCGTCGTCGGTGAAGGCACCGATCGACATCCTGGCGCTGTCCAACGGCGCGCGCTCGGGCCTGACCGGCTTCGTGGCCGGGCTGGCCCGCCGCACCGTGGCCAACAATGTCACCCTCAACAACCTGTTGCCGGGCCAGTTCGACACCGACCGCCTGCGCGGCAACTTTGCCTACATGGCCCAGCAGCAGGGCGTCGATGCCGGGCAGATCGCCGAGCGCAAGCGCACCCATATTCCCGCCGGCCGGTTCGGCAAGGCCGACGAATTCGGCGCGGCCTGCGCGTTCCTGTGCAGTGCGCAGGCCGGCTACATCACCGGGCAGAACCTGCTGATCGACGGCGGCGCCTATCCCGGCACGTTCTGACGCGTACTTTCTTTCCCGTTTTCCGCAGTAGTTTTCCGCAGTGAGCCTTGCATGACCACCGACTTCGATCCCCAGCATGTCCGCCGCGCGTTCTCGCGTGCCGCCAGCAGTTACGACGCCGCCGCCGCCCTGCAGCGCGAGGTGGAAAAGCGCCTGCTCGAGTCGCTGGATTACCTGGAAGCGCGGCAGCCGGACGTGGTACTGGATGTTGGCAGCGGCACCGGGCATGCGAGCGCAGCGATGAAGAAGCGCTGGCCGAAGGCGCAGGTGATCGCGCTGGACATGGCCTTGCCGATGCTGCACGAGTCGAAAAAGCAGGCCGGCTGGTGGAAGCCGTTCGCACGCGTGTGCGGCGACGCACGCACATTGCCGCTGCTGGACCAGAGCGTGGATGTGATCTACAGCAATCTGTGCCTGCAGTGGGTGGATGACCTGCCTGCAGTGTTCGCGGGATTCCGTCGCGCACTCAAGCCGGGCGGGCTGCTGGTGTGTTCCACGTTCGGGCCGGAAACGCTGATCGAGCTGCGCGACGCCTTCGCCAGTGCCGACGATACGCCGCATGTGAGCCGCTTCCCGCCGATCGCGCAGTTTGGTGATGCACTGATGATGTCCGGTTTCCGCGACCCGGTGCTGGACCGCGACCTGTTCACGCTGACCTACAAGGATATGGACGCGTTGATGCGCGAGCTGCGCGCGATCGGTGCCACCAACGCGCGCCAGGACCGCCGCCATACCCTGACCGGACGGGGTCGCTTCGCCGCAGCACGTGCGGCGTACGAACCGCTGCGTCGCGAAGACGGCACTTTGCCAAGCAGCTGGGAAGTCATCTACGCACACGCCTGGGCACCGGAAGCCGGCGCACCGATCCGCGAGCACGGACACGACGTGGCCACGGTACCGTTGTCGGCGATTCCGATCCGGCGCCGGACGACCTGATCAGGCGCCGGTCGAGATCATGTCGCGGTGGAAGAAATAGATTTCCTGCGCAAGGAACTTCCAGCTGGTATGAAAACTGCGGAACCGCGTGCTCGGCGTTGACGAGGCCAGCGCATCGATCCTCAGTTCATGCGCGAGGCGCAGCGCGCGCGCCATGTGCAGCGGGTCGCTCACGATGATCACCCGGTGCAGTTTGCGCTTCTCCATCAGCCGCTGCGCTTCCACCAGATTCTGCCGGGTGGTGCGCGAGGCGGTTTCGATCAGGATCGCGTTTTCCGGCACGCCCTGCTTGAGCGCGTAGCGACGCGCCACCTGCGATTCGGAAAAGCGCGCTCCGGTGCCGCCATAGCCGCCGGTGAAGATCAGCAGCGGCGCATAGCCCTGGTGGTACAGGTCCAGGCCATGCCGGATGCGCTCTTCGAACACCGGCGAGGGCTTGGCGTCGTACGCGGCAGCGCCCAGGACGATGATCGCGTCGGCCTTGGCGGCCTGGTCGCGCTCACCGACCCAGACGATCCACGCGGTCACGCACAACAACCACGCCGCCAGCAGCAGGCACAACCGCCACAGCCAGCCGGCCAGCCCGATCCGGTGGCGCCGGGTCATGCCAGCGCCCATGGCAGCGCGTCCAGGTCCACATTGCCGCCAGACAGCACAACGCCGACCCGCTGACCGGCGAAGCGCGCCGGCTCGGACAGGATCGCGGCCAGGGCAATGGCCGAAGAAGGTTCCACCACCTGCTTGAGCACCTGCCAGAGCAGGCGCATGGCCGCCACGGTGGCCGCGTCATCCACCACGATCACCTCGGCCGCGCCATGCAGCAGCGCGAAGTTGGGCGCACCCAGGGTGCCGCGCAAGCCGTCGCAGATAGTGTCGGGAGTGAAGTCCAGGCGCAGCGCGCCCGCGGCCAGCGAGCGTGCGGTATCGGCCGCGCCGGCCGGTTCGGCCAGCACCAGTCGGGCGTTGGGCGCCGCTGCCTGCAGTGCCAGCCGGGTGCCCGCCGCCAAGCCGCCACCGCCGACCGGCACCACCAGGGTGTCGAAGGGCCCGTGGCTGCCGATCAGTTCCAGTGCCGCGGTGCCCTGCCCGGCAATCACCCGCGCGTTGGTATAGGGGTGCACCAGCGTGGCGCCGGTGTCGGCCTCAACCTGGGCACACATCGCCTCGCGCGCCGCGATGCTGGGCGCGCAGCGCCACAGGGTGGCGCCGTGGCGTTCGATATTGGCCAGCTTGGCCGCCACCGCGCCGTCGGGCACCACTACGTGGCAGGCGATGCCGCGGGTGCGCGCGGCCAGTGCCAGCGCGGCACCGTGGTTGCCGGAGGAATGGGTGACCACCCCGCGTTCGGCGACCGCCCCGGGCAGGGCCCATACCGCGTTGCAGGCGCCACGGAACTTGAAGGCACCGCCGCGCTGCAGGTGTTCGGCCTTGAACGCCAACTGCGCGCCGCTCAGCGCGTCGAGCGCGCGCGATTGCAGCACCGGGGTCACGCTGGCGTGCGGTGCGATCCGCGCGGCGGCGGCCAACAGGTCATCGGCGCAGGGCAAGGATGAATCGGTCATGACACAAGATTAACGGATGAAACGGCAACGGTTCATCCACACTGGCCAGAGTTAAGGGCCGATTCAATGCCCCGGCCCGAAGCTGGACACCTACCCTTGGGGGGACCCGAATCATGAAGATGCGCCTGATGTTCGCCGGCGGCCTGTTACTGGCCCTGTCCGGTTGCGCGACCTACGACTACGTGGGCGGCGGTGGTGGTGGTGGTGGTGGCAGTGGCTACTACCACGGCGCGCCGTCGGTGGAGTACCGCTACCCGGCCGGCTATCCGTACGGCTATGGCAGTGGCTACTACGGTGGTGGCGGCTACTACGGCTATGGCGGCTACGGTGGTTACTCCAATTACCCGATCTACCGCCCGTACCCGAACTACCGCCCGCCGCACCATCATCGCCCGCCGCCGCGTCCCGGCAACGGCAATGGTGGCCAGGTACGTCCACCGGACCGCCCGCGCCCGCCGAACAACGGCGGCTCGCCGTGGCGGAACATGGACTCCGTGGGTCGTCCGCAGCGTCCAGACCGTCCGCCGCAGCAGGTCCAGCAGCAGCGTCCGGTCAGCGTGCCGCAGTCCCGGCCGACCCCGCCGCCGCAGCGGAGCAACGGTTCGCCGTGGCGGAACATGAATAAGTTGAACCAGCGCACACAAGAGAACTGAAGATCGCTTGCTTTTCACCTGCCTGCCGGTCCAATCTAAGCGGGCAGTGACGGCCTCGGTCGAAAAGTGACAAAAGCGACGAGGGGCGTCACATTGAGCTCTACGTCGATATCCGACAGGAACATCTGGATCCCCCCTGTTCCGGCCCTGTCGGATGTCGGCACCTACAAAGCAGAAGGCCCCGCCAATGGCGGGGCCTTTTGTTTACTGGCTTGGTGTGAGGCAAAAAAACAGGGCCGACAGTCCCCCGACTGCCGGCCCCTCTGCTTCCCCGGGATGCGCATGGATCAGCCCCTGTTCCAATTCCGATCCGTAGCGCCTGACGGCGCCTGCCATCCTGGGTGCTATTGGGTTATCTGCAGATAACGTGCCAACTTGAGGGCCAGTTGCATTTTTTTTTGCATGCCCCCATTCAGGGAAACGCCCCGAACGGCGCTAAAATTGTCTCCCGCGCCCTGCCCCAGGGCTGATACGGGCCGTTCCGCCCCCGCTCCGAGCACCCCCATGACCGATTCTTTCTACGGCTACGACGTCATCGTGATCGGCGGCGGCCATGCCGGCACCGAAGCCGCGCTGGCGGCTGCCCGCAGTGGCGTACGCACCCTGCTGCTGACCCACAACGTGGAAACCATCGGCGCGATGAGCTGCAACCCGGCCATCGGCGGGATCGGCAAGGGCCATCTGGTCAAGGAGATCGACGCGCTCGGCGGCGCCATGGCGCATGCCGCAGACCGTGCTGGCATCCAGTGGCGCACGCTCAACGCCTCCAAGGGCCCTGCCGTGCGCGCCACCCGTTGCCAGGCCGACCGCAACCTGTACCGCATGGCCATCCGCGGCATGGTCGAGGCGCAGCCGAACCTGACCGTGTTCCAGGCCGCGGTGGACGACCTGGTGATTGAAGGCGATGCCGTGCGCGGGGTCATCACCCAGACCGGGCTGCAGTTCAACGCACCGGCGGTGGTGCTGACCGCCGGCACCTTCCTGGCCGGCAAGATCCATGTCGGCCAGACCCAGTATGCGGCCGGCCGCATGGGTGACCCGCCGGCCACCACCCTGGCCGCGCGCCTGCGCGAGCGCCCGTTCGCGATCGACCGGCTCAAGACCGGCACACCGCCGCGCATCGATGGTCGCTCGCTGGATTACAGCGTGATGGAAGAACAGCCGGGCGACGATCCGCGCCCGGTGATGTCGTTCCTGGGCAGCGTGGACGAGCACCCGCAGCAGGTGAGCTGCTGGATCACCCACACCAGCGAGCACACCCACGAGATCATCCGCAGCGCGCTGCACCGCTCGCCGCTGTACAGCGGGCAGATCGAAGGCATCGGCCCGCGCTACTGCCCGTCGATCGAAGACAAGGTGGTGCGCTTCGCCGAGAAGGCGAGCCATCAGATCTTCGTAGAGCCCGAAGGGCTGGACGTGGTCGAGATCTACCCCAACGGCATTTCCACCTCGCTGCCGTTCGACGTGCAGCTGGCGCTGGTGCGCAGCATCCGCGGGTTCGAGAACGCACACATCACCCGCCCGGGCTACGCCATCGAGTACGACTTCTTCGACCCGCGCGGACTGAACAACACGCTGGAAACCAAGGCGGTGTCGGGGCTGTTCTTCGCCGGGCAGATCAACGGCACCACCGGCTATGAGGAAGCCGCCGCACAGGGGCTGCTGGCCGGGCTGAATGCTGCACGCCATGTGCGCGACGAGGCGGGCTGGTGCCCGCGGCGCGACGAAGCCTACCTGGGCGTGCTGGTCGATGACCTGATCACCCACGGCACCACCGAGCCGTACCGCATGTTCACCAGCCGCGCCGAGTACCGGCTGCAGCTGCGCGAGGACAACGCCGACGTGCGCCTGACCGGGATCGGTCGCGAGCTGGGCGTGGTCGGCGAGCGCCGCTGGGCCGCGTTCCAGGCCAAGCAGGAGGCGGTGGCGAACGAGTCCGCGCGCCTGCGTGCGCTGTGGGCAACGCCGGCCAACGCGCTGGGTCGTGAAGTGGAAGCGACACTGGGCGTGGCGGTGAGCCGCGAATCCAATGTGCTGGACCTGATCAAGCGCCCGGAGCTGGACTACGCCAAGCTGATGCAGGTGCCCTCGCTGGGACCGGGCGTGGACGATGCGAAGGTGGCCGAGCAGGTGGAGATCGGCGTGAAGTACGCCGGTTACCTGGACCGCCAGCGCGGCGAGATCGAGCGCCAGCAGCGCCATGAGAACACCGCCATCGACCCGGGGTTCGATTACGCCGGCGTGCGCGGGTTGTCGGCCGAAGTGCAGCAGAAGCTCGAGCGGGTACGCCCGCAGACCATCGGGCAGGCACAGCGGATTCCGGGCATGACCCCGGCCGCGATTTCGCTGCTGCTGGTGCATCTGGAACGTGCGCGGCGTAGCCGCGTTGCCTGATTGATTGCTTCAGCCACGCAGGGCGTGGCTCTACCCGGATTTTCCTGCATGTCTTCTCTTCGTCCTTTTCTTGACACCTTCCCTGTCGTTGGCGAGCGCGCCTACATCGATCCGGCGTGCACCATCATCGGTGACGTGGTGCTGGGCGACGACGTCTCGGTGTGGCCTGGCACGGTGATCCGCGGCGACGTCAACCATGTGCGGATCGGCGCGCGCAGCAACATCCAGGACGGCACCATCATCCATGTCAGCCACCACAGCCCGTACAACAAGGGCGGCTACCCGACCCTGATCGGCGAAGGCGTCACCGTCGGGCATGGCACCATCATCCATGCCTGCACCATCGGCGAGTACAGCCTGATCGGCATGGGCGCCTGCATCCTGGACGGGGCCACGGTCAGCCGACACAGCTTTGTCGGGGCGGGTGCGGTGATCGGGCCAGGCAAGGTGGTCGGCGAAGGCGAGCTGTGGGTGGGTAACCCAGCGCGGCCCGTGCGTACCCTCAGCGCCCAGGAGATCGAGTCGCTGCACTATTCGGCCGACCACTACGTGCGCTTGAAGGACAAGTATTTGGGAATGTGAGCGCCGCGCGGTACAGTCGACACCCGACCCAGGAAGCCGTCGAGAACCGCATGCCGTTGGCAGCCGTCCGGAGTGACGTGTGCGCATGAGCGCGCCCATGCTGGATACCTACCGTGAAGTGATCACGCCCGAAGGCGTGCCCCTGCACCTGCCCGCCGCCGGCCCGGTGCCGCGCGCGCTGGCCTGGGCGGTCGACTTCGTCATCCGTGTGGCAGCCCTGATGCTGCTCAGCATTCCGCTCACCGTGCTGGGCGAATTTGGCCAGGGCCTGTACCTGGGCCTGATGTTCCTGCTGATGTGGGCCTACACCATCGTGCAGGAAGCCCTCTGGGGCCGCACCGTAGGCAAACGCGTGCTGGGGCTGCGCGTGGTGGCCCAGGACGGCGCGCCGATCGGCTGGATGGCGGCCATCACCCGCAACCTGCTGCGCACCGTGGACATGCTGCCGTTCGCCTATGCGCTGGGCCTGCTGTCGAGCCTGTTCGACCGCAACGGACGCCGCCTCGGCGACCTGGTAGCCGGCACCGTGGTGGTGCACGACAGCGCGCGCCCGCTCTCCGGCAGCGTAGCCATCGACACCGTGCTGGCCCCGCCGCAGCCGCTGCAGCCGGCCGAACAGGCCGCCATCATCGCCTTTGCCGAACGCGCGCCGCGCCTGTCCGGGCCGCGCCAGCAGGAGCTGGCCGCGGTGGCCGCACCGATCAGCGGTGGCCAGGGCCAGGTCGGGGTGCTGCGCCTGTATGCCATGGCCAACTGGCTGCTGGGGCGCCGATGAGGCAGGAACAGTTCGTCGCCCGGTACCAGGCCGAATGGCAGGCATTGGAGCGCTGGTTCGCGCTGCGTGGCGACCGTGCGCGACACGCGCGCAACACGCTGGACCCGACCACGCTCAACGACGAAGACTTTCCGCAGCGCTACCGCCGCCTGTGCCAGCAGCTGGCGCTTGCGCGCCGGCGCGGCTACAGCCCGCAGCTGGTGGCACGCCTGCAACTGTTGATGCAACAGGGCCACGGCGTGCTCTACCGCACCCCGCGACCGCGCTGGCGGCGTGCGCTGGAATTCCTGCTGGCCGATTTCCCGCAGCTGGTGCGCAGCCAGGCGCGCAGCATGTGGGTGGCCACCGCGTTGTTCGTGGTGCCACTGGTGGGCAGCTTCGCACTGCTGCAGTGGCACCCGGAACTGGTCCACCTGTTGATGGACAACGCCCAGATCGCCTCCATGGAACGCATGTACGACCCTTCATCACCACACCTGGGCCGCGACAGCGGCACCGACTGGATGATGTTCGGCTACTACATCATGAACAACATCAGCATCGGCCTGCGCACCTTCGCCAGCGGCCTGCTGGCCGGACTGGGCACGGTACTGGTGCTGCTGTTCAACGGGCTCACCATCGGTGCGGCGGCCGGGCACCTGCAGCACATCGGCCACGGCGACCCGTTCTGGCGCTTCGTGGTCGGCCACGGTGCGTTCGAACTGACCGCGATCGTGATCGCCGGCGGTGCCGGACTGCAGCTGGGCATGAAGCTGCTGGCGCCTGGCCGGCGACGACGCATCGACGCGCTGGTCGACGGCGGCCGGATCGGCGCACGCCTGTGCCTGGGCGTGGCGGCAATGCTGCTGGTGGCGGCCTTCATCGAAGCGTTCTGGTCGTCCATTGCCGAAGTCCCCGCCTGGGGCAAGTACAGTGTGGCCGCCGTGTTGTGGACACTGGTGCTGGTGTGGCTGTGGCGCGGTGGACGCGGAGCCGGCGATGCGGATTGACCAGCTCAACGTCACCCTGCGCGCGCGCACGGAATGGGAAGCGATGGAACTGGGCACGGCGCTGGTGCGCCGCCATGCGCGCGCGATCTGGCTGCCGCTGGTGTGCGTGTCGCTGCCGCTGTTTGCGCTGATCAACGCCGCGGCCTGGTGGGCCGATGCGTTCGGTTGGGCCTGGCTGCTGATGTGGTGGCTCAAGCCGGTCTCCGACCGGATCGCGCTGTATGTGATGTCGCGCGGAGTGTTCGGTGAGGAGCCACGCCCGCTGCAGACCCTGCGTGCGCAGCGCCACTGGGGCTGGCGCGGCTTCTGGGGCTACCTGGGCTGGCGCCGTTTCAGTCCGTTCCGCTCGCTGCTGCTGCCGGTGAACCTGCTGGAAGGCAGCGATGCAAGCCAGCGCAGCGTGCGCCGCCGCGCGGTGCTGGGCGGCACGTTTGGACACGCGGTGCTGCTCACGTTCATGTGCATGGTGTTCGAGCTGGTGATCGTCAGCGGCTGCATCGCGGCGATCTTCCTGTTCGTGCCGCTGGAGCTGCTCTCCGACTCCTGGCGCGCGGCGTGGGACATGGTGCGCCAGGACATGCCGGCCTGGGCGAAGCTGGGGGTGAATTTCCTGTTCTGGCTGGCGGCCACCTTGATCGGCCCGTTCTACGCCGGGGCCGGCTTTGCGCTGTACCTCAACCGCCGCACCGAAATGGAAGCCTGGGACGTGGAGATCGCGTTCCGGCGCCTGCGCGAACGCCTGCAGCAGGCAGCACCACTGCTGGTGCTGGCCCTGGTGCTGTGCTGGCCGATGGGCGCGCTGCATGCGCAGTCGTCCGACCCTGCACCCAGCTGCGGGACGCCGGATGGTTTCCACGAAGATGCGGATCCGGACGCGGACGCGGACGATGAAGGCATCCCCGAAGGCGTACCGGCTGACGACCCTTCCAATACCCCTGCAGTCATCTTCGGCGGCACACCGGATACCGCGGGCTTCCGCCAGGCCGTGCAGCGCGCCTATGAAGATCCGCTGGTGACGCCCACGCGCGAGGTCAGCCGCTGGGAGCGCACGCAGAGCGATGCGGAGAAGGAGAAAGAGAAGCGGGACAAGGACAGGAACAAGGACGCCAACCCGTACGCCAAAGGCCCGCGCCTGCCGGCGCAGATCGCCGAATGGCTCCTGTGGGGCCTGGTCGGCGCGCTGGTGCTGTTCCTGCTGGTCACCTCGCCCTGGTGGGTCCGATGGCTGCGCGGCACCGGTGCACGCCGACGCCGAACGGAAGGCGCAGTCGTGGAAGAAGCAGTGGAACTGCCCGAGGTGATTCCGCCGGATCCGGCGGCGCGGGCACGCGACCTGTGGCAGCAGGGCCGCCCCCGCCAGGCGCTGGCCCTGCTGTACCGTGCCAGCGTGGAGTCGATGAGCGAACGCGCCGGGGTGGTGCTGCCGCCGGGTGCGACGGAGTCGCAGTGCCTGCGTGCGTCGCGACGCATGCCCGACGAGGCCGATCGCGTCCTGTTCGCCCGCGTGGTGCGGGTGTGGCAGTACGCGGCCTATGCCGGTCGCCTGCCGGAACCCGATGATTTCGAGAGCCTGGCCAGCACGCTGCAGGCGCAGTTCCGGTGGCGCGCATGAGTGCCCGCCTGCGCTGGCTGCTGGTCCTGGGCGTGCTGCTGGCGCTCGGCGTGCCGTTGGCGATCGTGTTCCTGCGCACGCACGAAAAAGTGACCCACACCGAACACCTGCCGCCGCAGGGCGAGGCCAGCTACAACCCGCTGTACGTACTGGGCCAGGCGCTGCGCGCCGACGGCCTCGGCACGCACGGCAGCCCGCGCATCGATCTGCCGCGCATGCAACTTGCGCCGGGCGACACGGTGCTGCTGTTGCAGGACAGTGTCGACGTGCCTGCACCCACCGCGCAGGCGCTGCTGGCGTGGGTCGAACGCGGTGGCCACCTGCTGCTGCGTACTTCATCGCCCTACAAGGATGACGATACCGCGCAGGGGCCGTTGCTGGATGCACTCGGCGTGGACACCGAGTACTACGAGGGCGTGTGCAAGCCGTTCCACGTGGCCGACGACCCGGGGCACTCCGAGTTCTGCGCAGGGCTGCGTTTCGGCATCGACCCACCGGAAGGCCTCCGCGTGGAGCGCGAATGGGGCGACGACGACGGCCTGGTGTTCGTACGGTTGCGCAAGGGCGCCGGAACCATTGATGTGCTGTCGGACATGGAGTTCCTGAAGGGCACCCCGCGCATGTTCAATGCGGAGGATCCCAAGGCCAGCCTGGCCGACGGCCTGCACGACACCGCGCACCGCGACCTGACCCGCTATCTGCTCGAGCCCAACTACGGCAAGGGCACCGTGTGGCTGATCTACGGTTCGCGCCCGCCGACGCTGTGGTCGCGCATCTTCTACCAGGGCTGGCCGGTCTGGGTGCCGCTGCTGCTGGCGCTGCTGGGCTGGCTGTGGCAACGCGCGCAGCGGCTGGGCAGCGAACTGCCGGCGCCGGCCACCGAACGCCGCTCGCTGCTCGAGCACGTGCGTGGCAGCGGCGAACACCTGCTGCGCTATGGCAAGGCGCCGCTGCTGTACGACGCCGTGCGCCGTGCGTTCCTGGCGCGGCTGCGCCGCCGTGCGCCGACCGCTGCGGCGCTTAGCGGCGAAGCCCAGGTGCACGCCATCGCCACCCTGCTGCAGTGGCCACACACCCGTGTACAGACCGCCCTGCAGGTACCGGCATCGAAGGATGTCGCCGCCCTGCGTGACCGCATCCGCCTGCTGATCCAGATGAGAAACCTGCTATGACCGAGCCGACCGTTCCGCCGCCGCTGTCCCCTCCCGCGCTGACCGGCCAGAGCCTGGTCGAGCGTGTCGATGCCGTGCGGGAAGCCGTCGGCCGCGCCTTCATCGGCCAGGCCGAGGTACTCGACCAGATCCTGATCGCGCTGCTGGCCGGTGGCCACGTGCTGATCGAAGGCGTACCCGGGTTGGGCAAGACCCTGCTGGTGCGTGCGTTGGCCCAGGCCCTGGAGCTGGACTACGGCCGCGTGCAGTTCACCCCCGACCTGATGCCCAGCGACGTCAGCGGGCATGCGGTGTACGACCCGAAGTCGGAAAGCTTCAAGATCCGCCGCGGTCCGGTGTTCACCAACCTGCTGCTGGCCGACGAAATCAACCGCGCGCCAGCCAAGACCCAGTCCGCGCTGCTGGAAGTGATGCAGGAAGGCCAGGTCACCATCGAAGGCAAGGCCTTCGTGTTGAGCCCGCCGTTCCTGGCACTGGCCACGCAGAATCCCGTGGAACAGGAAGGCACCTACCCGCTGCCCGAAGCGCAGCTGGACCGCTTCCTGCTCAAGGTGATCATCGACTACCCGGCGCTGGAAGATGAGAAGCGCATGGTGGACGCGATCACCACCGGGCGCAGCGCGTCCGACTTCGACCTGTCGCAGGTGCCGCGGGTGCTCAACGCTGCCGACGTGATCGCGTTGCAGCAGGCCACCGCTGCGATCACGGTGGACCCGGAGGTGGTGGACTACGCGGTACGCATCGTCGCTGCCACCCGCCATTTCCCCGGCATCGCGCTGGGCGCCGGTCCGCGCGGCAGCATCGCGCTGGTGCGTGCGGCGCGCGCGCAGGCGGTACTGGCCGGGCGCGATTTCGTCACCCCCGATGACGTGCGCGACGTGGCCCGGCCGGCGCTCCGCCATCGCATCGCGCTGGCCCCGGAACTGCAGATCGAGGGCCAGTCGGCCGACGATGCGCTGACCGCGTTGCTGGCCAAGGTGGAAGCGCCGCGCAAATGAGGCCAGGCCCGCTGCTGCTGGCGTTGCTGGTGGGCTGGGGGCTGCTCGGCCTGCCGGTGGCGTTCGGATTGCTGCCCATGTGGGCGTGGCAGGCCGCCGCCGCTGCCATTGCGGTGTTGGCACTGATCGACCTGCTGCGCCTGCGTGCGCAGCCCTCGCCCACCGTGCAGCGCGAGCTGCCCGAGGCGCTGGCATTGAACGTGGAGCGGCGCACCACGCTGCGTTTTGAGTCCAGCCGCCGACAGCGTGTTGACGTGTTCGACCTGGTGCCGGGTGCGTGGGCGCTGCAGGGCCTGCCGCGCGCACTGACGCTCAAGCCCCTGGTGGCCAGCAGTGTCGAGTACTCGCTGACCCCGACCGCGCGTGGACGCTTCGCGTTTGAAGGCGTGCACCTGCGCGTGCATGCGCCGTGGCGGCTGTGGCGCCAGCGACGCGTGCTGCCACCGGCCCTGACGGTGCGCGTGTACCCCAACTTCGCGCCGCTGACCCGCTTTGCGCTGTTCAGTGCCGAACAGGCCTCACGGCTGGTCGGCGCGCACCTCAAGCGGCGTCGTGGTGAGGGCACCGATTTCCACCAGATGCGTGAGTACCGCATCGGCGACAGCCTGCGCCAGATCGACTGGAAGGCTACCTCACGCGCGCGCAAGCTGATCTCACGCGAGTACCAGGACGAGAAGAACCAGCAGCTGGTGCTGATGATCGACACCGGGCGACGGATGATGGCCAGCGAGGGCGGCCTGTCGCACTTCGACCACGTGCTCAACGCATCGCTGGTGGTGTCCTACCTCGCGCTTCGCCAGGGCGACGGCGTGGGCCTGTTTGCCACCGGTGGCGAGAGTCGCTGGGTAGCGCCGCAGCGCGGGATGGGTGCGATCGATGCGCTGCTGCGCGGCAGCTACGACTTGCAGGCGCAGCCGGTGGCGACCGACTACCTGGCCGCCGCCACTGAGCTGAGCCTGCGCCAGCGGCGGCGTTCGCTGGTGATGCTGGTCACCAACGTGCGCGATGAAGACATTGAAGACCTGCTGGTGGCAGTGCGCCTGCTGCAGCGCCAGCATCTGGTGTGCGTGGCCAGCCTGCGCGAGCGAGAGCTGGACGTGGCGCTGGAGCAGGAAGTGGAAACGCTGCAGGACGCGACCCAGGCCGGCGCGATCGCGCGCTACCTGCAGCAGCGCAACGATGCGCATGAAGCGCTGCGCAGCCATCGGGTGATGGTGCTGGATGTCACGGCAGACGCGTTGCCGGGGGCGCTGGTGGAGCGCTACCTGGCGGTGAAGCGCGACGGGTTGCTGTGATCGTGCGGAAGCCGGGCAGGGCCCGGCTCTACCTCACACGTATATGCGCGTCGGGGCTTCGTCGATGATTGCGTGCGGCACGAACCGCGCGCTGTCACGGGTGATCCGGCTGTTGTCTTCGCGGATGCCCATGCCGCAGGCGTGGTCGCCTACGACCCAGCTGCCGATCAGCGGATAGCCGCCATCGAACGCGGTGAGCGGGTGCGCAGCCTGGCGGATCGCCGGGCCGGTGTACGGGCCTTCGCTTTCCTGCCAGCTGCCGTCGGCCAGGTGCATGGCCACGTTGGCGCCTTCGCGCGAGAACAGCGGCTTGCGCACCCAACCCGCGGGCAGCGCGCTGCCGTCGTCGAACTCGGCCGCGAGCAGGTTGGGATGGCCCCGGTGGCGCTGCCACAGCAGTGGCAGCACGCCCTTGTTGCTGAGGATCGCCTTCCACGCCGGTTCCAGCAGCTGCACGCCGGAGGTGGGCAGCGCCTGGCCGAACGACTCGGTCATCAGGTCTTCCAGCGGATACAGCTTGAACAGGCTGCCGATGACGGTGTCGTCCAGCGCGGTGAAGCGGCCGTCTTCGGACAGGCCGATGTCTTCGATGGCGATCGCCTCACCCCGCAGCCCGGCCTGGGCCGCGCAGTCGCGCAGGTAGGCCACGGTGCCCTGGTCTTCTTCCGAACTGCCCACCGCGCTGAAGTACAAGGGTGGCGGCAACTGCGCGCTCAGCTCGGCGAACCGCTCCACCAACGCTTCATGGATCGCATTGAACTGATCGGCCTGCGGCGGCAGGCGGTTCTGGTTGCGCTGGTCTTCCAGCCATTGCCACTGGAAAAACGAAGCCTCGAACAGCGAGGTCGGCGTGTCGTAATTGAGCTCATAGAGCTTGGCCGGGCCGGTGCCGTCATAGGCGAAGTCCAGCCGGCCATACAGGTGCGGTTCGCGGCGGCGCCAGCTGTCGGCAATCCAGTCGCGGAACGCCGGCGGAATGGCCAGCTGGTCCATCAGCTGTTCGCTGCGCACCACTTCGTCGACCAGGTCCATCGCCATGGCATGCAGCTGGGCGCTGGGGTCTTCAATGTCGTTTTCGATCTGGCGCAGGGTGAACGCGTAGTACGCGGTTTCATCCCAGTACGGCAGTCCGTCGATGGTGTGGAAACGGAAACCGGACTCGGCCGCACGAGCGCGCCACTGGCTGCGCTCGTCGATACGCACACGCTTCATTGGATCAACCGCCGTAGCTGCTGCGACTGCTGCTGGTGTTGCCGAAGCCACCACGGCTGGCGGTCACGGCACGGTTCGGGGTGGCGTTGACCGGGGCCAGGCCGGCCTTGCCGGCGCCGATGCCGCTGGCCGTGTTCAGGCCGCCACTGCCGCCCGGGGCCGGACGCGCCCAGCCCTTGGCCTTGTCCTGGTAGGCCGGCGCGGCCGCCGGGGCCTGCGCCATGCCGGCGCCACGGTTGCTGAGCATCTGCGACATGAAGAAGCCCATCATCATCGGCCCGATGAACGAATGGCCGGTGGACGTGGTCTGCTGCTTGCACTGCTCGGCCGCATAGTCGGCTTCGCATTCGGCACGCGAGGCGTACTTGGGCGCCGCGTCGGCCGACTGCTTCTGCGCTTCGGCAAAGGCGGTACGGCAGCTTGAAGGGTCGCCGGTGGCTTCGGTACAGGCCTCCACCGAGGTGTACAGCCCCTCCTGCGTCTGCACGCCTTCCTGCTTGGAGCAGGCGGTGAACAGCAGCGGTGCGGCGCTCATCAGCAGCAGTGCGGTAGTCCTGGAACGTTTCATGGCGGCGTGCCCCCTTTTTTCGGTTATCCCCTCAATCATGCCTGATCGGGGACAACAACCAAAACCGGCAAAGTCGAAAAGATGAACGACGTTTCAGGATGGGCCGCCGGGTCGGTTGCAAACGCAACCGGATTTTTTCGGCAGAATCGAGTGGCAACGCGCCCCCACGGCCCGCCAGATCCTGCCAGCCCCCATGCCTGAATACCGCTCCCGTACCTCCACCGCCGGCCGCAACATGGCCGGCGCCCGCGCCCTGTGGCGCGCCACCGGCATGACCGATGCGGACTTCCACAAGCCGATCATCGCCATCGCCAATTCATTCACCCAGTTCGTGCCCGGCCACGTTCACCTCAAGGACCTGGGCCAACTGGTGGCGCGCGAGATCGAACAGGTCGGCGGGGTCGCCAAGGAGTTCAACACCATCGCGGTGGACGACGGCATCGCGATGGGCCACGACGGCATGCTGTATTCGCTACCCAGCCGCGAGATCATCGCCGACTCGGTGGAGTACATGGTCAACGCGCACTGCGCCGACGCGCTGGTGTGCATTTCCAACTGCGACAAGATCACCCCGGGCATGCTGATGGCCGCGCTGCGGCTGAACATTCCGGTGGTGTTCGTGTCCGGCGGACCGATGGAAGCGGGCAAGACCCGCCTGGCCGAGCACAAACTGGACCTGGTGGACGCGATGGTGATCGCCGCCGACGCCAGCGCCTCTGATGAGAAGGTGGCCGAGTACGAGCGCAGCGCCTGCCCCACCTGCGGGTCGTGCTCGGGCATGTTCACCGCCAACTCGATGAACTGCCTGACCGAAGCACTGGGGCTTTCGCTGCCGGGCAACGGCTCGACCCTGGCCACGCACGCCGACCGCGAGCAGCTGTTCCGCCGCGCCGGGCGGCTGGTGGTGGAGCTGTGCCATCGCTGGTATGGCGCCGAGGATGCGAGCGCGTTGCCGCGTGGTATTGCCACGCGCGATGCATTCGAGAATGCGATGACGCTGGACATCGCCATGGGCGGATCCACCAACACCATCCTGCACCTGCTGGCGGCCGCACAGGAAGCGGAGGTGGACTTCGACCTGCATGCCATCGACGCGCTGTCGCGACGCGTACCGCAGCTGTGCAAGGTGGCGCCGAACACGCCGAAGTACCACATGGAAGACGTGCACCGCGCCGGTGGCGTGTTCGCGATCCTGGGCTCGCTGGCGCGCGGCGGGTTGCTGCACACCGGGGTGCCGACCGTGCACAGCCGCACCCTGGCCGACGCGATTGCGCGCTGGGACGTGGCGGTGACCGACGACGCCGGCGTGCATGAATTCTTCAAGGCCGGCCCGGCGGGAATTCCCACCCAGGTCGCCTTCAGCCAGGCCACGCGCTGGCCGTCGCTGGACGTCGACCGTGCCGAGGGCTGCATTCGCGATGTGGCCAACGCGTATTCGGCGGAAGGCGGGCTTGCGGTATTGCGCGGCAACCTGGCCGAAGACGGCTGCGTGGTGAAGACCGCCGGCGTGGATGAATCCATCCATGTATTCGAGGGCAACGCGCGCGTGTTTGAAAGCCAGGATGCGGCCGTACAGGGGATCCTGGCCGACCAGGTGAAGGCGGGCGACGTGGTGGTGATCCGCTACGAAGGTCCGCGCGGGGGTCCCGGCATGCAGGAGATGCTGTACCCGACCAGTTACCTGAAGTCCAAGGGCCTGGGCAAGCAGTGTGCGCTGCTGACCGATGGGCGTTTTTCCGGGGGCACGTCTGGGTTGTCGATCGGACACGCGTCGCCGGAAGCGGCGGCGGGTGGAACCATTGGCCTGGTGCGCGATGGCGACCGGATCCGGATCGACATTCCGGCGCGGCGGATCGATGTGTTGCTGGATGACAGCGTGCTGGCGGCACGCCGTGCGGAGCAGGATGCGCTTGGTTGGCAGCCGCGTGAGGCGCGGCCGCGCAAGGTCACCGGGGCATTGAAGGCGTATGCGTTGTTGGCGACCAGCGCGGATAAGGGCGCGGTTCGGGATTTGAGCAAGGTGTGAGACCGCGCGGACACGCCGTGCGTGTCCCACGCGATGCATGCCACAACCGTTACCCGATCACCCGCTTGAACGGCGGCAGCGCATCGATGATGCGCTTGCCATAGCGCCGGCTGATCAACCGCGAATCCAGGATGATCACCCGCCCGGTATCGGTGGAGGTCCGGATCAACCGCCCTGCGAACTGCGTCAGCGTACGCAGCGCATGCGGCACCGCAATCAGGTTGAATGCATTCAACCCACGGCTCTCGAACCACTCGCTCAGCGTGGAGGTCTGCGGGTCGGTCGGCACCGCGAACGGTACCTGGGTGATCACCACCGTGGTGCAGGCCTCGCCCGGGAGGTCCAGGCCTTCGCCGAACGAGTTCAAGCCGAACAGCACCGAGCCCTCCCCCGCCGCCGTGCGCCGCAGGTGCTCGTCGATCATCTTCTGCTTGGCCGTCTCACCCTGCACCAGCACCTGCCTGCGCTGTGCAGCCGGCATCAGCTCGGCCACCTTTTCCATCTTCCAGCGCGAGGTGAACAGCACGATGCTGCCCTTGCTCCAGTCCAGTTCCTTGACCAGGTACTTGGCCACTTCCTTGGGATGACGGTCGCGGTCGTCCGGGGTCACCGGGAAGTTCGGCACGATCAGCTCGGCCTGGTTGGGCAGGTCGAACGGCGAGGCCAGCGAGACCATTTCAGCTTCGGGCGGAATGCCATTGTCGATCGCCAATGCCTGGAAGTCGCCGCCGCCGGTCAACGTGGCCGAGGTCATCACCACCGAGTCCACTTCGTCCCACAGCAGCTTGCGCAGCACGTTCGCGGCCGACACGGGCGAGCCGTGCAGGATCAGGTCACCGTCGCGCGACAGGGTGACCCAGCGCGCGGTGGGCGGCTGGCCATCCTTGTCCTCGCGGCGCCAGGCCGTCCAGAGGTTGTGCTGCTGCTCGATCATCTCCAGCGCCATGCCCAGCGTGCGCTGCAGGCGCTCGCGCGCGGCGTCCTCGGGCTTGCCCTTGGCCACCTGCGAATGCGCGGCGTGGGCCCAGTTGAACAGCGCACGGGTGTCGTCGGCCAGCGCTTCGATGTCGGCCATCCAGATGTCCGGCAGGCGCCCGTTCGGCGCACGCCACATCGGTTCCTGCGCGGTCGGGTCAGGCTGCCAGCTGCGGTCGATCACGTCGCGGAATGCGCGCAGCTGCTTGCTGACCCGCGCCGCCACGTCGATGGCCTCGTTCGGCAGCAGGTTGCCCAGCTTGTCCTTGTCCACCGCGCGGTACGCGGCCGCGATCAGGATCTGCAGGCGGCCGGTGCGCTTGGCCATTTCATCGAGGGCCAGGCTGGCCGCGCCCTGGTCGATGGCGACATTGCCGATGTGGTGGCCTTCGTCCAGGACCAGCAGCATGTCCGACGGCGGCGCGATCAGCGGCTGGCCGTTGTCGCTCTCGCCAATGGACAGCGCCGACAGCAGCAGGGCGTGGTTGGTGACCACGATCTGCGCATCGCGCACCGTGTTGCGCGCGCGCAGCACGGCGCACTGCGCCGAGTACGCGCACTTGCGCCCCGCACAGCCCGAGGCCGGCGTGGTGATGCGCGAACGCAGCGAGGGGCTGATGGTGTCCGGGGCGTTGTCCAGGTCGCCGTTCCAGCGCCCTTCCACGAAGTCCTTGCTCAGCTTCTGCGCCAGGTCCATTTCGATCGGCGCCAGCGGGCGGTCGAACAGCGGCTGCTCGTCCTCGAACATCCCTTCCTGGGCGCCGTCGCCATGCGCCTCGGCGGCGTTGCGGGTGCACAGGTAGCGGGTGCGGCCCTTGGCCAGCGCCACGGTGGCGTCCAGGCCGGTGGCCTTGAGGAAGTTGGGAATGTCGCGCTCGACCAGCTGCGACTGCAGCGCCACGGTACCGGTGCTGATCACCAGCTTCTTCTTCGTGGCCAGCGCAATCGGTACGCCGGCGGTGAGGTAGCCCAGGCTCTTGCCGACGCCGGTGGGCGCTTCAACCACGCCGACCCCGCCGCTCTGCGACAGCGCACGCGAGACCACCCCGATCATCTGGCTCTGCGAACGCCGCGTGCTGAAGCCGGGGGTATTGGCCTGCAGCTTGGCGTAGGCATCGCGGATGACGGTCTTGAGCTCGTCGTTCAGCGCGCGCGGGGCTTCAACTTTTTCGGTCACGCCGGGAGGGTCCTGCCTGGATCAGGCGGGTATTTTCTCATGCCCGGAGGCCGGGACCGGCGCAGAGTTTTCCGCGCCGGTTCAGATCCGTGACCGGGATCGCCCGATCAGGCAGCTGGCGTGCTGCGATTGCGCAGCGCGCGGGTCATCGCCCAGACCAGCAGCACCATGCCCAGCGCGTTGACCAGGCTGAGCGCGAAGTGGCCGCCGCGCAGCCACCACGACAGCATCTGCACGTTGCCGTAGCTGCCCTGCTGGACCAGGTACGTGGGCACGATGTTCAGCACCAGCCCGGCCAGGGTGCCGGCCGCCAGCAGCGCCAGCGACCACAGCGCCACGCTGCGGATGGCGCCGCGCGGGGTGTCCAGCACCCACACCAGCGACACCCCCAGCGCGATCAGCAGCGGCAGCCGCACCGCGGCCATGCCGAGCAGGCTGAGCAGCAGGTCCACGTTCATTCGTCGCCAGCCAGGGCGTGGCGGGCGCGCAGTTCGGCGTAGACCGGGTCGGTTTCCGGCCGCACTTCATGCCACTGCTGGAAGCTGGTGGCAGCCTGTTCCACGAGCATGCCGAGGCCGTCCACGAAGTTGCGGCAGTTCATGGCGCGGGCCCAGGCCAGGAACGCAATGGCGGCCTCACCGTAGTTGAGGTCGACCGCCGTGGTCATGCTGTTCACCAGCGACATCGGCAGGACGAAGTTGGCGTTGGGGTCGCGGCCGGCCGACGTGGCGTTGACGATCAACTCGAAGTCGCCCAGCTCATGCAGGTCCTCCCAGCGTCGGGTCTTGGCGCGGCCGGGTTCGCCAATGGCGTCCACCAGCTCGTCGGCGCGCTCCGAGGTGCGGTTGACCACCATCAGCTCCAGGATGCCCGCATCGAGCAGGGCCGGTGCTACGCTGCGGGCAGAGCCACCGGCGCCCAGCAGCAGCACGCGGCGGCCACGCAGGTCCAGCAGATGGCGTTCGGTGAGGTCGCGCACCAGGCCCACGCCGTCAGTGGTGTCGCCGTGCCAGCTGTCGCCCTTGCGCAGCAGGGTGTTGACCGAGCCGGCGAGCTTGGCGCGCGAGGTGAACGTCCTGCACAGCGCGAAGGCCACCTCCTTGAGCGGCGCGGTGACGTTGGCGCCCACGCCCCCGTCGGCGGCGAACGCTTCCAGCACGGCCGGGAACTCGGCGGCACTGGCTTCAACAGCCTGGTAGTCCAGCGCGATGCCTTCCTGGCGGGCGAACGCGGTGTGGATGTGCGGCGACAGCGAGTGGGCGATGGGCTGGCCGAATACGGCGTAACGGGCGGTCATGGGTGTCTTAAACTCCGGGCCTGGATTGAAACGCAAACCCCAATGGAAGCGACTATGCGCACTCCCTTGTCTCTGCTCGCGCTGAGCCTCAGTTTACTCTTCGCACCGGGCGCGATGGCGCTTTCCGAGTTCGGCATCGAGGGCATGGGCGTGGTCTCGACCAAGGCCAATGAAGCCCAGGCCACGATCTCGCCCGATGGTCAGCGGATTGTCTGGGCCAGCGACCGGGCCGGGGGCGCGGGGGGCTGGGACCTGTGGCAGGCCCGCCTGCGCGACGGGCGCTGGCAGGACCCGGTGCCGCTGGCGGCGAACACGGCGGGCGATGACACTGACCCGTACTTCAGCCATGACGGGAAAACCCTGTTTTTCGCCTCGAACCGGGCCGGTGGGCGTGGAGGTTTCGACCTCTACCAGGTGGCAGTGCTGGCAGACGGCGGCTTCGGGCCGGTGGCGGCGCTGCCCGCGTCGATCAACACGCGTGCGGACGAGCGTCGCCCTGCGCTGCGCCCGGATGGGCGGGTGTTTTTGTTCGCGCGCACCGGCAAGGGTGGGCAGGGCGGATTTGATCTGTATCGGGCCGAGGTGGCTGGCAACGGATTCGCGGAGGCCTCGGCGTTGCCTGCGCCGCTGAACAGTGCGGCCGATGAGCTGGGCGCGGAATGGCTGGGCAACGACGGGGCGCTGGCCCTGACCCGGGTGGCCGATGGGCACTCGCAGGTGTGGCTGGTGGGCTGCGATTACGCGCAGGCAGCGGTGCCGCTGGGGCTGTCGTTCAATACCGTCGAGGGGCAGACCGGGGCGCCGGTGGTGGATGCGTCCAAGCCTGGGGAGCTGGTGCTGGCCGGGCAGGCGCGGGCGCCGAAGGCGGGAGGATTGGATCTTTATCGGATGCGGGCGCCCGTGGTGGCGTGCCGTTGATTGCGATGGCCGGGGTCGGTAGGGTCGCATCCCGATCGACCGCCATGGATGTGGATCAGTGCGGTAGGGCATGACCTCACCGGAGAGGCATCTCCGTTAAAGGTCATGCGTCCCAGCGCCGATCAATGTTGTCGGCGGTCGTTTGGGAACCGACCCTACCGGCCTTGCGAGCGTTGTTCAGGTCGCGCGCAACAATGCGGCGCGCTGCTGCTCGTAATCGGCTTCGCTGATCTCGCCGTTGTCCTTGCGCTGGTTCAGCGCGGCCAGCTCGGCCTGCACGGCCGGCGACAGGTTGGCTTCACGCGCCAGGCGAGCAGCCGCCGAGGGCTGCTCAGGTGCACGCTTCGACGCGCGCAACGCGCTGCGGATGACTAACGCGATCACCACCGCGAACACCGTGACCCCGGTGCCCCAGGTCAGCCACTGTACCCATCCCATCGTCTGCATCGTCGTCGTCCTGTATTCCTGTTGCCGCGTATTGTCAGCGGTCGCGGAGCCAACGCGCCACCTGCGGCGCGAAATAGGTCAGCACGCCATCGGCGCCGGCGCGCTTGAAACCGATCAGCGACTCCAGCACGCAGGCGCGTTCGTCCAGCCAGCCATTGGCGAAGGCGGCCTTCATCATCGCGTACTCGCCACTGACCTGGTACGCAAAGGTCGGCACGCCGAACTGCTGCTTCACCCGGCGCACCAGGTCCAGATAGGGCATGCCCGGCTTGACCATCACCATGTCGGCGCCCTCTTCCAGGTCCAGCGCGATCTCGCGCATGGCCTCGTCGCCGTTGGCGGGGTCCATCTGGTAGGTCTTCTTGTCGGCCTTGCCCAGGCTGGCCGAGCTGCCCACCGCGTCGCGGAACGGGCCGTAGAACGCCGAGGCGTACTTGGCCGAGTAGGCCATGATGCGCACGTTGACGTGGTTGGCGGCGTCCAGAGCGCGGCGGATCGCGCCGATGCGGCCGTCCATCATGTCCGACGGCGAGATGATGTCCACGCCGGCTTCAGCGTGCGACAGCGACTGCTTGACCAGCGCGGCGACAGTGATGTCGTTGAGCACGTACCCCTTGTCGTCGATGATCCCGTCCTGGCCATGCGTGGTGTACGGGTCCAGCGCCACGTCGGTCATCACCCCCAGCTCGGGGAAGCGCGACTTCAGCGCGCGGATCGCCCGCTGCGCCAGGCCGTTCTCGTCCCACGCCGCTGCGGCGTCCAGCGACTTGCCGGCCGGGTCGATCACCGGGAACAGATCGATCACCGGAATGCCCAGCTCCAGCGCTTCCTCGGCGACCTTCAGCAGCTCGTCGATGGAGAGGCGCTCCACGCCCGGCATCGAGGCCACCGGTGCACGCCCGGCCAGCTCATGCACGAACACCGGGTAGATCAGGTCGTCGGTGGTCAGCGTGTTTTCGCGCATCAGCCGGCGCGAGAACTCGTCGTGGCGCATGCGGCGGGGGCGGTAGTCGGGGTGGGCCATGGGATGCTCCAGACAGGGTCGGTTACTGCAGCAGGTAGCGCTGCGGTTGCAGGGGTTCCGGCAGCGGGCGCACGCCCAGGCTGTCGAGCAGGTCGATTTCCACGGTGCGCACCATGGCGTCCAGCGGCAGGTCGTTGGGCTCCAGACCGAACGGCTCCTCCATTTCCTCGCCCAGCTGGTCCAGCCCGAAGAAGGCATAGGCGAGTACCGCCGACACCACCGGGGTGGCCCAGCCCAGCGAGCTGGCCAGGCCGAACGGCAGCAGCACGCAGAACATCCACGCGCAGCGGTGCAGCAGCAGGGTGTAGGCGAACGGCAGCGGGGTCAGCAGGATGCGCTCGCAGCCGGCCTGGATGCTGGACAGCGCATGCAGGCGGGTTTCGAACTGGGCATACAGGATCGAATCGATCTCACCCGCGCGCAGGGCGGCCGTGGCTTCCGCCCCGATCATCGCCAGCAGCTGGTCCGGCATGTTCTGGCGCTGCGCGTAGCGCTCGCGGTCGGCCTCATCCACCCAGGGCAGACCGGCCAGCGCCGCGTCCTGGCCGCGCAGGCGGGCGGCCAGGGCGTGCGCGAAGCCGATGCACAGCCGGCAGATGCGCGCCGCACGTTGCGGCTGTCCGGCCAGCAGCGTGGTGCACAGCCGGGCCAGGCTGCGCGATTCGAAGATGAGCTGGCCCCACAGCTTGCGCCCTTCCCACCAGCGGTCGAAGCAGGCGTTGTTGCGGAAGCTCAGGAAGATCGACAGCACCAGGCCCAGCAGGGTGAACGGTGCGACCGATACGCGCTCGATGCCCGGCGGGTGGGCCAGCTCGGCAAAGGCGGCCACGGCGACGGCCAGCACGAAGATGGCGGCTACCTTGGGCGCGATGGCAGGCACGATGGAGCCGCGCAGGATGTACAGCAGCTGCCAGCCGTGGGGTCGGGGACGGATGATCATGGGGCGGTCATTCTACGCCCTTGGGTGCGACATCCCCGGTCGGTGCGACCGGGTGTCGCAGTCAGATCACGCCGCCGCCGATGGAGAGACGGACGATGCCCACCACCACGACCACGGCATTGAGGATCAGACCGGTCCAAGCACGGCCGCGCTTGGTCGGGTGGGTGAACAGGATGCCCAGCGCGCCGATGACGGCGCCGACGGCGGCGAACGGGATCAGGAACCAGTTGCCCCAGCCCAGCAGCGGGATCAGCGCCAGGATCATCCACAACAGTGCCAGCACGCCCCACAACAGACTGATCAGTCCCATGTCCCGCTCCCCTTACTGAAAAATGCTGGGCGCAGCGTAGCGACCGGCCTGCGTGCGGCGTGTGATGGCGGCGGCAAGGTCGGGATGCGGCGGTCTCACCCGGTGGGTGTTAACGTTCGCGTGAGGGGGTTGGCACCGATTCAGCGGCCAGCCCGGATGATCCAGGCGCAGGCCGACGCGGCCGAACAAGGGGTGTACCCATGAACCTTCGAATCCTTCCACTGCTCGGCGTGCTGCTGGTCATGACCGGCTGCGCCAGCTCGTCCAAGGTCATGCTCGGGCAGGCCCGTGCGCCGACCGATCCGGCGCTGGTGCAGATCTACTCGACTCCGCCCCCGGGCTCGATTGAGATCGCGCAGCTGGAGTCGTCCAGCGCGGCGGGCTTCGGAACCCAGGGCCAGACCGATGCGGCGATCGCGCGGTTGAAGAAGGAAGCCGCGGCGCTGGGCGCCAACGGGGTGATCCTGATGGGCGTGGAGTCCAGCAGCTCGGGCGGCGGCCTGTCGGTGGGCGGCGGTAGTTACGGCTCGCACAGCGGTGGCGGCGTGGGCATCGGCATTCCGACCACGCAGCGCCGTGCGGCCGGTGTGGCCATCTGGGTTCCGAATCCGGCGCCGGTTGAACGCCTGCCGGCGCAGACGATCAAACCGTGATGATGACGGCGGTCACGACCATCGGTCGTGACCGCACGGAAACGATCAGCGCGCCTTCGACTTCGGAATGAACACCTCGTTGACCGCCTTGGCCAGCTGGTCCGGCGGCAACAGGCCTTGGTCCAGCAGGAAGTTGTTGAAGGCCAACCGGTCGAACTGCTCGCCCAGCGCCAGCTCGGTCTGCATGCGCAGCTCCAGGATCCGGGTGTAGCCGTAGAAGTAACTGCCCGCCTGGCCGGGCGACCGCACCATGTAGCGGTCCAGTTCCTGGGTGGCCATCGCCTTGGACAGCCCGACCTCGTCGATCAGCACGCGTTCGGCCTTGGCGCGATCGATCAGGCCGAGGTTGAGCATGGGATCCAGCATCGCGCGGGCGGCACGCAGCAAACGGAACTGCAGCGCGATCAACTGCCCGTCCAGCGGTTCGTACGGCACCATTTCGGCTTCGGCATACAGCGCCCAGCCTTCCACGTTGACCGAATTGAACGCGAACATGGTGCGCGCCAGCGACACCCCGCGCTCCACCATCGCAGTGAACTGCAGCTCATGCCCGGGGCGGCCTTCGTGGGCGCTCAGCGTCCACGCGGCCGAGCCGAAATTGAAGTCGTCGTACTGTGCGGCCTTGTCGCCGGCGGCCGGGTTACCCAGCGGCAGCACGAAGGTGCCCTGCTGGCCCGTGTTGCCCACCAGCGGCGCCGGCAGGAAATGCGGTGCAGGCGATGCGGCACTTTCGGCCGCCGAGCCGAGGCGCATCTGCATCGGGCGCTGCGGAACGTCGACGATCTTCTGCGCGCGGATGATCGGGTCGATCGCATCGATCACGCCACGGTAGTGGTGCTCGAGCTGGTCGTCGGCAATCTTGTCGGCCTTCAGCGCGCGGATCACGGCGACCGGGTCGGTCGGGTCGGCCACCTTCAGGCCCTTGGCCTTGACCACCAGCGGCGCCAGCTGGCGCATCGCCGAGCGGGTTTCCATGAACTCCAGCTGCGCACGCTGCATCAGCAGCTGCGGGTCGATGTCGATACCCACGCGCTTGAGCTGGAACGCATACAGCGGCTCCGGCAGACGCGCGTCGGCACGCGCCTTGGGCAACACTTCGGCCTTGGTCCAGTCGCGGTACTCGCGCAGCTGGGTGGCGATGGCCTTCAGGGCCTCGTCGGCGCCGGCCACCTTGTATTTGTCGAACAGCTTTTCGATGCCGGTGATGTAGGTGTCCACGTTCGCCAGCGACTGCTCCACCTCGATCTTCGTCGGCTGCAGCAGACTCGCGTCCTTCAGGCGTTCTTCGTAGCGCTGGCGCGACAGCGTGGTGATGGCAGTGCTGCCCGGCGCCAGGCCGGCATAGGCCTTCAGGCGATCCAGCGCCTTGGCGCGACGCTCGGCCGGCACCTGGTCGGAGAGCAGCAGGTTGATGCCGCTGAATACCACCTGCGGCGTGTCGGTCCACGGCAGCAGGTACTTTTCGTTGAGTTCGCTGCCTTCGATGTTCTCGCTGGCTGCCGCGATCATGATCGCCAGGTCCTGGCGCACGTTCGGGTCGCGCTCGGTGGCCAGCCTGGCCTGCAGGTCGCTGCGCGCCTTGGCCATGGCCTCGCGGTAGCGCTTTGCGTTGTCCGGGCCGAAGTCGGCCACCTTGTCGTCGTAACCGGGCACACCAAAGAAGCCGGTTTCTTCCGGTTGGAACGGGCCCTGCGCATTGAGCAGGATCTGCGCCAGTTCGTTGCTGCGGGTCACCCACGCGGCGCTGGCCGGCGCCTTGTTGGCAGCAGGCGCCGCAGCAAAGACCGGCGGCGCACTGAGCGCGGCGGGAACGGAAAGGGCCAACGCGACGGCAAGGGCAAGCGGCTTCATGCAGGACTCCGGTGAGCGGTTCCCTGCGACCCTACGCACTCAGGCGTTGGGCGGCAATCGGCCGGAGGTCATGCCCGCCGCTCAGCGTCCCCAGCGACCGCCCGGCAGCGGGCAGTGGCCCTGCTCGCGGCAGTCGCGCAGCGCGCATTCACCGGCCGCTTCGGCATCGTCCAGTGCGGTCAGGTCGATCGCCGCGTCATTGCGGGTGATGGCGTACAGCAGCGGGTAGTCCCACTCGCCCCGTTCGCGGTGCGCTTCCAGGTACAGTTCGGCCGCGCCGCGCGGGCCGGACAGCGATACCACGTACTGGCTGGACGCGCTGCCGTTGGCGTTGCGCTGCACGTTGCCGGTGGGCAGGAATCCGTCCTGGATGGGTTCGCCCAGCACCGCCACCAGTTCGATGCTGCAGCGCGCGCGACGCATGGCCTCCTGATACGGCTCGCTGGCGCGGCTCCAGCGCGACCATTCCAGCAGCGCCAGCCAGACCATCCCGGCCACCATCAGCACCACCGCCAGCACGGCCAGCGGCATGGCCCAGCGCCAGTGTCGGCGCCACCAGCCGGGCGGGTGCGCCCGGGTCAGCGGGGGTGGAAAGGTCATCGGCGTCCTCCTTGGCTGCCCGATCCGCAGTGCAGCGTTACGGCGCCAGGCAACGGCCCAGGAAATCTTCGGCCAGACGATAACGGTGCAGCGCGTTGCTGCCGGACAGGCCGTGCTTGGCACCCGGATAGGTCATCAGCTCGAACGGCTGGCCGCGCTTCTGCAGCGCGCTCATCAGCGACGTGGAGTTGGTGAACAGCACGTTGTCGTCGGCCATGCCGTGGATCAGCAGCAGGCGCGAGCGCAGGCCATCGATGTGGGCCAGCACGCGCGCCTCTTCATAGCCCTTGGCGTTGCGCGCCGGCAGGTCCATGTAGCGTTCGGTGTAGTGGCTGTCGTACAGGCCCCAGTCGGTCACCGGCGCGCCGGCCACGCCGCAGGCGTACTGGTCCGAGGCCTTGGCCAGCAGCATCAGGGTCATGTAGCCGCCGTTGGACCAGCCCTGCACGCCGATCCGCGCCGGGTCGACCCACGGCTGCTGCTTCAGCCATGCCACGCCCTTGAGCTGGTCGGCCACTTCCACGGTGCCCTGCACGCCGTACAGCGCGCCGCCGAAATCGCGGCCACGACGCGGCGTGCCACGGTTGTCCAGCGAGAACACCACGTAGCCCTGCTGGGCCAGGTACTGGTTGAACAGGTGGTCGCCACGGCCGGGCCAGCTGTCGGTGACGGTCTGGCTGGCCGGGCCGCCATACACGTACACCACCACCGGGTAGCGCTTGGACGGATCGAAACCGGCGGGCTTGATCAGGCTGTAGTTGAGCGGGGTGCGGCCATCGGCGGCGGTGAGCGTGCCGAAGGTGACCGGACGCTGCGCATCCAGGTAGCGGGCGTACGGGTGATTGGGGTCTTCGAGATTGTTTTCCACCAGGGTGGCGATCTTCTCGCCGCTGGCCCGGTGCAGCGCGATCTGCGGCGGCGTGGTGGTGTTGGACCAGCTGTCCACGTACACGCTGGCGTTGCGCGCGAAGCTGGCGCTGTGCATGCCCGGCTGCTGCGACAGGCGCTGCAGCGGACCGCCCTGCAGCGGCACCGCGTAGATCTGGCTCTCGCGTGCGTTTTCCACACCGGCGCGGAAGTAGACCTTGCCGGCATCCTCATCCACCGCCAGCAGTTCGTCCACCGGCCAGTTGCCCTGGGTCAGCGCCGTGACGGTCTTGCCGTCGTCGGACACGCGGTACAGATGTTCAAAGCCGCTGCGCTCGGACGACCACACGAAGCCGCCCTGCTTCAGGAAGCGCAGGCTGTTGTGCAGCGGCACCCAGGTCGGCGAGGTTTCGGTCACCAGCGTCTGTTGCTTTCCGCTGGCCAGGTCGGCCTGGATCAGCTCCAGGGTCTTCTGGTCGCGCGACTGGCGCTGGAAGGTCAGGCGCTGCGGGTCGCGCCAATCGACGCGGGCCAGGTAGATGTCCGCATTGCGGCCCAGGTCCACCCATTTCGGGGCAGCCTCGGCGCGCGGAGCGATCACGCCCAGCTTCACGGTGACGTTGTGGTCGCCGGCGGCCGGATAGCGCTGCTCGATCATCTCGGTGCGGTCGGCATACATTTCATAGCGCTTCTGCACCGGCACCGGCGATTCGTCGATGCGGGCGAAGGCAATCGCCGAGTCGTCCGGCGCCCACCAGTAACCGGTGTGGCGGTCCATTTCCTCGTCGGCGACGAATTCGGCCACGCCGTTGCCGATGGTGTCGCTGCCGTCGCGGGTGAGCTGGAGCTGCTTGCCGCTGGCCAGGTCGATCACCCACAGATTGCGGTCGCGCACGAAGCTGACGAAGCCGCCCTTGGGCGAGAGCTTGGCGTCGGTGGCGAAGCCCTCGCCATGGGTGAGCTGGCGCACGGCGGCCTTGCCCTGCTTGCCCAGGTCGTACAGGTACAGTTCGCCGCCGAGCGGGAACAGCAGGGTGCGCGCGTCCGGCGACCACTGGTAATCGACGATGCCGGTCATGGCGGCAATGCGCTGGCGTTCGCGGCGCGCCTTTTCGGCATCGCTCAGGGTTTCATTGCCGGGCAGCACTACCTTGGAGTCCACCAGCAGGCGGGTCTGGCCGCTGTCGATGTCGTAGGCCCACAGGTCCAGCTGGTTGCGGTCGGCCTCCTTGCCACGCAGGAAGCTCACGCGCGAGCCGTCCGGCGCCACCTTCGGCTTCATCAGGGTCGGCCCGGACAGCGGCAGCGGCCCGGTGATGGCGTCCAGGGTGAGTTTTTCGGCGTGGGCGACGGTGGTGGAAGCGAGCATGAGGGCGAGCGAGGCAACAAGGTGGCGCATGGAGGGGTCCGGCGACGGCAGGCGGACATCCTAGCGTATGGGATTGGGCTCTGCCCGGGCAGCCCCTGGAGCCGGGCAGAGCCCGGCTCTATGTCGATACACCCACGTTTTCGGGTCAGCGCTTGCCGAACAGGTGCTTGCGCTCTTCGTCGCTCAGCGGCTTGCCCGCGTCCGGATTTACCTTCTGGCGCAACGCGTAGGCCCGCTCGGTGGCCGGGCGCGCGGCGATCGCCTCGTGCCAGCGCTTCAGGTTCGGGAACGCGGCGAAATCGGCCGGCAGCTTGTCGTAGGCGTTGATCCACGGGTAGCTGGCCATGTCGGCGATGCTGTACGCGTCGCCGGCCAGGAACGCGCTTTCGGCCAGGCGCTTGTCCATCACCCCGTGCAGGCGGCGCACTTCATTGCCATAGCGCTCAATGGCATACGGAATCTGCTCGGGCGCATACACACTGAAATGCCCCATCTGGCCGCTCATCGGGCCCAGCCCGGCCATCTGCCAGAACAGCCATTCCAGCACCGCCACCCGACCCCGGGTGTCGGCCGGCAGGAATTTGCCGGTTTTCTCGGCCAGGTACAGCAGGATCGCGCCGGACTCGAACACGCTCTGCGGCGCCCCGCCGTCGGTGGGCTGGTGGTCCACCAGCGCCGGCATCTTGTTGTTCGGCGAGATCGCCAGGAACTCCGGCTTGAACTGGTCGCCGCTGCCTATGTTGACCGGCTTGATGGTGTACGGCAGGCCCAGCTCTTCCAGCAGCAGGGTGACTTTATGGCCATTGGGGGTAGGCCAGTAATACAGATCGATCATGACAGGACCCAGCGGTTCAGGAATCCCGAGTCTAGTGCGTCAGTCGGGTTGGCAGGGTCATGAAGGCCCGGTACCCTGCGGCGTCCCCAGCAACGCAGCATTCCAGCATGAGTTCTTCCGCCAAGCCCATCAGTCCCCTGTCGTCCCTGATCTTCGCCTCGCGCTGGCTGCAGCTGCCGCTGTACCTGGGCCTGATCCTGGCGCAGTGCGTTTACGTATTCCTGTTCGGCAAGGAGCTGTGGCACCTGGTGCACAAGGCCAACACCATGGGCGAGCAGGAGATCATGCTGCTGGTGCTGGGCCTGATCGACGTGGTGATGATCTCCAACCTGCTGGTCATGGTGATCGTGGGTGGCTATGAGACCTTCGTTTCCCGCCTGCGCCTGGAGAACCACCCCGACCAGCCGGAGTGGCTGAGCCACGTCAACGCCAGCGTGCTGAAGGTGAAGCTGGCCCTGTCGATCATCGGCATCTCCTCGATCCACCTGCTCAAGACCTTCATCGGTGCGGGCAACCTGGACGGGCTGCCGTCCTGCGGCAATCCGGAATACGTCACCGCCGTGCTCGACGCCGTGGCCAAGTACGGTCCGGCAGTGGAGGAATCCTTCAAGTGCACGACCATGACCGGCAGCGGCGTGATGTGGCAGACCATCATCCATGCCGCCTTCATCCTGTCGGCGATCGGCATTGCCTACACCGACAAGCTGATGGCCCACACCCCGAGCAAGTCGCTGGCCCACTGAGACCGGCCCTTGGGCGGCGGCGCGCCCCGGCGTGCCGCCCTGCCCCATCTGCCGCCCCCAGCGGGGCGCGGGGATGCTAGATTGAGCACCTGTTGCATGGCCTGGACGCTGGGAATCGTCCAGGGCCCTCGGTCGGCCTGACCGCATCAGGCCCTACGTATCGCCGTTCTTCAAAGGGGAGTTGGATGTCGCACGTCAACACGAACGCCAAGGCGCGCCTGCTGGTGCCGCTGACCCTGGTGGTGGCTCTGGCCGCCTGCTCGGGCAAGGATGAAACCGCAACGCCGGCCGCGCCGACCGCCGCAGCACCGGCTGCCGCACCCGCCGCCACGCCGGCACCGGCACCGGCGGTGTCGGCCAAGGTCCAGTCGATGGGCACCGAGGAACTGCGCGAGCTGGCCAGCAAGGCCCTGCGCGAGAACCGCATGTACGCCCCGGCCGGCGACAACGCCATGGAGTACTACCTGGCGCTGCGCGAGAAGACCCCGGACGACGCCTCGATCAAGAGCGCGCTGACCGACCTGCAGCCGTACGTGCTGATTGCCGCCGAGCAGAGCCTGGCCCGTGAGGACTTCACTGAAGGCCAGCGCCTGGTGGCGCTGATCGAGAAGGTCGATCCCAACGCTGCCGCCCTGCCGCGCCTGAAGACCGGTATCACCAAGGGCACGGAAATCGCGCTGAAGCGGACCCAGGAAGAGACCGACAAGGTCAAGAAGGACGCCGAGAACAAGACCAAGCAGCTGGCCGACCAGCAGCGCCAGCAGCAGGCCAGCGAGGCCGAAGCGGCCAAGCAGATCGCCGCGCAGCAGGACGCCGCCCGTCGCGAAAGCGAACGCCAGGACGGTGAGCGCCAGGCCGCAGCACGTCGTGAAGCCGAACAGCGCCAGCAGGCCGCTGCTGCCGCGCAGGCAGCTGCCGCTCGCGCACCGGCCGCCGCACCCGCTGCGGCTGCCACGCTGCGTCCGATCAGCACTCCGGCGCCGCGCTACCCGGCCGACGCGCTGCGCTCGGGCACCTCGGGCGAAGTGCTGGTGGAAATCACCGTCGGCACCGACGGTTCGGTCACCAACGCGCGCGTGCTGCGCGCCACCCCGGCCCGCATCTTCGACCGCGAAGCGCTGGGCGCGGTGAAGAAGTGGAAGTTCGAGCCGGTGGCGGCGCCGACCACCACCCGCCGCACGCTGGCGTTCGCGCCGGGCGGTTGATCGGTAGCATTGCCGCAAAAAGAAAAACCCCGGAGCGATCCGGGGTTTTTTCATGCTTACCCGCGCAGGAGTTCGCCGCGCGGCACGCTGAAGCGGCCGGCCCGGTGGGCCATCCAAAGCACCGCGATGCCAACCACCAGACACACTACCAAGCCGGGCAATGACGCTTCCGGTCCAAAGGCGCCGCCAGTCAGCCACTCCGGCGTTCCCGCGCGCGCCGTGCTGTGCGCTATCGCCGGCCCCAGCTCCGCACCGGACACCGCCGCACCGAACACGTAGCCCTGGGTGAAGTTCCAGGCGGCATGCACGCCGATCGACATCCAGATGCGACCGGTAAGCACATAGAAGGCGCCGAGCATGATGCCGGCTTCCAGGGCGATACAGATCGCCGCGAACACCGTGGCATTCGGATTGCCCAGATGCCCGAAGCCGAACAGCGCCGCCGATACGGCGAATGCCACCCAGGGTCCGAAGGCCAGCCACACCAACCGCAGCAGGATCGCGCGCAGCATCAGCTCTTCAACCACGCCAGCCTGCAGCGCCTTTCCCACCGCGACCCAGGCCGGTGCGGCACCCTGCGCCCGGATGTCGTAGAGCCCGGACATCGCGAGGATGGCCATCACCGCCGCGAACATCGCTGCACCGATCAGCACGCCGGCGAGCAACTGCGGCAGCATCGGCCGCAGCGCGATTTCAGTGGGCTGGCGCGCCTCACCCAGACGCACCGCAAGCGTGTAGGCACCCAGGCCCACCAGCACCGAGGCCAGGTATGCGAGCAGCTTGGAGGCGCCGGCGTCCGGCGGCAGCATGCTGATCAGTACCTGTGTGGTGGTCATGGCGCTGGCAACCACCACGACGAACAGCAGCACCGCCCAGGCAAGGGCGCGCAGCCACCGCAGCCGTCCCGGCCGGAGTACGCGACGGGCGCCCAGTTCCATCAAGGGAGCGTCATGGAAGGTTTGGCGACGTGCAGCGGAGGTGTTACCAGAAGCCAGGTCGACGTGCATGCACTACTCCGGAGTGGGGTAGAGCCATGAAGCGGCACGGCGACACAGTGGTCAATAGCCATGAAGCACACACCCCGGACAAGCCGGGGTGCATGCGAACGTGTCAGCCCGAGATCGCCAACCGCTCCTGATGGTAACGGCGCACCGCCGCTAGCCACAGCAGCGCCGCCAGCCCGAAGCCGGCCGCCAGGTACACGCCCCACATCTGCGCGCTGATCGGCTCGTGGCGGATGATCTTCAGCAGCATCTGGTTCTGCGCCAGGAACGGCACCGCCAGCTGCCACAGCTCGCTCTTCACCGGGTACACCATCAGCGCATAGCCCGGCAGCATCGGCAGCAGCATCAGCCAGGTCATGTGGCTCTGCGCTTCCTTCATGCTCTTGGCCGCCGCCGAGAGGAAGGTCAGCAGCGAGGTACCGATGAACAGGATCGGCATCATCACGAACAGCATCTGCAGCATGGACAAGAACCCCATGTTGAGCTGCCGCGCGGCCGCGCCGGTGGAGAGCTGCGCGCTGAGCTTGAACGCCGCCAACGTCAGCAGCAGCGAGACCACACCGACCACGCAGGCCGCGGCAATCTTGCCGCTGACGATGGCGCCGCGCTTGGCCGGGGTGGCCAGCAACGGTTCCAGCGACTGCCGCTCCCGCTCGCCGGCGGTGGTGTCCATCACCAGGTAGGCGCCGCCGAGGAACGAGGTGATGGTGAGCAGGATCGGCAACAGCAGTGACAGCATCATCCCACGCTTGGCCTCTACCGTGGCCAGGTCCTGGGTGGCCACGTCCAGCGGGCGTGCGACCTGGGCGTCGATACCGCGCGCCAGCAGCCGCAGCGAACCGACCTGCTGGCTGTAGCCGCTGAGCGCGGCCTTCAGGCGTGCGGTCGGGATGTCGGCGTCGCGGCGCGTGCTGTCCTGCACGATCTCCACCAGGGCCGGGCGGCCTTCTGCCCAGTCCTTGCCAAAGTCCGGGCTGATGCGCAGCGCGATGTCGATCTTCTGGTCGCGGATCTCGGCGGTCAGGTCCTTCGGCGGGTCCACCGCGTTGAGTCCCTGCGAGGCCAGGAAGCGCACCAGGTTGGGAGCGTTTTCGCGGCCGATGGTGGGAATGTCCAGCGGCTTGTCGATCTGGGTCTTGACCCGGCTCTCGGCCAGCTTGCCCATGCCCAGGAACAGCACCGGGTACAGCAGCGGCCCGAGCAGCAGGGTGAGCGCCAGGGTACGGCGGTCACGCGAGAGGTCGCGCAGTTCCTTGCGCATGACGGTCAACAACGTGGCAAACGCGCTCATGCGTGCAGTCCTTCTTCATTGCCGATCGCCTTCACGAAGGCGTCTTCCAGGTTCGATTCACCAGTCTGCGCGCGCAGTTCGTCGGCCGTGCCGGCCGCCATTACCGTGCCCTTCGCGATGACCACGATGGTGTCGCACAGCGCGGCCACCTCCTGCATGATGTGGCTGGAGAAGATCACGCAGCGGCCTTCGTCGCGCAGCTCGCGCAGGAATCCGCGCAGGGCGCGGGTGGTCATCACGTCCAGGCCGTTGGTCGGTTCGTCCAGGATCACGTTGCGCGGGTCGTGCACCAGCGCCCGCGCGATCGCGGTCTTTGTGCGCTGCCCCTGCGAGAAACCGTCGGTCTGGCGGTCGAGGATGTCTTCCATGTCCAGCGCCTTGGAGAGCACCTTGGTGCGCTCGCGGATGTGCGACGCGCTCATCCCGTGCAGCTCACCGAAGTAGGCGATGTTCTCGCGCGCGGTCAGCCGCTTGTACACGCCACGCGCGTCGGGCAGCACGCCCAGGCGGCGGCGTACCTCCACGGCCTGGGTGGACGCGTCCAGGCCATCCACCAGCACCCGGCCCTGGTCGGGCGTCATCAGGGTGTAGAGCATGCGCATGGTGGTGGTCTTGCCGGCGCCATTCGGGCCGAGCAGGCCGGTGATGCGGCCGTCTTCGGCCTGGAAGCCGACGTTCTCCACCGCCTTGATCAGGCCGGTCTTGGTCTTGAAGGCTTTATGCAGGTTCTCGGCGACGATCATGGTGCCCATCCGTTGAACGAGGTGAAGGCCGGTACCGGCGCGAGGGTATCCAGGCAGGCGGCATCGAGCGTTTTGGCGTTGGCCGAGTCCATGAACTGCGCCAGCAGGCGCGGCATGCAGCCGGCGCCGAGGGTGCCGTGGCCCTGCCCCTTGGCGACGATGTGGCGGCCGTTGGGAAGGTGCTTGAGCACCTGTTCGGCGTAGCGCGGCGGGGTGACCGGATCAAATTCGCCGGACAGCAGCAGCACCGGCACGTCGGTGCTCAGTGGTGCGGTGAAGCTCTTCGGTCGGCTGCCCACGTTCCAGACCGGGCACGCAGCGAAGAACATGCGCGCCACTTCCGGGCCGAGGATGCGGTCGCCGGCCGGGCTCTCCACATAGCGGTCGGCATCTTCGGCGCAGATCACCGACCACTGCATGCCCTGGTTCATCTGCCCGGCCATGTTGCGGGTAGCGAGGCTGTTGAGGGACATCAGCGGCGCGTAGCGGCCCTGCGCAGCTTCGTCCAGCACCACCGGCAGAAGCGAGGACGATTCCGGCATGTACGAGAACATGAAGGCCAGGCTGGTCACGGTGCTGGCACTGATCGGGTCACGGCGCACCGCCGCAGTACCCGGGTCGCGGTACTCCACCTCCACCGGCGCCTTTGCCAGCGTGGTCATCACGTTGCGCAGCTGGGTGCGGGTGTCGACCGGGAAGCGCTTGGCGCAAGCTGCATCCTTCCGGCACTGCGCCGACTGCAGCTCGATCGCCGACTCGAAGGTGTTGGCGAAGTCACCGCCCACCGCCAGGTCGTTCGGCGCCACGCCGTCGATCACCACCGCACGGGTATGCTGCAGGAAGCGAGCAGCGTACTGCTGGGCCACGCGGGTGCCGTAGGAGCCACCGACCAGGTTGATCTTGTCCACGCCGAGCGCGGCGCGCACCGCATCGAGGTCACCGATGGCTTCGGTAGTAGTGTAGAAGCGGGTATCGGCACGGTCCACCAGCGCTGCCGCACAGCGTTTGGCAAACTCGGCAATTACCTCGGGCGTGGCCGCCGCGTTCTCGTCAAATGCCAGGTCCTTGCCGTTGGCATCCACGCAACTGAGCGGATTGGACTTACCGGTGCCGCGCTGGTCGACCAGGATGATGTCGCGCTTCTTACGGACTTCGCGCAGCGACTGGTTGATGATCGCCGCCACTTCGGTCGCCGACTGGCCCGGGCCGCCGGCCAGGAAGAACACCGGGTCCTGCTTGCCCTCGCCTTCGTTCTCGGTGTCCAGCAGCGCGATGTTGAGGTCGATCCTGCGGCCGTTCGGCGCGGCCGGGTTCTCCGCCACCTGCAGCGTGGTGCATTCGGCTTCCACGTTGCTGCTGGCCCGGGCGCTGGTCAGGGTGCAGGGCTTGAACGTCAGTGTTCCGTACTGGCGCGCCGCCCCTTGCGGGGGCGCTTCCGGGGTGGCCTGGCAGGCTGCCAGCAGCAGCACGGCTGCGCTGGCGGCCAGGGGACGACGGGAAAGTCGCATTTCGATCACGTCCTTGGTTGAAGGGGCTCAGCATGCCATGACGGATGGGCGGGCTGGATGTGACCGAAGTAGGGGCGGTCATGGCCGCTCGACGGGCGCGGCAGGAGACAGCGCGCGGCGGAGGTCCAGCAGGGCCGTACTCGATGGGTGTGGTAGGGCTTGTTGAGGAAAACGCCTTAGTCAAGCGCAACCTTCGCGCCTATCTCAACTTGCGCAGCTGCAGGTTGTACACCTCGAACATCGCAGCCTTGCCAATCTCTTTCTTTCCTTCATCGAATGCCGAGAACGCAAAGTGAAGCCTCTCGTCGATGAACGGAATCTTGTCCGCATCTCGCTTCAACAGCCTTTTGACCTCCGCCCAGTCTTCAAGTACCGCTTGCTTGTTCATTTTGTATGCGAGCTCCATGCTCCCCCACCCCTCAACTCTACTATCAGAATACTCGTCGGGGGCACCCGTCGCCGTTGCGACGGAGCCTGCCAAGTCCATTAGTTTCTCAGCCAGCGTCGGCATCAGCGGCCTCCTCTCTTCATTGTCATGGGGGGAAGAACATAAGAGCCACCAAGCTTTGCAGGTCGCACGATTACAGTCGGGCCTTCTTGAATCATGTTCCAATTTCTTAACTGTGCGGTATGCCAGCCGTTCCTTGCCAAGGTGGCATACATATAAAGGTTGCTGCCTAAACGATTATCCGTAATACCGACTGCGGAGGCATACTGCGCTTGAATTCGCTTGTTAACGTCCATAAAGTTTGACAGACCTTGATCACTCAACCCTGGACCGGCCAGAGTTTCATAGACACTCAGGAGCCGCTTTGCGCGTCTGCATCGCCAAAGCCGTTCGCATCGGCCAGCATTTGCCAGTGTTGGTCCGTGCCATTCACGCGCTGGGCAATATTGCGCAGAGTGTTGCCGGCCTGGGCTACGTTCTGGCCAGGGGCAATTGGTAAACACACCCTGGAAGCCTTCACGCTGAACATTTCGAGACCCTATACAACACCACCCGGCAAGTGCCAGGCAGTGGGGGCCTTCTAGCGGCTAAGACAGAATCAGAAGAGCTTATCGAGAAATACCTCAACCCTGACCTCTCCTGTCCGGCGATTCACTCGGGCGCAGCTGATTACCTTGGTGTTCAAGGGACGTTCCGATGGGATGTATATCTCGAATACACCTTCGGTCTCAGTCTCAAATTTCCCTAGCGTCCAACTGGACTGATCTTCTTTCGACGGCTCGGGAAATCTGTTCAGTGCTTGACGCGTTGCCTCCCTTGCAATTGGCTCCATCTCGTCTAGAAGCAGCAGCTTATTTTTTGCCGCCATCGCTGATCTGCTCCTCAATTTGCCCGATCGCGCTCATTCAATAGGCCGCAAAACCGCATTAAAAGACATTCCAGCCATTGGCCGCAGCACCGCCGGCACAGGGCCCTTCATTTTTTGACGTGTTCCGCCGCCGTCCACATCCAGTCCAAGGCAATCATTCGGGTCGATTCAAAGCCTTGGAGTTCAGCGGAACAACTCGCGCTGTACCGCTATGAGCCACTGCCTTGCCTCTTCATCACTGTCGAACGCCAAACCAGTCACTTCGTTTAACTCCTCAACCGGAACACGTTCCGATCCAACGAGACGTTCGAGCTGAGCCTTAAACTCGTCGGCATCAAAATCCGAGTCACCACGCGTGATGATAGTCGCCAACTCATCCAACTCATACCACTCTACATAGCAGAACGTACGTAGATCCAGGCGCAGCAACTCAGGAACACTTCTCATACTGTTGAACTTACATCGGGGATCGTGGTTGCAGGTACGCTGCAATGTGTGGCAATAGAACGAACCAAAACGAAGATCCTTCGATTACAACGGCCGGCTCAGCCTCCTCGGCTAGCGTTAGACAGTTTTTGCGCCCTCACTACCGGAATCGCATCCATGGTAGGCAGTCGAGCAATGGGGCCCAGCCCAAGCTCAACTCCTAACTCGACGCAGCTTCGATTGAGAGCAACGCAATTCCGGCATCATTAGGATGATACTCAAGATGGCAGCGATATCCACGCACAGTGTAGGCGCCCCAAGCACGCATCTCATGACCTGTGACCGGGTGGTGGGCCTCCCCGCCGCTCTGGGTAGGAAGGCCCAGCTTTGACTGAGCCACTTCGCGTGAATCATGCATGCACAGACCCCAAGGCAAAGTGAGCGCGATGGCTCCATAGCCCGATCCATCCCCGTGCAGCTGGACAACATCAATGGAGACGCCGTCTTCTGACACCAACGAAAAACCCAATTCACCAACGGTTGCGTAGGTTCGCCCTGCAATGCGAGTCACTACAACATCAGTATTCTCATGCTCGGCGAGAATTCTATCCAGGAAACCGCAAAGTCCAGACCCAATCAATAGTTCCGCAGCAATCATTCCAGCGCTCCAGTTTGTGATCGCAGGCGGCTCACTCAAGTTGGCGACACGCTCTGTTCCCAATGATTGCAACGACACTCAAGGATTCAAGATGCGCCACGGCATCGGGTGGCATGCGCATAGAGACCGTTGACAGCCCACCGGGCCAGCTCCATGTTATCAATGGATTGGAGCTCCATACTTGCCATTTGAAGATTACTTCAGAATCGGGCAACCGTACCGGCGCGTGCCAGGACTTCACGATCCCGGGAGGGCCGGTTGTCAGCCACTCGCCACCGTCCGTCATCCCGCAAATACTCGAGTCTCTTACCTCGGCTATAACGCACGCAATGACAGCGACCATGATTCCGGTGCGGCAGATCCGCGCCCAGTACGATGATGCCACCCTTCGCGTTTACCAGGCCTACTCGGATACCATCGCCGAGAGTGCCCTGAAGCATCAGACCTTTGTCGCACCGCCATTCAAGATGGAGCGGATGACGTGGATCAAGCCCTCCTTCCTGTGGATGATGTATCGCGCAGGCTGGGGCTACAAGGACGAAGGCCAGGCCCGCATCCTTGCGATCGACATTGCCCGCGAGGGCTTTGAGTGGGCATTGGCGCACGGCTGCGCCAGCCATCCCGAACCGGGGATGGACGAGCAGGAGTGGGATGCGCTGAAGAAGCGCTCGCCCGTGCGGGTGCAGTGGGACCCCGAACGCGACCTGCACCATCGCCCCCTTGAGCACCGCGCGATCCAGGTTGGCCTGAGTGGTGAAGCTGTCCGCCTCTACATCGGGGATTGGATCCAAAGGATTACCGACGTCACACCCCTCGCCCATCAGATACATGCGCTGGTAGCGGAGGAGCGGCTGGAAGAGGCGAAGGCCGCCCTTCCCATTGAAAGACCGTTCTTGCCGGGCTGAGCAACGCACAGGGCCCGCCATCTGGACAACGACGGGACCTGATGGCCGTTTTGAAAGGGCTACCGCAGACGCGGCGATGCGGTATCGTCGCTCCACTTCAGCCATGCCCGGAACCGTCGATGCACTTCCGCAACATGCAGCAGGCCACGCCCCTTCGGGTTGCGCTCATGACGGCCGTCTTCGGCCTCTGCAGCGCTCCGGCCTTGGCCGGGGACGCCTCTAGTGCCATGCAGGAGGACCGCATCGCGCGCGTGGAGTCGGGCCTTTCCACGCCGGTAGTCATCAGAGGTGCTGGCGGCGGAAAGATGGACCTGCGAGCGCGCATGGCCTTCCATAAGGTGCCTGCAGTCAGCATCGCGCTCATCGAGAACGGCCGCGTCGAGTGGGCGCGTGCTTACGGTGTGGTCAACGCTGATGGGGAAACGCCCCGCACCGCCACGGTAGACACCCTGTTCCAGGCCGCGTCGGTCAGCAAACCTGTCAGTGCGCTGGGCGCCATGCAGCTGGTCCAGCAGGGCACGCTGTCGCTTGATGCGCCGGCCAATGACCAGCTCAACGCATGGAAGATTCCGGACAACGCGCTTACCCGCGCTACGCAGCCTACTCTCCGCATGCTGCTGAACCACAGTGCGGGCACGACGGTGCACGGCTACTTCGGCTATCCGCAGGGGCAGGCATTGCCCTCTCTTCTGCAGATGCTGGACGGCACCCCACCGGCGGATTCGGATCCGGTGCGGGTGGATGTGCGGCCGGGCACCCTGTGGCGCTATTCGGGCGGGGGCTTCAGCGTGGTGCAGCTGATGGTCACCGAAGCGTCCGGGCAATCGTTCGGGCAGTACATGCAGCGGGCGGTGCTTGGCCCGCTGGGAATGACCCACAGCACCTTTGACGTGGACCTCTCACCGCCCCAGCGTGCGCTGGCAGCGACCGGATTCAGTACGGAGGGGCAACCCGTCGCGGGCGGCTGGCGGCGTTATCCGGAGTCAGCTGCTGCCGGGCTGTGGACGACGCCCACGGATCTGGCGCAGGTGGTGCTTGAAGTGCAGCGCGCTGCCGATGGCGCGCCCGGCAAGGTGCTGACGCACGACAGTGCCCAGCAGATGGTGACGCGCGGCCTGGGCGAATATGGGTTGGGGCTGTACGTGGAAGACCTGGGCGGACGCACCAGCTTCGCGCACAGCGGTGGCACCAACGGCTTCCGCGCGCAGATCTATGGTTACACCCACAGCGGCCAGGGCGTGGCGATCCTGACCAACAGCGACAACGGCGCGGCCTTGATCTCGGAGATCCTGGCCAGCATCTCCGCCGAGTACGACTGGCCGGAGTTCAAGGTGACCGAGAAAGTGGCCATAGCTGGCGACGCGGCGAACAACCAGCAGATTGCAGGCACCTATCGACTGATGGACACGCCCGTGGTGATCAGTGCGGAAGGCGAGCGGCTGTATCTGCAGAGCGATCTGTTCGGCGCAGCGCGCATGGAGCTGCATGCGCAGTCTGCAACAGCGTTCTTTACTACCGATCAGGACATGGTGTTGAACGTCACCCGCAATGCAGAAAGCAAGGTGACGGGCGTCTCTCTGGATCGCGGCGCGAATGTCTACCACGCCGCTCGGAGGTAAGCGTCTCATCGGCAGCGCCTTCAGCGCCTTGGTGACTGAACGACCGCACGACGGTACTTTGTACCGGCTGCAACGCGCTCAGAACTACGTGTAGTGGACAGGCTTTCCATCAATATCAGGTATGGACGCATGAGCAAAGAATTCACCGATACCAGCAAGTTCCTTAGCTACGTTCTGCGCCACGAGCCCCACGCCATTGGCATCACGCTGGACAGCGAAGGTTGGGCGGATGTGGACGCCTTGATTGCCGGAAGCAAAGCCGCCGGCCGGGAGCTTGACCGCGAGCTGATCCAGGCCGTGGTGAGCAGCAGCGACAAGAAGCGCTTTGCGCTCTCCGACGACAATCGACGTATCCGCGCCGTACAGGGGCATTACACGGACAGCGTCGCCATCCGGCACGTCGCCAAGGAGCCGCCGACCTTCCTGTACCACGGTACCGCCACGCGGTTCCTGGACTCGATCCTGGCGGAAGGATTGCGTCCCGGCCAGCGTCACCACGTGCACCTGTCCGAGGACATGAGCACAGCCACGACAGTTGGCGAGCGCTACGGCAAACCGGTCATCCTGAGAGTTGAAGCCCTGCGCATGCACCAGCAGGGATTCAGATTCTTCCAGGCAGACAATGGCGTTTGGCTGGTGGAGCAGGTTCCCGCCAACAGCCTCACCCCCCTCGATAACTGATGGACACCGGCACCAATGTCGACTTATGAAGAAGCGAACGGCCGCGCATGGCGGGCGTTCGTTTGCGACCGTGCTGCGGGCCGGACTCTCTTGACCACTCTTGGTGGGACCATGTGCATGGTGGCCAATGTCCCTTCAACCGGGTCGGGGCATCTGTAGAGGCGATGCTGCCTCAATGCGTTTCTGCTTCCACCTTCGCGTAGAAGTACCTTGTCGGGGTAATTCGGGACATTGGGTGGTAGGTCACCCCAGGACGACCGGTGGCGAGTGGAAACTTCACAGGCGGATCCACCTTGATGGTGATGACGCCTTTCCTGGCTTCGATCTTCAGTTTCGCCCCTGCGGTGAAGCCGATCTCACGCAGCCATTGGCCTTGGATCTTCAAGACCGGAATCTGCTTTTGCACGGTTGACCTCCAATGGTTGTGACCCTCGACGGAATGGCGAGGGAATCGGAGCCCACATCCAGCATGCTCAAGAGTTTTGCGCTCCGACCTGCACCGTGCGCGCTGGACAGCCGTGAGGCAATTAGGTTTTTTCTATTGGTTTTCGCGGTCTCATTGACGGCGCCTACCCATTGGCGTTTCTGCCATCTAATGGGCTTCCGATAGATCGCGTGAATCGCGATTCCGAGAACTGCGTTCACCATGGACGCGTGAGGCGTCCAGCGATTCAAGCAGGTTCCATCGATGACGGCTGACGTTATGAGCAAACCCGCCGGGCAGAGCCCGGCGCTACTTGCTGCTGACGTACTTCTCGCGGCGCACCTGGGGGGTGGGCAGGCCGGCTTCCTTCAGGGCTTCGAAGGTGGCGTCGACCATGTCCGGGTTGCCACACAGGTAAGCGATGTCGGTGGCCGGGTTGGGGGCGAATTCGGCCAGGTGCTGCTGCACGTAGCCGTGGCGCACGTCCGGGTGCGGGTCTTCCGGCAGCTCGCGGGACAGGCACGGGACGTAGCGGAACCCGGGGTGGGCGGCGGCGAAGGCGTAGAAATCGTCGCTGTAGAGCAGCTCTTCGGGGGTGCGGGCACCCTGCAGCAGCACCACTTCGACCCCGCGCTCGGCCATGGCGGTGGCCAGCAGCGGCAGCATGGAGCGGTACGGGGTGACCCCGGTGCCGGTGGCGATCAGCAGGTAGCGGGCGTTGTGGTCGCCCGGCATCAGGCAGAACCGGCCAAACGGGCCGCTGGCGGTCACGTGGCCGCCCAGGTCCAGGCCCTCGAACAGGGCCGTGGCGGCGCCGCCGGGCACGAAACTGACTGCAATATCAACGGCTTCGCCGGGCG
Organism: uncultured Stenotrophomonas sp.; assembly: GCF_963519125.1. GTDB lineage: Bacteria > Pseudomonadota > Gammaproteobacteria > Xanthomonadales > Xanthomonadaceae > Stenotrophomonas. Next base: position 150,814 of record NZ_CAUQLJ010000001.1, on the reverse strand, counting down.
CCATGGCGTGATCGTGGATCGTGGCCAGGGAGTAGCTGCGCTTGGTGGCGGTGCCGTCGGCGTACTCGAAATGGACCTGGATGAACTGGCCGGGCTGGAAATCCAGCGGTTGGCCGTCATCACGCAGGAACTGGTAATGGCCGACGGTGGGGGCCAGCATGCGCCGGTCGATCAGCTTGAGGGGGAATTGAACAGGCACGAATTTGGGAAACAGTGTGTAGCCGGGGCAAACCCCTGAGGCCTTCTATAATAGCCGCTCCCCCGCCCCTATCCAGCGCCGACCCTTGGGCGCGAAGGCAAGAGCTTGGCATCCCAGAATCCCCCCGCGACCAGTACCGCCCCCGCCCTGCGGGTGCGCGACCTCCGCAAGACCTATGACAACGGCACCCAGGCGCTGAAAGGCGTTTCGCTGGACGTTGCCCCGGGTGACTTCTTCGCGCTGCTGGGCCCGAACGGGGCCGGCAAGTCCACCCTTATCGGCATCATCAGCTCGCTGGTGAACCTGAGTGAAGGCCAGGTGGAGGTGTTCGGCAGCGACCTGGTGCGCAACCGCAGCGCCACCATGCGCCTGATCGGGCTGGTGCCGCAGGAAATCAACTTCAACCTGTTCGAGAAGCCCTTCGACATCCTGGTGAACTACGCCGGGTTCTACGGGGTGGCACGCGAGGAGGCCGAGCAGATGGCCGAGGTCGAGCTCAAGCGCGCCCACCTGTGGGAAAAGGCGCAGGTGATGAGCCGCACGCTGTCGGGCGGCATGAAGCGCCGGCTGATGATCGCGCGGGCAATGATGACCCGGCCGCGGTTGCTGATCCTGGACGAACCCACCGCGGGCGTGGACATCGAGATCCGCCGCGACATGTGGCGGGTGCTGAAGGAGATCAACGCGGCCGGCACGACGATCATCCTGACCACGCATTACCTGGAAGAGGCCGAGCACCTGTGCCGCAACCTGGCCATCATCAACCACGGCCAGATCGTCACCCAGGGGCCGATGCGCGAGCTGCTGGCGAAGCTGGACGTGGAAGGCTTCCTGTTCGATATCGACGGTGAGCTGCCGGCGCAGCTGCCGCTGATCGAGGGCACCACGATCACGGCCATCGACGGGCACACGCTGGACGTGGACATGCCGCGTGCGATGGACCTCAACCGTGTGTTCGCGGCGCTGAACGCGTCGGGGATCCGGGTGCGTTCGATGCGGACCAAGAGCAACCGGCTGGAGGAGCTGTTCGTGCGGCTCACCGGCAACCAGGAGAATGCGGCATGAGCAGCACCCCGACCCCGGTCCTGACCGACGGCCAGCGCAACCGGATCGCGCTGATGACGATCGTGCGCCGCGAAGTGGCGCGCATCCTGCGCATCTGGGGCCAGACCCTGGTGCCGCCGGCGATCACGATGACGCTGTACTTCCTGATCTTCGGCGGGCTGATCGGTTCGCGCGTGGGTGAGATGGGCGGTTACAGCTACATGCAGTTCATCGTGCCGGGCCTGGTGATGATGAGCGTGATCCAGAACAGCTACGGCAACATCAGTTCATCGTTCTTCGGGGCGAAGTTCGGGCGGCACGTGGAAGAGCTGCTGGTGAGCCCGATGCCGAACTGGGTGATCCTGTGGGGTTACGTGGCCGGTGCGGTGCTGCGCGGTCTGATGGTGGGCATCATCGTGCTGATCATCGCGATGTTCTTCACGCCGGTGCGCATTCCGCACCCGCTGGTGACGCTGACCACGGTGCTGCTGGGCGCGACGATCTTCTCGCTGGCCGGCTTCATCAACGCGGTGTACGCCAAGAAGTTCGATGACGTGGCGATCGTGCCGACCTTCATCCTGACCCCGCTGACCTACCTGGGCGGTGTGTTCTATTCGGTGAAGCTGCTGCCGGGCTGGGCCGAGGCGGCCACGCACGCGAACCCGATCTTCTACATGGTGAACGCGTTCCGCTACGGCCTGCTGGGCAGCAGCGACGTGCCGCTGTGGGTGGCCTACGCGCTGATGATCGGCTTCGTGGTGGCGCTGACCGCGCTGGCGCTTTGGCTGCTGAAGCGTGGTGTCGGGATGCGCAGCTGATGCGCATCCTTTTACTGGGTGCCGGTGGCACCGGCGGCTACTTTGGCGGGCGGCTTGCCCAGGCAGGGGTGGATGTCACGTTCCTGGTGCGGCCGGCCCGCGCGGCGCAGTTGGCGCGCGACGGGCTGGTGATCCGCAGTCCGCTGGGTGATGCCACCTTCCCGGTGGCGCATGTGACGGCTGACGCGCTGCCTGCGCTGGCGGCGGAACAGCCGTTTGACCTGGTGATGTTGAGCTGCAAGGCCTATGACCTTGAGAGCTCGATCGAGGCGATTGCGCCGGCGGTGTCGTCGCGTACGACCGTGCTGCCGATCCTCAATGGGCTGCGCCATTACGCGGCGCTGGATGCGCGCTTTGGGCGCGATGCGGTGCTCGGCGGGCTGTGTTTCATCAGTGCTGCCAAGGCTGAGGATGGTGCGGTGCTGCACCTGGCGCCTGCCGCGAAGATCACGTTTGGCGAGCGCGATACGCCCGGCGGCAGTGCGCGGGTGTTGGCGCTGGCGGCGGCGTGCGTGCAGGCCGGGGTGGACCATGTGGCAAGCGATGCGATTGGCCAGGAACAGTGGGTGAAGTACACGTTCCTGACCGCGCTGGCGGCGGCCACGTGCGTGATGCGGGCCGATGTGGGCACGATCGTGGCGACCGACGACGGTGCTGCGGTGGTGCGCGGCTTGTATGACGAGTGCCTGGCGGTGGCCGACGCGGCCGGTGAGCCGGTCCCGGAAAAGGCGCGCGCGATTGCGCTGTCTGCGCTGACCCAGGACGGCTCGGCGTTGAAGGCATCGATGTTGCGCGATCTGGAAGCCGGGCAACAGGTCGAGGCGGCGCAGATCGTGGGCGACATGCTGGCGCGGGCGCGCGCGGCGGGCCAGGCGGCGCCGCTGCTGGCGGTTGCGTATGCGCATCTGCAGGCGTACCAGCGCAACCGCGCGGGTTGAACATGACGGCCGGTGCGCTTCCGGCGCGGGTGCTGGTGTTGGGGCTGGGGTATGCCGGGCGACATGTTGCGGCGTTGCTGCAGTCGTTGGGCGTGGCCTGCAGTGGCACGGTGCGGGATGTTGCGGTGGCGCCAGAGGTCATTCGCGGTGCGGAGGCGGTGCTTTGTACGGTTCCTCCGGATGGGGATGGCGATCCCATGCTGCGTTTGCTTGCGGCGGAACTGCGCGACAGCCCTGCGCTGCGATGGGTGGGGTATCTCTCTTCTACTGCCGTGTATGCCGACCGCGATGGTGGCTGGGTGGATGAGCATTCGGCGGCCGATGCGGTGGATGAAGCGGCGCGGAGGCGTCTGCTGGCCGAGCAGCAGTGGCGTGCGTTTGCGCTGGACAAGGGCATCGGATCGGCGGTATTCCGCCTGCCCGGCCTGTATGGGCGTGGACGCAATGCGCTGGTGCAGCTGGCCGAAGGACGCGCGCGGCATGTGCTGAAGCCGGGGCTGGTGTTCAACCGGCTGCACGTGGAAGACCTTGCGGCGGTTGTGGTGGCGGCGATGCGTTGTGACGAGCGCGAGGCGTTGTACCTGCCCTGCGACGATGAAGCGGCAGCGCCCCAAGAGGTGCTGGCGTATGCGGCGGCGTTGGGAGGGTTTGAGATGCCGCCTGCAGTGGCGTGGGACGATCCTTCGTTGCGCCCGGCGTTGCGCAGGTTCTATGCCGGGTGCAAACGGATCGACAGTCGCGGGACGCGTGAGGCGCTGCAGTGGGCGCCGAAGTTCGCTACGTATCGCGAAGGGTTGCAGGACGCGCTCAGGTAGGGTCGGTTTCCAAACGACGACGTGCATGGATGCACTAGTGGCGCGTTCGCAGGATGCGAAGGAGCGCCCCGCCGATTACATTAATCGGCGCTTTGACGCATTGACCTCTTCGGAGACGCGCCTTCGCCATGCGTCATGCCCTGGATGATCTGCGCGCTGATATCGGCGGTCGATTGGGATGCGACCCTACCAAGGCCGCTGCCGACCGTATCAGCGCGCGTCGGGTAGGCGGAAGAACGTCCGCGTGGCCGCCGTGGCATTCGCTGCCGTGGTCGCGACGTCTTCGCCCCGATCCCGCGCCAGCTCTTCCACGATGTGCTTGAGGAACATCGGTTCGTTGCGGCGGTCCTTCGGCATCGGCTTCAGGCTGCGCGGCAGCAGGTACGGCGCGTCGGTTTCGATCATCAGGCGCTCGGCCGGAATGTGCTTGACCAGTTCACGCAGGTGCGCGCCACGGCGTTCGTCGCACAGCCAGCCGGTGATGCCGATGTACCAGTCCTGGTCCAGGTAGTCGAACAGTTCCTGGCGCTCGCCGGTGAAGCAGTGCACCACCGCCGCGCCGATGCGGCCGTCGAAGTTCTTCATCTGCGCCATGAAATCGGCGTGCGCGTCGCGCTGGTGCAGGAACAGCGGCTTCAGCGCACCATCGGCGCTCCGTACCTCGCTGGCCAGCTGCAGCTGCCGCTCGAAGGCACGGTGCTGGGCCGGGCGCGGCGCGAAGTCGCGGAAGTAGTCCAGGCCGCACTCGCCCACCGCCACCACTTCAGCATGCGCATGCAGGGCGCGCATTTCGGCGTCGCACTCGTCGGTGTACTCCACCGCGTGGTGCGGGTGCACGCCGGCGGTGGCGTACAGGAAGCCGGGATGCTGGCGTGCCAGGTCCAGTGCCATCGGCGAGTGCTCGCGGCTGGCCCCGGTCAGCACCATCTGCACCACGCCGGCGTCGCGGGCGCGGGCCAGCACGGCGTCGCGGTCGCGGTCGAAGGAATCGTGGGTGAGGTTGGCGCCGATATCGATCAGTTGCATTAGGCAGCTACAGGACAGTTGATCGCGCCATTGTAGCGTGCCGCCCGTGCGGCCCCTGCCCGCGGCCCGTATCCTTGCGGCATGAGCGCGCCCGATTTCCCGATTTCCCCGTTGCTGCCGCAGATCGCCGCGCACCTGGCCACGCATCCGCGCCTGGTGCTGGAAGCGCCTCCCGGCGCAGGCAAGACTACCCAGGTGCCATTGGCACTGCTGGACGCGCCGTGGCTGGAAGGTCGGAAGATCATCATGCTGGAGCCGCGACGGGTGGCTGCGCGCAGTGCGGCGCAGTTCATGGCGCGGCAGCTGGGCGAAGCCGTCGGCGAGACGGTGGGCTACCGGATACGCTTCGAGAACAAGGTGTCGGCGCGCACCCGGGTGGAGGTGGTCACCGAAGGCATCCTGACCCGGATGCTGCAGGACGACCCGATGCTGGAGGGCGTGGGCGCATTGTTGTTCGACGAATTCCACGAACGCCATCTGGCGGCAGACCTGGGTCTGGCGCTCGCGCTCGACGTGCAGGCACAGCTGCGCGAGGACCTGCGCATCGTGGTGATGTCGGCCACGCTGGACGGCGAGCGCCTGGCGCAGTTCCTGGACGCACCGCGCCTGAGCAGTGAGGGGCGCAGTTTCCCGGTCGCGGTCAGCCACTTCCCGGCCCGCCGCGACGAAGCGCTGGAAGCGCAGGCACGCCGCGCGGTGGAACAGGCGCTGGCGGAGCATCCTGGCGATGTGCTGGTGTTCCTGCCCGGCCAACGCGAGATTTCACGCACCCTGGCGGCGCTGGAACAGGCGCTGCCGGGCGACATCCAGGTGCTGCCCCTGCACGGCGAACTGCCTGTGGAACAACAGTCGCGCGTGCTGCAGCCGGATCCGGATGGGCAGCGCCGGGTGGTGCTCGCCACCAACGTGGCCGAGTCCTCGGTGACCCTGCCGGGCGTGCGCGTGGTGATCGATGCTGGGCTGGCGCGCGAGCCACGCTATGACCCCAACAGCGGCTTCTCGCGGCTGGACGTGGTGAACATCGCGCAGGCCTCCGCCGACCAGCGCGCGGGCCGCGCCGGGCGCGTGGCGGAGGGCTGGGCGTGGCGGCTGTGGCCGCAGTCGCAGCGGCTGGAAGCGCAACGCCGACCGGAGATTGCGCAGGTGGAGCTGGCGGCGCTGATGCTGGAGCTTGCCGCGTGGGGCAGCGATGACCTGCGCTTCGTGGACGCTCCGCCCGTGGGCGCGATGGCGGCCGCGCGCGAGCTGCTGCAGCGGCTGGGCGCGCTGGGCAGAGATGGCGCGCTGACCACGCTGGGCCGGCGCATGCTGGCGCTGGGCACGCATCCGCGTTTGGCCGCAATGCTGCTGGCGGCCGGCAACGGCAGCGAACAGGCGCTGGCCTGCGACCTGGCCGCGCTGGTGGAAGCGCGCGACCCGCTGCGCCAGGGTGGTGATGCGTTGGCCGCACGCTGGCGGGCGCTGGCCGCGTTCCGGCAGGGGCGAGCGCCTCACGACGCCAACCGCGGCGCGCTGGCGGCCATCGACGCGGCCAGCAAACAGTGGCGGCGACGCCTGCGTTGCGACACCGCACCTCCGACCACGGTGGAAGCGCACCAGCTGGGCGACCTGCTCGCACACGCGTTTCCGGACCGGATCGCCGCTCGCCACCCGACCGACCCGCAGCGCTACCTGCTCGCCAACGGCCGCAGCGCGCGCCTGTTCGACCCCAGCGACCTGCGCGGTGAGCCGTGGCTGGTGGCGGTGGAACTCCGGTACGAGGCGCGCGACGCGCTGCTGCTGCGTGCGGCGCCGGTGGACGAGAACCGGTTGCGCCGCGATTTCCCTGACCGCTTCCGACAGGAAGACGTGGTGCGCTGGGATGCGGAAAAGCGCGCCCTGGTGGCCCGCCGCGAGAGCCGCTTCGACCGCATCGTGCTGGACAGCCGTTCAGCCGGCCGGGTCGACCCGGCCCAGGCCGCACAGGCACTGACCGACGCGGTCCGTGAGCTGGGCCTGGATGCCCTGCCGTGGACCGACGGGCTGCGCCAGTGGCAGGCGCGCGCCGTTGCACTGCGCACGTGGATGCCGGAACTGGAACTGCCGGATGTCTCCGATGCCGCGCTGATGAAGTCGTTGCCGACATGGCTGACCCCGGCGTTCAACGGCAAGACCCGACTGGATGCGCTGGATGAGTCGGCGTTGGGCGAAGCGCTGAAGTCGCCGATGCCGTGGGCGCAGCGGCAGCTGATCGACCGCCACGCACCGATGCGCATGGCGGTGCCGTCGGGGATGGAGCGGAACATCCATTACGCGCTGGAGGCGGACGGGCACACCCCGCAACCGCCGGTGCTGGCAGTAAAGCTGCAGGAACTGTTCGGTCTGGCCGATACCCCGCGCATTGCGGATGGGCGTATTCCGCTGACCCTGCACCTGCTGTCCCCGGGCGGGCGCCCGCTGCAGGTGACCCAGGACCTGCGGAACTTCTGGGCGAGCACGTATGCCGAGGTAAAGAAGGAGATGAAGGGGCGGTATCCGAAGCATCCTTGGCCGGATGATCCTTGGACGGCTACCGCCACGCATCGGGCCAAGCCGCGGGGGACCTGATCCCGCGTGCAGCCACGCAGGGCGTGGCTCGACCCGGTGTTCGTTCATGTCTGGCAGCCAATCGGCGCGGTGGGCCGCACCTGAATCGATTGCGGGTATTGGTTATGGTGGTGACCAGATCGTAGCCGGCGGATAACGCGCCCTACACGGCCCCCGCGCGACACTGGATTTCGAACCGAGGCAAAGGACCCCCAATGAGCAGACTGACCGTGATTACCGACCGCGCCCTGGAGCGTGCACTGGATCTGGCAAGCAACGCCGGCGACGGCCTCAAGCATGCCGGCAGCCACCTGCGCCACCTCGGTCCGCAGGCGACCGACTGGATCAAGACCGGCGCCGCGCTCGGGGCGGTGAAGACCGGTTCCAAGGTGGCGTCCAAGGTCGTTCGCCGCAACCCGGCGGCCACGATTGCGGTGGCGGCGGTGGGCGTGGGCCTGCTGGGCTATGCGCTGTACCGCAAGCAGCAGAAGAAGAAGCTCGCCAACGGCCACGTGGTCAACGGCCAGGCCGAACGCATCAACGCGCGCAACCGCCGCAACACCACCGTGGTGGACGAGCACAGCGACATCGGCAGCGACGCCTGATTGTTGCAATACGCCGAACTGAAAACCGCCGGCTTGCCCGGCGGTTTTTCTTTGCCGGTAGAGCCATGCCCTGCGTGGCTGCGACGTTGATCGGTGCCGCGTTCAGCCACGCAGGGCGTGGCTCTACCGGAGGGTTCGCCATTCGCCGGGCTGAAGACCGTCCAGACCATGTGGCCCCATCGCCACGCGCACCAGCCGCAGCGTCGGCAATCCAACCGCTGCGGTCATGCGCCGCACCTGACGGTTGCGGCCTTCGCGCAGGGTGATGGCCAGCCACGCATCCGGCACGGTCTTGCGAAAGCGCACCGGTGGATTGCGTTCCCACAACGTCGGCGTTTCAAGCCGTTCCACCCGCGCCGGCAATGTCGGCCCATCGTTCAACTGCACGCCACGGCGCAACGCCTGCAGCTGCTCGTCAGCGGGGGCGCCCTCGACCTGCACCCAATAGGTCTTGTCTTCCTTGTGGCGCGGGTCGGTCAGCCGATGCGCCAGCCGGCCATCATCGGTCAGCAGCAGCAGGCCCTCACTGTCGTAGTCCAGCCGCCCGGCCGCATACACGTCCGGCGGCAGCCCGAACCCGGCCAGCGTGGCACGCGGCGGCTGGCTGCTGTCGGTGAACTGGCACAGCACGTTGAAAGGCTTGTTGAAGGCGATGAGCATGGGCGGGACAGCAGCGGCAGTTCGCCATTGTCCCACCCATCCGGGCTGCAGCGTTACTTCACGAAGCGCAGGGTCATGCGGTCGCTTTCGCCGATCGCCTTGTACTTCGCATCGTCGGCGGCGTCATGGTTGTTCACCGGCGGCAGGGTCCACACGCCGTTCGGGTAGTCCTTGGTGTCGCGCGGGTTGGTGTTGATCTCGCTGGTACCGGCCAGCTTGAACCCGGCCGCTTCGGCCATGGCGATCACCTGGGCCTGGCCCACGTAGCCGCTCTTGTCGTCGGCCGGCACGTCGGCCTTGGCGCGGTGCTCGACCACGCCGAGCACGCCGCCCGGCTTGAGCACGCTGTAGAAGCCCTTGAACATGCCCTCGGCCTGGTTGGCGCTGCGCCAGTTGTGCACGTTGCGGAAGGTGAGCACTACATCGGCCGAGTTGTCCGCGCCGAATTTCGGTGCGTTCGGGTCGAACGGCATTACCTTGGCCTTGTCATACATGCCCGGGGTGGCCCCGAACTTCTTCTGCAGGCCGTCGATCTGGCGCTGCTGGTAGTCGCGGCCCTTGCCTTCGGCCACGGCCTTGGGGTCGACCACGGCGGCCACGTAGGTCCCCTTGTCGCGCAGCAGCGGCGCCAGGATCTCGGAATACCAGCCACCGCCAGGCGTGATTTCCACGACCGTCTTGCCCGGCTCCACGCCAAAGAAGGACAGCGTCTGCGCCGGGTGGCGGTATGCGTCACGCTTCACGTTGGCCGCATCGCGGCCCTTGCCGTCCACGGCGGCCTGCACGGCCGGGGTGATCGCGACCTGGGCGTTGGCGCCAGCCGGCTTCACGGCCATGGCGGGGGCGGCAAGCAGCAGCGTGGAGACGGTGAACAGGCAGGCACAGCTGAGCGAACGGGCTTTCATCGAATCACCTACGGTGGACGGGATGCGGCGAGCCTAGCAGCCGCGATGTCAAAGGTGTTCACAAAACGTTAGTGCAGTGCAGCGAAGCGGAACACTGTTTTGTGGCCGGCGCCGCAGCGGTGTCATGGACAGGGACTTATGCTGTGGTTCTTGGTTTTGACTGGAGGATTGCCCATGACTGCACCGCGCGAACTCGGCCGTTCCGGCCTGAAAGTGCTTCCCATCGCGTTCGGCGGCAATGTGTTCGGCTGGGGTGCCGACGAGAAAACCTCGTTTGCGCTGCTGGATGCGTTCGTGGACGCCGGCTACAACCTGGTCGATACCGCGGATGCGTATTCGGCGTGGGTACCGGGCAACAAGGGCGGCGAATCCGAAGCGATCCTGGGCCGCTGGTTCCAGCGCAGTGGCAAGCGTGACAAGGTGGTGCTGGCCACCAAGGTGGCCAAATGGGCCGAGCACCCCGGGCTGTCGGCCGACAACATCGCCGCGGCGGTGGAGGATTCGCTGCGTCGCCTGCAGACCGATGTGATCGACCTGTACCAGGCGCACGAAGACGACGAGTCCACGCCGCTGGAGACCACGCTGGCCGCGTTCGGCCGGTTGATCGAACAGGGCAAGGTGCGGGCGATTGGCGCATCCAACTACAGCGCCGAACGGCTGCAGGCGGCATTGAAGGTCTCGGAGGATTACAAGCTGCCGCGCTACGAGACGCTGCAGCCGGAGTACAACCTGTATGACCGTGCCGGCTATGAAGACGGTTTGGAGGCGGTGGCACGGGAGCATGGGCTGGGCGTGATCAGCTACTACTCGCTGGCCAGCGGTTTCCTGACCGGCAAGTACCGCAGCGCCGAGGATGCAGGCAAGAGCAGCTCGCGCGGCAGCAGCGTGGTGGGCAAGTACGTGAACCCCCGCGGCCTGCGCATCCTGCAGGCGCTGGACGACGTGGCCAGCAGTCACAACGCTACGCCGGCGCAGGTGGCGATTGCGTGGTTGATCGCGCGGCCGGGCATCACCGCGCCGATTGTCAGTGCGACCAGCGAGGAGCAGTTGCGCGATGTGCTGGCGGCAGCGCAGGTCGGTTTGACGGCGGAAGACGTCGCCCAGCTGGAGTCCGCAAGCGCGTAGAGCCGGGCTCTACGGAATTGCCGGATCGTCCGCGATCAACGCGTGGTGCAGGCTCACCCCTGCACGCACCCCTTCGGCGCTGGCCAGGGTGATGTTGCCCATCACGGTGGCATCGCCGGCCGCGTACACCCCGGGCCCCGTGGTCTGCTTCTGCGCGTCAACGCGGATCAGCACGCCGACCGGGCTTTCATCGAGTTGGCAGCCCAGCTGCTCCACCAGCGGTGAAGCCATCTGCTGGCGCGCGCTGACGAACAGGGCACGCAGGTCGATGCGCCGGCCGTCGGCCAGCAGTGCCGCGCTCAGCTGCGGTGCCTCGCCTTCGAGCGCCACCACCTGTTCGGTCTCAACGCGTACGCCGCGCCGCTGCAGGGTGGCGAGGGCCTCGTCGTCCAAGGTCATGCCGTGTGCGAAGAGGGTGACCTGTCCCCAGTCGGCGAGCACCCCGGCCATCATGCTGGACATCGCGTGGCCGCCGAGCAGGCCGATCTGGCCGCCGCCGATCTCATAGCCATGGCAGTAGGGACAGTGCAGCACGCTGTGGCCCCAACGCTCGGCCAGCCCGGGCAGCTCGGGCAGTACGTCGCGGATGCCGGTAGCCAGCAGCAGCTTGCGTGCCGCCCAGGTTTCGCCACTTGCGCTGGTGACCGCAAAGCCGTCAACCGTGGGCTGCACATCGATGACGGTGTCGGTCGCCCAACGCACGGTGGAGTAGTCCAGCAGCTGCCCCTTGGCCTGGCGCAGCAGGTCGCTGCCGGAGATCCCATCCAACCCGAGCACACCGTGCGAGTGGTTGGAGAAGCGGTTGCGCGGCAGCCCGCTGTCGACCACCAGCACGCTGCGGCGGGCACGCGCCAGCATCATGGCGGCGGACAGGCCGGCGAAACTGCCGCCGACGATCACGGCATCAAAGCTCATGCGGAACTCCTGCGGCATGGTGGGCCAGATGCTGGGCGAAGGCTTCGCCCAGCGTGGCCAGGGTGGTGTCGCGCAGGCGTGCTTCGAGCAGGGCCTGCGCCTGTTGGTAGCTTTCATCCAGCGCGGTGTTCACCACCTGCTGCACAGGGCAGCCCCCGCCGGTTTCACGCACGCCGGTGTGCAGCAGTGCGGGCGATCCCAAGGCGACATATACGTCGTGCAGGGTGATGCTGGCCGGGTCGCGCGCGAGCTGGCTGCCGCCGCCATGGCCGCGCGCGGTGTGCACCAGCCCGCCCTTGTGCAGGGCCGCGAGCAGGCGGCGAATCACCACCGGGTGGGTCGGCAGGCAGGTCGCGAGCTGTTCGGAGGTGCGCGGTCCGGCCTGGCCAACGAGGTGGGCCATGATGTGGAGCGCGTCGGAAAACTGGTTGCTGGCTTTCATGTAACAACGATAGTTACATAAAGGAAGAAGCCGGTGCAACCGCGTCGATTGTTCTACCGGTGACATATTTCAGCTGTAAGAAATGTTTCATATGCATGAATGAGACAGGAAATGTGCTGTGCATCGCACTTCAGAAGGGAGCGACGGTTCCGATACCGCCATCGACCCTTCCCTCTTTTTGTAGTGACCCGCGATGAAGACCTCCTCTACCGCGCCCGCGCGTGCCTTCAGCCTGCAGTTCAAGCTGCTCGGCGCCCTGTCGCTTGGCCTGGCCGTGGTGGTGCTGTGCGCACTGGCCGGGCTGGGCTCGGCCTGGTTGAACCTGTCGACCACCATTCCGCCGGAAGTGGCGCGCAACGCGCAGGCCGAAGGTCTGCAGCGCGAGTTCCGCATGCAGGTGCAGGAGTGGAAGAACGTCCTGCTGCGTGGCGGCGATGAAGCGCTGCGGACCAAGCACCTGGCCGCCTTCGATGCGCAGGGCGACAAGAGCCGCGAACTGGCGAAGACCCTCGCCAGTGAAGGCGACGCCGAAACGGTGCGGCTGGCGCAAGCGTTCCTGGCGCAGCATGCGGTGCTGGAGAAGGACTACCACGGTGCGCTCGAAGCCTTCGCCGCAAGCGGCTACAGCCCGGTCGAAGGCGACGCGCTGGTGCGCGGCAAGGACCGTGCGCTGGGCACCACCCTGGATGCGCTGGGCAAGCAGACGGCCGCGGTGGCCGAACGTGCCGTTCAAGCGCGCTCGGAGCAGGCGCGACGCATGCTGGTCGTGTGCGCGGCGCTGACCGCGCTGGCCGCCGTGATCCTGATGGCGGTGCTGGCGGTGTGGTTGCGCCGTTCGGTGATCGCGCCGGTTGTCGCGGTGGAGGCGGCGGCGCGTGCGGTGGCGCGCGGCGAGCTGGACCACACGGTGCAGGTACGCAGCCGCGATGAGATCGGCCGCCTTGGCCAGGCGATGACCGACGTGACCCACACCCTGAAGAGCGTGCTGGCCGCACAGGCTGGCATGGCGCACCGCCACGACGCGGGCGAGATCAGCTACCGGATGGACGCCAGCGCGTTCCCGGGTGGTTATGGGCAGATGGTGAACGACAGCAACGCGCTGGTGGACGCGCACCTGCAGGTGCAGCTGCGCGCCATCGAGATCATGGGCCGCTACGCGGTGGGCGACCTGTCGCAGGACATGCAGCGCCTGCCGGGCGAGAAGGCCGTCATCACCGAAGCGCTGGACGCGGTGAAGCACAACCTGGGTTCGATCAATGCGGAGATCAAGCGGCTGGCGATGGCCGCCGCGGCCGGTGACTTCAGCCAGCGCGGCGACGCAGCGCGCTACCAGCATGATTTCCGCGACATGGTCGGCGGCCTGAACCAGCTGATGGAAACCACCGAGCGCGACCTGGGCCAGGTCTCCGGCGTGCTGCAGGCGATTGCGCGCGGCGACCTCAGCGCGCGCATGCACGGCCAGTTCCATGGCGTGTTCGCGCGGATGCGCGATGACGTCGCGCTGACCAGCGGGCAGCTCACCGGCATCGTCGGCGACATCAAGCGCGCCGCGCAGGCGATCCAGACTGCAGCCAGCGAGATCGCCGCCGGCAACAACGATCTTTCCCAGCGCACCGAACAGCAGGCGGCGAACCTGGAAGAGACGGCGGCGTCGATGGAAGAGCTGACCTCCACGGTGCGACAGAACGCCGAGCACGCGCGCCAGGCCAACCAGCTGGCGATCGGTGCGGCCAGCGTGGCGGCGCAGGGCGGCGAGGTGGTGGGCCAGGTGGTGACCACGATGAGCGCGATCGAGAGCTCGTCGCGTCGCATCGCCGACATCATCACGGTGATCGACGGGATCGCATTCCAGACCAACATCCTGGCGCTCAACGCGGCGGTGGAAGCAGCGCGGGCCGGTGAGCAGGGACGTGGTTTCGCGGTGGTGGCCAGCGAGGTGCGCACGCTGGCGCAGCGCTCTGCCGGTGCGGCCAAGGAGATCAAGACGCTGATCGAAGCGTCGGTGGACGATGTCACCACCGGCTCGCGACTGGTGCACGAGGCGGGTCAGACCATGGGCGAGATCGTCAGCGGCGTGCAGCGGGTGACCGACATCATGGCCGAGATCTCGGCCGCGTCGCAGGAGCAGACCGCCGGTATCGAGCAGGTCAGCCAGACCGTGGTGCACATGGACGAGGCGACCCAGCAGAACGCAGCGCTGGTCGAGGAAGCGTCCGCCGCCGCACGCAGCATGGAAGAACAGGCCATCGCGCTGAACGATGCAGTGGATGTGTTCGTGCTGGCGCCGGTGGCGCCGTCGTTGTCGCGCGCGGCGTAATGCGGCGGTGTGCCGGCCAGCGGCCGGCACCTACCGGATGAAGGGCGCGCCGGTCATGTTCCCGGCCAGGTAATCCAGGAACGAGGTGATCCTCGCCGACACCGCCGTGTTGCGGTAGTAGACGGCGTGGATGGGCTGGCGCACCTCCACGGTAAGGGCGGGCAGTACCTGTACCAGCGTGCCGGCATCACGGTCGCGCTGGGTCATGAAGTCGGACAGGCAGACCATGCCGGCGCCTTCCAGCGCCAGCCGGCGCAGGGTTTCGCCACTCGACACCGCCACCACCGGGCGGATGTGCAGCAGCGCGTCGGTGCTTCCTGGCAGCGGCCAGTGGTTGAGCGAGTCCGGTTCGTTGAAGCCGAGCAGTGCGTGCCCGGCCAGGTCGTCCACGGCCTTCGGCGTGCCACGCTCAGCGAGGTAGGCCGGGCTGGCCAGCACCCGCAGGCGGCTGTGCGCGAGCGGGCGCGCGTGCAGGGTGGAGTCGGCCAGCGGCCCGATGCGGATGGCCACGTCGGTGCGGCGTTCGAGCAGGTCGATGTAGCGCTCGCTGCTGTTGAGTTCCAGCTGCACCTCGGGGTAACGCGCGCGATAGCCGGCCACCAGCGGGGCAATCACGTGCAGTACGAACGGGGTCGCCGCATCCACGCGCAGCCGCCCGGCCGGGCGTTGCCGGCGCGCGGCCACCTGTTCCTCGGCCGCTTCGACCGAGGCCACGATGGCGCGCGCCTGGGCGAGGAAGGCATCGCCCTCCTCGGTGAGCTGCAGGCGCCGGGTGGTGCGGGTCAGCAACGTGGTGCCGAGCTTCTCCTCGAGCCGTGCCAGCGCGCGGCTGACCCCGGAGGTGGTCTGGCCCAGCTGTTCGGCGGCCGCGGTGATCGAACCGCTGTCGATCACGGCGATGAACGCCTGCATTTCATCGAGGGTGGTCTTCATGCCCCCATTATTGACCATGAAGCAAGAGTCATTGGCGTGAAGACCGGTTTTTCAGCAAGAGTGCGGCGCGCAGACTGCGCACCTTCTTCTTCCACCGGTAACCGTCATGTCCCGTGGCATCCCCTTGGCCTTGTTGGCGCTCACGCTCGGTGCGTACGCCATCGGCACCACTGAATTCGTCATCGTCGGGCTGATCCCGACCATCGCCGCCGACCTGGGCGTGTCCCTGCCCTCGGCCGGCCTGCTGGTGTCGCTGTACGCGCTGGGCGTGGCGGTGGGCGCGCCGGTGCTGACCGCGCTGACCGGGCGGGTACCGCGCAAGACCCTGCTGGTGGCGCTGATGGTGCTGTTCACGCTGGGCAACGTGATTGCCTGGATGGCACCCAGCTACGGCTCGCTGATCGTGGCCCGGGTACTGACCGGCCTGGCGCACGGTGTGTTCTTCTCGATCGGCTCGATCATCGCCACCTCGGTGGTGCCGAAGGAGAAAGCGGCCAGCGCCATCGCAATCATGTTCACCGGGCTGACGGTGGCGCTGGTCACCGGCGTGCCGCTGGGCACCTTCATCGGCCAGCACCTGGGCTGGCGCGCCACCTTCCTGGCAGTGGCCGCGCTGGGCGTGATCGCCCTGCTCGGCAGCCTGCTGTTCGTGCCGCGCAACCTGCAGCGCAGCGAGCCGGCCACCTTCGGCCAGCAGCTGGCGGTGCTGGCGCAGCCGCGCCTGCTGCTGGTCTATGCGATCACCGCGCTGGGCTACGGCGGCACGTTCCTGTCCTTCACCTACCTGGCCTCGATCCTGCAGGACGTCACCGGCTTCTCGCCGAACGCGGTGAGCCTGGTGTTGCTGGTGTACGGCGTCTCGGTGGCGGTCGGCAACCTGTGGGGCGGCCGCCTGGCCGACCGCCGCGGCCCGGTGCCGGCGCTGAAGCTGATCTTCGGGCTGCTGGCGCTGGTGCTGTTCGCGCTGACCTTCACCGCGCACAACACCTGGCTGGTGCTGCTCACGGTGCTGGCGCTGGGCGCGGTGGCGTTCGGCAACGTGCCCGGGCTGCAGGTGTATGTGGTGAAGCAGGCGCAACGTTTTGCCCCGCAGGCCGCGGACGTGGCCTCGGGCCTGAACATCGCCGCGTTCAACGTCGGCATCGCGATGGGCGCTTCGTTGGGCGGCCTGGTGGTGGACCACCTCGGTCTGATGCACACCCCATGGCTGGGCGGCCTGGTGGTGCTGGGTGCGCTGGGCCTGACCGTGCTGAGCGGCCGGCTGGATCGCCGCGATGGTGTCGGCGAACGTGCCGAAGGCCTGGTGGTTGCCGCGCACTGATCCGTTCGATTTCCCTCGTTTAACAGTGCCCGGCGTAGCCTGCACTGCCCTCCTCCCCCCTTCAGGACTTTCCATGAGCATTCCCGCCTTCGGGCTCGGCACCTTCCGTTTGAAGGACCAGACCGTCATCGACTCGGTCCGCAACGCACTGGACGTGGGTTACCGCGCCATCGATACCGCGCAGATCTACGGCAATGAAGCCGAGGTCGGCCAGGCCATCGCCGAGTCCGGCGTGGCGCGCGAGGAGCTGTTCCTCACCACCAAGATCTGGATCGCCAGCTTCGAGCACGACGCGCTGCTGGAGAGCCTGCGCGAAAGCCTGCGCAAGCTGCGCACCGACCATGTCGACCTGACCCTGATCCACTGGCCCTCGCCGGCCGACGCGGTGCCGATGGCCGGGTACCTGGGTGCACTGGCCGAAGCCAAGGCCAAAGGCCTGACCCGGCAGATCGGCATTTCCAACTTCACCATCGACCTGACCCGCCAGGCGATTGCGATCCTGGGCGCCGATGCCATCGCCACCAACCAGGTCGAGGTGCACCCGTACCTGCAGAACCGTGCGCTGATCGCGTTCCTGCGCGAACAGGGCATCCATGTCACCGCCTACATGAGCCTGGCCTATGGCGAGGTACTGAAGGACCCGGTGATCCAGGCGATCGCCGACCGCCACGACGCCACGCCGGCGCAGGTGGCGCTGGCCTGGGCGCTGCAGCAGGGCTTCGCGGTGATCCCCTCCTCCACCCGTCGCGAGAACCTGGCGAGCAACCTGCTGGCGGCCGACCTGAAGTTGTCCGACGAGGACATGGCACAGATTGCGACGCTGGATCGTGGGCAGCGGTTGGCGAATCCGGAAGGGATTGCGCCTGCGTGGGATTGAGGGTCAGCGCCGCAGCCACTCCCGCATGGCGTCGCTGACCTCTTCCGGCTTTTCCATCGGCGCCAGGTGGCCGCAATCGGGAATGACCACCAGCGTTGAGCCGGGGACCAAGGCGTGCATCTCCTCGCTGATCGGCAGCGGGGTGATGCGGTCGTTGGCGCCGCAGACGATCAGCAGCGGGTCGCGGTAGCCGGCCAGCACGTCGTGACCGTCGCTGCGGTCCAGTGCGCTCTGGCGCAGGAAGACCTCGGCGCCCAGCCGCGCGGTCATGTCGCGCACGCGCTGCACCAGTACGTAGTCGTCCAGCCGCGAGGCGTCGATGTAGCTGCGCATGAGCTTGTCGCCGAAGCCATGGAAGGTGCCGGGCAGGCGCACACTGGCGCGTTGGGTCTGGCGCTGGGCGGCGCGTTCCGGCGAGTCGGCATGGATGGAGGTGTCGATCAGCGCCAGCCGCAACACGCGCTCGGGCGCCACGCGCAGGATCTGCTGGGCGACGAACCCGCCCAGCGAAAACCCGGCCAGGGCGAAACGTGGCGGTGCTTGTGCGAGTACGTCGTCGACCACCGCCTGCAGGGTCTCGCCCCGGGTCTGGTCGCCCACCGTGCAGTCGGCGATATCGGACAGGTCTGCGATCTGCGCGCGCCAGAGTTCGGCGTCGTTGAGCAGGCCGGGCAGCAACAACAGGGGGATGCGTTCGGTCATGCGCTCATTGTCGGCGATCCTGCCGACAAGGGCGCGTTGCCGCTGGTCCGGTGTGTTCCGCACCGGTCAGTGCGTAATGCCCTCCGGCGGCACCGCTGCCTGCGCCTCCTGCACCGGCAGGGTCACCACCATCACGGTGGGATCGTCGGGGTCCAGCTTTGTCTTGAAGCCCAGCGCCTGGCACATCGCCAGCATGGTGCTGTTCTCGCGCAGCACCTGCCCTTCGACGATGTTCAGGCCCAGCCACTGGGCGTATTCGATCATGATGCTCATCAGGCGCCAGCCGATGCCGTGACCCTTGAGGTCCGAGCGGATCAGGATGCCGTACTCGCCGCGGTCGTAATCGGCGTCGGCATGCAGGCGTACCGCGCCGAGCATGTCGCCGCTGCGCGGGTCGATCGCCACCAGCGCAATGGAGCGGGCGTAGTCGAGCTGGGTCAGGCGCGCGATGAATTCGTGGCTGAAGTGCTTGACCGACTGGAAGAAGCGCAGGCGCAGGTCGTCGTCGGACACGCGCGCGAAGAAGGCGCGGAACAGCGCGTCGTCTTCCGGCCGCACCGGGCGCACGAACGCCGGCGCGCCGTCGGAGAGGGTGATGGTGCGCTCCCACTCCTTGGGATACGGAAACACGGCGAAGCGCGGATGGCCGCGGCCCTTGTGCAGCTTGCGCGACGGCGCGATGGCCACGCGCGCGTCCAGTGCGATCACCCCGTCGCGGTCGGCCAGCAGCGGGTTGATGTCCAGGGTGCGCACTTCGGGAATGTCGGCGGCGAGCTGGGCCAGCTTGACCAGGATCAGCGCGACCACGCGCTCATCGGCGGCCGGGACGTCGCGATACGCCTTGAGGATGCGCGAGACGCGGGTGCGGCCGATCAACTCATGGGCCAGGCGCAGGTCCAGCGGTGGCAGCGCGAGTGCCTTGTCGTCGATGACCTCCACTGCGGTGCCACCGCGACCGAACACCACCACCGGACCGAAGGTCGGATCGTCGGCAATGCCGGCGATCAACTCGCGCGCCTTGGGCCGCACGATGGTGGGCTGCACCAGCACGCCGTCGATGCGCGCGTTCGGGCGCAGCTCGCGGGCGCGCGCGAGGATGGAACTGGCTGCCGCCTGCACCGCCTGCAACGTGCCCAGGTTGAGGCGCACGCCATCCACGTCGGACTTGTGCGGAATGTCGGCGGAAAACACCTTCACCGCCACCGTGGCGCCCTGCTCCAGCAACGGCTGGGCCAGGTCCATCGCTTCATGCGCGTCGCGCGCCTGCATCACCGGCGCGGAGGGAATACCGTAGGCCGACAGCAGCTGGTGGGTGGCGATCGGGTCCAGCCACTGCTGGCCGGCGGCCAGCGCGGCCTCGACGATCGCGCGCGCGGCAGCGGTATCCACCACGAAATCCTGCGGCAGGCTGGGCGGGGTCTCCATCAGCGCGGCCTGCGCGTCGCGGTAACGCACCAGGTGCTGGAAGCCGCGCACGGCTTCGGCCTCGGTTGGGTACGTCGGCACGCGCGCAGCGTTGAGGGTGGCCGTGGCGCGGTCGTCGTTGCCAAGCCAGACCGCGAACACCGGCTTGTCGCGGTGATGCCGCGGGCGCAGGCCGAGCGTGCGGGTGAGCGCCTGCGCAGCATCGGCCGAGGAGGTGAACGCGGTCGGCACGTTGACCACCAGCACCGCGTCGTTGCCGGGGTCGGACATCAGCGCGTCGATGGCGGCTGCGTAGCGCTCGCCGTCGGCGTCGACCACGATGTCGACCGGGTTGCTGCGCGACCAGCCTTCCGGCAGGACCGCGTCGAGCTCGGCGATGGTGCCCGGCGAAAGCTCGGCCAGGCTGCCGCGCAGTGCCAGCAGCTGATCCACGGCCAAGCGCCCCACCCCGCCGCCATTGCTGAGGATCGCCAACCGCCGGCCCGGGAAGGTGCCGAGCCGGCCCAGTGTTTCGGCGGCGGTGAACAGCTCGTCCAGCGCGCTCACCCGCAGCAGCCCGGCGCGGTTGAAGGCCGCGCCGTACACCGCGTCGGAACTGGCCAGCGCCTGCACGTGGGTGTCGCCGTCGGGATCGATGCGGATGTGGCGGCCTGACTTCACCACCACCACGGGCTTGGCGCGCGCGGCGGCGCGTGCCGCCGACATGAACTTGCGTGCGTCGCGGATGTGTTCGACGTACAGCAGGATGGCGCGGGTGCGGTAGTCGGTGGCGAAGTAGTCGAGCAGGTCGCCGAAGTCGACATCGAGCGCGTCGCCGAGCGAGACCACGGCGGAGAAGCCGACCGAACGCGCCACGCCCCATTCGACCAGGGCGGCGGCAATCGCACTGGATTCGGAGATCAGCGCCAGGTCGCCGGCCTGCGGGAAGTGCGCGGCAATGCTGGCATTGAGCCGCGCATGCGGCGCGATCACGCCCAGGCAGTGCGGGCCGAGGATGCGCAGGCCCTTGGGGCGCGCGGCGGCTTCCACCTGCTCGCTGAGCGAACCCGGCCCCTGGCCGAGGTTCGCGGTGAGGATGATGGCCGCCGCCACGCCGCGCTCGGCGGCGGTGGCGACCACCTGCGGCACGATGCTGGCCGGCGCGGTGATGACGATCAGCTCCGGCACCCAGTCCAGATCCTTGAGCCGCTTGACCGTGCTGATGCCGTCGATCTCGCCGTAGCGCGGGTTGATCCACGCGACCTTGCCCGGAAAGCCGGTGGCGCGCAGGTTGCGCATCACCGCGCGGCCGGCGGAGCGCTCGCGCGGGCTGCCGCCGACGACGGCCACCGACTGCGGGCGGAATACGGACTGCAGGTGGTAGATGCTCATGCACTACACGGTACACGGCTGGCCGTGCCAGCGGGATGATCCGGCGCAAACGCGCATACGATGCCTGGGCGGTAGGGTCGGTTCCCAAACGACCGCCGTGGACATGTCATCGGGCGACGAACGCATGACCGATGATTCGCGCGGCCTTGGATGCCTGGCCGCGCGCATCTTCGTTTGGGGTCCATGCGTCAATGCACCGATGGACAAGGTCGGCGGTCGTTTGGGAACCGACCCTACCCCAAGGTTGACCACTGGGCTAAAGCAGCGTTCCGCTCAAAATCGCGGCGGCGATGCTGAAATAGATCACCAGGCCGGTCACGTCGACCAGCGTCGCCACGAACGGGGCGGAGGCGCTGGCCGGGTCGAAACCGAGGCGCTTGAGGATGAAGGGCAGCATCGAGCCGGACAGCGAACCGAAGGTGACAATGCCGACCAGTGCCGCGCCGATGGTCAGCGCCAGCAACTTCCAGTGCTCGCCGTAGTCATGCAGGCCCAGCAGCTGCCAGGACACGATGCGGATCACCGCCAGCACGCCGAGGATCGCGCCCAGGGTGATGCCGGTGGGCACTTCGCGCAGCGCCACCTTCCACCAGTCGCGCAGGCGCAGTTCGCGCAGCGCCAGGCTGCGGATCAGCAGCGAGGTGGCCTGCGAACCGGAGTTGCCGCCCGAGCTCATGATCAGCGGAATGAACAGGGTCAGCACCACGGCGCGGGCCAGTTCGTCTTCGTAATGCTGCATGGCGCTGGCGGTGAGCATTTCACCGAGGAACAGCACGCTGAGCCAGCCGGCGCGCTTGCGCAGCATCTCGAAGAAGCCGATCTGCATGTAGGGCTTTTCAAGCGCTTCCATGCCGCCGAACTTGTGCACGTCCTCGGTGGATTCTTCGATCAGTGCGTCCAGGATGTCGTCCACGGTAACGATGCCGAGCACCTGCTGGCGCGCGTCCACCACCGGAATGGCGAGCAGGTCGTGGCGGCGGATCAGCTGGGCCACTTCTTCCTGGTCGAGCAGGGCGTCGACGGTCACCGGCGGGTTGACCTGGGCCACGTCCAGGATCGGCTCGTCGGGCAACCCGGTGATCAGCCGGCGCATGGTCACCACCTGCTGCAGCGCCTGGGTGCGCGGGTCGAGTACGTAGATGGCGTACACGGTTTCGCGGGTGCGCTCGACTTCGCGGATGTGCTGCAGGGTGCGGCCCACGGTCCAGTCGGCGGGCACGCTGACGAACTCGGTGGTCATCAGCGCGCCGGCGGTGTGTGCCGGGTAGCTGAGCAGCTGCTGGATGGCCTGGCGCGACTCGGCGCTGAGCAGCGGGATCAGCCGGGCGCGTTCGTCCTCGTCCAGCTCATGGACGATGTCGGTGGCGCGGTCGTCGGCCATCAAGCCGAGCAGCGCGGCGGCCTTGGCGACCGGCAGCGCAGCGACGAGGTCGCCACTGCGGGTGAGCTCGGGCTGCTCGAGCATCTTCACCGCGCGCGGCAACGGCAACGCGGCCAGGGTGTCGGCGGCGCGCGACAGCTCCAGGGTGTTGAGGTATTCGACCGCGTCAGCGGTGTTGAAGTCCTGCAGGGGTGCGCTCAGCGCGGCGTCGGCCGCCGGGCGCAGGAGGTCTTTCTGGTTCATGGGGTTCGCCTTGTGGATCGCGTTCGCGCGACGCCAACGCTGGCGAACCGTCCCGATGTCAGGCGGTGGCCATCGCTGGCGTCGAGCAAGGTCGACTTCTACTGTCGCTGGACATGGGTGTGGACTCCGGAAGGGTGTTGCGGGGCGCACCGGTGGGCGCGGCCAGCGGGCGGGAGTCTGGACCCGTGGGCAGGCCGGGTCAACCCCTGTGGCGACTGGGGTCAGGCGCGGTTGAAGGTCGTTGACGCGGCGGGCCGCATAATGGGCCACCGGCGACAGGCCGATGATGCGATGCGCAGGTTTCCCCATGCATAGCGGTGCGCTGGTCCTGGCCCTGGTGTTGCTGCTGGCTGCGGTAATCGCCGTGCCGGTGTTCAAGAAGCTCGGGCTGGGCGCGGTGCTGGGGTATCTGGTCGCTGGCGTGGTACTCGGCCCGGACGGGCTGGGCTTCGTGCAGGATGCCGACCGTATCCTGGGCGCCGCCGAAATCGGCGTGGTCATGCTGCTGTTCGTGATCGGGCTGGAGCTTTCGCCCGCGCGCCTGAAGGTGATGCGGCGCTCGGTGTTTGGTGCGGGCACGGCGCAGGTAGCGCTGAGCGCGCTGGTGCTGGGCAGCCTGCTGATGCTGGACCACTTCCAGTGGAAAGGCGCGCTGATCGTGGGCATCGCGCTGGCGCTGTCGTCCACCGCCGTGGGCCTGCAGCTGCTGTCCGAGCACAAGGGCCTGAACACCGATTACGGGCGCTTGGGCTTTGCGATCCTGCTGTTCCAGGACCTGATCGCGATTCCGCTGCTGGCCGCCATTCCGCTGTTGGGCGGGGCCAGGAACGAGACCCTGGACTGGGGAGATGTGACGCTGGCGCTGGGTGCGCTGGCGGTGGTGATCGTGTGCGGGCGGCCGGTGCTGCGCTGGCTGTTCAGTACCGTGGCGCGCACGCGCAGCCCCGAGGTGTTCACCGCGATGGCGCTGCTGGTGGTGCTGGGCACCGCGTGGTTCATGCAGGAGGTCGGGCTCAGCCCCAGCCTCGGCGCGTTCCTGGCCGGCGTGCTGCTCTCCGATTCGGAGTTCCGCCACGAACTGGAATCGCAGATCGAACCCTTCAAGGGGCTGCTGCTCGGCCTGTTCTTCATCGCCGTGGGCATGGGCATCGACCTGGACCGGGTGATCGCCGAGCCGTGGGCGATCGCCATCGGGGTGGCGGTCCTGCTGGTGGTGAAATTCGGGCTGCTGTTCGGCATCGGCAAACTGGCGAAACTCAGTACCCGGCATGCCGTGCTGCTGGGCAGCGTGCTGTGGCTGGGCGGCGAATTCGCCTTCGTGGTGTTCAATGAGGCGCAGCGCGCCAACCTGCTCGGCAACGCCAACCACGATCGGCTGGTGGCGATCGTCGGTCTGTCGATGGCGCTGACGCCGCTGTTGATGATCCTGCTGCTGCGATTGCTCGGCAGCGAGCATGAAGCCGCGAAGGACAAGCGCCCGGCCGACACGATCGACACCGGCGGCACCGAGCCCAGCGTGATGATCGCCGGCATGGGCCGGTTCGGCCAGGTCGTGGCACGCCTGCTGACCGCGCAGAAGATTCCATTCGTGGCATTGGAAGCGAATCCGGACACGGTCTCGGACCTGCGCCGGTTCGGCAACAAGCTGTACTACGGCGATCCGACCCGGCCGGAGATCCTGCGCGCTGCCGGCAGCGAGAACGTACGGGTGTATGTGGTGACGCTGGACGACCCGGAAGCCAACATGCGCGCGACCCGCCTGATCCGGCGCATGTACCCGGACGCGGTGGTGCTGGCCCGCGCGCGCAACCGCCAGCATGCGTGGCGCTTGATGGACATGTCGGCCGAACCGTTCCGCGAGGTGTTCGGGTCGAGCCTGGACATGAGCGAGCGCCTGTTGATGGCGCTGGGGCTGTCCGAAGATACCGCGCGCAGCCATGTACGGCGCTTCCGCGAACATGACGAGAAACTGCTGCGCGATCAGTACCTGGTGTATGACGACGAGGCAGCGGTGATCCAGACCTCACGCGATGCGCGGGCAGATCTGATGCGGCTGTTCGAGGCGGATGCGGAACACGACGGCGGAACGGACAACGGAAGGGACACCGGCCGGGCAGAGCCCGGCACCACGTAGCTACCCGTTGTCGCGCAGGAACCGCGCCATCGAGGACACGCCCGGTACGCGCGGTTCGAATTCGCCGGCGACATCGATGAAACCGCGCATCACCGCGATCTCGCGCGGGCTGCGGTTGAGTGCATCGCGCACGTCCGGATCGGCACCGGCGCGCAGCAGGCGCTGCACCAGCAGCGGCAGCCCGTGCAGGGCCGCCAGGTGCAGCGGACCGAAGCCGCGCGGGTCGCGCGCTTCCAGCGATACGTCTTCATCGAGCAGGCGTTCGACTGCAGCCAGCACGACCTGTTCGTCGCAGGCGGTGCCGGGCTCGGCGCGGGCGCCCAGCAACAGCAGCAGCGGCGTCACCGAACCGGCCGCCGCCTGGTCAGGCTCGGCGCCGGACAGCAGCAGCGTGTCCAGCAGGGCCAGCAGGCGCGAGCGGTCGCGGGCGCCGAAGCCGTACAGGGCCGCGCAGTGCAGTGGACCGAGCTGCTGCGCGTCGCCGGCATGCACGTTGGCACCGGCGGTGAGCAGGCGCGCGGCGATGTCGGGCAGGCCCAGCGCCGACGCCAGCATCAGCACGGTCACCCCGCCCGGCAGTCGGTATTCGAGCTCCGCGCCAGCATCCAGCAGGGCCGAGACGATGTCGATCTGGCGCATGCTGACCGCTGCCGACAACGGCGTCGCGCCGCTGGCAGCGGCGTGCTGCGGATTGGCCCCGCGCGCCAGCAGCAGGTCGACCACCGCCAGGTGGCCACCGCCGGCGGCACGCAGCAGCGCGGTGCAGCCCTGCGCGTCGACCACGTCGATGGCGAAGCCCAGGTCGTTCAAACGGCGCACCGCGTCGGCGTCGCCAGCCATGGCGGCGCCGGGCAGGTCAGCGGCGCGCAACGCACGACCGGGCAGCGGCCACACGCGCCAGTCCAGCCAGTCGGCAAGGTCGCGGCGGCCGATCGACAGCGCCACGCCCAGCGGGGTCTGGCCGTCGGCGGCACGCGCTTCGGGCGAGGCGCCCTGCTGCACCAGCAGCTTCAGCGAGCCTTCGCGGGCCAGCGCGGTGGCCAGGTGCAGCGCGGTCATGCCATGGCTGTCGCGCGCTTCACGGTCCACGCCCAGGGTCAGCAGGGCCTGCTGCAGGCGCAGCCAGCCCAGCCGCACCGCCAGTGACAGCGGCGGGTCGCCCGCCGGCGAGGCCGCGAACGGGTCGGCACCCCGCTCAAGCAGTTCCAGCGCCAGCTGTTCAAGCCCGCGCGCGGCCTGGTCGTGCTGCGCGCAGGCCGCCAGCAGGCGCGCCAGGCCGCCGGTGCCGGCCGGCGACACGCCCCGGCGCAGCAGCACCTGGAGTGCGGGTACCGCATCGACGCCACGCGACAGCAGCGCAAACATCGGGGTGTCGCCGCAGGCATCCAGCACTTCCGGCGCGGCGCCGTGCGCCAGCAGCCATTCCACCGCATGCGGGTCCAGCGCCAGTTCGGCGTCGTGCAGCAGGCCGCCCAGTTCTTCCGGGCTGCACAGCCGCGCCAGTGTGGCCATGCCGTCGACATTGCCGAAGCCCAGCGCTTCGCGCAGCAGGTCCAGTGGCGGGCGGTCCGGGAGGATCGGGGTAGAAGCGTCGGCGTCACCCTCGGCGGCGCTGGCCAGCCCGTCGCTCACTGCTGCCGGCAGCGGATAGCTGCGGTCCAGCAGCGACACGATGGTCCAGCGACCGGCCGCGGCGGCGATGTCCACGGCGCGGCGGCCCTGCGGGTCCGGCACATCCGCGGCAATGCCGAGGTCAAGCAGGCGGCGCACCAGCAGCGGCGACACGGTGTCGGCCATGCAGGCCAGCAGCACCGCATTGCGGCCTTCCACGTCCACGGCGTGCAGGTCGGGCTTGTGCGGCAGCAGGTGTTCGACCACGGCGGCGCGACCGGCACGCGCCGCTTCCAGCCACGGCGTGCGTGACAGCGCATCGCGCGATTCAAGGTTGGCGCCGGCGGCCAGCAGGACCTCGATGATGTCCACGTGCCCGGCCAGGGCGGCTTCATGCAGCGCGCTGCGGCGCTGGCGGTCGCGCGCGTCGGCGCGAGCCTTGTGCTTGAGCAGCAGCTGCACGCCGGCGGTATCGTCTTCTTCGGTGCCGGCCGCGGCCAGCAGCACCGGGGTGCCCTCGGCCGGTTCGGTACGCGCACCCCGCTCCAGCAGGAAGCGCGCCAGGCGCCAGTTGCCGACCTGGCAGGCCACCGCCAGCGGCGACCAGCCGTCGTTGTTGAGCGCGTCCACTTCGGCGGCGGCGTCGCGCAGCAGCGCGGCCACGCCGGGGTCGGAACTGCGCGCGGCATGGTGCAGGGGGGTGTTGCCGTCGCTGTCGACCGCACGCGAATCGGCACCGTTGGCGAGCAGGGTCATCACCGCTTCGGGGCGGCCATGCCAGCTGTCGCGGGTGGCCGCCAGCAGCGGGGTCATGCCGCGGTGCGGGGTGTTGACGCCGACGCCGCGCGCGATCAGTTCGCGCAGCAGGCGCAGATCCGGCAGCACCGCCGCCAGCACCACCAGGCTGCGCTGGTCGCGCCAGTTCGGGTCGGGCAGGCCGTGCGGATCGGCACCTGCGGCCAGCAGCTGCAGGGCGCGGTCGACCCGGCCGCTGCGTGCAGCCTCATACAGGGCGGGCAGGCGTTCGTGCTGGCCCAGCGGCTCCAGCGGCTGGGTCGCATCGTCCTCGTGCGCGGCGGCGGCGAAGGCGGCGGACGCCGGCTGCAGCACGCTGCGCGCCGGCAGCGGGTCGGCGGGTGCGACACGCTGCAGCGCGAAGTGGGCCAGCGGCGAACCGATCAGCACCAGCAACGCGCATGGCCAGCGCAGGCTGTCGGCCAGCAGGCCGGGCCACGCCGGCACCACCACCAGCGCGCACAGCGCCACCACCAGGCCGGCCACGATCAGCCCGCGCCAGGCGCTCAGGTCACGCGTCGCCAGGCTGCGCCAATGCCGCGCCAGGCTACCGTCGCTGCGTTCGATTTCGTTCCAGAGTGGCCAGGTGCGCCACACGCCCAGCAGCGCGGCGCTGACCGCCACGCTCAGGCCGAGTACGGCGGCGAGACTGCCGCTGTCGTGCAGTGCGGCCAGCGGCCAGGACACCAGCAGCGCAAACAGCGCCGGACCCAGCGCCCACAAGGCGCCCAGCGCCGGCAGGTCCTGCCGGCCCAGCTGCGGCAACGCAGGTACCGCGCGGCTGCGCCGCCACCACGACACGCCCAGCGCGAACGCCGGCTGCGCCAGCGCCGCACCCAATGCCGCCGGCACGCCACCCAGCACCACGGCCAGCGACAACAGGCTGCCGACGGCAACGGCAATGGCGGCAGCGCGGGTGCGCAGGGCGTCAGTCATCGCGGGTCATCGCGGCGCGGCACGCGCACCGGCGGTACCGGCGGCGGAGGCATCTGCAGGTGGAAACCGCGTTCGGCGAGGTTGACGCGCACCTGGTCAACGTCGGCCAGGGCGAGGCGACGGTCGGGGGTCAGGGCGACTTCCAGCACGAATGCGAACGGCGCCAGCGTGGCTTTCAACGCATCGGGGATGGCATCGAAGGCGTCGCGGGCGGCGAGGTAGACGTAGGTGTCCTGCTTGCGTTGGCTTTTGTAGACGTAGGCTTGCATTGCCCGCGGGGCGGTGGCCCTGGGAATAGATACGTCGATTGTGTCGGAAACCACGCAAGTCCGATAGGTATCTGCCGCGTGGGGCGCCGGTTTTCAGGCGCGGGGCAGATTCAGGTTCATCAATGTGGCGGGGTTGTTCAGGTAAAGCGGCCCCGCCCTTCCAAAGGAAGGACGGGGCAATGCCATCCGACCAAGGTATGTCCGACGTCCTGTCGGCCACCCTCCGGGCCGTCGCTTCGCGACGTTGAGAACGGCTCCTGCCGTTCTCTTCGGCTGCTACCCGTGAAATAACGCGTCGCGTTATTTCACTTTTGCGTAGGTCCCCTTCAGGGCGACGCCCGCAAGGATGGCGCCGGCGTAGCACTCGTAGTTGCTGCTGCTCTTGAACTCGTTCTTCTTGTAGTAGCTGACGATGTCGACCACGGCGTTGGCGCCGCGCGACTTGGCGCCGTCCTGCAGCGCGCGCAGCGCCGACAGTGCGACCCAGCGGCAGGCCTCGGCATCGCTCTTGTTGGCGGCGTTGGTCTTCTTGTTGGTCACGTCTTCGCCCAGGCGCTGCTGGACGTTGACCTTTTCGCCGGCCAGGTAGAAGCGCACGCTGCCGTCGATACCGGCGGCCTTGGCTTCGGGGGATTCGATCAGGCTGCGCAGCGACTGCTCGACACGGGTTTCACGGGCGTGGGCGGTGCTGGCGACGGTGAGCAGGGCGGCAGCGGCAAACAGGGCAAAACGACGCATTCAACTTTCTCCTTGTTGTAAGTCGGGTGGTACTCAGTCCTGCCAGCGACGGAAGATCAACGAGGTGTTGATGCCGCCGAAGGCGAAGTTGTTGCTCATCACGTACTCAGGCTGCATGAGGCGGCCTTCGCCCCGGATGAAATCCAGCGCGCCGCAGCGCGGGTCGACCTCGTGCAGGTTCAGGGTCGGGGCGAACCAGCCTTCCCGCATCATTTCGATGGTGACCCAGGCTTCGAACGCGCCGCAGGCGCCGAGCATGTGGCCGACGTAGCTCTTCAGCGAACTGATCGGCATGCCCGCGCCAAACACCTGGGCGGTGGCCTGGGTTTCGGCGATGTCGCCATGCTCGGTGGCGGTGCCGTGCGCGTTGACGTAGCCGATCTGGCCTGGCTCCAGGCCGGCGTCTTCCAGCGCCAGGCGCATGGCCTGGGCCATGGTGTCGGCAGTGGGCTGGGTGACGTGCTGGCCGTCGCTGTTGGTGCCATAGCCGACCACTTCGGCCAGGATGGTGGCGCCGCGCGCCTGCGCATGCTCCAGCTCTTCCAGGATGAGGGTGCCGGCACCCTCGCCCAGCACCAGGCCATCGCGGTGCGCGTCGAACGGGCTGGGCGTGGTCTGCGGTGCATCGTTGCGCACGCTGGTTGCGAACAATGTGTCGAACACCGCCGCCGCGGTGGCGTCGAGCTGTTCGGCGCCGCCGGTGACCATCACCGTCTGCTTGCCACTGCGAATCGCTTCATAGCCCGAGCCCACGCCCTGGCTGCCCGAGGTGCAGGCGCTGGAGGTGGTGTAGACCCGTCCGGACAAGCCGAAGAACACGCCGATGTTCACCGGCGAGGTGTGGCTCATCATCTTCAGGTAGGTGGTGGCGCTGATGCCTTCGGTGGTGTGGTCATGCAGCATGCGGCCGAATTCGGCGGTGGCTTCATGACTGCCCGAGGAGGAGCCGTAGGCGACCCCGGCCAGGCCGCTGCGCAGCACCGGGTGTCCCAGCAGGCCGGCCGCTTCGAGCGCCAGCTCGGTGGCGCGCACCGACATCACCGCGACCCTGCCCATGCTGCGGGTGGTCTTGCGGTTGTAGTTGGAAGGCAGTTCGTAGTCTTCGGCCGGCGCGGCCAGGCGCGTGTTCAGGCCATCGAAGACTTCCCAGCCGGGGATGTAGCGCACCGCGTTGCGTTGTTCATGCAGGCGCGCACGGATGCTCGGCCAGTCGTTGCCGAGCGGGCTGATCGCAGCGGCACCGGTGACCACGACACGACGTTCGGGGCGGGCCATCAGACCATCCCCCCGTTGACCGAAATCACCTGCCGGGTGATGTACCCGGCCGACTCGGAGAGCAGGAACGACACCGCGTGCGCGACTTCGTCCGGCTGGCCCATGCGCCCGGCGGGAATGAGTTTGAGCGCGTGGTCGAGCACTTCCTGGTTGACCATCTCGGTCTCGATCAGGCCCGGCGCCACGCAGTTGACGGTGATCGCACGGCTGGCAAGTTCCAGTGCCAACGCCTTGGTGGCGCCGATGATGCCGGCCTTGGCCGCGCTGTAGTTGGTCTGCCCGCGGTTGCCGACCAGCCCCGAGACCGAGGACAGGGTAACGATGCGGCCCGGCTTGCGCCGCCGCACCATCGGCATCACCAGCGGGTGCAGCACGTTGTAGAAGCTGTCCAGGTTGGTATGCACGACCGCGTCCCAGTCCTCCGCGGTCATGGCCGGGAACGCGCCATCACGGGCGATGCCGGCGTTGCAGACCACGCCGTAATAGGTGCCATGCGCCTCGATGTCGGCTTCCAGCGCGGTACGCGCGGCATCGCGGTCGGACACGTCGAACATCAACACGCGGGCCTGCCGGCCCAGTGCCTGGATCTGCGCGACCACGTCCTGCGCTTCCTCGATGCGACTGCGGCAATGCACCACCACGTCGAAGCCGTCGCGCGCGATACGCAGCGCCACGGCGCGGCCGATGCCCCGGCTGGCGCCGGTCACCAGCACGGTCTGATTCCCTGTCATGCCTCTCCACTCTCCAGATAGGCCATCGCATCGCGTGGTTCGAACACCGATACGTTGGCGACCGCCAATTCAACATCACCTGCCAGGATCCGGCAGGCGAACATGCCCAGCCCATTTTCGCCCATCAGCTCGCACTGTGCCTCCACCCGCAGGCAGGTGCCCGGCGTGAAGGCCGGCTGGTGGGCGGTGTAGCGCCGGGTGCCGAGCAGGAACCCGATCGAGGGTTCACGCCCTTCGGCGCGGGCCCGACACCCGGCCCAGGCCGCAATCGCCTGCGCCATGTACTCCACGCCGACCCAGGCCGGCACGCCGTCGGGGCTGGAGAACAGGCCCTGTGCGGGCACGTCCACCTCGACCACGATGGATTCCGGCTGCCAGTCGATTACACGGTCGACCAGGCGCAGGCTGGCGCGGTGCGGCAGCACGCTTTCGATATCGGCAGGCAGCTGCATGCTCAACCCCGTGCCAGCGCCAGCACGGCATTGCTGCCGCCGAACGCGAACGAATGGCTGAGCACGTGCTGCAGCGGTTGTGCCGCGCGCGTGCCCGGAGCGACCAGGGTCAGCGCCGGCAATGCATCGTCGGCCTCGCCGTCCCACCAGTGCGTGGGCAGGCGCTGATCGGGGTTGTCGGCCAGGGTCATCCAGCACAGCGCCGCTTCGATCGCGCCGGAGGCGCCCAGGGTGTGCCCGGTCAGCGGCTTGGTCGAACTGGCCGGCACCGCAGTGCCCAGCACCTGTGCCACCGCCACGCTCTCCATGGCATCGTTGTGCCCGGTGGCGGTGCCATGCAGGTTCACGTAGTCGACCTGCTGCGGTGCCAGCCCGGCGCGGTCCAGCGCCTGCTGCATGGCGTCGATGGCGCCGCGCGCCTGCGGGTCGGGGGCGGACATGTGGTGCGCATCGGAGGACTCACCCCAGCCGGAAAGGCGCACCGGACCGGTTTCGCGCGTCATCAGGAACAGCGCGGCGCCTTCACCGATGTTGATGCCGTTGCGGTGCCGCGAGAACGGGTTGCAGCGCGCGGCCGACACCGACTCCAGCGCGCTGAAGCCGGCCACGGTGAAGCGGCACAGCGAGTCGGCGCCGCCGGCGACGACCGCGTCGACCACACCGGCACGCAGCAGCCGCGCCGCCGACATCAACGCCTTGGCGCTGGAGGAACAGGCGGTGGAAATGGTCCAGGCTGGGCCGCCGCTGCCGATGCGCTCGCGCACGAAGCGCGCCGAGGTCCCCATTTCCTGCTGCGCGTAGTGGAAGTCGTCCGGCCAGCGGCCTTCGTCTGCCTGCATGCGCAGGGCGCTTTCCGACTCGCCGATCCCCGAGGTGCTGGTGCCGATGATGACCGCCACGCGGTCGGCTCCGTACTGCCTGATCGCCGCGTCCACGGCCGGGCGGATCTGCAGCAGCGCGCTTTCCAGCAGCGCGTTGTTGCGCCCGCGCAGCGCCACCGGCAGCGCGGACAGGTCCGGCAGCGGGTCGGCCACTTCGCCCAGCGCAAGGATGCGCCCGGGGATCATGCGGTCGTTGTCGCGCAGGCCGCCGGGCTGGTCGGCGAACAGGCCGTCGCGCACCTGCGCGCGTCCATTGCCCAATGCGCAGGTGATGCCCAGCTCATTCAGATATACCGCCGTACTGCTCACGATCCTGCCTGTCCCATGTCCAACGATTCGATCACCAGTTCATAGCCTTCGGCGAGGTTGCGCAGGCGCACGCGCCCATCGTCCAGCGGCTCCAGCACCAGCCACGCCTTGCCGTCCTGCTCCAGGCGACGCGTCCCACCGTCCTCGACCAGGGTCCATCCGGACGGCAATGCCGCCCGGATGGCATCGGCCGGCCACAGCGCGAACTGAAGGTCGTCCAGCACGCGTTCGCCGCGCACCTGCGGCGGCAGCCACGGTGCGCGGGTCTGTTCCAGGGCATGCCCGTCCCAGACCATGCGCACACCGGTCTGGCCCATGGCCTGCACCGCCAGCCTGACCTGTTCGCCATCGGCTTCAAGCAGCGCGTCCAGCTCGCGTTCGTGACTGCCGAAGCGGAACTGCAGGCGCTGCTGCAGCTGCAGCGGCTGCGCCAGTGCCGAGGGCGGCAACTGCAGGATGGGCAGCTGCACCAGCGGCGCGGGCATGCGGGTGCTGGCACAGGCGGCCAGCAGCAGGCTCAACAGCAGGGTCAGGATCAGGCGCTGCACAGTTCCTCCAGCACCCGCAGGCGCCGGCCGCTGTCATCGGCCACGTACGGGTTGTTGGTATCCCAGGCGTACCCGGCCAGGATCGAGGAAATCATGCGACGGATCTCGGGCTGCTGGTCGGGATGGTAGATGATCTTCTGGAAGCCACCGGCGTACCACGCTTCGACGAAGCGGCGGAAGGTCTTCACGCCGGCGCGCAGCGGAATCGCGAACTCGCGCTCCCAGTCCACCTGTTCACCGGCATGGCGGCGGGCCAGGCAGTCGCTGGCCAGCTGCGCCGACTTGAAGGCGATGGTCACGCCGGAGGAGAACACCGGGTCGAGGAACTCGCCGGCATTGCCCAGCAGCGCGTAGCCCTCGCCCCACAGCGAGCTGACGTTGGCCGAGTAGCCGGTGATGGTGCGCACCGGCAGCACCGCCCACTCCGCGTCCTTGAGCAGGCGGGTCAGGTTGGGATCTTCGCCGACGATGGCCTGCAGCTTCTCCAGGTCGGTGCCGGTGTACTTCTCGAAGAAGCTCGGCTCGGCGACCACGCCCAGCGAACAGCAGCCGTTGGAGAACGGAATCGTCCAGTACCACACGTCCACATGTTCGGGATGGGTGGTGATCAGGATCTTGTTGCGGTCGAAGCCCGCATCGGCCGGGATGTTGTCGCGCACGTGGCAGAAGATCGCACCGCGCACCGGGAAGTTCGACGGCGACTCGAGCTTCAACTGACGCGGCAGCAGCCGCGCGAAACCACTCGCGTCGAGGATGAAGCCGGCTTCGATGGTGTACTCGCTGCCGTCCGGGCGGCGCACCTGTACCCGTGCCGGGCTGCCCGGTTCGACCGAGAGCACTTCATCGCCGAATCGCAGGGTGGTGCCCATGCGCTCGGCGCCGCGCGCGAGCACGTCGTCGAAGTTGGCGCGCTGCACCTGGTAGGTCGTGCCCCAACCGGGCGAGAACTTGTCGCGGAAGTCGAACTCGGTCGTGCGTTCGCCACGCACGAAGGCCGCGCCGTTCTTGTACTGGAAGCCCGCTTCCACCACGTCCTGCAGCAGGCCGGCCGCTTCGATGTACTCCATGCTCTGCGGCAGCAGGCTCTCGCCGATGGAAAAGCGCGGGAACTGCTGGCGCTCCAGCATCAACACCTGGCGGCCCTGCTGGCGCAGCATCGCGGCGGCGACGGATCCGGCCGGACCGGCGCCGATCACCAGGATTTCTGTGGTTTCCAGTGCTGCGTTCATCGATGCATCCTTGATCAAGACAAGTGGGGTCCGGCGCGGTCGCTCAGTGCGGTGCGTCGTGCGGTGGAGGACGGAACAGGGGCGATATCAGCCAGACCAGGCCGATACCGAACAGCAGGGTGAGCCCGAACGCGCGCAGCGCCGGGGTGGCCGACAGGCCGAGCAGGCCGAACGACAACCAGGTGCTGGCTGCGCCCACGCAGACCGCCAGCCATGCGCTGGCGTCGCCACGGTGTTCGACCAGGAAGATGCCGTAGTCGATGCCCATGCCCAGCAGCAGCATCAGCGCGAGTACGTTGAACAGCTGCAGCGGCTGGCCGAACAGGCCGAGCAGGCCCAGGGTGAGCGCGCCGGCGGCCAGGGTCGGGGCGAACACGCGCCAGGCCTGGCCACGGTAGCGCCAGTACAGCACCGCGAACACCAGCACGATGCCGACCAGCAGCAGCGCGCTCATCAGCTTGCGGTAGTGCTTGAGCAGTGCGGAGAAGTCGGCGGTACGGTCGACCCAGCGCACACCCTCGATGCCGGTGGCCTGCGCTTCCAGCAAGCTCAGCGCGTCGGCGCGCGACAGGTCATCCACCATCACCACCGAGGCCATGCCCTGCCCTACTTCCCCCAGCCACAGGTGGCGGAACGGCATCGATGCGGGCGAGGCGAGGAACGCGTCGGCCTGCAGGTCCTGCGCGGCATAGTCGGGGCGCTGCAGGGTTTCGCCAACGGTTTCGCCGACGGCGGCCAGCACCTGCGGTTCCACCCGCGCGGTCAGCGCGGCATCGGCGTGCTGGCGCTGCACCGACGGCAGCCACTCGCTGAGCGCGCGGTAGCCGCCGATCTGTTTCTCCGCCGACAGTACGCGCAGGCGCGCGACCAGCGCTTCCTCGCGCTCCAGCACCTGTTCGGCGCTGTCGCCCTGCACCAGGTAGAACTGCGCCGGGCTGGGCATGCCCAGCATCTGGCTGATGCGGATCTGCTGGTTGATCAGCGCCATCGGCGAGGACTGCAGGCTGCGCAGGTCGTCGTTGGGCTGCAGGCGCAGCATGCCCACGGCCGAGACCACCACCACCGCGCCAAGGAACAGCGCCACCGGACGGCGTCCGTGCAGGCGCGGCCAGCGCTCCAGGGTGGCGCCGAGCCAGCGCGCGAAGCGGGTGCTGCGGATCTCGCCGCCATCCAGCCACGGGAACCAGAAGATCACGGTGAGGAAGGCGGCGGCCAGGCCGACCACCGAGAACAGCGCCATCTGGCGCAGACCCGGGAATGGGGCCAGGCCCAGCGCCAGGTAAGCCAGCGCGCTGGTCAGCAGCGCCAGCCACAACCCGGGCAGCAGGTGCCGCAGCAGCTTCCAGCGGCGGTCGGCCGGCTCGGCCTGGCGCGAGGCGAACCAGTGGATGCCGTAGTCCTCGGCCACGCCGACCAGTGAGGCACCGAACACCAGGGTCAGCACATGGACCTTGCCGAACACCAGCACGGTCACCGCCAGCGCCACGCCGCAGCCGATCAACAGCGACGCGGCGACCAGCAGGATCGGGCGCAGCGACCGGAACGCCAGCCACACCAGCAGCAGCACCGCCGCCAGCGAGCCCCAGCCGATCGTGTTGATTTCGCGGTTGGCCTGGACCGCCGCCGCTTCGGCATGCAACGGCACGCCGGCGCGCAGTACTTCAAGGCCGGGGGCCTGTCTGCTGGCCGCTGCGGTGGCGGCATCGAGCAGCAGGTCGATATGGCGTTCGCCGTCGAGCTGGAAGGCCGAGCCGGTGGTTTCGTACTGCACGACCGACCAGTGTTTCCCGTCGGCTTCGAGCAGGCCGTCATCGCCCATGCGCAGGCCGGAGCCGAGTGCGCGTTCCTGCCACCACTGCGGCCACAACGACAGCGGGTCCTGTCGCCATTCGGTCAGGCGCGGTGCGCCCATCGGGCCGTACAAGGCAGCGAGCGCGGATTCGGAAAGGCCTTCCGGCGATTCGTCCTGCAGGCGCTGGCGCTGCGCGTCGGTGAGCAGGCGGTCGCGGTAAGGCGCGTAGAACGCACGCGCCTGGTCGAACCAGCCTTCAATCGACCCGGCCTCCCGTAGAGCGGGGCTCTGCCCCGCTTCCGTCAGCGCTCCGGAGATCGCTTCGCGGAACGCCTGCTCGGCCGCCTTGGTCTGCGCGGCGTCGGCGCTGCCGAGCAGAACTACGACTTGGCGGGCATTGGCATCGGCGATGCGGCGGGTGACGTCGGAGAGCAGGCGGTCGTGCGCGTCCTGCGGCAACAGCGCCAGGATGTCAGTGTCGATCCGCGCCTCCTGCTGCCACAGCTGCCACTGCTGCACCCCCAGGCCCACCAGCACCAGCAGCCACGCCACCGCCAGCCAGCGCCAGGCGCGCTGCAACCGACCGTTTTCACGCCACGCCCCGTTCAACTGCTCATTCAAACCGGCGGCCCTCGTCGGCGCTCAGCTGTGCCGGGGTTTCGCTCAGGCCAGCGAAATGGATGCGGGTGACGTCCTGGTTGGCTTCGGTGATCTGCACCTCGCGCACGTAGCGGTCGCCGCTCAGGCTGAGCGCGCTGAACACCTTGGCCAGCATCGCCGAGCGCGGGGTCAGCTGCATGCGCCAGCCGTTGTCCGGCAGTGCCTCGACCTTGACCACGAACTGCGCCGACAGTGCCTGTGCGTCGCCGCTCATCAGCGCGAACATGATCGCGTTGACCGAGCGCATCGCCGGCTGCTGCCGCGCGTCGAGCTCGACGCGGGTGCTGCCATCGCGCTGGCGGCTGAGGATGCGGTCGGCAGTGACCACCACTTCAGAAGGGAAGGGCTTGAGCGTGGTCCAGATCACGCCGTGCTGGCGCGCGACCACGAACCGGCCCTGCGAGCGCAGTGGGTTCTTGAAGCCGCTGACCTGTTTTTCCTGGCTGAACTGGCCACGCAGCACGTCGGGCCGCGCCACCGCCTGGGTGATCGCATCGACGGCGGGGTCGGCCGCCTGTACACGCGGTACGGCCGCCAGCAGCAGCGCGCACAGCAGCACGCTCGAAACACGGGCAAGCATCGTCACGGCGCAGGCACTCCCAGGCGTTCCCACAGTACCGGCGGGCACTGGTACAGCATTTCCTTGCTGGCCGCGTCCACCGCGACCTGGATGGTCATCGCGCGGGTCAGCACCTGGCCGCTTTCCGCATCGAGAATCTCGTACTCGATCTTCAGCCGGTTCTCCCATTCCGCGATGCGCGCGATCACGCGCAGGGCCTGGTTGAACAGCAGCGGGCGCACATATTTCACCCGTGCATCGACCACCGGCCACAGGTAGCCCGATTCGAGCATCTGCGGGTAGTCGTAGTCGTAGCGCCCGAGCAACGCGCAGCGCGCGATCTCGAAGTACTTGAAGTAGTTGCCATGCCAGACCACGTTCATCGGGTCGCAGTCATGGAAGGCGGGGGTCAACGCAATATCGCCAACCCGTTCAATGGCCTCATTCACCGGCATACAGCTCCCAACGTTGCGCGCGGATCTCCACCAGCAGTTCCCGCAGTTCGCGATCCAGCGCGCGGTCTTCTTCAATCAGGGCGATGCGCTGCCCCAGGTCGGCGTACATGTCGGCCAGACTGCCATGCAGCTGCGCGTTCAGGCCAACCCGTTCGCGCAGCGCCAGGCCCTGGCGGGCGGCGATCAGCATCGCCGCCACCACCTGTTCGGTCAGTTCGATCACCCGCAGGCAGTCGCGCGCGGCGATGGTGCCCATGCTGACCTTGTCCTGGTTGTGGCATTCGGTCGAGCGCGAGAACACCGAGGCCGGCATGGTCTGCTTGAGCGCTTCGGCGGTCCACGCCGAGACGCTGATCTGCAGGGCCTTCAGGCCATGGTTGATCGGCGCGCGCTCACCGGTGGATGCCGACAGGTTGGCGGGCAGGCCGTGGTTGTAGCGCGCGTCCACCACCAGCGCCAGCTGGCGGTCGAGCAGGTCGGCCAGGTTGGCGATGGTGTTCTTCAGCGCATCCATCGCGAAGGCGATATGACCGCCATAGAAGTGGCCACCGTGCAGGATGCGCTCGCCGTCGGCGTCGATCAGCGGGTTGTCGTTGGCGCTGTTGAGTTCGGTTTCGATCAGCTGGCGCAGGAACGGCAGCGCGTCCTGCACCACGCCGATCACGTGCGGCGCGCAACGCAGCGAGTAGCGGTCCTGCAGGCGCTGTTCGTTGCGCGGCGGGCGGTCGCTGTGCAGGTCGTCGCGCAGGCGCGCGGCGATCTGCATCTGGCCCGGGTGCGGCTTGGCCGCGAACAGCATCTCGTCGAAATGGTGCGCGTTGCCGTCGCTGGCCAGCACGTTGAACGCGGTCAGGCGGGTGGCGAGCCGGGTGAGGTAATCGGCGCGTTCGTAGGCCAGGCAGGCCAGCGCGGTCATCACCGCGGTGCCGTTCATGATCGCCAGGCCTTCCTTGGGACGCAACCGCAACGGCGCCATGCCGATCTCGGCCAACACGTCGGCGGCCGGGCGACGCGTGCCCTGGTACATCACCTCGCGCTCGCCACACAGCACGGCGGCCACGTACGACAGCGGGGTGAGGTCGCCGCTGGCACCGACCGAGCCTTCGGCCGGAATCAGCGGCAGTACGTCGTGGCGCAGCAGCGTAGCCAGGCCCTGCAGCAGCGGATGGCTGACCCCGGACATGCCACGCACCAGCGAGGCCAGGCGCGCGGCGATCACTGCGCGGGTTTCCTGCTCGTCCAGGAAGCGGCCCAGGCCACAGCCGTGGTAGGTGAACAGATGGTGCGGCAGCTCGGCCACCAGCGCCGGCGGAATGTTCACCGTGCAGGAGTCGCCGTAGCCGGTGGTCACGCCGTAGATGACGCCGTCTTCGCGCAGCAGGCGGTCGAGGAAGTCGGCGCCGCGCTGGATCCGCGCGGTGAACGCCGGATCGTCGGTGACGACCGCGTCGGCCTGGCGCTGCGACAGCGCGACCACGTCTTCGATGGTCAGCGGCGCGTCGCCGAAGCGGACGGTGCGTGCCGGGGTGGAGCCTGCATTACGAGCCATGAGATGCCTGATCCCAGAAGGGGAAGAAGTTGAACCAGTCCAAGGGTGCTTCGGTAACCTGGAGTTCCAGCCACCGGGCGAAGTGTTCGGCCTGCGCGGTCAGCGCGGCATCGCGCGAACCGCGCGGCAGCACGATGCGGTCGCTGAAATGCTCGAAGCGCACGCGGTAGCCGTCGCCTTCATGCAGGCAGGCCATGGTGTACACCGGGCAGGCCAGCGCCGCGGCCAGCACATAGGCGCCGATCGGGAACTGCGCGGTGTGGCCCAGAAACGGTGCCGGCACGGTACGGCCGCCGCGCAGCGGCACGCGGTCGCCGACGATCGCGACGAAGCCGCCGGCCTGCACGCGACGCTGCAGTTCCACGGCGGTGGCCGGGCCCATGTCGGTGACCTGCAGCAGTTCGACCGACGCCAGCGGATCCAGCCGCTGCATCAGACGGTTGAAACGCTGCGCGTGCGCGGTATGCACCAGCACGGTGATGTGGAAGCCCGGCACCTGCTCGGCCAGCACCTGGCACAGCTCCAGGCAGCCGATGTGCGCGGTGAGGATCAATCCGCCCTCGCGGCGCGCGATCTTCTCCAGCATCAGGTCGCGTTGCAGGTGGATGCGCCCGGGCGGGTAGCGCCCGCCGAGGCCGAGCAGCTTGTCCAGCATCGTGTCGGCGAACAGCGCGAAATGTTTCAGGCTGGTCCAGTAGCCGGGGGTGCCACCGAACACGCCGGTGTGCGCCTGCAGGCGCTGCAGGTACTGCAGCGAGGCGCGCCGCGCCACGCGGTTGCCCAGCCAGTGGCACAGCACGACCGGGTACACGCACAGGCGGAACGGCCAGCGCCCGAACCAGCGGTGCACCCAGCACAGGAACAGCACGCCGGCGGCCGACGTGCTTTCGCCCAGGTCGGCCCAGTGCGGGGCGTGGGTCGGTGCCGGCGCGTTCATGCCGCGCGCGCTCGCTTGCGCCGACGCCACAGCAGGCGCGGTGCGCGCCCGAGCATGCCGAAGAACAGGCGGGTGTGCATCCGGCTGATGCGCACGTTGTCGCGCCACACGTCGAAATGCGAAACACCGTCGCTGGGATAGGTCACCCGGGTCGGCACGCTGATCACCTGCACCTCGCGCCAGAACAGCCGCACCAGGATCTCGCTGTCGAAGTCCATGCGCCGACCAATCGTTTCCTCGCCCACCAGCCGCATCACCGGCGCCAGTGGATAGACCCGGAACCCACACATCGAATCGCGGATCTGCAACGACAGCGTGTTGATCCACACCCAGATATGCGTGGCATAGCGGCCATACAGGCGCGCCTTGGGCACGCTTTCGTCATACGCCGGCGTACCGCAGATCACCGCATGCGGGTGCTGCATGGCCAGCGCCTGGAAGCGCGGAATGTCGCCCGGGTCGTGCTGGCCGTCGGCGTCGATCTGCAGCACGTGGCTGTAGCCGCGCCGCGCCGCTTCGGCGAATCCAGCCAGCATGGCGCCACCCTTGCCCTGGTTGCATGCAAGGCGAAGCAATGAAACCTGCTCCGGCTGCGCGTCGGCCAGCGCCTGCAGCGTCGCCGCGCAGGCAGCGTGCGAGCCGTCATCGACCAGCAGGCACGGCAGGCCGCTGGCAAGCACGCCCTGCACCACCGCGCCGATGGCGTGTTCGTGGTCGTAGACCGGAATCACCACCAGCGTGGCGTCACGCATCGCCGAACACCACGCGGCCACTGGCATGCACGCCGTGGTCGGAGACATAGCGGAAACTGAGTACGGACTTCAGCGCGTCCCAGCCCAGGGTGAGCTGCAACCGATCGCCCGGCCGTGCCACGTGCTGGAACTTCAGCGCATCCATGCGTTCGAAGCGCGGCGGCATCGCGAACGCTTCGCGTGCGTAATGGATCGCCCAGTCGAGCTGGACCACGCCGGGAAGGATCTTCGCCTGCGGGAAGTGACCGTCGAAAGCGACCAGGTCCGGCTCCAGCGGCAGCACCAGCAACGCGGCGTCGGCGTCGCGCTGCTGCCACTGCGCGGTGGGCAGCAGCGGCCGGAACAGTGCCGCCAGTGCGGCGGCGGTGGTCTTGCCCTGCGCGTTGAACGGCAGTTCGTCGACGAAACGCCAGCGCCGTGGCCGGGTGACCGCGTCATGGCTCTGCGCCAGGTGCGACCCGAGCTGCTGGCCGAGCTGGCGACGCTGCGCGTCACGCCACTGCGCCACATCGGCGGCGCGCGGCACCACCACGGCGGCGAGCTGCTCGCGCGCGCCCGGCAGCACCAGCACGCGCACGTCCTGCACCTGCGGATGCGCGCGCAGCTGCTGCTCCA
Organism: uncultured Stenotrophomonas sp.; assembly: GCF_963519125.1. Lineage (GTDB taxonomy): Bacteria > Pseudomonadota > Gammaproteobacteria > Xanthomonadales > Xanthomonadaceae > Stenotrophomonas. The sequence goes on along the minus strand of NZ_CAUQLJ010000001.1, from coordinate 108,960 downwards.
GCGCGTCGAGCGAGACCCGGCGTTCTTCGATCTTGACAATGCGGTCGGCGCGCCCGAGCAGGCGGAAGCTCTGCCCGGCGTCGGCCTCGACGCGGTCCTGGGTCTGCCACCAGGCGCTGTCGGCCAGGTGCGGCGACGAGACCGCCAGGCAGCCGTCGTCGATGCGCCACGCCACGCCCGGCAGCGGGTGCCACTGCGGCGCATCGGCACTCCAGCGGCGCCACGCGATGCCGCCGGTTTCGCTGCTGCCGAAGACTTCGGTGGGCGCCACGCCGAGCAGGGCGCGCACCTGCAGGGCGGCTTCGCTGGGCAGCGGCCCCCCGGAGGAGAACACCGCGCGCAGGCGGCCGTTCAACGCCGACCAGTCCAGCTGTTCGGGCAACCGCTTGAGGTGGGCGGGCGTCGCCACCAGCACCGAGGGCTGTTCGGCCAGCGCGCTGACCAGGTCTTCGTGGAAGAACCGGCGCGGCTGGATCGGGCGCCCGGCGGCGAGCGGCCACAGCACGCGGAACAGCAGGCCGTAGATGTGCTGGTGCGACACCGTACCGTGCACCTGCGCGCCGTCGAGCTGTTCGCCGAAGGCAGCCTGCAGCGCGTCGACTTCGCGGGTGAGCTGGCGCAGGACCTTGCCGATGGCGCTCGGGGTGCCGGTGCTGCCCGAGGTGAACACGACCAGTTCCAGTGCATCTTCGTCCAGCGCGTCGAGCGGGCTGTCCGGGTCAATGTCGGCGTGCGGCTGCAGCGGCGCGTAGCGGTCCGGCACATCGCCGGCGAACCCGTCCACGCGCGGGGCCAGGCCTTCCAGCGTGGCCGGCAGGTTGTCACCGCCCAGGAATACGCGCTTGCCCGCATGCCACGCGCCCAGCAGGGCGGCGGCGAACGCCAGGGTGTCGTCGAAGTACAGCGCCCAGTCGCGGCCCGGCGCGGCGGCGAACGCCTGCTGCCAGCCCAGCACCCGGGTGCGGAACTCCGCATGCGTCACGCTGCGGTCGTCGGCGTCGAGGCCAACGATGCGGTCGGGCTGCGGCACCCGAGCCAGCCGGTCCAGCGCAATCCACTCAGCCATGCGCGTGCGCCGCCTTCACCCGCCGCCGCACCAGCCACTCACCTGCAAACAAGGTACCCATCATCACGTACGCCAACAGTCCGTTGTAAAGCGCCCAGACCTGGTTGGAGGCCCAGAACGCCGTGACCAGGGCCAAGGCCCCGTTGAGAACGAAAAAGCCGCACCACACCTGGGTGACGCGGCGGGTATAGATCACCGCGAACGGCGGCAGGTCCGGCTCGGTCAGCCGCGCCAGCCGCTCCACCGCGCTGGGCGGGAAGCGCAGGCTGGTGGCGAAGATGACCAGCATCACCGCGTTGACCAGTGCGGGGTACAGCTTGAGCGGCAGCGCCTGGTTGAACGCCGTGGCGAGCAGGGCCAGCAGGCCGGCGCCGACCGCAGCGGCCCACCACACCGGCTGGCGGGTGGTCAGCGCGCGCAGGGCCGCCAGCGCGAACAGCAGCAGCGCCATCCAGCGCGGCTCGAAGCGGCCGAGCGACAGGTACACCACCAGCGGGTACGCCAGCGACAGCACTGCAAACGCCGCGACCCGCACCCGGACCATGGTCGACCTTCAGCGGCGGCCGTCAGGCGGCCGCTTGCCCGGGCAGCAGGCCATGCACGACATCGACGATGTCCTGCACGGTGCGCACCGACTTGAACGCTTCAGGTTGCAGGTTGCGGCCCAGCAGCGGCTTGAGCTGCACGATCAGGTCGACTGCGTCGATGCTGTCGATGTCCAGATCGTCGTACAGGCGGCCTGCGGGGTGATGCGCACCGGTTCGATCTCAAAGCTGTCCTTGAGGATCCTGACGATGCGATCGAAAAGTTCATTCTTGGTCATGACAAATCCTGACGCGCCGTTACGACGGCTGGCGTGCGGCGACGAATTCGCTCAGTGCACGCACGCTGGAAAAATGGCGACGGGTTTCTTCCGAATCGGCGGACAGGCTGACACCGTACTTTTTCTGCAGGGCCAAACCAAGCTCAAGCGCGTCGATCGAATCCAGGCCCAGGCCCTCGACGAACAGGGGCGCCTCGGCATCGATGTCGTCTGGAGCGATGTCTTCCAATGAAAGCGATGAAATGATCAATTCCTTGATCTCGTGCTCAAGTGCCTGCACGGCTTGGTTCTCCAGCGAAGTCAAAGTAGTGGGCAAGGTGATCGGTCACACGCCGGGCCGCCAAGGCATCCCCCCTGGGCGTGTCGTCTGCCCCGGTCAGGAACGGGGCAATCGGGAGATCTTCCCCGACTTCCAGCTGAACGTGAAAACGACGTGATGGCACACGATACCATTTCTGGCCCTTGGTCAGCGTGAGCGGGGTGCAGGTGATCCGCACCGGGGTGATGTCCAGCCGCCCCCGAACCGCAATGTTGGCGGCCCCCCGTTGCAGGCGCAGCGGCTGGCCCGGCTCGGTCCGGGTGCCCTCCGGGAAGATCACCAGGTTGCCCCCGGCATGGACGGCGGCGATGCAGTCGTCGACCAGCCCGGCGCCGTCGCTATTGGACACATAGCCTGCGGCACGGACCGGTCCGCGCATGAACGGGTTGCGCGCGACAGCATGCTTGACCACGCAGTCGGCGTTGGGCAGCAGCGACACCAGCAGCACCACGTCGATCAGGGTCGGGTGGTTGGCCAGGATCAGCAGGCCGTTGCGCTGCAGGCGTTCGCGCCCCCGGATCTCATAGGTCATCACGCCCAGCCACTGCATCAGGGCGACGTGGCTGGCGAAACTGAATTGGACCAACCGGCGCGCCAGCACGCGTCGGCGCGCGGCCGGCAGCAGGAACAGCAAGGGCAGCAGCCCGCCCAGGACCAGCCCGCCGACCCCGAAGGCCGCGAAACTGATCCCCGTGCCCAACACGCGCCAGGCGCGGTCGAGGCGGGCGGGCCAGCGCTCAGTCACGGCGCTGCCAGGTCCACTGCTGGCCGTCGGCCTGCAGCTGCAGGCGCGTGTCGGCGGAAAGCAGGAAGCGCAGGGCCTCCAGGCTGTGCGGCAGGACCCCTGCCGGGCCGTCCGGCGCCCCGTTGTCCGGGGCATCGCGGCCCCAGCCCAGCGACAGCCGGGTACCGGGTACCTCGGCCCGGGCCAGCCGCCAGCACCAGGCGAAGAACGGGTCGGGTTCGTCGGCAAACCCCGCGTACACCGTCGGCAACGGCGACTCATAGGCGATCACGCGCACTTCCGGGGCGCCGTCGGCGAGCAGGCCGAAGGCCTCCATGCAGGCTGTCTCCACCGTGCCGCGCCCACCGGCCACGGCCAGGTAGTTGCCGCGCTGCCCGCGTGCGATGGAGTACAGCGCGGCCACTGCGTTATGCACCGACAGGCCGAACCCGGTGGGCGACATGGGGGCGTCCTGGCGCAGGGTGTCCAGCAGTTCCATCGAACGCGCCACGTCGCCATGGCGCGACGCGAACACGAGGGGTACCTGGCCGGCGTCGTCAGGTTGCTCGCACCAGCATGCCGCCTGGATGGCCATGCGGCCCAGGCGCTCGATGCGACGGCGCTGCATGGCCGGCACCTCCGGCAGCGCCGGCGTGTCAGACCCTTCGGGCAGGGTCGGCGCCTGCGCCCATGCCTGCCACTGCGATTTCGTGGTCAGGCCCGGTGCCCAGGCCGACCAATCCACTACTGAGAACTCGATCATTCACGCCAACATGGTTGTCCAGCGTGTCTGGGCACGCCGCGAAAGGAGCGCACGCTATCATGCCACCCTCGGCACTGGCAGCATTCACAATCTGAAATGAGCAACACGATCCACAGCGTAGCGGCCACGCAGGTCATGTCACCCTCGGTAAACCCCGCGCTGTTCCGCGCGTTTTATCTGCCGGCCGAGCGCCGCGCCGACGCCCTGGCCGACCCGCAGACCCTGGCCGTGTTCGGTTTTTCCGCCGATCCCGCGCCCTGCGACGACCCGCGCTGGCTGCGCGTGCCCCTGGCCGAACAGGGACCGGCACAGATCGAGGTCTGGCAGGGGGGTGGCGCGGTGCAGCACGGCGTGCGCGACGGCGTTCGCTGGTCGAGCACGGACGCCGTGCTGTTCGGTGCGATCGAGATCGATGAGGTCGACGGCGATATCGAAGCGGCCGCCGCGGATGCCTACGCGCGAATGAGTGGTTTTCTGAGCACCTGCGGCTTCCCGCATCTATTGCGGACCTGGAACTACCTCGACGCGGTGACCGAGGGCGAAGGCGACCAGGAGCGCTACCGGCGCTTCTGCGTGGGCCGCGTGCGTGGCCTGCGCGAACTGGACGAGGCCGCGCTGCCGGCGGCCACCTGCATCGGCCGCTTCGACGGCGTGCGCAGGCTGCAGGTGTATTGGCTGGCCGCGCGCGAAGCCGGCCTGCCGCTGGAGAACCCGCGCCAGGTCAGCGCGTTCCGCTACCCGCGCCAGTACGGGCCGCAGTCGCCGAGTTTCTCGCGCGCGCTGCTGCCGCCGCCGGCCACCGGCCTGCCGCTGCTGCAGTCGGGTACGGCGGCGATCGTTGGCCATGTCTCGCAGCACACCGGATCGGTGGGCGAGCAGCTGGAAGAAACGTTGACCAACCTGCAGAGCCTGGTCGATGCCGCGCGCCTTCAGCGTCCGGCACTGCCAGCGCAGCTGGGCGCCGGTTCGCTGCTGAAGGTCTATGTGCGCCGTGCCGGGGACATGCCGGCGATTGCCGCGCGGATGGCCGAACTTCCCGGCTCACCGGCCTTCGTGGTGCTGCACGCCGAGGTGTGCCGGGCCGAGTTGCTGGTCGAGATCGAAGGCCTTCACGGGTAGAGCGGGGCTCTGCCCCGCTGCCAGACCCTCAGTGGTAGCCCGCGTCTGCACGCACCTTGCCGCGGAACACCCGGTACGACCACGCCGTGTACCCCAGGATCACCGGCAGCAGCACCACCAGCCCCACCAGGCTGAAGCCCATCGACGAGGCCGGCGCCGCCGCCTCCCACAAGGTCATGCTCGGCGGCAGCAGGTACGGCCACATGCCCAGCACCAGCCCGATGAAACCCAGCACGAACAGCGCCAGGGTCAGCAGGAACGGCGGCAGGTCGCGGCGCGGGTGCATTGCGCTGCGCCACAGCGCGACGGCCACGGCCAACGTCAGCAACGGCACCGGCGACAGCCACCAGAAGTTGCCGTCGCTGAACCAGCGCGCCATCAGGCGCGAGTCCAGGAACGGCAGCCAGGCGCTGACCAGGCCCATGAACACGATCACCGCCACCACCAGCGGCCGGGTCAGGGTACGCGCCACCGCCTGCTCGCGGCCTTCGGTCTTCAGGATCAACCAGGTGCTGCCCAGCAGCGCATAGCCGAACACCACCGCCGCCCCGGTCAGCATCGAGAACGGGCTGAACCAGCCGAACGGCCCGCCCACGTAGTTGCCGTCCACCACCTGCAGGCCCTGCACCAGCGCGCCCAGGATCACGCCCTGCGCGAACGCCGCCAGCAGCGAGCCCAGCCCGAACGCCACGCTCCACAGCCGCCGCGAGCGGTGCGCCTTGAAGCGGAATTCGAAAGCCACCCCCCGGAACACCAGCGCTACCACCAGCAGCAGCACCGGCAGGTACAGCGCCGACAGCAGCGCCGCATAGGCCTTGGGGAAGGCGGCCATCAGCCCCGCCCCGCCCAGCACCAGCCAGGTTTCGTTGCCGTCCCAGATCGGCGCGGCGGTGTTCATCATCACATCGAGCTGCTCCTCATCCTCGGCCATCGGCGCGAGGATGCCGATGCCCAGCACGAAGCCGTCCAGCACCACGTACATCAGCACGCCAAAGCCAATCACCGCGAACCACGCCACCGGCAGCCAGGTCGTCATCTCCATGTCAGCGCTCCTCCAGCGGTTCGTCGGCGCCGGACAGCGGCCGCGCCGGGGTATGGCTGCCGTCCTCGATGGGCGGCTGCTGGTCATGCGGTTTGGGCCCGGTCCGGATGATCTTCACCAGGTACCAGATGCCCCAGCCGAACACGAACGCGTAGCCGACGATGTACACGCCCAGCGACAGTGCGGTCATCCACGCGCTCTGCGGACCCACCGCGTCGGCGGTGCGAAGCACGCCGTACACCACCCACGGCTGGCGGCCCATTTCAGTCACGAACCAGCCCGAGACCAGCGCGATGAAGCCGCTCGGCAACATCCAGTTCCAGCCGCGGACCAGCCAACGCGACTCCAGCAGGCGGCCCCGCCACCATTGGAAGGCCGAGGCCCAGGCCAGCAGCAGCATCAGCGTGCCCAGCCCGACCATGATCCGGAAGGCGTAGAACACCGGCACCACCGGCGGCCGCTCGCTGGCCGGCACCGACGTCAGCGGGTCGAAGGTGCCGTCGAGCGAATGGGTCAGGATCAGGCTGCCCAGGCGCGGAATGGCGATCTCGAAGTCGTTGCGTTCGGCCTTTTCATTGGGCACCGCGAACACCACCAGCGGCACCCCTTCGCCCTCGCCTTCCGCATGCCAGTGCGCCTCCACCGCGGCGATCTTCATCGGCTGGTGCTTGAGCGTGTTCAGGCCATGCATGTCGCCGACGAAGATCTGCACCGGCACGGTCAACGCGGCAAAGGCGACCGCCGCCAGCAGCATGGTGCGCCCGGCTTCCACATGCGTGCCTTTGCGCAGGTACCACGCGCCGACGCCGCCGATCACGAAACAGGTGGTGATGAACGAGCCCAGCGCCATGTGCGCCAAGCGGTACGGGAAGGAGGGGTTGAACACCACCTGCCACCAGTCCTGCGGCACTACGATGCCGTCGATGATGGCGTGCCCGGCCGGGGTCTGCAGCCAGCTGTTGGACGACAGGATCCAGAACGTGGAGACCAGCGTGCCCAGCGCCACCATGCAGGTGGAGAAGAAATGCAGGCGCGGCGAGACCTTGCCCCAGCCGAACATCATCACGCCCAGGAAGCTGGCTTCCAGGAAGAACGCGGTGAGCACCTCGTAGGTGAGCAGCGGCCCGATCACACTGCCGGCCACCTGGCTCAGGCGCGGCCAGTTGGTGCCGAACTGGAAGGCCATGACGATGCCGCTGACCACGCCCATGCCGAACGACACCGCGAAGATCTTCTGCCAGAAGAAATACAGCTCGCGCCAGATCGGCTTTTTCGTACGCAGCCACTGGCCCTCCACGAATGCCAGCCAGCTGGCCGTACCGATGGTGAAGGCCGGGAACAGCACATGGAAACTGATGACGAACCCGAACTGGATCCGGGACAACAACAACGCGTCCAAGCGACGCCTCCAACAGGATTTCTGGAATCCGCACCAGTCTGGGCCTGTTTCAGTGAAGAGGGCATGCGACCCGGTGACGCGCTGCTTCACTCTGTCGCAGGGTCGGCGGGGCAGCCACGCAGGGCGTGGCTCTACCGGGGGCATTACCTTTTGCCCCTTCCTCCGGCTGGCCCGGCTGCTACGCTTGTCGGGTTTTCCTTCACGGTGCTGCCCGCAATGCCCAGAACGCTGCCCTTGTCCCTGCTGCTGCTTGCCGCCCTTGGCGGTACGGCCCACGCGGCACCGACGCCGATCACCATTGAACAGGCCATGGCCGACCCGGACTGGATCGGTCCGCCGGTCGAAAGCGCGTGGTGGTCGTGGAACAGCCAGCAGGTCGAGTACCAGCTCAAGCGCACCGGCAGCCCGGTCCGCGACACCTTCCGCCAGCCGGTCACCGGCGGCGCAGCCAGCCAGGTCGCCGATGACCAGCGCGGCAGCCTGGATGTTGAAAACCCGGTGTACGACGCCGCCCGCCAGCGTGCCGCGTTCGTGCGCAACGGCGACGTGTTCCTGCGCGACCTGCGCAGCGGCGCGCTGACCCAGCTCACCCGCAGCACCGAAAAGGCCGGCGCGGTGGGCTTTGCCCGCGACGGCGGGGTGATCTGGCGGACCGGCCAGAACTGGTTCCACTGGACCGCCGCCGGCGGCGTGCAGCAGGTGGCCAGCCTCAAGGCCGAGAAGAACCCGGACGATGCTCCCAAGGCCGACGTGCTGCGAGACCAGCAGATGCGCACCCTGGCCACCCTGCGCAACGATCGCGCCCAGCGCGACGCACTGAAGGAGCAGGAAGCCAGCTGGCGCCGCGCCGACAGCACCCGCGCGCCGGGCCCGGTGTACCTGGGCGCCGAGGTGGAGATCGTCGACAGCGCGCTGTCGCCGGACACCCGCAGCCTGATCGTGGTGACCAAGCCGAAGGGCTTCGATGAAGGCCGCGGCGGCAAGATGCCCAAGTACGTGACCGAGTCGGGCTACGAGGAATTCGAAGACACCCGCACCCGCGTCGGCCGCAATGATCCGGAACCGAACGCGCTGTGGCTGGTCGACGCGGTCACCGGCACGGTCAAGCCGCTGTCGCTGGACGGCCTGCCGGGCATCGGCACCGACCCGCTGGCGGCGCTGCGCAAGGCTGCCGGCAAGGACGCGCTGAAGGGCAACCGCCCGGTGCAGGTCCTGGGCGGCCCCGGCGCGCCCGGCATCCGCTGGAGCAACGACGGCCAGCAGGCCGCGATCCTGCTGCGCGCCAACGACAACAAGGACCGCTGGATCGCCAGCGTGAGCCCGGCCGAGGCGAAGCTGCAGACCCGCCACCGCCTCACCGACAACGCCTGGATCAACTGGGGCTTCAACGACTTCGGCTGGTCCAGCGACAACCGCACCCTGTGGCTGCTGTCCGAAGAGTCCGGTCACTCGCACCTGTATACCCAGCAGGGCACGGGCAAGCCGCAGGCGCTGACCAGCGGCAAGTGGGAAACCTCGATGCCGGTGCCCAGCGCCGACGGCCGTGGCTTCTACGTGCTGTGCAACCAGCAGGCCCCGGGCGACTACGAGGTATGCGCGGTGGACACCGCCTCGCGCCAGGTGCGTGAGCTGACCTCGCTCAACGGCGTGGAAGACTTCTCGCTGTCCCCGGACGGCCAGCAGCTGCTGGTGCGCTACTCCGGCGCCTACCTGCCGGCGCAGCTGGCGGTGGTGCCCAGCGCCGGTGGCCAGGCCAAGGTGCTGACCGACACCCGCACGGCCGCCTTCAAGGCCCGCGAGTGGATCCAGCCGAAGCTGGTGCAGGTGCCGTCGAAGCACGGCGCCGGCGTGGTCTGGGCCAAGTACTACGGCCCGGAGCAGCTGGAACCCGGCAAGAAGTACCCGATCGCCATGTTCGTGCACGGCGCCGGCTACCTGCAGAACGTGCACCAGCGCTACCCGGCCTACTTCCGCGAGCAGATGTTCCACAACCTGCTGGTGCAGAAGGGCTACATCGTGCTGGACATGGATTACCGCGGCAGCGAGGGCTACGGCCGCGACTGGCGCACGGCGATCTACCGCAACATGGGCCACCCGGAACTGGAAGACTACAAGGACGGCCTGGACTGGCTGGTCGATACCCAGCAGGGTGACCGCGACCACGCCGGCATCTACGGCGGTTCCTACGGCGGCTTCATGACCTTCATGGCGCTGTTCCGCTCGCCGGGCACCTTCAAGGCCGGCGCCGCGCTGCGCCCGGTGGTCGACTGGCACCAGTACAACCACGGTTACACCGCCAACATCCTCAACACCCCGGACATCGACCCCGAGGCGTACCGGAAGTCCTCGCCGATCGAATACGCCGAAGGCCTGCAGGACCACCTGCTGATCGCGCACGGGATGATGGACGACAACGTGTTCTTCCAGGACTCGGTCAACCTGACCCAGAAGCTGATCGAGCTGCACAAGGACAACTGGAGCATCGCGCCCTACCCGCTGGAACGCCACGGCTACGTCCGTGCCGACTCCTGGCTGGACCAGTACAAGCGCATCCTCAAGCTGTTCAACGAGAACCTGAAGTGAGCCACGCCGCGGTGGCGATACGGATCGTCGCCGCGGTCATCACCGACCCCACGCAGCGGGTGCTGGTGGTGCGCAAGCATGGCTCGGCGGTGTTCATCCAGCCCGGCGGCAAGCCGGAGCCGGGCGAGGCGCCGCTGGCCGCGCTGGCGCGCGAGCTGGACGAGGAGCTGGGCGTCAGGCTGGACCCCGCCACGGCGGTGCCGTTGGGAACGTTCAGCGACTGGGCCGTGCATGAAACCGGCTGCCGGGTGCAGGCCCAGGCGTGGTGCGTCCAGGTCAGCGGCACGCCGCAGGTACGCGCCGAGATCGCCGAACTGGCCTGGGTGCCACTGCGGCCCCCACATGGGCGCCGCTTGGCACCCTTGAGCGAAGACCATATCCTGCCGGCGGCTGCGCGCGCGCTTGCGCCAGGCTGACCCTCACCGCCACCTGCCAGGACACCGGATGTCGTCGACGCTTCCCCCGCTTCTGCCTTCCGCCGCTGCCGCACGTGCGGTCCAGCCCATGGGCGATGTCGCGCCCCGCTTTCTCGCCCCGATGGCCAAGTCGATCCTGGTGATGTGCATCGTCTCGGCGGTGTGCTGGGCCGGTTGTGTCGTGCTTGCCGTGCTGCTGCACCAGTCTGCGTGGCTGCAGGAGCAGCTGCAGGGCGCGGACCTGTCCTGGGTGCCGCCGTCGCTGCGCTGGTTCGGCCGCCATGCGGTCGCCGTGAACCTGGGGCTGTTCGCCCTGTGCGTGGCCGGTGCCGTGGCCTGCTGGGGCCTGCTGCGCCGCCAGCGCTGGGCGCTGTGGAGCTTCATCGTGCTGCTGGTGTTGACCGCCCTGCTCAACTTCGTGGGCGCCTGGGTGATCGACGAGATTTTCCGCTACCTGATCGTGCACCTGCCGGGCCACATGGACCCCGCAGACGCCAACCAGGTACGCAACGACCTGCGCGTGCAACGCGTGCTTTACACCGGCATCACCGTGTTGACCGCCCTGTCCTTCGCCGCCCTGCACGCCTGGCTGGTGCTGCGCCTGCTGCGCCCGGACGTGCAACGGTGGTTTGGGCGGTAACATGCGGGCATGAACGATTTCGAGCGCGTCCGCGCCTACCTCACCGACCTGCAGGACCGCATCTGCGCGGCAGTGGAAACCGCCGACGGCCAGGCCCGCTTCGCCGAAGACCTCTGGCAGCGTGCCGAGGGCGGTGGCGGGCGCACCCGCATCCTGCGCGACGGCGCGGTGTTCGAACAGGCCGGCATCGGGTTCTCGGACGTGTCCGGCACCCGCCTGCCGCCGTCGGCCTCGGCCAACCGGCCGGAGCTGGCTGGCGCTTCGTGGCGCGCTACCGGCGTGTCGCTGGTGTTCCACCCGCTGAATCCGTACCTGCCCACCACCCACGCCAACGTGCGCTACTTCAGCGCCGAACGCGACGGCGAGCAGGTGGCGGCCTGGTTCGGCGGCGGTTTCGACCTCACCCCGTTCTACCCGTTCGACGAGGACGTGCAGCACTGGCACCAGACTGCCCACGACCTGTGCGCGCCGTTCGGCCCGGAGCGCTACGCCGCGCACAAGCGCTGGTGCGACGAGTATTTCTTCCTGCGCCACCGCAATGAAACGCGCGGCGTGGGCGGGTTGTTCTTCGACGACCTGCATGGCGACTTCGAGCGCGACTTTGCCTACCTGCGCGCGGTTGGCGACGGCTTCCTGGACGCGTACCTGCCGATCGTGGAGCGCCGCAAGGACACTGCCCATGGCGAGCGCGAACGCGAGTTCCAGCTGTACCGCCGGGGCCGCTACGTGGAATTCAACCTGGTCTACGACCGCGGCACCCTGTTCGGCCTGCAGAGCGGCGGGCGCAGCGAGAGCATCCTGATGAGCCTGCCCCCGCGCGTGCGCTGGGAATACGGCTTCCAGCCCGAGCCCGGCAGCGCCGAAGCGCGGCTGGGCGATTACCTGGTGCCGCGGGACTGGCTCGACCTGGGTTGATGCCAGCCGCTGGGGTTCCGCCCTTCTACGCCTGGTTGCGTCGGCGCAGCTGTGCCGCATGCGCGTCCTGCAGCTCGATCTTTTTCTCTGCGTAATGCTCGACCGCGTGCCGCGCCAGGGTGATGGCGGTGCATTCCTCGTCGTCGAACAAGCCGCCGCCACAGTAGACGCGGCCGGCTTCTGAGAAGTCCGCGTGTCGCTGCAGTATCCGGTCCAGGTGCGACTGGGCGGCCTCCAGCTTGCGCTGCGTGCGTTCGCGCCGCTCCAGCTGCTTCTGCAGTTGCCGCTGCTGTTTCAGCGGGTGCGGCGGGGTGGAGAACGGCCGCCAGCTACGCGCCCGGTTTTCCACCTGCAACGGCACCGCACGCGAGGGCGGCAGCCTATGCGGTGCGTCCAACACCGGCGGTACGCGCACGGCTTCGTCGTAGGACGGTGGGGCGTCATCGTGGACGCGGGTAGCGGTGGAACGTCCAGCGTAGACGGCAACCCAGGGGCGAGGCGTGGAACCGGTGGGGGATTCGAGGGGCATGGCAGGCATCTCCGTTGCGTGGGCCACCCGGGCGGCGGCCCTGATGCGGCCGATTTCAGCAGGGAAAATGCAGGAGCGCTTTCAGGTTTCGATCTGTCGTCGCTGGCGGGAATCGCCTGGTGAGGGACCGCCTGGGTCGGCCAGCGGCCGACGCTACCGGATCACGACTTCTTTTCGCGTGGCACGATGGTGATGTGGCCGTTGATTTCCAGCAGCGCCATCGAAACGTCGTCGATGTGGGTGCAGCCCTGCTGGCGCATCGCCGCATGCAGGTCCTGCAGGGTCACCAGTTCGCGCCGCAGTACCGACTCCAGCACTTTGCCGTCGCGCGCGATCAGCACCGGCTCACCCTCGACCAGCCGCTCCACGCGGCGGCTGCGGGTACTCAGCCAGCCCACCCCGTAGTTGAGCAGGATCAGCGTGGCGGCCAGCAGCAGGCCCCCGCCCAGGGAGGTGTCCTGGCCCAGCAGCGCGTTCTGCACCGCGTTGCCCAGCAGCACGATCAGCAGCACGTCGAACGGGGTGATCTGGCCCAGCGCGCGCTTGCCCGACAGCCGGACCATGCCCAGCACCACCACGTACACCACCACCGCGCGCAGGATGAATTCCCACCACGGCATGGCCAGGTCGAACAGGTCGGTCATCGGAGTTTTCACAGGAGGACGGTGACCGCAGCATATCGGTAGCGTCGGCCGTTGGCCGACCCAGGCGGTCTTACCAGATACGGAACCCCAAAATAAAAAGCCCCGCCGACCAGGGGGAGGTCAGCGGGGCCGGGGAACGGGCGCTTGGGGAGGAGCCCCCGTTCCGAGATCTGCTCCAGGGGATGGGAGAGATCCACAACAGGCGTTGCGCCTGTCGAGAGTTATAGAAGCACTCCGAACACTAACGGTTCGTGAAGGGGCCCAATTTAATGAACCTCGATCAGGGGAACATTCATGATCGAGTCAGAAACCTCTGACGAATGAACGAATTCACGTCGTTTTCGGCCTGAAACACCCTCAGTGCGCTTCGTCCCAGTTGTTGCCGATGCCGGTATCGACCACCAGCGGCACCCGCAGTTTGGCCGCTTGCGACATGCGCTCGACCACCTGCAAACGCAACTCCTCGACGAAACTGCTTTCGGTTTCGAACACCAGTTCATCGTGTACCTGCAGGATCATCCGCGCCGGTGCACCGCTGTCACGCAGCCACTGGTCCACGTCCACCATCGCGCGCTTGATGATGTCGGCGGCGGTGCCCTGCATCGGCGCGTTGATCGCAGCACGCTCGGCACCGGCGCGCAGGCCCTGGTTACGTGCATGAATGTCGTTCAGGTACAGGCGGCGGCCGAACAGGGTCTCTACATAGCCCTGGTCGCGGGCCTGCTGGCGCATCCGCTCCATGAAGTCGCGCACGCCCGGGTAGCGGCTGAAGTACAGCGCCACGTAGTCCTGCGCCTGGCCGCGGTCGATGCCCAGGTTGCGGGCCAGGCCGAAGGCGCTCATGCCGTACATCAGGCCGAAGTTGATCGCCTTGGCAGCGCGGCGCTCGTTCGGGGTCACCTCTTCCAGCGCACGCCCGAACACCTCGGCGGCGGTGGCACGGTGCACGTCGGCGCCCTGCTCGAAGGCACGCACCAGGCCCGGGTCCTCGGACAGGTGGGCCATGATCCGCAGCTCGATCTGCGAGTAGTCGCAGGCCAGCAGCTTGTGCCCCGGCGGGGCCACGAAGGCGCGACGGATGCGGCGGCCGTCCTCAGTACGGATCGGGATGTTCTGCAGGTTCGGGTCGGACGAGGACAGGCGGCCGGTGGCGGCGCCGGACTGGTGGTAGCTGGTGTGCACGCGGCCGGTGTCGGGATTCACCATCTCCGGCAGCTTGTCGGTATAGGTGCTGCGCAGCTTGGCCAGGCCCCGGTACTCCAGGATCACCCGCGGCAGCTCGTGCTGCTCGGCGATCGCTTCCAGCGCTTCTTCATTGGTGCTGGGCTGGCCCTTGGGGGTCTTCACCAGCGCGGGCAGCTTCAGCTCATCGAACAGCACCGCCTGCAGCTGCTTGGGCGAGTCCAGGCTGAAGGTGTGCCCGGCCAGCTCGGTGGCCTTCTGCTGGGCGGCCAGCATGCGCGCACCCAGGTCCTGGCTCTGGCGGCGCAGCTCGGCGCCGTCGATGTAGACGCCGTTGGCCTCGATCCGGGCAAGCACCGGCACCAGCGGCATTTCGATGCTGCGGTAGACGTTGTCCAGCGGGGCCGAGGCCAGCAGCTGCGGCTGCAGCACCCGGTGCAGGCGCAGGGTGATGTCGGCGTCTTCGGCCGCGTAGCGGCTGGCTTCCTCCAGCCCCACCTGCGAGAACGGGATCTGCTTGGCGCCCTTGCCGGCCACGTCCTCGAACTTGATCGTGGTGTAGCCCAGGTAGCGCATCGCCAGCGAATCCATGTCGTGGCGGGTGGCGGTGGAGTTGAGCACGAAGCTCTCGAGCATGGTGTCGTCGTGGTAACCCTGTACCGCCACGCCATGGCGGCGCAGCACGTGCAGGTCGTACTTGCCGTGCTGGCCCAGCTTCTTCTTGCCCGGGTTCTCCAGCATCGGGCGCAGCGCGTCCAGCACCTGCTGGCGGGGCAGCTGTGCCGGGGCGCCGGGGTAGTCATGCCCGACCGGGATGTAGGCGGCCTTGCCCGGCTCCACCGCCAGGCTGATGCCGACCAGGTTGGCGCGCATCGCGTCGAGCGCATCGGTTTCGGTGTCGAAGGCGACCAGCTCGGCCGCTTCGGCACGGGCGACCCAGGCCTGCAGCTGCTCGGTGGTCAGCACCGTCTCGTAGTCGCCGGGAGCCGACAGCGCCGGGTCGAGCGCGGCGGCCGGCTCGCTGGCGGGTGATTTCGCATAACCGGCAGCGGTGCCGCGCAGGCTGACCGGCGCGTCGCTGGCGGTGGCCGCGGCCGCAGCCGGGCCGCCGAGCTCCTTCAGCGCCTGGGTGAAGCCATAGCGCAGGTACAGCTCGCCCAGCACCGGCACGTCCGGGTCGCGCAGGGCCAGGGTCTGCGGGGTGGCGTCCAGCGCCACGTCGGTACGGATGGTGACCAGGTCGCGGTTCAGCGGCAGGCGCTCCAGCGCGGCACGCAGGTTCTCGCCGATCTTGCCCTTCATGCCGGGCGCAGCCGCCATCACCCCGTCCAGGTGCTGGTATTCGGCCAGCCACTTGGCGGCGGTCTTGGGGCCGCACTTCTCCACCCCGGGCACGTTGTCCACGGCGTCGCCCATCAGCGCCAGCAGGTCGACGATCTGGTCGGCGCGCACGCCGAACTTCTCCATCACCGCCTCGTCCGAATCCATGCGGCTGCCGGTCATGGTGTTGACCAGTTCGATGCCCGGACGCACCAGCTGGGCAAAGTCCTTGTCGCCGGTGGAGATGGTGACGGTCATGCCGTCACGATGTCCCTGCAGGGCCAGGGTGCCGATCACATCGTCGGCTTCCACGCCGGGGATGCGCAGGATGGTCAGGCCGAGCGCCCCGACGATCTGGCACATCGGTTCGATCTGCGGGCGCAGGTCGTCCGGCATCGGCGGGCGGTTGGCCTTGTAGTCGGCGTACAGGTCGTCACGGAAGGTCTTGCCGGGTGCGTCGACCACGAAGGCCACGTACTCCGGGCGCTCCTTCAGGGTGGCGCGCAGCATGTTGACCACGCCGAACAGCGCACCGGTGGGTTCACCGGCCGCGTTGGTCAGCGGCGGAAGCGCGTGGAACGCGCGATACAGGTAACTGGACCCGTCAATCAGGACTAATCGGCTCATGCGACGATTCTACGCGCCCCGCGCTGACCGATCGCGGCACCGGCATCACGGGGCATGGGGCATAATCACGGCTCCCCCGCCCCAGGAACCCCGGTCCATGAAGACACTGATGCTGGCAGGTCTGCTTGTGTTGGCTGGTTGTGCGACCACCGGCGGTGCCGGCGTTCCTCCGGTTGACGTGACCGGGGCCGACATTGCCAAGCGCACCATGGACAACGGCGACACCATCGAGGAGTACCGGGTGGGCGGCCAGCTCCGCATGGTCAAGGTCACGCCCTCGCGCGGGGCCCCGTATTACATGTACGAAGGCAACCGGACCGGCGGCGTCGACCGCAGCAAGGACGGAACCGCGCCGGTGTACTGGAAGCTTTACAGCTGGTGAGCAGGGGCCGTGCCCGGCCTGCCCGCCGCACTGGAATGCGGCTTGCAGGTAACTCGTTTCCCGAAGTGCATTGCAGTGCCCGATGACCACGCCTGAACGCCGCAAGACCATCGACCCCGCCGCGCTGCGCGAGGGGCTCAGTGCCGAGCAGCGGCAGACGGTGGACACGCTGGAGCAGTTCGGCTGGCAGCTGCGCTTCGTGCGCCGCCCGATCTTCCGCGACGCGGTGCCGGTGCTGTACGACCGCGCCGGGCAGAAGTACGTCGTGGTGCAGGCCGATGGCACGCTGGATGAATCGCAGACGCTGAAGATCCGGCCGTAAGGCAGTGCCGGGCAGAGCCTGCCACTACGTCAGCGAATCACCAATACGGGCACCGTACTGCGGGCAAGCACCTCTGCGGTCTGGCTGCCGAGCAGCACCCGGGTCACGCCCCGGCGGCCGTGCGAGGTCATCACGATCAGGTCGCTGTTGCGCTCGGTGGCGGTGTCGATGATGCCGTCGGCGGCGTAGCGGTCCAGCACGTGCAGGGTGGTAGAACGCAGCCCCTGCGCTTCGCACGCAGCCTTGGCCGGCGCCAGGATCTTCGACGCGGTCTCTTCGCGGTCTGCCTTGTACTCGGGGCTGTTCATATAGCCCACGCTCCAGCCCATGGCGTCGTACATGCCGACCGCCCAGGGCTCGGAGACGGTGACGATGTCGACCTCCGCATCGAGGTCGCGGGCCAGCTCCAGGCCCTTCAACAGCCCCTTTTCCGACAGCTCCGAACCGTCGGTGGCAATCAGGATCCGCTTGTACATGGCACGCTCCTCGGCAGTTGCGATGGGACCACCATTGCACACCTTGCGTGCAGGCGATGCCTTGAGCGTGATCAATCGGACCGGGACAGGGTGGCGTGGACCTGCTCGAGGACGGCGTGACCGGGCGCCGCCGCGATCGGTCCCAGTGCGGCAGTGAGCGCATCGGCGATCGATTTCCGGACGCCGTTGGCACGCTCCGGATCGGCCTTGATCCAGTCGCGGACCTGGGCCGGATCGAATCGCGCCACCAGCGCATTGCGCCGTTCAGCCAGCCGTTGCGCCATCGCCTTGGGGGTCGGCCATCCAGCGGTCTCCACTGGCCAGTGGCGTTCGATCACCCGCGTAATCGCGGCATGCGGCAGGAGGGCCAGCCGGTAGCCCATCTCAGCCAAGGTGTCGGCCACGGCGGGATAAGGCGCCACCGGCGGGCAGAAGGTGGCGGCAATGCTCTCCGACTGGACGCCGTAGGGCCAGGTCAGAAGGTCGTGCAGGGCCCCAGGGTCGGGGCCGAATGCATCGAATTCGGCGACGTTCGCAACAGATGCGCGCGGAATGGGGAACAGGCAAGGCGGCCGCTGTACCACCGCCACTGTGCGGCTGTCGGCTTTGGTCAGCATGGCCCCCGACTCCGGGTGGCGGAAACCGAGCGGACCGCTCGAGCCGAAGTCCAGTGACATGCCGACCCACGCGCCTTCGCGCACGGTGTAGCCGAAGTTCTCGAGCCGGTAGTTGAGCTGGTCCCAGTTGCCCAGCCAGCGTGAGACCACGTAGTGGCGCAGCTGTTCGCAGCGCAGCGGCACCGGCAGCATGCGGTTCATCGCCTCCAGCGCGTCGAAGCGGGCCTGGTCGGTGGCCGCGTGCCGGCGCGCGTTGGCGCCAGTCAGGGCCCACCATTCGACCCCCGCCCCGCGCAGCAGGGCGGCGTTGTCGGCCAGGGCCTTGGCATGCCACGTACGCAATGCGTCGTAGCAGCGGCGTGCGTCGGGATCGCCCGCCGCCGCCGCATCGGCCGCCGCATCGCCGAGCAGGAAGTCGCCCAGATCCTGGAACGCGGGGTCGTAGCGGGTGCCCACGTGCTGCCCCGTGCGCTCCAGGCCCTCCGCCGCCGACACCAGCGCGTGGTCGGGCGCGAGCAACCCGGTCAGCTGGAACAGCGTGCCCAAGGTGACTTCGATGGCGCTGCTGGCGGTGTCGGCGGTGGCCTTGACCCGCCAGCGCGCGTGGTCGCGCGTCACGATCACGGCGGGCTGGCTGCCCGCGCCCTGCCAGGGAGTGGCCGGGCAGCGCGCCAGGTCGAGCGGGCGCGGGCCGATTGCTTCGACGTTGCTGACCTGTTTGAGCGGCAGCCGCGGCGGCAACCCGCGGAGGCGTACCGCGCCGCTTGGCGCATCAGCCGCAGGCGGCAGCGGCCCTACGCCGCTGGCGGTGGTGGGAATCAAGGGTCGCCCCCGTCATGAACAGGGCACGGACACTAACAGCGTCTGCCGCCGTCTACGGTTCGGAGTGCTTGCAAAGTGCGGGTGCTTACTGCGCGGTGAGGGTCTGCCGACGCGTCGGGCGGCTGCGGGCGGCCAGCAAAACGACAACCACCACGCTCGCGGCGGTCAGCCAGAAGGCCCAGCCACCCAGCATCAGGTCCTGGGTTCCCCCCGGCGGCGCGCAGCGCAGCTGCAGCAGGTCCAGATGGCCGCCGCTATCCAGGCATGCGGCCACCTGGTCGAACAGGGGCAGCACCGGTGCCGCCCAGCCCGCCGACAGCGTCAGCGCGACCAGTGCCGCCATCAGGTACGGGATTCCCTTGTTCATGTGCGCGCTCCCAGCAGACAGCGCCAGACTCTGGGCGCGTCGCCGGGGCGCTACAAGGAGCACGCGACGAACCGCGTGAAATCCGGGATGAGTCGCGTTACCGCAGGGGCGAAGCTGGCGGGCGGGAGCGGGCAAGTCCCCGTCCCGCGCCGGATCAGGCGACCTGCGCGATGCGCGCGCCCTGGCACAGCGGATAGGTCGCCACCAGCTCGGCGATGCGCTCGCGCATCGTTTCGAACGAAGCGCCATACAGGTACAGCGCGGTTTCGCTGGGGCCCTGCCACCAGCTGCAGACTTCGCCGTGGCCGTCGATGCGTTCCACGATCTGGTCGAACACGTAGTTCGAGTCGCACTGTTCGTAGACCTCGTCCGGCAGGTCGGTGCCGTTGAGGTACAGCGCCAGGCCTTCGGTGCTGCCGAACGCCAGATCCGGTTCGCCTTCGCGCTGGATCAGCGAGCCCTTGGGCGCACCGAGCTGTTCGAGCGCTTCGATCAGGTTGGGCAGTGAAGCGCCGTCATGCAGCAGGATCTCGAGATCGCCGTACTCGACTTCGCCGTCTTCGGTGATCGCGGTGCCACCGCCCATGATCTCGCCGATGCCGGCGCCTTCCAGCATCGCATCGAGCGGATCCTCGAAGAGCTGAAGGCGATGCTCGGGCTGCAGGCGGGCATTCAATTTGACGTTGAGGGAGAGCGGCGTGCTGGACATGGGAAAATCCATAAGGAATCAGGGATGCGTCATTGTAGATGCGGGGGCACTTTGCGCTTGAGAAGCTCGACCAGCGCCGGGTCCATGAAATCGTAGTCGTCCGGTATGTCCAGGCAGATCACCCGCTTGCCGTTCAACCACTGCCGGTAGCGGCTGGACAGACGCGTGCGGTGTGCACGCTCCATCACGAAGATCAGGTCGGCCCACGCCAGCAGTTCCTGGCTGACCGGCACGTCGGCGTCGGCCAGCACCCCGGCCGAAGCGGTTTCCACGCCCGGCCAGTCGGCGAACACCTGCTCGGCCGTGGGGCTCCGCAGGCGGTTCTGGCTGCAGATGAACAATACGTTGCGCGTCATCCGTGACATGCCGTAGTCAGATCACCGTGAGGTTGGCGTATGCCATCACCAGCCACTTGCTGCCGGCCTCGGCGAACTCCACCTGCACGCGCGCGTGCGCGCCGTTGCCTTCGTAGTCGGTGACCATGCCTTCGCCGAAGCGGGCGTGGGTGACCAGCGCACCGAGCTTGAGCGGCGGCGCTTCCAGCGCGGCGTGGCCGGCCGGGCGGCTGGCGCCCAGCGAGGCACTGCGCGAGACCTGCACCTTGGGGCGCACTTCGTTGAGCAGCTCACGCGGAATCTCACGCAGGAAGCGCGAGGGCACGTTGTAGTTTTCCTGCCCGTGGATGCGGCGCGACTCGGCGTAGCTCAACACCAGCTTCTGGCGTGCGCGGGTGATGCCCACGTAGGCCAGGCGACGTTCTTCTTCGAGCCGACCGCTTTCTTCCAGCGAACGCGCGCTCGGGAACAGCCCGTCTTCCATGCCGGCCAGGAACACCAGCGGGAACTCCAGCCCTTTGGCCGAGTGCAGGGTCATCAGCTGCACGCCCTCCTCGCCCGCCTGGGCCTGGCCTTCGCCGGCCTCCAGCGAGGCGTAGGACAGGAACGCGACCAGTTCGCTCATGGTCTCGCCGGTCTCCTCGATGTCGTCCTCGCGCCGGACGAAACGCGAGGCCACCGAGACCAGTTCGTCCAGGTTGTCCGCGCGCGATTCGGAATCCAGCGCGTTGCGGCTCTCCTTCGACCAATGCTCGCGCAGGCCCGAGCGGATCAGGACGTGGTCGATGCGTTCGGCCAGGGTCATCTCGCCAGCTTCGTGCTCCAGCTGGTTGATCAGGCTGAGGAAGCCGGCCAGCGCGTTGCGGGCGCGTGCGGCCAGTTCGTTGCCCTGGGTGGTCAGCATGGTGGCCTCCCACAGCGAGATCGCCTGGCTGCGCGCCAGCCGGCGCACTTCGTCCAGGGTGCGGTCACCAATGCCACGGGTGGGCGTGTTGACCGCACGTTCGAACGCGGCGTCGTCGTTGCGGTTGGTCATCAACCGCAGGTAGGCCAGCGCGTCCTTGATTTCGGCGCGCTCGAAGAAGCGCATGCCACCGTACACGCGGTATGGCACCTGTTCGGAGAGCAGCGCTTCTTCGAACGCACGCGACTGTGCGTTGCTGCGGTAAAGCACGGCGGCGTCGCCATAGCTGCCACCGTCGCGCACCCACTGGCGCGCGCGTTCGACCACGTAACGCGCCTCGTCCATTTCGTTGTAGGCCGCGTACAGGTCGATCGGCTCGCCGTCGCCGCTGTCGGTCCACAGTTCCTTGCCGATCCGGTCCGGGTTGTGCGCGATCACCGCGTTGGCCGCGCCGAGGATGTTGGCGCTGGACCGGTAGTTCTGTTCCAGCCGCACCGTCTGCGCGCCCGGGAAATCTTTCAGGAAGCGCTGTACGTTCTCGACCTTCGCACCGCGCCAGCCATAGATGGCCTGGTCATCGTCGCCAACCACGAACACGTGCCCGCTGTCGCCGGCCAGCACGCGCACGAAGGCGTACTGGATGGCGTTGGTGTCCTGGAATTCGTCGACCAGGATCTCGCGGAAGCGCGAGCGGTAATGGGCCAACAGCGCCGGGTTGTCGCGCAGCAGTTCGTGCGCGCGCAGCAGCAGCTCGGCGAAGTCGACCAGGCCGGCGCGGTCGCAGCGCTCCTGGTAGGCCGCGTAGGCCTGGCGCATCGTCTCGAGCCAGGCGTCGTTCGGCTCGGGCTGGATGTGCTGTGGTCGACGACCTTCGTCCTTCTGCTCGTTGATCCACCACGCGATCTGCTTGGGCGGATGCTTGCTGTCGTCGATCTCCAGCTGCTGCACCACGCGCTTGACCAGGCGCAACTGGTCGTCCGAGTCCAGTACCTGGAAGCTGTCGGGCAGCTTCGCTTCCTGATAGTGCAGGCGCAGCAGGCGGTGGGCCAGGCCATGGAAGGTGCCGATCCACGCGCCGCGGCTGCCATTGGGCAGCTGCACGTCGATGCGGTGGCGCATTTCGCCGGCCGCCTTGTTGGTGAAGGTCACCGCAAAAATGCCATGCATCGGCACGCCGCAGACTTCATTGAGCCAGGCGATGCGGTGGATCAGTACGCGGGTCTTGCCGGAGCCGGCACCGGCGAGCACCAGATGGTGGCCGGGCGGTGCGGACACGGCCTCGCGCTGGGCGGGGTTGAGCCCGTCGAGCAAGTGGGAAACATCCATGTGCCCATTTTACCCCGGCTGCCGCCGCGCAGGGGCGGGCCCGGCAACCGGTTCAGGCGCTACTGCGCATTCACCGCAGCCGCCTGCGCCTGCACCCGCAGTTCGGGGATGGCCAGGCTTTCCCACAGGGTGCCGATGCGCAGGCTGCCGATCACCTGGATGTCCGACTGCGGTTCGCCCTGCGCGGTGCGCAGGTGGCCGGTTTCATCGCTGTCCAGGCCAAGCCCGTGTGGGCCTGGACGGGCATGGCCCTCGGCCAGCAGCTGCTGCACCAGCGGGTTGCGCATGCCCAGCGCGCGGGTCTCCACGCCGGTGGCGTTGATCACCGCGCTCACCTTCAGCGGTGCCAGTCCGCCCTTCGCGCTGTGTGCGTGCAGCTGCAGGGTGTTGCCCTGCACCAGCAGCGCGTCCAGCCGGGCGCGGTGGCGCTGCAGCTGGCCGGACTGCTCCAGCGTTTCCAGCTGGGCGTGCACGCTCTCGGCGATGCGATGGCGGTGGACGTCCCAGTAGCGCACCACATGGCGCAGGAAGCGGCGCTGGTCGTCTTCGTCCATGCCCTGCCACAGCGCCTGCCCGAGCGGGCGCAACCGGTCCATCACCGCCTGCCACGGCACGCCCTGTGCTTCGGCGTCGCGCGCATGCCGGCGCAGTGCACGCAGGCGCGCGCGCAGCGGCAGCGCCAGCAGCGGCTGTGGGTCGAAGTCGACGCTGGCGCCATGCGCATGCGGCAACGGCAGCAACGCATGCCGCGACAACACGTGGATGCGGCCGCGATGGCCGGCGGCCGCCAGGGCGAGCGCGCTGTCGGCCATGCTCAGCCCGGAGCCAATGATCGCCAGGTCGTCGTCGCCGGCCAGCAGGCGCACGCCGTCGTAGTCCCAGGCATCGACAACGATGCCCTGCGGGAGGGCATCCGCTCCGGGAGCCGGCAGCGGGCGCATGCTGTTGCCGCAGGCGAGCACCACCTGGCGGGCCTGCCAGCGGTCGCCGCCGGCCAGGCGCAGTTCGCACAGCGGTTTGCCCGGGTGGAGTGCCACGACCGCGTCCTGCACGACCTGCAGCTCGGCCGGGCTTGCGACCTGGGCCTCCTCGAGGCGGTCCTGGAGGTACGCCGCGTAGTGGCGGCGCGGAACGAACGTATCGGCCAGCACTTCGCGCGGTACGCCCGGCAGCGCGTCGGCCTCCAGCAGGTAATCGAGAAAATCGCCCGGCAGTTCCGGCAGTGCGCTCATCTTCGCAGCCGGGACATTCAGCAGATGCTCGGGCCACGGCGTGGCATACGCGATGCCCTGGGCCAGTGTGGAAGCGGGTTCGAACAGTGCGATCCGTACGTACGCAGTGGCGTTGCGCAGCGCGTTCAGGGCTACCAGCGTACCGGCGGCGCCACCGCCGATGATGGCCAGGTCTGCCTGGCGCGTGGAGTCAGATGCAGTCATGCGCTGCATTGTAGGTCATGGGGGTGATGGGTCCTGTGCGCTACATCAAGGCATCGGCCAGCCGCGCGATGCCTTCGCGGCTGCGCCGCCATGCGGGACGTCGGCGCCAGGCCTCCAGGTCGAGCTGACACGACTGGCGCAGGTAGTCCGCCTCGATGTCGATCAGCTGCCGCACCAGCGATGGCGCGTAGCAGAGCATGCCGATCTCGGCATTGAGCGCGAACGAGCGGATGTCCAGGTTGATCGAGCCGACCAGCGCGATGTCGTCATCCACGGTGAGGTGCTTGGCGTGCAGGAACTGCGGTTCGTACAGCGCGATGCGCACGCCGGCGCGCAGCAGTTCGTCGTAATACGCCTCCTGCGCCCACGCAGTGAGGTGCTGGTTGTTGCTGGCCGACAGGATCAGCTGCACCTGCACGCCAGACAGCGCGGCGATGCGCAGCGCACTGAGCGTGGCTTCGTCGGGCACGAAGTATGGCGTGACCAGCACGATGCGGCGGCGCGCCAGGTGGATCAGCGCGTTCACCGCGTCGCGCGCATTGCTGAAGGGATACGCCGGGCCACTGGGCAGCAGCTGGGTCGGCACGTCGTCGGCGCAGACCGGCTCGACCATCATCACTTCCAGGCGCTGGCCGGTTTCCATGTACCAGTCGCTGGCGAACACCGCTTCCAGGTGCGCCACCGCAGGCCCGCGCACGCGCGCGACCAGTTCACGGTTGGGGAAGCCGGGCACGAACTCGGCCTGGGCCAGGTTCTGCGAGCCGATGTAGCCGACCCGGTTGTCGATCACCGCGATCTTGCGGTGGTTGCGCAGGTCCATGCGCCCGTTGCGTCGCCAGCGCAGGCCGCCGGGCAGCATCGCGCGCACGTCCACGTCCACCGCCTGCAGGCGGTGACGGTACTTGCGCAGGCCGCGCTTGGCACCCACCGCATCCAGCAGCAGGCGGCACTGTACGCCACGCGCGGCAGCACGCTGCAGGGCCTGGGCGATCAACTCGCCGACCCCGTCGTCGAACATCAGGTAGTACAACAGGTGGACGCGGTCGCGGGCCTGGTCGATGTCGTCCAGCAACGCCTGCAACGAGGCGTCGTAGTCGGTCAACAGCTCGACCGCGTTGCCGTGCACCGGCATGAAGTCACCCTGGCGCTCGACCAGCGGCACCATTTCGGCGGTGGCAGTGTCGGCCAGCGGTGTCCAGCGCAGCGGCGGCTGCAAGGCCTGTTCTTCACGGATCACCTGCGAGGCCTCGGCCTGACGCTGCACGCGCTGGCGCGACAGCCACGGGTGGCCGAACAGCAGGTACAGCGGCAGCCCCAGCAGCGGCACGAACCCGACCAGCAGCAGCCAGCTGCGCGCGGCCCCCGGCGTGGTGCGGCTGGGAATCCACAACAGCGCCGCCAGCCGGATCAGCCAGTCCAGCAGCAGCAACCAGGAACCCAGCAGCCATTCGAACAGCATCGGTTCGCCCGTGTGGGGGTGTGCCGGCATTCTGCCATGCGCGGCCGGAAACAAAAAAACCCGCCGGAAGGCGGGTTCTTTCGTTGGCATCAGGCAATCCGGTAAGGGATTACTTGATCTTGCCTTCCTTGTACGGGACGTGCTTGCGCACGACCGGATCGTACTTCGAGAATTCCATCTTCCCGGGGGTGTTCTTCTTGTTCTTGTCGGTCGTGTAGAAGTGACCGGTACCGGCGGTCGAAATCATACGGACCTTATCGCGCTTGCCTGCCATGATCGTCTACTCCTCAGACCTTTTCGCCGCGCGCACGCAGCTCAGCCAGAACGGAATCGATGCCGTTCTTGTCGATGGTGCGCAGTGCATGCGCGGAAACACGAAGCTTGACCCAGCGGTTCTCGCTGGCCACCCAGAAACGGCGCTCGTGCAGATTCGGCAGGAAACGACGACGGGTCTTGTTGTTGGCGTGCGAGACGTTGTTACCCGTCTGCACTCGCTTGCCGGAAACTTGGCATACGCGGGACATTGCGCACCTCGATGAAAGTATGTGTCAGCCCATAGCCCGGGCGACGGCGGCCTCGACGGTTTCCCGCCACACGTCATGAGAATCAAAGGGTTACGCTGACGAGGGCAGACCGGATGACGTGTTCCCGGCCACCAATCCGGACAAATCCGGACACAGCGAGCCGCGCATTATGCACGGATGGGGCCGGCGACGCAAGGGGTTATCCACAGCCCGGGACTGAACGATGGCGTGCCTGCCCCTGTACGGCCGGGCCTGGCCCATGACATCATTCCGCTACGTGCTGCTGATCGGACCCGGTAACGGGATAGTAGCGCTGCGAAGACGGGGTCCGCTCCGTTCTTTCCTCAGCCATTGGCGGGATAGGTGAAAACCGACGCGTTCCACCACCACCGAGACGTAATTCCGAGGCACCCCAGCAATGGGGTGCCTTTTTCGTTCACGGCCGGGGAATGCCCAGCTTGTTCGCGAGCACCTTCTGAACGCGGAACAATCCCTGCCCGCTGGGAAGTACCGCGCCCTGCCAGTCGCGGTTGTAGGCACTGGCAACCCAGACGTGAACTCGATTCTGCCGGTCGCGGCGCGAGATCCGCGTCCAGATGATGTCTCCATGCCCCATATCGGTACAGAAGTACTGCTCATGCGGCCAGCCCGCGATGGTGCGGACGTGTCGCCGCACGGAGGCGTTGAAGAATGCGCCCCGCATGTAGTCTGCCACCGCGTGGCTCAGCTGGTATCGCGCGATGCAGAAATAGCGTTGCTCAGTGCGGTGGGGGAAGCGTGGCCCTTTGCCTTTCTGGTCGGTGAAGACATGGAAGCTGAAGCTCACATCGACATCGACCATGACCCCATGCACGCACACCCGGACTGAGAACGGATCAAGGTGCGTGAGGTCGTAAGCACGTGCGCCTGCGCGGAATATTCCGTACGACAATTTCTACTGCCTTCGGCTGGATCTTGGGAGATGCCAGTGAGCCTATTCGTCGGCCAGTATCCGCAGGCATGATGCGCTTATCAGTTCTCGCAATCGACACGGCGGGATTGGCCCGTTCTACACGCGACATGCAGTACGGCTCGCGGATACTGATGCTTCCCCATCAGCGGAGCTGTCCATGCGGCTGCTTGCAGTGACCTATGGAACCGAAGGCGATACCCGGCCGCTGGTGATGCTGTGCCATGGGCTGCAGGCGGCGGGACATGAGGTGATGCTGCTCGCGGAGGGCGGAACGCTGGGTACGGCGGAGGCGTTGGGCGTGCCGCATGCGGCGCTGCAGGGCGACATCCATGATGAGGTGGTGGCGCTGGTGGCGCGGGGCAACAATCTGGCGGCGGCATCGCGCGGGCTGGCGCGGATGGCGCAGCGGCACGTGCCGGCGTGGATGCGGCAGGCCGATGCAGCGGCGGCCGGTTGCGATGTGGTGCTGACCGGTGGGCTGGCGGCGTTCGTGGGCATGAGCGTAGCGGAGCGCCATGGGGTGCCGGCCATTGGTACCGGCATGATTCCGCTGACGCCCACCGGTGACTTCCCCTCGCCGTTCCTGCCGCGGGTGTCGCTGCCCGGCCCGTTCAACCGGTTGAGCTACAGCCTGGTCAACCACGCGGTATGGCGTACCTTCCGCACGCCGATCAATGCGGCGCGGAAGGCAATTGGCATGCCCGCGCGACGCTCGCTCTGGCACGATCTGCCAATGCTGTACGGTATCTCGCCCAGCCTGATGCCACCACCTGCGGACTGGCCAGCGGATCACCACGTGTGCGGGCAGTGGCGCGCGCCGGATGTGGACTGGCAACCTGAGCCTGCTCTGCAGGCGTTCCTGGACGCAGGCCCTGCTCCTGTCTATGTGGGGTTTGGCAGCATGACGGGCTTCGACCGAAGCGTGATGCCGTCACTGCTGCAGGCGTTGGCGCCGCGACGTGTGTTGTTGTTCCCCGGCTGGGCGGGCGTGCCGGAAGGTCCGTTGCCTCCGAACGTGTTCGTGGTCGGCCCTACACCGCATGAGGGCCTGTTCCCGCGCTGCGCGATGGTGATTCACCACGGTGGCAGCGGCACCACGCACTCTGCATGTCGCGCGGGCGTGCCGTCGCTGGTCATGCCGTTCGCCGCAGACCAGTTTTTCTGGGCAGCGCGGTTGCAGGCCCTGGGCGTGGCACCTGCGCCGCTTTCGCAGAAGCGGTTGGATCACGACACGCTGGTGAGAGCGATAGCATTTGCCGAGTCCCCTGACGTCCGTGCCCGTGCAGCATCGCTGGGACAGGCAATGTCGAGCGAGCACGGCGTCCATACTGCAGTGACGTTGATCGAAAACATGCTGAAGCGATCGTTTTGAAAAAGCCGCCGTGAGGCGGCTTTTTCATGAGCGGTCGTTTTGCCCCTGTCAGGACGGTTCCTTCCTGTGCAACCACCGGTACAGCACCGGCAGCACCAGCAGGGTGAGCAGCGTGGAGGAGACGATGCCGCCGATCACTACCGTGGCCAGCGGGCGCTGCACTTCCGAGCCGGCGCCGACGTTGAACGCCATCGGCACGAAGCCGAGTGATGCCACCAACGCGGTCATCAGCACCGGGCGCAGGCGACCGAGTGCTCCTTCTCGCACCGCATCGAGCAGCGGCATGCCACCTTCGCGCAGGCTGCGCACGAAGCTGATCATCACCAGGCCGTTGAGCACAGCCACGCCTGACAGCGCGATGAAGCCAACGCCAGCCGAGATCGACAGCGGAATGCCGCGCGCGGCCAGCGCGAGCACACCGCCGGTGAGGGCGAGGGGTACGCCACTGAACACGATGGCCGCGTCCTTGACCGATCCGAACGCCCAGAACAGCAGCGCGAAGATCACGATCAACGTGACCGGCACCACGATCGCCAGGCGCTGGCTGGCCGAGATCAGCTGCTCGAAGCTGCCGCCGTACTCGATCCAGTAGCCGTTGGGGACCTGCACGTCGCGGGTGATGGCCTGCTGCAGGTCGCTGACGAAACTGCCCAGGTCGCGGTCACGCACGTTGGCGGTGACCACGATGCGGCGCTTGCCGTTCTCGCGGTTGATCTGGTTCGGTCCTTCGCTGTTGGCCAGGGTGGCCAGCTCGCGCAGTGGCACGGTGCGTGCGCTGCCGCTGGTCCAGCCGCCACCCAGGCTGGACTCATCGGCATCGCCTTCCAGCGCCGGGGCAAGCGAGACCGGCAAGTCGGCGAGCGCGGCCGGGTCCTGGCGCAGCGCCTCGGGCAGGCGCACCACGATGTCGAAGCGGCGGTCGCCTTCGAACAGCTGGCCGGCCACCTGACCACCCACCGCCGTGGCCACGGTCGACTGCACCTGGCCGGGATTGAGCCCGTACCCGGCCAGCGCGCTGCGGTTCGGGGTCACGGTGAGCAGCGGCAGGCCACTGGTTTCCTCTACCCGCACATCGGCTGCGCCCGGCACGCTGCCGGCTACGGTGGCGATGCGCTTGCCTACCGACAACAGGGTGTCCAGGTCGTCACCGAACAACATCACCGCCACGTCGGCACGCACGCCCGAGATCAGCTCGTTGGTGCGCATCTGGATCGGCTGGGTGAACTCGTAGTTGTTGCCGGGCAGCTGTTCCACCGCCTTTTCCAGCTCCGCGAGCAGGGTGGCGCGCGGCTTGCGTGGGTCCGGCCAGTCCCCGCGCGGTTTCATCATGATGAAGGTGTCGGCCACCGACGGCGGCATCGGGTCGGAGGCTACCTCGGGCGTGCCGATCTTGGAAAACACCTTGTTCACTTCAGGGAACTGCACGAGCCGGTTCTCGATCAGCTTCTGCATCTCGATGGACTGGCTCAGGCTGGTGCCGGGAATGCGCATGGCATGCATGGCCACGTCGCCCTCGTCCAGATTCGGCACGAACTCGCTGCCCAGGCGGGTGGCCAGCAGGCCGCATCCGACCACCAGCACCAGCGCACCGGCGACCATCCAGCGACCGCGCCGCAGCGAGAACGCCAGCAGTGGCTGGTAGCGGCGACGCACCCAGGCCATCACGCGGTTCTCCTTTTCCTGCACGTTGCCGCCCAGGAACAGCGCGATGGCGGCAGGCACGAACGTCAGCGCCAGCACCATCGCGCCGCTGAGCGCCAGCACCACGGTGATCGCCATGGGGTGGAACATTTTTCCTTCCACCCCCGACAGCGCGAAGATCGGCAGGTACACCGCGGTGATGATGCCCAGCCCGAACAGGCTGGGGCGGATCACTTCGGCGGTGGCGCTGGCGGTTTCGGCGAATCGTTCCTCACGGGTCATGGCCCGACCGAGTGCATGCTGGCGTTCGCCGAAGCGGCGCAGGCAGTTTTCGATGATGATGACCGCGCCGTCGACGATCAGGCCGAAGTCCAATGCGCCCAGGCTCATCAGGTTGGCCGAGACTCCGCCGCGCGCCATGCCGGTGAGGGTGAACAGCATGGCCAGCGGAATCACTGCGGCGGTGATCAGGGCGGCGCGGAAGTTGCCCAGCAGCAGGAACAACACCACGATCACCAGCAGCGCGCCTTCGATCAGGTTCTTGGCCACGGTCTGGATGGTGCGATCGACCAGCGCGGTGCGGTCGTAGCTGGCGCTGACAGTGACGCCTTCGGGCAGGCTGCGCTGCGCCTGCTCCAGCTTCGCTGCGGCGGCTTGCGCCACTTCACGGCTGTTGGCACCGATCAGCATCACCACCGTGCCCATCACCACTTCATGCCCGTTCTGGGTGGCCGCGCCGCTGCGCAGCTCGGGTCCATCGGCGACCTCGGCCACGTCGTGCACATGGATCGGCACGCCTTCGCGACGGGCCAACACGATGTTGCCGATCTCCTCCAGGTTGGCGACCTGGCCGGGAATGCGCACCAGGAACTGCTGGCCGTTGCGTTCGATGTAGCCGGCGCCGACATTCTGGTTGTTGCTTTCCACCGCCTGGGCCACGTCTTCCAGGGTGAAGCCCAGCGCGCGCAGCCGCGCCGGGTCGGGCGTGATGTGCACCTGGCGCTGGAACCCGCCGATGGTGTTGACCTCGGTCACCCCCGGAACATTGCGCAGCTGCGGGCGGATCACCCAGTCCTGCAGGGTGCGCAGGTCGGTGGCGGTGTAGGCACTGCCATCGGGTTTGCGCGCCGCCGGATCGGCGTCGAGGGTGTACATGAAGATCTCGCCGAGGCCGGTGGAGATCGGCCCCAGCTGCGGGTCAAGACCGACCGGGATCTGCGATTTCACCTGCTGCAGGCGTTCGGCGACCTGCTGTCGCGCGAAGTAGATGTCGGTGCCGTCCTCGAACACCACGGTGACCTGCGACAGCCCATAGCGCGACAGCGAGCGCGCCTGTTCCATGCGCGGCAGGCCGGCCATCACCGTTTCCACGGGATACGTGATGCGCTGTTCTGCTTCCAGCGGCGAGTAGCCGGGCGCGGCGGTGTTGATCTGCACCTGGACGTTGGTGATGTCCGGGGTGGCATCGATCGGCAGCCTGGTGAAGCTCCACACCCCCACCACGATCAGCGCAAGGGTAAGGATCATCATCAGCCAGCGATGTGCGATCGACGTGGCGATGATGCGTTCAAGCAACGCGGGGCGTTCAGTGCTCATGCGCGGCCCCCGCCTTGCCGATGTCGGCCTTCACCACGTAGCTCTGTTCGACGACCACGCTCTCGCCCACGGCCAGGCCGTCAAGCACTTCGACCTGGGTGGCGTCGCGCGCCCCGAGCCGCACCGTGCGCGCGGTGTAGGTGTCGCCCGTGCGCACGAAGACCACGTCCTTGCCGTCCAGCGTCTGCAGCGCGCTCAGCGGCACCACCTGCGCGGCCGGCCGGGTCGCCACTACGATGCGCGCCTTCACCGCCGCGCCCGGTCGCCACAGGCCGTCGTCGTTGCGCAGGGTGGCACGGGCCACCGTGCTCTGGCTGGCGGTGGCGGTGCCTGGCAGCACGCGTTCCAGCGTCGTGGACTGGGTGACGCCGTCGGTCATGCGCGACACGGTGACTGGCACGCCGGCGGTGATGTGCTGGGTGTCGTTGCCGAAGATGTGCAGATCCACCCACAGCGTGGACAGGTCGCCGACTTCGAACAGCGGGGTGCCCTCGCCTGCCACCCCGCCGACCTGGGCCTGGCGGGCCAGCACCACGCCGCTGATCGGCGCGCTCACCGTATAGGTGGTGAGGCTGAGGTTGCTTTCGATGCTGGCCAGGACCTGGCCGGCCTGGACCTTGTCGCCGACGTTGGCGCGCAGCGAGCGGATCGGACCGGGGAAGCGCGCCATCACCTGGGCCACGCGTCCGTCCACCGGGGTCAGCAGGCCCTGCACGTCGTGCTCGTCGGCAATGGTGCCGGCCGCCACCGGCGCGACACGGATGCCGGATTGTTCGGCCATGGCAGCGGGAATGACCGTGCTTTCCGGCGCGTCCTCATGGTCGTCCCCGGGTAGCGACACGCCATGCGTGTCCTCGGCGTGCCCGTCACGCTCGCCCTCCCCGGCAGCCGACGCCGAATCCCTGCCACAGCCCGACAGCGCAGACAGGCACAGCAGCAGGAAGGCAATGCGCGATGCCCGCGCAGTAATGGACGTGTTCATGGGCGGTCTTCCTCTGACGTGGGGGCGAGCATGCTCTGCCCGGTAAGGCGTTGGATTTCGATCAGGCCGGTCTGCGCGGAAATGGCAGCGTCCAGCTGACGCTGTCGCGCTTCGATGCGCATGGCCTGCAGCTGGGCCCATTCCATGTAGCTGATGGCCCCTGCGCGCCAGGCCTTCTCGGCCGCATTCTCAGCGCGCTGCAGCTGCGGCAGCACATCGCGCGCCATCCGCGCCACTTCCAGCCGCGAGGTTTCGTAGCGGCCATGCGCCTGCGCCAACGTGGCGTACAGCTGCAGCGCACGCGCTTCGCGCTCGACGCCATTGAGCGCGAGTTCGGCTTCGGCGGCGCGGATCTCGGGCGCGGCGCGCGCCACGCTGCCCAGCGGCAGGCTGAAGCCGCCGACCAGCGAGGTGTCGCGGCTGTCGCGGCTGTTGCGCACGCCCACCTGCCAGCTGACGTCCGGCCGCGCCTGGGTGCGCGCCAGTTGCAGCTGCGCGTCGCGTATCCGACGTTCGCCAGCCAGCACCGCCAGTTCCGGGGTGCGCTGCAGTTCCTCTGCGAGCACGCCGAACGGCTGCAGCGCGGGCAGCTGCAGCGGGTCGCCGCTGACCACGTCGAAGCCGGGTTCGCGCTCGCGCCACAACGCAGCCAGTGCCACGCGCGCCGCGCGGTCGGCCTGTTGCGCGCGGTCGCGGTCCACCTCGGCCTGGGCCAGCATCGCCTGGGCGGTCAGCAACACCGATTCGGGCGACGCGCCGGCCTGCAACCGAAGTCGTGCGGCGGCGACGGCGCGGCGACGCTGTTCGATGTCGGTCCGGGCGATGGCCAGCTGCGCGCGCGCTTCAGTGATGGCCAGGTAGCGTTGTGCCACTGCCGCCATCAGGTCCAGGCGGGCGATTTCGCGCTGCGGCGCCAGGGCGTCGAGGTTGGCCTGGGCCAGCACGCGGCGGGCGTCGAGCTTGCCGCCACGCTCCAGCACGCCGGCCAGGGTGACGGTGAGTTCGGCGGCGTCGAAGCCGCGGCTGGCGCCACTTCCAAGTGCATTTTCCAGCTCAACGCCGACGGTCAGCGGCGGGCCGAAGGCGGCGGCGTCGCGGCGAGCCTCCCAGATCGGGCGCTGGGCATCGGCCAGGCGCAGGTCCGGGTGCTGCCGCGCGACGCGGGCGATGGCCTGGTCCAGGCTGAGCGGGGTGGCCGACGGTACGGCGACGGCGGGAGGGACATCAACGAACGGGGTAGCAGGCGTGCTGCCCTGCGCATGCGCGCACGGCACGAACGCAATGGCAGCAACGGCTGCCAGACGCATCCACATGGGGAATCTCCAGAAAGCGATTCAAAGGTGAAGCCGCGGCATCGCGCCGCGTGGCATCACACCGCTATCGGGGGGCGCAGCAGGCTCTCCGGCGGCTGCGCCAGCAGCTGCGCGGTCAGCGCGGTGGGCACCCCATGCGCGGGTGCCGCCGGCAGCGACCAGGCCGGGGACGCCAGCGGCAGCACGCCGCCGTGGCCGTGGCACTGCCCGCAATGGACCAGCGCGTGCAGCAGGCGCGTGCCGTTGTCGTCTTCGTCGTGATTGGCATCGGCATCGTCGTCCGATGCTGCGTCCGGCGTCGACGCATGCGACGCCGCATGCGCCTGCCCGGTCACGTCGGCATGCGACAGCGCGTGCAGGTCGCCCAGCGCCGAGGCCAGCGCACCGCCGGCCGTGCCAAGCAGCAGCACCACCAGCATCAGCAGGCGGAGCGGCAACGGCAGGTGGCGGCGCAGGCGGGACATCATCGGCGCAGGGTAGCTGCGCCAAGCGCCGTTACACAATCGCAGCGGGCGCGGCCGTTCATGCCGTGTGCGCGCGTGCCGGGGTGTAGCGGGCCTGGTGCTGCTCGTGCTGGCGCAGGGCTTCGGCCGCGCTGCACGGACCCGGCGTGGCCTTTCGCGCGCGACCGTCGCGGGCCGGTACCTGCAGCAGATAATCGCACTGCACCGTGCCCTCCGTGCGGCCCAGGCTGCCGGGCACGGTGCGTACCGGGTCGCTGCCGACCCGCACCCGCTGCGAGAACGACGGACTGATGTCCTCCACCCGCAGGCTCGGCACGCCCAAGCGTTCAGCCAGCCCGACCGTGTCGTTGAAGTCGCCGGCGTGCGCGTCGCCGACGAGCGCCACCCAGCGCTGCGCGGGCGCGTGGGCGCGCTGCTGCCGTTGGTCGTGCGCGATGCGCTGCGCAGCGACATGGTTCATGACCTTGATGCGCAGCTCGAGCGAATCCAACGCGGTCGCGCCCTGTGCACCGCCCAGGTGGTAGCTGGCCATCAGGTCCAGCGCGACGATGCGGATGCCCGCCTGGGCGGCGGCCTGCACCAGGGCACGGAACGTGGCACCGGTCGCCGCATGGGTGTTGTGCCCCGCGTCCTGCCCGGCCAGGAACCGGTCCAGTCCGGGCGCCAGGACGCCGGTGGCATGCAGCCTGTCGAGGTCGTCCTGGTGAAGGTCGCTCTGCATGTGCTCCAGGTACAGCGTGGTGATCCCGAGCCTGCGCAGCTCGGCCATGTGATCGATCAACAGGCGCTTGCTGCCTTGGGCAGCGTGGTTTTCGCCGATCACCAGGCCGTGGGAGCACTGGAACAGCCGTTCCAGCAGTCTGGCGTGGCTGGACGGCGGCGAAAGGTCCGGCCACGGGCGGCGCACGCCGAGAGCGTGTGCGGGCGCACCCAGCGCGGCATCCACCAGCTGGGCGCGCGTGGTGAAGAAGGTCTCCAGCGCCCGGCCCTGGTCGCGGTCCTGCAGCGGCATCGCGTACTGCGAGTCGAGCAGGCGGCGGTATTTCTGCATCAACGGGACCAGCAGCTGCACATGCCCGGACGGCAGGGCGAAGCGCTGCAGCGAATCAGGCTTGGGCGGGCGCGGAGGGGGCGTGCCCGGCAGATGCGTCGCGCTGCGAACGCGGGTGCGATTGTTGACCTCGAGCAGGCGCAGCGCGGCCGCTGCGCGTCGATGTCCCCGCTGCGGGGTGAACGACGAAATCAAACGGTACTTCAGTGCGGACAGGGCATCCAGCATGGTCGAACTCCTTGTGGGGGTCGACCAGCCTAATCATCTGCCTCGCGCACACTGCGATGCGCTAAGCAGTTTCGGCAACGTGCCGGAAGGCCATGTGCCGATGCGTGCGCCAGCGCACATCGGCAATGGCCGTTGCCGACATCAGGGAGCGCGGTTCGCGTCGATGTACGCGCGGATCTGCGCATCGAGCACCGGCAGCGGCACCGAGCCCTGCTTGAGCACGGCGTCGTGGAAGGCCTTGACGTCGAAGCGGTCGCCCAATGCCTTCTCGGCTTCGCCGCGCAGGCGCACGATCGCGATCTCACCCAGCTTGTAGCTCAGCGCCTGGCCCGGCCAGGAGATGTAGCGGTCCACTTCGGTGGTGACTTCGTGTT
The DNA here is from genome assembly GCF_963519125.1 of uncultured Stenotrophomonas sp. Taxonomy (GTDB): domain Bacteria; phylum Pseudomonadota; class Gammaproteobacteria; order Xanthomonadales; family Xanthomonadaceae; genus Stenotrophomonas. Next base: position 73,197 of record NZ_CAUQLJ010000001.1, on the reverse strand, counting down.
CGCTCAGCGCGGTGTGGTCGCGCAGGTAGGCCAGCGCCTGCTCGCGGGTCCAACCCTTGTGGTGCACGCCGGTGTCGATGACCAAGCGTGCGGCACGCCACATTTCATAAGTCAGGCGCCCGAAGTCCTCGTACGGGGTTTCGTAGATGCCCATCTCAATGCCGAGCCGTTCGCTGTACAGGCCCCAGCCTTCGCCGTACGCGGAAATGTAGGCGTTGCGGCGGAACTCGGGCTGTTCGCCCTGCTCGGCGGCCAGCGCGCCCTGCAGCGCATGGCCCGGATCGGACTCGTGCAGGGTCAGTGCGGGCAGGTTGTACAGCGGCCGCGCCGGCAGGTTGTAGGTGTTCACCCAGTAGGTGCCCATGCCGCCACGGCCGGCGGTCCAGAACGGGGCGATGTCCGGCGGCACCGGCACGATGGTGAAGCGCGCGCGCGGCAACGTCATGTACTTGCCAAGCTGGCCGTCTGCGCGCTTGGAGATCCACGCGGCACGCGACAGCAGCTCTTCCGGCGTCTTCGCATAGAACTGCGGGTCGGTGCGCAGGAAGGTCAGGAACTCGGCGAAGCTGCCCTTGAACTTCACCTGCTTGATGATGTCGTTCATTTCCTTCTGGATGCGTGCCACTTCATCCAGGCCGATGCGGTGGATCTCGTCCGGCGACAGGTCCAGCGTGGTGTATTCGTGGATCTGCTGCTTGTAGTACGCCTTGCCGTCCGGCATCGCTTCGGCGGCCAGGGTGGTACGCGCCTGAGGCACGTATTCGTTGACGAAGAAGGTGCGCAGCTGCTGGAACGCGGGCACCACCTTGCCACTGATCGCTTCACGCGCCTGCGCCTGCAGCCTGGCCTGTTCTGCCGCCGGAACGGTGTTGGGCAGCTTCTTGAACGGCGCGTACAGCGGCGATTCGGTCGGGTCCTTCAACTCGGCGACGGTGGCGATGGACACTTCGCGGCCATCGAGCACCGCGCGCGGCACGCTGAAGCCGCGCTTCAGGCCGGCGCGCATGTTTTCGGTCTGCTGGCCGAAGTAACGCGGCACATCGTTCAGCCGTGCGATGTAGTTCTGGTAGTCCTGCACGGTCTTCATCTCGCGCCGCGCCATGAAGGACAGGTTGGACCAGAACGAGGAGTCGGCATTGAACGGCATCTCGTAGCCGCGCAGGCGCGTCTCTTCGGCCAGGTTGAATACCTGATCGCGGTAGATCGCGTAGTTGACCTGGTTGTCGGGCGACAGGGTCTTCGGATCGATCTTCTTCAGCGCGGCGAGGGTCTCGTCCCACACCTTCAGGCGCGCCTGCTGCGCGGCCGGGCCGACGTCGGGCATGCGGGTGGCATTGGCCGGGGCGTCTTCGTCCTCGCTGGCCTCGCCGCCGCCATCCTGGCGCCACTTCCATTCCTTCTCGTACAGCGCGCGGAAGGCGGCATCGGCGGGCGATTCGGTGGCCACGCTGGCCGGTGCGACGGTGGCGGGCGGCGCGGCCAGGGCCACAGCAGGGGCGGACAGGACGATCAGCAGGGCAACGGCAAGACGGGTTTTCACGAGCACAGGTTCCCGGGAAGGCAGACCCCGATGATGGCACCGCCCACGGCCCATGGCATGGGACGAAGGTCCTGCCTGCGCAGCGGACCGGGGCCCCGGTAGCGGCCAACCTGGGTTGGCCCCCCAAACCCAGCGCCGACCAAGGTCGGCATCTACCGTAGCGTGGCCGACCGGGACCTGGTAGCGGCCAACCTTGGTTGGCCCCAAACCCAGCGCCGACCAAGGTCGGCATCTACCGGAGACCTAGTGGCTGGCCCTGTCCCGCTTCCAGCCCCGGTGCTTGATGTCCAGCTGCAGGCTGTACAGCGCGGTGAACGCCGGGAACAGGTTCTGCAGCACGCCCACCGAGTCCTGCTTGGCCGAGAACAGGAAGTAGCTCAGCGTCATCAGGCTGCCGACCACGCTCATGTACCAGAACAGCCGCGGGATCACCGGCTTGCCCGCACGCTTGGACGCGATGAACTGGACCAGCCAGCGGCCACCGAACATCAGCGCGCCGGTATAGCCGATCAGCTTCCAGCCGGTCACATGCAGGCCGGTCCAGTACAGCCAGGTCAGCGGCTGGTCCAGCCAGTGCAGCTCCAGGTCCATCAACGCTCCTCCACCGCGGTGCGCTTGCTGCGGGTGATCAGCCACGCCACGCCGCGCAGGTCGCGGATGCCGACCAGCGCGCGGCCCAGGTTGTTGTACTTGGACACGCCGGCGGTGCGGTGGCGGTGGTTGACCGGCACGCTGGTGGTCTTCCAGCCGGCGCGCTGCATCAGCGCCGGCAGGTAGCGGTGCATGTGGTCGAAGTACGGCAGGTCGAGGAACGCGGCACGCTCGAACAGCTTGATGCCGCAGCCGGTATCGGGGGTGTCGTCGCGCAGCATGCGCGCGCGGATCGCGTTGGCCCACTTGCTGGCCCAGCGCTTGCTGCCGCTGTCCTGGCGGTTCACGCGCCACCCGGCGAACAGTTTGACCTGCGCGTCGGCGCCGGCACGGGCGGTCAACAGTCCGGGAATGTCGGCCGGATCATTCTGGCCATCGCCGTCCAGGGTGGCGATCCATGGCGCGCGCGCCTGCTTGACCCCGTTGCGCACCGCCGTGCTCTGCCCGCTCTGGGTGACATGGTGCAGCACCCGCAGTTCCGGGGTGGTCGCCTTGAGCGCTTCGAGCACGGCCAGGGTGTCGTCGCGCGAATGGTCGTCGATGTAGAGGATCTCGAACGCGATGTGGCCGCGTAGCGCAGCGGTGATCTCGTCGATCAGCGGCTGTACGTTGTCGCGCTCATTGAACACCGGGACGACGACCGACAACTGGGGTTGGCTCATGTTCGGGCTCTGCGAGGGGCCAGGAGTGAAAAAGAGCGCGCATTTTCCGCAATCAAGGTTATCCGAAGATGAACCTGACGATGTGAGTCAGGCGCGAACCCCGAAATATTCGCGGCACCAGGCGACGACCGGCGGCAGGCCGCGCTCGATGGGCGTGGCCGGCTCATAGCCAAACGCGTCATGGGCGCGATGGGTGTCGGCCATGGTGCGGACCATGTCGCCGGGCTGCATCGGCTTGTACACCTTTTGCGCCGGGCATCCTGCGGCGGCCTCGATGACCCCGATGAAATGTTCCAGCTCGACCGGGGTGTGGTTGCCCAGGTTGAACACGCGGTGCGGCACGTCGTCGCTGGACGGATGCGCCAGCGCGCCGAGGATACCGGCCACGATGTCGGAAACATGTGTGAAGTCGCGCTGCATGCGGCCTTCGTTGAACACCTCGATCGGGCGTCCAGCCAATACTGCGCGCGAGAACAGCAGCGGTGCCATGTCCGGGCGGCCCCACGGGCCGTACACGGTGAAGAAGCGCAGGCCGGTGGCGTGCAGGCCGTACAGCTGCGCGTAGGTGTAGGCCATCAGCTCGTTGGCGGCCTTGGTCGCGGCATACAGCGAGCGCGGCTTGTCGATGCGCTGGTCTTCGGAGAACGGCGGGGTGGCCGAATCGCCGTATACCGAACTGCTGGAGGCATACACCAGGTGGGCCACGCCGCGATGGCGGCACAGCTCCAGCATGTTGACGAACCCGGTCAGGTTGCTGTCGACGTAGGCGTGCGGGTTTTCCAGCGAATAGCGCACCCCGGCCTGGGCGGCGAGGTGGATCACGCGGCTGGGCTGCACCTCGTCGAACAGCGCGGCCAAGCCGTCGCGGTCGGTGAGGTCGAGCACGCGGATGTCGGCGTCCGGACACAGCGCCGCTACGCGGTCGCGCTTGAGCTGCGGATCGTAGTAGTCGTTGTAGTTGTCCAGCCCGACCACCCGGTGCCCGGCATCGAGCAGGACACGCACGGTGTAGGCGCCGATGAAGCCTGCCGCGCCGGTGACAAGGACGGTCATTGCCTCAGTCCTTGCGGACGCGCAGCTTTTCGAGCACGCCGTCCAGGGTGTCCAGGTCGGTGTAATGGATGATCAGCTTGCCCTTGCCGCCACGGCCGTGGTTGATCGCCACGCGTGCGCCCAGCGATTCGGACAGCTCGGTCTCCAGCGACGCGATGTCGGCCTGCGGGGCGCTGGCACTGGGCTTCCTGCGCAGGTTGGCGGGCACCTTGCCGGCGGCGAACTGCTGCGCACGGTGTTCGACTTCACGCACCGACCAGCCCTGGTCGGCCGCTTCCTGGGCCAGCTTGCTGGCCAGTTCGGGGGCCAGGGTCAGCAGCGCGCGGGCATGCCCCATTTCCAGCCGGCGGGTTTCCAGCAGCAGGCGGATCGCCACCGGCAGTTCCAGCAGGCGCAGCAGGTTGGACACCGAAGCGCGCGAGCGGCCTACGGCCTGGGCGGCCTCGGCGTGGGTCAGCGCGAACTCGCTGATCAACCGCTGCAGCGCTTCGGCTTCTTCAAGCGGGTTGAGGTCTTCGCGCTGGATGTTCTCGATCAGCGCCATCGCGATGACGGTGCGGTCTTCCAGCTCGCGCACCACCACCGGCACTTCGTCCAGGCCTGCCAGCTGCGAGGCGCGCCAGCGGCGTTCGCCGGCCACGATCTCGAAGCTGTCCGGGCCGAGCTGGCGGACCAGGATCGGCTGGATCACGCCCTGCGCCTTGATCGACTCGGCCAGCTCGGCGAGCTTGGTTTCGTCCATCTCGCGACGCGGCTGGTACTTGCCCGGCTGCAGATGCTGGACCGGCAGCCTGCGCAGCACTTCACCCGGCAGTGGTTCGACCACCGCAGCGGCCTGCACCTGTGTCACCGCGCCCTTGGGCCCCAGCAGCGCATCGAGGCCACGGCCGAGGCCGCGTTTCTTGCCGGGGGCGGGCTTGCTGCTCATCAGGCGGTCTCCATGGCCGTGCCGGCCGTGTTGCGTTGGTGGTGGCGGCGGATGATTTCGCCGGCCAGGCCGAGGTAGGCCACGCCGCCGCGCGAGGCGCGGTCGTAGCCGACAATGCTCTGTCCGTGGCTGGGCGCCTCGGCCAGGCGCACGTTGCGCGGCACGATGGTGCGGAACACGCGGTCGCCGAAGTGGTCGGTCAGTTCAGCCGAGACGGCGTTGGCCAGGTTGTTGCGCACGTCGAACATGGTGCGCAGCACGCCCTCGATCTCCAGGCTGGGATTGAGGTTGGCGCGCAGGGCGTCGATGGTTTCCACCAGCGCGCTCAGGCCTTCCAGCGCGTAGTACTCGCACTGCATCGGCACGATCACCGAATCGGCGGCGGCCAAGGCGTTGAGGGTCAGCAGCGACAGTGCCGGCGGACAGTCGATCAGGATGAAGTCGTACTCGCCCTGGATCGGCGCCAGCGCGCGCTTGAGGCGCTGTTCGCGCTCGCCCTGGTCCATCAGCTGGATCTCGGCGGCGGTCAGGTCGATGTTGCCCGGCAGCAGGTCGAAGCCTTCCGGGGTGGTCACCCGGATCTCCGCCGCGGTGCTCTCGCCGAGCAGCAGGTCGCAGGTGGAGGCGGCCACTTCGCGCTTGTCCACGCCGCTGCCCATGGTCGCATTGCCCTGGGAATCGAGGTCGACCAGCAGCACGCGCTTGGGTGCAGCAGCCAGGGCGGCGGCCAGATTGACGGCAGTCGTGGTCTTGCCGACGCCACCTTTCTGGTTGGCGATGGCGATGATGCGGGCCATGCGGGTGAGCCTCATCGGCAGGGAGTGGGACTGGGCATTATGCGGTCACAGGGCGTGTCATGCACTGTGAGATGCGCGCCGGCCCCCGTCATGGACCCGCCACCACGACCAGATGACGCTCGCCGGTGAGGCCGGGAACCTTGAGCGGCAGCACCTGTTCGACCTGCCAGCCGGCGGGCAGCTGGGCGATCTCGTCATGCGGGTACACGCCCTTCATGGCCAATAACCGACCGCCGGGACGGAGCAGATGACCACCGACCGCGATGATGCCGGCCAGGGTGTCCATCGCGCGCGCGGTCAGGTTGTCATACGCACCCGGCTCGGCCAGCGCTTCGGCGCGCGACTCGGCCACGCGGGCATTGCCCAGGCCCAGCTGGCGCACCGCTTCGCGCATGAAGCGGGCCTTCTTGCCGTTGCTTTCAACCAGGGTCACCTGCAGCTGCGGGCGGGCGATGGCCAGCGGGATGCCCGGCAGCCCGGGCCCGGTACCGAGGTCGGCCAGCGTGCCCTGCTCCAGGAACGGCTGCATCGCCAGCGAATCGAGCAGGTGGCGGGTGACCATCTCCAGCGGATCACGGATCGCGGTGAGGTTGTAGGTCTTGTTCCAGCGGTTGAGCAGGGTCAGGTAGGTCAGCAGCGGCGGCGCCAAGGCGGCGTCCAGGCCCATGTCGGCCAGGCCTTTGTCGAGCGCGGTGGCTACGGCGGGCGGAAGTGTGGGGTCGGTCATGTCCCCATTATTGCAGGGTGGCGCCGTTCGCACTGCGCGGATTCGGCGCGTTCAGAGCGCGTGCCAGGCCAGCGCGGCGCGGAAGTCGGCCGCCGCCTGCCATTCGTGCAGGTGCCAGCGCGAGGCCGGGCCGAGTTCGGGGTCGGCCCAGGCCAGGTGCAGCGCGCCATCCGCTCCGGGGGCCAGCTGCAGGCGGTGCAGGCCAAACGAGATGCCCTGGCCCTGCGCCTTGAGGATGGCTTCCTTGGCGCACCAGACCCGGAAGAACCAGTGGTTGCGGGCCGCTTCGTCCAGGCCGAGCAGCCAGGCCACTTCGGCCGGGTGGAAGAAGCGCTCGATGATCTCGGCCATGCGCGGGCGCGGGCGCAGCGGTTCCAGGTCCACTCCCAGCCGCACGCCGTCGCCCAACCCAACCAGCAGCAGGCCATGGCTGTGGCTCCACCCGGTCCCCATCTGCGCCAGCGGGCCATGCAGTTCGGGTCGACCGCGCGGGTCGCGCTGCAGCGGAAGGGTTTCCGGGGTGCCGCCCAACTGTTCGGCCAGCAGGACCCGGGCCTGCGGTTCGCCACGGGTGCCGGGTACGTGGGGCAGCCGCCAGACCGTGACCGGACCGAACCGCCAGGGGCCGTCGAGGGTGGCCGGCAGGCTCATGCGAATGCCTCGCCAAGCCCACTGCACGGGGACTTCACGGGGGCTGCCGTCAACTGGCGCCGCTTCATCCACTCAGAGGGAGTCACCAACATGGGCATCATCATCTGGTTGATCGTCGGTGGCATCGTGGGCTGGCTGGCCAGCATCATCATGCGACGCGACGCGCAGCAGGGCATCATCCTGAACATCGTGGTCGGCATCGTGGGGGCGCTGATTGCAGGGTTCCTGTTCGGCGGCAACATCAACGACTCGATCACGTTGTGGTCGTTCCTGTACTCGCTGATCGGTGCGGTGATCCTGCTCGCGATCGTGAATCTGTTTACCCGCAAAAGCATCAGGTAGGCAGCGACCGCGGGGCGCGATTCGTCATGAAGAGGCCCGGCACCCGCCGGGCCTTTTCTTTTTTTCAGCCCAGCTGCACCCACGCCGGGGCGTGGTCGCTCGGCCGGTCCCAGGTGCGCGGCTCGCGATCGATGCCCGAGGCCAGCGCGCGCGCCTTGAGTGCGTCGGAGACCAGGGTCAGGTCGATGCGCAGGCCCAGGTTGCGGCGGAAACCGGCGGCGCGGTAGTCCCACCAGCTGAACACGCCCTCTTCCTCGCTGTGCAGGCGGAACGCGTCGTGCAGGCCCAGCTGCAGCAGCTTGTTGAGCGCACCGCGCTCGGCGGTGGAGGTGAGGATGTGGTTTTCGTTCCAGACCAGCGGGTCGTGGGTGTCGCGTCCTTCCGGGGCGATGTTGAAGTCGCCCATCACCACCAGCTCCGGGTACTGCGTCAGTTCGGCGGCGACCCAGGCGTGCACCGCTTCGAGCCAGCGCAGCTTGTACTCATATTTATCGGTGCCCACGTCCTGGCCGTTGACCACGTACAGGTTGATGATGCGCACCCCATTGACCGTACCGGCGATGACGCGCTTCTGTTCGTCCTCGAAGCCGGGAATGCCGATCTGCACGTCCTGGGCCGGCTCACGCGAGAGCAGCGCCACACCGTTGTAGGTCTTCTGTCCGGCGAACACGCTGCGGTACCCAAGCCCGGCCAGCACCGCGTCAGGGAACTTGTGGTCCTCCATCTTGGTTTCCTGGATCCCGACCACGTCCGGCGCGAACGCGGTGAGCCATTGTTCCAGGTGCGGCAGGCGCACGTTGAGGGAGTTGACGTTCCAGGAGGCGATTTTCATGGGGGCATTCTACCCGGCCCTACCGCACCAATGCCTTCAACATCCCGGCAATCCTTGAATACGGCGGCTTCAACAGGTCGCTGGCCGCCCAGCGCGACTGCCAGAGGATCGGCAGCTGCTTGCTCATGGCGTCGAACCCGGCGCGGCCATGGTAGGCGCCCATGCCACTGGGGCCTACCCCGCCAAACGGCAGGCCGTTGATCGCGAAGTGCAGCAGGGTGTCGTTGACGGTAACGCCCCCGGCCACGACCTCGCCGAGTACTCGCTCCACCACCTCGCGCTTTTCGCTGAAGACGTACATCGCCAGCGGCCGGTCGCGGCCCTGCACCTCGGCGAGTGCCGCGCCCAGGTCGGGATAGGCGCACACCGGCAGGATCGGGCCGAAGATTTCCTCCTGCATCAGGTCCAGGTCGGTCGGCGGGTCGAGCACGATGGTCGGCACGATCAGCCGCTCGCGGCGCGCGCGCTCGGGGTCGACAGTGGCCAGCTCGATCACCGGCACGCCGCGTTCGCGTGCCTGGGCCAGGTACCCGAGCAGGCGCTGGTACTGGCCCTCGTGGATGATGCGGGTGTAGTCGCCGGCGTCGCTGAAGTCGCCATAGCGCGCACGCACCTGGGTCTGCAGCTGCTGCACCAGCTCGCGCTGGCGGCGGCCGTCGATCAGCACGTAGTCCGGCGCGATGCAGGTCTGCCCGGCATTGAACCACTTGCCGGTGGACAGGCGCGCGGCGGCCTTGTCCAGCGGGTAGTCGCTGCAGACGATGGCCGGCGACTTGCCGCCCAGTTCCAGCGTGAGCGGAGTCAGGTGCTGGGCGGCAGCAGCCATGACCTTGCGGCCGACGGCGGTGGAACCGGTGAACACCAGATGGTCCAGCGGTGAGCCGGACAGCGCAGCGGCGAGGTCGCCGTCGCCCTGCACCACCGCCACGCGGTCGGCCGGAAATACCGATGCGAGCAAGTCCTGCAGGAACACGCTGGTGCGCGGGGTGTGTTCGGACGGTTTGAGGATGACGTGGTTGCCCGCTGCAATCGCGGTGGCCAGCGGAATCAGCGCCAGGTTCACCGGGTAGTTCCACGGCGAGATCACCCCGACCACGCCCAGTGGTACCGGGCGGGTCTGCGCCCGCGCCGGCCAGAACCGCCAGCCCACACGGACGCGGCGTGGACGCATCCAGCCGCGCAGATGGTCCAGCAGGTGGTCGATCTCGTTGAGCACGGTCATGCCGTCGGCGATCAGCGATTCGTGGGTGGAGCGGTGGCCGAAGTCGGCGGCGATGGCCGTGGCCATCTCGGGTAGGCGCGATTTCAGTGCGGCGCGCAGGCGCTGCAGGTCGTTGCGGCGCTGGTCGAGCGATGGGCGGTTGGCGTGCCAGGCGGTACGCAGGGTGTGCAGGATGCCTGGCAGCGCGGTGGGGGCAATGTGGGTGGGATCCATGGCTGGAATATAGCAATGGTTCCGTAACGAGAAGGGGCCGTAGCAAACGCCACGGCCCCTTGGTCCATCAATCACCCATACCGCTTACTTGGTGATATCCACACCCTTGGTTTCATGCAGGAACAGGCCACCGACCACGACCGTCATCAGCGCGATGATGATCGGGTACCACAGGCCGTAGTACAGGTTGCCGGTACCGGCCACCAGCGCGAACGAGATCGCCGGCAGGAAGCCACCGAACCAGCCGTTGCCGATGTGGTACGGCAGCGACATCGAGGTGTAGCGGATGCGGGTCGGGAAGAGTTCGACCAGATAAGCGGCAATCGGACCGTAGACCATGGTCACGTACAGCACCAGCAGCCACAGCATGAAGATGGTGCCGGCGATGTTGATGCGGGCGCCATCGGCCTTGGCCGGGTAGCCGGCGGTGGTCAGGGCGGTCTTCAGCTCCGCACCGAATGCATCGGCCTTGGCCTTGCCTTCTTCCTTGGTCAGGCCGGCAGCTTCATACGAGGTGACGCTGGCGCTGCCCACGTTCACCATCGCCAGCGAACCGGCGGCGGCGGGCTGCACGTCGTACGGCACACCAGCCTTGGTCAGCGCGGCGGTCGCCACGTCGCAGGAGCTGGTGAACTTGCGCAGGCCCACCGGATCGAACTGGAACGAGCAGGTGTTCGGATCGGCCACGACCAGCGCCGGCGAGCTGCTGCGGGCTTCTTCGATGGCCGGGTTGGCGAAGTGGGTCAGGCCCTTGAAGATCGGGATGTAGGTGACGGCGGCCAGCAGGCAGCCGGCCAGGATGATCTTCTTGCGGCCGATGCGGTCGGACAGCCAGCCGAAGAAGATGAAGAACGGCACGCCCAGCGCCAGCGCGGCGGCGATCAGCAGGTAGGAGGTGGTGGCATCGACCTTCAGCATGCTGCTGAGGAAGAACAGCGCGTAGAACTGGCCGCCATACCAGACCACCGCCTGGCCCGCCGCCGCACCGAGCAGGACCAGCAGCATCAGCTTCAGGTTGCCGCCCTTCAGGCTGTCACGGAACGGGGTCTTGGAACCCTTGCCCTCGGACTTCATCTGCTGGAACAGCGGCGACTCGCTCAGCTGCAGGCGGATCCACACGGACACGCCCAGCAGCAGGATCGAGACCAGGAACGGAATGCGCCAGCCCCAGGCTTCGAAGGCTTCGTTGCCCAAGAAGTAGCGGCAGGCCAGGATGATCAGCAGCGACATGAACAGGCCGAGCGTGGCGGTGCACTGGATGAAGCTGGTGTACAGGCCGCGCTTGTCGTCCGGCGCGTGCTCGGCCACGTAGGTGGCGGCACCGCCGTACTCGCCGCCCATCGCCAGGCCTTGGGCCAGGCGCAGGATGATCAGGATCACCGGCGCGGCGAAACCGATCGAAGCGTAGTTGGGCAGCACGCCGACCAGGAAGGTCGAGATGCCCATGATCAGGATGGTGACCAGGAAGGTGTACTTGCGGCCGATGCGGTCGCCGAGGCTGCCGAAGAAGGCCGCGCCGAACGGACGCACGAAGAAGCCGGCGGCAAACGCCAGCAGGGCGAAGATCATGCCCGTGGTTTCATTGACGCCACTGAAGAACTGCTTGGCGATGATGGCTGCGAGCGAGCCGTACAGGAAGAAGTCATACCACTCGAAGACCGTACCGAGGCTCGAGGCGAAGATGACCTTCTTGTGGCCCTGGGTCAGGGTGCCCGCTTTGTGTGCGGTGCTGGGTGTACTGGACATGGGACGCTTTCCCTCTGTGGATGCCGACCTGGGTCGGTGGGTGCCGACCGTTGGTCGGCACACAATTCGGTAGGTGCCGGCCGTTGGCCGGCACGCTCTTAGAAGCTGTACTTGGTGGTGAACTGCAATCGGGTGATGTCACCCTTGTTGCCGTTCTCCACTTCGCGACGGCCGTACATCAGCTCGGCACCGATATCGACCTTGGGCAGCGGCGAGTAGAAGATGTTGCCGCGGATGCTCTGCACGCTCTTGGTCACCAGCGGGCCGAGGATGCTGTCGTTGTCGTAGTCGCTGCGCGCATAGATCAGGTTGGTGCGCAGCTTCGGCGAGAACGCATGCCGCCAGCCCACGTAGCCGGCAAGCACGCCGGTCGGGTTGAGCTCGTCGCGGGCCACGTCATAGGCACTGTCGGCGGTGATGCCCAGGCCGATGTAGCGGGCGATGCCTTCGCCGCCGGTCAGCTGGTAGTGCAGCGAATCACTGTCACCCATCACCCACTTGCCGCCCAGTGTCAGGCCGCCAGCCACCTTGTCGGCCTTGGCGCCGGTGGCCTGGTTGTCGACCTTCAGCTGACGGACGATGCCGCCGACACCGAAGGTGCCCCAGTTGCCCTTCCAGCCATAGCGCAGGGTCAGGTCGGGCAGGCTGCCACGGTCGGAGTTGGCGCTGGCGTTGGTCCAGGCGCCGGTGACCGGATTGCGGGTACCGGTGAGGGTGGTGGTTTCCGGGTTTTCCAGTGCGACGCTGAAGCCGCCCTGGGTGTAGCGCACCTGGGCCTGGCGCACGAAGATCACGCCGTCGGTGGGGCCGACGAAGTCGACCGCTTCCGGCAGCGACGCGGCATCCATGAAGTTGGACCAGGTCTGGCCGGCCATCCAGTTGTTCCAGTACATGTAGGCATGACGCAGGGTCACGCCGTAGGTATTGGTGGCGGTCTGGTTGCCCAGCGAGTTGCCGAAGAAGTCCATTTCGAAGAACGCACCGGACTTGTTGCCCTTTTCCGAGACGTTGTCGATGCCCAGGTTGAAGCGCGAGAACTTGGCGTGGGCGTTGAAGTCCACGTCGGACTTCTCGCCGCTGCCGCCGGCACCGGCCACCGGGGTCTGGCCCGGCAGGTACAGCGCGCGGCCGGTGGCGTCGTCGGCCAGCTGGCCGTCGCCGGTCTGGGTGAGCAGGAAGTCGGCCTTGATGAAGCCGCCGATCTTGACCGTGGTGCCCGGCGCGGCGCCGGGGGTGATGGTGGTGACCTGGATCGGCTGCTTGCCGGCCGGTACGGTGGCCACGGCAGGCTGCTGCGCCTGCACCGCCTTCACTGCGGTGACGTCGGTCTGGGCCTGGCTGATCTGGCCCTGTTGCTGCTGGGTGGTGGACAGCAGCAGCTGCACCTGGCGTTCCAGTTCGGCAACGCGGGCTTCCAGCTGCTTCTCTTTGGCGGTTTCGGCAAATGCCATGCCCGGTGCCACCAGTGCGACCAGCAAACAGGTCGCCAGCGGCTTGCGCATGGTCTTCAACATACGGGTACTCATGTTGCCCTCTCTCCCGGGTGGCAAAGTGATCGCCGCGTGTGGGGTCACGGTCGAGCCGAGCGTGCGGCCGCCTGACGCACCCCGGCTATTGGCAATTGGTCGAACCCGCGCCGCCGGCGCGTGTTCCTGGACGCCAAGGGCGGACAGCAGGCGCCGACGGCGACTGGGTAGGTACCGACCATGGTCGGTACGCTGTTACGACCATGGTCTAACCATTCCCTTACCTCGCGGCGCAGTGGATGCGGCAAACTGGGAGGGAACAGTCGCGGGTTATGCTGCGATCGCACAACCCAGTCCTAGTGCAAGTGAGGGTGCCATGGCCGATATTTACCCCGTCAACGCGGACGTTGCCGCCAAGGCGCGCATTGACAAGAACACCTACCAGCAGCTCTACCGCGAATCGGTGGACAACCCCGACGCGTTCTGGGGCAAGGCCGCCGAGCGGCTGGACTGGTTCAAGAAGCCGTCCATCATCCGCAACGTCAGCTACCAGCTGGACGATTTCCGCATCAAATGGTTTGAAGACGGCGAACTCAACGCCAGCGTGAACTGCCTCGACCGCCAGCTCGAAAAGCGCGGCGACAAGGTGGCGCTGCTGTTCGAACCGGACAGCCCGGACGCACCGGCGCAGGGCGTGACCTACCGCGAGCTCCATGAGCGCACCTGCCGCCTGGGCAATGCGCTGCGCGCGCTGGGCGTCAAGAAGGGCGACCGGGTCACCATCTACCTGCCGATGATCGTCGACGCCGCAGTGGCCATGCTGGCCTGCGCACGCATCGGCGCGATCCACTCGGTGGTGTTCGGCGGCTTCGCACCCAACTCGATCGCCGACCGCGTGATCGATTGCGGCAGCAAGCTGATCATCACCGCCGACGAAGGCCTGCGCGGCGGCCGCAAGATCCCGCTGAAGGCCAACGTGGACGCCGCGCTGAAGCTGCCCGGCACCACCACGGTGGAAACCGTGCTGGTGGTGCGCCACACCGGCGGTGCGGTGGACATGCAGGCCCCGCGTGACCGCTGGTTCCATGACGTGGTGGACCCGCAGCCGGCGCAGTGCGAACCCGAGCGCATGAACGCCGACGACCCGCTGTTCATCCTGTACACCTCCGGCTCGACCGGCAAGCCCAAGGGCGTGCTGCATACCACCGGCGGTTACCTGCTGTATGCGGCCTACACCCATGAAGCGGTGTTCGACCTGCGCGAGGACGACATCTACTGGTGCACCGCCGACGTCGGCTGGGTCACCGGCCACAGCTACATCGTGTACGGGCCGCTGGCCAACGGCGCGACCTCGCTGATGTTCGAAGGCGTGCCGAACTACCCGGATACCTCACGCTTCTGGAACGTCATCGACAAGCACAAGGTCAGCATCTTCTACACCGCCCCGACCGCCATCCGTGCGCTGATGCGCGAGGGCGAGGAGCCGGTGAAGAAGACCTCCCGCGCGTCGCTGCGCCTGCTGGGCAGTGTCGGCGAACCGATCAATCCGGAAGCCTGGCGCTGGTACTACGAGGTGGTCGGTGACAGCCGCTGCCCGATCGTCGATACCTGGTGGCAGACCGAAACCGGCGGCATCCTGATCTCGCCGCTGGCCGGTGCGATGGACCTCAAGCCGGGTTCGGCCACCCTGCCCTTCTTCGGCGTGCAGCCGGCGCTGGTCAATGCCGATGGCGAGATCCAGGACGGCCCGACCGAGGGCAACCTGATCATCCGTGATTCCTGGCCGGGCCAGATGCGTACGGTGTACGGCGACCACCAGCGTTTCATCGATACGTATTTCCGCACCTACCCGGGCAGCTACTTCACCGGCGACGGTTGCCGCCGCGACGAAGATGGCTACTACTGGATCACCGGCCGCGTCGACGACGTGATCAATGTGTCGGGCCACCGCATCGGCACCGCCGAAGTGGAAAGCGCACTGGTCTCGCACCCGAAGGTGGCCGAAGCGGCGGTCGTGGGCTTCCCGCACGACGTGAAGGGCCAGGGCATCTACGCCTACGTCACCCTGGTGGCCGAAGAGGCCCCGAGCGACGAGCTGCAGAAGGAACTGGTCGCCTGGGTCCGCAAGGAGATCGGCCCGATCGCCACGCCGGACCACCTGCAGTGGGCGCCAGGCCTGCCGAAGACCCGCTCGGGCAAGATCATGCGCCGCATCCTGCGCAAGATCGCCGAGAACGCGCCGGACCAGCTGGGCGATACCTCGACCCTGGCCGATCCGTCGGTGGTCGCCTCGCTGGTTGAAGAACGCAAGGTCAAGTAGTTGGAGTTCGCATCCCCCATGCCTACCCTGCTGATTGCCGACGACCACCCGCTGTTCCGCGAAGCCCTGCGCGGTGCGGTGCAGCGGGTGATGCCGGGCGTGCAGCTGTACGAAGCCGACAGCGTCGAAGCGCTGTACCAGCTGGCCGAGCAGCATGCCGACGCCGACCTGGTGCTGATGGACCTCAACATGCCCGGCGCGCAGGGGTTCAACGCGCTGGTGCACATGCGGGCGCTGCATCCGCAGTTGCCCGTGGTGGTGGTGTCCGCGCGGGAGGAGCCGACGGTGATGCGGCGGGCGCTGGACCATGGGGCTTTCGGTTTCATTCCCAAGTCGGCCGACTCGGACACGATCGGCCATGCGCTGGGCGCGATCCTGGACGGCGAGACCTGGGCCCCGCCGGAGGCACACACCGTGCCGCAGACCGGGCGCGAGGAGCGTGAGGTCGGGCAGCGGTTGCGCGAACTCACCCCGCAGCAGTTCCGGGTGCTGCAGATGTTGGGTGCCGGGCGCTTGAACAAGCAGATCGCGTACGACCTCAATGTTTCAGAGGCCACGATCAAGGCGCATGTGACCGCGATCCTGCGCAAGCTGGGGGTGACCAATCGCACCCAGGCGGTGCTGATGGCCGGGAAACTGACGCTGGATGATGAGCCGTTGGTGTTGCCGCCCGAGGAAGACTGATCGAGGTCGCCGGGCTGGGGCCCGGCGCTACCCGCTTCGGCTTATAGCCGAAGCTATACATTCCAGCACCCCCTGCGCAATTCGCTCATTCCGCGGTAATCCGCATTCACGGTGCTAAGCTTCGCGTCCCCTTGGGGAGTAGCCGGTTTCCCGCTGAAGGGAAACGCCCGCATCAACATACTCGGCCAGTGCGCCGTGGTGCGGGCAGCCATGATGGTTGGCGAGACCAGCGGTCCGCGTGCGCAACGACAGGTTGGGCGCGAGCGCGGCCCGTTGTCCGTCATTGCCCGACCTGCACGTGTTCCCGATGTCCCCCATTTCGATGTTGTTGATCGGCTTTGCCATGTCCACCGATGCCTTCGCGGCGGCGGTCGGCAAGGGTGCGGCCATGCGCCGACCGCGTTTCCCCGATGCATTGCGTGCGGGCCTGATCTTTGGCGTGATCGAAGCGATCACCCCGGTGATCGGCTGGCTGCTGGGCCGCGCTGCGTCTTCGTACGTGGAGGCGTTCGACCACTGGATCGCCTTCGTACTGCTGGGTGCGCTGGGTGTGCACATGATCATCAACGGGGTGAAGCCGGACACCGACGACGCCGAGGAGGATGCGGACAAGCACCGCGGTTTCTGGCATCTCGCAGTGACCGGTTTCGCCACCAGCATCGACGCGATGGCGGTGGGCGTCGGCCTGGCGTTCCTGGACGTGCATATCGGCGTGATGGCGGCGGTGATCGGCCTGTGCACGCTGGTGATGGTGACCAGCGGGATCATGCTGGGCCGGGTGCTGGGCAGCATGATCGGCAAGCGCGCGGAGATCGCCGGCGGCGTGATCCTGATCCTGGTGGGCAGTGCGATCCTGTACGAGCACCTGAGTGGTGCCGTGGGCTGATGGGGTTGCCAGCCAGCGGCCGGCACTACGTTCGCGGGCGGTGGTAGTCGACGATGTCGACCAGCTCGTGTCCTTCGGGGGTGTTCCGGTGCAGCAGGCGCCAGGCATTGCGGCCGGGACTCTGCCGTCCCTCCCAGTGGATGTCGTTTGCGTGGTAAAGCACGCCGTTCACGCGGACGAGGTGGCCGCAGGGACGGTTGGCCGCCAGATCTTCTTCGATCCTGTTGAGTTCGCGCCAGGTGCGGCTGTCGGGTGCCACGCCCGCCAGCTTCCCGCGCAGCAACGCGCTCCGGATCACGTGTTCCCGAGCCTGGGTGGCATGGGCCACCAGGTCCGGCATGGGCCCAGCAACCTCTCCCGAGGCGACGCGGCGGCGCGTGTGGCGGCGGTGGGTCACGCTCACCAGCTCGCTGGGTTCCAGCGTTTCCAGTGTCTCCCCGGGCAGGCCGTGCACCGAGTGCACGCGCATTTCGCCATTGCAGTCATCGGTGGTGAACGCTTTCGCGTCGCGCAGCGCGGTGTTGGCAAGGTCCACCCGCAGGTAGGGGCAGTGCATCCGCCGCAGCACGGTACCGGCCAGTGCGCCTTCCTCGTTCAGGCCGTCTGCGATCGCATGCCTTTGCCCCTCACGCGCCGCGACCAGGTAGCACGCCGTGGCGGTGCGTTTGCTGAGCAGCATGACCGAGCGCTCCCGGCAATGGGTCAGGAAGAAATGACGGATGACGCCGCCAATGAGCGGATTCGGGGGCACGCCACGGCTTCGGCAGTAGTCGTTGAACTGACGGGTCATACGGCCGAAGTCCTTTTCGAGCTGCCCTGCCAGTGCCTTCAGCGCGTCGATATCGTCCACGCTGGTCCCGGCGTCGTGCAGCAACTGGCGAACGCCGGGATAGTCGACCAGCGCGCGCTCATGGGGCTGTAGCTGGGCCCTGTCCGGCTCCAGCCAGCGCATCGCGTTGACACAGCCGATGCCCAGCCAGCCGGAGATCAAGGCGGGCTTCATCACTTCGGCCACACTCCACGCCGGCCCCGCCGCATTGGTGCAGCCCCGAAACGCCAGCTCGAAACCTGCCCCCACGACCGAACCCAGGGTGCCGGCAAGCGGGATGGCTTCCGGCGAGTGCAACGGCGTGGAGAGAACAGATCGCAGCGAGGGAAGAGGCACGGCGACTCCGCAGCAGGGGGATGGGCTGCGCAGGATAGTCAGCACGGCGGCGCGGCAGCGCCGCGCCTGTCGGTTTCACCCCTTCAGGGTCGAGTGCGCGGCCAGGTACGCGCGCAGCGAGGCCGGCTTGATCGGCTTGGTCAGCAGGCGGTAGCCACGGTCCCGCGCCATGCGCTTGAGCTCGTCGCGACCGTCGGCGGTGAGCAGCGCGCCGGGGATGTCGCGCCCGGCCTGCGTGCGCAGCGCCACCAGCGTGTCCAGGCCATCCAGGCGGTCGTGCAGGTGGTAGTCCACCAGCATCACGTCCGGCTGCGCCAGCACTTCCTCCAGCGCCTGGTCCACGGTGCTGGCGGTGATGACCTGCACCTGCCAGCGCCCGAGCAGCGCGCGCATGCCGTCGAGGATTTCCTGGTCGTTGTCCACGCACAGCACGCGCATGCCTGCCAGCGAATCGGTGCGGGTACTGTGTTCGGGCACCGCTGTCGGCGCGTCGCTCGGCGGCAGTTCCGGCACCGCCGCGCGCGGCAGCAGGATCGAGAACATGCTGCCGCTGCCGACCTGGCTGCGTGCATTGAGGCGGTGGTCGAGCAGGCGCGAGATGCGCTGGCAGATCGACAGGCCCAGGCCCAATCCCTGCTCGCCCCAGTCGAACGGCTGCTGGTAACGGTGGAATTCGTTGAAGATCTGCTGCATGTGGTGCTCGGGAATGCCCGGGCCGGTGTCCCACACCTGCAGTTCGATCTCGTCGCCACGATGACGCACCGCCAGCACGATGCGGCCCTGGCGGGTGTAACGCAGCGCATTGGCCAGGAAGTTCTGCAGCACCCGGCGCAGCAGGCGGCGGTCGCTGCGCACCCAGGCCGGGCGCGCGAACAGGTCCAGGCGCAGGCCACGCCCGGCTGCCACCGGCGAGTACTGCGCGGCCAGCTCGCGCATCAGCAGGCTCACATCGAAGTCGCCGATCACCGGGTGCAGGCCGCCGGCGTCCAGGCGCGACACATCCAGCAGCCCGTCGAGCAGCTCTTCGGCGGCACGCAGCGAGGCATCCACGCGCTCTGCGAGATGCCGCTGCTCGTCGTTGTTGTGGTGGCTGTCGCGCAGCGCCGAGGCGAACAGGCGTGCGGCGTTGAGCGGCTGCAGCACGTCGTGGCTGATCGCGGCGAGGAATCGGGTCTTGGACTGCTGCGCCACTTCCGCTTCGTGCGAGCGCTCGGCCACGCGCTGTTCCAGTGTTTCGTTGGCTTCCAGCAGCGCGTTCTCGGCGTGCTTGTAATCGGTGATGTCGTTGTAGCTGGTCACGTAACCGCCGCCGGGCAGCGCCTGGCCACGCATCTCGATCACCCGCCCGTCGCTGCGGGTGCGTTCGAAGATGTGTGGTGAGCCGGCGCGCATGTAGCCGATGCGTCGGTTGATCTGCACGTCGATGTCGCCCTCGCCCAGCTCGCCACGCTCGGCGTTGTAGCGGATCAGGTCGGCCACCGGCCGACCCACGTAGAGCATGCCGTCGGGATAACCGAACATCTGCTGGTAGCGCCGGTTCCAGGCGGTCAGGCGCATGTCCGGGTCGACCACGCTGACCCCCGCGCTGATGTTTTCCAGCGTGGTGGAAAGAATCTCGCGGTTGAAGCGCAGTTCCTGCCCGGCCTCGTCGAGCACCGCCACCACTTCGCCCAGGTCCATGCCCGAGCCGCGCAGCAGGCTGGTCAGCAGCAGGCGCGCCGAGGCCGCGCCGATCGACGCGGCCAGCAGGCGCTCGGTGAACTGCACCCAGGCGCGGTCGGCGGCGGCCGAGGCCTGCAGCTCGCGGCCCAGCGACTGCGCCTGTTCGAAGAACGAGCGCCGCGCATGGCGGTCTCCCACCACGCGCGCGGCCAGCGCCAGCAGGTCGCCCACGTGGACGTGCCCGGGCCAGTCGCCGGCCACCGACGGACGCTGCGCATACGGGTCCAGGAAGGGTGCGGCGCGCAGCCGTTCGTCCACGCCCGGGCGCCAGCGCACCGAGACCAGCAGCATCGCAGCGGCATTGACCAGCAGCGACCAGAACGTGCCGTGGGTGAGCGGGTCCCAGCCGGTCATGCCGAACAGGCCCTGCGGCTGCAGCCAGGCGATGCCGAACGGCCCCTCGCGCAGCCAGCTGCCATCGGTCCAGCCGGCATGGGTCAGCGCCGGCAGCAGCAGGGTGTAGATCCAGGTACCGAACCCGAGCAGGATGCCCGCTTCCACGCCGCGGCGGCTGGCACCGCGCCAGTACAGGCCACCGATCAACCCCGGCGCGAACTGCGCCACCGCCGCGAACGCCATCAGCCCGTATGAGGCCAGGGTGCTGTCGTTGCTGCTGCCGCGGTAATAGCTGTACGCCGCCATCGCCAGCAGCAGGATCGCCAGGCGGCGGATCCACAACACCCGCGAGGCCATGTCCGCCGCTTCCTGGTGGTCGCCACTGCGACGCAGCAGTACCGGCATCACCAGGTCGTTGCTGACCATGGTGGCCAGCGCGATCGATGCGACGATGACCATGCCGGTGGCGGCCGAGAACCCACCCACGTAAGCCACCAGCGCCAGGAACTTGCGGCCTTCGGCCAGCGGCAGGGCCAGCACCATGCTGTCGTCGGCAACGCTGCCGCCGGTGCCGAACAGGGTCACGCCGGCGGTGGCGATCGGTATCACCATCGCCGAGATCACCACCAGGTAGCCGCCGAACATCCAGCGCGCGCGGCGCACGTCGCGCACGTCGCCGCATTCCACCACCGCCACGTGGAACTGGCGCGGCAGGCAGACGATGGCCAGGAAGCTGAGCAGGGTCTGCGAGATGAAGCCCACCGGCGGCAACCCGGTGAACAGCGTGTGCGCGCTGCGCACCACGGTTTCGCCGCGGTCGGCCAGCCACAGGTAGGCGAACAGGCCCAACGCCACCATCGCGATCAGCTTGATCATCGACTCCAGCGCGATCGCCAGCATCATGCCGTGGTGGTGCTCGGTGGCGTCCACCTGGCGGGTGCCGAACAGGGTGGCGAACAGCGCCATCAGCAGCGCCACGTACAGCGCCGGGTCGCTGAAGTAACCGGTCGGGCCCACGTTTCCGGTGAGCACCTGCAGGCTCATCGCCACCGCTTTGTACTGCAGCGCCAGGTACGGAATGATGCCGATCAGCGCGATCACCGCGACCAGCGCGGCCAGCCGCCGCGAGCGGCCGAAGCGCGAGGAAATGAAATCGGCAATGGAGACCACGTTCTGGCTGCGCGCGATCAGCGCCAGGCGCTCGATGATGCGCCAGCCGAACAGCAGCAGCAGCAGCGGTCCCAGGTAGATCGGCAGGTAGCCGATGCCGTTGCGCACCGCCGTGCCGACCGCGCCGTAGAACGTCCACGACGAGCAGTACACCGCCAGCGCCAGGCTGTAGACCACCGGGCGCAGCCACGGGCGGTCGGGGTACATCGGGCGCCGGTCGCCCCACCAGGCCACGCCGAACAGCAGCGCGGCGTAGGCCACCGACACCAGCAGCAGGATCCAGCTAGAAACCACGGGCACGTTTCCCCAAGCGCATGCGGCAGTGTAGCCGCTGGATCGGGCCGCCTGCGGTCATGCTCAGGCGGCCAGGGGCGCCAACGGGCGCGACGGCAGGTGCAGTTCGATCCGGGTGCCGACGCCAGGGCGGCTGTGCACCTGCACCGAGCCACCGGCGGCGGCCACCAGGCTGGCGGTGACCGACAGGCCCAGCCCGGTGCCCTGCCCGACCGGCTTGGTGGTGAAGAACGGCTCCAGGCAGCGCGCGCGCACGGCCTCGCTCATGCCCTGGCCGGTGTCCTGCAGCTGCAGCACCAGCGCGCCGTCGGGCTGCGGCGGTTGCAGGCGAACGCTGAAGCGGCCGCCGTCGGGCATGGCCTGGTTGGCGTTGACCGCCAGGCTGAGCAGGATCGATTCCAGCTGGGCCGGATCGAAATGGATCAGCCGCTGCACGCCGCCGGTGTCCAGCTCGCAGTGCACGCGCTCGTCGAATACCTGCTGCACGACCGGCGCCATCGCGGTGAGCGTCGCGGCCGCGTCGAGCAGCTGCGGGCGGCTGGGTTCGAGCCGGCTGAAATCGAGCAGCCGGCGGCTGACCGCGCTGGCCCGCCGCGTCGCCGAATCCGCGCCCTGCAGGGCGTCCTGCAAGGCCGCGCCCTCGCTGCGCCGGGCCTTGGCCACATAGCCCAGCACCAGCGCCAGCAGGTGGTTGAAGTCGTGCGCGATACCGCTGGCCAGGCGGCCCACGTTGTCCATCTTCATCGCATGCACCAGCTGGTCGCGCGAGCGTTCGCGCGCCTGCATCTCCACCTGCAGCTCATCGCGCTTGCGGGCCAGCTCCTGGCTGCGCTGGCGCGCCTCGAGCAGGGTTTCGCGCAGACCGGTCACGCTGTGGTGGAGCAGCCAGGCGGTCATCACCGCACCGAACGCGGACACGGCCAGGTCGGTGGCTGCCTGCAGGACCCGGTCCGGGCGGAACAGCGCGCCGGCCGCGTCGACCCACCCGCCCAGCGTCATCAGCGCGCACAGCCAGGCGGTGGCCCAGGCCAGCGGACGACGGCCCAGCACGGCGGCGACCAGCAGCACCGGTACCAGCTGCACCATCTGTACCCGCAGCTGCGCAGCCAGGCCCCAGTACCCGTAGGCCAGCACCAGCAACAACGCTTCGCCGACCAGGAAGGTCGCGGCGGCATGCAGGCTGCGCCCGCTGCGATGTTCGAGCAGGCACAGCACGCACAGCAGGGTATGCGCGGCCGCCATGGCCGGCACCATCAGGTCAAGGCCGCTGCCCAGCCGCAGCGCGATCCAGGCCGCCAGCAGCGGGTGATAGAGCGCCACCAGCACCAGCAGGCCACGCAGCATGGCGTCGGTGCGCCGGCCCAGCCCGTGCGGGCGGTCGGCGCTGTCGGCGCGGGTGCGGGGCGTCGGCTCGGGCATGCGGGGCGGGTCGGCAGGCGGCGCCGGCACGCGGCGGCAACCCCGGTATATTAGCAGCGCGTCTGCATTCGACCGGGGAAGTCGTTGTTGCCATGCCCAAGCTGTTGCCTGTCCGGCGCATCCTGCCTGCGCTTGCCTTACCGCTGTGGTTGATCGCGTTGCCCGCGCTGGCGCAGCGCCCGCTCGACGGGGCGCCGCAGATGGCCCAGGTCGATCAGTGCCACGCCCTGCTCACCAGCGAACCGGCGACCTCGCTGCAGCTCGCCCGCAAACTGCTTTCCGGGCCGGCGCTGTCGACGTCGATGGAGATCGGCGCGGTGGGCTGCCTGGGGGTGGCTTCGCGGGCGCTCGGCCAGCTGGAACAGACCACCGCCCTGCCCGACCGCCTGTTGGCCGCAGCCGCACGACCTGACGCCACCGCGGTCGACCGCCAGCGCGCGCGCACCATGGCCGCGCACCTGCTGCTGTGGGGCGGCGAGCGCGCGCGCGCGCTGAGCCTGACCGCCACCCTGTTGGACGAGGCGGTTCGGGAACGCGACGTGCAGGGCCAGATCAGCGCGCTGATGCAGATCGCGATGATCCGCGGCGATGCGATGGGCGACGCGGAAGGCGCGCTCACGTACCTGCACAAGGCCACGCTGCTCAGCGAGCACCTGCACCGCCCGCCCAATCCCGGCGACCTGATCCTGTATTACAACTACGGCTATGCACTGCTGAACCTGGAGCGCCATGCGCAGGCCGCGGAGGCGTTCAAGCGCGCCGAAGCGATCGGCACCCGGCTGGCCGGGCAGGAACTGTTCCTCAACCGCATCGCCAGCCACCGCGCGGAGATCCAGCGCGTCGCCGGCCAGCTGGACGCGGCCGAGGCCGGCCTGCGCCGGGTACTGCCCTGGCAGGCCGCGCAGGATCCGCAGGGCCAGGTGGTGACCCTGCAGCGCCTGGCGCGTGTCGCGGTGGATCGCGGCAACACCGCCGCTGCGTTGCCGCTGGCCGAACAGGCACAGCGGCTGGCGGTCGGCGGCCACTTCACCGAGGAGATCCGCAACGGGCTGGACCTGCTCGGCGACCTGCACACCCTGCTCGGCCACCGCGACCAGGCGCTCGAACTCACCCGCCAGGGCCGTGCGCTGGACAAGGCGCGCAGCCAGGGCGAGACCCTGGGCCAGCTGGCCCGGCTGCAGGCGTCGGCCGAACGCAGCATCGATCCGGCCCAGGTGAATGCCGAGCAGGACCTGGGCCGCGTGCGCGTACTGCGCAATACGGCGGTGATCGCGCTGCTGGCGGTGTGGGTGCTGGCCACGGTGATCGTGCTGCGGCTGCGCCACCAGCGCCGCCAGCTCACCCTGCTCAGCCGCAGCGACGGGGTGACCGGGCTGTTCAACCGGCGCGAAGCGGAGCGCCGGCTGGACGAGCGAAGCGTGCGCGGCGACGGTGCGCGCAGTGCGCTGCTGCTGGTGGAACTGGATGACTTCAAGGCGCTGAACGACCGCTATGGCCAGGCCGCTGGCGACAGCGTGCTGCGCAGCGTGGCGCAGTGCCTGCAGGCGGCCTGCGACCGCCACGATCTACTGGCGCGCTGGGGCGGTGCGGCGTTCCTGGTGGCCCGCCACGACACCAGCGCCGACGCCGCGCAGGCGCTGGCCGGCCACCTGCGGCTGGCGATCGAGCGACTGGTGGTGGAAGCCGGGCCGCAGCAGCACCTGACCCTGACGGCGAGCGTGGGCGTGGCGCCGCTGCCGTTGTTCGCGGATGCGCCGGCGGTGGTGGACGACAGCCTGCGTGCGGCCGACCGTGCGTTGCAGGGCGCGCGCCAGAGCGGGCGCAATGCGTGGGCCGGGGTTTGGGGCGAACACAGCAGCGAAGCGCCGCATCTGCATGCGGTGCTGGGGAATCCGGAAGCGGCGATGTCGGCTGGGTGGATCCGGCTCAGCGGCAGCCAGCCCATTCGCTGGTCGCCTTGATGCGCAGCCACGCAGGGCGTGGCTCTACCTGCGCTCCCCGCCGGTGGACCGCGCCCTGCGCAGCCCCGCCGCGGTAGAGCCACGCCCTGCGTGGCTGCACATCCATTGCTGCACGCTCAGCGCGCCACCTCGAACCGCACTTCCACCCGCCGGTTCGGCAGCAGGCATTCCAGCAACGCCGCGCGCGGGCGCACGCCATCGCATTGCTGCACCTGCTGGGTGTCGCCGCGGTACTCGTAGCGGATCTTCGCCGGGTCCAGCCCGCGCCCGATCAGCAGCGCGCGCACGGTCTTCGCACGCCGCTCCGACAGCCCCTGGTTCGCATCGAAGCCACGGCCCTGCAGTCGGTCGGCATGCCCGACCAGCACCACCGACTGCAGCTTCAGCGACTCGCTGCCGATGCTGGCCAGCGCGCGGTCGATGCTTTCCAGCGAGTACGTCCGGATGTCGCGGTAGCCGTCACGGTCGAATTCGAACAGCACGTTGGCCACCAGCGGACCCGGTGCCACGGTCGGCGCCACCGCGCACTGGCGCGCCTGCGCTTCGGCGTCGTTGACCAGCTCTTCGGCAATCTGGATGTACGGTTTGGAATGGCGCCACTGCTGCTGGTTGAACTCATTGCCGGCATGCACCAGCTCCACCTCGCCACAGGCCACCTGCTGCGCGGCGCAGGCGAAGCCCGGGCTGGCGTGCAGCACGCGCAGGCGCTGCCACAGGTCATCCCGCAGGTATTTGGCGTTGTTCACCAGCGGGGTGTCGGTGGGCAGCGGGTCTGCGCCCTGCTCCATGCCGACGATCAGCCGCTCCGATTCGCCCAGCGCGGCCTGCGGGAAGGCGCTGCGATCATTCCGGCTGTACTCGTGGAACGACACGTCCAGCCAGCACTGCGCCTTGGACAGGTGGTAATCGCGGATCGGGCGGCCGCCGTCGTTGAGTGCCTGGATGCGTCCCTGGGTGGCGTCATACATGGCATGGTCGGCGTAGATCGCTTCGTCGCTGATCCGCTGCTGCTGCGGCAGCAGCTGCGCGTTCTGCGCAGAAGCGGTGCCGGCCAGCACGGTGAGCAGGGCTGCACCCAGCAAGGGGCGTGCGGTACGGAAGGTCATGGCGGTGTTCTTCATCAAAATATCCTCAGCGTGCCGGGTCGCGGTAGCGGACGGGGTCCGGCCGGAAAAGGTCTTCGTCGAACTTGAAGCGCAGGCGCACGAACACGCCCTGCTCGGTGTACTCGTAACCGTTGAGATCGCGGTCGCCGCTGAAGCCGGTCCAGTTGTAGCCGGCCGACAGCCACAGGTTCTGGCGCAGCAGCCGTCCCACTTCCATGCCGTAGGCGTACTGGTTCGCACCGGCCTGGCCACGGAAGGTGGAGCCGAGCACGCCCACATCCCAGTTCTCGGTGATGTCGTACACCACGCGCGCGGAGAACAGCATCGCGCGGAAGCGGCTGTTCACGCGTGCGCCGTCGGCGTAGGCGAACTGGTCCTGCTGCCACTTGCCGGCCACGCGCCCGGTGATCCACCACGGCCGCGACGGATGCCAGTCGGCATGGGTCGAGACGATGTGCGCGCGGGTGCGCACGTCCTGGCTGCTGCCGTCCACCGTACTGCCGTCGGACAGAGTCAGGCCGCTCTCGTCGCGCTCGAGCTTGTACTCGTAACGGGCCAGCGCGTTGACCCGGTTGCGGTCGGTGTCGCGGTAGGCCACGCCGAGCTGGAAGCGGTCCTGCAACACATCGCCGCGTGCGTCGTAGCGCGTGCTCAGCAGGTAGTTGCGGGCCAGCAGGGTCCAGTCGCGGCTGAGCTTGCGCGCCAGCATGAATTGCAGCAGCGTGGTGTTGAACGCCTCGTTGGTTTCGGTGTCCGGCACGTCCTCGGAGATGCGGTGCTCGGCGCGGATCGCGCCGCGCCACAGCGGGTTGGCCGCATAGTCCAGCGCCAGCGCCAGGCCGGTGCTGTCACCGGTGCTGCCGTCGATCACTTTCACGTGTTCGGCGGAACTGGACAGGCGCATGCCCTCGCGGATGTCCCAGTTGTTGCGGATACCCGAAGCGGCCTGCACGTCGCGGCCGCTGATCGCATCGCGCAGCCGGTACTCGCTGAAGGTCTGGGTATCGCGCAGATAGCTGCTGTCGATACCGAATACCAGCGCGTCGGCCTCGCGATCGGTGGTGGTGATGCCGTAGGCGCTGGTCAGGCCGGTCTGCTTTTCGTAACGGCCGTACAGGCGGCTGCGCTCGAACACCTGGTAGTCCAGGCCTGCGGCCAAGCGTCGGCGTTCTTCGCCACTGACGCTGTGTTCGATCTCGGCACCGCTGCTGAGCTTGTCGCTCAGGCGGTAGCCCAGGCCGAAGCGGGCGCTGTCCGATTCCAGCTCGGTGCCCACCGGCAGGTCGCTGGTGATCGGGCTGCCGGTGTTGCTGCCGTTGATCACCATCAGCCCGGTCGCCGGATCCAGCGCCTGCTGGCCGTAGCCGAGCGCGCCACCGCCGGCCCCGGTGGCGAAACCGCCGGTGAGGCCACCGGCGTTGCCGAACGGCACTCCGGACGACCACGGCGTGGTCACCCCGATGGTCTCGCGGATGCTGCGCACGCCCAGGTCCACGGTGAGCCGTTCGGTGGCGCCGATGCGCACACCGGCGCCGCCGGCGTCGCGCTTGCCACCATCCGGGTTGCGGTCCTCGCTGCGCAGCCCTTCCACGTAAAGCTCGAGGCGTGGGCCCAGCTGGTAGGCCACGCGCGCGTTGTACTCGCCGCGGCCGCCGTACAGCGGCGCGGCCGGGTTGTTGAAGGCCGGGTCGGTGCGCGCCGCGAACAGGCGCGCGTCCAGCTTGCCGGCTGCGTGCGCGAACTCGACCCGCCACGCATCGCCTTCCACTTCGCCGGTGATGTCTTTCAGGCCCTGCGAGGTGATCTGGTTGATCGAATTGGTGTTGACTTCGCTGCGGGTGCGCGCGAACTCGGCCACCAGCAGGGTGTTGTCGCCGAAGCGGTAGCTGGCATTGGCACTGCCCATGCGGAATTCCGCATACGGATTGCGGTCGTCCACCGCGGCAGCGCCCACTTCCATGCGCGGGGTCAGCTTGACCTGCGCGTCGGCGCCGACCACCCAGAACTTCTCGGTGTCCTGGTCCAGTTCATAGGTGATGCGCAGCGAGACCGGGTTGAGGTCGCTGTCGAACGCCGGCAGGAACTGGTTGAGCAGGATGCGCCCGGAGAACGGCTCGAAGCTGTAGTCGACCAGCCGCGCCAGCGGCCGCACCGAAACGATGCGGGTAGGCTGGTTGCGATCGCGCACGATCACTTCGACGCGCTCGCTGCCTTCCAGCACCGCGTTGTTGCGCAGTGCATACGGGCCGCTGCCCTGGCTGCGGAACTCTTCGATCACCTGGCGCAGCGAGTCTTCGATGGCGAACACATTGCTGCGCACGCGCTCGCTTTCGAAATGCCAGCCCAGCCCGGTGGCGGTGCGGTTGTACGTGCCCAGGCTGCGCTGCGGGATCGGCCCGCTGCCGCCGATGCCGGTGGCGGTGGCCAGGCCGTCGCCGGTCTGGAAATCGCCGTACAGCAGGTAGCTACGCTTGTTGTCGATGCGCACGTACAGGCGCTCGGCCGAACGTGCGTCGAACCCGCGCAGCGAGGAATCGCCGTACACCGGGTAGAACTCTTCCGGCTGGATGTCGCGCAGCAGGCGGCCGCGGGTGTCCTTGTCCGAATCGTAGGCGGCGGTCAGCAGCGCGTCGCCCTTGATCCGTCCCTTCACGAAGAACGCGGTGCGCGCAGCGGCATTCGCCTTGCCGTTGTTGAACTGGCGCTCCCAGCGGCGGATGTCGCGGTCGAACGCGTCGTGATGCTCTACCGGCGAGACCAGGCCGCCATTGCCCTTGCGGCGGAAGTTGACCACGCCCTCGATCAGGCCGGTGGCGATCATCTCGCGCATTTCCGGCACGAAGCCGATGCTGCCCTGCGCGGTTTCGCTGCCGGCGGTCACGCGCAGCAGCACATCCTGCGGCTCGTGCGGCGCCAGCAGGTCGAACTCGGCCACGCCGTCCACCACCTGCAGCTGCACGTCCGGGGTGACCTTGTCGGCATCCAGCGCGCCCGGGCCGAGTTCGTCGGTGCGCGAGCCCGGCAGGCGGATGCGGCCGCCGCTGTTTTCAACGGTGGCGTAGGTGGTGCCGCCGAGCGGCAGGCCGGTGGCATCGAGCAGCTGCACGCGCACGTGCACCGCACTCTGGCCGTCGGCCGGCACGCCGTCGCGGTCCAGTTCGACCACGATCCGGTCCAGCACGCCGGACGCGGTGGCACGCAGCGCCACCGGCGCAGCATCGACACTGGCCGGACTGCGCGGGTACAGCGTGCTGGCATCCCCCAGCACCGGGGTGAACCGGCTCGGAGTGCCCACGCTCTGCGCCATCGCGGGCAGGGTGGCCAGCGCACAGGCGAGCAGGCTCAGGCGGGGCAGCCGGTGCAGCACGGGAGCGCGGCTCATGGCTGGCCCTCCGTGGCGGTGCCGGCGGCAGGCGGGTTGGGTCGGGGATGCACGATCGGTCTCTGGTTGGCCGTGTCGGTCGCCTGTTGCGGCGCCCGCGCGGGTTTGCTTTCGAAGCGCAGCGGCGCCTGGCCCGGTTCGGTTTCCGGCGCGCGCACCTCACCTTGGGTGCGGCGGGCCTTGACCTGCTCCAGCACCGGGTTGGAACAGCTGCCTTCGATGAAGTCGGCGCGGTGCAGCTCACCGTTCTTCAGGTCCAGGAACAGGCTGTCGGCATCGCCCAGGTTGCGGTTGCTGCTGGTGGTCAGGCGCGCGCCGACCGGCAGCGTGCTGGCGTCCACCTTCAGGGTGTGGCTCTGCGGCGGCAGGCCGCAGAAGCTGTACTTGCCTTCCGAGTCGCTGATCACCCAGGTGCCGTCGGAGAAGTACAGGCGAACACCGGGAATGCCGAGCTCTTCGCGGTCCTGCAGGTGGTTGTTGTTGCAGTCCATGAACACCTTGCCGAGCACGCAGGCCTCTTCGGTGAACACGCCACCGGTGACGCGCACGCGGTACTCGGCGCGGTTGGAGGCGAGTGAGCCGGGCAGCGGTGCGATCGCGGTGGTGTCGATGCACCCGCCGCTGATCGAACAGCCGAAGGCCTGCGCACGGTTGATGCCATCGCCCTGCTGCGCACCCACGCCCACGCGGACCCGGTAGGTCAGCACGATCTGGCCACCGACATTGATCGGGCCGAGCGCGAAGCCCAGCATCGGGCCCGGGCGACCGGCCGGATCGGCCACCGCACGACCGTCGGCACGCGCGGTGCCGTCGATGTAGGTGAAGCCGCGCGGCAGGCGGTCGACCACGTTCAACGCACCCAGCGCGCTGCCGGCGGTCTGGCGCACGGTGATGGTGTACTGCACGGTGTCGCCGATCTCCGCGGTCTGGCGGTCGCCGGTCTTGGTGATCGCCAGGCCGGTGGCCACCGCGGTGTCCAGCGGCAGGTGGTTGTGCACGATCGCCGCCGTGGCCGAACCGGCGAACAGCGTCAGGTAGTACTCGGTCGCCGTGCCCACCGCGCCGGTCGGCGCCTGGGTGTTGGCCTGCACTACGTGATTGGCGCCTGCCCCACCGGCCGGCGACAGCGCGCTGGCCTGCGGCGGGATCATCGTCGACACGAAGGTGTAGCCACCCGGCGGGGTCACCGTCAGCTGGAACTCGCAACGGGCCGGCGCAGCCGGACCGAAGGCTAACTGGTAGAAGCCTTCGCTGCCCACCGTCATCGCGATGCTGCTGCCTTCGATGCGGTAGCCGCCAGCGGCCGCGTTGAGCACGCCGGTACGCGGGTCGTAGCCGCTGCACATGCCGACCGGGGCCAGGGTCACGATCGAACCCGGCACCGGGTCGCGGGTGGTGGCGTCATACACCACGCCCGACGGGTCCACCGGCAGGCTCTGCTGCGGCAGGTGCTGGCCGGCACGCAGCACCACTTCCAGCTGGCTGGTGGCGTTGTCGGAGGTGACGCAGGCACTGATCCCGCCGCGCGCGATGGCGGCCTCGGCATCGCAGGCTTCCTGCACACCGCCAGCGGTTTCGCGGGTGACCGGGAACGGCCACAGCACGGTCGAGCGCGGGTCGCGGAAGCGGATGTTCCACTTCACGCCCGGCACCACGTCGCCGAAGCGGTAGCTGCCATCGGCGGCACTGGTGGTGGTCTTCACCACCTGGGCGTTGGTCGGGTCGACCAGTTCGACGATCCAGCTCGAAAGGCGACGGTCGCCGCCATCGAGCAGCTGGTCATCGCTGCCGATGTCGAACCACACCGTGCCACCGACCGATGCGGCCAGCTGCACGCTGTTGGGCACGCGGCAGGCGTTGTGCAGGATGCTGTCCACGCAGGCCGGCAGGTCGCCGACCTCGCCGTCGAACGCCGCACGCTCGGCCGGGGTCGGGGCACGGAACGGGTTTTCACCGCCGCCTTCCACCAGCACCGCGTTGTTCACCGTGCCGGCCTCGGCCGCCGCGGCGCTGACGCGCACCTGCACCGCAATGGTGTCAGGCGAGATCGCACCGGCCGCCAGTACGCGCTGGCTGCTGCAGCTGAAGCGGGTCGCGCCGGCGTCGCCGGTGCAGGTCCAGCCGGTGCCCACCGGCGTGCCGTCCAGGCTCAGCCCGGCCGGCAGGCGGTCGGTCACCACGTACTCGCCCCGGCTCGGCTGCTGCCCGGCATTACGCACCTGGATGGTGTAGCCGGCCAGGTTGTTGACCGTGAAGCGGGTGCTGGTCGATGCCTTGCTGACCATGAGGTCGGGCGAGTCGCCGATCTCACCGAAGTTGTACTCCAGGGCGTCCACGCCCAGCGGCAGCACGATCTGGCTGATTGCGGAGGGCACGCTGCTGCGGTCGGTGACCACGCCGACGCTGGCGCCGTTGACGGTGCCTGCGCTGGTAATGCCGTTCAGCGTCTGCGGCGGCTGGGTCGGCTCGGTCACCGTGTAGGTGCCCGGGCGCAGGCCTTCGAAGCGGTAGCGGCCTTCGGCATCGGTGGTCAGGGTCGCGTTGACCGGCTGGCCGAGGTCATCGGTACCGGTCAGCACCACGCTGACCCCGGCAATGCCGCCTTCGCCGCTGTCGACCACGCCATTGTCGTTGCTGTCGTTGTAGACGCGGCCGGCAATGCTGGCGGTCGGGATTTCACCGAAGTTGTTGTTGATCGACTGCTGGTTGACACCCAGCACCACTGCGGTGATCTGCGAGGGGACCGTGCCCGGCGCGGTCACGCTGCCACCGGTGCTGCCGGCCACGGTGCGGCCGTCGCGGGTGCCGGTCGGCTGCTCCGGTTCGGTCACCCCATAGGCGCCCGGCGGCAGCTCGGCGAAGCTGTAGCTGCCGTCGGCGTCGGTCACGGTGTCGCGGCTGATCGTGTTGCCGGCCAGGTCGGTGCCCGCCAGGGTGATGCGCACGTTGGCCAGGCCGGTTTCACCCGGATCGACGACGCCGTCGTTGTTGCGGTCGGTCCAGACCTTGCCGCTGATCCCGCTGTTGAGCGGGATTTCGCCGAACAGGTTGTCCACCGACACACTGCCCGGCGTGGTCAGGTCGATCGTGCTGATCCGGCTGGGCACGCTGGTGATCGGCGTGGCCGTGCCACGGCTCACCCCACCGATGGTGCCGGCGGTGGTGATGCCGTTGCTGGTGCCGGCCGGCTGCTGCGGTTCGGTCACGGTGTAGGTGCCCGGGCGCAGGTTCTCGAACGCGAAACGGCCGTCGGCGTCGGTCTGCACGCTCAGGGTCACGCTGGCGCCGGTGTCGTCGGTGCCGGTGAGCTCGAGGGTCACGCGCTCGATGCCGGTCTCGGCAGCGCCATTGCGCACGCCGTCGTTGTCGACGTCGAAGAACACCGTGCCCGAGATCGACACCGGCAGGACTTCGGCGAAGTTCTGCTGCACGGCGGCCTTGCCGGCCGGCAGCACGATCGCACTGATCGCACTGGGCACGGTCGCCACGGCCGAGGCCACGCCCGCAGTGGTGCCGTCGATGGTGCCGGCACGGGTGATGCCGTTGATCGTCGCAGTGCCATTGAACAGCGGCTGCGCAGCCTGCTCGGTCACCGTGTAGGTGCCGGCCAGCAGGTGCTCGAAGGTGTAGCGGCCATCGGCGTCGGTCAGTGCGGTGGTCACCGCATTGCCCAGCGCGTCCACGCTGCCGGCCGGCAGCTGCAGCTGCACGCCGGGCAGGCCCGGTTCGCCCGCGTCCTGCACGCCATTGTTGTTGCGGTCCAGGAACACCGTGCCCGACAGCGCCCCGGCGAGTTCGCCGAAATCGTTGCCGCTGGCACCGGCCGCCGGCAGGTTGCCGACGGTGATGGTGTTGCCCGGCTGCTCGCGGCCTTCGCCCAGCCCGTTCGGCTGGGTTTCGGTGATGCGGTAGTCCTGGCCGGCCACCGCACCCGGGTAGCTGTACTGCCCGTCGCTGTTGGTGACCAGGGTCACCGTGGTGTCGTCCGGGGTGCCGAACACGCCGTCGTTGCCGGCGCCGACGATCACGATCTGCACGCCCGGAATGCCCACGTCACCGGCGTTGTTGTCGCCGTCGTCGTTGCGGTCCAGGTACACGGTGCCGCTGATCGGTGCATTGGCCAGCTCGCCGAACAGGTAGCCGGTGGCGTCCTGGCCGGCGTTGATCACGATGCCGGAGATCACGTTGGCGACCGCGTTGCTGCCCGGCGTGGCCGCATTGCCCACGGTGTGCTTGCCGTCCAGGTAACCGGTCGGCTGGGTTTCGGTCAGGGTGTAGCCGGTGCCGGCCTGTGGCGGCAGCAGGTCAGCGAAGTGGTAGGCACCGCTGGCGTCGGTGGTGGTGGTCAGTGCCACCGGGTTGCCGAGCACATCGGTGCCCGACAGCACCACGGTGACACCGGCGATGGCATTTTCGCCCGCATCGCGGCGACCGTTGTTGTTGTTGGCCGCCACGTTGGAGAAGTCTTCAAAGACCACGCCGCTGAGCGCACCCAGGGTTTCGCCGAAGTCGTTGCCGGTGGAGCCGGTCAGCGCCAGCGCGTTGATCGCGATGCTGTTGGAGGCGTTCTCGGCCGCATTCGCATAGCCCTGCGGCTGCGTTTCGGTAACGCGGTAGTTCTGCCCGACCACCAGTGCGTCGAACGCGTAACGCCCCTGCGCATCGGTCTGCACGGTGACCGGCGGCAGATCGTCGCCGTTGCCGAACACGCCGTCGGCACCGGCACCGGTCAGGGTGACCGTCACGCCCTGCAGGCCGCCGTTGGGTTGCGAATTGCGGGTACCGGCATCGCCGGCATCGAAGTCGCCGTTGCCGTTGCGGTCCAGGTACACGTTGCCGGAAATCGCGGTGATCGCGTCTTCGCCAAAGTTGAAGGCGGTGCCGTCGTCGCCACGCGACAGGTCGATGCTGCTGATCCGGTCGGTGGTTGCGGCATCACCGGCGGTGCCGGTGGATACCGTGCAGCCCACGCAGGCCGCGCCGCCCACCAGGCCCGGGTTGATCGCGCTCGGACGGTTGCGGTAGCTGCCGGTGGGCAGCACTTCGCGCAGGGTGTAGGGGATCAGCGGGTCCAGCGCGGCGAAGCTGTAGCCGCCGTCGCTGCCGGTGGTGGCGGTCGCCAGCACCACGCCGGCCGCATCCAGCAGTTCCACCGTGGCATTGGCGATTGGCGCGTCGCCGGTGTTGCGGGTGTTGCTGTAGTTGCTGTCCACGTACACGAAGCCGGACAGCGCTACGCGCCGCACTTCAGGGAAGTTGTAGCGCACCGCGTCCACGCCCGCGCCCAGCGCGACGCCGGTGTACAGCGAGTTGGCGCTGGCGGCCGGGTCGACCACCGCGAACGTGCCGCCAGCCGACGGTGCCAGTGCGCCACTGCCCGGCGGTGCCACCGGACCGTTGACGTAGGTGGTCGGCTGCACCTGGGTCACGGTGTAGCCGCTGGCGCCGGCCGGTGCCAGGTTGTCGAAGCGGTACGCACCGTTGGCGTCGGTGGTGGTGGTCAGGGTGACGGCGTTGCCGTAGGCATCCTGCCCGCCCAGGCGCACTTCCACGCCCGCGATCGCCTGCTCGCCCGCCTGCTGCGTGCCGCCGTTGGCGCCGCTGCGGTCGCGGTCCTGGAACACCACGCCGGTCAGCGAGGAGCGCACCACCGTATGGGTACTGGTGCCTTCGTCGTTGCCCGGGGTCGGATCGACCTGGTCGCTGGTGGCACGCGCGGTGTTGCTGCCGGCGCCGTTGGGCGGCAGCGAGGTCCAGCGTACCGGCACCAGCACGCGGGTGCGGCCGTCCAGCGCAAGGTCGCCCATGCGGCAGGTCAGCGCGCGACCCGCCAGGGTGCAGTTGCCCATGCCGTTGCTGACCACGCCCGCGTCAGCGGTGGCGCCGACCTTCTGCCAGGTCACGGCCTCGGCGCCGCCGATCACTTCGAGCTGTGCCGGCAGGGTGTCGGTGACCACCACGCCGTCGCCGCGCTGCGGGCTGTTGCCGCTGCGGTCGCGCGACAGGCTGTGGCCCGGGCCATTGTTGACCACGTCGAGCACGAACCAGAACGGCTGGCGCAGGCTGATGCTCGTCGCGGCGGCCGGCAGCGGCTGGGTCGGGTCGGCATTGGGTGCCTGCACCACGCTGGTCTTGGTCATGGCCAGGTCGGCGCGGGTCCGGATGCTGGTTTCCTGCACCGCGGTGTTGTTGCTGCTGTCGCGCTCGGTTTCAGCCGACCGCGCGGTCACCGAGTTCATCAGCGTCGCGCCGGTTGCCGGCGGCGAGGCGAGGTACTGATAGACCAGGTACAGATAGCTGGTCTGCCCGGCGGCGATCACACCCTGCTCGGTGGTGGACACGCCGATGCTCGGCATGGTGCACGACAGGGTCTGCGGCGCCGTGGTCGGGTTGCTGCTGCCCGGAGCCACGGTGCAGCGGTCGCCCGGTGCTTCCAGCGTGCCCTGCGGCGTAGTGTTGGTGCCGGTGCGACTGCCGACGAAGCGCACGTTGGCGCCACTGGCCGGGGTGATGGTGTCTTCGATCAGGGTGCGGGTGGACAGCGACGGGCCATCATTGCGCACGCTCACCTGGTAGAGGATGTAGTTGTTGGTTTCCTGGCCCGGGCGCGAATCGAAGCCCAGCGGATCGACCCCTCCCACGAAGTTCTGGTCGATCTTGTTGACGATCAGGTCCACTTCACCGGCGGTGAAGTCCAGCACCGCGTTGCGGCTGTCGTCGCTGGTGTTGCTGTTGTAGTTGTAGCTGACCCCATTGCCGAGCGTGCCGCTGGCCGGATCTTCGACGCCGTCGTTGTTGAGATCGAAGTGGAAGCTGCCGACGTTGGTGAACTGGCGGCCGGTGTTGCCACTGTTGACGTTCGGGCGGATCACCACCGTCATGGTCTGGGTGGAATTGTTGGCCATGTCCAGCGGGGCGCAGGTCAGCCGCAGCGTGGCCGGGGCGCCGCCGGTGTTGAACCACGAGGTACCACCCGGCGCCGCAGCCGCGCTGATCGACGCATCCTGGCGGGTCACGGTGCACGCGGTGGTACCGCCGCCGGTACGCGCCGCCGAAACCAGCACGAAGCCCGCATCGTTGGCCGGGAGGGTGAAGGTGTCGTTGAACACCACGCCGCGCGCCATCGACGGCCCGCGGTTCTGATAGGTGATGCGGTAGGTGGTGTTGACGCCGGCGCGGCCGGGGCTGCCCGAGGTGATGTCCTTGGCCGTGGTGGCCACGTTGGCGACCGGGTCGATCTGGACCCAGTCCGAGGCGCTGTTGTTGGCGGCGTTGGCTTCGCCGATCGAACCGCTCACGGTCGGATCGATCCGCACCCCGGCGGTGTTGCAGAAGCGACCGGCCGGCATGGCCTGTCCCGCGCAGGTTCCGGCGGGTTGGCTCTGGCTGTCGAACAGGCCACGGTTGACCGTGAACGCGATGGTGACCGTGGCACCGGCCGCCAGCGGTGTGGTGCCCGAGGTGCAGTTCCAGCTGCTGCCGCTGAGGCCGCAGGTCCAGCCGGTGGGCCGCGTGATCTGGGTCACCGACGTCGAACCGGTAACGAAACCCGGGATCGGATCGTTCATCACCACGCCGGTGGTGGTCGCGCCGTTGTTGGTGATCTCAAGCGTGTAACTCACCGAACCGTCCGCGTCGCGGATGATGTTGTCGGCATCGCCAGCGGCATTGGTGCGCTTGGTGATCGACAGGTCCGCACGCGCATCGGTGGCGCGGCTGCTGCCGCCGGTGCAGTCGTTGCCGGTGTTCGGGTCCAGGTTGATGCCGCCTGCAGTGGTCGGCTCGGCCGAACCGCCGCTGCCGCCGGTGCAGGCGGTATTGCCCAGCGTGCCCTGCAGGCGCGCCAGCGTGCGCAGCGTCAGTGCCGCGGAACTGGCATTGACGCCCACCGGGTAGCCGGTGTCCTGGGTGCAGGTCACCACCTGTGCGGTGGTGCCATTCCAGGCGCGGTCGACACTGCAGCTGAAGCTGCCCACCGTGATCACCGTGTTCGCCGCATACGGCTGGCCAGTGGCATCCACCCACTCTTCGCCCACGGCGAGCGTGTCGACCAGCTGCAGGTTGCCGGTGACGGTGCGCGGACCCAGGTTCTGGGCCTGCAGCGTGGAGGTCATCACGCTGTCGGTGCGTACACCGGTGCCGTTCCACACCGGCACCAGCGCCGGGGTTTTGTTCTTGCTCATGCGCAGGTCGGCGCCGTCGGGAATGACGGTCAGGCCGACGCTGCCGGTGTTGTTGCCGGGTACCGGGTCGGGGGTCGTGGCGCTGATCTGCGCGCTGTTGACCACGGTTCCGCTGCTGTTGGTGCCGGTGGACGGTACCTGGGCGGTGATGGTGATCTGCGCCTGCGCACCCGGCGCGAAGCTGCCCGCCAGGCTGCAGTCGACCACCGTGCGTTCCGGGTTGTTGGTACACGACCAACCGTTGGGACCGCCAATCCCGTTTATGGTGAAGCCTTCCGGCAGCGCATCGCGAAGGGTCACGCCGGTGGCCGGGCTCGGGCCATCGTTGCGCGCCGTCAGGGTATAGGTCACCACCGAACCGGCAGCAGCCGGCGCCGGCGACACCGACTTGGACAGCAGCAGGTCGGCACCGGCGGTTACCGCCGTGGTCACCTGCGCGGCGTTGTTGTCGGGAATCGCATCGGGCACGTTGCCGGCATTGACCACCGCCGAGTTGACGATGTTGCCGGTGCCCACGTTGACCTTGCCGCGGAAGGTGTAGCTGGTGCTCGCGCCCACCGCCAGACTGCCGTTGTAGGTGCCGTTCTGCTGGGTGAAGGACCAGTCCGCACCGGCCGGCGCGCCAACGAGGGTGACATTCGGCGGCAGCGTGTCGACCACGCGGAAGCCGGTGGCCACGCTTGGGCCGTTGTTGCGCACGCTCAGGGTGTAGGTGATTTCACCGCCGCCGATGACCGGGTTCGGGGTGCCGCTCTTGCTCAGTTCCAGATCAGCCGAGGCCTGGATGGTGGTGTTCTGGCTGGTGCGGTTGTTGGCGACGTTGGTGTCGCTGCCGAAGAACGCGTCGTTGGTCTGCAGGTTCTGGATCGGCGTGGTCGGCGGCGGCAGCGCACTCGCAAAGCCGATCGCAGTGCGCACGGTGATGGTGGCCGGCTGCGAGGCGGTGGTGGTCACCGGCAGCTTGAACTCGTACGGCGCGGTGGACGCGCTCAGGACCGGGTTGGTGCAGCTGACCCGGGTGGTGCCGTTGGCACCCGGGGTGGAACTGCAGCTCGCGGGTGCGGTGCTGCCGAGCGCGGTGCCGGCCGGCAGGTCGAACAGGGTCACGGTGCCGCTGGCGGTGTCGTTGGCGCCGTTCTCGACCTTGACGTTGTAGATCACCGTGGTGCCCGCCGGAACCGGGTCGTAGCCGGTGTCGGAGAAGTCGGTGATCTGCAGGTCGATGGCCAGCGCGGACAGCGGCGTTGCCAGCAGCAGGGCCGCAACGCTGCGCTTCAGCACGGCGCGCCACGATGGCGACTGCACGCACTCGAACGACGTCACCGCCGCGCAGCAGGCTGCGCGATCGCTATGGCTGGACATGTGTTTTCCCCTGTTCCGGTCGGTACTGCGTTCACAGGGAACGAAGCACGATGCGCGTACAACGCAACCGGTACAGACGTCCCCTGTCTTATCGATCCCGGATCGCAGGCGACAGGCGTCGCCGGCGGTTCCGGGCGGGGCGCATTGTCTTGGGGCTGGCCCGGCAAGTCAGTGCCGGCGGCTCACGCTCGCTCACACTTGCTCACACCGTGGCGGCGATCGCCTGGCTCAGCCGGTCAGCAGATACCCCTGGCCGCGCAGCGCGCGCAGCGGCAGTTCCACGCCGGTGGCGGCGCGCACGCGGGCGCGCAGGCGGTGCACCAATACGTCCAGGCGGTGCGGGTCGAAGTCCCACGGGGTGTCGGTGACTGCTGCGATCAGTTGCTCGCGGGTGACCGCCGCACCAGAGGCGTCCACCAGTTGCTGCAGCAGGCCGCGCTCCATCGCGGTGAGGGGAAGCGTGGCAGCAGTGGGGGCATGCAGGGTCCAGCCATCGTCGGCCAGTTGCCAGCGCGCGGCGGGTGCTGGCACCTGCGGGATCGCGGTGGTGGCGGCAGCAGGCAGACGTCGACGCAGGCTGAGCAGGCCGGCGGCCAGCACGTCCATGTCCGGCGGCTTCACCAGATAGAGGTCGGCGCCCTGGGTGAGACCCAGCGCCATGTCGCGTGCGTCGCCGCGGCCGGTGAGCATCACGATGCCGATGCTGGCCGACGCCCGCAGGTGGCTGGCCACCGCATAGCCGTCTTCGCCAGGCAGGCCCACGTCCAGCACCACGATGTCGCAGCGGTCGCTGAGCAGCGCGCGGTACAGGGCTTCGGCACTGCCGAGCCCGCGCACGGCGGCACCCCGCCAGGCCAGATCGTCCAGCAGCAGCGCCAGCAGTTCGGGGTCGTCCTCGACCACCCAGACCCGCAGTCCTTCCAGTTCCCGTGGTGCCGTCACGTGCCTTGTCGCAGTCCCCGTTTCAGCCTGCAGTCTAGCCGCCGGCTGGAATCGAGCCAAATGCGACAAAAGCAGGGATTCAGTCGGGGTGGTCGCAGACGACAGGCTTGCGTCGCGGTCGCCGCTTGTCCGGGAAGGTCGTGGCGGTCAGCGTGCAGGCCATCCTTTTCATGGAACCCAGCATGCCCGTTGCCACGATCCCCGATGTCCTGAGCCCGTTGCTGAGCCAACGCCTGGCGAACTCGTGGCCACCGGAGCATCACGCCGGTGTGTTCAGGGAGTTGACCTTCCTGCTGCAGTCGATCCGCAACATTCCACCGGTCACCCACACGCCGCCGCCGGTGCACCCGAGCAATCCGTGGGCGATGGCCCAGGTCTATCAGCGGCTTGTCCTGCCCAGGAACGGGTCGCCGTTCGGCCCGCTCACCAGTGACGAGGACCGCGCCGTCAGGGCGGTTCATTACCTGTACGACGTCCAGATCGCACCTGCCCTGGAGGACACCACCACGGCCGTTCAGCGCCGCCCGCAGAGCGCGATCCATGCCCGCGTGTTGAACGAGGTCCGCCGCGAATTCTCATTGCTTCCCTACCCCAAGCCCGACGAGGGTTTGGAGCGTGCCGTCCACGACGTTGCTGCCCGACTGATGGAGAAGTCGTTGCGGCTGGGCGTGCAGCCCACCGAGGTGGTGGTGGTGGCGGCGCAGGAACTGCCGCCCAGGGCGGGCCGCCACGTGGGCGGCGTGTCGCTGCATCTGGCGGGCTGGAACGGCGCCGCGCCGCCGCCGGAACACACGGCTGAGACCGCCAACCCGAACGTCTGGGATCCGAACAATCCGCTGGGCAACGAGCCCAACCTGCTGCGTGCCCCGCTGCAGCTGGACTGGATCGGGATCAGACCGCTGCCACCGAGGTAGGGTGTTGCCGGCTTACTCGGCCGGCACGCCCATTTCCTTCAGCAGTTCCGGCGCCGGGTAGACCTTGGCCAGCAGCCAGCGCAGGTAGCGCATGTCCACGTGCACGGCGCGCTTGTAGCGCGGGTCGAACCACCAGCTGGCGCTGACCGACTCCCAGTTGCTGTCGAAGTTCAGGCCGATCAGTTCGCCCTTGGCGTTGAGCACCGGCGAGCCGGAGTTGCCGCCGGTGGTGTCCAGGTTGGTCAGGAAGTTGACCGTCTGGGTCTTCAGCGCCGGGTCGGCAGTGCTGCCGAAGTCACCCTTGGCGATCGCGGCCAGCAGCGGCTTGGGTGCATCGAACGGATAGGCGTTGGTGTTCTTCTCGACGATGCCGGCCACGGTGGTCACCGGCGAGTAGGTCACGCCGTCGCGCGGGTGCAGTGCCTCGACCTTGCCGTAGCTGATGCGCAGGGTGCGGTTGGCGTCCGGGTACACCGCACGGCCCTGCTTGGCACGCCAGGCGAACAGCGCCTGCATGTACGCCGGGCGCAGGCGCAACTGCTCGCCTTCGCGGGTCTTGCTCTCGTTCTCGATGCGCAGCTGCGCGGCCACCAGCGGGCCGGCCACGGCGATCAGCGGATCGGCGGCAAGTGCCTTGCCCTCGCGTGCGGCAGTGAAGCGCGACAGGCGCTGCGCCTCGTCACCCAGCTGGGTGCCGGCATAGAGGGTGCCCAGCGCCTTGGCCAGCTGCTCCGGGGTACGGCCGAAGGCCGCGTCGAACTCGGCCACGCGCTGCGCGTCCGGCAGCTGCTGGTAGCGGGTCAGCAAGGTGGTCAGCAGGGCCTTCTCGACCTCCGGTGCGTAGCGGCGCTGGACCTGCTTGAGCACGCCTTCGATCATCGCCTGGTCGCGCTGCTGGTAACCGCTCTCGCGCTGCGCGTCCGGCTTGGCCGATTCGATGCGCAGGCGCTCCAGCAGCAGTGCCGAGCGCAGCAACTGGCTCTGCGCAGCCATCTGATCCAGCAGCAGGTCACGCTCGCCCACCGCCGCACCCTGCGACAGGTTGGCCAGCAGCGCCTTGATGTCGCCCTGGTACTTGCGGTCGGTGGCAGCCAGC
Source organism: uncultured Stenotrophomonas sp. (assembly GCF_963519125.1). Lineage (GTDB taxonomy): Bacteria > Pseudomonadota > Gammaproteobacteria > Xanthomonadales > Xanthomonadaceae > Stenotrophomonas. Next base: position 31,425 of record NZ_CAUQLJ010000001.1, on the reverse strand, counting down.
ATCGCCGTCTCGTCGGCGGCACGCTGGGCCTTGGCGTCGCTGCGCAGCAGGCCTTCCAGCTCACCGGCGGCGCGCTTGCGGTTGTTCTTCAGCGACTGCAGCTGCGAGGCGTAGCGGGTACGCGCCTGCGCATCCTTGGCGGTGGCGGCCTCGATGGTGTCGATCATCTGCTGGAACACCGACACGCGGCGCGGCAGCACGGTATCGATCTGGCCGGCGAACTCGGCGGCGGTACGGTGGCGGTAGGTGATGCCCGGGTAACCGGCGAGCATCGCGTAGTCGCCTTCCTTCGGGCCTTCCACCGACATCTGCAGGTGTGCCGGTGCCTGGTAGGGCACGTTGTCCTTGCTGTAGGCGGCCGGCTTGCCGTCCTTGCCCACGTAGGCGCGCAGCAGGGTGAAGTCGCCGGTGTGGCGCGGCCACATGAAGTTGTCGATCTCGTCGCCATAGTTGCCGATCGCGCGCGGCGGCGCGTACACCAGGCGTACGTCGCTCAGTTCGAGCTGGCGGATCCGGTAGAAGTCGGTGCCGTAGTACATGTCGGCCACGCTGCAGCGGACGTTGCCTTCCTGCTCGCATTCGGCCACCAGCCGCTTGCTGGCGCGGTCGACCGCATCGAAGTAGGCACGGCCGGTCTTGCCGCGCGCGTCGCGCAGCACTTCATCGGTGACCTTGTCGAAGCCGGTGGTGACCAGCACGCGGAAGTCCGGGTTCGACGGGCGCTCGTCGGCGCGGCCCTGGGCGATGAAGCCGCCGTCGATCAGGTTGTGCTCGGGCGTGGTGTTGTACTGGATCACGCCCATGGCCACATGGTGGTTGGTGAGCAGCAGGCCGTCGGCCGAGACGAACGAGCCGGTGCCGCCGCCGGCGCGGACCACGGCGCTGAGCGGCGGTGCGGTCACGTTGGCCAGGTCGGCCGGGTTGCCCTTGAAGCCCGCCGCCTTCAGCGGCTTGGCCAGGTCCGGCAGCTGGGTCGGCATCCACATGCCTTCGTCGGCGTGGGCGGCGGCAGCGAGGGTAAGGCCAAGCGCGAGGGCGGCGCTGAGGGGCTTGCGTGCGGGCATGGGTGCATCCAGTACGGCGGAACGAGGGGGCACCTTAGCCACTGGGGCCGCGCGGGGCAACGCCCGATGGTCAGGGATGGGCGGTGCTGGCTAGAATCGGCGCTTCTCAGGGGGAGATGGCAGGGATGATCGTAGGGATTGATCTGGGCACGACGCATTCGCTGATTGGCGTGCATCGGCCGGAGGGCGGGGTCCTGTTTCCGAACGCGTTCGGGGAGCTGCTGACGCCGTCGGTGGTCAGCGTGGAAGGGGAGACGGTCCTGGTAGGCAGACCGGCGCTCGACCGCATGGTCAGCCACCCGCAGCAGACCGTGGCCCATTTCAAGCGCTGGATGGGCAGCGACCGGGATGTTCAGCTGGGCAAGCGCCGGTTCCGGGCCGAAGAACTCTCCGCATTGGTACTCCGATCCCTCCTGGCCGACGCCGAGGCCGCCTTGGGCCAGCGTGTCGAGGAAGCGGTGATCAGCGTCCCGGCGTACTTCTCGGACGCCCAGCGCAAGGCCACCCGCGCCGCCGGCGAACTGGCGGGCATCCGTGTTGAGCGTTTGATCAATGAACCGACCGCCGCCGCACTGGCTTACGGCCTGCAGCAGCGCGAGCGGGAGGGTCGCGTTCTGGTACTCGACCTGGGGGGCGGCACCTTTGACGTATCGGTGCTTGAGCTGTTCGAGGGCGTAATCGAAGTGCACGCCAGTGCCGGGGACAACTTCCTGGGCGGCGAGGACTTCCTGGAGGTGCTGGTACAGGCGTTCCACGCCGAGCTGGAGGTGGACAGGAAGGCGCTGTCGACCACGGACGTTGCACTGCTTCAGCGCCGCCTTGAGACATTCAAGCGCGAACTGAGCCAGCAGGGGGAATGCAACCTCCAGATAACGCTGGCGGGTCGCCAATTGTCCTGGCAGCTTGACGAGGCACGCTACGCGCAGCTTTGCGATCCCCTGCTGCAGCGTCTCCGTGCACCGATCGAACGTGCGATTCGCGACGCAAGGCTCAACCCTGAGGCATTGGACGACATCGTGCTGGTGGGCGGTGCCGTGCGAATGCCGATGGTCAGCCGCCTGGTCACCCGGATGTTCGGGCGGCTGCCGCTGCGCCATATCCATCCCGACCAGGCAATTGCACTGGGCGCGGGCGTGGCCGCTGGCCTGAAGGCGCGCGACGAGACCCTGGAAGAACTCGTGCTGACCGACGTCTGCCCTTACACGTTGGGTACCCAGGTGTCACGGCGCGGACCGGATGGGGCCGAACGGGGTGGGTACTTCCATCCCATCATCCAACGCAACAGCGTGGTGCCGATCAGCCGGGAGGATCATTTCTTCCCGGTGCGGGATGACCAGCGCGAAGTGGTGTTCGACATCTATCAGGGTGAGAGCCCTACCGTGGACAAGAACATCAAGCTCGGTTCGCTCCGCGTCCCCCTGCCGCAACGCGGCAAGGCTGCAGACAAGGGCATGACAACGCGTTTCACCTACGACGTGAACGGGCTTCTGCAGGTCGAGGTGACCGAAGACGCGACGGGGACCCGGCACGAACTGGTCCTGCAGCAGAATCCCGGATTGCTGTCACCGAAGGAAATCCGCTCGCGTCTGCTGGCACTGCAGGAACTGAAGATTCATCCGCGGGACGCACAACAGAACGTGGCATTGGTAGCACGTGCCGAGCGGCTGTATGAGGAGTTCATAGACCAGCGCGAGCTGGTCCAGTATTGGTTGGACCAGTTTCGGCATGTCCTGGACAGCCAGGATACCCGGCGAATCGAACAACATCGCGGCGAGCTCGCAAGCGCGATGGATGCCCTGGAGCGTGACGCGTGAGCTGGGGTCACGCTGCGCTGGAGCTTGGGCCGGATGCCGATGAGCGTGCGGTACGACGCGCCTACGCGGTTCGGCTGCGCACCACGCGGCCGGACGATGATCCGGCTGCATTCCAGCAGCTGCATGAAGCGTACAAAGCGGCGCTGGCGTGGCTGCAGCGCGGCGGCGAGGAGAACGAGCGGGGCGGCTGGAGCGACCCGGTGGAGCAAGCGCGCACGGCGGATGCGCGGGATCCAGCCGAGCAGGGCTTGAACATTGGTGATGTCACCCTGGAGCTGGTTGCTGCAGCTGCACATACGGATCCACCACACTTCGAGCACTGGCTGCAATCACGCCCGGAGCTGTGGTCACTGCATGCGAAGCCATTCATCGGCAGGGCGGTGCTCGAGCTTCTCTTCACTCACAACGTCCCGATTCCTGCGCAGAACTTCGATCTTCTGGCGGCGTGCTTTCGCTGGAACGACGTGGGCAACGGGCTGGACCCATATGCGTCTGATCACTGTCGATCGCGCTCGCACCGGCTGTGGCTGCTCCAGCCGGGAAACCAGGAAGCCCTTGCCCGGGCCCTGCACACCCCACAGAGACCGGTTGGGGCAGCGGAAGCACTCGCGCGCATGACTCGCCTGACGCGGCCATGGGACGGGTGGCAATCAGTTCGGGACGCTCTGACGGGCAAGCAGGTCATTGCCATCGGCAACACGCTTCATGCACTCGGCATCCATGATCCCGCCACAGCACCTGAGCCGCTGCAGACCAGGCAGGTTGCGTTCTGGTTGGCCCTGACGCGAAGGGATCTCAACTGGCCGCGGCTGCAGATGGCCCTCGTGCGAAGCGCACTGTGCGCTGCAGTCGTGCTTGCAGGAATGTTGGCGTTGGGGTTCCTCCAGCAGGTCTATGCCTCTGCCATTCCGGCAGGTGGAGCGAGACTGCCGATCGACTTTGCGGTGATTGCGCCCCATGCGGCACTGCTGGTGCTGGTGGGAGGTTCCCTGTTGCTGCCCTTCTGCTCCGTCCTGCTATGGCAGGTCTCCGCCGAGTACCCGCAGCAGCGCTTCCGCCTGTTACGCCTGCTTCTGATTCCTACGTTGGCGGTGACTGCCTTGTTGCTGATGCACGTCGCAGACGCGAGAACGGCAGGCAACGTCCTGGCGTGGTCCGTAATGTTGCTGGCGGCGATCCGGCTCCTGGTCCGCTCGGGATTTGATATGGGAACCGGGTTCTGGGTGGTGGTTCCCCTTCTCCCCATCGCCAGGTTCGCCTCCGACGTACTGCAGTACGGGGAAATCGGTGTCGTCCTCGCCCTGTTCATGTGGACGTGCGACGCAGTGAACCAGCTTCCCAACAAGCCGGGCAAGCGGCGGAGATGATGGGGTAGCAGCCGGGCAGTGCCGCGCAGGTGGAGGGACGGGATCAGAATTCGCCCGGTTCTGATATCGCAGAATGTGATTCGCGTCGCGGCGGGTGTTTTTCCGGAGGTTTTTGCCTGCGGAGAGGCAGTGATGTTCCTGCCGTTTTGCCATGGATTGCGCGTGCGGAAGCATGCGGTCTCGATAGTTGCAATGCCCCATCGGATGCGGGGGTGTCATCGGCGGTCGGCTGGGGCGCGACCCTACCAAGGCCTGCGTGATTCCCGCAGCGGGTACAGGTCTGACGCGCCATCGGTAGGGTCGGTTCCCAAACGACCGCCGTGAAATCATCCGCGTCCGGTGACGCATGGAAATGATCGGAGCGCACAGCCGGCCAGCGGCCGGCATCCGCGTTTCCCGTGGCCACCGGCCCACTGTCAAAGGGTCGGCGGGGGTGGGTTTGAGGGGACATGAGCCGCATGGATGCGGCGACTGAGCCTACATGGATGTATTCACGGCGTCCCCCACAAACCCGCACCCGACGGCCCTGACCATGGGAACCGAGCAGGCGGCGGCTGTTCGCCCAAATGCATGAAGCCGGGCGCAGCCCGGCGCGCCGGGAAACCGCGAAATCAAGAGCAGCCGGGCAGAGCCCAGCTCTACTTTTCCCTTCGCCAGTTGATCGAGCCGCGGTTTTCCACCGTGCTCGATTCCACTTCGATGTCGAAGCCGCGACGCAGCAGGTACTTCAGCGTGATCACCGAACCACTGCCCACCAGCGAGACGCCGTAGCCGACGTACAGCTTCGGCGAGATGAACTTGCCGAAGCCGATCACCGATCCGCCCAGCGCGCGCGACTGGCTGACACCGGCGTCGTCCAGGCCGAGCTTCGCGCCCAGCTGCGAAGCGAGCAGGCCGCTGCCGGCCGAGAGCGCGGCAGAGGCGGCGGTCACCTGCTGCGTCTGGTCGCTGCTCGCGCCAGTGAGGCTGCGGCCCAGCACCAGGAACGCCAGCGCTTCCGACTGCGACATCGCCGGGTCCGACCACACGTCCACCCGTGGCGACTGCGCGCGACCGGTCACGTCGATGCCGGCCGTTACATCGCCCACCCTGCGCTCTGCGCGGATGTTGATGCGCGGATCCGAGACCGGGTTGAAGTTCCAGTTGAGGTTGCCGCGCGTAATCGTCAGGTCCTGCCCGTACGCCTTGTAGCGTCCGCTCACTTCCAGCGCGCCGTTCGCGGTCATCTCACGACCCGGCCGCGACCACACCTGCATCTTGCCACTCAGCCCGCCCTTCAGGCCAAACCCCGCCATGCGCACGTTGTCGCCCAGGCTCACGGTCAAGTCCATGTCCAGCGGCGAGCTGGGGCCCTCTTCCGGGTCGGCCGGGTCCAGCACCACCACGTCTTCAGACACCGACGTACCACGGTCCAACCGCTCCAGGTCCAGGTCCGCCTCCGGCACGTGCACCGTGCCGCGCAGCTTCATCGCCGCGGATTCCAGCGTGAAGTCCAGGTTCGGGTTGGCCACGATCCGCAGTTCCGGCGTGTTGGACAGCAGCACGTTCTCGCCGTGGATATGCAGCTGCAACGGCTGCGCATCACCGAACCACGACAGCCCGCCGTCGACGAACAGCGTGCCCTTGCCCGAGTTGGCCTGCGCGGTGATCTTGGCCGAACCGTCCGGCTGCGCGACGAAACTGCCGCTGCCCTGGTCGAAGGTCAGGCCCAGCGCGGGGAATTCGCCCTTGAAGTTGCTCAGCTTGGCGTCGCCGCCCAGGGATGGCGTGCCCCGCGTGCCGCGCAGGCTCACGTGGCCTTCGATCAGCCCGGTCGGGCGCACGATATCCGGCGAGAACAGCTCCAGCCAGTACAGCCGCGACATGTTGAGGTACAGCTCGCCGTTGAGCGGCGCGTTCGCGTCCCAGCCGGTCTGCACCTTGGCGTCGACGAAGCCGTTGCCCTGGAAGCCCACGCCCAGCTTGGCGTTGATCTGCGCCGGCGTCATTTCAAGCGTGGCCGAGAACTGGTCGTAACGCACCAGTTCGCCACGCGCGTTATCGCCCAGGCGGATGCCGCCTTCCAGCGACGCGATCTTCGCGCTGCCCTCCCACGCGTTGCCACGCGGACGGATGCGGCCGTCCAGGGTGAGCTCGCCGCGCAGGTACAGGCGGCGCCCGGACTGCGGCGGCAGCCACGGCTGCACCAGCGCCAGCGGCAACGCATCACCGCGCACCACCAGCCCGTCGCGCGGCCAGTTGGCGCTGGCGCACAGCGCGCCGCCGGTGGCCGCGCCCAGGCAGGTATCGCTCAAGGTGAAACTACTGCCCTGCACGCTGAAGGTTGCCGGCGCGCGCAGCGCCCACGGGTCGCCCTTGACCGGGGCGATGCGCAGCGCCGAGAGGTCGCCACGCCATGCGCTGCCCTGCTGGCGCACGCCGCCCTGCAGCGCCACCGCGCCCAGTTCGTTCTTCGCCTGTGCATCCAGGCGCAGATTGGAGATGCTGCCGCGCGCGTCCACGTTGAGCGTGTCCAGCAACATGCCGACCTGCACCTTGGTGCCCTGCAGCGCCAGCGTGCCGTTGCTGCCCTGCCACGGCAGGCGACCGCGGATGCTCAGCGCTTCGGCGCTCCAGTCGTTGTAACGCAGGCCACTGCCAACCAGGTCGGCGGTGATGTCCGGCGCTGTCCGCGGACCACGCACCTGCACGTTGCCGCGCAGCGTGCCGGTGCTGCCCGGCATCAGGTCGTCCAGCTGCACCGGCTCCAGCTGCGCCTGCACGTCCAGGCGGTCACCGACGCTGCCGCGCGCGGTCAGACGGCTGTTGCCGACGGCCAGTCGCACGTTGCCTTCGCCCTGCTGCCCACGGAGCGCGAAGCGGCCCTGCGCGTCCACGTTGCGGTTGCGCAGCGTGCCGCGGATGCCGGGCACATCCACCGTTGCTTCATAGCTCGCGGCAGTGCCGGCCGGGCTGCCCGCCGGCACCGGCAACTGGCGGCCCTTGGAGGCCACCGAGCCCGACAGGCGTCCGTCCCAACCGGGCACGAAATAGCCCGGATCGAACGCGGCCAGCGTCGCGGCCACGTCCCAGTCCAGCTGCGGTGCCCACGCCACCTGGCCAGTAACATCCAGCGCACCGCCCGGGGTCTTGGCCTGCAGGCGCTTGATCAGCGCAGCCGTGTCGCTGCCACGCACGTCGAAGTCCAGGTTCGCCGACTGCTGTTCCCGCGCCACCGAGGCCGTGCCGACCGCGGCCCAGGCCTTGAGCGTGCCCGCCAGGCCCATGCGCGCTTCCTTCAACGTCACCGGCACCGGCTTGGCCGCGCCGGGCGTGGTGGTGTCTGCTTCGGGCACGAAGGTCAGATCGTGCGCGACGATCGAGAAGCGCAGGCTCGCGTTCTCGCGGTCGGTGAAGTCGGCGGTGCCCTGCAGGCGCGCCTGGCCACCGAAGCCCTTCACCACCAGCGGCGACACGGTCAGCACCTGGTCGGCCAGGCCCACATTCGACGGCGCCAGTTCCACCGCCAGGTCGCCCTGCTGGATACGCCCCTGCAGATTGGCCTGCCCGCCCTTGCCGCTCGCGGTGAAGTCCAGCGACAGCGGCACGGTGGCCGGGTCCATGCCCGGCACCAGCAGCGCCAGATCCAGTTCCTTGCTGCGTGCACTGGCCTTCCAGACCGGTTCGTCGCGGCCTTCGAACACCAGGCTGGCCTGCAGCGGCGCCGGCGCGTGCCCGGCCACCGCGATTTCCATCCGACCCAGGTTGCCGCGCGCGACCAGGCCCAGCTTGGCCGGGGTGCGCCCGCGCGGGGCCGGCAGCGAGGCGCCGATGGTGATGTCGGTGGTGTAGTCGTTGCCGGGCAGGTAATGCCCGTCCACGCGGAAATCGCCCAGGTTGCTGTCGACCTTGAGCTGGCGCGCGCGGAATTCGCCGTTGGCGATCTCCAGCCCACCGCGCAGCTTGGCAATGTCGATCAGCGGTTCCTGCGCCTGGGTGATACGGAAGCCGTCGATGATGATGGTGTCGGCCTGGATCGCCAGCGGCATTTCAATCTGCGGCAGCGACCCGGGCCACGACGGCATCTCGAACGGTTCGTCGCTCTTGGCCAGGTTCAGCGTGGCGTTCTTGATCTGCAGCGCGTCCAGCTGCAGCTTGCGGCCCAGCAGCGGGCGGATGTCCGGGTCGAGGTAGGCGCGCTCGGCGGTGAAGTGGATGTCGTCGTAACGGAAGTCCAGGTTGTGCAGGACCAGCGGTCCGGACACCGGGCCTTCGACCCGGCTCCAGGTCAGGGTGGCGCCGGCCGGCAGCCGCGCTACCACCTGGGCCAGCAGCACGTCGCGCCCGGCCACGGTCTGCAGCAGCCAGTACACCAGCATCAGCGCCAGCAGGACCAGGCCCAGCACGGTGAAGCCCGACCACGCCCAGAAGCGGCGCTTGCGGTAGAAGCGCACGCGCGGCGGCGGCGGGGTCGCGGGGGTCGGGGTCGGCGTGCTCACAGGTCCGCTCCGATGCTCAGGTACAGCTGGAACTGCGAGTCGGGGTTGTTCAGGCCGTGCGCGATATCCACGCGCACCGGGCCCACCGGCGACTTCCAGCGCACGCCGAAGCCCACGCCGGTGTGCAGGTCGATGGTGTTGTCGAACGCGCTGCCGGTGTCGACGAACACTGCCCCGCCCCACGGGCCGCCGTTGAAGTAATGCTCGTACTCGGCCGAGGCGGTCACCACGTTCTTGGCGCCCAGCGCGAACTTGTCCGGCGGCGGCGTACGCGGCCCGACCTCACGGAAGGCGTAACCGCGGATGCTGCGGTCGCCACCGGCGAAGAAGCGCAGGCTGGGCGGCATCGCCACCAGGTCGCTGGTCCAGGTGGTGCCGGCTTCGCCGCGCAGGATCAGGCGGTCGGCCTCGCCCACCGGGATGAACCAGCGCGCCATCACGTTGGTCTGCACGAAACTGGTGTCCGAGCCCGCACCTTCGATGCCACCGCGCACGGTGGCGGTGCCGCTGATGCCGCTGCGCGGCGCCAGGCGGTCGTCCACGTTGACGTAGTCGGCCACCAGCTGCGGATACACCAGCGTGGAGGTGTTGTAGATGGCGTCGGTGAATTCGGTGCCCGACGCATAACGCCAGCGTTCGCGCAGCGCATTGATCGAGGCGATCGCGGTCCAGTGTTCGTTGATTTCGCCGCTGCGGCTGGCGATCAGCTTGAAGTTGCGCAGGTCGATGTAGTCGGTCTGCTCATCGTAGGCACTCGCGGTGAACCCATACCAGCCGTCCAGCCACTTGAACGCGGGAATCCGGTAAGTGGTAACCAGGCTTTTGCGCTTCTGCGCGTAGTCGAGCTGGGTGTTCATCTTGTGGCCGCGGCTGTTGAGGTAGCGCCGCTCCAGACCACCGCGCACACCGGCGCCGCTTTCGCTGCCGTAGCTCACACCGGCGGTGTAGATGGTGCGCTTGGCCCGGGTCAGGTTCACGTCGACCGGCACGTTGCCGTTTTCGTCGGCCTGGTCCGGCTGCGGCTGGATGTCGATCACGCTGAAGTAATCGAGCTTGGTCAGCGACTCGCGCAGGCGATCAAGCTTTCCCTCATGGAAGTAGCTGCCTTTCTCCCAATAGACCAGCGGGTCGAACAGGCGCTCCACGAAGTAATCCTGGTGGAAGCGGATGTCGCCCATGTTGTAGCGGCGGCCGCTGTCCCAGGTGAGGTCGATGTCGGCCGCGTTGTCGGCGCGGGTGATTTCCACCCGGCGCTGGGTGAAGTCCGCATCGAAGTAGCCGCGCTCGGCCAGGCGCCGGGTGATGGTCACGCGGCTGGCGTCGTAGCGGGTATGTTCGAAACGCTGGCCCTTGCGTGGACGGAAGTTCTCGATGTCTTCCTGCAGGTACAGGTCCAGCTGCGCTGGACCGGTGATGTCGATGTTCTCGCGTCGCACCAAGGTAGGCGGGCCGCGGTCGACATGGATGATCACGTGCAGGTTGTCGCCTTCGCGCGGGCTTTCGACCTTGATCACCGGGTTGTAGAAGCCGAACGGCTCAAGCGCCCGGCGGGTCTGGCGCTCGGCCTGGGACAGCAGGTATTCCAGCCGCGACTCGCCCTGCGGCGTGCCGATGGTGTCGTACAGCGACAGCGAGACTTCGATGTTCTCGATGATCTCGGCGTCGTCGCCCTTGTCCAGCCCGGTGATGTCCACTTTCTCAATGGTGCCGCGCGCATGCGCGGTCGTGGCGAGAGCCAACGACAGGAACAGGAGGGGCAGGAGGTGTTTCAATGGCGGCATGGGACACAGGATAGCGGGAACGGGCTGAAAACGAAGCCTGTATCCACCCCATCCGGGGTGCTGGACATCACGCCATATTCACGCAGGTGGCAGGTCTGCCAGGAAGCGGGACCAGTCCATGGGCGCGGACACGGAGATGTCATAAGGCCCATTCGTGGCCATGCCCGATTCGATGCAGATGGAGAAGAATGCGAGCTCGTCCTTCCCCGGCATGCAGGCGAAGTAGCGGTCCCCGCACCCGTGGCAGTTGTAGAAGCCAAACACCAACGCCCCGTCGCGCAGCGCCAGGTTGACCTCGTCCGGATCGACGCCCTCTTCGTCTTCGGCGCCTGCAAGCAGACGCTGCACTGGCCCGTCAGCGTCGCTTTGCCCCAGGAATCCCTGCTTGAGGTACCCGGCGAGCTCGCCAGCGATCTGTGTGCGGAAGGTCTGGCAGATCAGCGGCTTGGCCGAAATGCAGAACTGAAGGAAGCTGCCCTCCCGTTTTCCGAGTTCCTGTTCGCGGGCGTCGCCAAGCGGGGAGTCGATTGGCGCGACGGTGGCGGCTGCGTGGGTGCCGGTAGTGTTCATGCCTGCGTTGTCGATGTTCATTTCGCCCTCTCCCTGCGTCGGCTGGCACGCCTGCGGCCGAGGATTGCAACCTCGACCACAGGCGCTGGCATGGTGCCACCCTGCCGCCCTGGCACACCAGCGGCGCTGACTTAAAAGGCCTGTTCCTCATGGGCGTCCCACAACCTGGGCGTCGGTTGCGCGGGCGGGTTGCGGGCGAGATCTGCCGCGACCCAGTCGGCGAGCACCGGATCCTTGAGCTGTTCCGCAGCCTCTGCCTGCATCTGCGCAGTCGTGTATCCCTTCGAAGCCCAGTCCTGCCGGCTGCGGTCGACAAGCCGCTCGATTTTCTTCTCGATCCACCATTCGCGGCGCTGCTTGTTGTCGTCGAACCGATAGAAGATGTTGATCTTCATGTCCGACAGCAACGCCACCATTTTCCTGAACCTGCCATTGCAGCTGGTTTCGCAGGGGTGCATCTCCGTGAGCATGGAGAGTTCGCCCGACAACGCCTTGATCGGTGTGTCGCCGTTGCCCTTCAAGGGTGCTGCGATCTCCGTGACCGCCGTGCCCAGGCTCCGGAACAGGTTGTTGATGATCTTGTCCTCGCTGCACGAGCGTACCAGGTAGGCCCGGTACGGCTCTGCAGGCACCAGTGCACGCGCGTTGCGGGGCAGCAGCCGCGCGTCGCCCAGTACCCGCTTCATCGTCGCGGACAGGTCATTGGGTCCCAGGCGTTCAATGTCCGCATCGCTGAGGTCGGCCAACCGCACGTTCCGGTCGCGACCCTTGGTACCGGGCGCATGCACCAGCAGGTCGTCTTCGGTCAGCAGTATCTCCACCGATGCCTGACCCGGTGCGGCCAGCCTGCCGCCCACCGGCGACAGGTCCGCGCCCATCGCGTAGTCCGCCGGGAACATCCCGGTCTGGGTCAGCTTTCCGTCCGTCACCGCGTTGGGTATCAGGACCCGCCGGATGTAGTTGGGCTCGACGAACCCGTCGCCCTGCATCCAGCTTCGCGGATCCCCGCTGGCGGCCGCCCCCGTGGGTGGGAAGGACGGCCCAAGATCCACCGGCTGCCCCCTGTACGACAGATCACTCAGCCGGTAGTTGGCGAAGTTCATCGTGTCGAATCCCTTCAGCAGGCCGAAGTCGTTCCTGCCCAGCGTGCTCATGCGCTTGGCATCTGCGTCATCCAGGGTCAGCTTCTGCTTCTTCAGCGCCTGCGACTTCGCCCACAGGGCGTTGTACTCGCGTTCCAGCGCACTGCGCTCGGTGAATCGGGCATCCATGGTGGCACGCAGCTGGATGAGGTCCTCGTCCAGCGCATCGCGCGTCTCCACGTCCCTGGGTTCAAGCGTGGAGCGCGTCACCGCTTCGCAGGTGTCTGCCGCGCGTGCGGTCCGGCCGCCGCTGCGACGCGGCACCGCGCAGTCGGGCGCGCCCTTGGCCTGCTTCATCCGTTCGATCACCGCCCGACGCAGCCGCTCCGGGTCGCCCACCGACTGCTGTTCGGTTTCAGCCAGCTGGGCGAACACACGCTGCTGCCAGCCCTCCAGGGGCCGCGCACCGTCTGCCGGCGCATTCCCGGCGAGCTCGCCTGCAAAGGTGACCTGGCCGGCAGGCGCGCCGCTGGGCGATGCGCTGAAGGTCAGCACCGTGCCGCTGCCCGAAGGCGCCGAGCGGGTGCTCCACTCACGCCCGGGCAGCACTTCCTGCAGGTGGGACAGCAGGACCTGCACCTCCGACAGCGTGCGGATGCGCCCCTGCACCACCGACTGGCGCTGTTCGCGCAGCTTGCGGTTGGCCAGCACGTTGGCCACCTGCGTGGCCGTGGTGGACGGGAACAACCAGGACTCGGCGGCCCTGGCCAGCTCGGCGTCGGCCGAGGTCAGTTCCTGCGCCTCGGGTCGGGTCAGCTCAGGGTAGTGCTTGACCAGGTTGTCCGCCGCGGTCGGCAAGCGGTGCTGCATCGCCCGCCAGCGCTGCCAGGTGAGCTGGCTCTGCGCGGGCTTTGCCGCGATGACCTGGGCCAGTTCGCGCCGCACGGCGAGCATCACGTCATCGCGCGGGCTCTGCGCGGGCAGGCCCAGCCGCTCGGTCACCCCGGCAAGACCCGCGGCGTCGACCAGCCCGTCCACGTCCGGAAGCGCCTGCGCATCGAGAACCTCGACATGCAGCCCGACCGGTCCGCTGCCGAAGCGCGCACCGCGCATCCAGTCGCCGACCTCGTGGTAGTAGGTTTCAACGCTGCGTCCGTTGCCCAGCCTCGGGCTGTCGGCCCAGGCACGCAGGATGACCGCGCCTTCGCCGGGCCGTCCCAGCGTTTCAGGGTTGGTGACGATCTCCTGGAGGCGCTGGCGCATCGTCCAGTCGCCGACCACATTGGTGACGTCGGCGGTGGGTTTCCTGGCCAGGGTCAGCACGCCGAAGATCGCTTCCAGCTCGTCCAGGCGCGCCGCCGGCAACTCGCCGGCCTCGGGGATCGCCTTGACCCAGCCGGGAACCGGTCGCTCCGGATGCGGGATAGGGGTAGTGGTGCGCCCCGGCGCACCGGCGCGGGCCTCCATGCGCCGCCACTGGCCATCCTTGAAGTGCACCGGCGCGCCCGCTGCGTTGCCGTTACCTGGATCGCGCAGGCGGCGGACGCCGTTTCCGTCCAGGTAGCTCTCGACGAATTCACCGTTGCGCTGCAGGTATTCGCGGCCCTGCTGCAGATACAGCGTGCCGCCACCGGGAAGCGGGCGCGACAGCATCGGCGCCTGTTCCAGGGTTGCGCGCGACCGCACCAGTGCGGTGCCGAGGGTGCCGTCGGCCGCGAACGCCCGCGACTGCATGCGCCAGTGGCGCAGGGCATCGGCGGCCTCGGACACGGTTTCCAGGCTGCGCCTGCCGACCTGGTACAGCAGGTCGGAGATTCCCTTGATCTGCGCGAAGTCGAGCCCGTCGAACACGGCCTCACCCCATGCAAGCAGGGCGGCGTCACGGTCGCCGCGCTCGAACTGGTCGATGCCTTCCTCGATGCTCCTGCCCACCAGCCCCAGCGTGCCGGCCAGGCACAGCATCGCGGCGGTGCCGCCGCTGGCCAGCGAGCACAGCGCCCCTACGCCGACGGTACCGATCAGGGTGAACGTCTCCGCAAACCGCTCCAGCTGGCTTACGGTCATCTCGTCAACGTCATCGATGCGTGCGGCAATCAGGGTCGCCGCTGCCGCCTCGGGGCCCTGCGTGGCTTCGAATCCCACCGGAATGGCCTGGCTGGCCGCGGACTGGGTGAACAGTTCGGCAAGGTCGGGATGGTGCCGGTACTGCGCGCGCGCGCGGATGTAGGCCTCCGCACCGGGCTCGCGCAGCCAGTCGGCGAACGCGCGCTCGCCGAGCAGGCGGTCGCCCTGCGCGGTGTCGGGCAGGAACACATACCGTCCCGCCGTGCTGTTGATCGCCCACAGCCCGACCAGCGCATGATCCTTGAGCGTGACCGCCTGCAGCGACGAAGGCCGTGCATTGGAGGGATCCAGCCGCCCATGCGCCGACCTGAGCGCGGCGTGCGTGGCAGCGTCGATCACGCTGTCCTGCCGCGCCACTTCGATCATCCACCCGGTGCGCGCGCGCAGCTGGTTGGCGAGGGCACCGGCGAACGCATTGCCATCGGCACTGTATGGAAGCGCCTGCAGGTGATCGATGTAGTCATCGGCCAGCGCATTGCTGTCGGCGAAGTCTTCAAGCTCGACGCACAGCGCACGGCGCAGCAACGGGTCCTGCAGCTGCGCGCTGAGCGCGATGTCCACGTCGGGAGTGCCGCGCGCGTCGGGCTGGTAGGCCACCAGCTGCATGGCATCCAGCTCGCTGTCCTGCAGCCACGACGCTGCGTCCAGGCGCACCTCCGGCATCCCACCGGCGTCGGGCGACCAGTCCGGCAGGTTGGCCGGCATCGCGGGGCGCCGCAGGCCATACCGCTGCCAGCCGCGGGTGGCCCAGTCGGTCAGGGACATGTCCTGGCCGCCCACGCGGAGTCGGACCCGGTCCGGGTCGAAGCCCTGCAGCGAACCCTGGAAACCGGCCCTGCGCAGGGCGCGCACCATCGACTCGCAGACGCTGCCGTGCGCATGCTGGCGCAGGCTCTGCAGCGCGATGTCCTGCTGCAGGCGGTACGCGTTTTCCGCTTCGATATTGGCAATTCCCAGCGGACTCCAGCGCAGCATGTTGCGGTCCAGCTGCTGTTGCGCCAGCGCCTGCCCGTGCACGACCAGCGCATCCGCCCACTGCTGGCGCGCGCCCGCAGGCGTATCGACCGGGGCGAACACGAGCTGGAAACTTTCGCCCGGATTCCAGCCAAGTGCCGTGCGGTCGCCACTCTGGAAGCGCGAAAAGCGCGCTTCCCAGGACTGGACGAGGCCGCGCACGGCGGCGCGCTGCGCCGGCGCGGCGGCCTGCACGATGTCGTTGGCCAGGGTCCCGTCCAGCTGGCCGTTGGCAGCAAACATGCCGATGCGGGCGCGCTGGGTGTCCAGGAACTGGCGGAACGCACCTTCGTCACCGAAGGCCTGGAAGCTTGCGAGGTCCGAGCGGTACAGCACCACCTGACCGGCCAGGCCCGGCTCGCCGGCACTGCGCAGTACCAGGTAATTGGGCACCTGCACCGTCACCGGCGTGCCATCGGGCAGGCGGTCGGTGTAGGTCAGGGTGGCGCGTTCGACCGCGTGGGTACCCTGCAGGAACCCGAGCACCACGTCGGCGCCGCGCCGGTGCGCCGCACCGCTGCCCAGCACGCCGTGCGCCTTTGCCTTCAACGCATCGATGGTCAGCCGTGCCTGCAGCGCGCGACCCAGCGCCGGGCGCAGCTGCTCGACCCGCCCATTGACGTGCGCGCGCAGTCGTCGCGCGTCCGCGCTGCGGACGAAGCGGGTCAGCTGCGCCAGCTGGTCTGCCGCCACAGGCACGTCACCGCGCAGGAATACGGGCGTTCCCTGGGCGTCGCGCGCCAGGCAGTACTCCAACAGCGGCAGGCGGTCATCCACGCGCATGCCGGCCACGCGGACCGACGGCAGGCGCACCTCGATGTCCTCCCACGGACCCTCCCAGCCCGCCGCGTCCAACGCCGCGCGCATCGACGCCGCAGCGCTGTGCTGCACGGCCGCCAGCGCCGGGCGAAGGCCGCGCAGCGCCTGCCACTGTCCGACCAGCAGCTCCTGCTCGGTCGGCGACAACCGCGCGACCCATTGCCAGCCTGGGCGGGTGGCGATATCGCGGGCCATCGCCACCGACCAGCGGCGCAGGCTCTGCAGCTGCTGCAACAGTTCCGGATCGTCGCGCAGCGCGTCCAGCTGCGCGGCGGTCACGCCATGCAGCGCCGGCGTGTCGATGCGGTGCGGTGGACTGGAGGCTGCGGTGGACCCGGGCGCTGCGCGTCTCGCGCGGATGCTGCGTGCGGCCGGCTCGATGTCGCCAAGCACCAGATCCAGCGCAGTACCCCAGTTGCCACCCGGCAGTTCCACCAGGTCGGAAGCGAGGTGCCCGGCCACCTCCGTGGTCGTCACTGTCGCCGGCCGGTCCGGCCACAACCAGTGCTTCATTCCCCACGCCGCAGCGCCGAGGCCACCCAGGCTGCCCGCGACGGCGCCGTACAGCAGGCCGCGGCGCAGGCCGGGTGCGCTGCGGACCGTTGCGCTG
The DNA here is from genome assembly GCF_963519125.1 of uncultured Stenotrophomonas sp. Lineage (GTDB taxonomy): Bacteria > Pseudomonadota > Gammaproteobacteria > Xanthomonadales > Xanthomonadaceae > Stenotrophomonas. The sequence goes on along the minus strand of NZ_CAUQLJ010000001.1, from coordinate 14,702 downwards.
GCCGCTGCGCCTGCACCGACCGGCGCCGGTACCAACGGCGTGCTGGCGGTCACCTCGCGCAGCGGCACCGCAGCCATGTCGGTCATTTCGATGGCGGGCGGCGCCTGCGGCACGCTCTGGAAGCCGCCGCGTCCCCACTGGCCCAGGGCCGTCAGGCCGGCGCCCAGCCAGGGAATCCAGCCCACCTGCGGACGTGCGGCAGGCGACGCAGCGGGCCCACCTGGATGAGGCAGCCCAGGCGCCTGCCATGCGCTTTGCGCGACATTCGCCACGTCCCACGGCGGGACGATCGCCTCGCGCCGATCCATCGCCTTCTGATGCGCAATGCGTTCGCGCTTCTGCGTCGGCGTCAGCGCGACTTTGGGCGCGGCCAGGTCGGCGCCCTGCGCCGAGGCCGCCGGCTCCAGCAACGCACCGCCCACGCCGTTGAGCACGGCGATGCGCTGCCAGTGACTGGGCAACTCCGCGATGAAGCGGCCGATACCCTGGAGCTGGCGGCCCGGCGAGGGCAGCGCACGTTGCACCTGCCAGAGCAGCGTGGCTACGGCCAGCGCGGACAGCAGGTGGCCACCGGCCAGGCTTGGGCGCAGCTGCGCGTCCGTGTCAGAGATGCTGTCGTGGAGGCTGGCCAGTCCAGTGCGCAATGATTCGGGCAGCGACTGCACCAGCGCATCGAATTCGGCATGGCTGCGCAACGATGGCAGTGCAGCGGCCAGTGAGGGCAGCACCGCCGCCAGGCTGCTCCAGTTGCCGCTGAACGCCGCGCGTGCCACCTGGCCCGCAGTGAGCGCGCTGTTGGCCCAGCTGGGCAGCGCCGCGAGCAGGGTGCTCCATGCGGCGCGGTCGAGCACGGTGCCCAGCACGTTCAGGCCCAGATCGCGCACCACGTTGAGCTCGTGGTCGCGCGCCGCCAATGCCTTTTCCATGTAGGCGGTGACCGCTTCCCGCTCGGCCGGCGTCGACGCTGCGGCGAGATGGCGGTCCATTATCTCGGCGACCTTCCAGCTCTCGGGCGGGTATGCAGCCCGGATCCTGCCGCGCACGTCCGCTTCACGTTGGGTCAGCGCCAACGCTGGTGATTCGGCTTCCACCACCGGCGGCCGTGTCGCGTTGCCAACATGCTCCGGACTGGCGCTGTCCGCGTCCTGCGCGGCAGGTGTGTTGGGCAGGGCCGTGTGCCGATGAAGGGTTGAAAGCAGCAGGGCGGTGCGGTCTAGCGAGGGCATGGATATGTCCGTACGACGTGGGGCGGCGTTGGACTATCACGCCGCCCCCGGAAATACCGATTGCATGAATCTATCGTTCTTCGTGGTTTGTGTAGATGCGCTCAATCAAGATTCAGACTGATTGCATTTTTCGTCGCAATCGAGCGCATGCACCCAAAAAGAAAGCGCCCGAACGAGTCGGGCGCTTCCAAGGGTGTTGCCGGAACAGGACGTTGCCGTCAGCTGGACAGATGCTCGATCGCCGCCACGCTGCCGAGGCGGTCGCCCAGGCGCTTGAGCAGGGCCAGGCGGTTGCCGCGCAGCTTGGGATCTTCGGCGTTGACCATCACCGCGTCGAAGAACGCATCCACCTGCGGGCGCAGACGGGCCAGACGCGCCAGCACGCTGACGTAATCCTTCTGGTGCAGGCTGGCGTTGCTGTCATCGATCGCGGCTTCCACCGCTTCAGCCAGTTCGCTTTCGGCCGGTTCGGCCAGCAGCGCCGGATCGACCATGCCGGGGATGTCACCCTCCGCCTTGCGCAGGATGTTGCGGATGCGCTTGTTGGCGGCCGCCAGTGCTTCGGCTTCCGGCAGCGCCGCGAAGATGCCGATGGCGTCGATCCGTCGGTCGAAGTCATACAACGACGCCGGCTTCAGCTCCGCCACCGCATTGAAGTGCGTCGCCGGCACGCCCTTGTCGGCGTAATAGCCGCGCAGGCGGTCGAGGATGAAGTCGTACAGCTCCTGCGGCAGGGCCTCGGTCTTGCGCTCTGCACTGGGCTGCACGGCAGCCGGCAGGCCGCCCAGCGCGGTGGCCAGCAGCGCGCGCAGGTCGAGGTCGAAGCCCGACTCGATGATCGTACGTGCCAGGCCCAGCGCGTTGCGGCGCAATGCGAACGGGTCCTTGTTGCCGGTTGGCTTCAGGCCTGCGGCAAAGCCGCCGGCCAGCGTGTCCAGCCGTTCGGCGATGGCCAACACCTTGCCCAGTGCCGACAGCGCGATGTCGTCGCCGCCGAAGCGCGGCTGGTAGGCCTCGTCGATGGCGAGCGCGACCTCCGGCGATTCGCCACCGGTCACGGCGTAATGGCGGCCGGCGATGCCCTGCAGCTCCGGGAACTCGTTGACCATGCGCGACTGCAGGTCGTTCTTGGCCAGCAACGCGGCGCGCTTGGCCAGTACCGGATCGGCACCCACCTGCGGCGCGATCGCCCCGGCCAGCGCGACCACGCGCTGTACCTTGTCGGCCACCGAGCCCAGCTTGGCCTGGTAGGTGACGGTCTTCAGGCCGTCACCCATGGATTCCAGGCCCTGCTTGAGGTCTTCGTCGAAGAAGAACTTGGCATCGGCAAAGCGCGGACGGATCACACGCTCGTAGCCCTTGGCCACTTCGGCCACGTTCTTCGATTCGATGTTGGCGATGCCGATGAACTTCTCGGTGAGCTTGCCGCTGGCGTCCAGCACCGGGAAGAACTTCTGGTTGATCTCCATGGTTTCGATCAGCGCTTCCTGCGGCACCGCCAGGAATTCGCGTTCGAAACTGCACAGCACCGGCGCGGGCCATTCGACCAGGTTGACTACCTGTTCCAGGTTATCGTCGGTGATCCGCGCCTGGCCACCGGCCGAAGCAGCTTCGGCATTCACGGCCTCGACAATGCGCGCACGGCGCGCGTCGGCGTCGACCAGCACGCAGGCGGCCTGCAGCGAGCTGACATAGTCGTCCGGCTGGGACAGCCACACGGTCTTGTCGTGCATGAAACGGTGGCCGCGGCTCATGCGGTCGGACTTGAGGCCGAGCACCTCGGCGTCGACCACGTCCTTGCCATGCAGCAGCACCAGCCAATGCACCGGGCGGGCAAAACCGTAGCTGTGGCTGCCCCAGCGCATCGGCTTGGGAATCGGCATGCCGGCCAGCGCCTCGGCCAGGATCTCCGGCAGCAGCGCGGCAGTGCGCGCGCCCGGGGTCACCGAACGGTGCACGAAGCGCTCGCCCTTGGCGTCGCTGGTACGTTCCAGGGCGGTCCAGTCGATCCCGGCCTTGGCCGCGAAGCCCTGCAACGCCTTGGTCGGCTGGCCGTCGGCGTCCAGCGCGATGTTCAGGTACGGGCCCAGCACTTCGCCCTTCTGCTCGGGCTGTTCCACCGCCACGCCGGGCAGCAGCACCGCCAGGCGGCGCGGGGTCGAGAGCGGCTTGGCCTCGCCCTTGTCCACGGCCACGCCACGCTTGGCCAGGCCGTCAACAACACCCTCGAAGAACGCCTGGGCCAGGCCCGGCAGCGCCTTCACCGGCAGTTCTTCGGTACCCAGTTCGATCAACAGCGGCAGCATCGTACTCATGCCTGCACCTCCTTGGCAGCCACCGCTTCGATGCGCTTGGCTTCATACAGTTTTGCCACCGCCTGGGCCAGCGCGCGCACGCGCAGGATGTAGCGCTGGCGCTCGGTCACGCTGATCGCGCGGCGCGCGTCGAGCAGGTTGAACGAATGGCTGGCCTTGCAGACCTGCTCATAGGCCGGCAGCGGCAGGCCCACCTCGACCAGCTTCTGCGCTTCCTTCTCGCAGGCGTCGAAGCGGTGGAACAGCTCCTCCACGTCGGCATATTCGAAGTTGTACGTGCTCTGCTCCACTTCGTTCTGCAGGTACACGTCGCCGTAGGTGACCGCGGTGCCGTCCGGACCGTAGGTCCAGACCAGGTCGTACACGTTGTCGCAGTTCTGCAGGTACATGCACAGGCGTTCGAGACCGTAGGTGATCTCGCCCAGTACCGGCTTGCACTCCAGGCCACCGGCCTGCTGGAAGTAGGTGAACTGGGTCACTTCCATGCCGTTGAGCCACACTTCCCAGCCCAGGCCCCAGGCGCCCAGGGTGGGCGATTCCCAGTTGTCCTCGACGAAGCGCAGGTCGTGGACCAGCGGGTCGATGCCCAGCGCCTTGAGCGAATCCAGGAACAGCTGCTGGATGTTGTCCGGGCTCGGCTTCATCGCCACCTGGTACTGGTAGTAGCGCTGCAGGCGGTTGGGGTTCTCGCCGTAGCGGCCGTCGGTAGGACGGCGCGACGGCTGCACGTACGCCGCGTTCCAGCTTTCCGGACCGATCGAACGCAGGAAGGTCGCCGGGTGGAAGGTGCCGGCACCGACCTCCAGGTCCAGCGGCTGGATCAGCACGCAGCCCTGCTGCGCCCAATACTGGTTGAGGGTCTGGATCAGGCCCTGGAAAGTGATCGGAACGTTCGGGTTCGCGGACATGCGGCGGATTCTTGCCTGCAAAGGGGGTGCGCTAGTATAGCGAGGGACCTGCAGGCCCCGCTTCGAGGATTCTGGCGCCATGGAACACCGCTCACCGGCAACGCTCGCCCCCGCTCCGCAGCCCCTGCCGCCGGGCCGGCTGGTGTTCGAGCAGGTCGCCGCAGCCATGGTTGCCGACGGCCTGGTCGCGGCGCAGGACGTGGAGCGCATCCGCTTCAGCGGCCAGGGCGCGCGCAACGCCAGTGAAGTGCACCCGCTGGTGCTGCTGGCCAATCTGAAGCTGGCCGCGGCCGCCGGCGGCGAACTGGGCCTGGAGCGCCTGACCCAGTGGCTGGCCGATCGCACCGGCACCCGCTACCTGCGCATCGACCCCACCCGCGTGGACGTCTCGGCGGTGACCTCGCTGGTCTCCCACGCTTACGCCCGCCGGCACCGCTTCCTGCCGCTGGCGGTGGACAGCGAGCGCCTGCTGGTGGCCACCAGCGAACCGCTTTCCCAGGAATGGCTGCTCGACCTGCAGCACCTGACCCGCCGCCGGATCGAGCTGGCGATGGTCAACCCGCTCGACCTGCACCGCTACACCATGGAGTTCTACGGGGTCACGCGCTCGGTGCGCGGCGCCCGCAGCGACTCGCGCAGCGAAACCAACGGCACCCTGCCCAGCTTCGAACAGCTGGTGGAACTGGGCCGCGCCGGCGACGTGAACGCCGACGACCAGCACGTGGTGCACATCGTCGACTGGCTGCTGCAGTACGCCTTCGAACAACGCGCCTCGGACATCCACCTGGAACCGCGCCGCGACATGGGGCGCATGCGCTTCCGCATCGACGGCGTGCTGCACAAGGTGTTCGAGGTGCCACCGGCGGTGATGACCGCCGTGGTCAGCCGGATCAAGGTGTTGGGGCGCATGGACCTGGCCGAGCGCCGGCGCCCGCAGGACGGCCGCATCAAGACCCGGTCGCCGGGCGGGCGCGAGGTCGAAATGCGCCTGTCGACCATGCCCACCGCGTTCGGCGAGAAGTGCGTGATGCGCATCTTCGACCCCGATGCCGCCTTCAAGAGCATCGACCAGCTCGGTTTCAGCCCGCAGGAGGCCGCCGGCTGGAATGCGCTGGTCGAGCGACCGCACGGCATCGTGCTGGTCACCGGCCCGACCGGCTCGGGCAAGACCACCACCCTGTATTCCACCCTCAAGCGCCTGGCCACGCCGGACGTGAACGTGTGCACGGTGGAAGACCCGATCGAAATGATCGCCCCGGAATTCAACCAGATGCAGGTGCAGACCAACATCGATCTGGACTTCGCCGCCGGCGTGCGCACCCTGCTGCGGCAGGACCCGGACATCATCATGATCGGCGAAATCCGCGACCTGGAGACCGCGCAGATGGCGGTCCAGGCCTCGCTGACCGGCCACCTGGTGCTGTCCACCCTGCACACCAACGATGCCCCGTCGGCGATCACCCGCCTGCTCGACCTGGGCGTGCCGCATTACCTGCTGGCCAGCACCATCAACGGCGTGCTGGCCCAGCGCCTGGTACGCACCCTGTGCCCGCACTGCAAGGTGCCCAAGCCGCTCACGGACGCCCAATGGGCGGTGCTGGCTGATGCCGATGAAGCATTACCAGAGTCGGCCACGCCATATGCACCGGCCGGTTGCCTGGACTGCCGGCGCACCGGTTTCCTCGGCCGGGTCGGCCTGTATGAGTTGCTGCCATTGGGCCCGCGCCTGCGCGGCCTGATCCGCGCGGACATGGACCTGGCCGGTTTCAGCCAGGCCGCGCGTGCTGAAGGAGTGAGAACCCTGCGTCGCGCGGCACTTGAAAAGGTGGCGGCAGGGCTGACTACAATCGAGGAAGTCCTGACCGTACTGCCTCCGCGAGATGAACCGCACGCCCTTCCTGATTCTTGAAACCGGCCAACCGGTCGCCTCGCTGCGCCGCTACGGCCGCTTTCCGCACTGGATCCGCGTCGCGGCCGGGCTGGACGCCGACGAAACCGTGGTCGTGGACGTGGTCAAGGGCGACGAATTGCCCGACCACCGCGACTTTGCCGGCGTGATCATCAGCGGCTCGGCCGCCTACGTCACCGACCGCGCCGACTGGAGCGAACGCAGCGCGCACTGGCTGCGCGCCGCCGCCCACGACAACCGCCCGGTGTTCGGCATCTGCTACGGCCACCAGCTGCTCGCCCACGCCCTTGGCGGCGAAGTGGCCTACAACCCGGCCGGGCGCGAGTCCGGCACCATCGAGCTGGCGCTCGAACCTTCCGCCGTGGACGATCCCCTGTTTGCCGGCCTCCCGGCCCGCTTCCCCGCCCACGCCACCCACCTGCAGACCGTACTGCGCGCCCCCGAAGGCGCCGCCATCCTCGCCCGCTCGGCACAGGACAACTGCCACGCCTTCCGCTGGGGCGAGCAGGCGTGGGGCGTGCAGTTCCATCCAGAGTTCGCCACCCACCACATGCGCGGCTACGTCCGCGCCCGCGCCGAATGCATCAGCCGCCATGGCGGCTGCGCGCGCAGCCTCGCCCGCGGGGTCAGCGCCGCCCCGCTGGCCCGCCAGCTGCTGCGCCGTTTCGTCCGCCAGGCCCGCAACAACTGAAAGCCCTGCGCCAGGTAGCTTTCCTTCAGGTCACGCGCGCGGAAAACAGGGATAATCGATTCGATCCAGGGCGCATGCGCCCTTCCCCCTGTTCCGGAATGGTATGAGCGAGATTCGCAAGCTGCCCGCCTCCGCGGGCGCCCAGTGGCTGCTGGACGCATTTTCCCTGTATCGCCGCGCACCGCTGCAACTCGCGGTCCTTGGCGTGATCGGCATGCTGGTCAGCTCGTTGATCCTCGTCCTCGCCCAAGCCCTGCCCAGCTGGCTCGGCGTTATCGGCCAGCTGCTCTCCGTCGCCGTCGGCCCGCTGGTGTTCGGCGGCATGCTCTGCGCCGTGCGCGAAGTCGACGACGGCCACCGCGCCACCCCCGTGCACCTGCTGCAGCCGATCCGCGACCGCCGCGTCAGCCACCTGCTGGTTCCGCTGGCGATCCAGCTGATCGCCATCATCGCGCTGGGTTCGCTGCTGTACTTGATGATGGGCAGCGAAGGCCTCACCGCCTCCGCCGAGATGTTCCGCAAGATGCAGGAACTGCAGCAGTCCGGCGCCACCCCCAGCAACGAACAGACCCTGGCCCTCATGGCCGGCGTCCCGGTGATGCGCATCCTGCTCTGGATCCTGCTCGCCTTCATCACCTTCGTGGCACTGAGCATGGCCATGTTCACCCAGCCCGCCCTGGTCGTCTTCGATCACCAGAGCGGCATGCAAGCCCTGCGCATGAGCCTGCAGGGCTGCATCCGCAACTTCGGCGCCATGGCCGTCTTCATGCTGCTCGGCCTGATCGCAACGCTGTGCATCTACTTCCTGGTCGTCATCGCCATGCAGCTCGCCATGCTCGTCGCCGGCGTCGCCGCCGCCGCATTCGTCATGCAGCTCGCCATGTCCACCGTCATCATGCCGCTCTACGTAGGCGCCGTGTACGCCGCCTGGAAGCAGATGTTCGACCACCGCGGCCGCACCACCCCGCCGCCGGTACCGCCGAAAAACGGCCCGGACAACATCTTCGCAGCCTAAAGGTAGAGACGCGCCACGCGCGTCCGCTCTGTCCAACCGCACATAGCCACCTATCGGGGGCGGCCGCCGGGTAGCCCCCGGAGGGACGCTAGAAAACATGGATGTTTTCTAGCAGCCTACATGGACGTATTCACGGCGTGTCCCGGAGCGGGGCTGCCCGGCGGCCGCCCCAGCACGTAAAGATTGAAACGCTGCTCTACGCGCAATCTGAAAGCGAAGCGAACTACTCCGTCTGCTTCTCATCCGTCTTCGCAGGCACCAACCACCGCGAAGCGTGAATCCCAAGCTCATAGAGCAGCACCATCGGAATCGCCAGCATCAGCTGCGACACCACGTCCGGTGGCGTCAACACCGCCGCCAGCACGAAAATACCCACGATCGCGTAACCACGGCCTTCCTTGAACTGCTGCGGCGTCACCCAGCCCAGCAGCGTCAGGATCACCATCGCCACCGGCAGCTCGAAACTGCTGCCGAACGCAAAGAAGATCGCCAGCACGAAATCCAGGTACGCATTCGCATCCGGCGTGATCGCAATCACGTCCGGCCGGAACGTCGTCAGGAAGTGGAACACCGCCGGCAGCACTAGGAAATACGCAAACGCACAGCCGATGTAGAACAGCAGCACCGACGTCGCCAGCAACGGCACCGCCAGCCGCTTCTCCCGCGCATACAGCCCCGGCGCCACGAATGCCCACAGCTGGTACAGCAGCCACGGCACCGCAATGAACAGCGCCACGAAGAATGTCAGCTTCAGCGGCGCGAAGAACGCCCCCGCCGGATTGATCGCAATCATCGACTGCCCGTTCGGCAGCTGCGAAATCAACGGATGCGCCAGCCAGTTGTAGATCTGCCGCGAAAACGGCATCAGCCCCAACAACACCACGCCCAACCCGATCAGCGCCCGCATCAACCGCGCACGCAACTCGATCAGGTGTTCGATCAGCCCACTTTCCGGATTCTCATTGCCACTCATCGCGGCACCTCCGGCGCAGCAGCCGGCGGATCTCGCGGCGCCTGCCCGTCGATACCCGGCGGCGCCATCGCATCGCGCGGTGCTTCCACCACCGTCTCCGGCTCCGCCGGTACCACATGCTGGGCCACGCTCGCCGGCGAACCCGGCGCAGGCCCCGTCATCACCGGCTCGTCAACAGCATCCGCAACGGTGTTGTTGGCATGCACCTGCTGGCGCACCTGCTCCGCCTCGCGTCGCACCGCCTCACCGCTGGCCCGCAGCTGCGCCTCGGTATCACGCACCGACTCCTGCGCCTCGCGGAACTGCCGCTTGATCTCATCCGCGTGCAGCTCCCGCTCCAGCTCCTGCTTCACCGAATCCCACTGATTGCGCGCCCGCCGCACCCACAGCCCCGCGAAGCGCGCCGCCTTCGGCAGCCGCTCCGGACCCAGCACGACCAGCGCGACGACCGCGATGACCAGCAGTTCACTGAAACCAATATCGAACACGGCATGCCGCCCTGATCAGCGACGGTCGCGGTCGTGCTCGTTCTGCGACGTCGTCGACGGATCCTGCGGACGCGCCTCATCGCTCAGCTGCGCGGTCGGCTTGTCGTCGTCGCGCATGCCCTTCTTGAATTCCTTGACCGCACTGCCCAGGTCCTTGGCGCCACTGGTCAGCTTCTTGGTGCCGAACACCAGCAGCACGATGACCAGAACCACCACCCAATGCCAAATGCTAAAACTGCCCATGATGTTCTGCTCGCATTACCTGAAAACCAAGCCCTGAGCATAGCGCACCGCCGGGAGGGCGGCGCGCGTGACGAAAGTCAGTTTCCGTCCAACGACTCGGTCCGGACCTCGCCCTCACCCACCGGCTGGAAACCCTGCTGCGGGGCCGGCTGGGCCGGAACCGCCTGCAGCGGCGCCGTGGTGGCGCCCGTATTGGCCTGTTCAGCTACCGCCGGGGCCGTCTGCTGCGGCTGCGGACCTGCCGGTCGCGGTGCCGGCGCGCTGCCAGCCGTGCCGCGGTTCTGGCGGGCCGAATACGTCGCCTCTTCCAGGCGGTCGCGGAACGCCACCACGTCCATCGACGGCTGCGCGGTCGTGCGACCCTCGATGATCATCCGCGCCGTGGTGTTGCTGCCATACGCATCCAGATTCGACTCGTCATCGATCTGCAGCACGGCCCCATCCAGCGCCACGCCGGCAAACAGCCCGCGCGCGCGCGACCACGACCAGATTTCCGCCTTCAGCTGCCCGTCGGTAGCCGCCGCCGCGTTGCGGCCGACCGGACCGGCCGCAACGCCGGCGTCTGCGCCCAGGGTGAACTTGCCGTTGACGATGTTGTCCAGGCTGCGGTCATTGCGGAACACCAGCACTACGTCCGACGACTGCACCCCGGCCTGGAAGCCGATGCTGCCACCGGTGAGCTTGATGAATGCAGGGCTCGACCAGCTGCCATCGGGATTCTTGACCGACATCAGGCCGTGCCCGCGACGGCCGCCGATCACCAGACCCGCCTTGATCGTGTCGGGAATGACCACCACCGCCCGGGCTTCATCCAGCAGCTTGTCCGGGATGCCCTGTTCGGGAATCGCCTGGATCTCATTCAGGACGCGCACCGCATTGCGGGCGCGCTGGTCCTGCTCCGGCCCGGCGAACGCCGGGGTCGACAGCAGGCTGGCGGTGATCAGCAGTGCAAGGCTCAAACGGCGCATGGGTACTCCAAAAGGGGGAAATCGGAACGAACGATTCAGGATATTGATCGATTGCCCCGAAATTAGAGGGGTTGCGATGAATCCGCAATGAGTATGCACGCGCTGTCGCGCAGACCTGCGAGAATATCCCCATGCTCGACGCACCCGACACCGCCGTGCTGGCGGTCAATCTAGGCACACCCGAGACGCCCACCGCTCCTGCGGTGCGGCGCTACCTGGCGGAATTCCTCAGCGACCCGCGCGTCGTCGCGATCCCGCCGTTGCTGTGGAAGCCGCTGCTGCATGGCCTGATCCTGCCCCTGCGCAGCGGGCGCTCCGCCGCCAAGTATGCGCAGGTCTGGTTGCCGGACGGCTCACCCCTGATGGTCCATACCCGGCGCCTGGCCGAAGCCATGCAGCAGCTCATGCCGAACCTGCAGGTCCGCCACGCCATGCGCTACGGCGCACCCGCGCTTCCCGCCGAACTGGATCGGCTGGCCGCCGAGGGCATGCGCCGGATCGTCGTGCTGCCGCTGTATCCGCAGTATTCGACCACCACCACCGCCTCCATCGAGGACCAGGTGCGCGACTGGCAGCCGCGGCACCCCGGTATCACCGTCACCCTGGTGCGCGACTACGCCGTCGACCCGGACTGGGTCGCCGCAGTGGCCGACAGCATTCGCCGATGGTGGGCCGAACACGGGCGCGGCGAGCGCCTGGTGTTCTCCTTCCACGGCATTCCACAGCGCCTGGCCGATGCCGGCGATCCGTACCCGCAGCGCTGCGAAGCCAGCGCAAAGGCGATCGCGCATGCGCTGGACCTGGGCGACGATGACTGGCAGCTCACCTACCAGTCGCGCTTCGGTCGCGAGAAGTGGCTGCAGCCGTATGCCGAACCCACCCTGTGGGCGATGGCCGAACGCGGAATCAAGCGCATCGACGTGGTCTGTCCTGGCTTTGCCACCGACTGCCTGGAAACCCTGGAAGAAGTGGCAATGGGCTTTACCGAAACCGTCGCCGAGCGTGGCGCGCAGATGCGCTACATCCCCTGCCTCAATGCCGACCCCGCGCACGCCCTGGCGCTTTCGCGGCTGAGCATCGCGGCGCTGGCATGACGCTGGAACCGTTCACCCTGCCGGTCGACGGCAGCGTTGTGGCCGGACTGCGCTCCAGCGCAACCGACGGTGCACGCGTACTGGCGCTGCATGGCTGGCTCGACAACGCTGCCAGCTTCGTACCGCTGGCCGATGCGCTGCCGGACCTTCAGTTGGTAGCCATCGATCTGCCAGGCCACGGCCACAGCGCCCACCTGCCGTACGGCACGCAGTACAACACGCCTGGCGCGATCTGCCATGTCCTGGACGTGGCCGATGCGCTGGACTGGGACCGCTTCATCCTGTTGGGTCATTCCATGGGCGCAGGCATCGCCAGCCTCACCGCTGCGGCCGCGCCCGAGCGCGTGGAGCGCCTGGTCGCCATCGAAGCACTCGGCGGCCTGCGTGGACCCGAAGATGAAACCGCGCAGCGGCTGCGTGACCACGTGCGTGCCGTGCGTGCACTGCCGTCGAAGAAACTGCGCGTGTTTGCCGACCTGGCGGCGCCGGTCCGTGCGCGGATGATGGCCAACCAGCTCAGCGAACCCTGCGCACGCCTGCTGGTCGAGCGCGGCGTGATGCCGGTCGAAGGCGGCTACAGCTGGTGCAGCGACCAGCGCCTGATGCTGCCTACCGCCATGCGGCTGAGTGAAGCGCAGATCGACGACCTGCTGGCCGCGATCGAATGCCCCACCCAGGTCATCTACGCCAGCCCGGCGCAGTCCTATTACCCCGAGCCCCTGCGCAGCGAGCGCATCAAGCTGCTGCGCGATGGCCGCCTGGACGTGTTCCCGGGTACCCATCATCTGCATATGGAGCACCCGCAGATCGTGGCGGATGTGATCGCGCGGTTCCTGGCGACGTAGCTTTCGCGTCCCTGCGACACCGTGTCGCACTCAATAGTGCAGGGATGTGACCGATACCGATGATGCAGGCACACGGGTTGCGCCTGTGTTGTCGCCTGCTCCGTTGATTGCGAAGCCGCGTGTGATCCGGCTTCCAGGAAGAAGCGTGCTTCGCCGCGTCGACGCGGCCGGCGCGGCTTTCTCTTCCAGGAGCTTTCATGTCATCTCTCTCCATCTACTCCCTGCTTGCGGTCTCCGGCGGCACCCTGCTGACGCTGGCGATCCGGCAGTACCGCCGTGAAGCGGCCTTGGTGGCCAAGGTTCGCAGCCTCACGGATCGACTGCACCCGCTGCAGGCCGAACCTGATGTTGACGCAGCCGGCGTCGCGGACGACTGCAATGTGCGCCAGGCAATGGAGGTCTCGCAGACGGCGCTGATGATCGCCGATCCCACGCATGTCATCCGTTACGCGAACCCGGCCGTGGTGCGCCTGCTGCGCCACCAGCAGGCCAGCCTGCGTGCGGCCTTCCCCGACTTCGACGCCGACCGCCTTGTCGGTACCAGCATCCACCGCTTCCATGCCAATCCGGATCGCATCCGGGGCCTGTTGAACACCCTGCAGGCAACCCATCATGGTCGCGTGCGCATTGGACCAGTCCATTTCGCGCAGGTGGTCACGCCGATGTTCGACAACGCCGGCGCGCGCGTGGGCTTTGCCGTGGAGTGGCATGACCGGACCGAGGAGCTGCTGCTTGAGAATGCGGTCTCGGACATCGTCGAGGCCGCCAGCCGTGGCGACCTGGATCGCCGCCTGCCGCATGACGCGGACGGTGTTGGATTCATGTGCGGCCTGACCCGTGGCATCAATCAGCTGCTGGAGCGTGTCGGCGCCACGGTGGGCGATGTCCGGCACGTGCTTGCTGGCCTGGCCCAGGGCGATCTTGGCCGCCGCATGCACGGCGAGTACGAAGGTTCGTTTGCCGCCATGCAGCGCGACGCCAACGCGACAGCCGAACAGCTGAGCGCGATGGTCGAGCGCATCCGCCACAGCGCTGCGGCCATCAACACGGCCGCCGGTGAGATCGCCAGCGGCAACGACGACCTTTCCGGGCGCACCGAGCGCCAGGCAGCCCATCTCGAGGAAACCGCTTCTTCCATGGAGGAGCTGACCGCTACCGTTCGCCAGAATGCTGCGCATGCGGGCAAGGGCAGCACCCTCGCACACGGCGCACAGGACATTGCCGAGCGGGGCAGCACGGTGGTGGGTCGAGTGGTCACCACGATGGAAGGGATCGAACGCGCATCACGCAGGATCGGTGACATTACCGGCGTGATCGATGGCATCGCCTTCCAGACCAACATCCTCGCACTCAACGCTGCAGTCGAGGCGGCACGCGCTGGCGAACAGGGCCGCGGATTCGCGGTGGTTGCCAGCGAAGTGCGTGCCCTGGCCCAGCGTTGCGCGGAGGCGGCCCGCGAGATCCGCACGCTGATCGACACCTCGGTCACCGAAGTGGCCGACGGCGCGCGCCTGGCCAGGGAAGCCGGAGGCACCATGCAGGACATCGTCGGCAGCGTGGCGTCGGTCAGCGAGATCATGGCCAGCATCGCTGCGGCCTCGCACGAGCAGGCTGGCGGCATCGACCAGATCAACCAGACCGTCGTGCAGATGGACCACGCGACCCAGCAGAACGCGGCATTGGTTGAAGAGGCAAGTGCAGCGGCAAGGGAGTTGGAGCAGGAAGCCGAAGCGTTGGCCGCAGCGGTGGCGGTGTTCCGGTAATCGGAGGCATCGCATTTCGATTCTGGTCCATGCGTCACCGTGCCGATCACCGTTATCGGCGGTCGTTTGGGAACCGACCCTACCGATTGGCGGGCAACGTGCGCCGGTAGGGTCGCATCCCAATCGACCGCTGGGGTGGTGATCGGCGCGGTAGGGCATGACCCCAGAACGCAGGCAAAGAAAAAACCCCGCTGCGTGAGCAGCGGGGTTTTTGGGTGTAAACCCTGGCGATGACCTACTCTCGCATGGCTTGAGCCACACTAC